>CAWHQL010000010.1:0-194554 GCA_963831515.1 uncultured Alphaproteobacteria bacterium | reverse complement strand
TCACTGATAAAGTTGTGTGGGCTGCCAGTGCCTGATTGGCCGTCGCCTTCGAAATGATATTTCGAAGCAGGAGTTGCTGACCCACTGTTCTACAGGAATACCTTTCCACAATCGCATTTGTGACTGGAAGGCCACACCTTCATAAGATTCATCTTGGCCACGAACTCATGCATAGTCCGCCTTCTGCAGTCGGATAGGATTAAGAGTGCACGAGAGAAATTCATACTTTAGGGGCAATTAATGAGGGTGTCGGGGAACGCTCCCTTCTGGGTTTTTACTAAAAAGCTTTGGTCGTTTGTTCGGTTGAAAGTGGCTGCCAGCGTCATTGCGGCTCCACTTGCAGGAACCATCGTCCTGTCCACCGCTACTAGTTCTCTCGCTGATGAAGGTGGCGTGAGTTTCTGGCTGCCGGGTTTCTTCGGCAGTCTGGCCGCCGCGCCGCAGGTACCCGGATTTTCATTGGCCAATATTATGTATGGTTCGCAGGTGTCTGCCGGCGGCAACGTTGCATTCGCGAAGCAGGTGCCACTCGGCAACATCAATGTAAACTTCAACGGAAACTTGAATGCAAACGTTCACGGTAGTGCTGCGCCATTGTATTTCGCGATACCCGGCTACACGTTTGCGACTCCCGTCTTCGGCGGCCAGTTCAACTTCTCCACCGCGTTCGCTTATGGACGAATTCAAAGCAGCGTCGACGCGACGATAATGGGCAACCTGGGCTTGGGCGGCCCGGGATTTGCGATTGGGCGCAGCCTGACAGAAACGGCCACCGGTTTCGGCGATATTCTCCCTATGGCGTCGCTGCGCTGGAATTTTGGCGTCCATAATTTCATGACCTACGCGACGGGAAATCTGACGACCGGGCTATACCACTCACAGTCGATTGCCAATGTCGGTATAGGGCACAACGCAATCGATGCTGGCGGTGCCTATACTTACTTCGACCCGAAGACCGGACGCGAATTTTCCGCGACACTTGGCTTCACTTACAACCTTGAAAACAGGAATACGAATTATCAGAACGGCGTCGATATGCATCTGGATTGGGGTGCATCGCAATTCCTGACCAAGCAGTGGCAGGTCGGACTTGTTGGCTATTGGTACCAGCAGCTTTCCTGCGACAGCGGCTCGGGCGATCGCGTTGGGTGCTTTGAGTCGCGCGTGGTCGGCGTTGGACCACAGATCGGCTATATCATTCCGATCAGCAGAGAATGGCAGGGATACCTGAACCTCAAGGGCTATGGAGAATTTGCCGCGCAGAACAGGCCCGATGGCTGGAACGCTTGGCTCACGTTCGCCATTTCGCCGGCAGCTCCCGGCGAGGCGCCTCCATCAGCCAGACTCATGGTCACGAAGTAATCATTGCGCCATCAAAGCCCAATTGGGCCGCGATGCCACGTCCGCTTTGGGACATTAGCGGACATTCACGCCGCAAAAGACCCATGTCCGCTTAACTCCCAAAAGCGGACGTGTGCGGTGCAACTCGCGATGTCTGCTGTGGGTCAAAAGCGGACATCCATCATTCATTCGATCGCCTCGTCAGAGGGGGCGGTGCCTATTTGAGTTTTTGAGTTTCCGCGCGCTAGGCGAATAGCTTGAATGAGCGCATGGTGCGGGCATTGAAAAAGGTCGCCCATGGTTCTCGACACCACTACCTTTCTGATCGTTTTGGTTGCAGCGATTGTAGTGATGGGCCTCGTGATAGGGCTCAAGTTCCGTTCTGCAAATAAGAAACGGTCTTAGTACCCGACGCGGGTCGCTTTACCCCTGAAAGCGGACATTGATCGGCGGCGCCTGAATGTCCACTTTGTGCCAATAGCGGACATCGACCGCGGCATCCACTTCGGCATAATTGCATAGACTGCAATTACCCAGCGATCGTGCCCCACTTCGAAACTAGATGCTCAGCCCCGCGTTGCGACACTGCAAAAATCGTGAAAGTCGGGTTCGACGCGCCTTCAGTCGGAAATAGGCCGGGGCCGGCAACCCACAGATTGCTGATCTCGTGGGTTTGCCCGTAGCTGTCGGTAATCGAGTTGCCGGCGCTAGTGCCCATAATTGTGCCGCCGAACAAATGAATGGTCGGCTGATTGCCGCGTGCCGACCAGAATTCCTTGGCACCGGTGGCCTTGGCGATTGTCAGCCCTTCCTCGAAATTGGCGTTCCACAGCGCGACAGCATCCTGATCAAAGCTGTGAACGATCTTGGCGAGCGGCATGCCAAACTCGTCCTTGCCGTCAGCGAGCTCGATGCGGTTTTCAACATTCGGCATTTCCTCACCGAAGGCGGTCAAGCGGGTGATGCCACGCTTGGCCCGCTTCATGAAATCGGTGAGCTTGGGCCCGAATAAATCCAGCCGCGCATTGGCGAAGCCGCCGAGGTCGCTGGTCTTAAGCGCGGTGCCGGCGACAATAAAGGTGCTGCCGAAGGCGTCCTTCTTGCTGGTCTTGTCGTAGCGATCGTACGACATGTATTGCGCGCCGACGGTGCCCATGTGATTTTCGACGTCTTCGTCGAACAGCGCCCAGGTGCCCGAAGCGTAGTGTGCCATCATGTATTTGCCCAGCAGGCCGCCTGAATTGGCGAGGCCTTTTGGGTGCTTGTCGGTCGCCGAGATCATCATCAGACGCGGATTCTGCGCTGACCATGCGGCAAGTACGACGACGCTTGCCTCCTGCACCTGCTTTTCTCTTTTGGCGTCGTAATATTCGACGCCCGTCACCTTGGTGCCCGCTGGATTGGTCAACACGCGTGTGACGGTCGACAGCGCCCGCACCTCGGCGCCCGCTTTCTTGGCGTCCGCAAGATAGGTGACTTGCGGATTGGCCAGCGCGCCGATCGGGCAACCGACATGGCACCAGCCGTCATAGATGCAGGCCGGCCGGCCCTTGAATTCGGTCGAGTTCATGCCGACCGCCGCCGGCACCATGCGGATGCCGGCCGCTTCGCAGCCCTTCTTCCAAACATCACCATTGCGAAAGGTCTTCATTGGCGGCATCGGATAGGGTTCACCCTTCGGCCGCCAAATTTCCTCAGCCTTGGCGTCGCCCGACACGCCAATCTCTGCCGCAACCTTGTCATAATAGGGCGCGATGTCCGAATACGAGATCGGCCAGTCGAGGCCGCGATTGTGTTCGCTCTTAACCTTGAAGTCGTTCGGCATGTAGCGCGGGAAATTCGCGAAATAGTGCAGCGCCGCACCGCCAACACCCCAGCCGGCCTGATAGGCGTAGCCGTAGGGATTCTTGCCCTCGAGCAGAAACGGAATGCCGGCTGGTTTGACCCGCCGACCCCAAAAATCCGAACTGATTAGATCGCTGAGCTGCCAGTCGGGTCCAGATTCCAACAACACGACCTTCTTGCCGGCCTTGGCCAGCACCGAGGCGTACAAAGTTCCCGAAGCGCCCGCGCCGACGATGACGACATCGATTTTTTCGTTGGCCATGTCACCACCTCTTCTCAGGCGCAATGTGGGGCATGTAAGGAATGCCGAGCGCCGCATAGCCTTCCACCGTGCCGTAGACGACGTCGACGGCATCGCTGCGTAATATGAGGTAGACGAAGGGACCGGTGGGACCTTGCCAGCCGTCGATCTTATTCTGGCGCATCAAATCGACGAAGGCGGACCGTTCATCGTCCTTGAGTTGGGCAAAGCCACGGTCGCTGTTGTGCGCCTTGCTTGCCTTATCCACGGCGCCTAGCGCGGCGCGATAGAAATTCGCATAAGGCGGCCGAACGTTTAGAATACGCGCTTCGAGTAGAGCCTCGCCGGGCGGGATCGAAAGCTGCTGATCGACGAAGTGCGAGATCCCAGCCTGTTTCGAGCCGGGCACTAGCGTTTCGCCCATAGCCTCCAGTGTTTCAACCTGTTCCGGCGTTAGCGTTTTGAACGCAATATTCTGCGCCCGGGCCTGGCGCGGTGAGAGCAAAACCTTGGCACCGCCCGCCGTGAATACGAGCGCACTTAGTGCCGCGCCCTTCATGAGAGCGCGCCGCTCAATCTCGGACATGGTTTTCCCCCTAGAGTGCTTTCGAGTTCTCCTAAAGCGTTTTAAATTTTCTTGAATGATAGCGATTTGCTGGCTCCTCCGTAAGTCTAGATGCGAGGGACCGTTCGACGTCCGGATCTAACGCAGGCACACAAGCCCATGACCACTTTGGGTCAATAGCGGACATGCGCAGTGCAAGGCCAAGGACAGTAAATACTGTTCAGATTACAGTCGCGATCAGCTTCCTTTCGGCGGCATCGGTCCGAGGCAATTGTAGCATTCGAAAGCAATTACAATTGCTTGATCGTCCGCATGCTCGAGTGGTTGAAACTGATCAGTGGCTGAGGATCATTTATGACGACAGCGACCGTGTCGATGCGGTGAGCCAGGCTCGGGTTGGCTTATCGACCAACGGTCCGATGACTTCGTGCACGCGTGCGTGGTAGCTATCGAGCCAAACGCGTTCCTTCGTCGTCAGCATCCGCGTTTCGATCAGGCGCCGGTCGATCGGCGCGAGCGTCAGTGTCTCGAAGGCATTGAGGGGCTTTTCGGCGCCAACCGGCTCGGGCGCAGCGATCACAAGAACCAGGGTTTCGATGCGAATGCCGTAGGCGGCCGTTTTATAGTAGCCGGGCTCGTTCGACAGAATCATCCCGCGCCGGAGCGCGACGGTCCCTAATTTCGATATCCGCGCCGGACCCTCGTGCACCGAGAGATAGCTGCCGACGCCATGTCCGGTACCATGGTCGAAATCGAGCCCGGCCTGCCACAGCGCGGTGCGCGCCAGCGGGTCGAGTTGGGCGCCGCTGGTGTTTTCCGGGAAAACCGCGGTCGCAATCGCGATATGGCCTTTAAGCACTCGTGTGAAGCGATCGCGCATTTCTTCGCTCGGCTCACCGACAATGACGGTGCGCGTTATATCGGTCGTGCCGTCCTCATATTGAGCGCCGGAATCGATCAGAAACAAATCGTTCGTGCCGATGCGCCGGTTGGACGCGCGCGTCACACGGTAGTGGACAATTGCACCATTCGGTCCGGCGCCGGCGATAGTCGGAAAGGAAATGTCCTTGAGCGCTCCGGTGTCGCGGCGGAAGCTCTCCAGCGCGGCCACTGCATCGATCTCGGTGAGCTTGCCGGACGGCGCCTCCTTGTCGAACCACGCAAGAAAACGTGCCATCGCGACACCATCGCGCTTGTGTGCTGCGCGGCTGCCGACGATCTCGGCGTGATTCTTCGTTGCTTTCAGCAAGGCGATCGGGTCGGCGCCCCGCTGGGGGTTACCGCCATTGTCTGTGAGCAAACGTGTCAGAGCATCTGACGCGCTTGCCTGGTCGAGCCGGACCGTCTTGCTGTTCAGTCTGCCGAGATCGTGCGTGAGGTCTTCCGGCGCGCGGACATCGGTGAATTCTTCGAGCGCGTGACGCACCTGATTGTTGAGCTTGGCCGTCTCGATATAGATCGATGGCCGCCCGTCTTGCGGGATCAGGGCAAAAGCAAGGGCCAATGGTGTGTGCGTTACATCCGCGCCACGGATGTTGAAAGCCCAGGCGACATTTTGTGGATCCGAGACAAGCAGTGCCTCGGTGCGGAGTTTCTTCAGCTCGGTGCGAATGCGTTTGAGCTTGTCGGGTGCAGTCTCACCGGCGAGTTTGAGTTCCCGCAAAGTTGCAGCACCGGCAGGCGGAGCAGGGCGGTCGCGCCACAATGCGTCGATAGGATTGCTGTCGACCGCAATCAATTCCGCGCCAGCGCTGGCGCAGGCCTTGCGCAGTTTTTCCACCTGCTCGCTGGTGTGGAGCCAGGGGTCGTAGCCAAGTTTCGCACCTTTGCTCAGATTCTCTTCGAGCCACTGCTCGGGCGGATGCTCCACAAGATGCTCGATCGAGAAAATCTTGCCGTCGACCTGTGTCCTTGCCTGCACCGAGTAGCGACCGTCGACGAACAGCGCCGCGCGGTCGGTCAAAACAACCGCAGCGCCCGCCGAGCCGGTAAATCCCGTCAGCCAAGCCAGCCGCTCTTCGCTTGGCGGCAGATACTCGTTCTGTTGTCGATCGGCGCGCGGTATCACAAAGCCGTCGAGGCCGCGCCGCTTGAGCTCGCCGCGCAATTCGGCAACGCGCGCCGCGCTTTGCGCGCGTTCGCTGGAATCGTCAAATGATTGAAAGCGGGCTTCGAACATGAAAATTGACTCTAGCGCGCCACGCCAGCCTAGCAATGCAGGCATGCGTAACCGCCGCACGTGATTTGGACAACGCTGCCCGAAGATTGTGAAAATTCCCTCCGCAAAAAGTGGCTATTTTGGCCGCAAATCGGTCGCAGAAATCCGGATTTGTGCGATGCATCAATATGGTGCATCGATGCCATCAATCACGGCAGGTGACGAACCGATTCATGCTGGATTTACACAGCAACCATGCAGGGTTGCGCGTGGCCGAAGGCCGACTCAGGCCTATATTGCAGTGCAATAGTCGGAAGCAAAACTGTTTGCCGATACTGTGATTTGAGAAGGAGACATACAATGGTTGCCGTCACCTATGGCACTCACCGAATTCCCACCGCCAAGATCGCTGAGCGCGCGAAAGCCGCTGCGCCGCGCAAAGGTCTGTTCGCCCGCTTGATGGATGCGCTCGTAGAGTCGCGTCTGCAGAGCGTCCATCGCGAAATTTCCAGGCACGCGCACCTGCTGTCGTACACGTTCGACGAACGCGGCAATCGGTTGATCAATACCGTCGACAAGACGCCGTTCAGCGGCTGACAACAGCCGCTTTGCCCGCGAAGCCGCCCCGGTGTCCCCGCCCGGGGCGGTTTTGTTTTGTGGCCTCTATCTCGGGCGGACCGGCCGTCGCATCACCAACGTAGCCCAGCCCTCAAGTATGATCCGCCGTTCTAGCACTAGACCCTGCGCGCTATAGATGCCGACGATGGTGTTGGCGTGGGAAGGCAGCAGGCCGGACAACAGGACATGCGCTCCAGGCGCGGCGAGTCTGCGCACCGGCACTGCGAGCTTTGTCAGCGGCCCCATCAGAATGTTGGCGAATATCAGATCGTAGGGGCCGCGGGCGCAAATGGCTTGCGCGCGGACACCGGCAGCACGAACGAAGGTGATCATCGATGCCGCGTGGTTCAGCCTGGCGTTGGCTCGAGCAGCGTGCACGGCGACCGGGTCGATGTCTCCGCCGATAGCACGCGTTCGCAGCAATCGTGCCGCCGCGATTGCAAGCACGCCTGTGCCGGTGCCGATGTCCAGCGCGTTGTGCGCGCGCCGGCGTTTCGTCAGTTGATCGAGCGCGAGGAGACAGCCGCGGGTCGTCCCATGGTGACCGGTGCCGAAGGCGAGGGCGGCCTCGATCTCGATTCCGATATCGTTTGCTCTCAGATTGGCCCGGTCATGTGCGCCATGAACGACGAAGCGTCCGGCGCGCACGGGCTTTAGCCCGGCAAGGCTTTGCGCCACCCAGTCGCTGGCGGGGATCCGCTCGATGCTGAGCGCGTCTGCCGCGGCTTTGCCGGCCGCGAGCTTGACCAGGTCGCGCAATCCGCCTTCGTCGGGCGCATTGCGGAAATGAACCGCCACCTGCCAGCGTCCGGCATCGTCTTCGAAGGCGGCGCAGGCCGCATCCACGGCGTCGAGGCTTTCGCCAAGAAAAGCTGCAAGACGGCGGGCGGTCGGTTCGTCGCAGGAAAGACGGGCGACAGTGGTGGGCGCATTCATGCGACGCAAGATTGCCCTTCGCATTCGCGCGCGCAATGGCTATGTACGCCCCTGTGACCATCGAACGAGCTCATTCCACCGAGATCGAAGCACTTGCCTTGGCCCGCCGCAGCGGTTGGCCGGAAGACATGCGCGTGCTGCTCGATCGCTATCCGCGCGAGAAATGGGACGCCCACGCCAATCTAGGCGAGATGGCTCGTTTCTGGCTATCGCGGCACGCCATGTTTCGCGAATTGTCGGGAACGATTGAACAGGTCACCGAGCAGTTTCGAGCCGGCAATCTTCCGCCGATGGAGTTCGCGCGCCAATTCGCACCGCGGCTGCAGTTCATTCTGGACCAGCTCAACGTTCACCATCAGATCGAGGACTTTCACTATTTCCCGATCTTCCGCGCCGCGGATGCGCGGTTGGCCATCGGATTTGACGTGCTGGAAGGCGACCATCACCACATTCATGGCGATATGGCGCGGACCGCTGAGACTGCCAACGCGCTCTTGCAGGCGTTGCGAGGCGACACCGATACGCTGCGCCGCTGCAGCGATGGCTACGCGGACGCGAGCGCGGTGCTACTCAAAGGCCTGATCCGGCATCTCGACGACGAAGAGGATCTTATAGTGCCGCTGATCCTCGATCGCGGTGAAGAGGAACTTGGGGTCGCACATCACGGCTAGCGCCGTAGAATGGCTGCACCGCACCAGGCTCGAGTCAGTTTGCCAGTTGCGCCTGCGGAAATTTCCATTTGCCGTTCAGCATTTCATCGCGCGGCCGATAGAGCCGCACCATGTAATTCCAGTCCTTCATGGTGGGTAGGCAATTCTGGATCTTTCCGTCGCATCCGCCGAACTGGATGGCAGCAGAGCCGTCATCGCTTTTCGTGGCGGTGAGGCTGTTGACCGAATAGGCGTTGTAGGGGTTTTTCTGGAAGCGACCGTTGGCATCGTAGACGGTGACTGACCAGAACGCATCGACCGGCACCTTGGCCGGAACGGTAAGCTTGTAGACGGCGGTACCGTCGTTCTTGCTCGGCGTGACGTTCAGGTAGAGGACGTCCTTTCTCGGGATTGCCGCCCCAGGCCGATGCGGTGGCGATCAGGTGGCGGACACCGTCAACCTGGGTTTTGGTGCCGAATGCTCTCTGCAGGTCGGGCAGCGTCGTGTTCAGTGCCAGAAGCAGATCCCGCACTTTCTTCTGGCTCACAGGATCCCAGTTCGTAACCTCAAATCGACCCGCAGCCTTCTGTTTGACGATGACAGCGTCTTGCAAAGCCTGCGCCTGTTTCATGTCCTGCGGATCGGCGGGATCGGCCAATATTCTCAGCGCCACGAAAAGATAACGCGTGCCGACTTCGCCTCTGTTGTAGGTGTAATTGCCGGGGCCATAGGCGACCTCGAAAACGTAGTGGTTTTCGTTGATGGCCGTAATGGACATGAAGCGTTTGCCCGCCTTGGGCAACGTGATTTTCACAGGGCCGGCGTCGAGGTCGAACACCGCTTCAGAATAGAGCATGTCCCGGTTTGGCCTTACGCCGATGCCTTCAACCGGCAACTCGCGAACGTGGACGAATTTGCCGAACGCTCCGCGTTTCACGAGCTGCGCGAAATACATGTCAGTTTCGGCGCGATTGAAGTTGTCGGCGGTGACGGTCACGGCACTGCCGGCCGGTGACTGCGCCTGTGCGCCACGGTTGAAATGCCGCAAGCCAGCAGGAGGCCAACGAGAAGCGCTCTGCTCATCTTTTCTCCGTTAGCTCTCGAGGTCACTGCTTCGCATTTTTTCAGGCTGCGGATGAATTTCTCGGTCTGCGTTTCGCTGATGCGCACCAGCGGCGGAGGAAAGTACGTGCCGTCAGCGACGTCCTTCGTTGGGCCGTAGAACCGGTAGGTGAGGTTGTATTTTTTGCCGTTCGGCGTAGGCAGCCAATTTGACTCGGGAATGTCGTCGGGCAGTTTCGGACCAAAGACCAGCGTGAGCGAGCCGTCATCGTTCAGTTTCAGAGGTGATTGCTTGTTGAGCAGATAACGGTTGAGCTGATTGGGAATGACCTTGTAGTCCGCGGTATCGACTGCGATGACCGACCAAAAATAGCGCGTCTTCGACAGCGGCAACGCTTCTTTGGGATAGGTCTGCGTATAAGTCTGGCCGCCGTCGAGACCCAGGCCGGCGAAATAGACCGCTTCCTTGCTGGTGTTTGCCCAAATGCCGGCGTAGTTGGCGACGCTTCGCATCGTGTAGTCGGTCCGATAGTTGCCGACGAAGCGAGGACGAGTCCAACCGTTCACGATCTTGCCCATTTTCTGGACGTCACCCTGGAATGCAGGGATCGCATATTTGCGGATCACTTCGTCAATCCGTGTCCGCTGCGCGGGATCGGCCGCCGCCTTTGCTACCGCGCGCGCCCTTTCCCGGACATCGATCATGCCGACGTTGAGGTCCGGCTTCGCTCGCGAGAACCTCGTCAATTTTGTCGAATCCCTCGACCCCGGGCAACTTGCTGTTCGGAAAATCCAGTTGCACCACTATCGGATCGATCACGGGAGATCCGGTGGCCTTCATCGTGACCTTTTTCTGCAAGGCAATTGCATCCGCCGGATTGGCGCCAAGTTCAATGCGCATCAAGATGCGCGACTTCTTGCTGGGAAGGTCGACTCGTTGCGTGCCCTTCGGAAGCGTTATGCCTTTGGCGCCTTTCAGGCAGAACGCGAATTTGCCGGACGGGTGTTTGGGAAAGTTGCGCTCGTTGATGTTGGCTGAAACTTCGCCCCAGCCGTTGAGCGCCTGCACCGTGAAATAGCGTCCCTTGATTTCCGGAAGCTCGATCAACGTGCAGCTCTTGTCGTCGACGGCGACCCAGGCCTCACTGTAGATAACGTCGAGATTCGGATTGGCCCAATCAACGCCGCCAGGCTCGCGGTGGATGATCTGGTTCCACTTGAAGCCTTCCTTGAAATCGAGGTTTTCCTGCCGCAGCACGAGCCAGCGGCCGAGCATGTATTCGTAAGCGTCGACGACATCCCTGTCGGAGACACCCCGGGCAGGTTGCGCCTGCAGCGAAGTTGTCACGCAAACCAGCGCGAGCGCGGCGAGAAAGGTTTTTTTCATGACCTCGATCCGGTGCAAATTACGGTAATCCTAGCGCACCCGCTTGGTCTTCGTCAGCGGTCTTCGGCCGCACCAGGGCTCTGGACGGCCTCTCAAAACGGGTTGACGTAGTTCAAGATCGCAATCTGCCGCAGGATGACCTTGCGGATAATGTGCGCCGGCTTGATGTGCGCGGTGTAGATCGCCGCACTACCGGCTGTGCCGGCGGGGAGGCTGGCGGCAAGCTTGGCGTCGTCCAGCTTGACCCGTACTGCAAAGGGCGCCGCGGTGACCTGCCTGGGCGCTACGGCCGTGCCGGACGTCAGGACCTGACCCGTCGACGTCGCTTCCAGCAGCGCGACGACCTTTCCAGTGAACACCTGGCCCGGGAGAAATTTGAATGTAACTTCGACCTCCTGGCCCGGCTCGATATAGCGCGTATAGATCTGCTGGACCGCGACGCCGACAACCGTTTCGGTCGTGCTGATGAACGCCATCACCGGTGAGAGCGGCAGGCTTGCCACGCGCGCGCCCTTGAGCAGCCCGACATTGGTGACATAACCGTCGGACGGAGCGAGGACGACGGTCTGGTCGAGGTTGTATTTTGCTCCAAGAAGTTGGCCCTTGAGCTTGTCGACTTCGGCTTGGCGTTGTTGAACGTCGAAAGCGCGGCCGGAGTTGGTTTGTTGCAATTGCGTCATCTGTGACAGCCGTAGTTCCTCGAACTTGAGCTGCGCGGCAATCGTATCGACCTGCGACTGGTAGGGGACGGGATCGATCTTGAACAGCACGTCACCCGCCTTGAGCGGTTTGTTGGCCTCGACAGGAACGTCGGTAACCTCTCCGGCCACATTCGGAACGATCGCCACCGAATTGCGCACAACCAACGCCGAGCCTTGCGGCGCACCCCATCCCATCGGGATGAAGAGGCCGAACATCAACAGCAAAAGCACGATGAGAGGCGAGCACTTCCAGAACACGTTGAAGGGCACGATCTTCATCTTCACGAGGATGAAGAGGATCACGAGGTAAACGTTGAGGATCGCGACGATCACCGCGAGGCCTCCGCCTTGCGCGGTGCGGGTATATCGACATAGGCCCAGATCAGTGCGATCGGCCACAGGACGAAGCCGCAGATCAGCGTCACCCAACCGGCGACGGTGACCGCGGTCGCCCACGGATGACCACGGCTTTTGGCGATGTGTCCGGGGAGTGATCCGGCGATGAAAAAGATCGCGATCGCGCTCGCCACCAGTATAAGAAGAACGATCCAGGCAAAGATGTCGATCATGGCCAGGCCCTGCTTTTTAGTGGCCGCCTCAGCTCAGCCGATGCGTGCGCGGGTTGCCGGCTGTGCCGAGGTGGGAAAGTGGCTCATTTTTCCGTGTCGACGACTTTCCTCCAGGTGTGATCCGGATTGAACTCGCTCATGCGCGCGGCGATCCGGCCTGTCCTCGGGCCGAGGTCCTTTTCGAATACGTCGCCGTCATTGTTGATGATGAAGGTCATGATGCCGGAGTTGCCGTATTCGGCCGGATAGGCCACGAGCCCGAAACCGCCGATCATGTTGCCGCGAACGACGTAATCGACGGCGCCGCCGGGTGCACTCGGCCCTTGTTCTGTCAGTATCTTGAAATAGTAGCCGTGATAAGGCTCGCCGGCGCCGACACGATAACCTTGCCGTGTCGCGGAGGCGACGGCTTCGCCGAGCGGACTGTCTGGCTCGCTGCCTGCCGTGGGCCAGTAAAGGCCGTCTTTCTTGCCTGGTGAGCTGACAATCTTCTGCGCGTAAACCGCTTGGCCGGTCTTGTCTTTGAACAGGTCGGCGTATTCGTTCTGCGCATCATAAAACGCGAGCGCAGCCTTGATCGCGCCGAGTTCGTTGCGACCTATCCGGCGTGCCAAAATTTCCTCACGGCCAGCTGCCGTGTCGAAATTCCATTGACCGTCGCGCTGCATCAGCGGAATCGGGAACGGCCAATCGTTCACACCAATCACGAGAACGGAAGGCTTGCCAGACTCAGCGACTAATCGATGCTGTGCGTCATAGGCGGCAAGAAATTCCTGCTTGATATTGTCGTCCGCCACAGGATCTCCCGAGGAGACAATCTCCTGCGACCCCGGACCAAGTATCGACACGACATTCTTGCGGTCGCCGCTTCTTGCGGCGGCGACGAGCGCTTCGACGGCAGCGTCGGGTGTGTTGAACCTCTGCTGCGCCTGCGCGAGTGACGCAATTCCGAGTGCGAGCGTTGCCGTTGCCGCCAGCAGTGCAAGTTTGCTGATGAAACGAACTTTCTGTGCTTTGGTCATGGCAACACCTATCAATGCGAGCTGGTGGCCGTGGACGGAATCCGCGAACCGGATGCGATCCACTGCTTGTACGTCATGAACTCCAAGCCGAGCTTGTCGTAGAAGACACGCAGATATCCGTCGTTGCCGCGCACAACTGCATCCGGCCTGACGGTCTGCACTTCTTGCGCCATCACGCCGACATAGGCCTTATTGCTGCCGTTGTAGCTGAAGCGATAAAAGCCGAGGCCGTTGTCGAGTTGACCGAGCAAGTTGATGTCGTGCTTGAGCGCGATATCCGAGCGCCGTCCGCCGCCGCCGCCGCCGCGACCGCCGCCGCCGCCGCCGCCCCCGCGTCCACCACCCCCGCCGCCCATGCGCGCACCGCCACCGCCGCCACCGCCCATACGCATTCCACCACCACCGTGCCCGCCGAGACTTGCGTGCCCGCGTGACGCCTGCGCCATGGCGCCGCGTCCAGCTCCGCTGCCGGCGAAGGCACTGCCACCGCCGCCACCAGGGCGGGCACCTCCGCCGCGATTGGCCGCGGCTTTCTTCTGGCCGCCGCCACGGTTGCCTGCATCTCTCCGCTCACCGCCTCCCTTTGCGCCCGGCCGATCACCGCCACCGGGTCGATCGCCCGCGCCAGGCCGACGATCGCCGCCGCCAGCGCCCGGACGATCACCGCCACCCGGACGTCCATCGCCGCCAGGACGAAGCGCCTGCTTGCCGTCATGGCCACGGAAGTCCATACGGTTCTGCGCGCCGTTGCGGATGTTGTTGCCCTTGTTGAATTTGTTGGCGACGTCCTTGTTGTTGTAGCGGACGCCGTGTCGGTGATCGACGTTATGCTGCCAGTTGTTGCCGCTGTTGTTGATGTTGATCGGTCGGTTCACGTTGATGTTGTTGCCGCCCCAATTGACGCCGCCGCCCCAATAATTTCCTCCCGATGCCCATCGTCCGACGGCGTAACCTGCACCGAATGCCAATCCGGTTGCGAGGAGTGCACCGCCGCCTGGCCAATAGCCGGCGCCCCAGTAGTAGGGCGGATAAGCGGGATACGGCCACGCACCGTAGACGACTGCGGGATCGTAATAAGGAACATAGACGGTTTGCGGATCCGTCGGCTCGATCACGATGTACTGTTTACCGCCGTCGGATTTCTTGGTGACCTTCTGTTGTTTTGTCGATTGGAGCTTGTTGTTCGCATCCGCCTTGGCGCGTAGCCGTTGGATAGAGTCCATCACGTCGGTTTGCTGCGCGAGGACGGCATCACCCAGCTTTTGCGTCCAGTCCAGCTTGTCGCTCATCATCTTCAGCACGTCTGGAGTTGCCGTGAGCGATTTGATGCTGTCGTCCCATCCTTGCTTGTCGACTTCAGTTTTCAGCGCATCGCCCTTTAGAGTTCTTGTTCTCCGCGACCCATCGGGCCGCCTGCACGACCTCAAGCGGATAAGTCGAGGCCATCAGGACCTCCGCCAACAGCGCGTCGGGATACAGAGCTATCGGGGAAACCAATGCATCAAGTTGTTCTGGCTTTAGCGACTGGTCTGACGAGGTACTCGCTGGCGTGGATGCCGGTTGACCTTGCGCATTTGCTCCATGCGCGAACACGAGAAACAGCACGAATGTAATTGATAGGGCGAGCAGTCTGGACATCGCCATCCCCTTGGTTCAAAGCCAACTAACGCCGCTTCGCCACGGCGCATCTGCTGCACTTAGCCTAGAGAGATGGACACAGCTGATCGAGTTGGACGGAGGTCCAATATCCTTTCGGCCGAAACTATGGCCACGCCAATTACCAGCGATGAAAGGCCCGCGTCAGGACGCCCGGTGCACGCCCGCAATTGTTGGAACATCCAGATGTGGCCCACTGACCGGGAGCTTGGCCTCGCGGCTGCTGTTTCTGAAATGATCCAGGACGAATACCCGGATGGCCGACGACAAATTACGCCTATTGGGGCCATGATCGATGGTCGCGACAAGCGCGGATACAGTCATGTGCTTGAGGTCGGCGATCTCCCGCAGGCCATCCCAGAACTGGTCTTCCAACGATACACTCGATTTGTGTCCGTTGCGGATAATCGAGCGTTTGATCACGGGTGAATTGGCCGCGCGATGCGCGAGACTGCGATCAGTACCCGGAGCTTCGGAAGGCACGACTGTTTTTGACATTTTCCTCAATCCTGATGCTTCAGCCCGAACCATTAAAAGCGGGCCAGCGATCACGAATCGAGTTGGACCATGGGCCAACGCCAGATCTAGGGAGTTCAATTCAGCCTAAAAACGGTCAGTTTTGAGGGTTGTTTGCCGGATTTGCGATGCGCAGCCTCGTGAACTGACGGAAATTTGAGCAGACGATCCATGGCCTAACCACCTCCGCCGCAACGGCCAGTTGTCAACGGGCGACCGGGCGCCACCGCGGATCAATCTGCGACTGAGCTACTACCGGATTGAGATGATCGGGTAACGCCTTTCGGTGCGCCTGAGCGGCCCCCGAGTTCCGCAACCGGCGACGCACGACTTTGACGCTTTTCAGTAGCTTACGCGCTGTCCACTGGACGCCTTGTTCCGCCTGGGGTGAGAAAAGTTGCGCTTCCAACGACGCCAGTTCCCGATCGAGGCTTGGGTTCCTGGCTGCTTTCTTCAGGGCATCTAGATTGTGACCTGGGCCTAGGGGCTCGAATCGCGGCAGCCAGTCCAGCAGGGCGAAATAGACTTTGGCGGGGTCGCCGCCATTGCTCGCTGCACCCAGTTGCGCGAACGACCACGTCTCTGATGCGAGATAGGCGGTCCGCTTCCGGGCAATGTGTTGACGCATTGATCGTATCGCAGCGGGGATAAACCACGCGATTACGGTCAGTATTCCCAGAGTGAAGATCGTGAGCAGCCAATGGTCGCGAATGGCATCGATGAAATCGCGTCCTTTCCAAACGGTCGAACTTTCAGCGGGCACAGCGGCGCGCAGCGCCCGATTGTCTGCAACTTGGATGCTAACGGCGTCGATGCGCGTTCGCTCGATCTTGTTCTCGCGAGCGTTCCACCACGCCGTTTCAATTGGCGGCAAAGTGTAATCGCCTGGGCGTTCTAGAATATAGGTAGCTTCGTCGATACGTGTCGCCGACAAAGCTCCGGTTCGCCGGTCAACATTGTCCTGAACCGATGGCTGGGCCGGATAGAGGGCGAGTCCGTCGATCCTCTTGAATGTCACCGGCGGCAAAAGCATCGCGGGCGTACCATCGGCCTTTGTTGTCACGGTGCGCGCAATAGAGTCGCCTACCTTCAACTCCTGCGATGATCGTTTCACACCCTGTTCGAAGGACAGGGCATTCGCGGAGATAAATGGATCGAGATTCTGCCCAGGCTCTGGAATGAACGCCTCTATTGCCAAGCTCGGCACGTCCAACGTTACCGTGCGGGTCTGGGGAGGCTCAGCCGCAAAGGTCACTGTTATTTTTTGATCCGCAATAGCAAAAGAGCCTTCCTCCTGCGGGTAGATCGCAAATTCGTAACGGACACCAGCGTATGAAATGCCATCCCGCGTTTCCGCTTGATTGATTGTGCCAAGCGGTCGAGTCACAGCATTGCGCACCTGAAAATCAGGAAGGATGGGTGGTGCGGGCATAAAGTTTGGCGCGAGCACCGTTAGCAAAAGCGTCGCCTTCTGTCCGACGACGACTCTGGCTGGATCAATACGCGCCGAGACTGTGGGCTCCGGTGTCGGGGTTTGTTGTGCCAGCGTATTCGACACGCCGAATATCGCCAGCGTGCACCAGTATATAAAAATGCGCGTCATTGTTGTGGCCTCGAAGTTTGCGGAACTCCGGCGGCTTGAATTGAAAATTTTCGCTTCAGAAAGTCTGCCGGCGAAGTTTGCACCTCGCGCATCCATGCATCGGCCGCTCCGGGCGTGGTCAGGTCTTGGGCTTGGACCCTAACGCGTTTGCCGTCCTTTTGTTTACGATCGACGCGCATCTCATCCGTCTTTTCGTCAGGAGGGGCTTCTCCCTTTTCCTGTTTGCGTCGCCTATCTTCCTGAGCCTCGAGCGCCGCCTCAACGATGGCCTTGTTGTGCTTGGCCCCCGCATTGTTCGGCTGTATTGCGAGCACTTCGTCGTAGGCTTTGATCGCTTTTTCGTACGCATGATTTTGTGCCTCGGCGTTGCCGAGGGCGAAGCGACCGGCCGGAGTTTCAATTTTTCGGAAGCTTTCGGCGGCAGCGAGAAAATCATAGGCACGGTAAGCAGCCATTCCCCGCCACATTGGATCGTTGAAAAGCTGTTGCGCTGCGCCATAGTCGCCGCGATCGAATGCGATGCGCCCCTGCTGATCCGGTGTCAGCCACAAATTTCGAAACCATGATGTGTCAGCTGCGGAAACCGGGGCAGGGAGTTGGAACACTACGAAAGCGACGACCCAAGCCACCGTCACGCCACGCCTGAACCACAGGAGACCAAGCAACGCGACCGGCAATATCAGCCAGTAGCCTTCGTCGCGCCACCGCGTGCCAAAGGCGGCAGATTGCGCCGACTGATAGCTGGTCTCGATGCGGCGTTCGAGGGAACGGATGTCAGCACCGTCTACGCTAAGCCGGACCGCGTTCGACGGCAGGCCTTGCTGGTGGTCGGGCGGAGTTCATGCTCAACGTCAGCACATTGTTGCGATCGGCCGCGCGACGAACAGCCGCTTCGTCGCTCACGGAGTCGGCAACCAAGAGGATCGTTCCGGCGACAGAATTCTTTTGCCATTAAGCTCGCGGCCAGCGCTGCGGCTGCAGCGGCGTTGTTGCCCTGTACGGGCATCAAAGTCGGTGTCAGAGCGGCAAGGAATGGCTCGATGACGGTGCGGTCATCCGTCATTGGCATGACCAGATGTGCCGTTCCGGAATAAGCGATCAGTCCGGTGCGTGCTCCAGGGCGCGCTTCCAGTAGGTCGCGTACTTTCTGCTTTGCGCGCTCGAGCCGCGTTGGCGCTATGTCACTCTCGTTCATTGACGGCGCGACTGAAAGCGCGACCATCAAAGGGGCCTTGTCCTCGACGAATGGTGGCAATTCTCGCCTCCAGGTCGGCCCTGACAAGGCGACGATACCGACGAGCAAGCCTGACGCAACGAGGTAAAGCGGATCAATGCGCCAGCGGTGATCAGGCTTTACGAGTAAGTGCTTCAGCAAATTCGGGGCGATCACGTCACCCCACTGGGTCTCCGGACGACGCCGGAACGCGATCAGAATGACGATTGCTGCGACCGGTATAAGTGCCATCAACCAGATTGGCCGCAGAAAATGAAACTCAAGGGGCAGCGTGTCAGGCACGGCTAGCCCTCCAGCGAAAAATGCTTGCGGTCAGCAGCAAGCACCACAAGGCGAGCCCCAGAACTACGGCTGTACCAAGCGGCCACTGATATAGCGGAACCCGCGGGCGCCATGTCAGTGTTTCCAGTTTTACGGGAGCAAGACGATCAATATCGGTATAGATCGCTTCAAGCTGAGTGCCATCTTCGGCGCGGAAAAATTGTC
Organism: uncultured Alphaproteobacteria bacterium; assembly: GCA_963831515.1. Taxonomy (GTDB): domain Bacteria; phylum Pseudomonadota; class Alphaproteobacteria; order Rhizobiales; family Xanthobacteraceae; genus Pseudolabrys. The sequence continues at coordinate 175,963 of CAWHQL010000010.1, read as the reverse complement.
CGCTGGTTACGCTGGCGACTTGGCGCAACGTGGCAAGGTCGACCCGGTCTTCGCCGGTTGCGTTGGGGTCGCCGAACGCAACCGTGTAGATGATTACGCCTTTTTGCCGCGCGATATCGGCGGCATGTTCGGGTGGAACCCTGCTCGCCGTGTCATTTCCGTCGGTCAACAGAATGACGAGCTTCTGCTGCGCTTTGCTCGATTCGAAAGTCTTGATGGCAAGGCCTATGGCATCGCCGATGACCGTTTGCTGTCCGGCCATGCCGACTTCGGATTGGTCTAGCAATGCCCGCGCAGTTTGCAGGTCCTGCGTGAAGGGCACCTGCAGATAGGCCTTGCTCCCGAACAAGATCAGCGCGATGCGATCGCCTTTCCGGCGTGCGATAAAGTTACCGAGAACTGATTTGACGCCGTCGAGGCGCCTGATGGTCTTCCCGGCCGATGTGCGGAAATCGGTCTGATCCATCGACCCGGAAATGTCGACGGCGAGAATTAGATCGCGTGCCGACACCTCGTGCGTCACTGGCTCTCCGACCTGTTGCGGTCGGGCCAGGGCCACGACGATAAGGATCCAAATAATTGTTGCGACCAGCATCTGGATCGCCCGCCGACGCAGCACGACCGCACCGGGTTGCGGCGTCTGGCCGGTTGCTTCCGCCAACCGGCTGAAAAACGGCACGTGAACTGAGGTTTGCTGGTCGCGATAGGGCGGCATCAGCCACCACACCAGCAACGGCAGTGGGAGCAGCAGAAATGCCCAAGGCCACTCGAACTCAAGCATGATGGGTGCGGATCCAGTGGCGAACAAGATCGGCAAGGGGCGCGACATCTCCCGCTGCCACCGATCGCGGAGCATAAGGTACAAGTCCGAGTGCACGGCCTGCGCCCCGCGTAAATTCGTGACCGGCGTAGCTGTGATCGAGGAAATCGAGCCAGGCCGCTCCGCTCAAAGGTGCGATTCTCTCGCGCGGAAAGGCCACCAACGCAGTACGACGGACGAGCAGGGCGAGATTGTCGATGGTCGATACGGGATCTTTTTCGACCGCTGGCGAATGAACGATCTCCTTGAGCTCGGCGAGTGCAACGCGGCGGTACCTATTGGTGTGCCACCGTCGCGTAAACCGGATGGCCGCGGCGATCAGGCCGAGTATCAGCAGAATAATCACGATCCGTGAAATCCATGTCGTAGGCCACAGGCTGACGGCCTGCGGCAATGGAATATCGATCAAGCCGGCAACTGGATCGTTCGGTATCGTGGAGGTTCCGTTTTTATCCACGGAGGACTCCCTGGACACTGGTTCCTGTGCCTCGATTGATGACCTGCGGAAGCAGTCCCAGCAGATGATGTAGCTGGTTCACGGGCTCCTCGGCAGTACTCAAAGGCAAAACCGGAATGCCGAAATCACGCGTCCACTCAAAGACGTTACGCAGCCGGGTCTTGCTCATATCCAGAATATTCTCACGTGTGCTGCCATGCGCGACGTCGAGCGCGATTTGCAGTTCGCCGTCCGTGACCGTCATCCGGCCGGCCGCCGGGAGCTCGCTCTGCGAAGGATCATGAACCAGTACTGCGATGACCGTATTGTGGGCAGCAAGCGCCGCGATGGCGTGACGCGTAGTCTCGTCCGCGCCATCGAAATCACTGAAGATGACAACTGTGGCGTCATGCGGCGCCACCCTTCGTATCCGGTCGAGCGCCCGGTTCAGCATCGCCGCATCACGCGCGATGCCGCGTCCGACCCCTAGAGCCTGGTTTTGAGCAACGAGCTTCGTAAGATATTGCAATACGATGCGCCGGCTGCGCTGCGGTCTGACTTCGTCGATGGTGTGGTCATTGAACACAATGCCTCCGACGCGGTCGCCCACGTTGAGGATGCGCCAGGCTACAACGGCCGCAATCTCGGCGGCGGTTACCGATTTCATTGCACGACGGGTACCGAAGAACATCGACAGGCGCTGGTCGACGACAAGCAGCCCCTGCCTGTCGCGTTCTTCGTTGAACACGCGGATGTGCGGTGACTGCAGCCGTGCTGTCACCTTCCAATCGATAGAGCGGACATCGTCACCGGTCCGATAGTCTCTGATTTCTTCGAAATTCAGTCCGCGTCCACGCATACGTGATGCGTACCGCCCGGACAACAGGCTGTGGACTGGCTGTCGAGGCAACAGCGAAACCTTGCGGCCCTTCTGTTCGAGCGCGATCAGATGTTCGAGGTCGACATACACACCGGCGTCAAGTGGTGCCTCATCTGGCATGACGCCCTCATGCAGCGGCAACGAGAGATGCGATCTTGTCGATCGCTTGATCGGCCGTGATCCCCTGGGACAACGCCTCGTAGCTGAGGATCAACCGATGGCGAAGGCAGTCATGCATGATCGCGCGCACATGATCGGGTGTGACAAATTCGCGCCCATCGAGCCACGCGCGCACGCGGGCGCAGCGATCGAGCGCAAGGCTGCCGCGCGGGCTGGCTCCAATCTGCAGCCACTTGCTTAGGGGCTCGCCATAACGGTTTGGGTAACGTGTCGCGAAGACCACATCCACCATGTATTTCTGAGCAAGGTCGGAAACGAAAATCTTGTCGATTTCAGTGCGCGCGTCGAAAATCGCCTTCTGCGGTACAGCGGCCGTTTCTGATGTCGTCGCTTTGGCCGTTTGAGCATTTTCATCGCGATTGAGCTTTATGATTTCACCCTCCGTCTCCTCATTGGGATAGGGAACAACAACGTGCATGAGGAAGCGGTCAAGCTGCGCCTCGGGAAGTGGGTACGTACCTTCCTGCTCAATCGGGTTTTCGGTGGCTAGCACCATGAACAGATCGGGCATTTTGTAGGTCTTGCCCGCAACCGTAACCTGGCGCTCTTCCATCGCCTCAAGCAGCGCTGACTGCACCTTCGCCGGCGCACGATTTATTTCGTCAGCCAGAACGAGATTGGCGAAGATTGGTCCTTTCTGGAACTGGAACTGCCCGCCTTTTTCTGTCTGAAGATAGATTTCCGCACCGGTCACATCTGACGGCAACAAGTCGGGCGTGAACTGCACTCGCGACAGATCGGCAGCCAGATTCTTGGCGAGCGTTTTCACCGCGCGCGTTTTCGCCAGTCCTGGCAGGCTCTCGATCAGCAAATTGCCGTTGGCGAGCAGCCCGATCAGCATACTCTCGACCAGGTGATCCTGGCCGAGCACGGATTTGCCGATGCGCGCCTTGAGTTCGAGGATGGCATCGCGTGCAGGCGACACTTTGGTCGCTGGCGAGGCGGTCGTCGGGCTCGCAACGCGCACATCAGCCATCGATTCACCGTTTTAGAAAGCCGGCCGGCATCGGTGCCGGCCGGCCATTGGCGGGGTGGTTACTTCGAGATTGACTTCATCAATCCCTCGACCATCTGGTCGATACTGAAGCTTGCCGGCCGCTGGCTTGGCGGATAGTCCTTGAACGTCTGCAGGAAGGGCGCTACCCGCCATACGCCGTACTGGAGCAGATAAGCGTTCTTGGCCAGCCAGTCGTAATACTGATCCGAAACGATGTCCGCCCGTTCCATCGGATCCATACGAAGGTTGAAGGCCTTTGGCGCGCGCAGGCACGTGAACGGATTTGCCCACACTTCGAAGCCGCCTGGCTTGCGTTGCTCGCAAAAAACGATCTTCCAGTCATTGTAACGGTACGCAACTACATTCCCGTCATCGTTAAAGTAGAAGAATTCATTGCGAGCGGACTTCGGCTGCTGGCCGGTCAGGTATGGCAACTGGTTGTAGCCATCCAGATGCACCTTGAAGCTCTTGCCGCCGATATTCGCGTCACTGAGAAGACGTTCCTTGATATTTGAATCGCCCGCAGCTGCGAGCAGCGTGGGGAACCAGTCGAGGCCGGAAACGATCTCGTTGGAGACCTGTCCGGGCTGGATCCTGCCTGGCCAGCGGATCATCGCCGGCACGCGGAAGGCGCCCTCCCAGTTGGTATCCTTTTCGCTGCGGAACTGCGTTGTCGCGGCGTCCGGCCATGACCACTGGTTGGGCCCGTTGTCGGTCGTGTAGACAACAATGGTGTTGTTCGCGATTCCGAGATCATCGACTGCTTTGAGCAACTTCCCCACATCACCGTCATGCTCGATCATGCCGTCAGCATATTCGTTGCCCGGCATGCCGCTCTGGCCACGCATCGATTCCCGCACGTGGGTGAAAGCATGCATGCGGGTGGTGTTCATCCAGGTGAAAAACGGCCGATTAGCTCGCGCCTGTCTCGTCATGAAGTCGATCGCCGCTGCGGTGGTCTCGTCGTCGATCGTCTCCATCCGCTTGCGGTTCAGTGGTCCGGTGTCCTCGATCTTGCCATCGGCCGACGACTTGAGAACGCCACGGGGCGAATTGGACTTGACGAAATCTGCATCGTTCTTCGGATAGTAGGGTCGCTCCGGTTCCTCCTCGGCGTTGAGGTGGTAGAGGTTGCCGAAGAACTCGTCGAAGCCGTGTTTAGTGGGGAGATATTCGTCGCGATCGCCGAGGTGGTTCTTGCCAAACTGACCGGTGGCGTAGCCGAGCGGCTTGAGCGCCTGGGCGATCGTGATGTCGCGATCCTGCAACCCGACTGTCGCGCCGGGAATACCGACTTTACAGAGCCCAGTGCGTAGGCAGACTTGCCCAGTGATAAACGTCGAGCGACCCGCCGTACATGAATTTTCTGCGTAGTAATCGGTAAACATCGTGCCTTCGCGGGCGATGCGGTCGATATTGGGCGTCTTGTAGCCCACCAGGCCATGCGAATAGGCGCTGATGTTCGACTGCCCGACATCATCGCCAAAAATGACAAGGATGTTCGGTCGTGCCGTTTGCTGTTGGGCTTGAGCTTGTGCGGGCTGCGCCTGCGGCGGCCTCTGTTGCGCTTGAGCCAAGTTCGGGGCGAACAGGACACCGAAGGTAATTCCGACCACGCCAATAATCGCCACGCTAGAGAGAATGTCCCTGCTGATCGTGCTTGTCGTACTCGTGCCAGATCTTGCCATTGAGTTTTGCTTCGATCTCATGCGCAGACTCCCTTCGTTACTGACTGCAATTGCACGCGCGCCGTTGCCAGGACGACGCGCGTTTCGTTCGACCCGCTTCACTTAGCTCCCGCGTCTGCCTCGCTGATCGCAACCGCAGTGATGTGCGCGCCCGCACGCGGCGTCGGTGCAAGTGCAATGAGAAGGCCCAGGCCGACGAGAAGGCCCACAGAGAGAAGTATCGCAACTCGTTTCATGGCGTTGATCCTCCACGAATGATGCATCGAAAACCGACATGGTGGTTGAGGTATCGACTGGCTGCGCGTGGCGTGCGGCAGTGACGGCAATAGTTGGCGCGCGGGTGCGAGCCGCCCTTTGGAACCTGGCGGGAGATATTGAAGCGCCTCTTCCGGATGATGCTTGTCGGAACCCAAGCACAACGTGCCGCCCGAGATCCGGACCATGCTCTCTGTGCTGGATGAGCCGTGCGTACTGCTGTCGGTAAAGAGATCGGCCCCTGACTAAGCTGCGCGTAAACTCCATATTGGAAGCTTCGCGCCGCGCTAGCGGGCGGTCGAGTTGGACCCTAGTCCAATTGAGAAACGCTAACGCCCGGCCTCCACCGCGCGAGGCGACTGGGGACGGGGAGGAGGGGGGATGTCGCCTCGCGCGAGTCCATGAGGCTGGCAAACCACAATGGATACTCTGGAGTTTACTAGTCTGTACCTACTGATTGCATGTGTCGATTGGACCCTGGTCCAATATAGTCGAGGTCCTTGGGCAATAACCGGCAACAACCGGCGCGCAAATGCATGTCAGCGAAGCGTTTTTTCCTTTTCGTGCGCGCGCCGCGGGACGATACCTTGGGATAGTATAAAATCATTGTGATCCGGGTGATGGATGATGACCTCCTTCGTTTCCGGAATATCAATGCGAGACGGGCAGAGCGGCGAACTGTCAGGGAACGACCTGGCAAAAACAGTTCGAAGTTTTTTCATTGTCGCGACTGCCTACTATCTCGGGGCCGAAATCGCTTTTCTGGTCGGTACACTTTCGGACAAAATTTTCGCTCCTTTCTGGCCACCTAACGTCGTCCTTTTTTGTGCGCTTGTCCTGAACCCGCCACGACGGTGGTGGATCTATATTCTCGCGGTGCTTCCCGCGCACGTCGCGGCCGAACTGCAAGTGGGAATGCCGATCACGCAACTGTTTGTGGCCTTTGTCACGAACTGTCTGGTCGCCGCCGTCAATGCCTTCGCGCTGCAGTGGCTTAAAGTCGGATCGCCTTGGTTTGGCAATATTCGCAATGCAACAGCCTATGTATTCGTCACCGCCTTTGTCGGTCCCGCGCTTTGCGCATTTGGCGGCGCGTTCGTTCAGATCCTCGGTGGCGGTTCAATCGATGATTATGGGTTGTACTGGGCGCACTGGTATGCATCGAATGCTCTCGGCAGTCTGACGCTAGGTCCGATTGCGTTGATCTGCCTCGAAAAGATTCCCTTTTCCATCGTGAGTCCCGTGCGTCGTCGCCTCGAGGCGCTTTTGATTGCGGCCGTTCTCGCCCTGACGTGCATTGTCGCGTTCGACGAAGTGGCAACGATTGCGACCGGCTACATTCCCGCTCTTCTTTACCTGCCTTTGCCGATCATCGTGTGGGCAGCCGTGCGGTTTGGAGCTAAAGGCGCGAGCGGGGCGATCATGGTCGTGAGTCTCGTACTGATCTGGCGCACGCTGAACGGTCCAAGTCCGTTTGCAGTTGGCAGCGCCGAAGCCAATGTCTTTGCCATGCAGCTATTCTTGATCGGTCTCTCGACACCAATTCTGCTTCTGGGTTCGGCCATTGAGGAAACCAGGCATGCCGAAACTGTGACGCGCGAGCGCGAAGCACGGATCTCAGTCGCCGCAGCTTCGTCGAGCGTTGGACTGTGGCAATACGAAATCGCAACCGGTGCGTTTTGGGCGACCGACTATTGCCGCAGGCTGTTCGGTCTTCCGCCCGATGCTCCGTTAAATCTTGATCGATTGCTCGGTCGGATTCATCCCAATGATTTCAAGGCGGCAAGTGCGGCGTTCAAATCGGCAATCATGCATGCAGTACCTCTAGAAACAGAATTTCGCGTGCGAGACATCGATGACGGAGTTCACTGGATCTCCGCACGCGCGCAGCCGATCTTTGGAGAGGATGGTGAGCCGACGGCTATGACGGGAGCCTTCGGTGACACAACCTCACGCAAGATGGCGGAGGCGGATGCCGACATGCAGCGGCAGGAAATCGCGCATTTGATGCGCGTCTCCATGCTCGGTGAGCTGTCCGGCGGTCTGGCGCACGAATTGACGCAGCCACTGACGGCGATCTTGTCGAACGCGCAGGCGGGAAAAATATTGTTGGCGGGTGGCAAAAAGAACTTGGAGGAAATCGGCAATATTTTTGATGACATCATCACGGAAGATGGCCGCGCTGGAGAGGTCATACATCGGTTGCGGGGTCTGCTTAAAAAGGGAGAAATCAAGTACGAAGCGATAGATATGAACGAGCTGATCGGTTCGACGCTTAGGCTTCTGCACAGCGAGCTGATCGATCGTCGAATTGCGGTCAGCGATATTACGGCCGTCGAATTGCCGCTGACAAAGGGCGATCCGATACAGTTGCAGCAAATTCTGCTTAATCTCTTCATGAACGCGATGGATGCGATGGATGGTGTCACGCCGACCAAACGTGTCATAGCGGTACGCACGGCGATCACGCAGGAAGGCGGGGTTGAGGTTCGAATATCGGACTGTGGTACGGGGCTGCCACCGTCACAAGAGCAACATGTATTTCAGCCATTTTTTACGACGAAAAAACGAGGGCTTGGCCTCGGTCTTCCGATCTGTGCGTCGATCATGAAGCTTCATGGTGGGAGCCTTTCGCTTCAAAACAACGTGAGTGATGGCGCCACCGCGATCTTTCGGCTGCCCCCGGCGGGGGTGTGAGATAAGCTGGTTTGGTGAGGTGGGCGGTATGCGTGAGGCGGGTTTTACCACTTTTCTTGTGGACGACGATCCCGCTGTGCTTAAAGCGATCACACGTCTTTTGAACGCCGCCGGTTACAGGACGAAATCGTTTTCATCGCCTCAGGAATTTCTATCCGCGCATGATCCGTCCATTCCCGGTTGTGCAATTATCGATCTTGTCATGTCCGAGCTCGATGGCCTGCTTTTGCAGCAGGCCCTGATCGAAACAGGTTCTGAGCGGCCAATAATTTTTCTGTCTGGCAAGGGCGACGTGTCGACCAGCGTCAGAGCGATGAAGGCGGGCGCAGTCGATTTCCTGACAAAGCCGGTCAAGCGCGAGGCGCTTTTTTCGGCAGTGGTGAGAGCCGCTAAAGTTGATGCGTTGTCGCGTCAGAAACGTGATGAATCAAAATCAATCGGCGATCGCCTTTCCGTCCTTACACATCGCGAGCGGGAAGTACTGGAGTACGTCATTGCCGGCCGGCTCAACAAGCAGATCGCTGCCAGTCTCGGCACCGTCGAAAAGACCGTGAAGGTCCATCGCGGGAGAATGATGGCCAAACTCGGTGTAAAGAGTGTGGCCGATCTGGTCCGCCTTGCAGACAAGGCGGGAATTGTCCCGGCCTACGGATCCGGCTAACGGCAATGTAGGCCCTTCGGGCAACTCGACGGTTTTGCACGTTTGCTCGAAACTCGCGCAGATGTCGCCAAAAGCTCCTATACGGGTTGCTATTGTTGACGACGAGCCTGCTGTACGTACGGCACTGGCTCGCCTGTTGGACGCATCTTCTTTCGAAACCACGACCTACGGCTCGGCGCGGGAGTTCATCAACTCAATCCGCCGCGACGTCCCGGAATGCCTCATAGTTGACGTTCACATGCCGGATTTCAGTGGACTCGATCTGCAACGGTATCTCAATCGCATCAACAAGAAGATTCCGACCATTGTTATTACGGCCTTTGATGATGCTGGTATCCGCGAACGGAGCGCCGCGTCCGGAGCGAAGGCCTTCCTGACCAAGCCCCTACACGGCCAGACCCTCATTGATGCCATCTTGGCCGCGACGACGGACTCGAATGCAGAAGGGGCCGCAACCCCCTCAAAAAACGGCACGGACAAGTAACTTCCGTAGCGTCGGCTGCGGTGTCCACATTGGACCTCGGTCCAATTTCACAGAGCCCACCCCCAATCTACAAACTTATGCTGCTGGTTGACCGGAACTCCCGCCGATTTCAGGAGTTTCGCCCGGGCACTCGTAGTGGGGGCGCATAGCGATTGTTGCAGCGACTGCGAGAATTTCCAGCCGCGCTGAAACACTATGGAGGAAACAATGAAACGCTTTTTTCTTGCCGTTCTAATTGCCTCTTTTGCCGCCGGGAGTGCGATGGCTCAGTCTTGTGAGACGCGAGCAGTCAGCAAGGAAGGCAAGCCGCTAGCCGGTGCGGCGAAAACCAGTTTCATAAAAAAATGCAAGGTGGACGCGTGCGCGACCAAAGCCGTCAGCAAGGACGGCAAGCCACTCGCAGGAGCGGCGAAGAACAGCTTCATGAAGAAATGCGCGAAAGAGGCCTAACCCTTGAAGGGCGTGAGCCTAGGAGTTGAAGCCATGCGAACCATCACAGCGATCAGTTGCGCCATTATCGGCGCGTCAGTTCTGTCTTTTCCGGCGTTCGCGCAGCAAAAGACCGTCAAGGCTTGCCAGGAAGAATGGCGTGCAAACAAGGACGCAAATCAGGCCAAAGGGATAACGGAAAAGTCATACGTCACGCAGTGCCGTGCAGGCGGCGTCGCGGCGCAGCCCGCTCCCGCGACTACACCGGCCGCTGCGCCTGCCCCGGCGGCTTCTGGGGAAAAGACTGCCAAGGCGTGTCGAGATGAATGGCGTGCCAACAAAGATGCAAATCAGGCCAAAGGCATAACGGAAAAGGCATACGTAACGCAGTGCCGCGCAGGCGGCGTCACGGCGCAGCCCGCTCCCTCGACTACACCGGCGGCTGCGCCTGCCCCGGCGGCTTCCGGGGAAAAGACTGCCAAGGCGTGTCGAGATGAATGGCGTGCCAACAAAGACGCAAATCAGGCCAAAGGCATAACGGAGAAGGCTTACGTGACGCAGTGCCGCGCAGGCGGAACTGTCGCTTCCCCGGCTCCTATGGCCCCCCCGCCTGCTCAGACGAGAACAACAACGGCACCCGCGCCGGCTTCACCTCCAGCCACAGCGACGACGGGAACTCGGACAGCAACAGCGGCCCCAACGGGTACAAATCAGTATTCGACTGAGGGGCAAGCCAAATTCCGGTGCAGCGGCGGCACTGTTGTGTGGGCCAATCTGGATTCAAAAATCTATCACTTCACCGGTCATAGAGAGTACGGAAAGACGAAGGCCGGCGCGTATATGTGCGAGCAGGATGCGACGAGCCAGGGCATGCGCGCTGCCAAGAACGAGAAGCATCCCTAATCGTCTATGGGCCGAGCAAATCAGTGCTTCCGCGCGTCAACGCGGAAGCCCACGATGGTTTGCTCGCCCAATGACCGCGCAGCCTCCAGCCGGTGCAGGCCCTCGACGAGTACGAAGCGTGCGCCGTCTTCCCGCACCAGGATTGGCGTTTTCTGGCCATCCTCGAGGATGCTTTGCGCGAGTTCTTCGACTCGCTTTGGATCAAGCGTAGCCCTGCGCTTTACGGGTACATAGATTTTATCGACCGGGAAGCTCTCGCGTTTCATCATGGTAGCGTGAAGCGTTAGCATGTTTTGCGGCCGTCCGCCTCTCGCGCCATGCCAAAATCAGTGAGCCCTTTTCTTGGCTGGGTATCGTCACCACATGCCTGTCGGAGACAGAGATACCACCGCAATGTCAGAACCGCTCATCGTCGTCATCCCCCATCGGCTCGGCAAGGACGAGGCCTTACGTCGCATCAAGGATGGCGTTGGCCGCGCGAAAACCGAATTCGCTTGGCTGTTGTCGCTCGAGGAGGAGGAATGGACAGGCGATCGTCTGAGCTTCCGGGTCGCGGCGCTGGGTCAACGTGTCTCGGGTTTCATTGACGTGTACGAGACGGGTGTGCGTCTAGAAGTCATATTGCCGTGGCTGCTTGCGCGCTTCGCTCGAGCAGCACAACGAGTTATCGGCCAGAAAGGCCAATTGATGTTGGAGAAGAAGTAAGGTCCGCGATCATGACGCTCTGCGCGAGAGAATTCTTGCTACTATCGCGCGGACGACAGGATAGTCGGGGGCGCGCATGACCGTGGATCGGATCTTTTTTGTCTACATGGTGCTGGTTGGTGTTATCGCCGGCGCGATTTTGGTGGCCGCGCCGCAAGTGCAGAACTTTGCCATCAAGCCATACTTCTGGGTTTTGATCGCAGTCGGTTTGTTCGATGGCGGGATCTACTTGCTGGGGCGCACAGCCCCCGGACAGATGCTGACGATGGGAGCCCGCCTTGCCGGTTTCGTATTTGGGATCGTGCTGATGGTGGTCATTCCAACCGTTGCCGGGGCGCCAGTTCGATTTTTTTAGTCTTGCGCGCAGGGTTCAATTGCCGAGTTCAAGCACCCAATAGCGTCTGCCGTTCGCGCCGTCCGCCGAGGCAAGACCGTAGCTCGACACGTCCCGCCGCAGCATATTGGCGCGGTGGCCACCGGACCTCGCCCACATGCGAATAACGCAGTCCTCCGTCGCGCAACCGTAAGCGACATTCTCGGCAGCGGCGCCCGAGGTCACTGCTACACGTTGCCGAAAGCCCGCATGATCGAGTCGTTGTCGTGCTGCGAGATTGTGAGCGTGACTATAGGCGGCACTCGTAAGCCCGCTGCTCTGTGATAGCGGGGGTCGCCCGTGCTGCGCTCGAAAAGAATTGAGATCGAGCGCGAACGCAGGCGTTACGAGAAACGCACAAGCGGCGGCTGCAAAAGCCCAAGCTTGTCGGGTCGCTGAATGGCGATGGAAAGCACCATGCGGCTGAGTGCGCGCCTGCACTCGTCGATGGATCGCCGGATCATTAGACGTGGCGGCGGGTCCGATTGGGCGGTTTCCACCAGCAGGAATAAGAAATGTAGTCGCCATAAACGCGATGAACGCTTGTGATCACCGCGTATTTGTTGAAACGGCCGCAATTGTTTTGGGCGATGTCAAGCGCCGCAGTCTCTGCTTCGGGCGACCACGGAATAATGCCGCCGACATCGTTTCCCTTCGGGCCATAAACGCCGACGCAGGACGTGAGTGTTACGCCGAGCGCAGCCGCCAGCACTGCTTGCCTTCTCATAGTTCCCCCAGTCCGGGCCCCGTTTCAATCCGCCGATTCGATTTATGCTAAAAGCTTGCTGCTGAATAGGCCAGCCCTGCCGTCTGCGCTAGCGCCTATCAGAATACACGAAACTGCTGGGGTTTTCGCGATGAAAAACACTGGGCTTGTGGCGCAGCGGTCACACCGAAAATGCTCGTTCCTTCTTGGACTTGCGGTTTTTACCTGCGGCTTTTCCCTGTCGGCATACGGTGAATCCGATTCGAAGGTGTGCGTCGGCGTTGACTTCGATGCCAAACGCCCGCTCGTCGCTTCGAAAGTGACCGTACGCCCGCATGTCAATTTCGTGAAGGGTTCTGATGATGACGCCGCGTGCCCGACCGACAAGGAAACGTGTCAAAAGAAAGCGTTTCTCGTTCCCGGCGACGTCGTGCTGACTGGGCGTGCACAAGGCGCCTTCATCTGCGTTGCCTATCAGTCCTTCCATACGCGCAAACAAAACTGGGCAACGGGGTGGTTGCCGACGTCATCCGTCACGCCCGTCGCACCGATGTTGTCGCCAAAAATAGCGGACTGGGTCGGCTCATGGTCTCATCCCGGTGGAACAATCTCGGTTTTGCGTGGCAAGAACGGGACGTTAAGCATCGAAGGCGAACAGACATATCCCGCGCCAGGTGGCGCCCACAGTGGCGTGCTCGGCGCTGTGGTTACGCCGACGCAGAGCATGATCGCTTTCGCCGACGACGGAACCACGCCCTTCGAGAAGGCCGACGACGGACAGTGTCTTGTGCGGATGCAACGTGTCGGCGCGTGGCTACTCGTCGAAGACAATATGCAGTGCGGCGGTTCCATGGTGACTTTCACTGGCCTGTATCGTCGCGAGTAGAGCGAACCGCGATTGCAATTGAAGGACACGATGTTTGTGCTGGCCATTTGCGCTGAAGTCCAGACCGAGGCATCATTCTTATTTTTTCACAAGCCTCCAGAATTCCGTCTCGATTCAAACGCATGCACCGCCGCGACGGGGAGGGGTTTCCTTTTCCATCGCATTCCATGCGACTGTGCGTTTACCGCGTGCGTCCGCATTTTCCGAGAACGACATGCGTCACTTGCTTGTTTGTCAAAAGCCGCTTTCCTGCGGCAATCTTGGACTTGCGGCTGCCGCCTACAATGCCGGCCCCCGTCGAATTTAGGATTAGTTGGCGCGGAACGGCAAACTGCCCGAGGAGACCCAACATTGCGTGAAAACAATTTCCGGTCGGCTGGCGGAAAACTGGCCGGGGCCGTCACTCCTCTTGAAAATGTGCCGCGCCGGGCACCCTGCCAGGAAGCCGCCGGAGTGGTTACTTCGAGCGCGCCGCAACGCGACCGGCCTGTAACGCGTGTCCGAACGGCACTGGCCCGAGCCAAAATGCCTGTCCACCGAGGCGCCAAACGTGAGCGCGGTTCCACCCAACTCGCCGCCGCAAGCGAAAAGAGGCATCAAAAAGTGCGTTTGTCGCAACGGTAAGCGGTTCCAACCTCTCGGCCGGACACGTTGCCACGTCGTGTCAAACCACTGCGCATTTCAATATAATATCTGCTAAAAGGCCCCCGCGTTATGGGGTATTCCGCGCCGGGTGTCCGATGGCTTCCTCGCCTCCCACCGATTTGTTTTCGGATCTGCCGGAAACGTTGACGGCGGGTCTTCTTGCCAATGCCAAGCCAGTCAAATTGGCAGCCGACGAGATTCTATTTCTCGCGGGTGATCCGGGTGACGGCTGCTATCGTCTAAGTGAGGGTCTGCTCAAAGTGAGCATGGTCGCGCCTACCGGCGCCGAGCGCATTTTGGCAATACTGGGCCCCGGTTCGATCGTCGGTGACATGGCGATGATCGATGGACGCCCTCGATCGGCATCGGTTTCAGCACTTCGTGATTGCAAGCTCAGTTTCGTTAGCCGCGCGGCGTTCGAAACGGTCGCCGTGAAAAATCCGGAAATCTATAAACACCTTCTCAGCATGCTTGCCGCGCGCCTGCGCGACACCGATCAGGTCGTCGCGGCGGGAACGTTTTTGCCGGTCAAAGGCAGGGTCGCTCGTGCATTGCTTGATCTTGCCAAGGCCTTCGGCAACGAAGTCGGCGGTGGCCGTGTCGTCATCCGGCAGAAGTTGAGCCAAAGCGACGTCGCGGCCATGGCCGGCATTGCGCGCGAAAATGTCAGCCGAATTCTAAATGAATGGATGCGTTTGAAGCTGATCACCCGATTGTCAGGTTATTATTGCATCGAGAACAGGCCCAAGCTCGAAAAGGAACTGAAGCTTTGAATTGTGGCGCGCGTTGCTGCGACGCCGGGGCCTTCTTGGTTTATCGACGGGGATAAAATGCAATTGAGCGGATTGTTCCATGGTGCCGCGTTTGCGGCTGGGGCTTAGCCGATGTCAGACGATGTCGTCGGGTTCAGTTTCCTTGCAGAATCGGAAATGCCGGTCTGGTACCTCAAACCGGGGGAGACGATCTTCAAGGAGGGGGAAACAGCAAAAGAGCTTTATGTCATCAAAAGCGGGCAGGTGGAAATTCAAGTTGGCAACCGTCTGTTGGCTACGCTCGAGACCAACGACATTTTCGGCGAGATGGCGCTGATCAACTCGGCGCCCCGCAGTGCTACCGCCATTGCCAAAACAGACGTGGCACTTGTTCCAATTTCAAAGAAGGATTTTCTGGCCCTTGTCAGCCGAGCGCCAACGTTCGCGCTTGACGTTATGAGCATGTTGGTCCGCCGCCTGCGAGAGGCCAATAGAGCCCTGTAATTACAGGTTCTGGTGATATCCGAAAAAAGCGATTTTGTGTGATGGAGGTCACAGCGCAGGAAACCCTTGCGCCCTACGTTCTGTCCATAGGGAGCGGATTGCTCCCACGAGATCAAGGGCTAACGGATATGCGAAAGACCATCATTCTCGCCATTGCCACAGCGTTCCTCGCAGGCGTTTCGGTGGTTACCGGCTTGGCTCGCACAGCCCATAGCCCGATTGGCGAAACCATTTTTGCGCGACCGGTGGTTCATCCCCTTACCACCGGCAGCCTGACGGTCAGAGTAGTCCCCGCCACCTGACTGTCTTTTGGCCTGCCCTGAAGTCGGGGCAGGCCCTGAATTACCTCCAAACTCAATAGCGGCCTGACCAGGCCGCTTTTTTTTGCCTCGCGCAAACAAGAAATCTGGCGCGGTTGTGATGTCGATCACCAGTGGGGGATCGGGCTACCGCCTAGTCTGCGGCTGTCGACATTGAAGGCGTCGGCGGCACCGGAAAAATCCGGGCACCAATAAAGGGAGTTGTCATGATCCGCACCGCGATTATCTCTGTGACGGTGTCATTCGTGCTATTCGGGGCATGGACCGTCAACTTGGTCAGCTATCACCCGGCCACAGATCTCAATCCGCTGGCGCCGCTGAGTGCCACTTTCGATTGAAGAAGTTGCAGATGAGGTTTTTGGCTGCGCCAACGGTGCGCGCTTGCGTCTTGATCCGTCTTTGCCGTCGCCAGACGCAACGTTCGGGACCACTAGTACATCCGCGCGTACCTCCATTTCCCTGCGGCAGGTGATATCGGTCTTGCGACGAGACGCGACCGATGCACAAGTCTCCAAACCAGATAGCCCGCACGCTGCGTGCGTTTAGAAACGCGCATAGACTTGGCCTGTTACGCAGCGTCCGCATTTCTTTTGGGCCGGACGCTTGCGATGTGGCGCGATCGCAGGACGGCGTTGAGTACATGGGAAATGTGGTTCCGCGTTTACCCCTCGCCGGGTGCACACGCGGCCTTTGCGATTGCAAATACGTACCTTCCGGGACCGACCAATTGCATCGTCTCGATGCAGTGCAGTAGTCCAGGGTAAGATCTCCGTTCTGAGCCGCACTGGCTCGCGCGCCAAAGATTTGCTGGGATAGATTATGATTTGAAGCGCATTGCCATGCACAATGTGATTCGTATTATCGATGCCGCGGTATCGTTCTTTGTTTCTAATAACCTTTTTCGAATGATGGCTCAGCGTGACTGTCCAAGCTCCCGGAATCGGTGACGTCGGCGCCAGCGGGCATCCCTCGCTTGCGACATGGCTGCACGGCATTGGCCTGCGTCAGATCCGCCTCATCACCGGCCTGATCATGTTCGCCTACATTTTTTCTCATTTCTTCAATCATGCTCTCGGCAATATTTCTTATGACTTGATGGAGACTTGGCTGAAATATCATGTCTGGTGGTGGCGGATTCCGATCGTCAATGACACGCTTTACCTTGCCGCCATCGTCCACTTCTCGCTTGGCCTTTGGGCGCTCTATCAGAGGCGGCATTTCCGCTATTCGACTGCCGAAATCACACAGCTTGTTTTGGGGCTAAGCATTCCGCTTTGGCTCGCCAGTCACCTTGGGGCTGAGCGGGTAGGCGGTGCTCTCTTCGGATGGCCGCCGTTCAATTACGCGTCGGCGCTTTACACCTACTGGGTCACCGAACGCTACAACATCGCCGTGCAATTCATTTCGCTGACGGTCGCGTGGACGCACGCCTGTATCGGTCTTTATTTCTGGCTGCGGTTGAAATCATTCTTCGATTGGGCGGCCCCAATACTTCTCTCCATTGCGATTCTTATGCCGCCGCTCGCTATGATCGGCGCGCATCATGGTGGTCGCGAGGTCGCGGAGCTCGCCGAAGATCAGGAGTGGCGCAACGAAAACTTGAAGCGGGTTCCGGCTGCGCAGGCTCGACTGATCACGCAAATCAGTCTCGTCTATTTTCCGATCGGCTATGGCGCTGCGATTGGGTTGGTTTTCGCAGCGCGTGGCCTTCGCTCGCTTCGCGAGCGCAGGCGCGGCATAATCACAATTTCATATCCAGACCGGCAGGTGCGTGTACCAAAAGGTCTGAGCGTTCTCGAGGCTAGCCTGCGGCACAAGATCCCGCACGCAAGCGTGTGCGGCGGCCGGGCACGTTGTTCCACGTGCCGTATTCGCGTGGTGAGCGACCGCAGCAAGTTGCCACAACCGACGGGCCGGGAAGCGTTCGTGCTTGAGAGTATCGGCGTTTCCGCAAACCCTTCGATCCGCCTCGCTTGCCAGTTGCGCCCACAGACGGACATATCTGTAATCCCGATTCTGCCAGCAAGCATGAATGCGGAACTGCTGCGCAAAGGTAGCCGCATGAACATCGGCAAGGAGCGCTACATCGTCAGCATGTTCGTCGATATGCGCGGATCAACGAAGCTTGCCGAAGCGCGGTTGCCGTTCGATGTCGTATTTCTCATTAACCGGTTCTTGGGCGCGTGTTCTCAAGCCGCGCTCGATGCGGGTGGCCAACCCAACCAATTCGTCGGTGACGGCGTGCTCGTTCTTTTTGGGATCGAAGCGGACGCAAAGACAGCGTGCCGCCAGGCGCTACGCGCGGCCGCCAATGTTGCGACCAACGTGGACTACATGAATCATCAACTCGCATCAGATCTTCCCGAACCGATCCAGTACGGTATCGGCATCCAGGGTGGCGAAGTCATTATCGGCGACATCGGCTTTCAGGATCACACCGTGTTTACGGCGCTAGGCGATCCCGTCAATGTAGCGGCGCGTCTGCAAGACATGACGAAGGCGCTTGATTGCAAAGCTGTGATTTCTGACGAGGTCTTCGTAACCGGCGGCATCGCAACCGGTTCGCTTGTGCGCACGGAAGTCGTAATTCGTGGCCGTGAAGAGCCAATGATCGTGCGTACCGTAGCGGATCCGACCGTTCTTACGAGGCTGTTGGAGGCGGCGAACGCGCAAAGCCCGCATTTGCAGGTGTCATAAGCGCAACCATTACGCGAAAATAGAAGTCGCTCGTGCGCACATGGTGCGGGCTGCGGCAATTCCGACACCCTTATCGGCACAGGGCTTGCATTCTCTAGGACAGGTGGAGGTAAGGGATGGACGCGCGGACAGATTTGCCCGCTGGCTCGGGCATTCGCATGGGCAGTGATGTCCGGCCGCCTTTGTTGCGATTTCTGGAGCGGTGTCACGCGGAAGTCGCCGGGGATAACAGCGGCACCGTCGCCGACTACATACCGGAACTATCCAAGGCCAATCCCGACGACTTCGGCGTAAGCATTGCGACGACCGACGGCTACATCTACGAGGTCGGAGATAGCGACGTTCCGTTCACGATCCAGTCAATTTCAAAGGCCTTTGTTTTTGCGCTCGCTCTCGAGACGATCGGCGCCGAACGGGTTGAAAGCGTTATCGGAGTAGAGCCAAGTGGCGAGGCCTTCAATTCTATCCGCCTGCGCGCCGACAACCGGCCTTTCAACCCAATGGTCAATGCCGGCGCAATTGCGTGCTCAGGTCTCATCTACGATGCGGAAGGGAAGGACGCTTTTGGGCGCATCCTTACAACGCTGAGCGCATTCGCTGGCCGGAAGCTTGGCGTGGACGAAGCGGTATTTGCCTCAGAGCGCTCGACCGGAGACCGTAACCGGGCAATTGCTTATCTTTTACGCAACTATGCCGTCATAAAAGGCGATGTCGACGCTGTTCTGGATGTCTATTTCGGTCAGTGTTCAGTCCTCGTGAGCGCGCGCGATATCGCGGTCATGGCGGCGACGCTCGCTAATCGTGGCCTGAATCCGCTGACCGGCGAGCAGGTCGTCAGTCCCTATGCCGTTGCCCGCACTCTATCGGTGATGACCAGTTCGGGCATGTACGATTATGCGGGCGAATGGATTTACCGCGTTGGCATGCCGGCAAAGAGTGGCGTCGGCGGCGGCATCGTAGCGGCACTGCCCGCGCAACTCGGCCTCGGGATCTATTCGCCGCTCCTCGACAGCCATGGGAACAGCGTGCGTGGGTTACGAGTGTGCGCCGCCCTGTCATCGCACTTCGACCTCCACCTGTTCAACCGGGGAGGCGATGTAAGAAATGGCATCGTTGCCGATTATGACATTGGAGGCGTGTCCTCGCGCCGCAACCGGCAGCCACACGAACAGCAGATTCTCGATGAGCATTACACCGACTGCCATGTTTACGAACTTACCGGCGCGCTGACCTTCGGTTCGATCGAGTATCTCTCCCGTCGCTTGGTGCAAGGCCTGCCGCGGTCCAAGCTCGTTGTAATTGACTTTCACCGCGTACCGACAATCACCCGGGCGGCAGGCCGTTTGCTCGCAGCGAGCCTGACCGAGCTGAGTGCGATCAACACGACGGTGATTCTGTGCGGACTACGGTCGCAGTCGGGAGTTGACGCGACTATGAGGCCCTTAATCGAGCCACTCTCGAAGCTGCGAAAGTTTCCCGTTCTCGACGAAGCTATCGAATGGGCCGAGGACCAGATTATCTATCGCTATGGCGGCTACGGGCGGCTGCACGATCCGACGACGCTCCCGGAACAGCAGCTGCTTGGCGGCCTGACTGCCGGCGAGATCGAAGTGCTTGAAGCCTTGATGGCGCCGCGGACATACCATGCCGGCCAACGCATCATCGGTGCCGAAGAGCCGGCTTCGTCACTGTTCTTTCTGCAAAGTGGCATGGTCAGCGTGAAGTTGCCGAACGGCGTGCGTCTAGCGACGCTTGTCGCAGGTATGGTGTTCGGCGAAATGGCGCTGCTTGAAGAGCGGCGGTCCGCAGACGTGTGGGCGGATACGGTGGTTCAATGTCTCGAATTGCCACTGAGCGCCTACGCTGCATTTCGCGAAAAACATCCGGAGGTCGGGGAACGCATCGTGCGCAATCTTGCCGTCCTCCTGGCAAAGCGGCTCATCCTTGCCAATACGAAGATCGATCTGTTGACGTCATACTAGACGTTCACATCTTCTCGACAAAGCTGTCCACCACGCGCTTTTCGCCCGCCTTGTCGAAAGCGATGGTGAGCTTGTTGCCATCCACCGCTACGACGTTGCCGTTGCCGAATTTCTGATGGAAGACGCGCTCGCCCACTGCGAAAGATGAAACCGTGCCGGTCGATTTCGCTACGAGCTCGCCGTCGATCGTGAGTGGCGCGCGCCCTTGGCGTTTTACGCCGCGGTCTCGGGACTTTCCGCCCGAGGGTTGATCAGGATCAATCGGACCGTCATCAAAAACGCCATCCGGAACGTAACGCGGTTGGCCATTGTCGTAGAAGCCACCCCGACCCTTGCGGGCTTGCGCGCGTTGCCAACCGGGCGTCGTGTAGCCGGAACCGAAGGCGTTCATCTCATCGAAACGCGACGCTCCATAACCCGACATTCCGAACCCGCCGGCGCCCCCCGCTGCTTCTTTCACTTCGACGTGCGCTTCAGGCAATTCTTCGAGGAAGCGAGAGGGGATTGTCGAAGTCCAAAGGCCGTGAATGCGGCGGTTGGTGGCAAAGTAGATCTTGGCCAGCTTGCGTGCGCGGGTAAGTCCGACATGGGCAAGGCGACGCTCTTCCTCGAGGCCCGCGCGGCCACTTTCGTCGAGCGAGCGCTGATGCGGGAACAGACCTTCCTCCCAGCCGGGCAGGAACACGCAGTCGAATTCGAGGCCCTTTGCCGAATGCAAGGTCATGATATTGACGGCCTGCTCGGACTCCGCGCTGTCTCGGTCCATCACCAGTGATATGTGCTCGAGAAAGCCCTGCAGGTTCTCGAATTCCTCCATGGAGCGGACCAGTTCCTTGAGGTTTTCCAGGCGGCCAGCAGCATCGGCAGAACGGTCCTTCTGCCACATGTCGGTGTAGCCGGACTCATCCAACACTATTTCCGCGAGCTCGGTATGCGGCATCGAATCTTTCTTGGCCCGCCAGCGCTCGAAGGCCGCCATCAAGTCGCGTAGCGCAAGGCGCGGCTTTGGCTTCATCTCGTCGGTGGCCGACAGCTGGCTGGCTGCTTCGGTCAACGGGATACGCCTTTTGCGCGCGTGGTCGTGCAGCATTTGCAGCGTGGCGTCGCCGAGGCCGCGCTTTGGCACATTGACAATGCGCTCGAAGGCAAGGTCGTCCGCCGGTTGTGCGATGACACGCAAATAGGCGAGGGCGTCGCGAATTTCGGCGCGCTCGTAGAAGCGCGGGCCGCCGATCACCCGATAGGGCAGTCCGAGCTGGATAAAGCGGTCTTCAAATTCACGCATCTGGAATGATGCGCGCACCAGAATTGCGATTTCGTCGAGGGGATGGTCCTCGCCACGCTCGCGCGCGGCGCGCTGAAGTTGTTCGATTTCCTCGCCGATCGCGCGCGCCTCTTCCTCGCTGTCCCAGCCGCCCGTTACCTGCACCTTCTCGCCTAGTTCGTCCTCGGTGCGCAGGGTCTTGCCCAGACGACCCTCATTATGGGCTATGAGGTGCGACGCAGCCGCGAGAATATGTCCCGTGCTGCGATAATTCCGTTCCAGGCGGATGACCTTGGCGCCGGGAAAATCGTGCTCGAACCGCAGGATGTTATCGACTTCCGCGCCGCGCCAGCCGTAGATCGACTGATCATCGTCGCCGACGCAGCAGATGTTTTTGGGAGCGCGCGGGAGGGTTGCAGGCTGCTCCGTTGTTTCGGAGCGCGCTGGATGCGTGAAACCGGATTCCGGAGGCTCGACGATGGTGCCAATTTGCCTGTCGACGGCTTCGCCCTCTCCCGGAATGACTGCTGTCGAGACCGACGGCGTCTGTGCAAGCAATTTCAGCCACAGGTACTGTGCGACGTTTGTGTCCTGATACTCATCGACAAGAATGAATTTGAATCGGTTCTGAAAATTTCGCAGGACGTCCGCATTCTGACGGAATAGCCGGATATTCTCGAGCAACAGATCGCCGAAATCGGCGGCATTCAGCGTTTTTAACCTCTCCTGATAAGCGACGTACAGCTTCTTGCCCTTGCCATTCGCAAAGCTCGCCGCCTCACCCGAAGGCACCTGTTCGGGTGTGAGACCGCGATTCTTCCAGCCATCGATCAGCGTGGCCAGAACGCGTGCAGGCCATCGCTTCTCGTCGAGCTTCTCGGCTTCGAGGATCATTTTGATCAGCCGGACCTGGTCGTCCACGTCTAGGATCGTGAAGTTATTCTTCAGGCCGACCAGTTCGGCGTGCCTTCGCAATACTTTCACGCCGATCGAATGGAAGGTGCCCAGCCATGGCATGCCCTCGACGATCTGCCCCACCATCTGACCGACGCGATCCTTCATTTCGCGGGCAGCCTTGTTGGTGAAGGTCACGGCGAGGATTTCCGACGGCCGCGCCCGACCGAGGTTTAGGATGTGCGCGATGCGGGTGGTGAGAACGCGCGTCTTTCCGGTTCCGGCCCCGGCGAGGACCAGCACGGAACCGTCGAGAGTTTCAACGGCTTCGCGTTGCTCCGGGTTGAGGTCGCCAAGATAGGGCGCGGACCTCGCGCCAAGAGCGCGCGCGACGATACCGCCTGCAACTGGTTGCGGGCTCAATGGAGCAGGGTCGTTGCGCTTCGGCTCGGCCATTTGTCGGTAAGGGGCGGCGATGTCGCCGGAATGATTCTTTCAACGGCTAAGATGGCATCGACAGGCGCCAATTTCGAGGCCAGACCCGCTCTTGTCGGCCTCTCCTCACCGATTTAGCGTTATTTTTTCTGCTTATTTCCACACAACCTGGGGGGAACTCCGTGCGACTGAAGGACAAGGTGGCGTTGATCACTGGCGGCGGCCGCGGTATCGGCCGCGATATTGTTTTGGCCTATGCGCGCGAGGGCGCCCATGTCGTCGTCAACGACGTCGATCCCGCGACGGCCGAGGCCACGTCAAAGGAAGCTGCCGGGCTTGGGAGCAAGAGCCTCGCGGTTGTCGCCGACGTGGCCAAGGCCGCTGACATCAATCGTCTCATCGAAACCATCATCAAGGAACGCGGCCGGATCGACATTGTCGTGAACAACGCAATGAAGATCGTTCCGGGAAAACTGGAGGTGCTCCCAGAAGCGGCGTGGGACACGACGATGAATATCGGCCTCAAAGGCGCATTCCTGGTCAGCCAGGCCGCCGCGAAGCACATGATCGTCCAGAAGTCAGGCAACATCGTCAATGTGGCTTCGATTGCCGGCCTTTTCCCTTACAACTGGGCTGGTGCCTACAGTGTGGTGAAAGCCGGATTGATCATGCTGACGAAATTGCAGGCAATGGAATGGGCGCCTTATGGCATCCGGGCGAACGCAATCACGCCCGGGTATATCCGCACACCCGGCACAGAAGCGATGTATGCAGATCCCGAGATCTACGAGGGCCGGCGCAAGGGCGTGCCGATGGGCCGTGTGGGCTCCGGCGAAGACATTGCAGGGCCGGCGATTTTTCTCGCATGCGACGAGTTGCGTTATACGACCGGAAGCGTGGTCGGCGCCGACGGCGGGCAGGCGGTCGGCTATTTCCTCACCGTGCCAGGTCGCAGATTCTCCGGCGGCCGGATCGATTGACGAACGCGCATAGCCCGCACATGACGCCGAGAATATCTTGAACACCCAAGTCATTATCGTGGGCGCCGGACCCGTGGGCTTGACGCTGGCGATCGATCTTGGGCGCCGCGGTGTGCGCTGTATTCTCCTCGAACAGAAAGAGGCGCCGCAGTTCCTTCCCAAGATGGAACGGTGCAATGCCCGCACAATGGAGATCTACCGCCGGCTTGGAATTGCGCAGAAAATACGTGATGCTGGTTTCCCGCGCGATGTGCCGATGGATGTTTTCATCGTGACGTCGCTAGTCGAGCCGCCGCTTTTGCATTTGCCATATCCATCGGTCGCACAGGCGCAGGCGGAGATTGCCGCATGCGCCGACGGCTCAATGCCGCTCGAGCCCTATCAGCTAATTTCGCAGTACACGCTTGAGCCGCTGCTTAAATCGGTCGCAGAAACCTTGCCGGCTGTCGATGTACGCTATGGACACGAATTTATCTCGTTCGAGCAGGACGACGCCGGCGTGCGTGCACGCGTCAAGCGTGGTGCCTCAACGACCGAATTGAGCGCGCAATACCTTGTAGGCTGCGACGGTGGCTCGAGTAACGTGCGTCGCCAACTCGGCATTAAATTGCAGGGTGAAGCCAATCTCCTGCAATTAAGGCAGGCGCTCTATCGCTGCGACGATCTTTTCGAACGCATCCCGATCGGTAAAGGTCGCCACTATCACGTTGCCGACGCGCATTCGACCTTCCTCATTGTGCAGGATTCGACCCGTCACTTTACCTTGCATTCGGTTGTCGACAGCGATGACGACATGAAGACAATGTTCGAGGAGACGGTCGCCATGCCCGTCAACTACGAGATGCTGTCCTGTGCGCCTTGGCGGCAGAATCTGCTGTTGGCCGACCACTATGGTTACGGACGCGTCTTCCTTGCGGGGGACGCAGTCCATCTTGTGATCCCGACAGGCGGGCTCGGAATGAACAGCGGGGTTGGCGATGCGGTTGACCTCTCGTGGAAACTTGCGGCCACGCTGAAAGGGTGGGGCGGCCCGGCGCTACTGGCATCCTACGAAATCGAACGGCGGCAAATCGGCGCGTGCAATGTTGAAGCCTCGCGGCACGCTTCGCGCGGCCGACGAGCCTGGCGGACGGCCTACAAGCGCAATATTCGCGACAAGACGCCAGAAGGGGCTGCAACGCGGGCGAACCTCAGCCGAATTGCCGATGTCGAACAGCGCAAGAGCAATGAGATGATTGGGGCAGAACTTGGCTATCGTTATGCAGATTCACCGGTCATTTTTCCCGAAGCAGGGGACGCGCCGGAAACCAATTTTATGAAATACGTTCCGACATCCTGGCCGGGTGCGCGGCTGCCGCACATATGGCTCGCAGACGGCGCGGCATTGCATGACCGCATCGGCGATGGCTATACGCTTTTGTGTCTTGGCGGTGCGCGAGCAAACACCGCCGCGGTCGCCCAGGCCTTTGCCTCCTATTCTGCGCCATTTTCGGTCATCGAAATTGATGAGGATAGGCCCCGTGATATTTACGGCTACGATCTGCTGTTGCTGCGCCCCGATCTCCATGTGGTCTGGCGCGGCAATGGCTTGCCGGATGATCCGAAAAAACTCGCTGCCTTGGTCACGGGACATTAATAGTCGAGTGCAAAAGAGCTGCAAATGCTGAGAAAAATCGCGCTTACACTCGCCTGTGGTGACTATGAAATCGTCCGCCCGCTTCTCAATGAGACGGCCGAAGTCGATGGCGTAGATCTGACAATCCTGACCGAAATGGACTCGGCGACGCGCCACTGGCGATTCTTGCGTAACGGCGAGTTCGATGTAGCGGAGGTTTCCGCGTCGTCTTATCTCGCGGCGCGCGATAACGGGATGCCATTCCGGGCCATTCCGGTCTTTCTCCATCGCCGATTTCGACACGGCTTCATGTTCATCAACACTTCGAAAGGCATCGCGAAGCCCGCCGATCTGCGTGGTCGAAAAATCGGCGTGAAGACAATGATGACGACTGCCGTGCTGTGGATGCGCGGCATCCTCCAGCATGAATATGGCGTGCCACTGAATAGCGTCGAGTGGATTGCGGAGATCGAGGATGACGTGAAAGTCGCCTTGCCTCCGGACATCAAGTATTCATGCCTCTCCAACGAGAAATCGGTCGAGACCATGCTGGCGGAAGGCGAGCTCGATGCGGTTTTCCATTCTGATCTGATCAAGCCGTTTGTCGGCGGTGATGCGCGCGTGGCGCGCCTGTTCCCTGACCACAAGGCCGAAGAGGAAACCTATTATCGGAAAACCGGCATTTTCCCGATCATGCATGTTCTCGGTATCCGTCAGGCTCTGGCGGAGGAGCATCCGTGGCTTGCCGTCAATTTGTTCCAGGCCTTCAGCAAGGCGAAGAACGACGCCATGAAACGCATGGCCAACCCACGCATCGTTCCACTCGCCTGGTATCGTGACGCGTGGGAGGAACAGGAACGCCTTCTAGGTTCTGACCCGTGGGAATACGGACTGACTGAGAGAAACCGCAAGGTTCTCGAAACGCTGGTTGGTTATTCGCACGAACAGGGCTTGATCAGGAAACGGCCGACGCTCGAACAGCTCTTTCTCAGTGTCGATCAGGGCCGCAAGCGTGGCGGCGAATTTCGCATCTAGGAATGCTCGTGGCCGGACTTGTCCCGCCTGGCCACGTCTTGCTTTACTCACAAGAAAGATCGGATCTCCGGTTGGGCAGGAGACAATGGAGGATTCATGTTTTCGCCGTCGAAGTTGGCAGCTCTTGCGATCATGCTCTTTTGCGGTATCTGCACCGTCCACGCAGACGACAAAGTGTGGAAGCACGGCATCCTCGAAGCCAAGAGCGATGCGGGCTTCATCGCGATGGTCGACAAAGGTGGCTTTGCCGCCAAGCGCGGTCTGAAACTTGAGATTTTGCAGATCAAGGCCGGCGCCACGCTGATGAAAGCCCTAGTGTCGGGTGAGATCGATAGCGTGGATATGGGCGCGGCAGAGTCGATCGTGGCCGGTGTGCGCGGTACCGGGGTCAAGATCGTCGGTTGCACCTGGCCGGGCGTGCCGCAGGTTGTTCTCGCCAAGGCTGAAATCAACACCCTGGCCGACCTCAAGGGAAAGACTGTCGCGATCTCTTCACCGGGATCGCTTCCGGATCTGCTGTTCCGCGGAATGCTCGATGCAGCAAATGTTCCCTTTGCGGATGTGAAGTTGGCGACGCAGGGCGCCGATCTCGACCGCTATAAATCGCTGGTCGCGGGAATCACGGATGCGGCAGTGGTCTCAAATGAATTCGAAGCCGTCATGCCACCCAACGTCAAGGTGCTCGCCAAAGGCGGCAGCGCTGTGCCCAAGTTCATCCGATTGTGTGTGGCGACCAGCAGCAAGGTTTTGGCCGAGCGACGGGACGATCTTGTCAAGTTTATTGCGGCCGAAATGGATGCTTACAAATACGCAGCCACGCACCGGGACGAGACGGTCAAGGTTGCCCATGAAGTGACCAATACCAAACCGGACGACAAGCGGGCCGATTTCATTGTCGATCAGGCCATTCGCGAGAAACAGATCGACCCGACCCTCGCAATTCCGGTGGATCGCATCGACTGGATGCAAGAGCTGTTCGTCAAAGCTGGGGTCATTCCGAAAGCGATGCCGACTTCGACTCTGATCGACACGAGCGTGCGCGACGACGCGGCCAAGCTCGCCGGACGATAACGGCTGTCGTCAGCCCTTGTGTGGCATCGAGATTCGGCGCCCGGCGGCTTCGGGACGCGGCAGCTGCGAGTGCGCAGCCTTCATGCGCGCGAATGTACGCATGATCGAGGGCGGAAATGGCGCGACTTTCTTGGCTGTCATGTCGACATGCAGTGTCATATTTTCTGAGGTCGCCGAAACCCAGCCTTCGGTCGCATGAAACAACTGCTCGAAATAGTGAAAGCGTTTCGAATCAAAATCGAGCAGCTGGAACGTTACGCGCACCGGGTCACCGTCCCGTAGCTCGCGCACATAACGCAGATGGACCTCGGCGGTGAAAGTCGAATGTCGATGATTTTTCAGATATTCGGCGCCAATACCGAGTAGCTCATAGACCTCATCGACTGCGCGGTCGAACAGAACATTGTAGTAGGCCATATTCAGATGGCCGTTGTAGTCGATCCATTGCGGCTCGACCCGCATCATCGATGATACGAAAGGCGCGAAGAAGACTGGTTCGAGGTCGGTGCGATCCAGCATCTGTTCAGGCCGAAATCGGATAAACAGCTTTTTCGCCGCTCAGTACACGCGCGACATCGGTTGCGCACTTGGTCTGCAACTCATCCAGCGCTTCGATCGAATAGAATGCAGTGTGAGGAGATACAATGACGTTGTCGCGGCCCAAGAGTGGTGAATCCTTGGCGAGTGGCTCGGCGGCCACTACGTCAAGTCCGGCGCCGCCAACCTGGCCAGAATCGAGCGCGGCGACCAGGGCTGGTTCATCGATCAACGGCCCGCGCGCGGTGTTCACGATGTACGCTCCCTTTTTCATTTTGCCGAACGCAGCAGCGTTCAGCATTCCGCGCGTCCCCGGTAGCAACGGTGCATGCACGGATACGTAGTCGGAAGTTTTAAGGAGTGTATCGAGATCGACGCCCTCTACCGCAGCGGCCTTGAATACATCAGGCTTGGCGAACGGGTCGTGGGCAATGACCTTGATGCCGAACGCTTGTGCCTTGGGCGCAACCAGCCGCGGAATGTGGCCGAAGCCAATGAGACCGAGCACCGTGCCTTCGATGCGGCGGATCGGCACGACCGCCGGCATTTCCCAGCGACCGCTTTGCACCAGCTTGTTGGACAACGGAATTTTGCGGATCAGTGCCAGCAACAAAGACATGGCGTGGTCGGATACTTCCCGTATGCAGTAATCCGGCACGTAGTTGACAGCGATGCCTTTTTCCTTGGCGGTGGCCAAATCGATATTGTCGACGCCCAGGCCGAACCGGCCAATGGCCTTGCAACGGGTCAGCTGCATGAGCACATCGCGTGTAAGCTTCGCGTAGGTCACAAGAACCGCGTCGGCATCCTTGGCAACAGCAACTATATCCTCGGCGTCGACACTCTTTGACATCCGATAAGTGGGATTGAGCCGCGCCAGTGCCGCCTTGGCCGGATCAAGCGAAGGGAAAACAGTGTCGGTCACAGCAATAACAGGGCCGGCCATCACAAACTCCGAGGTCATTCGGGCGCGGCAAGCTACGACAGCGACGTTGGCGCGTCCATCGGGCAAAGCCATCGCTGCCCAAGATTTCAATGGCTTAGCGGATTAACCAAATATTAACGACATTTCCGCGAGCCGGCGCTCTTGGTCTATCCTGAAAAAAAATACGGAGGCGACGATGCTTGGCATAGTAGCTCGAGGAACGTACGTAGTCGTTCTCGCGACGATGATTGCCGCCTGGGTTGTTTCATTCAACAAAGAGGCCCCCGCAGAGACCCAGCCCGGCCAACCCACTTGGTACATGTATTCCTGAGGATTTTCTTCGGCGCGGCCCCTGATCAGGTTGCGAGAAAATCTTCGACTTCCTCAAAAAACCTTTCCCATGCCGGCTCGCCGGCCAACAGAACGTGATTGTCGCTTTCCAGCGTCACCAGGCGCGCGTTCGGGATAGCAGCGGCAAGCAGGCGTCCCTGTTCGAGCGGAACGACGTTGTCGTGCCGCGCATGCAGCACCAGGGTCGGCACCCGAACCTTGGGTAACAAGCTGGCGACGTCAATTTCGTGACAGGCGACACGAATACGCGCGCCATTTTCGGCGGTTGTTGTCATGCGTTGCAGATCGGCAAACCATTTGTTCTGCTCCGGCGTCCCGTTGGGAATAAATAGCGAGCAGAAGGCGCGCATAAATGCCGAATGCTCGTCACCCCAGCCGTGCTGCATCAACGACAAAAATAGTTTTGCCTTCTCAACCTCGTCGGACGAGCCGCGCTTGTTGCGACCTTGCGCGTAGCCGCCGTAGAGAATGAGTTTGGTGACCCTTTCGGGATAAGCCGCAGCGTAAGCAACTGCGACGGCCGCACCTTGCGAGATACCAAGAATGGCAAACCGCTTCGGGTCGACAGTATCGATAACGGATTCGAAATCACGCATGAATCCGTCGAAAGAAAAATCATTTACCTCGCGATCCGACAAGCCAGTACCGCGGGTGTCGTACCGAACAAGGCGGTTCTTCTCTGCCAGGCGCTGAAGCAGCGGCGACCACACCGGGCTTTCCCAATCGTATTCGAGATGTGTGAGCCAGTTGGCAGCCTTGATAAGGGGAGGGCCGTTTCCCACCTCGGCGTACGCGATGTTGATGTTGTCGGCAGTTCGGCAGAACGAAATTTCTTGTTTGTGGGCGAAACCGGACGACCGAGGGGCCTTTTCCAATGATTCTTGTCTGTGTAGAACTTCGCCAACAAACCGGATGCCCTTGCGCGGAATTGTACGTACGAGCGCTTGTTGTTCGCCGCTGTCGCCGATTGCCCTGCGTACAGCGTTGATACGGCTATCGAGCGTTGAATCAGAAACTATCCGTCCACCCCACACCGATGCGATCAGATCGTCTTTGCTCACGACACGGTCGCGGTTTTGGATCAGGTAAACCAATAGATCGAAAACCTGCGGCTCGATCGGGACGATCGTGCCGCGCGCGCGCAATTCCCGACGCTCGCCATCGAGCGCGAAATCTTTGAAAGAAAACAGCACGTTGTCGCCCGCAACAACTTGAAGAAGCAACTATACCTAAGGTTCTCATCGATGAGAAATCAACCGCACCCGACCGGCGATTAGAACAATGGCTGCAAGTCTTCCGCGGTAGGCTGGCCAAAGAACCTCCGAATTTCGTCAGGACTGAGTGCGGGTCTGATACGTCGCGCTTCACCCAACGCCGTTCGCGCTTCTGCTTCGCGATCGAGCTTCAGAAGTACCCAGGCGATGACGACGCGTGCCGTATACAGTCGGCCATCACGGCGCGCCGCGCCAGACGCTTCCACCAGCGCCTCCTCAAAACGGCCAGCACGTCCGAGCGCATAGGCAAGTATCATGCTCCAAAAGGTTAGTCGAAAATCCTTTGGACTTGATCGCATGCCGAACCTCATACTTTGGATGCCTTCATCGAACCGACCGAAGAGAACGAGTGACGCGCCAAGCGCTACGTGCGCCTGTGCGTTGCTCGGATCGAGAACGAGTGCGCGGCGCAGCAGCTCGACGCCCCGTTCATGTTCTCCGATGTCGGCAAAAGCGCAACCAGCGAATCCGAGAACATCGGAAGCATTCGGATCTATGATGATTGCGCGCTCTGCCTCATCGCGCGCACCTTTCCTCGCGGCTTCGATATCCGGAACCAGCGAGAGGTTAGCTCCGAAAGCGTTGAGCAGCGCCAGAAATGCTCGTGCCAGTGCGAAGTCAGGGTCGATGACAAGTGCTTGATTCACTCGGTTCAGGGCCTCAGCGACGGAGTCCTCGTTCCAGCCTTGCACGGCGATTGCGCCTGCGGCCTGTCGAAAATGCGACCACGCATCGACGCTCTCGTTCCTTCGTCGTTTGATTACCGAAAGGTCGGCTTTGGTCAGCGCGGGCTCTAATTCCACTATGATACGACGGGCAATCTCGTCCTGAAGGTCGAGCGTATCGCCGCGGCTGACGTCATAGCGCCCGGCCCATAACTGATTTCCGCTCTCGGCCTCGACAAGTTGAACGTTAATTCGAACATGATCGCCTGAACTGCGCGCGCTGCCAGTGACGACATAACGTACTCCCAGTTCGGCACCGATCTGACGCGATTCGGCACGCTGCTGCGTGTAAGCGAATGAGGAAGCACGGGCGATGACAAAGAATCCCGGCACCCGCGCCAAGAGGGCAATGATGTCTTCGGTGAGGCCATTGGTGATCAGTTCCAGTGCTCGGTCATCCGACATGTTCTCAAATCGGATGACCGCGATCGAAGGACGATCGACGATGAGTGGCGGATGAGCGTCAGCAGTCTTGCCGGTTGCAGCGCCATTGACGTCATCGACTGCCGGCCGGTGTTCCTCCTGAACGTCACCCACGAACCGAAAGCCTTTCCGCGCGGACGTCCGGATCAGGCGCTGGTCCTTGCCGCTGTCGCCGATTGCCTTGCGTGTGGCGTTAATCCGGCTGGTCAGGGTCGACTCCGAGACTATTCGCCCGCCCCATACTGACGCGATGAGGTCATCTTTGCTGACCACGCGGTCGCGGTTTTCAACCAGGTAAACCAGAAGATCGAAAACCTGCGGCTCGACTGGCACGGCCGTGCCATCCGCGCGCAGTTCCCGGCGCTCGCAGTCGAGCGCAAAATTATCGAACAAAAACAGCACGTTGCGCCCCCGCACTCAAGCTGCCAAATCATACCGTTTGGCCGTCTAAAGCGAAATCAAGACTTCCTCAAGGACAAATCAAGCGCGGCTCAAAGCCTTTCGTGCGGGAAAGGTGCATTCCAACGGCCAGAAAACGAATGGAGTGTGGAATGCAAACGGAGTCTGTCCATAGCAGAACAAAAGAGATCGGCGACATAGACCGCTGGCACCAGGAGGTGCTCAGCCGGCGCGCCCAGACCAGAACGCAATTCTTTCGCGTTGCTCGCTCGCTGATTGGGACCATAGCGATTCTGGTCGCCTACACCTCTGGCGTACGGATGTTGTCGCCGTTGCCCGCTGCAGCCGAAGTGCCGGATGCGATCGCAGTATCGGGTGAAATTCCGGTCACGAGCGTTCACGCGGTCGGCGCGCAGGTTTACGAATGCCAATACAATCCGGCCGGCAAACTCGTCTGGCAGTTTCGCGAGCCGGTCGCGACATTGCTTATCGCCGGGAAAACGGTTGGTCGCCACTACGCAGGGCCGACCTGGGAAATGAGCGATGGCAGCGCGGTCAGTGCCAAAATGCTCGCTCGCGCTCCCGGTGCTACCGCAAACGACATTCCACTGCTCAAACTCGAAGTCACCGCACGGCACGGGTCGGGCAAACTTGGCAATGTTTCAACGATCCAAAGGTTGAACACGCAGGGTGGTAACGCGGATGCAGCGTGCAACTCATCCGGTGCCCTGCTGAGCGTGCCTTACACCGCCGACTACGTTTTTTACAGAAAAGCCTCCGATCAATCGGCATTGAATTGGCGAATAGAGGAATGATGAACATCGAGACAATCAAACACCGCAGCAACGGCACTGTCGACGTCGATTTCTATCGTCAGGAGGCATTTCTCCTCAGGAGGGAAGCGACAAACAAATTTTTCAGGCGCATCAGACGGGCCAGCCGACCACTTATCGGTGTGGTCACGGTTATCGCGAACTACGCTCTGCTGACGCCGCGTGAGCCGTCGCCGCCAAGCACCAATTCAATATTCGTGTCCGCTGAGGTCCCGTTGGTGCCGACGGAGCCGAAAAATAATCGAATGAGGTAGAAAGGAGAAATTCCATGGGAAGGATTATTGCACTTTTATATGGCCTTATTGCCTATGTCGCGTTCGCTGCAACCATCATCTACTCGATAGGCTTTGTTACAGGATTGGTTGTGCCAAAGACGATCGAACTCTGGTCCTGCGGGACCACCAATGCAGGCCATCATCATCAACTTGCTATTGATGTCGCTGTTCGCAGTCCAGCACAGCGTCATGGCGCGACCGCAGTTCAAGAAATGGTGGACGCGCATTGTGCCGGCGGCAGTTGAACGGAGCACCTTCGTTCTGTTTTCAAGTCTGGCGCTGGCGTTTCTGTTTTGGCAGTGGCAGCCAATTCCTGCCGTGGTGTGGCAGGTAACAAACCCGCAAGTCGCAGCGTCGCTATTGGGGCTGAGCCTGTTCGGCTGGGTCTTGGTCTTCGTCAGTACCTTCCTGATCAACCACTTTGAACTCTTTGGCCTGCATCAAGTCGCCAACAATCTCGTGCGCAAGCCGATGCCGGCAGTGAGCTTCAAAACCCCGTTTCTCTACAATCTGGTGCGCCATCCGATCTATCTCGGTTTTCTCATTTTCTTCTGGGCAACACCGGTCATGACCGCAGGGCACCTCCTGTTTGCCACGGTTACGACGGCCTACATCTTCGTCGGGATTGCCCTTGAAGAGCATGACTTAATCGAGTTGTTCGGCGACGAATATCGCCGCTATCGGAAAAGAGTCTCGATGATCGTTCCCTTCTTCGGGAGGTCGTCGTAAGGCGCGGCCGGCGCGTGGCGGCGTAGCCATTCACGGCGGTTGTCCCCGCAACAGCCGCCACCGCCGGTCTCGTTTCACCCGTTACCTGTCCTCTGCTAACGTTCGCCAAACGGACCAGCAGAGGATAGTCGTATGGTGTTGGCGCAAGCCGCTGCCGAACAAAAGCCCCGAAATCCTGCGGCAATTCGGAAAGTGGTGACCGAATTGACCGCAGCCTTCGGCAATCGCGTTGTCACGTCGCAAGCGGTGCGCGAGCAGCACGGCAACACCCTCACATGGATTCCCAATCAGCCACCCGACGCCGTCGTTTACCCACAAAATACCGAAGAGGTGCAGCAGATCGTCCGGATCTGCGCAGCGAATGGCGTGGCCGTCATTCCATTCGGGGTTGGAACTTCGCTTGAGGGCCACGTGAATGCGCCGGTTGGCGGCGTGTCGATCGATTTTCGCGACATGAACAGAATAATCGCGGTTCACGCTGAGGACCTCGATTGTGTCATCGAGCCCGGGATTACCCGAAAGGCGCTTAACGAACAGCTACGCGACAGCGGTCTTTTCTTTCCCATCGATCCCGGCGCGGACGCTTCGCTCGGGGGGATGGCGGCGACCCGCTGCTCCGGTACGAATGCCGTGCGTTACGGCACCATGAAGGACAATGTCATCGCGCTTAAGGTCGTGCTGTCCAACGGTGAGGCGATCGATACTGCGCGACGGGCCAAGAAGACCTCAGCTGGCTACGACCTCACGCGTCTTATGGTCGGCTCTGAAGGTACGCTCGGGGTCATCACGCAGCTGACACTGAAGCTCTCAGGCATTCCAGAAGCAATTTCTGGTGGGATATGTCCATTCCCCTCAGTCGAAGCTTGCTGCAATACGGCCATCCATACAATTCAGTCAGGCATTCCGGTTGCGCGAATTGAGCTATTGGACTCGCTGCAGGTGCGTGCCTGCAATCTCCACTCAAACTTGGGGTTGCCGGAAACACCTATGTTATTTCTGGAGTTCCACGGAACGGAAGCCTCGGTCGCCGAGCAGTCCAAGCGCTTCGGCGACATCGCAGTTGAATTCGGGGGAGGTCCTTTCACTTGGACCACGCGGCCTGAAGAACGCACGCGTATATGGGAGGCGCGACATCACGCGGCATTGTCAAACTTCGCGCTGCGCCCGGGGGCGACGATGGTGCCCACCGACGTCTGTGTGCCTATCTCGCGCTTGGCCGAATGCGTAACAGAAACGCAGCGCGACATAGAAGCGAGCCGCATCCTTGCGCCGATTGTCGGTCATGTTGGCGATGGTAATTTTCACCTGACGTTGCTTGTCGATATGGATGATCGCGATGAGCTAAAGCGCGCCGAGGCGCTGTCGGAACGCCTGGTTGAGCGGGCGCTTGCGATGGACGGGACCTGCACTGGCGAGCACGGGGTTGGGCAGGGCAAGATGAAATATCTGGCCGCAGAACATGGAAGGGCAGCGTTGGATGTGATGGCCTCCATCAAGCGGGCGCTCGACCCTCACAACATCATGAATCCGGGTAAGATTGTCGCGCTTTCCTGACATGGCGACATAGATTTGCCGCCATAAATCGCCAATATAGCCTCGATTCACAACTGGCTGAGTGTCGCGCCGATTGCGGCTTCGGCGTCGGAGCGGGTTTTGCAGACTACCCTGCTTGGATTAGCGATCGCACTCATTCTGGCGCTTCTGGCAGCGCTGGTCGGTCCGCTGTTGATCGATCTAGGCAACTATCGGTCTTCGTTCGAAGCGGAAGCGCATCGTCTTACCGGCGTCAAGATCCGTGTGACCGGAGCAATCGACGCGCGACTGCTTCCGTCGCCTCGTCTCACATTGCATGACCTCACAGTCGGTGACGGCGATGGCGCGATCCGTGTCCGTTCGCTCGACGTCGAATTCGCCCTTGGCTCATTGATGCGGGGGGAATGGCGCGCCACGGAGATGCAGCTTGCGGGGCCACAAGTAAGTCTTGGCCTGGATGCTTCAGGCCAACTGCACGCGCCGAGCCTCGCAGTTTCGTTTAGGCCCGACGACCTTTCGATAAATCGGCTCCGGATCGAAGACGGGACGATCACGCTTACCAATGGCGGAAATGACGGAAGCGTCACACTTGGGCGTGTGTCGTTCAACGGCGAAGTTCGGTCGCTGGTAGGGCCAATGAAAGGCGAGGGCAGCGTGACCGTCGCCGGCAAACGTTACCCCTACCGCCTTACAACAAACCGTTTGGGCGACGACGGCTCGATGAGGCTTCGCGTCAATGTCGACCCGGCCGACTATCCCCTCAGCATTGAAGCCGACGGCGCGCTCGCTTTCGGTGCGCGTGAGCCGAGCTTCGACGGCATTGTAAATCTGTCGCGGCCTGTTGGAATCGCTGGGCGCAATGTGGCCGAACCAGCGGATGCATTGACGCAGCCTTGGCGGATTGGAGGAAGGGTCAAGGCAACCGGGAAATCGGCCCTAATAGAGAATGTCGAGTTCCAGTACGGTTCGGAGGAACAGGGATTCAAACTAACCGGGGTTGCCGATCTGAAATTCGGACGCGACCCACGGTTCCAAGGCGTCCTGTCCGGTCGACAAATTGACGTCGACCGAGTGGTCTCCGGCGGTACAAGCCAATCGCCCGTTGCCGTCATGCGGAAGCTCACGGAATTGGGGACTGCCGCATTCCGCACAACGCTCCCGGTGCAACTCGGCTTAGGCATCGACCTCGTCACGCTCGGGGGGAACACCATCCAGAACCTGCGTGGCGACATCAGCAGCAGCGCGGACGGATGGAATCTCGATCGTTTTGAATTCCGCGCCCCCGGCATGACCCAGGTGCGGGTCAGTGGTCGGCTCGCGGTTGGCGCGAATGATGTGGCTTTTACGGGACCTGCTGAGATCGAGGCATCTGACCCTAGAACTTTGGCCGCATGGCTGGAGAGTCGCGGCGAGAGCCAACAGGGTGGTGATCTGCGACCTATGAGCCTGCGCGGCGACCTGGTTCTTTCGTCAGAAAAGATAGCGGTCGATCATTTGAACCTTGAGTTCAACCGACAGCCTTTGACGGGGCGCTTCGCCTATTTTCTGCCGTCCGGGAATCGTCCCGCCAGAGTCGACGCGGAACTGAAGGCGGCTCAGTTCGACTTTGATTCAGCTCTCGATTTTAGCAAGGCCCTGCTCGCAGGGTCGGCCCTCGATCGCCCGCGCGAGATAAGCCTCAAAGCCGACATTGGCCGGGCGACGTTTGCCGGCATCGAAGCCGGTGATGCGCATGCACTAATAAAAGTGGACGGCGATGGTTTGGTCATCGACCGACTGTCGATCGGCGATTTTGCGGGAGGGAGCTTCGCTGCGAGTGGGCGCATCGAAACCGGCGGGCATGCGCCCCGCGGTGCGGTGTCAGTCGATTTCGAAGCGAAACAAACTGCCGCCCTTGCGGCTGTTGCCGCGAAGCTCTCCAACGAAAAGGCGCGACCGGCCATAGGACTGGTGGAGCGTTTCGGGCGGGGAAAATTGCACGCCAAACTCGAAATGAACGGGGACGACAAGTCTCCGATGACGGACGCGCAACTCGCGTTGAATGGTAGCCTCGACGATCTACGAATTGATGCCCGCGCGCGGGCAAGTGGCGATTGGAACAGGCTGTCTACGGCAAACGTTCGCATAGAAGCAGCCATGGACGCGGCGCGGTCCGCGCAACTGCTAAAATTCATGAATCTCGATCGGCTGGTCGCTTCTGGAAACGGCTCGGGACAGTTGAAGATTTAACTGGCGGGACCGGTCAACGGCGATATGACGTTTGACACGCAATTGTCTGGAGAGGGCCTGTCTGCGCGTGCGATTGGAACCGGCAGCTATTCCGACGCTCAAGGGATAAAGGCTGCGGTCGCATTGCAGATAAACGAAGCTGACCTGAAGCCGCTACGGTCGACAGCCGGCGGATCACTACCGCTCCGGATGAAGTCACGTGTATCTCTCGCAGCCGGGACGGTGACATTTGATGACATCGACGCGAAGATTGCGGGATCCACTGTTCGCGGACGTCTTGCGGTGGGCGAAGCGACACCGCGGCGGATCGACGGATCGATCGAAGCCGACACGGCCGACGTGCCGGCACTCATTGCTCGTGCAATCGGCCTGCAGCCGCAATCCTCCGAGAAAGACGCTGCGTGGAATTGGTCCGGTGAACCGTTTGGCGCTGGATTGCTCGGCAAGTTTACGGGCAGGCTTGCACTCAAAGTTACGCGCGCCGACGTTTTATCGCAATTGACCGCGCGTCAGTTCAGCACCGCACTACGATTTGCCAACAATGAATTGTCCCTGGAAGACATTGCGGGAGACTTGGCAGGAGGACGCCTTTCCGGAAGAATTTTGTTCCGGAGCGGCGATGACGGATTGACCTCGCAGCTGAAGGTGTCCCTGTCGGGCGCCAATGCGGCGCCACTGTTTGCATGGACGCCGCGACCATCCATAGGTGGGTCGCTCGACTTAACCGCTGACCTGACGGGCACTGGCCTCAGTCCAATCGCTCTCGTCGGTTCACTGAAGGGATCTGGTAAGATCGTGCTGGCAGACGCCAAACTGTTCAGCCTTGACGCTCGGGCTTTCGACGTTATCACCCGTGCCGTTGATCAAGGTCTTGTCGTCGACAATGGACGCATTTCCGACCTCGCTGGAAAATCTTTGGCCAATGGGCAGTTTTCTCTGAAGCATGCAGAATTTCCGTTTCAGATTGCTTCTGGGCAATTGGCGCTGGCAGATGTTTCGGTCGAGAGTAAAGAGGCCGGTCTGTCGGTCACCGGCATGCTCGATCTCACCAACGGATCGTTGGATACCAAGCTGACGCTATCGGGCGCGAATGATGCTGGCGGATCTCGGCCGAAAATTTTCGTGTCGTTGGGAGGACCCGTGACGGCGCCGTCGCGAAACGTCGACGTGTCCGCATTAAGCGGATGGCTCACGCTACGGGCGGTCGAAAATCAGACCAAACGGCTGCGTGCGATTGAAAATGTCCCGCCACAACCTCAAGGGCGAGGCTTGCCCAAGATGAAGCAAGCGCCCGCCCTTCCGGCACCCATTGATATCAGGCCCGCGCCCACGCCGCGAAGCGCGGGCCAGCCTGCTGCCTCAGTCCGCTCGCAGAACTGAATGAACCACGCGCGGGCTTTGAATCTCGCGAGCCTCAGTTTGCGGGATACGCTCCTCACCGTGGATCCGGTAGTGGTCGAGGACAAAAAGGCGAATCGCGGATGACAGATTTCCGTGGCGACGATCCGTATCGATGGACGCCACCAGGTCTGACAGAGTGACCTCTCTGCCATTCGCGATTTCTTTCAGTCCTTTCCAGAATGCGTCTTCGAGACTCACACTCGTCTTATGGCCCGCGATTACGATCGAGCGTTTGACAACCGGAGATTTCATTGATGGTCCCCTATTTCGACCCGGTGCCGATCGAGGTCACGCCCGGCTTTCGCCTGACGCGCGGCTTCAATCTTGCGAACGTTTTTGGGCTGACCAGAGGCAAGGCGATTGGCGTGCGCACGTTGGTCGTGCTGTCGCCGCTTGTCCCGCTTTCGAACGGTCCGAAGATTGATCACTTCAGCCATTCCGTCGCCCCTCGATGGTAACGGGTTACGTTTCAGTTCGGCGCTCACCTGAATGCAAAGCATTGCCATCAAATGCGCCGACACGTTGGCGGAAATTTGCCTTTACGACGAACTCCACAAGACAGCTTTGAAACAGTTTGGCCGATTGGCGCTGTAGTTCAATACACGGTTGGTTGATCACAAAAGTGAAACAAGTGATGCTTGCCGGAAATGAGTAGAAATGGGGAATGTAATGTGCGAGGTACCCTGGAACTTCCAAATGTATATTTAAATGTTGAAAAGTTTATACTAGCGAAGACATGAAAACGCCTTTGGCGAAACTCTAGGGAAAGGTTTTCTTGTTGGGAAATTTGACATGCTGCTTCCGTAGAATAGTAGCCGGATACGTATATACGGTCCGCATCAATACATGGTGTTCAGCGGAATAGACTCGCGATTTTATTGCGCATCTTTGCGTCAGGGGGACGATTTTCGCTAGAGTCCGACCCACCTGGATACCAGTCGATCACCGTGGGCGAGTCATTTTTTCGGGCTGGACCAGTCGATCGAATTCAAGTCCGCTAATAAATCCAAGTCGCAGCGCCTCTTCACGGAGAGTTGTACCGTTCGCGTGCGCCGCCTTTGCGACCTGCGCAGCCTTGTCATACCCGATCTTTGGGGCAAGCGCCGTCACCAACATGAGCGATCGCTCCATGTGTTCGCGGATGCGCGGTTCGTTGGCCTGAATCCCAATGACGCAATTGTCGGTAAAAGAATTCACGGCATCGGCAAGGAGCCTGATCGACTGCAGCATGCAGTAGGCGAGGATCGGCTTGTAGACGTTGAGCTCAAAGTGCCCTTGGCTTCCGGCGATAGTGATGGTGGTCTGGTTACCGAAGACCTGGCAGCAGACCATGGTTAAAGCCTCGCTCTGTGTCGGATTTGTTTTCCCCGGCATGATGGACGAGCCGAGTTCATTACTCGGCAGGATTAATTCGCCGAGACCGGAACGGGGCCCGGATCCAAGCAGCCGGATATCGTTTGCAATCTTGTAAAGAGCGGTCGCGGCCGAGTTGATCGCGCCGTGCACAAACACATACGCATCATGACCGGCCATATGTTCAAATTTGTTCGTCGCGCTGACGAACGGCAACTTTGTCAGCCGCGCGATGCGACGTGCCACGGTCTTCGCAAATTGAGGTTTTGAATTGATTCCGGTGCCGACCGCCGTGCCGCCCTGCGCGAGCGGATAGAGTTCTCGCTGTGCCTGCGTGAGCCGCATCAGTGATGATTTTACCTGCGCCGCGTAGCCGGAGAATTCCTGGCCCAATGTAATGGGAGTTGCATCCATAGTGTGGGTGCGCCCGATCTTGACGATCTTGGCAAACTCCCGGGCTTTCTTGTCCAGCGCCTTGTGAAGGTGTGCCAGCGCCGGCCTGAGGTGTCGCTCGATCTCCGTCGCTGCTGCGATGTGCATGGCCGTCGGGATCGAGTTGTTCGACGACTGGCTCATGTTCACATGGTCGTTCGGATGGATCGGCGACTTTGCGCCAAGCGTGCCGCCGAGCCTGAGATTGGCGGCGTTGGCGATCACTTCATTGACGTTCATGTTGGTCTGCGTGCCCGATCCGGTTTGCCATACCGAAAGGGGAAAGTGCTCGTCCAACTTGCCGTCAGCGATGTCCTGAGCGACGGAAGCGATGGCAGTCGCACGCTTGCGGTCGAGCGACCCAAGTTGCCGGTTGACCTCGGCGGCCGCGCGTTTGATGACGCCGAGCGCGTGCACAATCTTGATCGGCATCCTTTCGGTGCCGATTCGAAAATTATGGAGTGACCGTTCGGTTTGTGCGCCCCAAAGCCGGTCGGCAGGAATCTCGAGAGGGCCGAAAGCGTCACTCTCAATACGCGTCCCGGCGGATTTACTGCGTGCCTTGGCCATGTGACTCATCCGAGATCATCAAAATCGACCGCGTCGGAGCGAAACTAAGCCGACTGCAACGGAAACAACAATGCTGGTCGCGAGCCGCCGAGGAAGGCAGGGCTATTTTTTGCGAAAGCGATCAAGGCGTACCACTTCTCCGCCGCCACCGCTGGTCGGCTTTTCTGGCTTTTCGCGCTTGGAGACCGGAGACGGCCGCGCTGTTTTTTCTTTTTCTGGCTCGCTCGCGGCAACGGGCACGGGGGGGCTCGCCGGCAACCGCTTCTTCTTGTTATTTGCAGTAGGCGCCTCCTGCATATTTGCAGGCGCCTGGCGTTCGTCACCTTCCGTTACTTCTTCGAATTGCAAACCAAACTGAACGGACGGATCGAAAAAGCCGTTGATGGCCTCAAAAGGCACGGTGAGCCGCTCCGGAATTCCGCCGAATGACAGACCAACCTCAAAATCCCCGTCTCCGACCTTTAGATCCCAGAACTGATGTTGAAGAATGATCGTCATCTCTTCGGGATATTGCGCACGGAGACGATCCGACACCCGCACGCCGTCTGCGCGCGTATCGAACGAAATGTAGAAATGATGGTCGCCCGGCAGGCCCTTCTTGGCGGCATCGGTCAGCACACTACGTACGACGCCGCGCAATGCCTGTTGAGTGAGAAGATCGTAGCGAATCTGGTCGGCCATGGAGAGTCGAAGCCTGGGTGAATCATCCGATGCTACCGCGACGCATGCTGGAAGCGCTATCCCCGCGCGGAAGCTATAGCTTACCTGTCATATTTGGTGCCGCTCCGCACAGAAAAGTGGAGGCTTCTGTTGCCAGGTGCCTCCGGACCCCGCCTGACGGAGCTTAACCCGTCAGGGCTTTA
The DNA here is from genome assembly GCA_963831515.1 of uncultured Alphaproteobacteria bacterium. Classification (GTDB taxonomy): domain Bacteria; phylum Pseudomonadota; class Alphaproteobacteria; order Rhizobiales; family Xanthobacteraceae; genus Pseudolabrys. Next base: position 133,817 of record CAWHQL010000010.1, on the reverse strand, counting down.
GATTAGGCTTGTCGAGACTGCTTACGCAGCCGCTTTAAGCCCAGCATAGTTGTTGTCGTTAGCAACTATGATTTTGGCCCGATATCGGCGGTACCATGCCGAGCAAAAGCGCGCCCTTTACACCCTCGTCGATCCTATTTCGCCCCCGCCAAAACCTGTGCTCGCCGGGCTTTGGTGGAGGCGCCGGGTACTGCCCCCGGGTCCGATAGGCTTATTACGACGGCCATTTATCGCCATAGCCGGGTTGCCCCAGCGCTAAGAATATAGGCGCTGAAGGTTACCGAAGAAAGAGCGGTCGATTGGCCCTGAAATCAGGCGCTTATGGCTAAGGCGGCGTCGTATCCGCGTAGCCATAGGAATAGGGGCCGGGAAATTCGCCAACCGGTACAACGTGGGTGACCACGCTTCCGAACCCCGGTCCGGGAAGCCATGCATGCAAATGGAATGCAGGCGGTTCAATTCTGAAAACCTCAGGCCACCGGGGTTCGAATTCAAGCGTGACGGCCTGCTCGCCGGCCGGACAGATGCTGGCTGAGATGCCTGCAAACACTGTTTGCGCTGCGCGATGAACATGTCCTGCTGCGATCAACAGCGCGCGCGGGTGTCGTCTAAGAACAGCGGCAAGTGCGTCGGCGTTTCGTAGCCGCGCGGCGTCTGTGTACACAATCCCCGTGTCAAACGGTGGATGATGCAAAAAGAGGAAGGCAGGTCGTGTTGTCGACGCGCCGAGCGTTCTGTCGAGCCAGGTAAGCGTTGGTGCATCAAGCTCGCCGTGCGCCGCACCGGTCACAGTTGAATCGATCAGGAAAATATCGAGTCCACCGATACGACGCACGGTATTGAGCGCGCTGTCCGCCATTCCGTAGGTGGGATCGGGAAACGTCTCGCGCACGAGTGCGCGGCGGTCATGATTGCCGGGAATTGCCACGAATGGCACCTGCAGAGCGCCAAGCAGCTTTATCGCATGCGTGTACTCTTCCGGCAGCGCTGAATTGGCGATGTCTCCGGAAATAACTACCAGGTCCGGGCGCGGCGAGAGCGCGTTCAACGTACCGATAGTCCGCAAAAGCGCCGCGGCGGTGTCCACACGACCGTAGGCCAGTGCACCGGGCCGGGTAATGTGCAGGTCGGAGATCTGAGCGATTAAAACGGGGCGCGCGGCCAATGTCTTTCTCCGGCCCGATCGCACGGTGGTCTGTTATCGCATGGGAAAGTAAATATTGGTTACCGCCCCCGCTATCCCATTGTCGCGCAGAGGGAAGATTTGCGCGCCAACGCCTAGTCGCTGCTTTCAGCCCGTTGTATTTTGACGACGCATGTCGGCATCCACCGCGCCATCATCTTCCTCAACGGCAATTCGCCCCAAGCTTTCTGAACTTTTTCGTGCCTTCGTGATCGTTTCGATTTCGGGGTTTGGCGGCGCACTTCCGTGGGCGCGGCGAATGATTGTCGAACAGCGTCGTTGGATGACCGCTGAAGAATTCAACGAAGCTTTCGCACTCTCGCAGTTTCTACCCGGACCGAATGTTGTGAATTTTTCCGTCGTGTTTGGCTCGCGCTTTGGCGGTGCGCCCGGCGCGGCGGTGGCTCTGGCTGGGCTGATGGGGCCACCTTTGATCGTTGTCACCATTCTCGCCGTTCTCTATGCGCGTTACGGCGACGTCGAAGCGCTTGGTCGTATTCTCACCGGCATTACGGCGGCCGCTACCGGCCTGCTGATCGCGGTGGTTGCCAAAATGGCAACCCCATTGTTCAGCAAACGGTGGGACTGGGCGCCTCTCGTTGCAATCGCAGCCTTTGTTGGCGTGGCTATCATGCAGTGGCCGCTGCCGTTGGTGTTCGCAGTGCTCGCGCCGATCAGCGTTGCCTGCGCGTGGATGACAAGATGAATGACAATCCACTGATTGCGCTGGCCGGCTATTTTGCGCTGTTGTCGCTGTTTGCGGTCGGCGGCGCCAACGCGGCGATTCCGGAAATGCATCGCATCGCGGTCGAGGTGATGCATTGGATGAGCGATCGGCAGTTCGCCGACAGTTTCGCGATTTCGCAGGTTTCGCCTGGACCGAACATCATCATCGTGACGTTGATCGGATATCACGTCGCTGGCCTGGCCGGTGCGGCTGTAGCGACGGCAGCGATGTGCGGGCCAACGTGCGTTTTGGCGTTTCTCGTGGCGCGCACCTGGGATCGTTTCAAGGAGGCGCGCTGGCGTATCGCCATTCAGGCCGGTCTGGTTCCCGTGTCGTTGGGGTTGATTGCGGCCAGCGCATTCGTGCTTGCGCGGACCGCCGATCACAACATTTATGCTGCTGCGATAACTGCGGTAACTGCGATAGTCGGCTTTGCGACCCGCATAAATCCTCTGTGGATTTTTGCGGTGGGTGGGGTCCTTGGCCTATCCGGCTGGCTTTAGTGGGTTAGCCAAACATCCGCGCTTCCGGCCGGGGTATCTCGTGTGCTAGGGATCAGTCGGCGGGGGCCGGCCCAAGAACCAAGAAGCAAGAAGCAAGAATAAAGCGCAGGGAGGAACATGATGTCCGAGGGGGCAAAGACCTCCGCGAACGGGGGTGGGTTTCGCTTCAAGGTGCGGGGCCCACGCGATTTTTATGGTGGCCTCGCTCTGATCGCGCTGGCGATCCTCGCTATCTGGGCGTCTGGTGAGCTGCCGGGAACACACGGCTTTGCGTTTGGGCCTGGAACGGCGCCGCGTCTATTCGCCGGGCTGCTTGCGATCGTCGGTGCCCTTGTCTCGCTCGGTGGTCTGCTTTTCGACGGTCCGCCGCTCGATAGTTACGCAATTCGCGGTCCGGCCTGGGTCATCCTGGCCATTCTTGCTTTTGCCGGCATGATCCGTGGCTTCAATCTGGGTTTTGTCAGTCTTCCGCCATTGGGTCTCGTGCCGTCGACCTTTGCGGCCTTCATGATCTCGATTTTTGGCTCAAGCGAGATGCGTTGGGTGGAAAGCCTTATCGCCGCGGTGGTGATGACAGCGTTCTGCGTCCTGCTGTTCGTCTATTTGCTGCAACTGCCGTTTCAGCTTTGGCCCTGGTACTAAAAAGATAAAACGTCATGAGTGAACTTCTGGCCAACCTTGCTCTCGGCTTCTCGGTCGCAGCCCATCCGTACAACATTGGCTTTTGTCTGCTCGGCGCACTGGTCGGCACATTGGTCGGTGTGCTCCCAGGCATCGGCACCGTTGCCACGGTTGCCATGCTGCTCCCGATCACATTCGGATTGCCGCCGGTCGGCGCGCTGATCATGCTCGCCGGAATCTATTACGGCGCCCAATACGGCGGCTCGACCACTTCGGTTCTGGTCAATATACCCGGAGAGGCGACATCCGTCGTTACATGCCTCGACGGCCATCAGATGGCGCGGCAGGGCCGTGCCGGCGCGGCCCTTTCGATTGCCGCCATTGGCTCGTTCTTTGCCGGCTGCGTGTCGACTGTCCTTGTCGCGGCTCTCGGTGTGCCGCTGACCTCGATTGCCCTGCTGTTCGGACCGGCGGAATATTTTTCGCTGATGGTGCTGGGCCTCATTTTCGCGGTGGTCCTTGCCAAGGGCTCGGTGCTCAAGGCCATCGCCATGATCCTGACCGGCCTGTTGTTGTCGATGGTCGGTTCGGACCTTGAGACTGGCGCCGGTCGCATGACCTTCGATATCGCCGAACTGTCGGATGGCATCGGCTTCACCAACGTGGCGATGGGCGTCTTCGGTTTCGCGGAAATCATCCGCAACCTGGAAATGTCGCAGGAGAGCCGCGACATCGTGAAGGCCAAGATCAAGGGCCTGATGCCAACGCGGCAGGACCTGATTGACTCATCCGGTGCAATTGCGCGCGGAACCATTCTTGGCTCGTTGCTCGGTATACTTCCCGGCGGCGGCGCCGTCGTCGCTTCGTTCGCCGCCTACACCTTTGAGAAACGCATCTCGAAGAATCCGGAGCGCTTCGGCCGCGGCGCCATCGAGGGCGTGGCGGCGCCGGAAAGTGCCAATAACGCCGCCGCGCAGACATCATTCATTCCACTTCTCACTCTCGGCATTCCGCCCAATGCGGTGATGGCATTGATGGTCGGCGCGATGACCATCCACGGGATTGTGCCGGGTCCGCAGGTCATGACCAAGCAGCCGGAGCTGTTCTGGGGCATGATCGCCTCAATGTGGCTCGGCAACTTGATGCTGGTCATCATCAACTTGCCACTGGTCGGCGTGTGGGTGACGCTGCTGCGTGTGCCGTATCGCTTGCTCTATCCCTCGATCATCGTGTTCTGCTGCATCGGCATTTACTCAATCAACAACTCGCCGACTGACGTGGTGATTGCTGCGATCTTCGGCCTCATTGGCTATTGGCTGACCAAGCACGAGTTCGAACCGGCACCGCTGGTGCTTGCCTTCGTCCTGGGTCCGCTAATGGAAGAGAACCTGCGCCGCGCCATGCTAATCGCGCGAGGCGACGTCACCGTGTTTGCCACCCGGCCGATTTCGGCAGGGCTTCTTGCGGTCGCGTTGTTTCTGCTGGTGCTCGCCGCTCTTCCAATGATCCGCAAACGACGCGACGAAGTGTTCGTCGAATAACGCCAAAATGGGCTGACGGGCTCGCGCCCGTCAATCAGCCCGCGACGGCTCCACTCACCGCTACTAGCCCGGCTGCAAGGATGACGAGCTGAATCGAGAAGGCGGTGATGTTGGCATCCCATCTCGTGGCGATGATCGCGACAGGCGCCTTGAAGGGCTGATAGCCGTTTTGGTCGTAAGCCGCGCCGCCATAGACCGGCATCGCGATGAGTGCTGCAAAAAACGCGGCATAAACAATCGCCCCCATCAGCGCCACCAGATAGAGCCGCTCCACAGCAAGCGGCCCCGGCCACCAGATCAACGCGAAGGCAAGTAGTCCGAAGCCTACATAGCTCAAGATCTGCCAGACGACATGGAAGCGCGCGTGCGGTGTCCATGCCGGATTTGTCGCGTGCGTCTTGTTGAAATCAGCGACGACAGTCAGAACCGCCCAGCCGACAGTCATTAGTGAGAAAAGCACTCGAGCGATGAGAATGCGATCGAAGCTCATGGCGACCCCCAATACGGCATCGCGATACTATCAGGTTTGACAGTTGGTCGGACCGTAAAACAGCGCATTTCAGCCGTTGATAAAGCGTGCTGGCCGTTGTCGTCGGGAGTAAACTTCCCCACCTTCCGAGTCGTGGAAAGAATCGACGATCGATGCGCCAGTATCTCGACCTGATGGAACTTATCCTTAGCCGCGGTGCGGAAAAGCGCGACCGCACGGGTACGGGCACCTTGTCGGTCTTTGGCTATCAAATGCGCTTTGGGCTCGACGAAGGTTTTCCACTGCTGACGACGAAAAAACTTCATCTGAAATCGATCATCTACGAACTGCTTTGGTTCCTGGCGGGTGATACCAACGTCAAGTATCTGCAGGAACATGGGGTGCGGATTTGGGATGAATGGGCCGATGACCGCGGCGAGCTCGGTCCGGTCTATGGTCATCAGTGGCGTTCCTGGCCGACACAGGACGGCCAGACGATCGATCAGATTGGTAACGTGATTCAGATGATCCGGCGCAATCCGGATTCCCGTCGCCTGATTGTTACGGCGTGGAATCCCGCTGACGTCGATAAAATGGCATTACCTCCGTGCCATTGCCTGTTTCAGTTTTACGTCGCCGACGGCAGGCTCTCGTGCCAGCTTTATCAGCGCTCGGCGGACGTTTTCCTCGGGGTGCCGTTTAATATTGCCTCCTATGCGCTGCTTACGCTGATGGTGGCCCAGGTGACCGGCTACAAGCCCGGCGACTTCATCCATACGTTCGGCGACGCGCATTTGTATCTGAATCACCTTGAGCAAGCGCGGCTCCAGTTGTCGCGCGCGCCACGACATTTGCCGACGGTGCGTTTGAATTCCACTGTGAAAGACATATTCGCGTTTCGCTATGAGGATTTCGCGATCGAGAATTACGATCCGCATCCCCACATCAGGGCCGAAGTGGCCGTGTAACCACCAAAACCATGTGCTTTTGTTGTCGCCCTTTGTATGCATCAAGCTAAGATAATTTTAATTGGAGCTTGGCCCGTACAAATCTCTCCAGTTCATCGCAAGATGCTCGATCGTTAGTGAATTATCAGAACAATCGTTCTAGCATTGATCACGGATCACCGGATCATGTCGTGCCTTTTGACAAAATTTATCTGTGATTTCCCAAACGGGAGCGCGGATCTATTTCACCAAAGGGTTCCTGTGCCGGAGACGCATTCCGTTGCCCGGACGTCGATATGAAAATCGTGCTGGTTGCAGCGCTCGGCGACAATTCGGTCATTGGCCGTGAGGGGCAACTGCCATGGCGGTTGAAGTCCGATCTCCAGCATTTTCGGAAGCTTACTCTCAATCGTCCGGTGATCATGGGTCGCAAGACGCTTGAGTCCATTGGGAAGGTGCTTGACGGTCGAACAAACATCGTGCTCACGCGCGATTTGAGTCTTGTCGCACCGGGCACCGTGTTGGCCACGAGCCTCGATGCGGCACTCAGCTTTGCGCGCAGCGACGCAATCCGACGTGGGGTCGATGAAATCATGGTGATAGGCGGCGGCGATATTTTTGCTGCAACCATGCCGATGGCTGATCGACTGGAGGTTACCCATGTGCACGTTTCGCCCGATGGGGATGCGTTGTTCCCGCCAATCGACCCGGAGGTCTGGCAAGAGGTAGCGCACGAGGACCGCTTTGCTGGACCGGACGACGATGCCAACTTCACTTTGGCGACATATGTAAGACGTTAATGCGCCAGTAGTCGCGGCATCGGAGCGCGTTGTAACGGGCCCTAGGGTCCCCTATAACCCCTCCCAACTAAGGTCAGCCGGGCAAATAGCCGGCGCGGGAGATATCATTCAATGCCTTGGACCAATCAGGGCGGCGGAGGGCCGTGGGGTAGTGGTGGCAAGGGCCCTTGGGGCTCAGGGCCGCAATCACCTGGGCCAACTCCGCCCGATCTCGAGGAAATCCTGCGCCGTGGCCAGGACAGACTGCGGCGCGTGCTGCCAGGTGGCAACCTGGGCGGACGCGGCCTCGCTCTCATCGCGCTCGGTGTTCTCGCGCTTTGGGGATTTTCCGGCTTCTTCAGGGTCGAGCCGGACGAGTTGGGTGTTGTGCTTCGTTTCGGGAAGCAAGTACGCGAAGTACAGCCGGGCCTGAATTATCATTTGCCGTATCCGATCGAGACTGTGTTGACGCCCAAGGCATTACGCGTGAACAAAATCGACATCGGCATGCGGGTCGTTGATGACGTCCGACGCGGCGGCACGACAGTCCGCGACGTGCCGGAGGAGAGCCTGATGCTCACCGGCGACGAGAACATCGTCGACGTGGACTTTTCGGTGCTATGGAAAGTGAAACCGACAGGCGTCGGAGAATTCCTTTTCAATATCCAAAATCCGGAAGGCACTGTGAAAGCGGTGGCGGAAAGCGCCATGCGTGAGGTGATTGGCCGCTCTGAGATCCAGCCGATTCTCACCGGTGCGCGGCAGACTATCGAGACGGCCGTGCAGGACCTGATGCAGAAAACGCTCGACCACTATGGCGCAGGAATCATCATACAGCAGGTGCAGCTGCAGAAGGTCGATCCGCCGGCGCAAGTAATCGATGCTTTCCGAGATGTGCAGGCCGCGCGCGCCGATCTTGAACGCGCGGTCAATGAGTCGCAGACATATGCCAACCGCGTCGTGCCGGAAGCGCGCGGCAGGGTGGCGCAGATCACGCAGGCCGCGGAGGCTTACAAGTCGCAGACGGTGGCCGAGGCAACTGGTCAGACATCGCGGTTCCTGAAAATCTACGAGCAATACAAGAAGGCTCCGGACGTCACCCGCGAGCGCATGTACCTCGAAACGATGGAACGTGTGCTCGGCGGCACGGACAAGATCATTTTGGATTCAAGTGTCGGCGGGAGTGGCGTAGTCCCGTATTTGCCGCTCAATGAGCTCGCTCGCCCGCCGCAGACGCGCGGCCAACCGCAGACGGGAGGCCGCCAATGAGACTGAATTTCCTCGGCGGCATCCTCGCCGTTCTTGTCGTAGCCGCGCTCATCATCGGCTACTCGTCATTGTTCACCGTCTATCAGACGCAACAGGCGCTGGTGATTCGCTTGGGACAGCCAGTCCGGGTGGTCAACGAGCCCGGCCTTAACGTCAAAGCCCCGTTCATCGACTCGGTTGTCTACATCGATAAACGCATTCTTGATCTGGAGGCTCCGTCGCAGGAAGTGATCGCCTCGGACCAGAAGCGGTTGGTGGTTGATGCGTTCGCGCGGTACCGGATTCAGGATGCGCTGCGCTTCTATCAGACACTTGGCTCGATCTCAGGCGCCAACTCCCAGCTGTCCATTCTCCTAAATTCGGCACTACGCCGCGTGCTGGGCGAAGTAACATTCACCCATGTGGTCCGCGATCAGCGCGCCGACCTGATGTCGCGCATCCGCGAACTGGTTGACCGCGAGGCTGCCGCCTATGGCATCCAGGTAGTAGACGTGCGTATCCGGCGCGCCGACCTCCCGGAGCAAAATAGCCAAGCCGTTTATCAGCGCATGCAGACCGAACGTCAGCGCGAGGCGGCGGAATTCCGCGCCCAGGGCGCACAGCGTGCTCAGGAAATCCGCTCACGCGCTGACCGTGAGGTCACGGTGCTGGTCGCCGAGGCAACCTCGAAATCGGAGCAGATTCGCGGTGAGGGCGATGCGATCCGGAATCAGATCTTTGCGGATGCCTTCAACTTGGATCAAGACTTCTTCGCCTTCTACCGCTCAATGCAGGCCTACGAACATGGCTTGAAGTCGACCGACACGCGAATGCTGCTCAAGCCTGACTCAAGCTTTTTCCGCTATTTTTCCGATCCTTCCGGCAAGTCGCGGGACAGAGCGCCGTCGACCGGCCAGGCTCCCACCCGGTAGCAAATAGCGAGTGGCATGTCGGACTTTCTGGCCGCGCTCGGACTGGTTTTTGTCATCGAGGGGTTGATCTTTGCGGCCTTTCCCGAGGCGGCGAAGCGAGCCATGGCTAGTGTTCTGCAAACGCCCGACACCTCGCTGCGTCTGATCGGGATCGGGTCGGCTCTCGTCGGCCTTATAGTGGTCTGGTTGGTTCGCGGATGAGATGCAACCGGCATCGCGTGGTATTGTCTCAGAGTGCCCTTGAATTGCCTGCCGGTCGGGGCCACTCTCACTGAAACCTAACTCCCAGGAGATTCGACGCCCATGGGCGCACACTATTTCCGCTTGAGGAACCCGGTCGGCCGCGCTGGCTTGGCCATTTTAACCGCCGCAGCCATCTCCTGGCCGGCCTTCACTGTGCCCGCGGCGGCTCGCGGGCCTGAGGGCATAGCTGATGTGGCCGAACAGGTCATAGACGCCGTGGTCAACGTCTCGACCAAGCAATCCGTCGATCTGCGAAGTGGTGGCGCCATGCCACAATTGCCGCCGGGCTCGCCGTTTGAGGAGTTCTTCGAGGAATTCTTCAAGAACCGGCGCGGTCAACAGGGTCAACCCGGCCAAAACGGGCAGAACGGACAGAACAACCAAGCGCCCACGCCACGTCGCGTCAATTCGCTTGGCTCGGGCTTTATCGTCGATCCGGCGGGCCTCGTCGTTACCAACAATCACGTCATTGCCGACGCTGACGAAGTCAATGTCATTCTCAATGATGGAACAACGCTGAAGGCCGAGGTTGTCGGCCGCGATCAGAGAACCGACCTCGCGTTGCTTAGGGTCAAGCCGACCAAGCCACTGAAAGCGGTAAAATTCGGCGACAGTGAAAAATTGCGGCTCGGAGAATGGGTGATTGCGATCGGCAATCCGTTCAGCCTGGGTGGAACGGTGACCGCCGGGATCGTTTCGGCCCGCAACCGCGATATCCAGTCCGGACCGTACGACAACTACATTCAGACAGACGCCGCGATCAATCGCGGCAACTCGGGCGGTCCGTTGTTCAACCTGAATGGCGAGGTGATCGGTGTAAATACCGCGATCATTTCGCCGTCCGGCGGTTCGATCGGCATCGGGTTTGCCGTTCCCTCGAAGACGGCCTTACCGGTGATCGATCAACTGCGTGAGTTCAAGGAAGTGCGGCGCGGATGGCTTGGCGTTCGTATCCAGCAGGTGAGTGATGAGATCGCCGAGAGCCTGAGCGTGAAGCCTGCGCGCGGCGCGCTCGTCGCGGGCATCGACGAAAAGGGCCCGGCGAAGCCTGCCGGTATCGAGCCGGGCGATGTCATCGTGAAATTTGACGGCAAGGACGTGAAGGAAATGCGCGACCTGCCGCGGATCGTTGCCGATACACCGGTCGGCAAGGATGTCGACGTAGTGGTCATTCGCAAAGGCAAAGAGGAAACGAAGTCGGTCAAGCTTGGCCGACTGGAAGATGAGAAAAAGCAGGCGGCGGTCACCGACAAAAAAGACGGCACACCGGAAGAGAAGCCCGTCGTGAAAAAGGCGCTCGGGCTTGATCTTTCCAATCTCACCGATGATCTGCGCAAGAAGCACAACATCAAGGACAAGGTGAAGGGCGTCGTAATTACCGGCGTCGATCCGAATTCGCCTGCCGCCGAAAAGCGCCTCGCGCCGGGGATGGTTATCGCCGAGGTTCAACAGCAGCCGGTGTCGAGCGCGGCCGAACTTCAGCAGCGCATCGAGAAGCTCAAGAAAGACGGCAAGAAAGCGGCAGTGCTGCTTGTGGTTTCGCCTGACGGCGATCCAAGTTTCGTAGCGCTCAGCCTGCAGTAGGGCTTTCTATTGAAATTGCCACGGCCGGTGCCGCTTGCACCGGCCGCTTTTTTAGTCGAGCACGTGATTGACCATGCCGTCGGCGAGTTTCGGCTCGAACCAGGTCGATTTCGGGGGCATGATTCCCCCGGCATCGGCGACCGCCATCAGATCACCCATCTGCGTCGGGTAGAGCGCGAACCCGATAGCCATTTCGCCGGACGCCACCCGGCGCTCGAGTTCTGACAGGCCGCGCGCTCCTCCAACGAAGTCGATGCGTTTGTCGGTGCGCGGATCCATGATGCCAAGCAACGGCTCGATCACGTTGCGTGCCAGGATCGTTATCGGAAGTCGGCCGATCGGGTCTTGCGAAACAAGCTCCGGCCGGATTGTAAGCCGGTACCAGCGTCCCGTGAGATACATGCCGAACTCGTGCGATGAGCGCGGGCGTGCGGGCTCCTCCGAGATGGCTATCGAAAAATTTCCGCGCAGCTTCGCCAGAAATTGTTCGGCACTATGACCATTGAGGTCTTTCACAACACGGTTGTAGTCGAGGATGGTCATCTCGCGTTCGGGGAAGATCACCGACAGAAAATAGCTGTGCGAACCTTCGCCACCTCGAGACGCGGCAACCCGCGCCGCCGCAGCCGAACGGTGGTGACCGTCGGCGATGTATATCGCGGGTAGGGCTTCGAACGCGCGCGTAAGCTTGTCAATCGTTGAGGTGTCGGCAATGCGCCAAAGCTGGTGACGAACGCCATCGTCGGCAGTGACATCGACCTCAGGTTTGCCGGTCGCGGTCTGAGCGAGAATGGCGTCTATCTCGGGCGCGTTCGGATATCCGCTCATCACCGGTCCCGTCTGCGCATTGATGGCCTCGATCTGGCGCACCCTGTCGTCTTCTTTCACCGGTGTCGTGAGTTCGTGTTTGCGGATCCGGTTGATCGCGTAATCGGCTAGCGAGGCAACCGCGGCGAGACCGGTCTGAGTATGGCCGCGCCAGGTGAGACGATAGACGTAGTAGCAAGGCTCGGCATCACGCACGAGGATTCCGTCGGAAACCATGTGCTCGAGATTTTCAGCGGCCTTGGCATAGACGACCTTGTCGTAGGGATCGGTGGCCGGATCGAGATCGATTTCCGGCTTCGAGATGTGCAGGAAGCTCCACGGCTTACCCTTGGCGCGCTCGCGTGCTTCGGCGCTCGTCAGCACGTCGTACGGTGGCGCCAAAACCTCAGGCGCTCGTCCCGGGGCGGGCCGTAAAGCGCGGAATGGTTTAATAAGCGTCAAGCGAGTCTCCGTAACCCCGGGTGAGTTCTCAGCCAGCCGGTGCTATCAGGATCGCAACAAGGCGGGATGATGACTACCAAGGTGGTGCTTATTGCAGGACCGACCGCCAGCGGCAAGTCGGCGCTGGCGCTCGAGATCGCCGAGGAGCTCGGCGGCGTCATCATCAACGCCGACTCCATGCAGGTGTACCGCGACCTTCGTACTATTACCGCACGTCCGACCACGGATGACGAAAAGCGGATCCCGCACCGACTCTTTGGGCACGTCGACGCGGCAGAGAACTATTCCGTCGGGCGCTGGTGTCGGGATGTCGAGGCCGCCCTCGGTGATGTGAATGCGCAAGGGCGCGTTCCCGTTCTCGTCGGCGGTACCGGACTTTACTTCAAGGCGCTGACAACGGGCCTCGCCGCCGTGCCCTCTATTCCTGAGACAATCCGAGCAGACGTGCGCGGTCGCCTGCGAGACGGAGGGCCACCGGCGCTTCATGCGGAGCTTGTGCGTCTCGACCCCGCAACCGCGCAACGCATAACGATCAATGACCGTTCGCGTATTTCGCGCGCTCTCGAAGTGGTGCTGGCGACCGGCCGACCACTGTCGGATTGGCACCGTGAAGGTCTGCCGCCGCTACTGGATGCCGGGCGTGCCACGAAAACCTTCATCACGTGCGAACGCCAAGAACTGGTGGGTCGCATCGAGAAAAGATTTGCAACGATGATTGAGGCGGGCGCTCTGGACGAAGTGCGGACACTTGCCGCCCGCAGCCTCGATCCGACCCTGCCTGCGATGAAAGCGCATGGCGTGCCCTGGCTGATCCGGCATCTCGCCGGCGCAATATCCCTCGAAGAAGCGATCGCAGGGGCTGTGATGGATACCCGGCGGTATGCGAAGCGCCAGCTAACCTGGTTTCGCAATCAGATGAAGGATTGGCCTTGTCAGACCGCGGAAATTGCAATTTCTTCACTAAAGAGCCAGTTTTCCGCATCGAGATAGGGCGAATTCCGCTTGACCGGGCTCGGGGGAGTCCCTATAAACCCGCGCAATGAAAGTTCGGGCGATAGCAATGTTGCGCAATATTATTACTGTAGTAGCGGTTCGGGCGCTGGTGCGGTCCTAGGCAAGGGCCGCAGGAAGCGTCCGAACATTGGCCCGTTTCGGGCCTTTTTTATTTCTTCGGAGTAAGACGACGACGACCATGAAAGGAAACGGCATGACACGCGAAATGACCGGCGCCGAGATGGTGATTCAGGCGCTCGCCGACCAGAACGTCGAGCATGTGTTCGGCTATCCGGGTGGCGCGGTTCTGCCGATCTACGATGCGATTTTTTCGCAGAACCATGTGCGCCATATCCTGGTCAGGCACGAGCAAGGCGCTGTGCACGCCGCGGAAGGCTATGCACGTTCGACCGGCAAAGTCGGGTGTGTGCTGGTTACGTCCGGCCCCGGGGCCACCAACGCGGTCACTGGACTGACTGACGCGTTCTGTGACTCGATTCCGATTGTCTGCATTACCGGACAGGTTCCGACGCATCTGATTGGCAACGATGCCTTTCAAGAATGCGACACGGTCGGCATCACCCGCCCGTGCACGAAGTACAATTATCTAGTCAAGCGTATCGAGGATCTGCCCCGTGCCCTGCACGAGGCGTTTCACATTGCCTCGAGCGGGCGGCCGGGCCCGGTCGTCGTCGACGTGCCAAAAGACATTCAATTTGCAAAGGGCGTCTATTCGAAACCGAAGGATTTCCCGCACACCGGCTACAAGCCCAAGCTCAAGGGCGACATGGACAAGATCAAGCAGGCGATCGACCTCATGGCGCACGCCAAGCGTCCACTGTTTTACACCGGTGGCGGCGTCATCAATTCCGGCAAGGCGGCGTGCGATCTCTTGCGTGAGTTCGTCAAGCTCACCGGCTATCCGATCACGTCCACGCTGATGGGTCTTGGCGCGTTTCCGGCAGCTGACCCCAAGTGGATCGGCATGCTCGGCATGCACGGAACGCTCGAAGCCAACATGGCGATGCACGATTGCGATGTGATGGTTTGCGTCGGCGCGCGCTTCGACGACCGCATTACCGGGCGGCTGGATGCATTCTCGCCCGGTTCGAAGAAGATTCACATCGACATCGATCCGTCGTCGATCAACAAGAACGTAAAGGTGGATGTGCCAATCGTGGGCGATTGCGCGCATGTCCTCGAGGATATGGTGCGGCTATGGCGCACCAGCGCGATCCACCCTGACAAGAAATCTTTGCAGGCGTGGTGGGCGCAGATCGAGAAATGGCGTGCGCGCAAGTCACTGGCGTATCGGTCGTCGAACGACCTGATCAAGCCGCAATACGCCATCCAGCGTCTTTACGAGCTCACCAAGGACAGGGACGCCTACATCACGACCGAGGTCGGCCAGCACCAGATGTGGGCGGCGCAGTTCTATGGTTTTCAGGAGCCCAATCGCTGGATGACCTCTGGCGGGCTGGGCACGATGGGCTATGGCTTGCCGGCTTCGGTCGGCGTGCAGCTCGCGCATCCGAAATCGCTGGTGATCGACATCGCGGGCGAAGCTTCGGTGCTGATGACAATGCAAGAGTTGTCGACCGCCGTGCAGTACCGGCTGCCGATCAAGGTCTTTATTCTGAACAACAATTACATGGGCATGGTGCGGCAATGGCAGGAGCTGCTGCACGGCGGACGCTATGCGGAAAGCTACAGCGAGGCCTTGCCCGACTTCGTCAAACTCGCGGAGGCCTACCACGCGCATGGCATCCGCTGTGAGAAGCCGGCCGATCTCGATCGCGCGATCAAGGAGATGATCGACGTCGACAAGCCTGTGCTTTTCGATTGCGTGGTCGATCCCAAGGAAAACTGCTTCCCGATGATTCCGTCGGGACGTGCTCACAATGAGATGTTGCTCGGTGATGCCGGCGTCAGCGTCGAAGACGCCATCACTGAAGAAGGCAAGGTGATGGTGTGATGAACGCTCCCACGACTAGCCATTATCCTGCGGCGCCGACCGCACAGAAGTCGGAAACCCACACGCTCTCTGTGCTGGTCGATAACGAACCGGGTGTGCTGGCGCGCGTTATTGGCCTTTTTGCGGGTCGCGGATACAACATCGAGTCCCTGACGGTTTCGGAGACGGAACACCGGCAGCACCTGTCGTTGATCACGATCGTCACCACAGGCACGCCGATGGTGATCGAGCAGATCAAGAACCAACTCGACCGACTTGTGCCCGTGCATCACGTGGTCGACATGACACTCGCCGGCAATGCGATCGAACGCGAACTCGCAATGGTCAAGGTTAAGGGCAAGGGCGACAACCGCGTCGAGGCCCTGCGGCTTGCGGATGCCTTCCGTGCCCGCGTGATCGATGCGACGACGGAAAGCTTCGTCTTCGAAATCACCGGGGCGAGTGAAAAGATCGAGCAGTTCATCAGCCTGATGTTGCCGCTCGGCCTCGTAGAGGTTGCGCGCACCGGCATCGCCGCCATCATGCGCGGCCCCGAGGGGATGTAGGCGATGGGTTTGACCATTCTGGCGATCCCTTTGATCCTGCTTGGACTATTCATAAAGCCCTACACGGTGGACAATTCGCGCTGCGTCAGTGTCGGCTTTGCCGCCACACGGTGCTTCGAGCAGGGCTCCAATCTGCCGGAGATGATCAAATACGGCTGTCTGCTTGCGGGTTTCGCGTTGATTTATGCCGGCAGGATCCAGATCAAGCGACAGCGGGACCGACAGTAACGGAAGCCAGCAAAGGGACTTGCCCGAATTGTCAGAGCGACCTAGAAGCACCGCGACGCGGCAATCTCCGAAATTTCAACAGATTATTGGCTGACCGAAGGACCAAGAGGACAAAGTACCATGCGTGTCTACTACGATCGCGACGCCGACCTGAACCTGATCAAAGGTAAGAAGGTCGCCATCATCGGCTATGGAAGTCAGGGTCACGCCCACGCGCTCAATCTGCGCGATAGCGGGGTGAAAGAGGTTGCGGTGGCGTTGCGCAAGACCTCGGCCGGGGTGAAGAAGGCCGAAGCTGAAAAGTTCAAAGTCATGGAGGTTGGCGAGGCTGCAAAATGGGCCGACGTGATGATGATGCTGACGCCCGACGAACTGCAGGGCGACATCTATCGTGATCATCTTGCCAAAAATATGAAAGATGGTGCGGCGTTGATGTTCGCACACGGCCTTAACGTACATTTCAATCTGATTGAACCGCGTTCCGATCTCGATGTGCTGATGATCGCGCCCAAGGGACCTGGCCACACGGTGCGTTCGGAATATCAGCGCGGCGCGGGCGTGCCCTGCCTGGTTGCGATTCATAAAGACGCTTCGGGCAACGCGCACGACCTCGGTCTCTCCTATGCGTCGGCAATCGGCGGCGGTCGCGCAGGGATTATCGAAACGACCTTCAAGGAAGAATGCGAGACCGATCTGTTCGGCGAACAGACGGTGTTGTGTGGTGGCCTCGTCGAGCTGATGAAGGCCGGCTACGAGACGCTCGTAGAAGCGGGTTATGCGCCGGAGATGGCGTACTTCGAGTGCGTGCACGAAGTGAAGCTGATCGTCGACCTCATCTACGAGGGCGGCATTGCCAACATGAACTACTCGGTGTCGAACACTGCGGAATACGGCGAGTATGTTTCCGGTCCACGCGTGATTACGCCCGAGGTCAAGGCCGAAATGAAGCGCGTGCTCGCCGACATTCAGTCCGGTCGCTTTGCCAGAGATTGGATGCTGGAAAACAAGGTCAATCAGACCTCGTTCAAGGCCACGCGCGCCAAGCTCGCCGAACACCCGATCGAGCAGGTCGGCGCCAAGCTGCGTGACATGATGCCCTGGATCAAGCAGCGTGCGCTCGTGGACAAGAGCAAAAACTAGTCCGCTGAGGAGATGGTCGGGTTCGTCCCGGCCATCTCATCGTTTCTTTCCAACGTGTTCCCACAACCATCGGGCCGCCCCATCCGGCGTGTCGCCTCCATTGGCGCGCGCATTTGCTTCGCGCATAGCTGCGACCTCGATTGAGTCGACCAGAGGTTTCAGGGCAGCAATCAATTTTCTGTCGCCGGTGCGTTTAGGCGAGATCAGCAGAATTGCGTCGTAAGACGGGATCGCGTGTTTAACGTCGGCTAGAACGCTGAGACCGTAAGTCGAGATTTGTCCGTCGCTCGTATAGGCCGCGATCACATCGACTTCACCTTCGGAGACGGCTCTGTACATGAATTCCGGTTGCATTTGCCGCTGTGTGCGAAAATTCAATCCATAGGCGGACCGCAGCAAGGCCCACTCAGGTCGCGCGAAAATCTCATAGTCTCCCGCGACGCTGAGCCCGCTCGCGTGGATCGCCAGATCGGCAATCGAGCTGACCTTTAAGGCATCAGCCTTCTGCTTCGTCATCGCCAATGTATAGGCATTCTCGAATCCGAGCGGACCCACCAATTCGATATGTTGCGTCGTTGTAAGCCATCGAGTTAATTCAGCGAGCATTGTCGCACGGGCCGGCACATCTTTGCGCTGCATGCGGTTTGCCCAAAGCGTGCCAGAGTAATCCACCGCGACGTCGACTTCGCCGGACGCCAGCGCGTCGAACAGCACGTTTGAGCCCAATCCTGGCCGGCTCTCGGCCGAGAGTCCGGCGGCTTCGAGCCGCTGCTTGATCAAAGCTGCAAGCACGTATTGTTCAGTGAAGGTTTTTGCGCCGATGACATATTCACCCTTCGACCGCGCGAAACCGGGAACCAGTGCTGCCAACGTGAGGACAACGAGACCGAGTCCTCCGATCAGCGAACGCGTGCTGCTTCGGCGGGTGACGCCGTCTTGCATCAAAGCGAGCAACTGATCGACAGCGAGCGCCAGCACTGCCGCTGCGATGCACCCGAAAATGACAAAGACCCAATTCTGCGTCTGCAAACCGGTGAAAATGTAGTTGCCAAGACTCGTTTGTCCGATCGGCGTCGCCAGCGTCGCCGTGCCTATGACCCAGACGGCGGAAGTGCGAATTCCCGCCATGATGACCGGTAGGGCCAGCGGAAGCTCGATGTCGCGAAGCAGCTGCCACGGCCGCATACCGACAACTCGCGCAGCCTCGCTTAGTCGCGCGTCGACCCCATTAAGTCCCGTCACAGTGTTGCGTAGGACCGGAAGCATCGAATACAGCGCAAGCGCGAGCACCGCTGGAAGAAATCCGAGCGCCGAGAAGCCCTTGCCGAATGCGCGTTCGGACAAAGCGGCGATCGCCAGCAACAACGGGTAGAACAAGGCTAGAAGTGCAAGCCCGGGAATGGTTTGCACCACGCTTGCCGTCCCCAGCAGAACCGCGCGTAGAAGGGGCCTGTGCCTCGAGGCGATGGCGAAAGGCAGGCTGATACTGAGCCCAATGGCGAGAGCGGTGAGGCTCACCAGCACATGGCTGCTGAGATAGTCCGGTAAACGCGACCATGCGTCGGCGAGGCGGGCATCAAGGGTCATTGGCGGCGATGATGGCACGCAAGCCTATGGCGCGGAACTGCCGAATTCTCGAAGGTCTGGGGCCATCCCTTTGGTTAACATCGGAAAAATCGTGTCGGCGGCGACCCGACACCTTGCAATGACCGTTTGATTACAGTCTTATGACGGCGGGCCGTGTGCTGGGTAAAAGTGAGGATCGCAGCCGGGCAGGGCCATGCCATGTTGTCCGTTGCGTCCGCACTGCTCAGCCGACTTGCGCCTGCCGAGACAATCTCGCGCCGCGATGCTTTGGCGCTCGTCATCATCACACTTCTACACCTCAGCGCGCTCGTCGTGATGACCGCGACCGAGCTCGATCTGGCAACCAAGGCGACATTCCTGGTTACCTGGGCGCTGTTGAATTTTTTCTGGCTGGCTGTGCTTCGTCGGCCTTCGATAGCGGCCCTGCTCTCGCTCGGAATGGTCGTCGCGATCATCCTGCTGTCGCAATTCAAATACGACAAGTTGATGATGACTGTGAACTTCGTCGATCTGATGATCATCGATCCGGACACGTCGGCCTTTCTCTTTACGATCATGCCGCGCTTGCGCGGGCCAGTCCTCGTGGGTGTGCTCGTTGCAATTCCGCTGCTGATGCTTCTTTGGCGGATTGACCCCTTCCGAATGCGCGTTCGCACGAGTGCGCTTTGCGGCACCCTGTGCATGGGCGCGCTGGTCGTCCTGTCGATGGCGTATCCCGCCGATCTCTACGGCGAATTTTTCAACCGTGACTACGTGTCGAAGTTCGCGCGATCCGGCGTGGACGCGATCTACGAGTTCGCAACCCATGGGCTTCTGGAATCGGACGCCGTTGTCGCCGACCGATTGAAGACGCCGGCTGCGGCGTGCAATCCGGCCGGAAAACTTCCGCACATCATTCTGCTGCACGATGAGTTGAGCTTCGACATAACCGCGGCGCCTGGCATGATCGTTCCGCCAGGTTATCAGCGGCATTTCCAGTCGTTCGACGGTGTCCCGCGTAAACTCATCGTCGAGGGCGCGGGAGGCCCAAGCTGGTTTACCGAATACAACGTGCTGACTGGTTTGTCGGCGCGTTCCTATGGCCGTTTTGCCACGTCGGTGACGCGAATTGCCTCCGGTCATGTCGCACGCGGCTTGCCGAGCGTCCTGAGCCGATGTGGCTACAAGACCTTCAGCCTGTATCCCTTCTACGGGGCGTTTCTCGGGTCACGCGGCTTTCAGACGACTGCCGGAATTGAGCGCTACCTCGATATGAAAGACTTGGGTACGCGTGGGCTTGAGCGAGACAGTTTCTACTTTGATCAGGCCACCAACATCATTGCGCGCGAACATCGCAGTGGTCCTTTGTTTCTGTTCGTTTACACGGCGGCCAATCATTTTCCGTGGGACTTCACCTATCGGCCCGAGATCACGCCGAACTGGCACGCGCTCGGCAACGCTCCGAACATCGATGAATACATTAGGCGACAGACGTTGAGCGCGCAGGACTATTCCGCACTGCTTGCCCGGCTTAAGCACGACTTTCCGACCGATTCGTTCCTGATCGTTCGCTTTGGCGATCACCAGCCAGAATTTGCCTATCGCATCATCGATCCTTCCCTCGGCGAACCAGCAATCGCGCGGCTGCTCGAAACTTTCGATCCGCGCTACTACACGAGCTACTATGCGATCGACGCAGTGAACTTCAGGCCTGTCGATCTCTCGTCGGCACTTAAGGCACTCGATGCACCTTATTTGCCCTTGCTGGTGCAGGAAGCGGCAGGCGTGCCGCTTGATCCGTCGTTTGCCGAACAGAAGAATATTCTGAGGCGTTGTCAGGGGCTGTTCTACCGCTGCGCCGGCGGAGCTGAGGCGCGTCGGTTCAATCGTCTCCTGATCGATGCGGGGCTGATCAAGGGGCTCTGACAGGCGGGCTTTGCAAGCTCCCGCTGTCCGGATAGTTTGCCAGCCAAGAAAATGCGGGAGAGGAAACATGGCGGAAAACGCCGCCGTGGCTGCGTCCAGTATTCACAATACGCGCACATCAGACGCAGCAGTCGCACTCGATGACGTCGTAGTCGCATTCCGTCTGGCGGACGGTGGCGTCTACACGGCTGTCGAACGCGCGACGCTTCATGTGGCCGATGGCGAATTCGTCGCGATCGTCGGCCCCACTGGATGCGGCAAGTCGACGTTGCTCAACGTCACTGCCGGTCTGCTTGCGCCGGCCGCTGGTGCCGTCAATATTTTCGGCCGTTCGCTTTCGACGTTGAATCGTCAGGCCGGTTATTTGTTTCAAGCGGATGCACTCTTTCCATGGAAAACCGCGGTCGAGAACGTCGCAATTGGTCTTGAGACATCCGGAACGCCCGTGGCGGACGCTCGCCTGCGAGCAAAAGAATGGCTTGCGCGCGTCGGTCTCGCCGCATTCGTCGACCGCTACCCTCATATGTTGTCAGGCGGCCAGCGCAAGCGCGTTGGGTTGGCGCAGGTATTGATCCGAGATCCCAAAATCCTGCTTATGGACGAACCTTTCGGGCCGCTCGACGCCCAGACGCGGCAGATCATGGGTAACCTCCTGCTCGATCTTTGGACAGCCGATCGCAAGGCGGTTCTTTTCGTGACGCACGATCTGGAAGAAGCAATCGCGCTTTCCGATCGGGTGGTTATTATGTCGGCGGGGCCGGCGGCGCGCATCATTGGTGACTGGCGCGTCCCCCTGCCACGACCGCGCGATACATCGGAGGTCAAGCTCGATCCGGTGTTCAATGAGCTTCACCGCGACATTTGGCACAAGCTGAAAGCGGAGGTGCTCAAGGGCTATGCCCTTAGCGAGCGAGCCTGATGCAGGTGGAATTTTATTGAGTTAGCTTTGTTCGTCCTGACGCCCCGACAACATCAATGGGAGAATTGCAATGCCGGGATTACGTTACATGCTTGCCGCTGCAAGCGGCGCTTTGCTGCTGGCCGGAAATGCTTTTGCGGCCGACCCCTTCACGCTGGGTTCTCCGTCCTTCAAGGACGGAACCCTGCTGCCCAAGAAGATGGCTGGCGACAACAAGGCCAATCCGAACTGCGTGGGTGAAAACGTCTCACCGGCTTTGGAATGGAAGAATCCGCCTGCCGGCACTGTTAGCTTTGCACTGATCATGACCGACCCCGAGGGCCGTGGCGGTCTCGGCGTCGACCATTGGCATGCCTATGGTATCCCCGCCTCGGTAACGTCTTTTGCAGAGGGCGAAACCAGCAAACCGTCCGACAAATTTGTCGGCGGCAAAGGGACTGCCGGCAAAGATTTCTACATGGGTCCGTGCACACCACCCGGTGCGCCCCACCACTATACATTCATCATTGTGGCGACCGATCTCGATCCGAAAGCATTGCCGGCGGGTCTGACCAGGCTCGAACTGCTGGAAAAGCTCAACGGTCACGCTAAGGGTGCCGCGGGCATGGTTGGCCTGTTCCGCAACCCTTACTGACGGTCTGCTAAGACACATGCAACTAGGGGGACTTTGATCGCAATGTCGCGCATCAATCTCCTCCTGTTGCAGGTGCTGGTTGCGGTGGTCGGTATCGCACTTTGGTATGTGCTGACCACCTATCCCGTTTTCGGCAGAATGCTGCTGCCGCCATTCTTTTTTTCAAACCCGGTTGATGTCGCAAAACAGATTGTCGCCTGGTTTGCGAGCGGCGTTATCTGGAAGCATCTCTGGGTCACGTTAATCGAATCGCTTTTGGCATTCGTGATCGGCTCGATCGGGGGCGTGCTAGTCGGCTTCTGGTTTGCACGCCAGCCGCGGACGGCCGCGGTGTTCGATCCCTATGTGAAAATGATCAATGCGCTTCCGCGCGTGGTGCTGGCGCCGATCTTCGCGCTTTGGCTTGGCCTCGGCATCTGGTCGAAGGTTGCGCTGGGCGTCACACTCGTTTTTTTCATTGTCTTCTTCAACGTCTACCAGGGCGTCAAGGAAGTAAGCCCAACCGTGCTGGCAAACGCGCGAATGCTTGGCATGAGCGAGCGGCAGCTGATGCGGCACGTTTATTGGCCGTCGGCGCTGTCCTGGATGTTCTCTTCGCTGCATACCGCGGTGGGCTTTGCCGTCGTGGGCGCGGTGGTGGGCGAATATCTGGGAGCGGCGGCCGGCCTCGGCTATCTGATCCAACAAGCGGAGGGTGTGTTCGATGTTGCTGGCGTATTCGCCGGCATGTTCGTGCTGGCCACTTTCGTGATCGCGATTGACACGATCGTCAGCCTGATTGAGAAGCGGCTTTTGATTTGGCGGCCCGTTGTCGGCGACGCACGGCCCTAGTCAGGTTAGGTAGGCTAGCCTATCTTGCGCTCCAAACGACCGGCAATGCCGCAGTTCCTAAGGGAGGAATTCATGTCCGTGAAACTCATCCGGCGGTTTAGCGTTTCGCTCGCCGCGCTTGTCCTTTCGTCGGGCCTTGCGCTCGCTCAGTCAAAAGTGACGCTTGCCGTCGGCGGCGGATCTTGCCTGTGCTACCTGCCCACCATGTTAGCCCAGGCGCTCGGCGAGTACGAAAAGGCCGGCGTCAATGTAGAGATCGTCGACTTCAAGGGCGGTTCCGAATCACTCAAGGCAGTTATTGGCGGCAGCGCCGATGTCGTCTCTGGTTATTTCGATCACTGCGTCAATCTCGCTGCCAAGGGCCAGCATTTGCAATCGTTCGTGGTCTATGATCGCTACCCCGGCTTCGCGCTTGTGGTGTCTCCCAAGCATTCTACGGAAATCAACTCGATCAAGGATCTCGCCAACAAAAAGATCGGTGTCAGCGCTCCCGGATCGTCGACTGACTTTTTCCTCAAATACATGCTGAGTAAGAATGGCGTCGATCCGAATTCCGTTGGCGTCATTGGCGTGGGACTTGGGGCCACCGCAGTCGTCGCCATGGAACAGGGTACGGTCGATGCGGCAATCATGCTCGACCCGGCTGTCACCATCCTCCAAGGACAGGACAAGCAGCTAAAAATTCTCAGCGATACGCGCAGCCAGAAGGATACGCTATCCGTGTTCGGTGGCGAGTATCCAGGCGGCGCGCTCTACACGCGGGCAGATTGGATCGCCACGCATGAAAAGGAAGTGCAGGCTCTGACGAACGCGATCATCGCCACGCTGAAATGGATCCACACGCACACGCCGGAGGAGGTCGCCGACAAGATGCCGGAAAACCTCGTCGGCAAGGACAAGGCGCTTTATGTCGCGGCCCTCAAGAATACGCTGCCGATGTATTCGGAGACTGGCCGGATGGACCCCAAGGGCGCGGCAGCGGTGCTCGCGGTATTCAGTCAGTCATCGCCGGACGTCGCGAAGGCAAACATCGATCTGTCAAAGACCTACACGAACAAATTCGTGGACGCGGCGAACAAGACGACCGGGATGAAATAGTGACCTTCGCAGACGGATTGAACCTGCATATTTGCGTGGTGGCCGGGCTTGTCCCGGCCATCCACGTTTTGAGTTGACGAACACAGACTGCCACCCGTGATGAACATTCTCTCGATACAGTCGCACGTGGCCTATGGCCACGTTGGCAATGACGCTGCCACATTTCCGCTGCAGCGAATGGGTGTCGAGGTCTGGCCTGTTCACACCGTGCAATTCTCCAACCACACCGGCTACGGCAGCTGGAAGGGCAGGGTCTTCGATGCAGGCATGATTGGCGAGGTTGTCGCGGGCATCGAACAACGCGGCGTTCTCGGCGAGTGCGATGGCGTTCTCTCCGGCTATATGGGTTCCGCCGAAATTGGCATGGCCATTCTTGATGCCGTTGCGACCGTGAAAAAGGCCAATCCGGGCGCGAAATATTGCTGCGATCCCGTGATCGGCGATGTTGGGCGTGGCATTTTCGTACGCGAGGGCATTCCGCAATTCATGAAGGACCAGGCCGTGCCGGCTGCCGATATCATCACGCCCAACCAGTTCGAACTGGACTACCTCAGCGGGCGGCCCAGCAAGACGCTGCGCCAAACGCGTGACGCGGTTGTGGCGGTGCATGATCTCGGACCGCGTGTAATTCTGGTCACCTCCTTGCTGACCGACGAGACGCCTGACGATGCCATCGATCTACTGGCGTCGGACGACAACGGGTGTTTCGTCGTACGTACACCAAAACTGCCACTTGTGGTGAACGGGGCAGGCGATGCCATTGCGGCCCTGTTTTTCGCGCACTATCTGCAAGACCAAAATTTAGGTGAGGCGCTTTCGTCCGCGGTTTCAGCCATATTCGGTGTACTTGCCAAGACCGCGGAAAATGGCGCGCGGGAAATTCAGCTGGTGAGCGCTCAGGACGAAATCGTGAAGCCAAGTCGCGTGTTCAAGGCGGAAGCGCTGGCGTGATGACGCAAACTCTACCGGTCTTTCATATCGATAGGCTCGACCTTTCTTTCTCGCCGAAGCCCTGGGCTTTTGCGGACGAGCGGCGGGCCGAAATCGACGCGTATTTCAACGCACTCACGCGAGAGAAGCCGGACGTTTGGAACGGCCGCGTCCTGTTGATGCACAATCGCGTCGTTGAGAACGGTGTCCTCCACGGCCAATACCTCGAAACCGACTACGCGAGTTTTTCCGCCTGGTGCCATTGGGACCGGCCAGCCGCAGGTGTAGGCGATTGTTTCAGCGCAGCGGCAATCATGTCGGCAGACGGCGCGTTTCTGCTCGGCGTCATGGGCTCGCACACGTTCAACGGAGGAAGAATCTATTTTCCCTGCGGCACGCCCGACCCGGGAATCATTGTCGACGGAAAGGTCGATCTTGGCCTGAGCTTGCACCGCGAACTGAAGGAAGAGACTGGTCTCGATATGACCGCGTTTAACGTCGAACCTGGCTGGACCATGTCAGTCGATGGTGCCTTGATCGCACAGATCAAAGTCCTGCATTCGAATGAATCGGCTAAAGCCCTGCGCGAACACATTCTGGAATATCTCGCAAGCGAGAAAAGGCCGGAACTGGCAGATATCCGTATCGTGCGCGGCCCCGGCGATTTCGATCCTGCCATGCCCGGCTACGCGATCACCTTCCTGACATCGCGGTTCGGATGCGGGTAGTTCACGGCTACCAGATGAGGGGGATCAACCTGAAGCGGGTGGCACGGCAATAATCCGCGTAGCCAGGTAGACTTTGCTTCAGGAAGCGCTCTTCGTCGAGTAATCGCCACAGCAGCACAGGTACTAGCGCGAAAGCGACCAGCAGGGTCCAATAGGACCCCAGCGCGAGCGGGGTGGCGAGCAGCAACAGCAGCGCGCCCGAATACAGCGGATGTCTTACGACGGCATAGAGGCCGGTCGAGACGACCGGTTGATCCGCTTCAACTCTGATCGTCGACGCCGCATAGCTGTTTTGCTTGAGCACGATGAAAAAGATCACAAAGCTCAATGCCAACGTAAAGTTGGCAGCGAGTACGAGCCAGGTTGGCACGGACGACCAGTGCCAGCGGTAATCGAGTCCGGGCAGGACGATCAGCAATATGAAACCCGCAAGAGTAATCGCCATGATGATTTTCTGAACAGGTCTCTGCTCGGCCGCCGGGCCAACCTTCATGCGGCGTTCAACGAGCTTGGGGTCGTGCTTTAGAAAATAGACGCTGATTGCGGTTGTCGCTGCGGCAAATAAGAAGCTGTACAGCCATCCCGGCCAAAAATGGAGCGTGCCTGCTGGTATGAATATCATTGCCAGGAACGCGACGAGGGACACCGCCGATCTTGCCCAGGCTCGTCGGTTGAGAGTGCTCATCCTGGCGGTTCCATGCAGCCTATGGGCACAAGTTGACAGCAGACTATGGCAGTTGCGGGTGCCTTGATTTGGCATGGCGCTTTCCGCTAAAAGCAGGCCGGTTAACTCGGGCTTTACCAAGACCCGTCAAGTTAACCGACGAGACGAGGGAACATTCCATGTCGACGCGCAGGAATATTCGCGCGATCGGGCGGACGGCGGGATATGCCGGCTCCGCGGTTTCCCTCATTCTGGGCACGCTCCTTCTCCTTATCCGCCCCTGAGGGCCGGCTGGGCATCTGTGCCTGGGCACTCGGGGGATCTGACGGAGAACCCATAGAGCGCCCAAAGCGGCGCGTTTGACGAGAAGGATCATTTCCATGGCTACCCAGACAAAGTCCGAGAAGGACCGCGTCGTTATATTCGACACCACCTTGCGCGACGGTGAGCAATGTCCCGGCGCAACGATGACGCACGAAGAAAAAATCGAGGTTGCGGAGCTGCTTGACGACATGGGCGTCGACATCATCGAGGCGGGCTTTCCGATCGCTTCCGATGGTGATTTTGCCGCCGTGCACGAGATCGCACAGCGATCGAAGAAAGCAGTGATCTGCGGTCTTTCGCGCGCAGCCTTCAAGGATATCGATCGTTGCGCGGAGGCGATCAAGCCGGCGAGACGCAAGCGCATCCACACGTTCATCTCTACGTCGCCCGTGCACATGAAATACAAGCTCCAGAAGGAGCCGCACGAGGTTTACGAGATGGTGGTTGGCCAGGTGACACGTGCGCGTGGTCATACGGATGACGTCGAATGGTCCGCGGAGGATGCCACTCGTACCGATCACGACTTTCTCTGTCGTTGCGTTGAAGCGGCAATCAACGCGGGGGCAACAACCATCAACATCCCCGACACTGTCGGCTACACGGTGCCCGAGGAATACTTTGCTCTCATTGAAATGTTGCGGACGCGTGTGCCTAACGCCGACAAGGCGCGCTTCTCGACCCACTGCCACAATGACCTCGGCATGGCCGTTGCCAATTCCCTCGAAGGCGTAAAAGCCGGCGCACGCCAAATCGAATGCACCATCAATGGTATCGGGGAGCGTGCCGGTAACGCCGCGCTCGAGGAAGTGGTCATGGCCATGAAGGTCCGCAACGACGTGCTGCCGTTCCACTGCGGCGTCGACGCAACAATGCTGACGCGCGCGTCAAAGCTCGTCGCCGCAGCGACGTCGTTTCCGGTGCAATACAACAAGGCGATCGTCGGACGAAATGCATTTGCGCATGAGAGCGGCATCCACCAGGACGGCATGCTCAAGAATGCGCAAACGTACGAAATCATGACGCCGGAATCGGTTGGTGTGAAGCAGACCTCGCTGGTGATGGGAAAGCACTCAGGGCGTCACGCCTTCGTCCACAAGCTGGAGGAGCTAGGTTACGAACTCGCAAGTAACCAGCTCGAGGATGCTTTCGTCCGCTTCAAGGCGCTGGCTGACCGCAAGAAGCAAATCTATGACGAAGACATCGAAGCGCTGGTCGATGAGGAAATCGCGCACGCTCATGATCGCATCAAGGTGCTGTCGTTGACGGTGATCGCCGGCACGATGGGTCCGCAGACCGCGACACTAACGCTCGATATCGATGGTGAGCACGTCACCACGCAATCGACCGGCAACGGTCCGGTGGACGCGATCTTCAGAGCGATCCGTACACTCGTCCCGCACGAGGCGACACTGGAGCTCTATCAAGTGCATGCCGTAACGGGCGGCACCGATGCCCAGGCGGAAGTGTCGGTCAGACTTTCCGAAAGCGGTCGATCTTTTACCGCGAAAGGGGCTGACCCGGATACGCTGGTAGCGTCCGCAAAAGCCTATCTGGGTGCGCTCAACAAGCTCACCAGCAAGCGTGGCAAGACCTCCTCAGTCGAACGGCGGATACATTCGACCGACGTCGGCTGAGCTATGCATTAATGATGAATGTCGCGCCCAAAATGGGCGCGACATTCATAAGAACGGTATTTGGTTCCATTTGGAAACCATAAAATCACATTTTGTCCGCATTTCGTTCGCTTTCGGGGCAAAATTGGTGGGTACGTGGCCACCCACAACCCACTCACACTGTTGGGGACTCATCGGAAATGAAAAAGCTTCTATGCGCGGGCGTATTCGCGCTCGCGACGATCGGCTTGTTGCCAGGTGGTGCCTCGCAGGCGCGCGCCATGGAAATCGCCGGATCCAATGGGACACAGGCCTCGATCAATATCTCGCGTATCAAGAGCGTGCTCAAACTCACTCCGGCGCAGGAGCCGTATTGGCACCCTGTCGAGGCAGCGTTGCGTGAACTCGCGCGTAGGCAAAACGCGTCGTCCGAATCGGCGGGCTTCATGCGCCGCCTCAGCAATCGTGTCGTAACGGTTGTACTCAACAGCTCTGCCGTACAACGGCTTGCAGTCGCCGCACGTCCTTTGATCAGTACGCTCGACGCCGAGCAGATGCGTGCCGCACAAGGCCTCGCTCAGGAAATGGGCCTGGGGCCGGTGGTCGCCGCACTGCGATAAATGGCGCGGCGTCGCTTCGCCGCAGTCTTCCCTGCCTTGACGCTTTACGTGCGCAGTGTTGACGCTTGCGCACGTAAAGTATTGGCAATAGGTCTAAACAGTCTTGGCAACAGGTCTACTTGCCGGGATCCCGGTTTGGTGTCACCCTAATCGGCATAAAAACACGGCAAAAGCCGGTTTCGTTCGACGAATTGGAGGAATACGCCTATGCGCAAGTGGCTTCTCGCGGCGGCTGCGGCCGCCATTTTCATAGCTCCTGTCGCCGCAACGGCCCAGGCGCCGATCGTGCTCAAGTTCAGTCACGTGGTTGCGCCGAATACGCCGAAGGGCAAGGGCGCCGAAAAGTTCAAGGAACTTGCGGAGAAATATACCGACGGCAAGGTCAAGGTTGAGGTTTACGCAAACTCGACGCTCTACAAAGACAAGGAAGAACTAGAAGCTTTGCAGCTCGGCGCGGTGCAGATGTTGGCGCCGTCGAACTCCAAGTTCGGGCCGATGGGCGTCAAAGACTTCGAGGTGTTCGACCTGCCATTCCTGCTGCCGAACCTCGCTTCGCTGCGCAAGGTCACTGAGGGGCCAATCGGCAACAGGCTGCTGAAGCTGCTCGAGCCGAAGGGCATGATTGGGCTCGCGTACTGGGACAACGGCTTCAAGCAGATGAGCGCGAACAAGCCGCTGCGCATGCCGGAGGACTACAAGGGACAGAAATTCCGTATTCAGTCATCGAAGGTGCTGGAAGCGCAGTTCCGCCTCCTCGGCGCGACGCCGCAGGTAATGGCGTTCTCGGAAGTTTACCAGGCGCTGCAGACCGGCGTGGTCGACGGCCAGGAGAATACGCCGTCTAACATGTTTACCCAGAAATTCCACGAGGTGCAGAAGTACACGACGCTGACCAACCACGGCTACATTGGTTATGTGGTCGTTGTGAACAAAAAGTTCTGGGACGACTTGCCGGCCGATATTCGCGGCCAGCTCGATAAGGCGATGAAAGAGGCAACTGCCTACGCGAACAAGATCTCCGAACAAGAGAATATGGAAGCGCTGGACGACATCAAGAAGTCGGGCAAGACCGAGATCATCAATCCGACTGGCGCCGAAATGGCTGCAATGCAGAAGGCCATGGAGCCGCTTTATCAGGACATGGCCGGTCGCGTCGGCAAGCAGCTGATCGAAGATGTCCGCAAAACGGCACAGGGTGTAACCAATTAATAAACAGCGGGCTCCGGCCTTGGTGCCGGAGCTCGTTGGCTTCCAGGGTGGGGGATTCCAAAGTCAGGTCGACGTAAGGTGGCAACCGTGGGGGCGGCTGCCGTCCTTAATCCGGGGTCGCTCGCTGCTGGGGCACACTAAATTCCCCGAGCACGTGAGGCGTAGGTGTTTCTTCGAATTCTCGACCGTCTGGAAGAAATTCTGATCGCGAGCCTGATTGCGGCCGCGACGCTGCTGATCTTTGTCGCGGTTGTCCAGCGCTATGCACTCGGCGTGTCGTGGCTCTATCCAATCTTCTACAACATCAATCTGACCTGGGCGCAGGAACTGTGCATCTACATGTTCGTGTGGATGGCCAAGTTCGGTGCGGCTTATGGTGTGCGCACCGGCATCCACGTCGGTGTTGATGTCGCCGTCAATATGCTGGCTCCGAAGAATAGACGGAAGATCATTCTGTTCGGGCTTTTCTGCGGCGCATTCTTCACCTTTGTGGTCGGTACCATGGGGGCCAAATTCATCATCGGCCTCTACCCCACGGACCAAGTGTCCCCAGATCTGGAACTGCCACGCTGGATCATCTTCATGTGCGTTCCGCTTGGCTCGTACCTGATGTGTTTCCGGTTCCTTCAGGTCGCATGGAATTTCTGGCATACCGGACATCTGCCCCATACTGACGACAGCGAGGTCGAGGGCATCGAGCGCGAGCAGCCCACACAAGGGGCCGCGCGATGACCTCTGCCTTTATCTTCGGCCTGCTGATCGCGCTGATGCTGACCGGCATGCCGGTCTCGATCGCGCTCGGCCTCACTGTGCTTACTTTCCTTTTCGTCATGACTCAGGTGCCGATCGAGGCGGTCGCGCTGAAACTGTTTACCGGGATCGAGAACTTCGAGATCATGGCGATCCCGTTCTTCATCCTGGCGGGTAATTTTCTTACGCACGGTGGTGTAGCGCGACGGATGATTGCATTTGCCAGGACCATGATTGGTCACTGGCCTGGCGGTCTGGGAATTGCCGCGACGTTTGCTGCGGCGCTTTTTTCCGCTGTGTCCGGATCTTCACCTGCGACGGTGGTAGCAATCGGTTCGATCATGCTGCCCGCCATGCTGCAGATCGGCTATCCCCGACGGTTCGCGGCCGGGATCATCGTGACCGGTGGCGCACTTGGCAACCTGATCCCGCCGTCCATCATCATGGTGTTGTATGCCGTTGCGACCAGCGGCGCGGTTTATTTTGGTCCGCATGGCGAAAAGGTTTCCTCGGCCTCGATCGGGCAGCTGTTCGTGGCCGGTGTCGTTCCCGGGCTTATCCTCGCATGCATGCTGTCCGCGACCACGTGGTATCGCGCGTGGAAGAATAACTATAAGCGCATCCCCAAGGCGTCGTGGTCCGAACGCTGGTTCGCGTTTAAGGATTCAGCGTGGGGCATCTCGCTGATCTTTGTCGTGCTTGGCGGCATCTATGCCGGCTGGTTCACGCCGACGGAAGCTGCTGCGGTGAGTGCGGTCTACGCGTTCCTCATCGAGATGTTCATCTACAAGGACATGAAATGGTCCGGCGTGCCAAAGGTTTTGCTGGCCTCGGCCAATATGAGCGCGATGATCCTCTACATCGTCACCAACGCGGTGCTGTTCTCGTTCCTGATGACGAGCGAGCAGATTCCGCAGGCGATGGCGGATTGGATCACCGGCAGTGGCATCGGATGGGTCACATTCCTCCTGGTCACGAATTTGCTTCTGCTTCTTGCGGGCAACGTGATGGAGCCGTCGTCGATCACGTTGATCATGGCGCCGATTCTTTATCCGATCGCCGTCAAGCTCGGGATCGATCCGGTGCATTTCGGCATTATTCTCGTGGTCAACATGGAAATCGGGATGTGCCACCCGCCTGTCGGCCTCAACCTCTTTGTCGCTTCCGGCATTGCCAAGATGGGAATGACAGAGCTCTCGATTGCCGTGTTACCGTGGCTGATTACTTTGTTAATATTCCTCGGATTGGTCACCTATATTCCTGAAATGTCGCTCTGGTTGCCGCGCGTGCTCGGCATGCTTTCGTAAATGTTTGGGCGGTCCTGAATGCTCGTACATCAAGATTACGTAGCCGTAATCTCTGTCCAAACTTTAACTTGATAAGGCAAGGTCGCGCTCTTCTACTTGGCGGCAGGAATCGCCATTGGAGGTGGCCATGTGGAAAGCAGTTCTCGCCGGAACGACAGCGCTTGCGATTGCTGGTACTTCGCTTGTCTATGCCCAAAAAAGTTCAGATGATTTCCAGCGCACGGAGCGCTGGCGTCCTGGTGCAGCGGATATCGCGGCCTTTGGTGACGCGCGCATCGCCGCGCTTCATGCCGGGTTAAAACTTACGGCTGAGCAGGAAAAACTTTGGCCGCCGGTCGAAGCTGCTTTGCGCGATCTCGCCAAGCAGCGCTCGGAGCGTTTTGCGGCGCGAGCCAATGCCGACGGTCCGAAAGATCCGATTGAACGGCTTAACCTGCGCGCCGATGTGATGGGTCAACGCGCTACCGGGTTGAAGAAGCTCGCTGACGCGGCTGGGCCTCTCTACAAGAGCCTCGACGAGTTGCAGAAGCATCGCTTCGTGATGCTTGCCCGGCTCGGCGATCGGCAGGGCGGGCGCGGCAATCGCGGACACATGTGGCAGCACCGTGGGCGTGACGGTGGCCAGATGCGTGGCGACCGGCAACCGCTGTAAGTTTCACGCGAAGCGGGCGGTGTCCAACGCGATCTCCCCGATGCGCGACGCCGTCCAGGAGGCCGCCGGATATTCCGGCGGCTTTTCCTTTATTCTCCACGGGCTTGAAACGCCTGTGCGGCTGGACACTGCCGGGCGCCTTTGCTAAGCCACCCGCGCCAGGCGAAATTTCTGCCGCGGCATTCCGGGCGCATAGCTCAGTTGGTAGAGCAGCTGACTCTTAATCAGCGGGTCCAAGGTTCGAGTCCTTGTGCGCCCACCAAAATCCCCCACAAATCAACGTGATCTTTCACACGGCGCACTGAACAGTTTTCATAACTGAGTTTTGGCAATGCTATAGATAATGTGAACCGATTTGTGCAGAAGGGTTTGCAAAATTATGGGGAATGACATAATATTTGACCTGTCATTCGAACACGTCGCGCAAATGCGGTAATGCGGATGACCTCATAACGGCCCTTAGGAACTATTCGGGTCGCTCAAGCGCAACAGCGCGGGGCGGCCGTTTTTCATTTTTGGTTTGCTCCGGCGCACAAGTCGGAGTGAACGCAAATGCCTTTCAAAGCCAAAACTAAATCTAAAGCTGACGTTCGTGGGCTGGACCCAGCGGCATTGTTGGTGCCGCGGTCAATGGCGAGCCGAGTTCTCGGCGGCAAATCTATTGCCATGCTCAAGAAGCTCGAGCGCAACGGTTTGTTGACCCCGGTCCGGTTGACCAAGTCGGTCGAGGGCCAAGTTTTTTACAAGCGAGCCCAACTTCTGAAGCTGGCCGGGGTGTCGGAGGGGGCCGATGGCTGACCATGAAAGAACCCGCCCCTGTGGTGGGAGCGGGCTCCAAACATTTCGTTCGACCCCCATCAGCAACGAGAAGGCCTCACGACTATGGCAAATATACAAAACGAAGGCCCAAGTGACAATCCAACACTGAGTGCCGCATTGCGTTACGCAAAACGCGGCTGGCATGTGTTTCCAGTGTGGGGCCGTGTCGGTGACGTATGTGATTGCGGTGACCGGAATTGCAAGAACCAAGGCAAACACCCGATAGCTGACTGTGCCCCCAGCGGCTTCAAGTCAGCGACCACCGACGAAAAGACCATCAAGCGCTGGTGGCGGAAATATCCAAAGGCCGGCATTGGCATTGCAACGGGCAAGGTCTCGAACCTTTTGGTGGTCGACATAGACCTCAAGAATGGTCGTAATGGTTTGGCCGCACTTGACCAATTGTTTAAAACTCTCGGAACACCGTCAAAGACCAAAGCTGCGGAAGCCCAGATCGCCCTTTGAATGTAACGGGGAAAGACCCGAGGAAAGGCGCGGTTGAACTGTCGCGCATCGATGGCTTCGCTCAAGCTCGACAAAATCGCCGCACAGCCCGTTGGCCCGTAGCATTGAGGTCCGTAGGGATGGACCGCGTCGGCGCGTTTCAAAACGCCCGTCCGCACCAAGAAATTGTGGACAAGGGTATCGATCGCGATCAGGGAGCCGCCAACCTGGCCCCATCGTGGATTGTGCTCGTTCCCGACGACGAGAAGGTCCGATAAAACCATGCTGAGAACTTTGTCGGCAACCCCGTGAACGCCGCGCAACGGGCCAATGATCGCGTTGGCCATTTGAACAATTCGCTCGTCTGGCGGTCCGCAATCGGCCTCGGCCAAACGGCCATCAATCCAGCCTATGAGGTCGCCGCCGGCAACATCACGGATAAACAAAAACAGTGAATATGCGAGCTGATTGAGATTGCCGTTTCGAAAATGATGCGTAGGTAACGAACAACCATCGATCAAATGTGGCAGGGCGCAAGTTTTCGACGACTTTCGATAATGGCAGCCGTGAAAATGCCAATAGCTTTTGAGCAAAGGGCAGTTGCCGGTTTTGAGCCCGTGGGCGATCTTGGCCCAACGGGGCCTGCCGTGAACGCTCATGTAAGATTGGGCGACCTGGTCGGATATCCCTTGAAAGCTCATAGCCGATGCGAGCCATTCAAAGACCTTGGCGGAACGGGCGCGCCCCGGGCACGGCGCGAATAAATCTAACGTGTGTACAGTCTCGCGCAGCTCATCGAGATAGTCGGGCTTACCGGCCAGCCAGGTGACTGTCTCGGCGAGATTGACCGCATAGGCGAAGTCTTTTTCTCTGGCGAATTTGAAGTCCCTGTGCGCGGTCATCAGATCAGCGCGACCAATCGTCGTTGGGCTTCGGAGTCGCCATCAATGTAGCCCTGGGTCGTTTGAATCGATCGATGGCCGGCGAGCAATTGAACGTCCCGCAATGAGCCGCCTGCCTTGTGAACCAGCCGAGCCGCTCGGGTAATGAATGTACGACGGCCTGAATGAGAGCTGCACCCGGCGAGGCCGAGACTTCTGATATGCGCTCTTGAACCAGTTGACGATGCTGATCGGGGTCATGGGTCCACCGCGTTCGGACCGGATGACAGGTCCCGAGCTTGAAGTTTCTATCATCCATGAGGCGAGGGCAGTGGCCAGATCGTCGTGCAGGGGGATCGTGCGGCCGCTTTTCTTCTTCGCCGCCCAGTCGCGCAGTTCGATCGCTGAAGAGACCTGGCCACTCGGGTCGAGCACCATGTCCCATGTGAGCTTGGCGATTTCGCCGGCACGCAAGCCAGCTTTCACCGACAGAAGAACAATGACACGGTTGCGCAGAGGATATCGGGTGTTACTGGCGTAAGCGAGGAGTTGGCTCAATTGCTTATCGTTGAGAATTTTTGCTTGCCTGCCTGCCATCTGAATCTCGATGGCGAGAGTTCTGAATCTGCAGCAATTGGTCGTCAACATGAGAATGAGGGGCAAAAGCGAGAAATTTTGCGCCGAGCAGTCATTCAACTCATGAGCAAATCGTAATTTTCTAATCAGTGTGTTCGAATGGATCGCCAAATGTCTGGTTTCGAGTGTAAAGCGGGCATGGCTTGTTTGCGCCGCAAATGCCCGCTCATGGCTTGCAATTGTGCAGAGCTAAGTGCGCCTGTGCGACAAATCGTTGGCCCTCGCCTGAGTGAACCGCGCATCCTCGGACTGGCCAAGCTCATTCAACGCGCCAATCCAATCGGATGACCCCTGTGCTGATGCTCTAGAATTTGGACGCGTTCCTTTGCTCTACCAGGATGGCTCCTGCAGCACAGGGTGGATAAGCGAAATGGTAAGTGCTGCCGTCTGCTCGCTGGGTCGATGGCGCATCGCGATCTCAGCCAGTTCAACCTCACGCGAATGCGGCCGGCGGTGCTTAGCATTCGCAAGACCCTTCATAGCGGCATCCATTCCGTGATAAAACCGTGAGCCTTGTTGAAGCTTTCTTCGGACGCGTGCGCATCGAAGCCGGGGTGAGTACGGACTGCAAAGCCGTGGCGCACGCCATCGTAGTATTTAAACGAGATCGGTCGAGATAGCGAACGGACACTCGACTCAAGTCGGCGCATGCCTTCTATAGGGGCCTGCTCATCTTCAGTTCCGTGTTGAATCAGTGTGGGCACATGGACTTTCTGGATCAGATCAAAGGGCTGTAAGCCGGGCTGCGCCTGCTCTGGGCGAAAAGCAAATCCGTGAAAAATACCTACTAACCGTATATCAGGATGTTCCGTCGCAACTATTAGCGCGTGCACGCCCCCACGGCAGAAGCCGAATACTGCAATTCGATTTGGATCAACATCACTGCGTCCGCGCAGGTGCGTCATTACACCTGTCAAATCTGCTTTAACCGGAGCATCCGGTGGATCGTCACCTCGAACTTTCCAACCATGTATGAAAGCGAAATAACCCCACCCAGCAATCCTGTCCGCAATTTCTGTGTAACCGTCTTCTGGACCAGCCACGCCACGCAGAATCAGCACCGTAGGATGAGGTTCGGGCACGTCGGGCTTCGCAAAATAGCCTGAGAGCTGCGTTCGTCCATCGCCGCTGACGTATGAGACTCGTTCTTTCTTCACCATTGTGTCCTCTTGTCCCAGCTTTGCATCCAGCCGTCGCAAAACAAGCCGCCGAATTTTGCATAAAAGTTGTAAGGCGCTCAATAGATTGCACGTTGCCACAGGGCGGGGCCGTCGACAGCAGGCTCTTCCGAGCTTGCAATGCGCTCAGATGGGAGGTCTTTCATGAGCCCATGGACGGACCTGCTCATAGGCTGCTGCGGCGCGGAAGATGTCAACTTCCTGGTGGGTGCGTGCCACCATCTGCAGCCCGACCGGAAGCTTCGATTTCGTGAAGCCGGCAGGGATCGACGCAGCGGGCTGCCCGGTCAGATTGAATGGATAGGTGTAGTAGACCCACGACACAACGTTGCGGTCCGATTTTTCGAGCTCGACCGGTAAATTCCGATTTACGTCAAATGCGGGTACTGGCAGCGTCGGAGAGAGCAACAGGTCATACTTTTCAAAAAACTGCCGCGTTTTCTCGCGGAAGTCGTACCGTTTGAAAACATTCGTGTAGTAGTGTTCAAGCGTCTGCTTGAGTGCCAGCTGGACAATATCGATCACTGCAGGATCAAGCAGCTGTGGCGATCTCTCCAGTAGCGGTTTTAGGCGCGTGGCGATGCCAGCATAAAATTCGCTCGACCAAATCTCGACGGGATCCTCGTCGAATACGTTCTCGACCAGATCCACTTCGCAGCCTAGCTTCTCAAACGTCCTGGCGGCTACTTCGCTTATCGCGATCACCTCAGGATCAGCCCAGGCGTAGCCCAAGGTCGGGCTCCAGGCGATTCGCATGCCCTTGACCGGTTGCTCGCAGGCGCCGAGGTAGTCCGGAACTGGACCAGCAACAGAGAAGGGGTCCCGCGGGTCGAAGCCGGACTCTGCTGTCAGCAGGAGGGCTGCATCTCTCACTGTGCGAGCAACCGAGCCGCAGTGTGTCAGGGTCGTTGCTGCGCCGACAGGGTAGAGGGGCACACGAGCAAATTGCGCCTTAATACCGAATAGACCGGTCAGTGAACACGGAATGCGGATAGAGCCGCCGCCATCGGTGGCAATACTGAAAGGCGTGACGCCCGCTGCAACACTCGCGGTCGCGCCAGCCGACGATCCACCTGATGTTTTTGCCAAATTCCACGGATTGTGTGTGGCACCGGTCAGGGGGGAGTCACCCACCGCTTTGGCGCCGAACTCGCTCGACGTTGTTTTGCCGATGATGCAGGCCCCGGCAGCCATCATGCGTTCAACAACCGGACCATTGATCTGCGCGATATTGTCGGCCATCGCCTTCGATCCGATCGTGAACCGCACGCCTTTGACGGGAATCACGTCCTTGATCGATATTGGAAGGCCCTGCAACAGTCCGCTGTACTCTCCCCGCATCATCGCGCTCTCGGCTTTTTTGGCCGCGTCAAGAGCGAGCTCGGGGGTGAGCGTAACGAAACTATTTAACTTTGGTTCAAGAGATTCAGCACGATCAATGGACGCTTGGACGACTTCAACCGGTGATAGTTGCTTTTTAGCAAAAGCTTTCTTTAGTTCGGAAGCGGTCGAATATGCCGTCGATGCATTCATGAGGAGAGCTAATCCTGAGATTCACATCATAATATGGAACATGGCGCTTACAAGAATTTCAGTCGCGGTTGATCTATGCTGCAACAAAATCCGGCTGGGGGCGATATGAGTATGAAAACCATTTTGGTGCCGTTGGAAGACCAAGACGGCATGCAATCTGCACTAGAAACCGCCGTGCTGTTAGCGCGGCGACATGATAGTTACATCGAAGGGTTCTTGATACGTTGGGCCATCGGCGACATTGGTTTGGCGGACGCATTTCAGCCGGAACAATACGAGCTGGATGTTGCGGCTGAGGCGGAGGTGGCGCGTCAAGCGTTTGAGAATTTCATGCTAAAAAACGAAGTGCCTCGTTCAAGCACAAGTATCGGTTCTTTGTCATTTGGCTGGCTGAATGAGCCACTCAAGGATGAAGCCTTCGTTGGTAGCTACGGTCGAGCCTTTGATGTGGTCGTGATGAACCGACCTCGAAAGAATTCGTCAAGCTCATATCGCAGAGCGCTCGAAGCTGGCCTTTTTGAGAGTGGCCGACCGATGCTTCTGTCACCACCGAATCCGCCGAAGCACATCGGCACCAATGTGTTGATCGCTTGGAACGGTAGCGCCGAACAGGCTCGCGCCGTAGCTCTTTCCATGCCGCTTCTTGAAAGAGCAGAACGTGTCACGGTCTTGACCGTAACTGGAGGAACTGAAGTACCAGGTCCGCCTGCGGAAACAATAGTCAGATATCTGGAGCGCAACGAGGTTCCTTCGCAGCACCTAACTACCGAACTTGGCGGAAAAAGTACCGGCGACTGCATTCTGAACACGGCTCAACGGTTGGACTGCGATCTTTTGATCAAAGGTGCCTTTACACAAAGTCGATTGAGTCAAATGATTTTCGGCGGCGCTACGCAGCACATTATCACGAACGCAACTCTGCCCGTCTTTCTGGCACACTAGGAATTGAGTTGCTGCGGGCCTGATGAACTTCTAGCGAAAGGAGCTTCTTGCGGTCTCCAATCTGTCCGCAGCATCGAGGAATGGCTGCAACGCTTAATCGAACAGACATCTATAACCGCAATCGGAACGTCGGGGGAGTAAAGCGGACCGCACGCGAACTTACCGACAATGTCGCAAGCGTTTTCCCCTTCAAAAGCTCAGTTACCGTCGCTTGATCAGCAGCTCATCCGAATCATCTTTGAGATGCACGCCAGAGATGCGGCGTGCGTGCATCGCTTGAATCAAATAACCGATTTTGAAGGCGGCGTCGGCATATCCGATGCCCTCGGGTCGGATGTTGGAGATGCAGTTGCGGTTCGCATCCGTCGTGTGCGGGCCGGGTCGCCAGGTCAGGTATGCTCCCATGCTGTGGGGTGCCGAAAGACCGGGGCGCTCACCGATAAAAACAACTGCGCAATTCGCGCGAAGCGCGTTGGCGATTGCATCGCCGAGCGCAACCCGTCCTTGGCGGACAACGACAAGCGGCGCGACCCTAAGGCCTTCCCCGCGCAACCTCGGCAAGACGCCAGCCAAGACCGGCGTCGCGTGCAGCTGTATTGCGCGGGCAGACAGGCCGTCGGCAACGACGAGAGCAACGTCATAACCATTACCGTCTGTGTGCTGCGAAAGCGTCCTCTCGGCACTTGACTCAAGGCGACGTCCGACGTCTGGACGCAACAGATACTGCTGCCGATCTGTGCACGCGCTCGCCACTGACAGGACAGGAAGCCCCAGGGTCGCGAGTTCGGTAACGAGTCGCGGCTCATCAAGCGGCTCGTGCACCGCATCGCGGGCGCGGGCGTGGGCGAACCGCAGGTCGAGCAGCGGGCTCGTCGCAAGCGATGCGCCGGTCCGCCTGAGTCCGATGCGTGCGGGCGTCAGTCTGCGTAACTTAACCCATAGCCCGTCATCCTCTGGCACAAGTCTTGGCCTACGGTCGGGTGGCGCGGTGGTATCTCGGTCTTCGTTCATGAGTTCAAGCCGAAAGCAGCGCCCGAAAGCGGTTCGGCATACTGCGCGGGCGGATCCGGTTCGCAGCATCCATCAGGCCTTGCCGCTCCAGCCATGTCTCGAATTCCGGCGCCGGGCGACGCCCAAGCAAATCACGCATGGCAAGCGCATCATGGAATGACGTGCTCTGGTAGCCCAGCATAATGTCGTCAGCACCCGGTACGCCCATGATGAAATTGACACCACTCGCGACCAACAGTGCCAGCAGAGCATCTGCGTCGTCCTGATCCGCCTCAGCATGGTTGGTGTAACAGACGTCGACGCCCATCGGCACGCCCATAAGCTTCCCGCAGAAATGATCTTCCAACCCAGCGCGCGTGATTTGCTTGCCGTTGAAGAGATATTCCGGCCCGATGAAGCCGACGACCGTGTTGACCAACAGCGGCTTGAATTGGCGTGCAACGGCATAAGCGCGCGCCTCGAGCGTCTGCTGGTCAACTCCTTGATGCGCGTTAGCCGAGAGGGCGCTGCCCTGGCCGGTTTCGAAATACATCACGTTGTCACCAACCGTGCCGCGATGAAGCGATAGCGCGGCGTCTCGAGCTTCCTCGAGGAGAGCGAGATTGATACCAAAACTCCTGTTTGCTGCTTCGGTCCCGGCGATTGATTGAAAGACGAGATCGATTGGTGAGTCCCTCTGAATTAGTTCCAACGTGGTCGTCACATGCGCCAGCACGCAGCATTGCGTCGGAATCTCGAGCTTGATCCTGATTTCATCGAGCATGCACAACAATGCGTGCGCGCGCTCGGGACTGTCGGTCGCGGGATTGACGCCAATGACGGCATCTCCGGAGCCCAGAAGCAAACCATCGAGGATGCTGGCCGCGATGCCACGCAAGTCATCGGTGGGATGATTAGGCTGCAGCCGCACCGAAAGATGGCCCGGCAGACCGATCGTGTTGCGAAACCGGGTTACGACGGAGCATTTTGCAGCCATCACCATCAAGTCCTGCAGGCGGCTGATTTTGCTGACTGCCGCGGCCATCTCCGGCATGACCCCGGGCGCTAACGCGGACAGAGCCGATGTCGTCGCTTCATCAGACAAGAGCCAGTCGCGAAACTCGCCAACCGTCAGATGCGCAACCGGCGCCAAGGCCTTCTGGTCGTGGTTGTCCACGATAAGCCGCGTCACCTCGCACGCCTCGTAGGGAACAACGTGCTGATGAAGGAAGGTAGCTAACGGCAGATCGGCAAGCACATGTTGTGCAGCGATACGCTCCTCGTCTGTGTCCGCAGAAAGACCGGCGAGTTGATCGCCGCTGCGCAACGGGGATGCCTTGGCAAGTAAATTTGCGAGATCCAGAAAATTGTAACGGCGACCTCCGATCGTAGCGGAGTACATGGCAAAGCCCCGATGACGGCTTATCCGCAGATTATATCGGTAAGACCCAGTCTTGGCACATGAGTTCCTGCGGGCAAGTTAGTCGTTGAAAGTCTAGGCCGGCTTGAATTTTGCAGCGGTCGCTACGACTTCAATTCGGACGCCAGGTTCGAGGGCGCTGACGCCCACCGTCGCACGCGTTGGCAAATGATCTTTGGCGAGCCATTCCTTCCAAATCTTGTTCATCGCTGGCTTTGAAGCAATATCAGTCACAAAGATGAGGGCGGTTAAAAGATGCTCACGATTCGACCCATGCGCTTCAAGAAGGCGGTCGATTTGATCGACAACCTGCTTTGTTTGACCAGCCATATCGAGTGAACGATCTTCTGCCGTCACCCCGGCGAGATAAAGTATTCCTTCATGCTCGACGACTTCGCTCAGTACCTCGGTGCTGCCAAATCTCTCTATGGTCATGATGATACTCGTGTTGCACTATTTTTCGTCGCGGCGTTATGCCTGCCAGCTGATTTCCTCAAGTTCGCCATCCCGCGCGATCTTTTCATCGGTTTGAGTATTTCGACAAATAGAAGGGCGCGACACGGCGGATCAGACCTTTTCTAAGTATGCCGCGCTCGAGCTTGCATGAGAGGCCCTCTTGTCCGCCGCCGAGCCTTCCAAAGCAGCGAGAATAACGTCTCGCTTGGATATGAGATGCTGTTCAAGTAGGCCGCCCAACTTCTCAGCGTCGCGCTGTTCGAGGGCCTTAAAAATTTCGACATGCTCTCGCATCGATTGCTGCCACCTTTCGTGCGTGAGATTTGCAAAAAATCGAGCGCGTCTGACCCGCGTATTAAGTAAGTTGTATGTTGAATTAAGAACGGGGTTGTCAGCCGCCAAACTAATCCGTTCGTGAATGGCCTGATTGCAACGGAAGTATCCTGGTCGATCTTCGCGCGCATGACACCCTGCCATCTCGTAGTGCAATTGGCCAATTTCGGCAATCTGGGCGTCACTGGCCCGCGCGCACGCGAGTTCACCTGCCAAACTCTCCAATCGTGCAAGAACCTCGAATACTTGCGCCACCTCTCTCGGACTCAACAACGTAACTGTTGCGCCCCTGTTCGGGGATAGTTCAACCAGTCCCTCGGCAGCGAGATATTTGAGGGCTTCCCGAAGAGGGGTACGAGATATTTGAAGTTCTTCGCAAAGCAGGCGTTCATTGACCCGCGTGCCTTGCGCAACAACTCCCTCGACAATCATCTCTCGGAGGCGCGCCGTCACTTCCGCGTGCAGCGCTGTGCGGCTAACTGGCTTGGTCACGCCTTGGGTCCGTTTGTATACATTATTTAGTCCGTTGATCGCATGGCAGGCATTACCCCAATTGTGTTATTTTCACAAGGAAGACGTTGACTCCATACTAGATCAAATTATGAATACAAAATGCAAATGGCTGACGCTCGGGCTTGGCCGCCCAGATCGATTGTTCGTTGTCGGGATCTGTCAAGCGCGAGACCACAGGCACCACTTTGAAATTAGGCATCCATATTTCATCGGGACATCAACGCGCTGCATCCCCGCAGGCGTTCAGTCACATTTGCAGTTCACGGGGTTCACGTAACACGAGTAGGTAAAAATATGATCGTCGATGTCCACGCCCACGCGTTTCCGCCGCTTGCCGGTCCTTCGGGTTTTAAAAGCGTCAAAGAACATGCCGATGTCATTCAAACACACTTAGCTGTGCGTGGGCCTGTGGTTGAACGAACGGGCGAGGATTTTTCGGCTACCGAGGATGTTAACTTCAGAGTGGGAAAGTTCGGGCGTTTGGAATGGACAAAAAATGGCAAGGAGGGCTGGACCCAGTGGATGCCGCCCTCCCTGCAAGATATGCATCACCCACCGGAGCACATGATCGCCCAGATGGACTATGTCGGGGTTGATCATGCAATTCTGTATCGCGGACATGTTTATGGTCAGTTGAACGACTACATTGCTGATTGTGTCCGGCAGTTTCCGCGTCGGTTTACTGGCTTGGCTCAACTGAATGAAACCGACAGCTACAAGCCGGAAAGTATTGCCGAATTACGACGATGCGCAAAAGAGCTGAATCTAAAGGGTCTCTATTTTGAGGTTGAGCATCTGGCGCACACGGGCGCTTCTTATCACATTGATGACGAGCGATTTAATCCGCTTTGGGAAGAGCTGTCCTCTTTAGGTCTAATTTTGGCATGGGATATCAGCCGCCAGATTGATCCCGCCAAACATCTTATGCACTTGACCAGGACTCGCCGTGTGATCGAGCGATTTCCAAAAATGGTCAACATTCTTACGCATTTTGGTTCGTACATTCGCGACAAGCAAACGAAGAAGATTCACAATTGGGATGAGATCCTCGACTGCGTCGCCTTGCCGAACGTTTTTCTGGAATTGGTTCAAGTTCAGTATCCTTCGACCCGAACAGGTGACGAATATCCGTTTCCGATGGGCCAACAATTGATTGAGTCTGCATATCGACGCGTGGGAGCAGACAAATTGGTTTGGGGCGCAGATATGCCCGCGCTCGAACGGGCCTGCACGTATCTACAATCCCTCGATTACGTGAAAACCCACTGCAAATTTTTGAGCAACCGAGAAAAAGATCGGGTGTTAGGCGCTAACGTCGTCGATATATTCGGCATCGCGTAGTGGACAGCATGGTTGCGTTGAAAAAATGTCTGGCGATAGTCGCGTTGCTGCTTGGCTTCGGCCATCTGGCATTTTCAGCCGAGCCATTCCCCAACGAAAAAATCATCACTCTAGTTAGTTCGATGGACGCCGGCGGTGCTGCGGACACCGCAGTGCGGGCTCTTACAGGAGAATGGTCTAAGGATTTAGGTCAATCTTTTGTGCATGTTACGCGCGTCGGGGCGGCCGGCACGATCGCTGGCCGCGAAATCGTGAGTGCCAAGCCCGATGGTTATACGATTACGGCATTAGTCTCCACAGGCGCCGTGCCAGAGATTTATCGGTTCTTTCGTGAGACGTCTTACTCGAGTGCCGATCTTAAGCCAGTCGGTCGCATAGGCGAGGTTGCTTATGGGCTTTTTGTCGACGCAAGTAGCCCTTACAAGACCCTTGGTGATTTTATCGCTGCCGCAAAAGCCGATCCACAGGCTCTCAACTA
Source organism: uncultured Alphaproteobacteria bacterium (assembly GCA_963831515.1). Classification (GTDB taxonomy): domain Bacteria; phylum Pseudomonadota; class Alphaproteobacteria; order Rhizobiales; family Xanthobacteraceae; genus Pseudolabrys. The sequence continues at coordinate 89,155 of CAWHQL010000010.1, read as the reverse complement.
TGGTCATGCGGGCGCGGGGCACATTTACCATTTGTTGATGACGGCAGTGCTGGAGCGCGCCGGCACTCACATTGTCGACATCCCATATACCGGGGGCAGCCCGATCGCTATCGCGCTACTCGGCGGTCATATCAAAGCTGCGGTGATGGCAGTGAGTAATGCGAGGAGCTTTGTCGACGCGGGCAAGATGCGGATGTTAGCGGTTGAAGCGAGCGAGCGGTTATCGTGGGCTCCGGATACGCCTACCTTCAAAGAGCTCGGCTATGACTTTGGGCTCGCGCCTTGGTACGTTTCCCTATTTGTCCCGGCCGCCACGCCAGACGATGTCGTGAATAAACTCGCGCGTTCTCTGAAAAAAGCAGTTGAGAGTCCTGAGTATAAAGCGGTCGTCGATCGACTAGGGATTATCCCGCAGTATGGAAGCCCTGGCGATGTCAAAGCCGATATCCAGACGGACAAGACTGTTATTGACGGATTGCTCAAACAACTGAAGATGTCCAAATAGTCCCTCTTGAATTGACTGAGTTGCCGCTGCAGGGCGCGCATAACTGAAATCGCCTTTTTGATCACAGATAGTGCGCGACCCCATGTGCAATTGGTCTCTGTTACGGAATTCGATCTTGCTTTGGCGTGAGACCGTATTTTTTTCGATATTCTCTTGAGAAATGACTTGCGCTTGCGAAGCCAGTGGAGACAGCAATTGCTAATATCGGCTGGCTCGTCTGTCGCAATAGCTGTCTGGCGCGATCTAACCTGATTGTAATGTAGTGCCCTCGAATTGTTGATCCAATGTATCGCGAAAACAATCGTTCGAGCTGCCGTACCGAAAGTTCCGTGAGTTGCGCAAGCTGGACTCGGGTTGCTGGCGTTTCGATACGCGAACTCCATGTATTCAAGAATTCTCAGGAGTGTAGCGTTGCTGACACCAAAGCGCTCACGAGCGCTCATTCTTTGAGGTCCGCCGCCTGACCGAATGTGTGTTTGTAGAAACCAATCGCTCACGGCGGCGGCGAGTTCATGCCCGTGCTGTTTTTCAATGAGAGCGTGCATCATATCGAGGCCGGATATTCCCCCGGCGCAACTTAGACGCTTCCGGTCAAAGACGAAAAGCGATCTTTCCGCGAGCACATTGGGAAAGTCTTCTGTAAATGCCGGTAGGTGTTCCCAATGGATCGTACATCTGTATCCATCAAGTAGACCTGCGCGCGCGAGAATGTAGGATCCTCCGGACACGCCACCCAATGGAACACCAATACGTGCGACACGCCGAAGCCATCGAAGCGTCGGTGTGTGATTGAAACGTGAAGGGTTCCCGCCTGCGCACACAAACAATATGTCAAAATTCATTTTATCGCCGACGCTACCGTCTACGCTGACCTCAACGCCGTTGGATGCACAGACACTACGGCCGTCTGTCGAAATGTGGCTCCATCGATAAAGCGGTTTGCCGGAAAGAATGTTGGCAGCACGCAGCGGCTCGACGATCGACGCGTATGACATCAGCGGAAAGTCGGGCAACAAAAGAATGCTTACGACTTGTCCTGCACCCGACAAATCTTCTTTGCTAGGTCGTTTTTTGTCCCTTTTGGGCAAATTAACGTCGCTGTTGGACTAGGAAAGGATGCTTTCTAGTAGAGAATGGTGTCTGAGATCAATAGCGGAGCAATCGTGCGCTACTCGGCTTTCAGTATCCTCGCCAATTCTCTTTTCGATGATCGGTGGTCGAAACCGCTTTGGCGAAAAGCAACGCCACGGAGCTCATACGAGGTCGTCATAGTTGGCGGCGGCGGACATGGCCTAGCGACCGCGTACTACCTAGCAAAAGAACATGGCATCACGAACATTGCGGTTATCGAAAAGGGTTACATTGGGTCGGGCAACGTGGGTCGGAACACGACGATCATTCGGTCGAACTATCTACTTCCGGGTAATCTTCCCTTTTACGAATGGTCGATGAAGTTGTGGGAGAGCCTTGAGCAAGAGCTCAACTACAACGCGATGGTAAGCCAGCGCGGTGTTCTCAATCTTTATCACTCGGATGCTCAGCGAGATTCCATGGCTCGACGCGGCAACGCGATGCGGCTTCACGGTGTCGATGCCGAACTTTTAGACCGACAAGATGTGCAAAAGCTTGTTCCCTTCATCGATTTTGACAATGCAAGATTTCCCATCCAAGGCGGCCTTTTCCAGCCAAGGGGTGGAACAGCTCGGCACGACGCAGTGGTGTGGGGTTATGCGCGCGGCGCCGACTCACGCGGCGTCGACATAGTCGAGAACTGTGAAGTCACTGCTATCCGCAGTGAAAAAGGACGTGTCATTGGTATTGAGACAACCCGTGGCTTTATTGGCGCTCGGCGAGTGGGTCTTGCCGTGGCAGGCAATTCCTCGCGAGTTGCCGATATGGCCGGCATACGTCTGCCGATCGAAAGCCATGTTCTTCAGGCCTTTGTTTCTGAGGGTCTAAAGCCACTTATCGACATCGTTATGACCTTTGGTGCTGGCCACTTCTACGTGAGCCAGTCTGACAAAGGCGGTTTGGTCTTCGGCGGTGATCTCGACGGTTACAACTCTTATGCACAGCGCGGAAATTTACCGGCCGTCGAAGATGTGATCGAAGGAGCGATGGCATTGTGGCCCGGTCTCGGGCGGGTGAGGCTCTTGCGCCAGTGGGGAGGGGTGGTGGACATGTCCATGGACGGAAGCCCCATCATCGACAGAGCGCCGGTCGACGGGCTCTTTGTCAACGCCGGATGGTGCTACGGCGGGTTTAAAGCAACGCCGGCTTCCGGCTGGTGCTTTGCACATTTGATTGCGCAGAATGAATCGCATCCGGTCGCTAAGCACTTTCGATTAGATCGGTTCGTTAAAGGCGACCTAATCGACGAAAAGGGAGTTGGCGCACAGCCTAACCTTCACTAATGCGAATACCATGCCCCTATTGTGGTGAACGCGATCGCCTGGAGTTTTCTATTTTGGGCGAGGATCCAGGTGCGCGCCCTGACGGCTTGGATACGTCGCCTGATGCAATGTTCCAATACGTCTACGGGCGAAAGAATGTCGCCGGCTTACATGATGAACTTTGGTATCACGCCGCTGGTTGTCACGCTTGGTTGGTCGTGAGACGCAACACTCTTACCCATGAGATCGCCGGCGTTCATCCTGCCAGTGACGTCCAAGCTCGCGAGGAGCGCTCGTGAGTGGATATCGCTTACGCACCGGTGGGCGAATTCACCGGTCGCAAACATGTGGCTTCAAGTTTGACGACATTCCCTATTCAGGACTGGCAGGCGACACCCTCGCGTCCGCTCTTATTGCGAACGGCGTTAACGTCATCGGCCGATCGTTCAAATATCATCGGCCCCGCGGGATCGTGACAGCCGGGCCTGAAGAGCCAAACGCTCTTGTGGAGCTCCGCGTAAACGATAGGAAAGAACCCAATACACGGGCCACAACGGTCGAGCTATTTGAGGGGCTTGAGGCTTCCAGCCAGAATCGCTGGCCGTCCTTGAGGCTAGATGCGCTGTCCCTTACCGCGCCAATGGCGCCGCTTATGCGCGCTGGATTTTACTACAAGACGTTCATGTGGCCGGCCAAGTTTTGGGAGAGAGTTTATGAGCCTGCCATCAGACGTGCCGCTGGTCTCGGTCGAGCCGCCGATGCGGCCGATCCGGACCATTACGAAAAGGCATTTGCCTTTTGCGACGTTTTGATCATCGGCGGGGGACCCGCCGGAATTTCCGCCGCGCTAGCAGCATCACGTGCCGGCGCGCGCGTGATCCTTTGTGATGAGGATTTTGACCTCGGAGGTCGAGTTCTTTCCGAACGACAAACCATAAATAGAGCGTCTGCGACAGACTGGCTGCTAAAGGCCGTTGAAGAGCTCTCCGCAAACTCAAACGTCGTGCTGATGCGGCGAACTACCGTGTTCGGGGTGTATGATCAAGGCACTTACGGCGCAGTGGAGCGGGTATCGGACCATTTGGTGGTTCCGCCCCCTTATCATCCGCGCCAACGAGTCTGGCGTATCGTGGCGAAACAGAGTGTTTTGTGCGCTGGCTCGATCGAGCGGCCGCTGATCTTCGCTGGAAACGACAAGCCGGGAGTAATGTTGGGCGCCGCAGTGCGCACCTACGTTAATCGATTCGGCGTGTCGCCGGGTCGTAGGATGATTGTGGTTACGTCTAACGATGACGGTTGGCGGACCGCTGAAGACTTACGTGCAGCCGATGTCCCAGTGGCAGCGTTGATCGACACTCGTCCGCAGGTTGATAGCAGCCTATTGGGCAAGTTTACACGGGAAGGCACGTTGGTTTCTCTCGGCGCGCATCCGATTGCCGTGCGCGGCAACAATGCAGTGAACGCATTGTCGTTCATCAACGGTTCCGGAAAGAAAGTCGTAGTTCACTGCGACGCAATTGCGGTTTCCAACGGTTGGAATGCGACCGTTCATTTGTCAACGCATCTCGGCGGCAAACCCGTTTGGAACGATGCAGCGCAAAGTTTGCTACCCGATGCACTTCCAATGGGCATGAGTGTGGCGGGCGCAGCAGGGGGTCGCTTTCGTTTATCGGATGCACTTTCTGATGGGTTTAAACTCGGAGCGCGCGCGGCCTCTTTTTGCGGATTCTCGCCTAATTGCTCGCCAACCTTCGAGTGCGGCCCCGAAAGTTGCGCGGGTGTGACGGAATGGAACCGTCTGGGTAGCGGCGGAAAGGCCTTTGTCGATTTCCAAAATGACGTCACCGACGGGGATATAAATTTGGCGGTTCGCGAAGGATTTCAATCGGTCGAACACGTCAAGCGTTATACCACTTTGGGCATGGCCACAGACCAAGGAAAGATTTCCGGCGTCATTGGTCATGCGCTGGTTGCTGGCCGCACCGGGCGAAACTTGGCGAGCAGTGGCACAACTGTTTTTCGTCCTCCTTACACTCCGGTAGCGCTCGGCGCGTTTGCTGGCCACCATCGCGGAAAGGATTTCCGGCCGTACCGCCTGACACCAGGCCATGCATTTGCTGCAGAGCACGGCGCTAGTTTTGTTGAAACAGGGCTGTGGCTTCGCGCCCAGTATTTCCCAGAGGTCGGCGATAGGGATTGGCTGGATGCAGTTATTAGAGAGGTAAGGGCCGTTCGCGAAAGTGTTGGTGTTTGCGACGTTTCAACTCTGGGCAAGATTGACCTTCAGGGCGAAGACGCAGCCGAGTTTCTCGATCGGGTCTATATAAATACCTGGTCTACGCTTTCCGTTGGGAGGGCCCGCTACGGGCTGATGCTACGTGAGGACGGCATTGTGCTTGATGACGGGACCACGTCTCGGTTTGGCCAGCATCATTTTGTTATGACCACGACAACGGCAAACGCTGGTCGAGTAATGCAGCACCTTGAATTTTGTCATCAGGTCCTGTGGCCAAAGATGGACGTGCGCATGATATCTGTGTCGGAACAATGGGCGCAGTTCTCAGTTGCAGGACCGCGATCACGCGACGTTCTGCGCGAGGTAATCGACCCAGCATTTGACATATCAAACGAAGCATTTCCGTATCTTGCGGCCCAACCTGTCACGGTGGCGGGGGGTGTTCCAGCGCGACTTTTCCGCATCTCTTTCTCAGGCGAGCTCGCCTACGAACTCGCGGTAGATGCCTCCTATGGCGATGCTGCAATTCGCGCGATCATGCGTGCCGGCAAACGTAACGGCATTCGCCTTTATGGTACGGAAGCACTTGGCGTTATGCGAATCGAGAAAGGTCATGTGGCCGGTAACGAACTGAATGGGCAGACCACAGCTCGGGACCTCGGACTCGAGCGAATGATGTCTAAGAAGAAGGACTTCGTTGGACGCGTCATGGCCGCAAGGCCGGGCCTCACAAGTTCTGACAGACCGCGGCTTATCGGCTGTAAACCAGTCGATCATGAGCGACGGCTCAGAGCCGGATCGCATTTCATCCCTGCTGGGCACTTACAAAGTGCCGAAAATGATCAAGGTTTTATGAGCTCGGTGGCGTTCTCACCTGAGCTCAATCATTGGATTGGCCTCGGATTTTTGAAAGGTGGCCTGGAGCGCGTCGGTGAGCGGTTAGTGGCAGCTGATCCACTTCGCGGGGAAAGCATTGAAGTAGAAGTTTGTACTCCAACCTTCGTTGATCTAGGTGAGGAGCGTTTACGTGTCTGATGGAATTGGCACAGGTTGGCGCGCCCGAGGTGGATGGGACGACGTTATTTTCGAGCGTAATTTCGGCACTGAGGTATCGCCGCCTGGTGTGATCGTGGATCCTCTGCCCTTAGTGGGTATGGCTAGTCTCCTGATTGGTCATTCCTCTGACATCAAGTCGAAGATAGGGAGCCTCCTACAATCAGATTTGCCAGCAATTGGAGCTGCAACAAAAGGAAAGAGCTTTGATCTGGTTTGGATGGCGCCCGGACAGTGGCTCGCAGTTTCGCGCGAGCACGACGTCGTCCAACGCTTACAGAACCTAGTAGGTAATATTGCCTCTGTCGTCGACCAAACTGGCGCGAGAGCTACCGTGCGGCTGTCCGGTCCTTGCGTTCGAAAAGCGCTCGCAAAGGGTTGTCCAATTGACCTTGATCCTCGTGCGTTTCCGTCTGGAGCTGCAGCGACAACAAACATTGCGCTGATCGGTGCCAGTATCTGGACCTTGCCGAACGACGAGGCGATTTATGTATCGATCTTTCGCAGTACGGCTCGAAGCTTTTGGTCTTGGCTCAAGCAGTCGTCTGCGGAATTCGGGCTTTCGGTAAGAATTTAAATTTCGTAAGTAAAAATGTATCGGGCCGAGACACTCTATTCCCGCGACAGGATCATTCGGTACCGCACGAAGTCATCAGCTTGGACAAAAAGATCGTAAAGATTTCGAGCGGGATTATCGGCGCGAGTGTGCCAATACAAACGGGACCAACCGCGGTCTCGGGCGATGGAAAGTACGTCGTTGAGAAGCAAACGACCCACGCCATGTCGACGGTGCGCAGTGTCGACGAACATATCTTCGAGGTAACATACGGGAGCAAGTGTCCACGTTCCTTCGTGAACTACTGATATTGAGAACCCAATCACCTCTTCACCGTCGATCGCCAGTCGTGCGAAAACCTGTGACGTAGGCGTGAGAATCTGTCTCCACGTGTGTGCAGTTACCTTCTCTGAGATCGACGCATTGTAAAACGCGTTATAGTTGTCCCACAGACGCCGCCACGCGCGTTCGTCCACTGGCACAGGATCTCGAACAGTCACCATGTCGACCGATCCAACGATACCATATCTGACGAGGAGCGTGACATGGAACTTCGTACCGGCAAGTAGGTCGGCAGAATTGTCGGTGATGGCATCCGTAAGAGTCAACCGATCTGGTTCGTCGCGTATGCCCGGAACGGATTGTCGTGCGTGAGCTGGTGGAGAGTATCTGTTCCGACGCCTGCCGCAGCGAGCTTTGGCATGAACACGTCTATCATATAGTTATATGACGGTGTCCATATCGTGCTCGTTGCAGGGTCATAACCCAGTCGATCGTGACTGAGCAGGAGGCGGTCCACCAATCCAGCGTCAAGTGCTTGTAGTATGAGCTTAACGTATGTCTCGTCGGGGCCGCCTTTTGGTGCGGGACGGCCAATGCCGTCGTACTCGATCCACGCTCCGCGCCGTGCGGCCTCAAGATGAATCTGAAAATCTGGTTCGCGGTTAGCATGAAACCAGATAAAACGCTCCGGCGGGCAGGCGAGGGCTTCGAGTAAATTGAGTTGGCCCAACGCTACGGCTCCACGAACGGTATGCGAACCTATTGTCGAGCCGCTCTCCTGCGCAGCCTTCGCTGCGGCGCGTAGCAGTTTTTTCTCGGTTGCAGTGGGGCCATCGTCGCTTACGGCAAGCTTTATCCAACCGGCCATCGCACCACTATCTCCAATTTTTACAGTGAGCTCGCTGAGCATCCAATCAGTCAATGCACTTTCTGATGCAGCGTGCACCCATGGTGGAGTCCAGGGTTCGCCGTAACAGCCTGTGGCGAGGAGGAATGGAAATCCGGTTGCTTCGGACAGACGATGTAAGATGTCAGGGCGCCTTCCAAGACCGACAGGAGTCGTCTCCACGATTAAAGTGACACCCGCGGCGCGCGCCTTCTCTATTTCTGGACTCATGGCCGAGACCACGTCGTCCACGTTGGCGACCCCGTAACCGGGCTGATCCCAGGTGCGGAAATCGAGGAAGACATGCTCATGAGGAAGGATCATCCCAAGTTCATCAATCCGTTTGCGACCGAGAGTGGTGGTGAGCCGTCCGGGTATAGCCATAAAACCTCCAGGGCTAATAAGCCCCAGTTAGCAGACTGCGAAATTGCAATCTAATTGGATCTTTGCTTAATAGGCTTGCGTATTTGCAAGCTCACAACGAGGGTAGTCGGATGATGCAACGGCCAAATATTTTGAATGATTGGAATGAACCACGGATGGTGCTTGCGGTAGCGCGAGAAGGCAATCTTGTGCGCGCCGCGAAGACCCTTGGAGTTGATCACTCCACCGTCTTTCGGCGCCTGAACACTTTGGAGAAGAAACTCGGCACACTCTTGTTCGAGCGGATTCCCGGCGGTGCCTATCAGTTGACCTCGGTCGGCGAGCGAATGGCAGCTGCGGCGGAATGTATGGAGGACGAGGCGTTGGCGTTTGAGCGGGACGTAGCTGGCCGCGACCGCCATCTGTCTGGGCTCCTCCGAGTTACCTCCGCCGAAACGCTCGCGTATCGGGTGCTTACTCCACATCTTGCCGCTTTCCGGAAAGCCCATCCAGGTATCGTTGTAGAGTTTGCTATCGACAACCGTATCCTCAACCTTTCGCGTCGCGAAGCCGACGTTGCATTGCGGCCCCAGCGCCCGAAGGAGGGCGATCTTTGGGGCCGGAAAATTGCCGGGGTGGCTTGGGCCGTCTATTGCGCGCGCGCCTATTTGGATTCCAACCGCTTTAAAATATCCAATTTCAAACACCTCAGTCGCCATCCGCTAATTGGCTGGGATGAAGAAGCTCCCCGCTTCGGAGCGGCCGACTGGCTCGAACAGACCGCCACAGCGAACGCCTTCGTCTACCGGACAGCAAGCTTGGTAAACCAACTTCTTGCAGCGAAAGCAGGTATAGGGCTCGCCGTGCTCCCTTGCTATCTCGGAGATCCCGAACCGGACCTGGCCCGCGTCGTCGCTAAGCCAATTTCAGAGCTTGCAGCTGAGCTGTGGATAGTTACCCACACTGACATTAGAAACACAACGCGTGTGCGCGCCTTCTTTGACTTCGTCTGCGGTCGTCTCGCAAAAGAACGTGACCTTTTCGAAGGTCGGTACTTCCAAAACAAGAAAAGGAGTCGCTAGGAAAATTCCATAAACGACTTGCACCCCTGCAGTTCGAATATCTGTGTTTTAATTGTTTTTTGCACGCTGACGAACCAACTCGCGCGTTGAGACAACTTCGTGACCGGCCTCAGATAAAGTTTTTCTTACGGTGCGAGCGAGATCAACGGCATTTGCCATGTCGCCATGCAAACAAATAGATTCTGTCGGAATGGGGAGCCACGAGCCATCTAACGCTCTCCGCCCCTGTTGATCGATCAACGAAATCGCGTTTTCACTGACGGTGGATGGGACTCGAGCCGCACGCTCGCGATCGAGATACAGAGATCCGTCGGGATTATAGTCGAGATCTACGTATCCTTCATGAATTAGCTCAACTCCTGAAGCAGCACATTCGCTCGCAACAATTTTGCCTGACATAATAAGCAGAAGGTCGTGGTTGATCGACCTAACAGCACGCACTATGCCTCGTGCCGTCGGCCGGTCTCGAACGCCAGTTAAAAAAAGCTGCCCATGCGGTTTCACATGATTAAGGGTCAAGCCCTCCGCCGAACAAAAAGCCATTACTGCCCCGATCTGATAGACGCAAATCTCGAATATTTCCTGCTCCGAAAGGCCCATGGTGCGGCGTCCGAATCCCATAAAGTCAGGATACGAAATGTGGGCGCCGATCTCGACACCATGTTCCTTAGCGAGCTTAACCGAGTTGTGAATGGTACCTGGATCTGCAGCATGAAAACCACAGGCAATATTCACTGTGGCAACAAATTGAATCATATTCTTGTCGTCGCCGAGCGTATAGCGACCATAGGATTCGCCCATGTCGGCGTTGAGATTTATTTTTTTTCCCATTTTTCTGTCGCCTCAGGACGAGTTCGCGTTTTTTAGATGCTGCGAGAACGGCGCGGCGGCACTAACTCGTTCGTGGAATCGTCCAACAGCTCGTGACTTTCTGCATTCCGATTTTGGAATAGTATGTTTCAGCAGCGGGCGCCGCCAGTAAAATCAGAGTCGTACCTTCGCCTGCCGCGCTGCGCGTCATTTCAACTAAACGTTTGCCAATACCTTGACGTTGATACGCCACATCCACTGCTAGGTCAGAAAGGTAACAACAATAGGAGAAATCGGTTATCGCGCGAGCAACACCGACCAATCTCTTTCCGTCGCGAGCGGTTGCAACGATATCAGCCAAGCGCAACATCTTTTCCAACCGCAATTGGTCATTTACGGGTCGACGTTCGGCGAGCGTGGAAATTACAAGAATTTCAAAAAATTCTTTGGGCGACAAGTTGGGTTCGAGTGCGTATTGGACGGGCATTGGCCGCTTCGTGGCTACTTGTCCGAGGACAGTTGTTTGTTTGTCGAGCCTACTTCCAATCCTACGGATGGGGAAAACCAGTCGCCCCTAGCGTGGTGTTGCTGTGCCGGTGAAATCTTGCGCCGATATGCCGGATCATCCCATCGGCAAAGGCGGGCGCCACCAAACAAATACTGGATGGTAGGCCATCAGATCTAGCTTCGCCTGGCACCACAAGCGCACTGAGTACCAAAAGGTTCACGTAGTATGTGTAATAACCCATGTCGGTATTAAGTTTTATTGGATCTGCTTGTACGGCCTCAACCTCATATAGCGTTCCAGTCGTCGGTACGGCGAGGAAGTCCATCTTTTCCCATTCGGCGGCGGTCTTTACCTTTAATTCTGCTAGGCGATGTATACCCTCGAACGCCTCGGTTGCGGTCAACTTGGCGGCTCTTTCAAAAATCGCCAAAGTCGTGGGGAAGAGCGCATTTGGCTGCTCAGCGAAAAGGTTTTTTACCGGCACCAGACGCTCCGCGACCCAAGGGCCAGCGAACAACAGACGCCCTGCTTCTAGGAAGGGGCCGAAGTCGATCTCGACGGCGGTCCCCCCAATTTTGGCTAGGGTACTAATGTTCTTATGGAATGCTGCCTCATGTTTCGTGTCGCCGAAGAAATTCAGGTCTTTTTTGCGGGGAACTCCAAACCGAAAGTCCTTTTTAGGAGGAGGGGACAAATCGCAATCGCCGCCATGTGAATAAGGGTCGCTTGGATCGTGACCACGAGCAACCGCCAGAACTTCATGCGCATCGTCGCAAGTTAGTGCAAAAATCGATGGGCAATCCACGCCCCTGTTGACTGGAATCAATCCGAACGTGCTGAGCAGCCCTCGGGTTGGTTTGAGACCTACCAAGTTATTGTAGGCTGCTGGGACGCGACCAGATCCTCCAGTGTCGGTGCCGATGGCAAAACTGACCAGGCCCGCGGCTACTGCTACCGCGGAGCCAGGACTCGATCCTCCAGGAATATATCGCGGGTCAACCGCGTTCCGGCTAACGCCGTAAGGCGAGCGCACGCCAACCAGGCCGTTTGCAAACTGATCGAGGTTGGTCTTTCCGATCAGGATTGCGCCAGCGTCGAGTAACTTCTGGATTGCCGTCGCGGTTTGGTTGGCAGTGTATTTGTAGGCAGGACACGCTGCGGTCGTGGGCAAGCCTGCGATGTCGATATTGTCCTTCACACCAAACGTTAGCCCGTACAGCGGAAATTCTTCGCCTGTCTTCCCGCGTGCGGCGTAGCGCTTTTCAAGTTTATCCGCCGTCAACAGGGCTTCGTCCTGCGGAATCAAATGCGTCCATACGTGATCATCGCCCCGGTCTTTGATGCGGCGATAAACCTCTTTGACGACAGCAGTCGGAGTGAGAGTTTCGCTTCGGTATTTTGATGAGAGCGATCGAAAATCAAGGCTGTACGACAAGGGCATCATTACGCTCCCCTACCAGCGTCCCGCGCTATTGGTCACACTAGTCCATTTTAATGTTGCGCGTCTAGAAAATTGCTTTATCCTTGAGAAAATTGAACTTTGGTCTACCGGGGATAAAAAATATCTAATTCATTTAACCGCGTCGCCGGATCCGAGGGGGAAACGATGGCCCAGACAATACACGCTGATTATGCGCGTTCCGACGCTGGCTTTCTCGAACGGATGGCGCTCGCAATCACGAATTGGTCGGAGCGTTGGTATCCCGACGCATTCGTATTCGCGGTGATGGCGATCTTTGTGGTTGCGCTCGGCTGTCTCGCGATCGGAGCGAGTCCGATCTCGATCGCTCAGTCATTCGGCGACGGCTTCTGGTCAATCATTCCCTTTACCTTGCAGGTCTGCGTTGGCGTGGTGATCGGCTATGTGGTTGCTCATTCCGCGCCCGCGGCGTGGTTGATCCGTAAGCTTGCCGTAATCCCCAAAACGGGACGTAGCGCGGTCGCTTATGTCGCGTTGGTATCTATGGTCGTGTCACTGTTCAGCTGGACCATTAGTCTTATCTTCGGTGGTCTGCTTGTGCGCGCGATCGCACGTCGCCAAGAGCTCAAAATGGACTATCGTGCCGGAGCTGCCGCAGGTTACATGGGCATCGGCGCGACATGGGCACTCGGCTTGAGCTCAGCTGCGGCACAAATTCAGGCAAACCCGGCCAGTCTGCCAAAGGCACTAATTCCAATTACGGGCGTGATTTCTTTTCACGAGACGATCTTCCTTTGGCAGAACATATTAATGGCAGTGGTTCTAATCATTGTTTCTACTTGGATTGCGTACGTGACGGCACCGGGTCCCACGCGAGCCAAGACCGCTCAGCAAATGGGTGTTGATCTCGGTGACGAGGAAGTCGAGTCTGAGGAAATCAAGGTACCGGCGAAGGTGCGGCCGGGAGAATGGCTCGAGTTCAGCCCGGTGCCAACCATTCTGATCGTTGCGCTTGGGGCGGTCTGGTTGACGCTGGAATTTTCATCGAAGGGCATCATCCTGGCCATCTCTAACCTGAACACCTACAACTTCCTTTTCATCATGCTTGGACTGCTCCTACATTGGCGCCCTAGGAGCTTTTTAGTCACTGTCTCTCGAGGAGTTCCGGCGACGGCTGGTGTGCTGTTTCAATTCCCCTTGTACGGCTCAATTGCGTATATGCTTATCCAAGCGAAAGGGGCGGCCGGGTCTCTGGCAGAGCATGTTGCTTCAGTATTCGTTCATTTTTCATCACAAACCTTGTTGCCGGTAACGCTTGGGATTTACTCGGCGGTATTGGGATTTTTCCTTCCATCGGGCGGAGGCAAATGGATCGTTGAGGCCCCCTATGCGATGCAGGCCGCAAATGATCTCAAGGTGCATCTCGGTTGGATGGTTCAAGTGTACAACGCGGCCGAGGCGCTGCCGAACCTAATCAATCCGTTCTGGATGCTGCCAATCCTCGGCATTCTCGGATTAAAGGCGCGCGACATCATCGGCTTCACTTGTACTCAGTTCGTTATCCACACACCGCTAGTTCTGTTCCTGGTCTGGATCTTAGGTATGACACTGACCTATCATCCACCAATCATGCCGTGACCTTCGCAGAATTGAGTGTCCAGACCAAAGCGCGTGGTATGATCTTCAGACGCGACGGTGGCTAGCGCCGTGGATAGACTATGATCGACAGATACGTCATCGGTGCCTTGATTAATTCCTCGGGCCCGTGTCGCGCCGCGGCGTCAAAAAATAGTGTGTCGCCTGGCTCCATCACGTAACTGCGATCTGCGTGGCGGTAGCGCACTTTGCCGGTTAGCATATAGATGAGTTCGATCCCAGCGTGGCGAAAATCGGGGTAAGGCACAGCATCGCTCTTTAGGGTGATGAGATAAGGCTCAACACATATGGAGCCGCCGAGCGAATGTCCCAGCAGGTCGTATAGATGTCCAGCTTTGGTACCACGTCGTTCGATTCTGACACCTTGGCCATTCTTAACAAAAGAACAATCACGCTGCTCTTCACGTTCGCTAAACAAACGACTAATCGGAACGTTGAGTGCGTTGGCCAACGATTCCAATGTGGCAAGCGACGGCGAGATCGAACCGTTTTCAATTTTTGAAAGCATCCCAGTGGAAATGTTGGCTGCCGCGCCAAGTTCAGCCACCGTCAGATCAAGCTCCTTGCGAAGTTTGCGAACTTCTGTGCCGATTTCAGATTCCAAGGAGCGGACAACCTCGTTTGGTGCACGAGACCCGGTCCGAAGTTCAGCCGCGTGGCGAGGGCGGGCCAATCTCCGCTTGTTCGTTTTGCCTTTCATGACTTTCCTTTCGGTGATCGGGGCCCGGCGGCTTATGATCTATCTAATACCAGATGAGCGACAGAATTGTCGTCGTTCGTGTTTCCTTATAAGAAAGTCTTTTGCTTATAGGTTGACAAGCGTCGTCCCTATGTTGCATGTTCAGGCTTCATCTGGACCATTTCGACATGTGCGGAATTGCCGGTCTATATCTTAAGGATCGTACGCTCGAACCCAAACTTGGTGAGATGCTGGCGGGCATGCTCAGCACCTTGTGCGACCGCGGGCCAGACTCTGCCGGTTTTGCGGTTTATGGCGACGCTCAACCTAATCACGTCAAACTGACGCTGCGCGCCTTAGAGGCCATCGACCTCAAACGCGTTTTAAGTGTCCTCGATGGCGACGTTACTACTCATGAGCTTCACGACACTCACATGGTAATCACTGTACCATGCAATCGCGAGGCTGCAGTTACGGCCGAGATCGGCAAGGCGCCACAGATCAGCATCGTAGGCGTCGGCAAACGTATGACCATCTTCAAAGAGGTTGGACGCCCGGATGCGGTTGCAACTCGTTTCGGTCTTGAGCGGATGACTGGAACTCATGCTATTGGACACACTCGCATGGCAACTGAGTCTGCGGTGACCACTAACGGCGCGCACCCGTTCACCACCGCTCCCGACCAGTGCTTGGTACACAACGGATCCCTGTCAAACCACAATGCCGTGCGGCGTGAGCTGATGCACCAAGGTTTGTTGTTTCAGACCGATAACGATTCCGAAGTCGCTGCAGGGTATTTGACCTGGCGAATGCGAACTGGTGCTTCCTTAGAGGAGGCGATGGATGCGTCTTTAGGTGCGCTCGATGGCTTCTACACCTTCGTTATTGGAACTGAGTCCGGCTTTGGCGTGTTGCGCGACCCTATTGCTTGCAAGCCGGCTGTAATGGCGGAGTCAGATCGCTGGGTCGCGTTTGGCACCGAATATCGCGCGTTGGTAGACCTGCCAGGTATTGACGTTGCCAAAGTTTGGGAGCCTGAACCGGCGAAAGTATATTTGTGGGAGCGGCACAATGCCCACAATTGACCTGGCGCACACGCCGGTCCGTGAGCTCAACTCTGCGCTGCACAAACTCGGGGCCGACACAAACGAAACGTATTGGCGCGTGCTCAATCCCCGTGGTCAACATTCAGTCGCGGCGGGTGTGGATGCGCCGGTCCAGGTAGAGGTGGAAGGTCATGTCGGCTACTACTGTGCCGGTATGAATAAGCGTGCTCACGTCGTAGTGCGCGGCAATGCCGGGCAGGGCGTGGCCGAAAATATGATGTCTGGACAAGTCCACGTTCAGGGAGATGCGTCGCAGGCAGCAGGGGCCAGCGGTTGCGGCGGGTTACTTGTGATTGATGGCGCGGCCTCTGCGCGCTGCGGTATTTCCATGAAAGGCATTGACATAGTCGTCAAAGGGTCGGTCGGACACCTGTCAGCCTTTATGGCGCAGGCTGGCAATCTAGTTGTGCTTGGCGATGCCGGCGAAGCGCTCGGCGATTCCATCTACGAGGCGCACCTTTATGTGCGCGGTGACGTCAAAAGCCTCGGCGCCGATTGCGTTGAAAAGCCTTTGATGGATCATCATAAGGCGACGCTACGGAAGCTTTTGGATAACGCGCGCCTCAACGGTAGCGTCGATCTGAACGAATTCAGGCGTTACGGCTCAGCGCGTAAGCTATATCACTTTCACATCGACAATGTTGGATCATATTGATGGCGGCCAAGGACCGTTGGATCCACACCCCGCCGCGCAAGTCGGCAACATTTGACGATTACTCGATTGCAGAAATCCGGCGAGCCTCGGCGTCGGGTATCTATGACATTCGTGGTGGCGGAGCTAAACGCAAGCTCCCGCATTTCGATGATCTATTGTTCCTTGGCGCTTCGATTAGTCGGTACCCGCTCGAAGGTTATCGCGAGAAATGTGCCACAGACGTCACTATCGGTGCACGGTTTGCCAAGAAGCCGATAACGCTAAAAATTCCGATTACCATCGCCGGCATGAGCTTTGGCGCATTATCGGGACCAGCGAAAGAGGCGCTAGGACGAGGTGCCTCCGCCGCTGGAACATCGACCACCACGGGCGACGGTGGCATGACCGCGGAGGAACGCGCGCACTCCAAGACTTTAGTCTACCAGGTACTGCCTTCGCGCTACGGAATGAATCCGGATGACCTACGCAAAGCGGACGCAATCGAAGTTGTGGTCGGCCAAGGCGCCAAACCGGGTGGTGGCGGTATGCTACTTGGCCAAAAGATCACAAAGCGCGTCGCCGACATGCGACGACTGCCGGAGGGGATCGACCAGCGCTCGGCTTGCCGACACCCCGACTGGACTGGCCCTGACGATTTAGAAATCAAAATTCACGAACTGCGAGAGATTACCGATTGGGAAAAGCCAATTTACGTCAAAGTTGGCGCGTCGCGGCCATTCTACGACGTGGCCTTGGCAGTGAAAGCCGGCGCCGATGCGGTCGTTATTGATGGAATGCAGGGCGGCACTGCGGCGACCCAAGATGTTTTTATTGAGAATGTCGGTTTGCCGCTTCTCTCTTCCATCGCTCCCGCAGTCCAGGCACTTCAGGAACTCGGTATGCACCGGCAGGTGCAGCTAATTGTGTCAGGCGGCATCCGCAACGGCGCCGATGTTGCTAAGTGCCTCGCGTTGGGTGCTGATGTCGTGTCGATTGGTACCGCCGCGTTAATCGCCTTGGGTGATAACGACCCGCATTTGGAGGAGGAGTATCGCGCTCTCGGAACTACAGCGGGTGCCTACGACGACTGGCATGAGGGTCGCGATCCCGCAGGCATTACGACACAGGATCCTGTACTCGCGGCGCGGCTCGACCCCGTCGTTGCAGGGCGAAAGCTTGCGAACTTCCTTTCGGTGATGACGCTCGAAGCGCAGACTATCGCGCGCTCATGCGGGAAAAGCCACGTGCATAATCTGGAGCCGGAGGATCTTGTTGCGCTCACGGTCGAGGCTGCCGCCATGGCGCGCGTACCGTTAGCTGGAACAAACTGGATTCCTGGAAAAAGTGCCTAAGCTAGCCAGCGAAAAGAGTGACCGGCAGGACGGCGGGTAGAAAAGGGGGGGACGAGTTATGACCTCATGGAAAGAAGTCGTAAAACGTTACGATGTCAGATACTTCCTCATCGCATTCGTCGATCTCTTCGGCATCATGCGCGCAAAGATCGTTCCGGTGAGCGCGATCGAGACAGTCGCTAAGGCTGGTGCGGGGTTTGCCGGGTTTGCGACTTGGTTTGACATGACGCCTGCCGACCCCGACGTGTTGGTTATGGCGGACCCGGACACGGTGATCCCACTACCGTGGAAACCGGGCGTCGTTTGGGTCACAGGAGACCTCTTTATGGGAGGCAAGCCGGTCGAGCAGAATCCGCGTCAGGTATTAAAGCGGGTTATAGGAAATGCAGCGAGCGCCGGGTACCAAATGAAGACTGGTGTCGAATGTGAGTATTTTCTCACCACACCAGACGGCGCTGCGATTTCAGATGTTATCGATCGGCAATCTAAGCCCTGCTACGACCAGCAAGCCTTGATGCGTCGCTACGAGGTGATCGCGGAGGTGTGCGATGCCATGGTGACACTCGGCTGGAAGCCTTATCAAAACGACCATGAGGATGCTAACGGTCAGTTCGAGATGAATTGGGAGTATGATGACGCTTTGCTGACCGCGGATCGGCAAGCGTTTTTCAAATTTATGGTGAAGTCGGTCGCAGAGAAGCACGGTTACCGTGCCACCTTCATGCCCAAGCCATTTGTCAATCTTACAGGCAGCGGTTGCCACATGCACGCGTCGCTTTGGTCAACAAAGGGCGGAAAAAATCTCTTTGAGGATCAAAAGGACGACCATGGCCTCTCAAAAGTAGCCTATCATTTTATTGGCGGAATTATGCACTCGGCTGAGGCAATGTGTGCTTTATCAAATCCGACGGTAAACTCCTACAAGCGTATCAATGCACCCAGAACATTGTCCGGCGCAACTTGGTCCCCTAACACGATTACCTACGCTGGTAATAACCGCACTCATATGATTCGCATCCCCGATGCCGGGCGGTTCGAACTTCGTTTGGCAGACGGTGCCGCAAATCCATACTTGCTGCCTGCGGCAGTGCTTGCCGCGGGCGCAGACGGCATTGAGAATTCGCGTGACCCCGGTGAGCGGCTTGACATCAACATGTACACCGACGGCGATAAAGCGACGAACGCCAAAAAACTACCTCTTAATCTTCTCGACGCGTTGCGTGCACTAGAGAAATCGTCCGTGCTGAAGGAAGCGTTCGGCGAGAAGGTAATTGAATCCTACGTGCGCCTTAAACAAACAGAATGGAATGAGTATTGCCGCCATCTGACCGAATGGGAGCGGGAGACGACACTTGATTGCTAGTCATATCGAGCTCTAATTCCCTCAATTCATTGATCGCCGTCACGGCTTAAGAACCGATCTCATGCTGACTGTGAATCGCAAGACGTCTACCCTTCTTATCGTAGACTTTCAATCACGTCTCACGCCCGCGATTGATGGGGGTGATGTCGTGGTGGCCAATGCACGTCGTCTCATCGACGCGGCACAAATATTTGGCGTGCCGATCCTGTTCACGGAAGAAAATCCTGAGAGGCTCGGCACAACGATCGCCGATCTGCAGCCAAACGCTGGCGGGGTCGCGCATAAGATGTTCTTTGACGCATGTCGAGAACCCGGATTTCTTGAGCGCCTCAATGGACGATCGGAAGTAGTAGTGGCGGGTTGTGAAGCTCACGTTTGTGTTCAACAGACCGTTCTCGGCCTACTCGAAGCAAGTCGACGCGTTTACCTAGTTCGCGATGCTGTTGGAACGCGGCGGCCTGAGAGCAAAGATACTGCCATACGCCGAATGGAGCGTCACGGTGCCGAAATCGTGACGACTGAGATGGTAGTATTTGAGTGGCTTGAAACGGCGAAGGACATTCGACTTCGTGAAGCCGTTGCACTCATAAAGTAGCCGGTTGGTTTCGTTCTATTGATTGCCGGCCCACAATTCGACTTGTGCGCCAAGTCAGCTTTTAGACGCAACTTTCATCAACAAAGGCATGTTTGTCACTTGCCGGTACATTGCTGATTTCGAAGTTTTGGCTCGCGCAATGCTCAGCGTGTTGGGGCTATCCAAACGAACGGTCGTTAATGGCTCGAGACCTCGGGTCGCAAGTGCCTGAAACAAGTTATCATTTGTGCCCAAGGCAACAACGAATCTTGGCTCTCCGTTCACCGCTATGAGACGAATAGAATCGGAAGCTTGAATGGTCGTTTGCCCCGTAGGCATATCGTGTAGAAACTCAACAAGATTCCCTATGACGTGACCTGCGGCGCGAGAATCGACAGAAGCGGTCCACGAAGCCGTGCCGCGGGAAGTAACCACGGTCGTGATCTACAAACGTATCAAAAAAAACGCTTAGACGATCGGAGTGCAACCACGAAGCCAACATAGTATCAGCTGTACGGCACGCGATTGCAGCGTCGTTGTCCAAATTTTGCGCCGGACTGACTGCGGCGAGCGTCACTCGCACAGTTGCCTTCAATTTCGAAACTGATAGTTCAGTTGCGATTTTCTGCAGCGCGTCCCAGGGACTTTCGTGCGCTGTAATCCGGAACGCAATCCCGGCGAGACCAGAGTTTTCGCCAACTCGATCTAAACATGATTTGGCGTCATTCGAGCTAAAGCCATGCCGGATGATGTGCGCAAAGCGTTGGCCAGTGTGGTTCGCATCAGGGGCAACGTCGAGTTCGGGATACATAGATCGGAACGCCGAGCCGTTCTCCCAAGGCGCCGACGCCTGCCAAAGCTTCTTTCAGCTCAGAGTCAGGGACGATGATTTCAAGGCCCTCAAGGTATTTCGCGTGTCGAGCTAGTGCATCAAAATTTCTTCCTGTAGGCAGGTCAAAGCTAAAGACAAGAAATCGATGGCCGATTGATCCAAGCTCGGCAATGCGTTTACTCGCTGCAAACTCCGTGATGTCTTGGATTGGCACGCGTAGGTGACGTAACCCCATCTCCCATAGCGCGGCGATGACATAGTCATTTCGAACCCGCTTCCTGCAGAATTCGTCAACTGCCCCAGTGTAAGGAATGGTGATCGGATCGGTCCACCCAAAACGCATTTCAACGCCGAGTGGGGCGGCGGGACCTGTACGAATATTTGGCCAGTGAGCGCGTGGTGACTCGATGGACTTCGCAATCTCATCGATTGCGCCTAACGTTCGTACCCAATGCGGGTGATGCGTGTCACGGTAGACATCCACTAGGAAGAATCCGAGTTTAGAGGGGGCATTACGACCGAATTCTTGGTCAGCGGGCGAAGTAACTGGAAAAAGTTCGCTATAATCGTGACGAACCGCCGATGTGGCGGGCAAAACATAGGTGTCGGTGGCAGCGACCCGATTATAGAAAAAATTATGAACGTGCCCGGAGAACACTGCCTCAACGTTGTATTTTCGGATAAGCTTAAGAAGTTCTGATCGCGCCGGTTCAGCGATATTGTCGTAATGTTCGGTCTCCTGTTCTTCATAGAGAAACAACGGGTAATGTTTGAAAAGGAACGTGCGCTTCCCAGCGCGCAGTTCTGATTCAAGCCATGTCCATTGGCGCGGTTCATCTGGCAGGCCGCTATTAAGCAGTTGGCTATTGATCATTACAAAACGACAGTCGTGATGGTCAAAAGAATGCCAGTCCGCGCCGAATTCGGTCCGGTAGGTCGCGAGGGATTCTGCACTTATCGGCGCCGCGGGACTCCATCGAGTCGGTTTATCGCCGACGTCGTGGTTGCCGGGTAGAAGGTGCAGGGGACGATTCAGTGTGGAGAAAGCCTTGTAAAATTGCTGTGCTGCTCTTCGATATCCCGGCTGGTTCGGCACAGGATGGACCATGTCACCAAGGTGAATCACAAAATCCGGTTGAAATAGCTCAATCCTGTTTGCGACTGCTCGTGCTCGCTCATTTGCGAGCCTATTAGCTTCCCAGGGAGACGAGCTTTGACTTATTTCCGGATTTACATGCGTATCGGCGACCACCGCAAAAGTAAAAAGCGGGTTGTGATGGCCAGTGATGAGCTTCTCTCTATTTTGCATGGTTAGTGTTGTGCAGTTCGTCTTCTAAGGCAACGAATTGC
Organism: uncultured Alphaproteobacteria bacterium; assembly: GCA_963831515.1. Taxonomy (GTDB): domain Bacteria; phylum Pseudomonadota; class Alphaproteobacteria; order Rhizobiales; family Xanthobacteraceae; genus Pseudolabrys. The sequence goes on along the minus strand of CAWHQL010000010.1, from coordinate 67,515 downwards.
ATCTGTCGCGTTTGTGTAATGAGTGAAATCTCCACTAGCCTTTCCTTTCTAGCGGTCGAATGCGCCGGCGAGAAACCAATAATTGACATGAACGTCGGGTTGCAGGTTCGTATCTTAAGAGCAGACTGTACTTTCTTCATCAGTTCGCGACCGACAAGTTGTAACAAGGTTGTTTCAGAAGTCATGCCGACTAGCGTGACTGCAAAAAATGCGTGGTGCCGTCTTTTTCAATGCGATCCAGTAGATCAACTTCCCAGGAGAGATAGGCATTCATTGCCGCTTCAGTGTCTCGTGCTTGTTCGTAGGGCTTGAGCCAGACGTCAATGGTTTCATCGGCCATTCGGTTGTCGGTCGAGAGGCGATAACCGGCGGCAGTCCAAGCAGCGTTGCCGCCCTTTAGTGAGCTTACCGGCGTCTTCGTGATGGCGCGTGCTTCTTCAACCGCGAGGTTGGCGAGTACACCATCCTCGGACGTAAGAACAAGTGTGCCGAACACGTCTATCTTTTCTATAGCGAGATTGAGTTCGACCGCGTATTGCAAACCACGCGCCAGGGATATGACCTCGGCGGTAGTGTGGGCTTGTAGACAGATCGACGACGGTGGCGCTGCTCTGATCGAGCAGTGAAGACAGATGCGCGGGGTTAATGCTGTCGTTGGTTGGAGGCTCGCGGAGTAACTTGTGCGTAGGCTCGCCTATTTCGTGGCCTGCTTCCGGCAGGACGAATACATCTTTCCAGCCCATCTGTTTGAGCCATGACGCCGTCATGAGTGCGCGGACTTCCTTGTCGTCACTGAGCACGATGCGGGCGCCGAGTGTGCCGGCGTAAATGTCGGTAGCTTGTACCAATTGGCCACCGGGCGCCGATATCGCATTGGGATAATGGCCGGCCGCATATTCAGCCGGATCGCGAACATCAAAAATGTAAGTTGTACGCGTCGGGTCGTTGCGCCAGGCACTAAGCTGAATTGGGTCGATCCGACCGACGCCGAACTTATCGGCCACCGATTGTGCTGCTGATTTCGCCCAAGCCAGCCCACCATCGGTAAAGTCCGGCGCACGATCTGACTTTTGGCTCTCGCACACGAAGCCCGCTAGATGCCAACCCATGGTGCCGTTTCGAAGTGCGACCACCTTGTTCGGGATCCCAGCGTTGATGAGAGACTGAGCACCGATGATGCTTCGGGTGCGGCCCGCACAGTTGACGACGATGGTAGTCGACGGCGAGGGGACAATGTCGCGTACGCGCAGGACCAGTTCCGCTCCTGGGACATTGATACCTTTCGGTATCGATATTCGCGTGTATTCGTCGAAAGGCCGACTGTCGAGCACCTTGAACTCAGTGCCGTCCTGCATCATTGCGTTCAGCTCAGCGGCACTGATGTTAGGCGTGCCGCTGTCGTGCTCGACGAACTCACCAAACGCTTTGCTTGGGACGTGCACGCCCGAGAACAACACAAAGCCAGCCTTCTGCCACGCCGTTATCCCGCCATTGAGAAACGAAAGGTCCGTGTAGCCTGAGCTTTCGAGGACACATGCGGCGCGTTCAACCAGACCGTCGCCGTCGTCACACAAAACAATTCGCGTGCTCAGGCGTGGTACGAGGCGAGCAAATCGCAGCTCGAGGCGACTGAGTGGGACATTCCGCGCCCACAACAGATGATCCTTCGAGAAGATCAATTCTTCGCGGACGTCGATCAGCGCCAACTCTGCGTCATTAGCGAGCATCGACTTAACGAATTTGGGACTAATCGGGCGCAACATCCGCGAGTTCATCGAAGTGAGAAATTACATCTCGCGCTAAGTCGCTTGCTGAGGCGTCATCTGCTCGACCTCGCCCGTTTTTAGGTCGATACGAACGCGATTTATCTTGTCAAGATTTGTGCCCGTCACACGAATGAAACGCGCATGATCAGGATAGTCGATCGAGTGGATAGCTCCATCCTGATAGATACCAGCCTTTCCTGGCGTCAAGCGGCACTTTTTTATTGGCTTGAGTCTAGCGTTCTTAGGATCTTTCCCGTCATCGTCACGCGCCCATTCGATCATGTCGGTATATTTTGTCGCCTGACCATAGATCGCCCACGAAGCGCCATGATCATGCGGCGGCGATATGCGCGCTTTTTCATTCACATGTGCGAGGATCTGAAAGCCGAGTTCTCGATCCTCGTACATTACCTTCAATCCGCTCGGTGCGTTGTCGCCACAATATTTCTCGACGAAATCCTTGTTGTTGAGTAACCGTTCGAGATTGAGGCGAACCCGTTCGCGACCGGCGGGGCCAGGATCGTGAGCAAGGGTTGAGCGGCAATCAATGATGAACTGCTCGAGGTCGTAAGGCATGGCGTTGTTCCGGTGGTAAGGTCTGAAGTCTTACACAAGCTCGAGTCGAACACTAGTAAGCCGTCCTGGCGGGATTGACCCTTTCAATCCGGTTGTTTGTATAGTGGTTTCATCTTTGTTTCGCGCGCACGCGCCCCACTTAACCTCAGTCGGCATTTGTGGCAATCGGGAGGGTTAGCGATGGACCAGGTTCGTTCTACGCGTTCGCACGGTCTCGCGTTGACCTTGCTTATCCTCGCTCTGCTCGCGGGTCTTCCCGTGGCGGTTTGGCTGGATTTACGTAATTTGGCGGAAACGTCGCTGCTGCGGCAGGCGAAGGACTTGAATTCAGTGGTTAGCAGCGTGCGCGGTTATTACGGCCGCAACGTGGTTGGGCGCGTGCTGGCTTCGCCGGGTTCAACCCAGGTTGTGCATAATTACGAAAGCATCCCAGGCGCTATTCCGATCCCTGCGACACTCTCGCTCGAGCTCGGGCGTGTAATCAGCGAGCAGCAGCAGAACATTAGCTACCGCTTCGTCTCGGACTTTCCGTTCAAAAATCGCGATCCGCATTTACTTGATAATTTTGAGGCCCGCGCTCTCTCGGATTTACGCAATCATCCTGATCAACAATTGAGCGAAGTGTCGACCTCGGTCCTCAGTGATCGCGTGCGCCTCATTGCCCCAGTGATCATGGGCGCGGCGTGTGTGGAGTGCCACAATTCGCATCCGGAAAGTCCGAAGCGGGATTGGAAAGTCGGCGATGTGCGCGGCATCCAGGAAATCGCCATCAGCCAGCCGATAGCGGCTAATATATTTTCATTCAAATACCTATTGGCCTATTTCGCTTTTATGGCGGCATCGGGAATAACCTTCATCACCATGCAGCGGCGGCAGGCGGCGACCATTCGTGGCATGAACCGCGAACTTGAGAGCACGAATGAATTTCTCGCAACACTGTCCATGAAGATCTCGCGCTATCTCTCCCCACAAGTTTATAAAAGTATTTTCAGCGGCCAGAAGGACGTGACGATCCACACCGAGCGCAAGAGACTCACCATCTTCTTCTCCGATATCAAAGATTTTACGGCGACCACGGAACGCTTGCAGCCGGAACAGATCACGTCTCTGCTCAACGAGTATTTCACCGAGATGTCCAACATCGCGCTCAAGTATGGCGGCACGATCGACAAATTCGTTGGCGACGCCATTTTGATCTTTTTTGGTGATCCCGAATCCAAGGGCGAAGCAGACGACGCCAAAGCTTGCTTGCATATGGCGGCCAATATGCAGCGCCGACTCGCCGAACTTAATGTGAAGTGGCGAAACGAAGGCGTCGAACACCCGTTCCAGGTCCGGATGGGCATCAATACCGGTTACTGCAATGTCGGCAATTTTGGCAGTGTCGATCGTATGGACTATACGATCATCGGAGCCGAGGCGAATCTGGCAGCGCGGCTGCAGACCATCGCTGAACCGGGTCACATCGTTATTAGCTACGAGACCTACGCGCTTGTGCGTGACATCCTGGTGGCGCGCGCACTGCCGCCGATCACGATGAAAGGGATCAGTCGAGAGGTCGTTCCTTTTGCGGTCGAAGGAATGCTTGACGCGCTGGGCCAGAAGGTCGAAATCTTCAGCGAACACATGACAGGACTCGATTTTTACCTCGACCCCGCCATGGTCACAGTCGGCTCCGCGCACCGGATTCGCACGCTACTGCAGAAAGCAATTGCATCGCTGGAAAAATATGCCTCACCTCCGGTGTAGGCGATACGGTTCGGAAATTCACAACTTCTCGAACTGCCAGGCTTGAACCACTATGAGACGATCGAAACTTTCATTGATCAAAAAAGCACGCTGTCAAGAACGATTTTTGAATTGTTCGCAATTTGAGAGGCTCGCTCTGGTACGGACTTCGAACTCAAATTCGCATAATCCGAGAGCATGGAACCGACGGACACCAGCTGCATTTCGGGAATTCGCTCAATTCTCACACAAAGGCTGATCAACGGTCTTCAAGTTCGTAACTGTGCAACCATGGATTTTTTCAAGCCAGTTTTAATAAAAGGAACGCGCGTTGCTCTCGAGCCGCTCGAGCTTCGACACCTCGATGATTTATCGATATCGGGTGCCGACGAAGCGATTTGGCGCTGGCTTCCAACGGCACACCATCGGCCCGGGTCAATGCGCTCTTTCATCGAATCCGCGATAGCGGCCCAGCTGCGAGGGGCCGCTCTATCGTTTGCAACAATCGATCTTCCATCAGGGAAAGCCGTGGGTTCCACACGTTACCATCACATCGACGTCGAACATCGGAGGTTGGAGATCGGGGTGACTTGGATCGGCACGGGGTACCAGCGCACGCACATCAATACCGAAGCCAAGTTGCTTCAACTCTGGTACGCGATCGAGATTTTGAAATGCCGCCGCGTTGAGCTCAAAGCTGATGTTCTGAATACGAAGTCGCGCGCGGCGATCGCACGGCTCGGCGCGACTGAAGAGGGCATATTTCGTAAGCACATGCTTTACGCTGACGGTCGAAATCGCGACAACGTCTATTTCTCGATCATTGATGACGACTGGCCAGCGGTGCGTCGCCGCCTCGAAAATAAGTTGGGCTATCCCGTTACGCCTGCTTACGTTGCAGTTGCGCCAGGCTAGTAGACGCCCAGTGTCGTTAGTTCTTATGTGTTTTTCACACGCTTTGAGTACGCTTCGACGAAATCGGCAGCGGCCTTACTACCTTTAGCAAATGATTTCATCGCTTCCTCATGCAGCAGGCTGAGGGCTTGCATCTTGATGGCATTCGCCTCGTCGCTTTCGGTAACGTTTTCGACTTGGCGCGGCCGCGGAAGCTTGACGTCAATAACTGCGCGGACCTGCGTTGGAATGTTTGTCATAATCAGTATGCGATCAGCGAGATAAATCGCCTCATCTATATCGGTCGTCACGAAAAATGTTGTGCGGCGAAATTCATCGTATAAATTTGCGAAATATTCCTGCATTAAGCGCTTTGTCATAGCATCGAGGCCACGAAAGGGCTCGTCTAGAATCATCACGTTCGGCCGATTGATCATCGAGCGCGCCAATTCGGCGCGACGCTGCATGCCGCCCGATAGTTGGGAAGGATATTTCTTGCGGAATGCCGCGAGACCGACTTTCTGCAGGAGGGATTCCGCGAACTGGCGCATCTCTGGTGTGTCCTCGTGACGCGCACGAGGGCCATACATAATATTGTCGTAAGTAGTCATCCAAGGAAATAGCGCGCTCTCCTGGAAAACAACAAGCCGATCGACACCCGGTCCATTTACCGGTTTGTCGTCAATTGTAATGGTTCCACTGGTAGGGCGTTCGAAACCCGCGATCAACCGAATCAAAGTGCTCTTGCCGCATCCGGACGGACCAATCATCACGCTCAGTTTGCCGCGCTCGATCGTGAAAGAGCAGTTATGGACAACCGGTTTCGCGAAAGCTTCGGCGCCGTAGGACTTGCTCACGTTGGAGACCAAGATCTGGCTGCCAAGTGCAGTCTGTGCCGCGGGCTGAGCAAAAGCAGGCATCTTTGCTGGGGAGGTATTTTGCATGCCAGCTCAGCCTTCCGCGAGCCATGGAGTCAGCCATTGACCAATTTTTCGCAGAATGGCGCTCGACATGTAACCAGCGACACCAATACTAATCATGCCGGCGACTATTTGGGTGTAAGATCCGCCAACATAGGAATTCCATATAAAGAACCCCAATCCGCCACCGGCGGCGCCTCCCATCGAGCCAGCGCTGCCTCCGCCGGAAATCATTTCCGCCGCGACAACAACCGCCCAGGTGATACCAATACCGACAGTTGCGCCAACAACGATCGACGGCAATACACCGGGAAGAATTATTCGACGGAAAATATCGAAGGTCGATGAGCCCATCGATCGTGCGGCCTGAAAGTAACGTACGTCAATGGATTGGGCGCCGCCAATAACGTTGATGACGATCGTGAAGAACGCGCCAAGGAACGTAACAAAAGCGATGGAGAGCTCTTGTGTTGGCCAGAAAATGATGGCCGCGGGCACCCAGGCGAGCGGCGGAATTGGGCGTAGCACTTCGAAGACAGGGAAGGTGATGCCGTAAAACGTACGACTTACCGCCATCGCGAGTCCGAGCGGAATTCCGACTATCATTGCGGCGACAAAGCCCTCGAGGACACGCACAGTGCTCAAATACGCGCTGTGCCAGAAGCTCGGCTCCTGGATCAGACGATAAATCTCCTTCGAAACGGCAGAGGGTGCCGGCACCTGGCCAACCCAAGGGAACGCAAAACCGAACAATGCCTCGGAGCGCGAACCGATTTCCCAAAAAATAAGAAACACGATGATGGCAACGATACCGCGCCAAAAATCCTCACCGAACAGAAAAGAGGTCACCGTAAAAGACCACCTACTCAAGACGCTCATGGTCAGCGTTCCTTCTCGCCTGCAGCGAACGCTTTGGTTGCTTCTTCGTGCACGGCCGCTGCAGTCTCATCCATGAATTCGCGGAAGCGCTTGGTGGTGAGCACGTTGTAGTCACGCGGGTGTGGAATATCGATGTCGAGAATCTTCTTTGGCTTGCATGGACGTGTAGTCATGATCACCACACGATGTCCAAGGAAAATAGCTTCCTCAAGGTCGTGCGTGATAAAAAAAATCGTGACCCGATTTTTGTAGAAAATCTCTAATAGCGCCTCGTGCATCACCGATTTTGTAAGCGAATCGAGCGCACGGTAAGGTTCGTCGAGAAGCAGAATTTTTGGATCTGTCATCAGCGCACGCACTATCTCGACGCGACGGCGGACTCCTGAAGAAATTTCTCCCGGAAAATTGTTTTCGATACCGCGCAAACCTGCATCTGCCATCATCTCACGCGCTTTTTCGAAGGCCTCCTTTCGAGTCATATGACCCTGCATGACTGGGCCAAACGCGACGTTCTCGATATTTGTCTTCCAGGGAAACAAGGCGCCATTCTGGAACACGACGATGCGATCAGGCCCAGGCTCCGCCTTAAGCTTGCCAGGACCACAAAGCATCTCGTCGTCAAGATAAATGGCGCCGGACGTCAGGCTATGAAAGCCAGCAATCGCATTGAGCAGGGTTGTTTTGCCGCAGCCAGACGGCCCGACAACGACTGTAATTTCGCCGGCCGGCACATCGAAGCTGCAGTGGTCGACGGCGAGAACACCCGCGTCCCGCGTGCCGTACATCTTTACTACATCCACGATGCGTACGCCGCCCTTGCGGGTGCCCAGTGCTACATTTCCCGCAATCGCGGTCGGAATTCGTGTGTGCGCAGGTTGTGCGGTCACCGATCCCCTCCCAGTGCAAGCTCACGCGTGCGCCATTGCATCATGTAATCGCCAAGAAGCCGGATCGCAGCGCTAGTGACGTAGCCGACGATACCCAGCGTCACCATACCGATGATGATCGTGGGGTAGCGCACCATCGTATAAGACGTGTTGATGACGTATCCGAGGCCGTATTGGCCGGATACCATCTCTCCGGCGACGAGAGAGAACCAAGCGACTCCGACGGAGATCTGCAGCCCGGTAAAAATGAAGGGCAATGCACCGGGCACGATAATATGGCGGAACACTTGCCAGCGTTTGGCGCCAAGACAGCTGGCGGCGCGAATGTACGAGACGTCGATCGATTCGACGCCGAGCATTGTGTTGAGTGCTGTTGCATAAAACGATGCGAGGAAGGTGAGGAAAATTACTGGAGTCTCAGAGCCGTGAAACATCACGATCGCGAGTGGCACCCACGCTAGTGGCGGCACGGGTCGAAGCAATTCGAATACTGGAAAAACGTACTGCTTAAACCGCTTTGACCAGCCGAGGAAAAGGCCGAGCGGAACGCCTATAGCTGTCGCAAGAAAAAAAGCGATAGCAATGCGGCGAATGCTGACCCAGATGTGGAGGTAGTATTCCTCCATAAAAATTGACAAACCATAAGTCGGATTTTTGCTGAGCCATTCGGAGACGACTGCGGTCAAGCCGGGCATTTCGGCGAAACGCGGCAGCTTCCAGACCTCAACAGCGAGATACCAAAAGCCTAGGAATAAGGAGAAACCTATAAGCATCAAGTATGGTCGCGGGCTCTGCAGCCAGAGCGCCATACGATGCATCGTTAGCGCGAGCGTGGATACATCGCCCTCTGTACTTCCCCGTGCCGACGCAATGCCGCGAGAGTCGCTCAAGTCTGTTTGGCTCATCGCGTAAACTTTAATTTCGACTTGTATGGAGTGCGCCGCAAAGTCTCCGCACCTGAGGTGGGTGCGGAGACCACCGATTATCAATTGCCGGCATAAGCCGAATCCGGCTGCGCCTTTACTTGACCGACAGGTGCTGTAAGCCCGCGCGCCTTGAGAATATCTGCCGTGAATTGCGGCTGGACCGCTTCCGGACGAATCTCAGATGGAATGCTCTTAATTTCGACAAGGAAGGCAGAGGCTTTTTTGATCAGATCAAGCGCTTCGGGTGTGAACCCATAGGCGAGGTCTATGCGAACGTCTGTGCCACCGTCCGACTTCGGAGTGGAACCAAACGCAGATGCCCAAAGCGACTTTTCCTGAAAGCCAGTAGTTTGGCCGGCTGCCATTTTGGCGATTTCCATAGCATTCTTCGAGTCAGCGAAAAATAGTTCGGCGTCGAGTTCCGCTTGAAGCCACGCCTTTACTACATCGGGTCGCTGCTCGATTAGCGCCTGTGGCATCACCATGAAGCCACCGTCCCGCTCATTGACCGAGGCGCCGCTGGCGACCCTACGCGCAAGACCTTCATGAACGAGGCGGGAGGCCGTTGGCTCCCATATCACAGCGCCGTCTAATTTCTTGGCACGAAAGCCGCTGGTGATGACCTCTATGCTCTGGTTCAGGTACTCTGACGGCTTAAGATTTTTGGCCTTGAACACGGCCTGTGCAAATCGGTCCGTGCAACTGCCTTTCGGTACAGCCACAGTTTTGCCATCGAGCCACTTAAGCGCGTCGTCGGATGAGGTAAACTTCGGGGCGTCGGTGCGAACCAGGAAGACGTTGCACTGGTCGTACCCAAGGCCGAGCACAGAGACAATGCGAATGTCGCGAACTTCCGGATGACTGGTCGAAACAATGCCCGGCATATCGCCGACGTAACCAACGTCCACCTTGCCGGCGAGCATGCCGTTTACAATGATTGCGCCTTGAAGACCCACTTGGAAACTGACGTTCGATCCTTTCGGAAGATATTTTTCGTAGAACTTTTTGTCGCGCATGATCACGCCCGACCATGACTCGGTGTAGTAAGGCTGGTAGCCGATCACGAGTTCGATTGGCTCGCCCGGTTTGCCGTAGTCCTTTACAGCGGCCGCCTGCGCGATATTTGTGGGGAGGATTGACGCCAAGGTAGAGAAGGCAATCACTGCGCTTAAAGACAGTAGTTTGACGCGGGCTTCCGCGGCTGGTCGGTACTGCATCGCAACCTCCCTCTGTTGATTGCTTATGTTTATGCGGATTGGAAACTCTTCGGTTCCATTTTCCGCTTTCATTGCGAATTCTTAGGGTTCCAGTTCTCCTAGCCAGGCTCGACTTTTCGAGCGGTTATTTCGGCGCGCCCGTGAATTCCAGAAGACAGCATCCAGCATGGCTTATCTGTGAGAAAATCGTTCCTGCTAATGGATCAATAGAGGCACACTATCACTTGCCTTTCAGGTGGTGCCGGGTTTTTTAATCGGTCCATACGAAACGGCATGTTTTTGCTGCGTTTTGTGGGCCACCCCGCGACCATTAGCCTTTGCTCAATCTATCGTAAGATAAAAACCTTCGATTTCGATCTTCTGGCGATACCGCGTCGGGAACTGATACTATCTAGACAACACATGGACTCACTGGCCAACAACCTGGGTCCGCCACCGTTTTTCTGCAGGAGCAAACCTCGTGGCAGCGAAAAACTACGGTCAATGGACCGCCGAACCGCCTTTGAAACAGAACGAGTGGATCGACAGTCGGATCTATTCGGACCCGGAGATTTTTGAGGAAGAGCTGGAGAAGATTTTTAAGAAGACCTGGATTCCGGTCTGCCACGAATCCGAACTGCCTAAGGCGTATGATTTCCGCACGACCTCGATCGCTCGTGAGCCGATAATCGTTTGCCGCGGCCCAGACAATGAAGTTCGTGCGTTTCTCAATGTCTGTCCGCACCGTGGGATGATCATTGAGCGGCGTCCGTCTGGCAGCTTCCTCGAGGGACAGCCGTCGGGGAATCCGAAACGCATGACGTGCATGTTCCATGCATGGCAGTACGACATGCGCGGCAACTGCGTATATATCAGTCGCGAGAAAGAGGGCTATCAGGACCGTTTGTGCAAGGAAGACGTAGGTTTGCGCCGTCTACGTTGCGAAGTGAAGTTCGGCGGGTTCGTCTGGGTGAACCTCGACGACAATCCGAAAGTCTCGCTAGACGACTGGGCGACACCCGCTTTCAAATGCCTGCGCGAGTCGCTCGACGCTGAGCCGCTTGAAGTCTTTCACTATCATAAGGCGATAGTGAATGCGAACTATAAGCTCTGGCACGACACCAACTGCGAATTTTATCACGACTTTATGCACTACCATAACCGCGTGACCGGCTTTAATGATGCATATTTCGCGCGCAAGAATGAGGCTTTTGAGCACGGGCACGTAGTGGTGGGTACGTTTGAGGTGAACTACGAGAAATACGAAGGCTTTGATAGCCGCGCCGCTTTGTCGTTCCCACACCTACCGCCGAACCAGTGGTACATGATCGACATGTTCCCCGGCATGAATTTCAACCTGCGCGGTTCAGCCCTTCGTTGCGACATCGTGACGCCACTTGGTCCCGACAAAGTAATGATCGAGTTTCGTGGCCTCGGCCTTAAAAGCGATACCGAGGAAGAACGCACGACTCGCGTCAATCATCACAATACGATTTGGGGTCCCTTCGGCCGCAATCTCCACGAGGACCTGATTGGCGTGCAGGGTCAGGGCACGACGACTCGGACTGGTTGTGAACCGCGGCGTATCTTGCATGGCCGCCAAGAGAACCAAACGATCCACGACGAGAACGGGATGCGCCACTATTACGAAGAGTGGGGCCGCTGGATGAATTGGCTTCCGAGCAAACCAGAACAGCCGTTCGTTGAACCGATCTCGGTCGCCGCTGAATAAGAACAAAGAGCAGGGGTGGCCGGTTGGGATGCGCCGGCAGCGCCCCGTGAGTTTAGTGAGGATAACAGTGGACACGCATTCGCTGGTTCGAGAAACGATCTATCGTTCGACGATTTCGCTTGACGCACAGGATTGGAATGGCTGGTTGGCGCATTGTGATCCAGCTTTCCAATATGCGATTCGAGCCTGGAGTCCGGAAATCAACAAGGACCTGACGTATCTCGCGCTCGACCGTAAGGGGCTCGAGGGTCTGGTTAAACTTTTGCCCAAGCACAACACTGATCATTCACCGTTAACGAGGCATACATCGGTCTACACGGTCGAGGTTGATGGTGGGGCGACTGCCAGAGCGGTGAGTTCGGTTATTGTTTATCAGAATCTGCTCGATGGCATTAATTCGCACATAGATGCTGGGGAGAGTCGCTTGTTTCTGGTCGGCAAATATCACGATACGTTCAAGATCGAAGAAAACAAGGCGGCGTTCTTGACTCGCGAAGTCCGTATTGAAAATCGCAGGCTAGACAAGGGGACGCACTGGCCAATCTAGTATTCGGTCAGCGCAAGGTTAAGAAGCAAAAATGGCGTGGAAACGCATCTGCGGTGCGGACGAGGTCCCCGAGAACACGGCCAAAAAGTTTGACGTTGATGGCATTCCCATCCTGCTGGTGAATTATGGCGAAGGCTATCGAGCCATCCCACCGATCTGCCCGCATATGGAGGAACCCCTCGAAGAGTCAGGCGTAATCGTGCGGTGCGTTCTCACCTGCACGAAACATCTATGGTCGTGGAATCTCAAAACTCTTGAGATGAAAGGCGAGACGGAAAAACCGCTGAAAGTCTACGACGTCAAACAGGAAGATGGCTCGATCCTCGCAAATATTGAGGGGGAACTAGCTTACGAATTCGGTGACCCAGAAGAAGAGGATGACGACTTCTTCAAGTAAGGCTCTTGTCACGCAATGAAGATAACGGTCGAGAGCAAAAGTGGTTCGTGCGCCTTTCAGTGCGGCGACAACGAAACAATCCTCTTCGCGGGTTTGCGCCAAGGACTCAATCTTCCGTATGAATGTGCGACTGGAACATGTGGTACCTGTCGCGCCCGCGTTATGAGCGGGGAAGTCGCGATGCGTTGGAAGGAAGCGCCCGGCGCGAAGAAGCTCAAGCCTGACAAAGGCGACGTGCTCATGTGCCAGACACGTCCTCTCACTGATTGCTTGCTTCGCGTGCCTTCCGACATTGCCACCAATGACGGTAATCGGCCTGCATCGCGGCGTGGTGTCATTCGTGGCATTCGCAGGCTAACGAACGATGTAGCACATTTCGACCTGTATTTGGCTGAACCGATGGACTTCGAGGCAGGACAATTCGTCGTGCTGGCCACAAGTGATCTGTCCGGTGGCCGCGCATATTCGATGGTCAATTTCGACCGTAACGCAGCCAAAGTTGCATTCGTTATGAAGCGCAAGCCAGGTGGCGGGTTTAGTGACTGGCTATTTGCGCGCAGGGAAGACGAAGTCCAAATCGAGGTTTTTGGGCCGCTCGGCCGAGCGGTATTTCGTCCGGAAGAGCGCAAGAATATCGTCTGCATCGCGGGCGGCTCAGGCATAGCAGGGATGATGTCGATCCTTGAGCACGGCATCCATGCGGGTCATTTCAAAAGCTGTAAGGGTGCCGTATTCTTCGGTGTGCGGACATTGTCAGACGCATTTTACCTTGAGGCGCTGGCGCGTTACGTCACGGCATCAAATAGAAAACTGCTGGTGACCGTCGCTCTTTCCCACGAAGTGGCCAAGACGCCGACGCATCCGGATTACCCGATGCTAAGACTCGCGAGTGGTATGGTGCATGACGTCGCCGCGGAGACGATGCAAGGTCGCTATGAAAATGCAATGGTTTATGTTGCTGGGCCGCCGGTCATGGTTGATAGCACTATCCGCTCGCTAGTCGTGGGTGGAGTGCCGATTTCGGACATTCGTTATGACAAGTTCAGCTGAGTTTGTCGCAGGTTCAGCATGGCCGGCACTTTGGGTGAAGTCTCGTCACGACGAAAAGGAAATTTTCATAAAGGCGCGCGAGCTAACGCTGAATCTTGTCCAATGGCTTGCGCGCATCGCCAATAGTTATGTGGACGATGGCTCGATCAAAGACCGCTTAATACTTGATTTTCGTATCGATGGATCTTTCGTTACAAAAGCTTTCGAACACGGTGTCGCGCTTGAGTTGCGCTTGCCTAGCCTTGAAATGCAGTTTCAAGAGCATGGCGAGCCGGTGCCGCACATTTTAGACCCGGAGGAACGTTCACCGGCCGAGGCCGAAGCTTGGATACTCGTCGAACTGCTGCATCGAGGGCTGGACCGCGACAAATTCTCTAAGTCGCTTCCATATACAATTGTGAACTTGATGAGCGGCGACGCCGATGACTATTCGCCGCAAGCCTGCGCAGCAGGTCTCGCACAATTGACCGCCTGGTTTCGCGCGGCATCCGCAATCCTATCAATGCACGGACGAGTCGTGTGCTTGCCGCAGACCTTGACGCTCGAAGTCGCTTCAGTGCATGGGACACCTGTGGTGGGGTTCTCGCCGGGCAGCGCGGAACGCGACGAGCCCCATTTCTTCATCAGCACATACAATGATGGGAGACGCCGGGTGCTCGCGGCCTCAGAATTGGCGAATGAGAAAAATCCAGCGACCGCCGCAATGCAATTCATCAAAGCTGCCGGCGTTAGGCGCGCTTGAGTTTCTTCGTGGTAATTTCCGGTTCGAAGTCAACTTTATTGCCTGCAAGGCTCTTTCGCAGTTTGCCCGACTTATTGAGCTCCTGCACGATGGAAACGAACGCATTGGCCATAGGCAAAACGATTTCTCCTTCTGCCCAAAACAATCCGACGTCCTGACTGACGATTGGCTCAACCAGTGGCAGTGCACGCGTTCCGTGATGTAGCCCCGGGGCGTGAGCGAAATGCGATGGAATGATTGTGCAGAGGTCGGTAAATTGGACTTGGAACATTAGATGGAGAATTGATTCTGACTCCACTCGTGCCTCCGGCGAGCAGCCAACCCCTTTAAACACCTGATCGACAAAGCGCCGTTCATGCATCGACGGCCGTAACATTGCTAGGGGCAAATCCGCTGCCTCGCGCCAAGTGATCGTCTTGCGCTTTTGAAAAGCCGGGCGATCAGGTACCAGAAGACTTAGTTGTTCAGTATAGATTGGGAGTGTATTTTTTCGACCGAGGTCGGCTTTGTCGAGATAAGTCAGCGCGACATCAAGCGCGAAATTGTTGAGGCCAAGTCTCATTGCCTCTGGTCCGATGAATTGCACGTCGACGCGCACTCCCGGATAGCGATCGCGAAAAGTCTTTAGCACCCACGGCAAAACTGGCGACATCGACGGCATTGCGCCTAACCGAAGATTGCCTGTCAGATTATTCTTCATGATGGCAATTTCTTTGCGCATCGCATCACAATAAGCGAGAACCCCCCGTGACCAAGTGGCAACCCGTTCGCCCTCAGCGGTCAACCCGTGAAAACGTTGGCCCCGGCCACGCAAAAAGATCGGCACGCCAAGCTCGAGTTCAAGCTGCTTGATGCCGCTTGATAGAGACGGTTGAGTAACGTTGCACCGCTGTGCCGCGCGGCCAAAATGGCGCTCTTCAGCTACGGCCACCAAATAACGAAATTGCCTGATAAACATGGGCAGCACCAACAGCTGGAAGAACAGGATAATAATAGATCATATCTAAATAGGCGACGCTTAAGAATATCTGCGACAATATTGACGCCGCGTTAGGTGCAGTGCGGCATAAGTTTGCGCTGCCAACGATTCCTTCGTCTCTGCCAGCTGTAGGTTGAGGATGACGTTCGTTGCACTCACTGGGATCGCTGCGCTGGGGCTCATCTCGGGCTTGATGATCGGTTGCATCGGAATCGGCGGTGTTATCCTAGTCCCAGCTTTGGTGTTCCTCGTCGGCATCCCGATCAAGGTCGCAATCCCAGCTGCGATGTTTGCCTATATCGTCTCTGGTCTAGTCGCGAGTTTTATTTTTGCTCGCAACAAATCAATCCATTGGGATTTGGCGGCCTGGCTTTGCGCGGGAGCGGCGCCGACCGCTTTCATCGGGGCTTGGGCGGTGAGTGTCGTAAATCCGCGTGTACTAGAAGTTGGATTGGGGTTGCTTACGTTTCTTTCAGGCATCAACTCGCTGCTGATGCGGCAAAGCGCCAGCGAACCTGATCAAAGCAGTGTCTCACACGTCGCGTTATCTGGTATTGGCGCCATAACAGGCTTCCTATCCTCACTTAGCGGCACCGGCGGCCCGCTAGTGTTGGTTCCCATTCTTATAGCGATTAAACTGCCCGTGCTTACTGCCGTTGGATTGAGTCAGGTTATACAATTGCCGATAGCAATCGCTTCGACATTTGGAAATATTCTCTACGGCGAACTAGATTTTGCGCTCGCAGGGATACTTGCCGGATCGTTGACCGTGGGCTCGTGGTACGGCGCGCAGCTAGCGCATAGTATTCCACGTAACGTACTGCGTCGGATTGTGGCAGGCGTTCTCGTCTTCATTGGTCTTCTCATCCTTGCAAATCTCGTCTCAAGATCGATCCGGTGATTGACACGTGGCATTCGAACGATCCGGCTTAAGGACTGACTTCGGCGATCCTATGGATGAAGTGCGTTCCTGTCGTGAAAACAGCGCACTGTTTGATTTCTCATTCCTTGAATGCGCACAGTTGCGCGGCCCTTGTGCGCTGTCGGTCGTGGAAGCCTTTGCACGGCGGCCGTTAGAATCACTGGCACAAGGCTCGATCGCTTACGCTATCCGCACCGATTCGTCCGGGGCGGCCTTAGCTGACCTGACGATTTGGCGGACTGGTTTAGATACTTTCGAAGTAATGAGTGGACGGCGCGAAGACATAGCAACTCTTACGGCATACGCATCGAGACGAGTTGAAATCACCAATTCTTGGGAAACCCGCGCCGTTTTTGCGGTTCAAGGGCCGGGCACCCTTGACGCACTGAGTAACCTCGGCTCCGTGGATACTGTTGCCGATCTAGCGTACTTTCGATTTGCGGAGGTCGAGCTTGGCGGCTCTCTCTGCACCGTTGGGCGACTAGGATATACTGGGGAGGCTGGGTTCGAAATCATTCTTCCGCGCAGTGAGTTGCCGCGCATGTGGCGCGAGCTCGCTCGGCACTCAAGGCCAGCGGGCTTTATTGCAGCGGATGCGTTGCGGATCGAAGCTGGATTTGTTTTGTTCGCCAATGAATTCAGGCTACTGGTGTCGCCGGCCGAAGCGGGACTTCAGCGGTTTCATGCCGAGCGGAGCCAACAGAAGATCCCGCTTAGACTCGTTTGCTTTCAGGCCGAGGCTGATCAACTTTCACTGCCCTGGGCGGGACGATTCTTGCCTAAACGACCCGTTGAGCCGGGCGTTGTCGCGATTACCTCGGCCTGCAACAGCATTCTAACGAACGGAATTCTTGGGCTGGGCTTTGTCACAAAGTCGACTGTTGATAGCGCCGAGCTGCTCGATCCCTTGGGCGAATTTCGCGAGATTCGACAGGTACCGCTGCCATTCTATGACGAGCTAAAGCGCCGGCCGCGACGATCTTGGCGCTAGCTCGACAGATTTTTTGTGGAAACGGGTTCATAGCCGACGGCGAATATAAGATAGCTGGCGCATATTTGACTACCTTTGTGCCGGAGCGCCCCATGCCATGCGCGAAATACAGGCGGCCACAGGCGGTTCGCGCGCTTTCAAGTCCCGTGTAATCAATTAGTGCATGAGAGGAACATTTTATGGCTGACACGCCGGCGAGAAAAAAAGTCACCATCCCGATGCTGATGGCGAAAATGAAAAAACGCGAGCCGATTACGCAGCTTGCTGCCTACGACTATCGCACTGCGGTGGTCTCTGATCGTCTTGGCATGGATATCCTTTGCGTTTCCGATACTGGCGGAATGATTCTGTTCGGACACAAAAGCACAGTCTCTGTCAGCTTTGATGAAGTGATGATGATGGCGAAAGCAATAGACCGTGGATCGAAATTTGGCCTGCGAATGGTCGACATGCCTTATTGGAGTTTCCACGTTTCCAAAAAACAGGCTGTCGAGAATGCCGGGCGTTTCGTTCATGAGGCTAACGCTGAGGTTATGAAATGCGAAGGGAATAGATTTCACGCGCCAAACATCGAAGCGATTGTCCGCGCCGGCATTCCAGTACAAGGTCACATCGGGATCACGCCAATGCGAATGCCACAGCTCGGTGGTTTTGTTGCTCAGGGCAAGACGGCCAAGCGTGCGAAGGAAATGGTCGAGGATGCGAAAGCGATGGTTGACGCCGGCTGCTTCTCGATTCTCTGCGAAGTAACGACGTCAGAAGTCGCCGAGTATTTGGCTCAGACGTTACCGGTACCAGTGATTAGCCTTGGGGCAGGGAATTGTGCGCATGGCGTGCACATCATCTCTTCCGATCTCTTCCATCTGTGGGAAGAGCATGTGCCCCGCCATTCACGCATTTACACCGACCTGATCCCAATTATGGAAGATGTGATTTCGCGTTACATGAAAGACGTTGTCAATCGCGCGTATCCGGCAGAGAAGGAAACCGTATTCATGGCGCCTGAAGAAGCACTGGCGTTTGCGCAAGAAATGAAATGGGAACAGAAAATCGACGAGCTGCGCTCCGCTAAAAAGAAATCTGCGTGACGTTCTGCGCGGCGACGCGATTCTGGTAGGACTCTAACGAGCGGACGTCATCACGGGATTCGATGACGCGTCCGCTCGTTTTGCCAAGCGATCGGAATTATAAATTGTGGATCTATCTGCCCATCGCTGATCTAGCGATAAACATCTTCCTCCTTCTATCGATGGGCCTGGCCGTCGGGTTCATATCGGGAATGTTTGGCGTCGGCGGCGGCTTCCTAATGACGCCATTTCTGATCTTTCTTGGTATCTCACCAGGTGTAGCGGTTGCGAGCGTCGCTAGCCATATCACTGCATCTTCGTTTTCTGGCGCTCTAAGCCATTGGCGGCGCCGCGCCGTCGATGTTCCAATGGCTCTTGTTTTGCTCTCAGGTGGCTTGGTTGGAACGTTCAGTGGCGTTTGGCTGTTCACAAAGCTTCGTACGATTGGTCAGCTCGATCTGCTGATTGGCTTCTCTTACCTCATCATGCTCACATCGGTCGGCGGTCTGATGTTGATCGAAAGCGTGCGCGCGATTATCCGTGCGCGACGGCAGCAGTTCAGCCCATCCCGGCGTTCTGGTGCCCACACTTGGGTACATGCTCTGCCGCTTAAGATACGTTTTAGACACTCGAAAATTTACGTGTCTGTCTTTCCGGTGTGGGGGATCGGCTACGTCATTGGATTAATCGGTGCCGTGATGGGGATCGGAGGTGGTTTTCTCTTGGTGCCGATGTTGATCTATTTTCTCCGTATGCCAACTGCGACCGTAATCGGCAGCGCAGCAGTGCTCACGACGGCGACAATGGCGGTCGCCACGATCATGCATGCTTTGACAAATCATCTCGTCGACGCGGTTCTCGCCTTAGTGTTGATCGTTGGTGGGGTGATCGGCGCGCAATTTGGCGCGCGTAGCGCGCAAAACATGCCAGCGGAGCGTTTGCGTCTATGTCTCGCAGTACTGATCCTCGGGGTCGGCCTCCGCTTTGGCTACGAGCTCATATCTCGGCCCGTCAATCTTTACTCGCTACGCGTTGTAGGAGCCGCCAATTGAGAATCCTTGCGCGCCTCGCTGCGACCGCCGCGTTTATTGCGCTGCTCGCGCCCGCGCAGTCTGAAGAGCTTGTCGTAACAGTTGCGCCTGCACAGATCGCTATCTCTTCAAGTTATAACGGAGGTACCGTAGTTGTCTTTGGCGCGGTGGTGCAGAAAAATTTAGTGCGGCCGCGCCCTTACGACGTGGCCGTAATCGTAACAGGACCGCGTCAAACCGTAGTGACACGCCGCAAGGGCCGAATAGCGGGCGTCTGGGTCAATCAGGAAAGCAGCACCTTTTATAATGTGCCGTCATTTCTCGGTGTCCTCTCCAATCGTCCGCTAAAAGATATTGCGGGCGCGGATGTCTTACGACGGCAGGGGATTGGATTGAAGAACGCCCTGTTTGACGGCGGAGTTCGACCCGATAGCGAAGATCCTTTTCTAGTAAATTTTATAAACATCCGAAGTCAACAAAGGCTATTTGACGAACGCTCCATCGGCGTAACGTTCCTGAGCCAGGCGGTATTTCGCGCCGAAATTCCTTTGCCTGACAACGTACCGATTGGTGACTACCAGATCGATCTCAAGCTGTTCCAGAATGGCGAAATGGTCGGTGAAACTATGGCGTCCTTCACGGTCGTAAAAATTGGAGTTGAAGACTTCGTAGTCAACGCGGCCACAAACCATACCTTATTATATGGAGTGGCAGTGGTGTCGATGGCTCTGATGGCCGGGTGGCTCGCGTCGATCGCGTTCCGGCGAGACTAATCATGATCGTTCCCGTGAATGAATATATTGAGAAGATGACTGAGGCCTTAGAGCTTTTGATTTTGCCTCGGCAATCGGAAAAAAATACACTGCAGGAAATATCGGTGTGGGGGTGCTTTGGCGGACCTCACGCTTGAAAAAACGGGTTTTAGGGGGAAGTCGACTAATGTTCAGTCACAATCCTTTTGCCGAACTATCAGCGTCTGTGTCGCCCAGCGTTATGCAAGCTTACGTTGTGGTCATGGCTGTTTTGGTTGCGGGAGGCACACTTTTCGACATCATTCATAAAAAGAGCGCGAAATACTTTTTCGATAACTGGCGCGATTCAAAAAGCAAAGCGAAACGGCGCATAAGTTCGGGAGAGATGATGTCGATTGCGGTGCAGACCGCGGTGGTCGATGTCATGGCTTCAGGTGAATTCTGTAACGCGCGTCGGAGAATTGCTCATCTCCTGACGATGTATGGTTTCGTGATTTATGCCGTGACCACCGTGATCATGGTCTTCGCCTATCCGACGCCCGCGACACCCGCCCCCCACGCGCTGGTGATGCTCTGGTACATCGGCGCTCTGATGGTTTGCCTTGGTGGCTATTGGTTCTGGTTTTTCATCCGCGTTGACGTCACCGCCGAGGGCAACTCGCCGTTCCGCTTCGAGCGCGCGGACTTGTTCATTGTCACTCTGGTGCTCGGCACGACGTTTGGCTTGATATGGGCTTGGCTACTGGCGGCGGGCAATACCGTCTGGGCGACCGTGTTCCTGGGTCTCTATCTCATCGCCACGACCGTGCTGTTCGTATCGATCCCGTGGTCGAAGTTCTCACACATGTTCTTCAAGCCGGCCGCGGCGCTCGAGAAACGAGTATCGAAAGCCAATGGTTCAGCGCAGAACTTGCCGACGCTGACCCGTGACGATCCCGAACAGCAGAAAAGACATTCCATGGAGCTGTTGCGCAAAGCTCCGATGCATATGGGGCTTGGCATCAAGCGCGAAGCGCCACGCCACTATTAGAAAACGCCCCGCAAGTTCTATCGATAAGGAGCCGGAGTCATGCCTACGTTCGTCTACATGACAAGGTGCGACGGATGCGGACACTGCGTCGACATCTGTCCCTCGGATATCATGCATATCGATAAGACTTATCGCCGCGCCTACAACATCGAGCCTAGCATGTGCTGGGAGTGTTATTCCTGCGTCAAAGCTTGTCCGCAGAATGCGATCGATGTGCGCGGATATGCCGACTTTGCCCCGCTCGGCCACAGCGTTCGCGTCATCCGTGACGAAGAGGCAGGCACGATCGCCTGGAAGATCAAATATCGGAACGGCACGGAAAAGAATTTTCTTTCGCCGATTACGACCAAACCTTGGGGGACGGCAATTCCGAAACTCGCCGACGTTCCCCCGCCGAGCAAGGAAATGCGTGACAGCCAGCTGCTGTACAACGAGCCAAAGTGGATCCGCATGGATGACGGCGGTTTACATACGCTTCGGGCAGCCGGGCTCAAGCTGAAGAAAGGCGTGTACTACTGATGGCCTACAAAACGATCGTCGAAGACAACATCGACATCCTCGTCGTGGGGGCAGGCCTTGGTGGCAGCGGTGCCGCTTGGGAAGCCCGTTTCTGGGGGCAAGACAAGAAAATCGTTATAGCCGAGAAAGCGAATATCGATCGCTCCGGCGCGGTCGCCCAGGGTCTGTACGCCATCAATTGCTACATGGGCACTCGGTGGGGCGAAAATAAGCCGGAGGACCATGTGCGGTATGCCCGCATCGACCTGATGGGACTGGTGCGTGAAGACCTGCTGTTCGATATGGCCCGGCACGTCGACTCCACAGTGCATCAGTTCGAAGAGTGGGGTCTGCCTATCATGAAGGACCCGAAAACCGGGCGCTATCTGCGTGAAGGGCGATGGCAGATCATGATTCATGGCGAGTCCTATAAGCCGATCGTGGCCGAGGCCGCCAAGAAATCGGCGGACAAAGTATTCAACCGTATCTGCGTCACCCACCTGCTGATGGATGACAACAAAAGGAACCGGGTCGCAGGGGCCGTCGGCTTCAATGTGCGTACCGGCAATTACCACGTCTTCAAGTCCAAGACCGTTATCTGCGGGGCGGGCGGCGCCTCCAACATCTTCAAGCCGCGATCAGTGGGCGAAGGTTCCGGCCGTACCTGGTACGCGCCCTGGTCTTCCGCGTCCGCCTATGGGCTCATGATCGAAGCCGGCGCCAAAATGACTCAGATGGAAAACCGTATCGTGCTGGCGCGTTTCAAGGACGGTTACGGCCCGGTCGGTGCCTATTTCCTGCACCTAAAGACCTATACGCAAAATTGTCTCGGCGAAGAGTATGAATCCAAATGGTTCCCCGAACTTCAGAAAATGGTCGGAAAGGAATATCTGGATCCCGAAGTTTCGCACTTAACGCATAGGCCGATCCCGACTTGCCTACGCAACCACTGCATCATCAGTGAAGTGAATGCAGGCCGCGGCCCCATCTATATGGTGACCATGAGAGCTTTCCAGGATCCACATCTGGAAGAGGTTGGTTGGGAAAACTTTCTCGGCATGACCATCGGCCAGGCCGTCCTCTGGGCTGCCACGGACGTGGACCCCAAGAGCGAGAACCCGGAGCTGACAACGTCCGAGCCCTACGTCATGGGCTCGCACGCGACCTGCTCCGGTGCCTGGTGCTCGGGTCCCGAGGATGTCTCTCCGCCCGAGTATTTCTGGGGCTACAACCGCATGACGACGATCGAAGGCCTGTTCGGCGCCGGTGACGCGGTCGGGGGCACGCCGCACGCTTTCTCGTCCGGCTCGTTCACCGAAGGCCGTCTCGCCGCGAAGGCCGCCTGTAAGTATATCGACGACGGAAAGGGCGAGGGCATCGTCGTCTCCGACGAGCAGATCAGTCGTCGCAAGAAGGAAATCTACAAGCCGGTGGAGCATTACAAGATCTATCGCAACGAAATCGTGGCAGGCGACGTCAACCCGCACTACATCAATCCCAAGCAGGGCTTGGATCGTCTCCAGAAGCTAATGGACGAGTATTGCGGCGGGGTGACGGTCAGCTACATGACCAATGAGAAGCTGCTGAATATCGCTCTTAAGAAGCTCAAGGTCATGGAGGAAGATCTCGAGAGTTCTGGCTGCAAAGGATATTCATGAACTGCTGCGCGCCTGGGAACTCAGGCACCGGCATCGCGCCGCGGAGTGCGTGACGCAGCATACGCTGTTCCGCAAGGAGACGCGCTGGCCGGGCTACTACTACCGCGGCGACGCCATGAAGGTGGACGACGAAAACTGGCACGTGCTGACGGTTTCGCGCCGTGATCCGAAGACTGGCGAATACACCATGGAGAAGGCACCCTGTTATCACCTGGTTTCAGAAAATGAGTAGCGAGGTCTCCGAGCGGACGTTCGCATTGAACTTCTACGTGGCGTAAAGGAGCCAAAATGTCGCTCGTTGATCTTCTTCAGATGCACTCTTCAACGCCGCTCTCTTCGAGTGACAGAGAACAGCAAGTGAATATCATTGAAAAAGCTGACGAGGAGATACGGGCGATCGCCGAGCCCCTTTGGCGCGACCTCCTCAAACACTCGAACGAAGGCGAGTACGGAGAGTTCGTCAAGAATTTCTCCGGTTCCATGGCACTTGCCATGGATCAAGTTACGGTCGGCCATCAGTTCGCAAACAGCGAGCTTGCCAGAAATCTGTCCGAAGAATTCGAATATCTCGGCATCATTCGCCGAGGTGAGCATGTGACGGTTCTCTACCGGCAACGCAGCAGCAAAAAGGCCGGTGAATGGCTCGGCCGGCTTGTTCTCGGCTACGAGAATGGAAAAATCAGAATTTTCGGCGCGTCCATCTTCTGAGCGCTTCGGATTACACATGATTGAAATCATCCGGGACGGCAGGTTCGTCGAACTCACCTACAAGGTGACCGACAAGAAATCCGGACATGTGCTCACCAAGGTTGAATTTCCGTTGGGCTATATCCACGGCCACAATGAAATTTTGTCCCCTTTCGTACACACGCAACTAGAGGGCAGATCCGCGGGCGAAGTCATCGAGGTGCCGATCGACGGCAATCGGATCTTCGGGGCTAGGGACGAGTCTCTTGTTTTTACCGATCGTATCGAGAACGTCCCCGAGGAGTATCGGCAAGTTGGCACCTCCATCCTCATGGAGAACGACAAGGGCCAGGCCCGCAGCTTTATCGTGACTCAGATCGACGACAAGACACTGACTGTCGACGGTAACAATCCGCTTTGCGGCAGAGAGGTCGTCTTTACGCTTGAGATTATGACTGTGCGCGAGCCAACCGATGAAGAAGCAAGGGCGGGCGGAGCGATCGCCGCGCAGGCGGATACCGATCCTTCGCTCATGCGGGCTGTTTGATTGACGATCCCGGGTTAAATGCAAAAGGTGACTTATGAGCAGCGAGCAAAAGCCAATAACAAAAATTCCTGACGGCCACGCGCGCTTTCTAACGACGCGCCAGAAACCGCCAACCGAGAAGGGGTTTGTTGGTTTCGAAACCGTCTGGGAACCGTTCCAGAAGGAAGCCGAATACGAGACCCCAAAGAAGCCGTAGGTCTGCCATGTCGACGCTTGTCCCGCCACACGGTTCCGAATCCGTCAAGCCGCTCCTGCTGCCGGAGGCAGAACGGACCGAGGACTACAAGCACGCCGAGACGCTGAAAAAAATTCCGCTCGATTCGCGCGCAGTCTCCGACGTTTTCATGCTGGCCATGGGTGCCTACACGCCGCTCGACGGCTTCATGGGGTACGACAATTGGCGCAGTTGCTGCATCGATATGAAAATGCGCAATGGCGTGTTCTGGCCAATCCCGATCACGCTGCCGGTCGATAAGAATATTGCCGCCGGCATTCATAAAGAGGAAGAAGTCGCGCTCGTCGACGCGGAGACCAACGATATCCTCGCCGTCATGAACGTGCATGAGAAATATTCGATCGATAAGCGGCTCGAGGCAGAACACGTGTATCGCACGAACGACCCGAAACACCCCGGCGTCGCCAAGGTGCTGGCGCAGGGAGATGTTAACTTGGCGGGGCCGGTGAGGGTGCTGAGCGAAGGCGAATATCCGGTCAAATATCCGCAACTCTATATCCGGCCTGCCCAAGCACGGGCCATGTTTCTTGATCGGGGCTGGTCGAATGTTGCCGCCTTCCAAACCCGAAACCCCATGCATCGCAGTCACGAACACTTGGTGAAAATCGCGGTGGAAGTGTCCGACGGCGTCTTCATCCATCAAGTACTTGGGAAATTGAAAGCCGGCGATATTCCGGCCGACGTCCGTACCCGGTCGATTCAGGCGATGATCGATAATTATTTCCGGAACGGAACCGTTATTCAGGCGGGCTATCCGATTGAGATGCGCTACGCCGGCCCGCGCGAGGCGTTGCTTCATGCCCTTATTCGGCAGAACTTCGGCTGTTCGCATCTTATCGTCGGACGCGACCACGCTGGCGTTGGCGACTATTACGGTCCCTTCGATGCGCACCACATCTTCGATCAACTGTGGCCTGGAGCGCTTCTCACCAAGCCTTTAAAGATTGATGTCACTTTCTACTGCCGGAAGTGTTACGGAATGGCGACGGCAAAAACCTGTCCGCACGATCCGAAGAACCATATTTCAATCTCTGGCACGCAACAGCGAGAAATGCTTTCGACCAACGCGGACATACCGCCCGAGTTCAGTCGCCCTGAGGTGGTGGCGATCCTCAGGGAGTATTACGCGGGCCTGCGACAGTAGTTGCGCCCAGCATCATGATCATTGCGCAAATTTCCGACACCCATTTAGAGCTGAATACGCCCGACGCTGATCAGAGAATAGCGGATTTCGAACGGACGATTGCGGCCATAAATTCTCTTGATCCGGCCCCCGACGTGATCGTTCACACCGGGGATATCGTCCACAACGGCCGGCAGGATGAGTACGCTCGGGCCGTCTGCATACTCGCGAAAGCCCGGATGCCGGTCTATGTCTTGGCCGGCAACAAAGACAACAGAGCAAATTTGCATGCGGCCTTTTCGACGCACGGATATCTCGGGGCTGATTCCGATTTTATCGACTATGCAGTCGAGAGATTCCCTGTAAGGCTGATTGCGGTAGATACCTTAAGTCAGAGCAGCAACAAGGGTGATTTTTGCCTTGCACGCGCGAGTCGTTTGGTCGGCCTGATTGATGCCGAAATCACCAAACCGATTGCGATTTTTGCGCACCATCCGCCGTTTGAGGTCACTGTGGGGCCTGACCCGCTTAATTTTGAGACGCGGGAAGTGATGCTAAGACTGCGCCAGATCCTGCAGAATGCCTTTAGGGTTGTTGCTAGTTTCAGCGGCCATGTTCATCGTCCCGCGGAGGGCAGTATCGGTAATATCCCAGCTACCGTTGTGCCCTGCATTGCGACGACGTTACGTAAAGGCGAGTATCCGACGTACATGAAAAAGCGTCCCATTTATTATGTCCACCGATTTGATCCACGTTGGGGCTTTACTACTGAGACGCGAATTGCCGGGACCGAACCGCTGTTTTGACTTCTTCTCCTCCTATGAGTCTTTTGCGGTTTTTTTGAAAGATAAAGGCACTCTTCGGTCGCATATTGCAGTGCCATAAAATCCCTTGCCACTCCGCGCATTAGGCAGGGTCAATGATCTTATAGACGAGAAGAGTAAGATTTATTTTCCGTGCCGGTTAGGCTCGAAGGAAATTTTATCCCACAGGCGCTCTCGATGGATTGCGCTGAGTGCGGTTGCCAAGGAGGCGACTATGGAAAAATGGAACGCTGGCCCCATTATCTATGATGAAAAATCGCGTCAAATGGCAGACGAGATGGTGCAGGCTGAAGCACTTCACATGGCGCGACGTTCAGGTCGAGATCTCGACTGCGATTGCAAGGATGGAATGTTTCCTCGCGCAAGTTTCGCTGACCGCCGGACGTTTCTTTTCGCTGCGGGATCTCTAGCTGTTGGCGCCGCGCCTGCCTTAGCACAGACAACGAAAGCGCCGCCTGGCGCCATCCAATTCCCGGTGCCCGATGATCCCACCAAAGAGCAAGGCCGCCCTGTGGCGGCGGACGGCGGTTATGGCTCTCGGTCACAATTCGAAACCGAAGTTCGCGTGCGCTTTCCGACCGCGAATGAGAACACGTCCTGGAGCTTTACCCCGCTGGACAAGATGTTGGGCAACACTACAGCCTCGGGCTTGCACTTCGAACGTCACCACGGTGGTATTCCGACCATCGACCCCGCCAAACACTCTCTTTATGTGCACGGAATGGTCAACGGTCCGCGCAAGTTCACGATGGCGGACCTCAAGCGATTTCCATCGGTGACCCGCAAACATTTCATCGAATGCTCCGGCAACGGCCTAACGGAATGGAACAAGCCGACACTGAAATCTGTGCAAGGAACGCACGGTCTGCTTAGCACTTCCGAATGGACGGGCGTCCAGTTTGCGACGATCGCTCGTGAAGTCGGTCTCAAGGATGGCGGGAGCTGGGTACTCGCGGAAGGTGCCGATGCCGCGGTTATGACCCGCAGCATTCCGATGGAAAAGATGCTGAAAGACGCCATCCTTGCCTACGGCCAAAATGGAGAAGCGATCCGGCCAGAACAGGGCTATCCACTGCGCCTGTTGTTGCCCGGCTATGAAGGCAACACGCATATAAAATGGTTGCGACGCCTCGAGGTGAGCGACAAGCCTTTTATGACGCGCGAAGAGACCTCGAAATACACCGACTTGTTGGCCAACGGCAAAGCGCGCCAATTCAGCATGGACATGGAGGCAAAGTCGGTAATCACTTTTCCTTCAGGTGATATGAAGCTGCCGGGTCCAGGCTTTTACAATGTAACTGGCCTGGCTTGGTCGGGGCGCGGGCGCGTGCAATCGGTCGATGTTTCTGTCGATGGCGGAAAGACTTGGGTGCCGGCACGCATTGACTCGGCGCCGGATCCAATATGTACGGTCCGCTTCAGCCTTCCTTGGGTTTGGGACGGCAAGACTGCGGTGCTGCAAAGTCGCTGCACCGATGAGACCGGCTATATCCAGCCCACGCTTGCGCAGCTGATCGCAATCCGTGGCTCCAACGGTCCATTTGGCTCGATCTATCACCTGAACGCGATACAGAGCTGGGGCGTCGCAGAGGACGGGAGTGTGACCAATGTTCACGCATAGGCTCAGCTTGGCTGCTCTCATGAGCACTCTAATGCTCGCGCAGCCCGCTCCCGCGCAAGTCGCCCGCTACGGCTTGGGAACCTCGGCAACGTCGGACGAACTTGCAAAATTCTTTTCGATCCCCCCGGATGGACGTGGTCTTCCCTCCGGCAGTGGAAATGCGAAAAAGGGCGCCGAGCTCTACGCATTGGCTTGCGCAGCCTGTCATGGCGAAAAGCTCGAAGGCAATCCGGCCAAAGGAATTGGCGGCGACAAGCTGCTTGGCGGCCGCGGCTCGCTGGCAACTAAAACGCCTGTGAAGACGGTGGAAAGCTACTGGCCTTATGCGACAACGCTGTTCGACTACATCAAGCGCGCCATGCCATTCAACGCGCCAGGCTCGCTAAGCGATGACGACATCTACAGCGTCGTCGCATACATATTGTCGGAAGCAAAAATCATCAAGCCGACCGAAACCATAGACGCCAAGACGCTGCCAGCCGTGTCGATGCCGAACAAGGACGGCTTCGTGCCTGATCCGCGCCCGGAGGTCGAACTTTATCGTTAGCGCCAGCGATACTTTCGTCGTGTTGATCAGCTCGTGACCACGCT
Organism: uncultured Alphaproteobacteria bacterium; assembly: GCA_963831515.1. GTDB lineage: Bacteria > Pseudomonadota > Alphaproteobacteria > Rhizobiales > Xanthobacteraceae > Pseudolabrys. The sequence continues at coordinate 38,719 of CAWHQL010000010.1, read as the reverse complement.
AGTCGCGAAGTGAATCGCTTTGTCAGCGGGGCACCGAGATGAAGTTGATTCCGATGCGACTTTGACAACTCGCTTTCCAACGTAAATTTCGATGCATGCGTGTTTACATAAGATACTCTAGTGGCTGGGCTGTTTCGTTGGCGATCTGAGGCGATCATGAGTATGAAATCGATTTTGGTGCCGATGGAGAGCTATGCTGGCATGGAGTTGGTGCTCAGCACCGCCGTGCTATTGGCGCGACGACATGACAGCTATGTCGAAGGATTCCCGCTCCGTTGGACCCTCGATTTCGCTTTGGTGGAAGCTTTTGCGGCGGCGCAATATGAGCGGGACCTCGAAACTGATGCGCAGCGCGCGCGTCAGACGTTTGAAAGTTTCATGCGTAAAAACGATGTCCCTCGTTCGAGCAAGGGGACGACGTCTCTGTCGTTCGGCTGGCTAAACGAACCCCTTAGCGGGGAAACCGTCGTCGGTACCTACGGCCGCGCCTTTGATGTCATCGTGATGAACCGACCCAGTCCGGATTCGCCTGGTTTATATCGTGGGGCGCTTGAGTTAGGGCTGTTTGAGAGTGGGCGGCCGATGCTTCTATCCCCGCCGACACCACCTCAGCGTATAGGGACTAACGTATTGATCGCTTGGAACGGCAGTACCGAGCAGGCTCGCGCTATGGCCCTTTCAATGCCGCTTCTTGAAAGTGCGGATCGAGTCACGATGCTGACTGTCACCGGAGGAACCGAAGTCCCTGGGCCGTCCGCAGGGGAAATGATCAGATATCTGCAACTCAATGGGGTTCGTACGCAGCAGCTAACCGTCGAGCTTGGTGAGCAAACTACTGGCGAGTGTGTCCTAGACACGGCTCGAAGGCTCGGCTGCGACCTCCTGATCAAGGGTGCGTTTACCCAGAATTGATTGAGGCAAATGATATTCGGCGGTGCAACTCAGCACATTATGGCGCGTGCAACCCTGCCTGTCCTACTAGCGCACTGACTAAGGTGAGGAACTATCATGGGCACGCGCATCATTGATGGCAAGACGGTTGCAGCCGACTTACGTGGCAAGGTCATGGACGCCGTGCATCGTTTGCGCCGTGACCGTGGCGTCGTTCCGGGCATCGCCGTCGTGCTGGTCGGAAGCGATCCGGCGAGCGAAATTTACGTGCGCAACAAGTCCAAGGCGGTCGCTGAATCAGGCATGCGCTCCTTTGACTGCAAGCTCGCGGCTTCAACAAGCGAAGCAGAGTTGCTTGCCCTCATCGAAAAGCTAAATGCCGATGAGGAAATCAACGGTATTCTGGTCCAATTGCCGCTCCCGAAACAGATCGACGCGCAAAAGATCATCGCAGCGATCAACCCCGCCAAGGATGTGGATGGGTTTCATCCGGTCAATGCGGGCCGGCTCGCCAGCGGCCTGTCAGCGCTCGTGCCGTGCACCCCAATGGGCTGCGTTATCCTTGCCAACACTGTGCACGAAACTCTTACGGGCCTTAAGGCCGTGGTGATCGGTCGCTCGAACATCGTCGGGAAGCCCGTGGCGCAGCTTCTGCTCGCAGAAAATGCGACGGTGACTATTACCCATTCGAAGACGGACGATCTTCCCTCGGTCTGCCGCGGCGCAGATCTGCTTGTCGCCGCCATCGGTCGCCCGGAAATGGTTCGTGGCGATTGGATAAAGCCGGGGGCGACCATCATCGACGTGGGGATCAACCGTGTGCCCGGCGAGGGCGGAAAAACTCAAATTGTTGGCGATGTCGCCTTCGCCGACGCTATGCAAGTGGCAGGCGCCGTCACGCCGGTACCCGGCGGTGTCGGTCCGATGACAATCGCGTGTCTGCTGCTGAACACATTGAGAGCAACATGCGCGCAGAAAGGTTTGCCGGGACCAAAAGTCTGATTGCGGCTGCTTGGGTCGGCAACCTTGCCGAACCTCTTGGCGACGAAAGCGTTGCGCGCGAAGCTTGGCGTATTTCTGGTTCAGCTGCTGCACGTTTGTTGTGCGGGAAGCAAACGCGTCAGTCATGTTTCATCGTAAAAGATTGGCGCCACGTTTCAGGTGTGTCCCTGGGGTTGCACCAATATGCATTGCGAGTTTCGATTTGCTGCGTCTATAGTTATCGATGTTCCAACTAGAATAAGAATCAAAAGTCTCATCGGGAGGAAGTCATGAAAAGATCAATGTTGACGATCGCGATGGCCGTCCTGCTCGCCGCGCCGCTGGCGCGAGGAGCGGAGTCAGTTCATTTGACGGTCGGGTACCAACCCTATGACACGATTTCCTACTCCGCCGTAGTCATCCGCGGTCTTGAGCTCTGGAAGAAGCATCTGCCCCCAGGCAGCACGGTTGATTTTGAGAGTGCGCTCCAGGGCGCGATCATCGTCAACGCGATGCTCGCCGACAAGCAGCAGATCGGTTATCTCGGTGACATGCCCGCAGTGGTTTCAACCACAAAAACCAAACAAGCGCCGATCAAACTTGTGGCTTCGACCGGACTATCCGCCGGGCAGCGCTGCAACGTCATCATGGTGCGGGCTGATGCGCCAGAATTTAAAACGCCGGAGGAAGCGGTCAAATGGCTCGATGGCAAAACAATCGCAACTCCTCGCGGCAGTTGCGCCGACCGGTTTCTCCGACAAGTTATCGAGATGGCGGGCATCAAGCCCAAGGAGGTGCTCAACCAGTCGATTGAGGTGATCGCCACCAATTTCCGGGCCAACCGGATCGACGCCGCGACTTTGTGGGAGCCTTCAGTATCGCGCATTGGCGACTTCGTTGGCGAAGGTATCGCACGCGAGGTGGTGACCGGTCACAACTTCAATATGCCTGATGGCGGGTTTATCGCGATGCGCGAAGACTTCATGAAAGCGAATCCGGAAATCGTGAAGGCCTGGCTCGAAACCGAACTTGAAGCCCAGCTTTTCCTGCTCGATCCGAAGAACTGGGAAAAAGTCTCCGACCTTGTGCGTAGCCAAACCGAAGGTATTACGACCAGGATGGCCTGGTTTTCATTGTTCGGAGCGGTGCCTCCGGAACGCGGTGGATCGCCCTTGCGCGACGAGAAACCATTCACTTTCGACGCGCGTGTGCGCCAGCACCTCGATACCATCTACACGTTCTTGCACAGTGCGAAGGTGATTGACGTCGATAAGGCCCCGGAAGGTGCAATTGACGATTCAATCGCGGTCAGCGTTACGAAGAACAAGAGCCAGGCCGTTCCAATTGGGGTGATCAAGCCATTAGCTGTCTCGCAGGCCCCCAAATGACCTGTCAGCGTGCAAAATGCTGCCGGCGCGCGCCATAGGCTCGCCGCCCTTGAGGGGCTCTCGCAGTGACCGTCATTGAAACGCCGTCGCAAAGTCAGACGACCCAGGCAGCAGACGTCAACAGCTTGGAATTGACGCTATTTCGCGTGCATCAGTGGCTCACGCAATCGTCACCTTATCTCGGATTCCTGGGCGTCGCCTCGCTCTTGCTCGCCTGGTACCTGCTCACAGAGTTCTTCAACGTACCACGCTTTAACAAGTTGCCTGGGCCTGTCGCGGTCTGGCGCGAGTTCACGTCACCGTCGCCCACTTTCGGCATCTCGATCTACACGCCCGATTACTACATGCATATATTCTGGAGCGTCTGGCGCGTGCTCCAGGCGTTCTTCTGGGCAAGCGTTCTCGGTGTGCCGCTTGGTCTGTTTATGGGGTGGAAGCGCGCGTTTCGCGATTACACCTTTCCGGTGCTCGAAATCGTCAGGCCGATTCCTGTATTGGCCTGGGTCCCGGTTGCGATTTTGATTTTTGCCGGCATCGCCAGCCGCGAAGCACCAGTGATTTTTCTGGCCTTTCTCGCGACCTTTTTTGCAACCGTTCTCAACACCATGCTCGGCGTAGAATCGATCGACGAGGTCTACTTTCGCGCGGCGCGCTGCCTTGGCTCGAAACCCCGTCATATTTTCTTTCGCGTCGTACTACCCGGCGCTCTGCCATTCATCTTCACGGGACTGCAGATCGGTGTCGGTGTCGGGTGGTTTTCGCTGGTGGCGGCCGAAATGATTTCGGGCGAGTACGGGCTCGGCTTTCTCATTTGGGATTTGTACGTACTGAGCCAATTTCCGGTGATCATCATCGCAATGCTGACGCTTGGCGTCGTGGGTTACGGATTTAGCGCCATTATCCGCATCATTGGCGCAAGCTTGATGCGCTGGGCGGACCGGAGTGGGGTATGACGCCGGTGGCCGCAAGGGGAGCAATAAACATCCGGAACGTCAGCAAGATCTACGATCCGGATGGCGCAAATGTGCTTGCCGTCGATAACTGCTCAGTCGACATCTCGCCTGGCGAGTTTTGCGTGATTGTCGGGCCGTCGGGTTGTGGCAAGACTACCTTGCTGAACGCCATTGCCGGCTTCCACGATATCTCCAGCGGTGAAATTTCGCTCGATGGAAAACCGATTTGCACGCCCGGATTCTCCGCTGAACCTGGAGCCGACCGGATTGTAGTCTTTCAGAATGGAGCGCTTTTTCCTTGGAGTACCGTTCTCAACAATGTGGCCTACGGCCCGGTAGTGCAGGGCACTGCATCGAGCACAGAAGCAAAAAAGAAGGCACAAGCTCTGCTTGCTGAACTTGGTCTCTCAGGAATTGGCGACCGCTATCCAAATGAACTGTCATCGGGGATGCGCCGCCGCGTCGAGATTGCGCGTGCCTTGATCAATGACCCCAAGGTCCTTTTGCTTGACGAGCCTTTCCGCGCAATGGATGCGCTGACAAAGGGCGTAGCTCAGGAATTTTTGTTGCAAGCCTACGACCGTGTGCGCAAGACCGTATTCTTCATCACGCATGACCTGGAAGAGGCGATATTCCTCGGTGATCGCGTTCTGGTCATGACGACCCGGCCGGGCCGTATCAAGCAGACACTGCACGTCGACTTTGGACGGCCACGCAACTACAAAATTCGGTCGTCCAGGCAATATCTAACCCTCAAGACTCAAGTTTTCGAAGCCGTTCGCGAAGAAGCCGTGCGGGCTTTTGAGGCCGGCGAACGGGAGCTTGCCTGAATTGTGGCGACTGCAGCATTGGGAAAAAACAGCACCACTTTGAGCCTTCGGCGCGGTCTCGTCTCCGTTCTCGGGCTTCTGGTGTTTTGGGAGATCGGCCGGCGACTACATTTTCCGTTTCTTTCTGCGGTTCCCGCACCGTCCGAGGTCTTCGCCTCGCTCGACCAAATCGTCGGAAATAGCAAGTTCTGGAACAACTGGATCGCAAGCCTTTCGCGCGTGCTGTCTGGATTCGCACTCGCGCAACTCATTGGAATTCCGGTTGGGCTCTTGATGGCCATGAGCCGCACATTGCGGTATCTCTGGTTTCCGCCCTTTGAAATCTTGCGCCCGATTCCACCGCTCGCCTGGGTGCCGACATCGATCATTTTTTGGCCGACCACAGAGTTAAGTATCATTTTCGTCATTTTTCTTGGCGCCTTCTTCACCGTGGTCCTTACCGTGCTTGGCGGTGCAAGAGCGATCGATGAACGCCTCATTCGCGCGGCGCGATCATTCGGGTCAAAACCGCGCGACATCTTCTGGCGAATCGTGCTGCCAGCGACGTTGCCTAGTATCATTACCGGCATGGCAGTCGGTATGGGCGTCACCTGGGAAGTCGTGGTCGCGGCCGAGATGATCGCCGGCAAGTCTGGCCTTGGCTATTTCACCTGGGCGTCCTACGTCGGAGGCAACTACCCGCAGATCATCGTCGGCATGGCAAGCATCGGGATTGCTGGCTATCTTTCGAGTGGCGCAATTCGCCTGCTCGGCAAACGGGCCACTCCGTGGCAACGACGGATTTAAAATGGCGTCGACGCTTGCTAGGCGCGCTTTGCTTGAGGTGAAAGACCTCGCAAAGAGCTTTGGTCTTGGGCCCTTGCGCCAGCAGGTTCTCGAGGACTGTTCTTTTAGCCTGCAGACGGAACGCCTGACTGTGCTGATCGGGCCCTCCGGCTGCGGCAAGAGCACCCTGGTCAATATTCTGGCGGGATACGAGGCACCTGACGCCGGAGAGGTGAGGTTGCTTGGCACGCCAGTCGACGGCCCATCTGCAGAGCGGCTCGTGGTGTTTCAGGAAACGGCACTGTTTCCGTGGATGACAACGTTCCAGAACGTGATTTATGGGCCGCTTGTTCAGCGCGACAAGCGACGTGAGGACATTAAGGCCGATGCAATTGTCTTGCTGGAACGTGTCGGGCTGAAGGATTTCAAAGACAGATATCCGAACCAGTTGTCCGGCGGCATGCAAAGACGTGCCGAGCTTGCGCGTGCGATCATCAACAATCCGAAACTGATGATTTTGGACGAACCATTCCGTGGTCTCGATGCAATGACGCGCGAACTCATGCAGGAGTATTTTCTCAAGCTCTACGAGGGCCGCAAACAATCGGTCTTCTTTATTACGTCTGAAATCGAAGAAGCGATTTTTTTAGCCGATCAGTTGTTGATCATGAGCAATCGACCCGGTCATATCATCAAGACCATCGATGTCGATCTGCCGCGTCCCCGCACAGCCAGCCTGCTCACCTCGACCGAGTATTTGCGGTATAAGGACGAGTCGCTCGAGGTGCTCCATGGCGAAGCGGTAAAGGCGTTTGCAGAAGGTAGCAAGGCGGCCGCCGACTTTCTCGAGGCTTACGCTGATCAGAAACGATAACGATGAGCTCGGTACGGGGGCCGAGATGCAAAAACACGCAACGTCCGCTATTGGCCCTTAGCGGACATTTCGTCTGAACCGTCTGATGCTCGCTTTCAGAGACAAAGGGGACGTAGTTTAAGAAAAAGCGGACATCAGAAAATGACGGTAATGACCCGAAGCAGACATTTCAGTTGTCTTTGTGGAATATCTCCTTTTGGATACAAATCCAACATTGTCGTGGGGGGGTATCGTGTCGAGTAGCCCAGTCGTCAGCGAACCGTTATCCAAGTGGGAACTGGCGCAGGAAGCTACTGATCGAAAGCGATTGCGCGAGATGGACCATGCGTTCTGCGCGGCGCTGGCCGCCGCCATCAGACGTGGGAAAGAAAAAGAACCGAACGCACGATCTACGCCAACTTAGATTTGCCGATACTTTGAATGTCCGCTTTTGGCCCCTAGCGGAGAGTTCAATTGGGCGCACTGATGTCTGCTTTAGGGTGCAAAGCGGACAAATGGGACTTCTGCCCCATTCTGACTGCTATCAATCTTTGATTTCGTTAGACTTCGCCGAAACACTATAGACTGCGAGTAGAGAATTTTGTTTGCAATAGCACTCTCTCCGCCAACCCTGCGAAGGTTAGTCCGAGCCCCTCTCCGTCGAATTGCGAAGCCAAGTTATTGACCGGACAGACAATCAATCAAACGAATTTCGGATACCCACAAATTTACCCACGAAGCGTGAGCGAATAGCGGAGGGGCGTCGGCGGACAATGTCCGCTTTCGGGGGCAAAGCGGACATAGCTTTTTGCAGCGCACATGTCTGCTTTTGACCCAAACCGGACATCTCACAACTGCCCCCTTCCCGAATGCCCGCGCAGGTTGCTACCGTTACGCGTCTGAGCCTTCGGGGGGCGATATGAGGCGGCGCGAGTTCATCACCCTTTTTGGTGCGACGGCGACGTGGCCGCTTACGACACTTGCGCAGCAGCCAGCGATGCCAGTTGTGGGCTACCTCAGCGCCGCGTCACGGGACGGGGGCAGAGAGAGAGCGGCTGCATTCCGTCGTGGGCTACAACAATCCGGCTATGTTGAGGGCCAAAACGTAGCGATCGAATACCGCTGGGCTGACGAACATGTCGAACGATTGCCCGCGCTCGCGGCGGATTTGGTTCAACGTCATGTCAGCGTGATTGCTGTGGCTACTACGCCGGCGACGCTCGCGGCACAAGCGGCCACCACAACCATTCCGATCGTTTTTGAAATGGGAACCGACCCAGTCCGGCTTGGCCTCGTCACGAACCTAAACTTGCCGGGCGGCAACGTAACAGGCGTGACCAGTTTGATCGTAGAGGTTGCGGCAAAGCGTTTGGAACTGCTGCATGAACTTCTCCCGTACGCGAAAGTCATGGCCTTTTTAGTCAACCCAGACGACCGCGCTTTGGCCCAAGCGCAAGCGCGCGAGGTACTGTCGGCGGCGCGCAACCGCAAGCTAGAGCTGCATGTTCTCAATGTCAGAAGCGAAAGTGACTTCGATGCGGTCTTCGCAGACGTAAAACGTTTGCGAGTAAGCGGGCTCGTGATCGGCCCAGGCTCGGTTATCTTTGCCAGCATCAATAAGTTGGCTGCCCTGACTGCTCGCCATGCCGTGCCCGCGATTTGGCAGGATCGTGACTTTCCTGCAGCTGGCGGTCTGATGAGCTACGGATCGGACATTTTGGATAGCTACCGCTTGGCCGGCGTTTATACCGGCAGGGTTCTTAAGGGCGAAAATCCTGCCGAATTGCCAGTTATGCAGGCAACCAAGTTTGAATTGGTCATCAATCTCAAGACCGCCAAGGTACTCGGCATCACTGTTCCAAACACGCTAATCGGGCGAGCCGACGAAGTGATTGAATGAGTGATGCGATGTCCGCTATTGGCACTTAGCGGACATGGGCTTTTGCACCGCACATGTCTGCTTTTGACCCAAAGCGGACAGCGACTGGCCGTGCGGAGCACTGAGATCGACTGATTTGGCGCTTGGACGCGCTTGCTAACTGCCTGAAACGATCTCAACGCGTTGCGAGCGTATTGTAGATCTTGATCGCACGCTTGAGGTCTTCAGTCTCAGCGCAGGGGATCAGGCAAATCTCCTCCAGGGTCGCAAGCTGCTGGTCGGCTTTCGCGGGCTCCCCGAGCACCAGATAGAGCTCACCTAGGTGCTCGTGAGCGCTTCGGTGACGGCGATTGAGAAGTAGAGCATATTGGTAATGCTGCATCGCTGGTCCCAATTGATGCAGCCGACGATAGGCATAGCCGATGTAATTCTGGATATCGGCATTGCGCGGGTCGCGCAATGTGGCGAGCTTGAGCGCCATGATCGCCCCATTCCAATCCTCGGCGACCAGCGCCTTCTTGCCCGCCGCGAAATCCGGGTCGAGTTGTGCCCAGTCGGACTCCGATCCCATCATCGTCCCCATGGTGGTACAGATCGGCCAATCTTCTAGAGGAATTTTCGCTTCAGCCACCCGGTAAGTCGCGCCCAGCCACGCTGCAATAGGGCTTCGCCAGCGGAATTCAGTGGCCGCGGATAGGGCGGTGGCAGCGACCAGCGCGCCGAGCACCACGGCCAATATGATCCAGCGATTCATCGTTGCTCCGTGCACGCCGTCAGCTAGCCTGCGGCAGCAGGCGCCAGCCGACTTTTATCATCTCGATGCCAAGTATTGCTTGGCCTCCCGCGTCTCCGGGCGTTCGGTATCGGCGTTCTTCGCCAACTCCACGAGCTTGCCGTAATACTCTGATGCCTTTTGGCGATCGCCCCCCGCATTCGCGGCGCGGGCAATACCCAAGAACGTCCGATAACGGTTGGGAGTCTGCTCGAGCGCAGTCTCGAACTCGCGCGAGGCAGCAGCGAATTGGCCAGTCTCGAGTAGTAGTTCGGCATATAGCTCGCGGAGCGGATAAAGCCTGTTTTCCATCGCCACGTGCTTGACGCTACCATCCTCGCCGTCGGCGGCCGCGCGCATGAACTTGAGAGCCTGATCGCGCGCGCCGTCCTTGAACGCGACCCAAGCCGAAATCGCGAGGATCTGCTCTTCCGAACGGTCGGCCCAGTAGGACTGGTTGGACCTCTCGAGTGCGGCAGCGAAGCGCATTTATGGCCTCGATCTCCGCTTTCGCGCCGGCGAGATCACCAGTGCGCGCCATTCCGAGACCGCGGGTGAACCGGATCAGCGCATCAGGCTGTGGGTACTGGCTCGGGGTGAACGGAAGCGCTGCGGCACCGGCCCAATCAGCGCGCTCCAGCACATAACGTGCCGTCATGGCATTCTTGGCTGTGAAGTTGACGAAAGTGATAGGGCGATCGCCACGGTCTGCCGTAGCGATTGACTTATCGGTCAGTGCCTTGGCCTTGGCGTCCTGCGCGAGTTGCAAGTACGCATAGACCGAGAAATCCGCCGCGTGATAGTAGTCCGGCTGGATCTCGATCGCTGACGCGTTCGATGCGATCGATTCCTCCCACAACCCGACCATTGAGTAGATGTGCGACGGCATGTGCCGAGCGTGCGGCACGGCCGGCGCGATGCCGGCATAGCGCCGGCGGCGGGGATGCCCTTTTCGGCGAGCGGGTGATAGTCGTAGGCGTGAATTAGGAAATGCGTCACGCCGGGGTGCTGCGGGTTTTCGTCGTACAGCTTTTCCAGAATTGCTGCAGACTTGATTTGGTTGGCATACGTTGTATCGGCGGGGGACGCCGACGCCTGCAAGGTGAGCGCATAGAATACCTTGCGCTTCGTAGTCGTCGGGGTAGCGTTGCGTCAGCCGCTCCATCGCGTTGTTGTAGGCGACAAGCCTGGCATTGACCGGAGTCTTGTCGTGATCGTGGTAGTAGGTGCTCAACGCCTCGATCCAATCGCGCTCGCGCTGGGTCTTTGCGCCGATTTCGCGCGCCTTTTCGAGCGCCGCCCATGCGGCCTCCGCATCAGCCCGCGGCGGCACCACCGCGAGCGAGTTGTTGAGCAGGTCAAGCGCGATCCCCCAATACGCCATCGCGCAAGTGGGATCCTGTCGCAGTACACCCTCGAATGTTCGGCGCGCGATCAGGAACCAATACGAATGGATCATCGCGACGCCACGCTCGAACTCTGCCTGGACCTTGGGATCGCAGGAGGTGGGGAAAGTCAGCTTGCCGAGCTTCTCGTCCTGCTGGCCGAGAGCACTACAGCTCAGTGCTGCAGTGATTCCGGCGACAAGTATCAAACACTTCGACTTCATGGGCACCTCCGTGCGATCGCTAACAACCGCCGCGGTGGATTGCTGCAAAACATATTCGCAAATCAATGTCTGCCGACAGCATCAAGCGCTGCCGTTAAACGCGAGGAAATCGGAAACCTCCACTGGCAGCTCTCGGTGATGTTACACCGGCATCCACATAGGATGAATTTCTTCCGGCGGCGTGCCGGTACCAGTGCACCCTTTTTACGAGGATTTAAGGCGGCTTTCATGCGCTCGCCGCCATGTTGACGGATAAGTTGAGCCAGGCGATTTTCGGAAATGTCCGCTATTGGAACTTAGCGGACATTTCGATTGCACCAGTTAATGTTCGCTTTCGGGAGTAAAGCGGACATGACGCGTGCGATGCGGAATGTCTGCCCCCTTGTTCCGGCAATCCGTGGCAGACCGATGCACGGAACAAGTTCCGTTGCCGCGGATTTGTAGGAAGTGCGAGGAGTGATGCGATGCCTCAATCCAATTTATTCAAATCATCCGAACAGCCGATTGGTAAAACGCCGGCGTGTCCCAACTGCGGCCGAGCAATGTGGCTGTACGATATTGCGCGAGCTGGCACGCCGGGTCGCGAACGGCTCACATTCAGTTGCTCCGAGTGCGCGCAACATTGTACTGCGCTCATCGAATATGAAGACGTCGCCTCAGCGAGCTGAACGGCGGGGATGGCGAGTAGGACACGGACCGCGGCGACGCTCGCAGTTCGTCATTTCGCGTAACCTTGAGAGCGAAGCCAAGCTATTTTGCGGCTGCCGCCGATCCAATCATCAATATCGGCTTTGTCCGTTAGTCCGGTGATATAACGAATTTCGGCTCCGGGAAAGTGAGCCTCGATTTGCCAATCGCCTTCCGCGATACGCTTTGGATGAAATACGACTCGGGGAGATTTAGCCATTCGATGTCCGCTTTTGGCCCTTTGCCCCTTCAGTATCTTCGGAAGATCGGGGCAGGCGCCATTCTACCCGTCACAATTCCGACTGGCTGGCGATATAATTGGAGTAAGCACGGCGCAACATCAGTTCACACTCTTCCGCGCGTCGCCGTGCCACTTCAGAGCCCCAACACATCAGAACTTCACGCAAGTCCCGGACTGCGGCATCGACGACTGTAACGAGATCAATCTTGTTATCAGCGACATCGTCAATGCGATAGTCACTTAGCCTGAGGATTTGGGCGCTCACTCTGTACCCCACGAATCATTTCGCCAGGAAGATAAAGAACGGCAGTTAACGACTGGTGAGGCTGACATCAGCGAGATTGGTGGGTGACGATTTCAGTGTCCGCTATTGGCCCAAAGCGGACATTGACTGACCCAAGCCCCTTCCAGACCACTGCTCCAGATTGCTACGATAGGTTGTCTTCGGCCGAGGTGGAGATGCGGCGGCGCAATTTCATCATGGGAATTGGAGCGTCAGCTTTATGGCCGGCTGCCGCTCGTGCGCAGCGTCCAGCAAGTTCATCTTCAAAAATGCCTCGACTGGGCATTCTTATGCCTAGCGATTCCTCAGGGAACTTGCCGGCTTTCGAGCAAGGTATGCAAGCGCTCGGTTATCTCGAGGGCCAGAACATAACCGTCGAGCGACGGTATGGAGATCCGAGGGGAGAGCGGTTGCGAGAATTGGCGAGTGAGCTGGTCGATCTTAAGGTCGACCTCATTCTCGCTTGGAGTACACCGGCTGCGCTTGCAGCGCAGCAAGCCACGAGCAGTATCCCAATCGTGGCAGCGGTGATGGCTGACCCCGTGAACGATGGACTTGTTACGACCCTGGCTCGGCCCGGTGGCAATATCACGGGGACCACCTTTCTTGGCCCCGAGTTAGTCTCCAAACGTCTGCAGTTGTTCAAAGAGGTCGTCCCCAATCTTTCTCGAGTGGCGGCTCTTTGGCACCCACACGCTTACAGCGAACGTACGATGGCCAGCATGTCGAAGGAGGTCGAAACGTCTGCGCAGAAGCTCGGTATGCAGCTTCAATTCGTGCCCGCAGGCAGTCCCGATGAGCTGGACGGTGCGTTTTCGACGATAACTGAACAACGGGCCGAAGCTTTCATCGTGTTCCCCAGCCCAATGCTCTTCAATCAGCACAAACGCATCGTGGCGTTCGCCGCGAGCAAACGCTTGCCCGCCGTGTATCAAGCAAGGGAATTTGTGGATGCTGGAGGTCTCATGTCTTATGGCGCGAACCTAGCGGAGCTGTTTCGATCTGCCGCTCCATTCGTGGACAAGATAATCAAAGGCGCAAAACCATCGGAATTGCCCGTCGAGCGACCAACGCGATTTGAGCTTGTCATAAATTTAAAAACGGCGAGAGACCTCGGTCTAACAATTAGCCGCGAATTCCTTCTAATTACAGACGAGGTGATCGAATAGGCCAAGGGAGATGCCCGCTATTGGCACTTAGCGGACATTTCAACCCCACCCATGAATGTCCGCTTTCGGGGCAAAGCGGACACGACTTTTTGCGGTACGAATGTCTGCTTCTAACCCAAAGCGGACAAGACGCGCTGCGAGACCGCTGGAGGTCTCCGTTGCTGCATTGTGTCCGGATAATGATTTTGCTGAACGGCTACTGTTTTGATGAAGGAACGGTAATAGTCTCCTCACGCACTGTTTTGAATAATGAATTATCCGACATGTATTTATGATAGTGAGTTACAACCGCTTTGGCTTCTTTTAGGGTCGCAAGCCGCCACTGAATTTCCAGGTTTTCATTGCCAGCTATGCTTTCTACAATTCTACGTTCCTCGACCAGCAACTTGAATTCGTTCGGTTGATCCGCTTCCTCAGAGGCATTGCCGTTCAAGCGGGTCGCGAAATCGATGCGTCCCGTAGGTACCCAATCATGCTTGACCACGCCTTGGTAGGGGGTTCGGTTTTCTTCACTCCGTTTTTTCCAGCTTTCCGGTTTCGACAAGATCGTCAACATGTGATTGGCCATGTTCGTACTCCTTACTTAATCGAGATTACCTTAGAGAATGGCCACAAACGATATTGGCCCATGGTCCAACTCCAACCTTGCGGATTTTTATTTGGATTGGTTCCAAGTCCGATAGTCAGGATCTGCCGCCAGCAAACGAGCGCGGCACAGGCTTGTCCGCTTCTGGCCCTTAGCGGACATCGAGATTGCCCCGCCGAATGTCCGCTTTCAGGGTTGAAGGGGACATGACTTCTGCGGCGCGAATGTCCGCTAATGACCCAAAGCGGACATCCGCCCTACGCCGCAGAACTCTTTCAAGTGGCGGTTTTTCGCGCGTACAATGGCGTCACCTTGGCTAGAGACATGAGCCAGTTCACATGGGCCAAGCCGACAAACAGCTTTTCACTGATGGAGAAGCATACGAGCGGCTGATGGGCCGCTGGAGTCGTCTAGTCGGGGAAGTTTTTCTCGACTGGCTCGACGTTCCTAAGAATCTCCGATGGCTGGATGTTGGCTGTGGCAACGGTGCCTTTACCGAGGAGCTTATTGGGCGTTGTGCCCCTGCGAAAGTTATCGCGATTGATCCATCCGATGATCAACTCGCCTATGCGCGGACACGACGCAGCGTGAAGGCGGCAGAATTTCGAGTGGCCGATGCACAGAAGTTACCCTTTGCCAATCGCAGCTTTGACGTGGCGTTGATGGCCTTGGTCATCTCTTTCCTCCCCGACCCAGCGCAGGCCGTTGCGGAAATGGCTCGCGTCGTGCGGCCTGGCGGGTGGGTCGCCACATACATGTGGGACATTCCGGGTGGTGGAGCGCCAACCGACCCTATTTACGTAGCATTGGAATCAATGGGCATGACTTCCGTGCGCCCGGCTAACCCCGTGGTTTCACCGCGGGAAGCCATGCAGGATTTGTGGGAAAAGGCTGGGCTTGAATCTATCGAGACGCAGGTGATCCGCATCCCGGTGGCGTATTCCGACTTCGATGACTTTTGGGACTCGAATACTGTGCTCGTAGGACCGCAGGGCAAATTAATCGCTGGTATGTCAACGAGCGAGAGAGAACAGATTCGCACTGATCTGCGCGAGCGTCTGCCTACCGCTTCGGGTGGACGTATCGCCTATGAGTCATTCGCAAACGCCGTGAAGGGCCGGGTGCCGAGCTATAGCCGTTAATAGGCGAATGGCATCTCCGCGATGTCCACTATTGGCACTTAGCAGCCGCGTTCAGTGTCTGCTTTCCGGGTTAAGCGGACATCGAAGTGAATGGCTTTTACTTCCGCTAATGACCCAAAGTGGACATCAACTGAGCAGTTATTGAGGCCAAATTTACACGTCATGGCACTCCAGACTAAGTAGGATTCCCGCGAGGGTAAGCCACTGGGGGGCGGCATGAGGCGGCGCGATTTCTTCAAATTAGTTGCCGGATCAGCAGTCGCGTGGCCGTTTGCGGCGCGCGCGCAGCAACCCGTCATTGGATTTCTCGGTGCTTCATCCGACGCGTCGATTGCGGGACAAGTCAGTGCATTTCGTCGTGGATTGAACGAGACTGGTTTTGTTGAAGGGCGTAACGTCGCCATTGAATACCGTTGGGCTGAAGGTCAATACCAACGGCTGCCGGCTTTGGCGGCTGAACTCGTAGCTCGCTCTGTTTCTCTTATTGTCGCTCAGTCACCACCCGCTGCGCTTGCAGCCAAGGCGGCTACGGCAAACATACCCATAGTCTTTGTTGTCGGATTTGACCCAGTCGCGGCCGGTCTGGTTACGGACCTAGGTAAACCGGGCGGCAATGCAACGGGCATGACGTTGCTCAGCTACGCGCTCGGACAGAAGCGTCTCGAGATGGTCCGTGATCTTTCGCCCAAGGCATCCGTAGTAGCGATGCTGGTCAACCCAGTCAGTCCAGACGCGACGACGGAAATCCGATCAGTACAGACCGGCGCGCAGGCACTCGGCATCAAACTGGCAATGTTCAACGCCAGTACACCGGCCGAGATCGAAGCGGCATTTAACGCAATCGTTGAACGGCGGCCGGACGCCCTTTTAGTCGGTGGGGACCCGTTTTACATCGCTCAGCGGGAAGCAATTGTTGCAAGGGCAGGGCAACTGCCGCTTCCGACCATCTACCCATTCCGACAATTTGTGGAGGTAGGTGGGCTTATGAGTTATGGCACGAACATCCCAAATTCTTATCGCCAGGCGGGCATCTACGCCGGAAAAATTCTCAATGGTGCTAACCCGGCGGAGCTTCCAGTCATGCAACCCACAACCTTTGAGCTTGTAATCAATCTTAAAACGGCCCGGAAACAACAGATCGACATTCCCGCTACGCTTCATGCTCGTTCCGATGAGGTGATCGAATAGCATCAATGTCCGCTATTGGCACTTAGCGGACACGGGCTTGTGCGCTGCATATGTCTGCTTTTGACCCAAAGCGGACATTTGCTGCACATGTTTTGCGTTACCGAGGTGTCTATTTCACTCATCAATTGTTCCGGAAAAGTCAGATGTTGGGCAAAAAGGGAACTCATTCTTGATAGAGCGGGTTATCGACCAGTGATTTTTTCATTGCGGAGAATTGATGGCGAAAAAAAAGGATTTCAGCGCTTTCAGACCAGTACCGCCGCCTCATCGAAGCCGTTGTCGACTACGCAATCTTCCAGCTCGACGCCAACGGACTCATCGCTACGTGGAATACAGGCGCACAACGGATCAAGGGCTACACCCAGTCTGAAATAATCGGCAAACATCTGAGCACGTTTTACACCGAAGAAGATAAGAACGCAGGCGTTCCCCAACGCGCGCTTGAGACCGCTGCTAAAACTGGAAAATACGTGGCGGAAGGCTGGCGCGTCCGCAAGGACGGCTCCAAGTTCTGGGCATCCGTTGTCCTCGACGCAATACGCGATGAAGCGGGAAAGCTCATTGGATTTGCTAAGGTTACGCGCGACATCACGGACCGACTGGAAGCTCAGAAAGAGCTCCAAGTCGTCCAGGAGCAGCTCGCCCTTGCGCAAAAAATGGAGGCGGTGGGTCAATTGAGCGGCGGCATTGCCCACGATTTCAATAACCTCTTAATGATCGTGATCGGCAATCTTGAGAGCGCGCAGCACCAATCACTTAAACCTCCGATCAACCCCGCTCTCAGTCGGGCACTCAGCAATGCGATGCGAGGGGCCCAACGAGCCGCTGCGCTGACGGGACGGCTGCTCGCCTTTTCGCGTCGACAGGCGCTCGATCCAAAGCCGACCGACGTCAACAAATTTCTCAGCGGGTCGACAGATTTTCTCCAACGCTCTCTGGGTGAGCGAGTACAGGTGGAGACAGTAGGTGCAGCCGGTCTGTGGTGGGTAGAAGTCGATCAAAACCAACTAGAATCGGCGCTGGTCAACCTTGCCATCAATGCACGGGACGCAATGCCCAACGGGGGAAAACTGACGATTGAAGGTGCGAACATCTGGGTTGATGAGGATTACAGCCGACTGAATCCGGAGCTACCAACAGGCCAGTACGTCGTTATCTGCGTGTCCGATTCTGGGGGCGGCATGCCCCCAGACGTGCTTAATCGCGCCTTTGAACCATTCTTCACGACGAAAGAGCTCGGCCAAGGAACGGGTCTCGGTCTGAGTCAGGTTTATGGCTTCGTCAAGCAGTCTGGCGGCCACATAAAAATATACAGCGAGATAAATCAGGGGACGACAGTCAAGATTTACCTGCCGCGTTTGCCTGCTCAGGCACCCAACGAAATTGGTGAAGTAGACCAAGTCGTAGTCGGCGCAGAGGCAGCCGAGACCATTTTGGTCGTAGAAGATGATTCCGATGTGCGGGCGTACTTAGCGGACGTTTTGCGCGGTTTGAGTTATCGAGTGATCGCTGCGCCAAACGCTGAGGCTGCACTTGACCTTTTGCGATCAGACAAAACCGTCGATCTCTTACTTACTGATATTATTATGCCTGGATGGAACGGCCGCGAATTGGCCAAGCAAGCAGAGAGTCTGCGACCGGGGCTACGTGTTTTGTATATGACGGGGTACTCCAGAAATGCAGTCGTCCACCAGGGGCGCCTGGACGAAGGTGTGGACCTTCTACAAAAACCGGTATCGCAAGCGCAGCTGGCCACGCGCGTTCGAACTGCACTGGATCGAAAACGATCAGAATGATGTCTCCTTTTGGCACTTAGCGGACATGCCGAGTTGCGCTGCCAATGTCCGCTCTTGGGGGCAGAGCGGACATGACGTATTGCACTGCAAATGTCCGCTAATGACCCAAAGCGGACATCGATCACAGAAGCGTCGGGAGCACATGACGGTGACGTATCTGTGCCGCGCTGACATGGATCCCGATTACGGAGTCACACGAAAAATGATCATGCCGACCACAGTTTCGGGCTCGCCCGGTACCTTTGCCGCAATAGACAGGAACCAGCTTCCCGCCATCGTGAGAGGCGCCATAAAGGCGTACACGCCAGGTTCCGGGCTGGCCAGCGGAACAAACGCCGAGTCCATTTCGGCCCCTCCATCGTGTGCCATGACAATGCGCATTCGGGCGATCACTGCATCGGTGACAGGCTTTTCGTCTGGTTTGTGGAGCAACCGTACGGCGATAGTGGCAACGTTGCTCGATTTGATCTCGGTTTCGACGGGCTCGAACACGTAGTCTTTACAATGCTCGCATTGCACCGGCGGGAGATCGGGTTGGCCACGTGTTCGATCCGAGGACGAAGCTGCGTCGCGGCTGTGGCAGATGACAGAGAACGGGTCCAACTGTGCCGCCTGTCCAGCCATGATGGAAGGCGCGACGCCGAGCATAATGATGTGAGGGGCTGCGTAGATCGCGATCCAGCTTAGCGCCTGGGTGCATCTCGCGCGCATAGCCTGCGTAGTCCCACAGACGACCCTGTTCTAAAGGTCACTCTATTCCTTATTGTCCAATTTGCCCAGGGACATTGGCTGTCGCTTTTGATCGGTGATAAAGTAATAAAAATTTAGACAGGGCGTCGCTTACTCGGTCACACTTCTGCGCAGCGCCTCACGGGTGACAACTCACGCTTGCCCTGCATGTTGTCGTGCTACGACTTCGGTTGACCCACGGCAGGTTTGCCAACGCCCGTTCCAGCACCAAACGTGGCCGGCGTAAGCCGGAGGTTTGCCGATGGCCGCGCCGTTGCCTTCACCCTTCGCGAACGCAGGCCGCGAGTGAGCATGTCGCGTTCAAACCCCCTTTTTCCCCCTCTTTTTTTCGGATGTCTGCGCTGGAGACGATTTGCGATTGGATGGTGGGTTGTGCCAGCTCAGGACATCGTATGCAGCTAATGGCTTGTCGAAACCCTTCAAAGTAAGCTCACCAAGTGTTTTCACCTTCACCGATTGGTCAACAGAGGCCAACACGCGCGCGGGGATCACAATTTGGCCAGTCCCCGCCTCATCGCAAAGCCGCGATGCAAGATTTATGACGCTGCCGATCGCTGTGTACTCCCGACGCTCTTGGAAGCCAATTTGTCCGACAGTCGCAAAGCCGGTGGCGATCCCAATTCCAAATCCAAGTTCGTGGCCCTTGCGTCGCCACTGCGATCCCAGTGCGTTTACTCGTTCCCGCATGTCCAGCGCTAGCCGGACGGCACGCTCGATGTGATCGACACATGGAATTGGATCGTTGAACACAATCATGATCCCGTCGCCGAGGAATTGTTCCAGCGTGCCCTCGTGACGGAAGATGAGTTCTCCCAAGTTCTCGTGGTAATCACGCAGGACCGCCATGACCTCTTCGGGTTCGGATGTCTCTGTAAAGTTGGTAAAACCACGCAAATCGCAGAACAGGACCGTGATCTCTTGTCGATGACTGGCCAACACCGAATCGGGTAAGTCGGAAGACGCTATCATCTGCGCGACCTGCGGCGCCAAAAATCGCTTCAAACGACTGATCCGTTCGATTTCCATTATTTGTTCTGCCACGCGCTCCTCAAGCAGACGATTCCAATTGGAAAGTTGTTCGGTCTGTTCCTTCAATTTTGTGGCTTGGTGCTGAACCGTATCGTGAAGTTCCTTCACGCGGAGCAACGATCGAACGCGCGCAGTCAACGCAGCATGTTCAAAAGGCTTTGTGAGATACTCATCGCCACCTGCGTCAAGGCCGCTTACGACGTCACGAATATCGGACTTTGCAGTGACCAAGATGACTGGCACGAAGCGCAGCATCGCGTCCTGCTTTAAATGCTTCAACACCGCGATTCCGTCGAGCTTCGGCATCATGATATCAAGCAGGACCAGGTCAGGTTCGAGTTCGCGCGCCTTTGCTAATGCCTGCTCGCCGTCTTCCGCCGTGATGACTTCATAGCCCTGGGCTTCCAGCCGGACACGCAGGATTTCCAGATTGGTCGGCATATCGTCGACGGCAAGAATTCGAGGGGGAGTTCGCACCGGCTCCTCTCAGATCAAGGCAGCAAATCGCGCATCATTGCGAGAATTTTTCGCGGGCTAAACGGCTTGGCGATATACCCGTCGCATCCGGCAGCCAGCGTCTTTGCTTCATCGCCGGACAGGGCATAAGAGGTGACCGCGATGATCGGAATGTGTCGTAAGTCCGGGTTGGCCTTAATCCGGCGCGTGGCCTCATAGCCGTCTACGGTCGGAAGTTGGATATCCATGAGGATAAGGTCCGGCCGATGTTCGGCCGCCATCGCGACGCCTTTTGCGCCGTCATCCGCTTCAATTAACTCGTATCCAGCATGCGTGAGCAAATCTCGCAAGATGCGCCGATTGTCCTCCGTATCTTCTATAATCAGAATGCGTTTCTTCACGCTGGCTCTCTCTGCTGTTCCACGCGTACTGGAACGACGATGTTGAAGGTGGAACCTACACCGAGGATTGAATCCAGGTCGATACGGCCACCATGCATACCGACCAGCTGACGCGAAATTGATAATCCAAGTCCCGTGCCGCCTTTCTTCCGTGTACTGGTGTTGTCAATCTGGTGGAACTGCTCAAATATTGTTGCCCGATCTTTAGGTGCGATCCCGGGTCCGGTGTCACGAACCATAATATTGAATTCCCCATTGACTGACTTTACGCGCACCTCCACCTCGCCGGTATCGGTGAATTTTATCGCGTTACTCACGAGGTTCAGGAGTACTTGAGTAAGACGGCGCTCGTCGCCTCGGCCCATCGGAAGGTCATTAGGTACGCTAGTCTTGACTTCGATCCCCTTGGCTTGTGCAAGCGAACCTGTTGCGGACACGACTGATTGCACAATTGCCTCGACGGAATAGTCGTCCAGCGCCAACGTGAGCTGCCCGGCCTCGATTTTGGATATGTCGAGCACGTCGTTGATTAAACCCAAAAGGTGCTTTCCATTGGCTTGAATGCGCTCCAGGACTTCCAATCCCTTCTGCGGAATGCTGCCGTAGAGTCCATCGGCGAGCAGTTCGGAATAGCCCAGGACGGCGTTCAACGGCGTGCGCAGCTCGTGACTCATGTTGGCGACGAACTGAGATTTGTGCTCACTCGCAATCGCGAGTTCTCGTCCCTTTTGATCGACCTCACGGAACAGCCGCGCATTCTTCATCGCCAGGACCGACTGATTGGCAAAGGTCTGCATGAGATCGACTGTGCTGGCCGGAAAATCTCCGATCTCGCGACGCTGCAACACCAAAGCGCCTAGAATTTCATCCTGAGCGAAGAGTGGAACGATCAGGACGGAGTTAAACCCGGCCGAAAGGACAACTTCCTTCAGCGAAAAATTTGGAGCTTTCGAAAGATCGGGAATAGAGATAGGACCTCGCTGCTTGGCGGAGAGTCCCAAGGCGCTTTCGTCGAGTGTGATTCTGGTGCTGCGAACTTTATCCCGAAATGATTGATCAAGTGCATGGGCTTCAGCGAGCTCGAAAATGTCTCGTGATGTGTCGTAGCTGTAAATCGCGCCAGCGTCTGCACGAGAAAATTTTACCGCTTGGGTAACGATCGTGGCCAACACCGCGTTAATGTCGAGAGATGAAGCGACGGCGCGCCCGATCTCCTCAAGCGCCTTCAATTCACTGTTCGACTGGGCAAGGTCGCTTGTGCGGTCGGCGACTTTCTGCTCGAGCCGACTGTAGGACTCTTGAAGCTGATCAGCCATCCGATTGAAATGGTCGGCGAGTTCCTCGATTTCATCTGCCGTTTTTACGTTAATACGGTGGCCGAAATCGCTCGCCTCCAATTGTCGGGCACCAACCTGTAGCGCCCGAATCGGGGTGACCAATTGGCGCGCCAGCAGCATGCCGGCAAGCACAGCAAGCATGATGGCCAGAGCGAGCAGCCATCCGGTGCGATAGAGCAGACCATAGACAGGCTGAAGTGCCTTGCTCAACGGCTCCTCAAAAAAAACGTACCAATTCATCCGCGGGATAGCAGCCGATCCGACCAAGACCGAGTGTCCGTCGGGGTCTTTCCCGAGAGTCACTGGTTCGGCGGATGGCTTGATCATGGATTTTACCTGAGGAAGGTTCGCCAAGTCTGCGCCCAGGTGATTGGGACCAATGTCGGAATGAGCGAGCAATCGCCCCTCCGGCCCTAAGACATAAGCGTCGATGTCCTTGCCGGTCTGGCTTCGCTCTACGAAATCTGACAGGAACTTGAGATTGATTTCTGCAACGGTTGAACCTGCATTTCGACCGGAATGCGCCATTGCTATCGCAATGAACGGATCAAAACCGTCAAAATGAACTGGCGACAACCAAACTGGCTTATTTTGCGTTTCCTTAAACTTGGGGTCGTCTGAGTAATCGACCCCGCTCGCAATGACGAACTGCGCGCGAGTAAGCCTCAATTGCTCCTTCCCGGCGCCATCAAGGTAAATCAGGCTGTCGATTGCGGGCACCTGCTGAAGAAGCTGCGCGTAGTCAGAACGACGTTGTTCAACTGTGGTGGAGCTGGCTCGTGTGGCCCAGCTAATCTGTCGTTCGATATCCGACAAGAACTGGTCAATGCGATTGGCGGTGGTGGTCGCCTTTTCCGACTGGGCTTTTGCCAATATCTGCGTGGTTTCGCTGTACATGAACCACGTCTCGAGGGCACCGTTGACGAGCAGAACAACTACGACCAGTCCGACGAACGAGACGACGAACTTGCTGAAGATGCCTCTTCGGCGAAACAAGCCCTTATGTGGGGCACTATCCAGTTGAGGTAATTTCGTTTCAATTGTCGACATCATCCAGCCCGACGTGGAGGGCCATTTAGCGCAGCTCCGTGCGTACGGCGTCGGCTAAAATCGGCCTCACTCTGTCGCCATCCTGCAGGGAACTGGCTCATCACTGATACCGACATCCTGGTCCGTGTTGCCAGTCGGTAACGCAACTATTGCAGCTCCCGCACTACGCGGAATCCGTTGGCGTAATATCGCACATCGAAATCATATCTGAAACGCGCCGTTGAACGCGTGTATGTGGCTGCACTGTCGAATGAGCCGCCGCGTAAAACCCGCAGCCGACATTGCCCATTGGTCCGGGCCGAGCCATCTGTCGGGGCACCGACATAATTGTCGTTCCAGCAATCTTCCACCCACTCCGCCGCATTGCCCGCGGTGTCATAAAGACCGAACCGATTTGCCTGGAATGTGCCGACCGGCAAAGTCTGTTCAGATTGACCCGTATTGCATTCCCGGCAGTTGGCTTGGCGCGAGCCGGCGGTGCCACCCCACCAAAAGGGAGAGTCGGTTCCGGCGCGGGCGGCATATTCCCATTCAGCTTCAGTCGGAAGCCGATAGATCTGTCCCGTCTTCCGAGATATCCAAACGGCGAACTCTTTTGCATCAAGCCAGCTGACGTTGATGACCGGACGGTCGCCGCGCCCCCAGCCTCGATCCTGGGGACGAGATCTGCATCCGCCATCATCCACGCATCTATCCCATTCATTGAAAGTCACTTCGCGACGGCCGATCGCAAAGTTCCTCGCAAAGCTCACGCGGTGTACTGGTTTTTCGTAATCCGATGAGGATCCCATTGCGAAAGAGCCGGCGGGCACCACCACCATTTCAGGACAGTCGGGACAATCACGGAAAATATCTCCCGCCTTGGATCCGACCCGAGTGGATTCGCGCGGCGTCGGCGTTGAGTCGGTAGGCGAACTCCTTGAAGTTGTCGAGAGGGCCGGGGGCTGCGGTGGCGGTGATGGGACCGGCGCGGGCGTCACT
Organism: uncultured Alphaproteobacteria bacterium; assembly: GCA_963831515.1. Taxonomy (GTDB): domain Bacteria; phylum Pseudomonadota; class Alphaproteobacteria; order Rhizobiales; family Xanthobacteraceae; genus Pseudolabrys. The sequence goes on along the minus strand of CAWHQL010000010.1, from coordinate 14,702 downwards.
GAATTTGATGGCCTGAAGTAGAACTCCTCGGAGAGAGATGATGTCACCCAGGGAACTTGGTCGTTATTGGAGGCACGAGATACGCCAATGCGAGCGCGGTTGAAAATATCCTCGGCGGTCAAGTTTGGAGAACGGAGCTCCTTGATCAGTTCGCCGACGAAAAGACTGTTCGTGCCAGAATTTTCGTCTATCACCTGGCCGGGCGCAGCGGAGTATAAAGCAAGCGTCCCGACTGGCGCATTAATCGCAGCAAGCCCCGCGGCGGATGCTCGGAACCGGCGTTCGAATGGATTTCTTCGAGCGGCGTCGAGTATAATAATTTTTACTTTTGCGCCTGCGCGCTGCATGTCGGCGAGCACTGCATCGACGCTGATTCCATCGCGACGAGCGTCAGCTTCGTTCCAAATTTGAGCGTCGACCGGAATCAGATAGTTCTGTCTCCCGACATCAAGGCCGAACCCACTGAAGTAGAGAAGTGCAACCGTGCCGTTGGTGATCTTGCCGGTGAAGGCCGCGATCGCATTTTGCATATTTTGCTTGTTGAGGTTCTCCTTGAAGTCGACCTCGAAATCAATTCGACGAAATTCATCTGCCAGTGTCCGAGCATCCCTGACCGTGGTAGGCAGCGGCGTTCTTGCATCGGGGTAGTTGGCATTTCCGATGACGAGCGCAACTCGTCCGGCGGGCAAGGCCGTCGACATAAGCGACGGGAACAGGACCAATAAGCATAGCCCGAACAGTAGCGCTTTGTTCATGCCGTACCTGCTTACCATGCAGTGGTCCAATGGTGTCTAAAGGTTGCTGTCATGTTGTTATCTTAAACGCGACCATTTTCGTCATAGAAGCCAACGGCTCCTTACATTCAGCCTTAATCGGAGACTTCTATAGTCTGGCAAGAATCCATCACTTTATTGCGAACTAAGTAGTTTAGACGTGTTGGTAATTTTGGACAACAGCGAGAACCGAAGCGGCTGCAATCGAGAACACACGCGGCCGGAACTTTATTGCAGGCTCCAGCAAGGTCGACGAAGCCGCGCGCACTTCCCAGCAGGATTGAATTCACCTAAATTGTTCGTCCACGAAAAGATCGATGGTTTGGTCAAGAGAGTAGTCATCGCGAGGAAAGGGCGGGGCGATGCGCATGCGTGGCAAAAAAATCGGGGATCGGTGCAGCAAGACTGGCATTGCCGTCTTGGCCCTCCTGTTTGCCGGGCTCGTGTGCGGCGGCGTTGCGGTTGCCCAGACCAAACTCACCGGCGGTCCTAGTCCATCGCCGCCCGGGGCGGAGGTCTATTTCATAGATCTCAAAGACGGCGCCACCGTCCCGGCGAATCTAAAAATCTATTTCGGGCTGCGCAACATGGGCATTGCCCCCGCAGGATCGGATCGTGAGAACTCGGGGCATCACCATTTGCTGATCGATAGCGAACTGCCGCCGCTCGATCAGCCAATTCCGAACGACTTCAATCACTTGCACTTCGGCGCCGGCCAGACCGAGGCGGAGATTACGCTCAAGCCGGGCCAGCATACATTGCAGCTACTCTTGGGAGACAAGAACCATGTTCCACACACGCCGCCGGTCATGTCGTCCCGCATTCGGGTTAACGTCGCGCCAACCGGAGGGCCGACGGCATCGGCTCCTGGAGCCGCGGTTTATTTTACCGATCTAAAAGATGGAGCCACCGTTGACCCCAAAGTAAACATTCGGTTCGGTTTGAAAAACATGAACGTTGTGCCCGCTGGCTCGGATCGCGCGAATTCAGGCCATCACCATTTGCTGATCGATAGCGAACTGCCGCCGCTCGATCAGCCGATTCCGAACGACTTCAATCACTTGCACTTCGGCGCCGGCCAGACCGAGGCGGAGATTACGCTCAAGCCGGGCCAGCATACATTGCAGCTACTCTTGGGAGACAAGGATCACATTCCGCACACGCCGCCAGTGTTTTCGCCGCCCATCAAGGTCCGTGTCGTCGACGCCTCGACCAGGACTGCTGCGCCATCGGACGCCCGGGTTTATTTCATCGACCTGAAGGACGGGTCCGTGCTTCGGCAGAAGGCGACCATTCACTTTGGTCTTTTCAACATGGGCGTGGCGCCGGCGGGAATCGAAAAGCCCAACACCGGCCACCACCATCTCCTGATCGACGCCAAGCTGCCTCCGCTGGATCAACCGATACCGAATGACTTCAATCATCTCCACTTCGGGGCGGGACAGTCCGAAGCAGCAATTGACCTTCCTTTGGGAAAGCACACGCTTCAATTGCTCCTCGGCGACGCCAACCACATACCGCATAACCCTCCAGTAATGTCTAAGCCGATCGAGGTCTTAGTGGTTTCGCAAGAAAGCCGCAAAACCAAGGTCCGACGCCACCCCAATAGAGGCCAAAGTCGCTACCGACCTCAATAAGGGTGGCGACGGCTCGCCAGAAGCATAATCATCACGCGAACGAATGTCCGCTTCTGGCACTTAGCGGACATCGGCTAGTGCATTGCACATGTCCGCTGATGACCCAAAGCGGACATGCGACCGACAAAGCGCTAGCGGCCGAAGAAGCGGAATGGATACTGATGGAAGCGGGGCGGTTCGTTCGCGGATCCGTAGGCATCCAAACCCGACGATGAGTTAGTTGGCGCTTCTTCCCTTCGCTTGCGAGTTGCGTTCACCGTCTTGCGCTTCTGATTAGACTGCGCATCTTTTTGCGTGATTTCCTTGACCGGCTTTGCGACCCGCTCTTTATGCGGTGTGGTCGCAGTTACTGGTGCGGATGGTGTCGGTACAGTAGGCGACTGTAACGCCATCAGACCGGCGATGCCGAAGCTAACTACCGCCCCAAGTCCGAGCATATAAAAAATCAAGGCAGCTACGCCACGCATTACATCGCTCCACCGCCGATAGTCGAAGCGGATTGTTGCAAGGCTACACCCACGCTATCCGCTACGGAAGGTAAGACATGAATTTACTCCGCTCGACCGCTTTGGCACAAAGCAGACATGGGCTAGTGCGCTGCACATGTCTGCTTTTGACCCAAAGCGGACACTGGCCTGTACGTCTTTCGACACTGGATTAGCTGCGTGGGAAGCACCACATAACAAGTATCACCGGCAGGGCTCAGCCAGGCGTCGGTGACTGAGAGCACTGGAAAGCTCCCGCCTGTCCTACAGGGGAGCAGCCATCGTGCCGGCATATCGCACCTATTTGATCGACAAAAACAACAGTATCTCGGCCCCACCGAAAACTGTCGAATGCGCTGGCGATTTCGATGCCATCGATAAAGCAAAGCAATTAGTGGGTGGCCATGACGTGGAGCTTTGGGAAGGTGATCGCCTTGTCATGAGACTGTTTCATGATCCACGACAAAAGTGAGGAATTGTCGAATATGACACAGTCACAAAAGGAGCGCCTCAAGCGCCTGTTTCGGTGGAAACAGGACAGCGAGAAAGCCCGCTCCGACTACAGCACTAAGGAACAGGCGACTCGCCTACGCACGGCTAAGCTAGCCGAGCGGTTAGCGCGTGAAGCGCATTTTGTTGCAAAAACCAAGACGACTTCGCTTTAGGGAGAGTTGGCACAGGCGTCGGTGGCTAAGAGTTCGGTAAGCTCGTGCTAATGGCGAGACTACGGATCGTGTAATTCAACTAACGCCTAGCCCGCGCCAGTTGGCGGCTGCTTTTCATTGCAAAACAAAACCTGTGCAATGTCCGCTTCTGGCACTAACCGGACATTTTGAATGGGTCCGTCGATGTCCGCTTTCGGCGTAAAGCGGATATAAGGATTACACCGCGCAACGTCTGCTTGCGGCCCAGAGCTCGTTTTGAGCGCGCGCACTGTTGTGGAGGTTATGATGAAAAATCGTAGAGAGGCAGTAACAGCAGTAGGACTTTTAGCTGCTGGAGGCTTTGCGTCACCCGTGTTTGCACAAAGTGGCTCGGCGACGTCGGCGTTGGCCGAGCGGTTCGCCGCAACGTTGAGCGCACACGACATTGATGGGTTCGCCGCGCTTTTCTCTGATAGCTACGTCAATCACCAAGCCAGTGCTGCTGCGCCACCGTCGCCTCCGAATGTGACTCCAAAGCAGGGGACTATCGCATTTTTCAAGGCAAGACTAACGGGACTACCGGATCTGAAGGTTACAATCGAAGCTATGGTAGTAGATAAGGACCATGTGGCGGCGAGCTTCATCTACACCGGCACACACAAAGGCACCTATTTTGGCATCGCGCCAACCGGGCGCTCGTTGCGCTTCACTTCTTGCGATATTTTTCGGGTGCAAAATGAACGGATCGTCGAGCACTGGGGCATGGGCGACATCGCAGGCGTCATGGCGCAACTTCGCGCGTGATATTTCGTTTGGGGAGATGTCCGCTTCTGGCCCTTAGCGGACATGCCTTCTTGCACTGCATATGTCCGCTTTCGGAGGCTAAGTAGACATGTGTTTAGCGCAATCAGTCCGGCGCGAAGCCCTTGGCTTTCAGGACTGGCGCTGCGTCTGGTCCGGTAATGAACTTGATGAATGCTTTGGCGGCATCAGGTGCTTTGCTCGCCGTGGCGATACCTGCAGCAAACTGTGTCACGCTGCCGAGATTGCCCGGCAACGGTCCGAGTATCTCCGCACCCGCGACTGGAATGATTTCCGAACCTTGCGCCACGCCCAATTCGGCTTCGCCCTTGGCGACAAGCTCGGGAGCCTGGGCGCCGGGCACCAGAATCGTCTTCGCCTTGAGTTCATTGGTCAGGCCGAGCTGATCGACAACCTTGGCGAAGTAAACGCCGCTCGCGCCGCCTTTCGCCGGGTCGGCATATGATATCGATTTGGCCGCGATCAGCGTATGTTTCAGTGCATCGACAGTGCTAATATCCGGTTTGGGAGCGCCTGATCGAATGGCGATTGCAATCGGCGTCCCGCCAACATTGGCAAGGCTACCGGCTGCCAAATTACCCTGCTTGAGAAGATCTTCCATCATCGGCCGGATCAGGACGGCGCCATCGGCCGCTTCGCCGTCGGATATGCGCTGCTTCAACTGCGCCGCAAGGCCATAAACCACCGTCACCTTGCCGCCACCGGTACTTTCGAATTTTGCCGCAAGGTCGTCTAGTGTCGATTTCAGGGCGACTGACGCCATCACTTTGATCTCGTCGGCTCGAGCAGGTCCGCTGTTAGCCAAGAGTGATAGCGACAAAAGGGTCGCGGTTACATAGGGCGTAGTGCGCCGCACTGTCGTACCAATCATGCCGTCCTCCCAGGTTTCCATGTTTAGAAAAGCATAACAGCACAGTCCGTCCTCGCAATCGGTTTGGGTTTAGGCAGCGCGTCGGTGAAGGCGGCCAATTATCTCGCGCATCAGACACGAAATCGAATACGCACGCTTTCCTGCGGCGCACTTAGTCTGAATTTGGCCCTTAGCGGACATCGTTAGTTGCACCGCACACGTCTGCTTTTGACCCAAAGCGGACACGCGGATACGCCTCTTATCCTGACGTAAAACCTGCGTAAATAAAAATGAGCACTGCCAATATGCGATGTGCGGCTGCACTCGATACAGCTTACAATTGAACTAAGGGCGACCCCTCGAGTAGGGGGCTAAAATGTTACGGGCAAGCATTACACCGTTCGGATTCGCGAACCCAAAAAGCTCGGCCAAAGATAATCCTGCGATCAGGGCACTTAGAGTTTGCGCGGTTGGGGCTGTTGCGGCCTGCATCGTGAGCGGTGCTTCGCAACCTGCGATGGCCCAGCCCGCTAGCGTGCAGGGCGCCGCGGACCTGCCGGCCTTTGCCCCTGGCATGATCAATCATATGCAGGCGATGCGCCGTTTCAAAGATCGAGACCACGGTGTCCAGCCAACCCCGAATGTCATTCCAAAATTTGAGATTGACGGAGATGCGAGCGGCGCAATCGCGACGTTCCAGCCAGCCGGCCAAACATTCACCGCAAACAACGCGTTCTTCCAGAAATCTTGGAACCAATGGCAGGACCTGCTTCACCTGCCACCAACCAGCGAACGGCTGGACCGTCAGCGCGGCCAGTGTTGCTGACCGGTTTGCGGAGAGTGCTGGCGCAGATCCCATTTTCCGTGTGGTGGACGGCGCCACCTGTCCGACCGCCGATGTCTCAACCCCTTCGGCAAAGCGGCAAGCCTATAAGCTCCTTACCGACAGAGGCCTGATCCGGATCGGTCTGCCGATGCCGGACCCGACAATATTGCAGTTCGCTGTAACCGCGGTGAGCGATCCCTACCATTGCACAACCGACCCTGCGACCGGCCTGACAAGTGAGACGGCGGGTATCGTATCGATGTATCGACGACCGCTGCCAGCCACAAACCTTGGCTTCCTAAGCGCGATCATGTGGGATGGTCGAGAACCGACCCTCACAAGCCAAGCCATCGATGCCACGCTCGGTCATGCGCAGGCTAACGCTGCTCCAAACGCATTTCAGCAGTCTCAGATTGTCGCTTTCGAGACCGACATCTTCACCGCACAGGCAGTCGACAAAAAAGCGGGACGTTTGAATGACAGTAACGCGACCGGCGGTCCTATTGCTCTGTCACTGCAATTCGCATCGTTTTTTATCGGCGTGAATGATCCATTGGGAAATAATCCCAAGGGTCAGCCATTCAACCCAAATATCTTCGATCTGTATAAGCCTTGGCTGGGCCAACACGACGACTTGCGGCGTTCGATCGCACGCGGCGAGGGGGTATTCAACACGACGAACATCAACATCACCGGGGTCGCTGGCCTTAACGATGCGCTCAACATCGCGAGCATTCACGGATTTTGTGGCACATGTCACGATACGCCCAATGTAGGAAATCACTCGGTCAAGGCACCATTGAACATCGGCATCGCCGATGCGGGCGACAAAAGCCCGCCCGCGCTCGACATTTCCGGGCTACCCGTTTTCACCCTAACCTGCATGAAAGGACCGCTCGCGGGCCAGATTTTCACCGTGACCGACCCGGGCCGCGCACTGATTTCGGGACAGTGTGCGGACATCGGTAAAGTGAAAGGTCCAATTCTGCGGGGACTCGCGGCGAGGGCTCCATATTTCCACAACGGTTCTGCTGCCTCGTTGCTGGATGTTGTAAATTTTTACGACCAACGGTTCAGCATCGGGTTCACCGACCGGGAGAAGAACGATTTGGTAAATTTCTTGAGCGCGCTGTGAGAGCAAAACTTCCTGGGCGCAGATCGTGTTTGTCATCGTGGGTCGAAAATCCGTATCAGCCCTACCCACGAAACGGTGTGCGCTGACGGCTCGCGATGTCTGCTTCTGGCCCATACCAGACATCCCTAGTTGCGGCGCACATGTCCGCTTTCGGATGCAAGCAGACATCATGTCTTGCACTGCAAATGTCCGCTAATGACCCAAAGCGGACATGAGCTCGCAACTGCACGCAAACCGTGGCAAAACAATCACGGAACAAGTTCCGTTGCTGCGAATTTGTAGGAATTGCAAGGAGCGGTGCTATGCCCCAATTCAATTTATTCAAATCACCCGAACAGCCGGTTGGTAAAACGCCGGCGTGTCCCAACTGCGGCCGAGCAATGCGGCTGTACAACATTGCGCGAACTGGTACGCCGGGCTCCGAACGGCTCATATTCAGTTGCTCGGAGTGCGCGCAACAGCTTACTGCGCTCGTCGAATATGAAGAGGTCATAGCGAGCTGAACGGCGCCGAGATCGCGGCGACGTTCGCAGTTCGTCGACATCCTCCCGAGCGTGCCGATTATTTTGCCTTCGTCTTACGTCTTTTCCTTGCAGAACCTGGGGCAGCGGCTTTCTTGCCCTCTAAATTCGCCATCAGCTTGCTGGCAACGACGCCTGTAACAACAAGAGCGCTCAGAGCCGCGGCCAAATACTCTTCGCGTTTATAGTCGCTGGCCGCCTTGGCCGCCTGCCGCATGAATTTCCTGTAGCGCTTCGTGGCACTGGCAAGCATTTTGTTTGTTCGTTTGTGTAAGGCCCGTTCCGCAGTCTTCATCATTTTCGCCATGGTGTTCCTCTCCTCTCCGCGCGGTTGAGCGATGTGCCCCCAATGCTGCCAGCTATAAGAGAGAACAGGCAACGATGGCTATTCAAAACAGAACACTTTTCCTTTTGTAAGCTGTACCGGGCGCCGACTGACCGAGGACCGCGCCAATGTTCGTACAAGGGGCGCGGACGTGCGACAGCTGTGGCGGCCGGCACACAACAAGCTGTGAGAGGTCAGAACGTTCCTGTGCACGACATATGCGGCGTGGACTATGGTCTGCGTGATTGTGCAATCCATGAGGCGCTATCATGTCCGCTATTGGCACAAAGCGGACATTTCAATCACGGTCGCGTTGTCTGCTTTTGGGGTTGAGCGAACATCTGACCTCAATCGGATATCGGTCGGCCGCGTCGTCGTTATTCTCGATCTGGGTCAGGACGCCATATAAGGCGTAACGGGCCAACATTGTCCCCGTCCCACGCCAATAGTTCTTTTTGACACAAGACGCATTTAAAGGGCGTTCGGTCTCCCGAGGAGCCTTTTGTTTCAATCACCTCGTAGATCGCGCCGCAAGCACAGTTGACTTTGACGTTGGTGGTCATACCCACCTCTCACACACCAAAAAACTATAAAAACAGAACCAAAAAAGTAGGCTGCTTCATATGCAAGACAGCCTATAGATTATCCGAAGTTTCAGCCCGCGTAGGCAATGCGGGTCTGAGCATTTGCCTCGGCCGCTGTTTTTGGCTGCGCAGGCAACTGAAGCACCGTCGCCTCCTGACCCTCAGTTAGTCGCGTCAGAAGAACAATGCGCCCATCCGGAAATTCCAGCGCATCATGGTGCTTCATCGGTTCGTTCTTATTCACTTGTCGAAAGATTGCCGTCGCGTGACCTAGTATTTCCATCTTCCAAGCCACGATGAAGCGGTGATCTGTAAGTGTTACCGGACGCGAAAACGCAAACTCGGTTCCCGGAAGAACGCAAACCGCCACTGCAACATCTTCCGCCGCAGCGAACCCGCGCGTGCCGGTACCGAAGTCTCGTGTGGTGAGTTTGTCGCCAACCTTCGCCGGCCGCGACCTGACATTTTGAAGGCTGTAGTCACACATCTGGGACTCCCTCGTTGGAAGCCCCTCAACCCGAGCGGGATATTAGCGCAATTGCTGGCCTGCCGTACCGTAAAATTTCCGCCAATGTTTGAAATCACCAAGGGCGGCTCTGAGGCTAAGACAGCCTCGGCGCGATGGCGGGATGTCCGCTATTGGCACTTAGCGGACATACCGAGTTGCACCGCACATGTCTGCTTTTGGAGTGCCAAGCGTAGCCCTTGGCGGTCAGCATCCCTCAGCGCGGGCCGAGAATCGCTCTCATGCCATGAAGTTTTCGCAAACGTAGCGACAGAGCGTTCTTCCGCAATTCCCTGCGAACAATTTTCGTTGGGGCTAACTTACCGGAATCAATCATCACGTTCTTCAGCCAAACATGCCGCCAATCAATTCCGTCGACGCTTTGACGTAATTCCGCAGTACCAGTTTCCGTCGTGGACATGGCAAGCCTCCCGACTTTAGTTACTAATTGTCGGGGACTTGGGAAGGTTCCGCCTTCAAGGGGCGATTGTCCGGGACATCAGCTCGCTCAGGTCATAGCGGCGATTTAGTCCTCGGGCGGCCGGGTCGGGACGCAGTTTCTGAGAGAGCTCTTCGATGTGCCCGTCTACGGCGCTGTCGAGCAATTGCCCCACATAGGCAGTGATGCGCGTGAACCCGCTTGAATTCGTCAGATAATTGAAGCTCATGATCGTCTACCCTTACCAGCAAATCGCGTGCCCCAAGGTTGAGAGTAGGCGGGTGCGGACAGTGGCGCCGTGTTGCACGTCACAAAAAAGCGCAATACCACTGCAGAAACGCTTCAGGTGTCGCGTGAAAGCGTCAGCTTTACTGACATGAAAACGGAATAAACATTTTAGGCACATTACAATTTCGATTGGTCATGCATACGTCGAGGGTACAGCGCCCAGCACAGCGGCCTCTTCTTGATCATGTGTTAGAAAACGAAGAGCGCTCGGTGTGCTGGCTCCGCTCATCCCGATGTCAAGAGTTTCCTCTGGTGATTGGGGCAGTAGCGACCAATGACAGATCCCTATTACATTAATGAACTTCACTCCGACCTGCGAGGGGTTAAGGAGGGTTGGTACGCGATTGACGAACGCGGCCGCCTCTTGTCCGGCCCGTTTTCTAATCAGGAGATATGCCTGACAAGAATCAGCCAGTCAGAGACGGACGAATGTCAAAAGTAAAGTTTATCTCCTCAATCCGTGGCGAACCGATGCACGGAACAAGTTCTGGCCCAATCGTATCAGCACAGCTGACCCATTGATCTGCATCAGTGCGATATAAGATCTATCGTGACTTTGATCGACGCGTGAGGGCTCCCGGTATATAGGTTGGAGGATGTCATGATCTCTTTGGAGGACTGCATCGCCTTTTGCGGATTGGACAAAGACGAAGTCGCCGCCATCAGCGAGCATGAGCACATTCCCGAGATCGCGGCCACCGCTTTGGCAGACTATCTGCTAAAGCAACCCCATGGCGGAGAAGCCATTCGGACCATGATCACTGACGACATTCACGCGGCGCTTTGCGCTGGCCGTGTGAAGCATGCGCAGGAATTATTCATGGCGCTGCGTCATTTCCTCGACGAACATCCTGAAGCGCGCGCCGGTGTGGAGGCATGATGCGCAACATCCGAACCAAATAACGACAGCGATATGGACCATCGGGAGCACAGCGTTATGGTGTGGGGCGAGCCGCACATTGTCACTGTCTATCGCAAATCTGAAACCGTCTACGAGGCGATCGGCAACTACATGTGCGAAACGATATGCGTCAATGATCAAAGCGAAGGCGCAGCTATAAAGCGTTGGCGGGAGGCAGCAGCAGGTATCTCGTCGGGTGAACAGCTCACGCGCACTGCGGGATGATCCGACACTCCTTGATCGGTTGCAGTGTGGACCAGTTAGCGCCGCGCGCCATTGCTTATTGGCAGCTACGAGTGAGCGCGGTGCCACAGAAATTACGACTATGGACGAGTTCACCCCAAGGCCAAAAGCGGCGATTTCAAAGAGCCACGCGCCTGGAGCTGAGCCCGAGAGATGTCCGAATGTCCGCTATTGGCACTTAGCGGCTATTCAAATGACGACTTGGGATTGAAAAGGGATCAAGCCGTAAAACGGAATATCGGATGACTCGTCTTCGCATGCATCCGGAGCATCACCTCGTTACCCGCATCGGGTGGCTGCGTGCCGCCGTGCTCGGCGCCAACGATGGCATTGTCTCGACCGCAAGCTTGATCGTCGGCGTTGCCGCTGCGGCGGCGACGCAAAACGCTGTGCTTATCGCGGGGGTCGCAGGGCTGGTAGCTGGCGCCATGTCGATGGCGGCCGGCGAGTACGTTTCCGTCAGCTCGCAATCCGACACCGAACGAGCGGATCTTGCGCGCGAACGCAAAGAGCTAAGCAGTAACGTCGAGTTCGAGCAGGAAGAGCTTGCCCAAATTTACGTAAAGCGGGGTCTCGAACAGACGCTTGCCCGGCAGGTCGCTCAGCAGCTGATGGCAAAAGATGCTTTGACCGCTCATGCGCGTGATGAGCTTGGGATTTCGGAAATCACCACGGCGCGTCCCGTACAGGCGGCATTGACCTCAGCCGCAACGTTTTCGGTCGGTGCGGCCATGCCCTTACTCATGGTCGTTGTCGCGCCCGCCGGGGCGCTTGTCCCGATGGTGTCCGCGGCGTCTTTGGCTTTTCTCGCACTTCTAGGTGCAATCGGGGCGATAACAGGCGGCGCAAATGTTCCACGCGCCACGGCCCGAGTGACTTTTTGGGGTGCGTTGGCGATGGCTCTCACCGCCGGCATAGGGAAGATTTTCGGGCCTGTTATCTGACGATCGGTCGTCCGCTCAGAATTGTGCGGGTTAAATAGCGACATCGAATTAATTCTGCGCGATGTCCGCTAATGACCCAAAGCGGACGTCTGTAGTTCCCTTCCGCTGTGCTAGTTTAAATGGGTTCGAGGCCGTCACCGCCCAACTACTGTCACAAATATCCACCCCTCAATCGGAATACCCAGCGTCCATAGGAGTCTCGGCATGACTGTACGATCCAGCTTTCTATTCACCACTATTGCGGCTGTATCTTTTGTTACGATCGCCGCTACATCGTCCGTGGTGCTCGCGCAACAAGGCCTCGTTGCAGCATGCGCTCCCGATATACAGGCTCAGTGCGCGGGACATACGGCAGAGGGTCGCAGGGCGTGCATCAAGACGCATTTCAAGGATTTTTCTTTGGCCTGCCAACTTGCGCTGGTAAAGACGAGGGCTGTCGGCAAGGCTTGTCGAACGGACGTCAAAAAGATTTGTGCAGGTATTACGCCTGGCGGTGGGCGAATTGAAACCTGCATGAAAGATCATTTCGCGGATATGAGCGATGCATGCAAAGCGATTATTTCGCAAGCGGGGGGTGGCAAAAGTTAGTCGAAACGTTGTTGAGGCTTCGCCGAAGGGCTTAGCGGACATTCGAGTGGTGCCGATCAATGTCCGCTATTGGCACTTAGCGGACATGACGAGTGCACCGCAGAATGTCCGCTTTTGGGGGTAAAGCGGACATGCCGTTTTGCACTGCATATATCCGCTGATGACCCAAAGCGGACATGGGCGGCCCAAGGCAAAAAGGCCCCGGCGGTTAGACCGAGGCCTTTTCGTTCGGATGTCTGCTAGGAGCCGCGTTTATCACCGTCTTCACAAGCGAAGGCTTGCTGCGAATTGACTGTTACAAAAACAGCCGTTCCGGCAACGAGTGTAAAGGCGATCAAAATAAATCCGAGGACTTTTCTCATGCGCATATCTCCTCAAGAGCAATCACCATACCACCCGCCGGCCCGAGGATATATGGCAGCGTCGCTGACATGAAAATTGAAATAGAAATTTCGGACGTATTACAATTTCGATCGGTCTTGCATACATCCAGTACCAGCGCCCAGCACAGCGACGTCTTCTTGATCACATCATGTGTTAGAAAACGAAGAGCGCTCGATGCGCTGGGTCCCGTCTCATCCCAATAGTGGGGCGCCGATGATAAATCAGACGGATCAAATGCGTGGAAACCTCTTTATCGACGGGGTGGTTTCGTTCATTCTTTCCAGTCTTATCGTCGCTCTCCCGTTTTTGACGCTACTGCTCATGAAATATCCGCTAGGGAGCCTCTGGAGGCTCTAGGAAAAAGCTCCAGACCCCGACTAGCCAGGCAACAATAGAAAAACGCGGAGGCGAGAGTTTTTTAGGTTTGTATTTTTGGGCTGAAAGAAAAATTTCGGCAACGTCCCGTATAGACCTCATCGCAGATGGCAGGGGGCGCTTCATGAACCTGAAGTTGATTGTTGCGATCTTGTTGACCACTGCTATGCCGGTGTATGCGCAGGCCCAGGACCGAAACCCAGTGGTGACGGCCGCACAAAGGGTAGTCGAAATGATCAGCAGTGACCCTGCCAAGGTCGAGACCTATTGCGCTATCGGCAAACTCGGTGTGCAGATCGAAGATGCCAATGAGGCAAAAGACAAAAAAACGGCTGATGTGCTGACGCAAAAAATGAGAGGGTTGGAAAAGCAACTCGGTCCCGAATATCTCTCATTGATGTACGGACTTCAGGACATTGATCCGGAATCCGAAGACGGCGTCGAGATCGAGGCGATGTTGAGGCCGCTCGATACATCGTGTGCACGGGAGTAACGGGCCAAGACCACTTATAGCGATGGATGTCCGCTATTGGCACTTAGCGGACATGCCGTCGCCCTCTATATAATGTCCGCTTTCGGTGTAGGAGCGGACGTGGACCGAGGGGCAGAGTATGTCCGCTCTGCCCCCAATTGTCAGACATCCACCTGCTCAGCAATGGCGAGAGCATCATCAACCTCGATGCCAAGATACCGAGCGGTACTCTCGATCTTGCGATGGCCAAGCAAGAGCTGGACCGCTCGCAAATTGCCGGTACGTCGGTAGATCAGGGTCGCTTTGGTTCTTCGTAGCGAATGCGTTCCGAACAAACTCGGGTCCAGTCCGACGCTGGCGACCCACTCGGAAACCAGGCGGGCATATTGCCGGGTGGACAAACCCCGCCCAGAACCGGGATGGCCGTCAAATAGGAATTGGCCAGGCTTCTTATCGGCAACCCGCACATAGTCATTGACCGCTTGGCGTGACTGTAGCGTCAATTCAAACCGCACTGGTTGACCAGTCTTCTGTTGACGAATGCTCGCACGTTCGAGCGCATGGCCCTTTGGGGCCACATCCGCGACCTTGAGCGCAACCACATCGCAGCCGCGCAGCTTGCTGTCGATTGCCAAGTTGAACATTGCCAAGTCACGACTGCGCCCCTCGACGTGCAGCTTAGTGCGGATTAACCAGACGTACTTTGGTTGCAGCGGCGGCTTGGCGCCGGTCAATTTTCCCTTGTTCCAAGGCGCCCGTTGGGAAGCAATCGGAATTGACAATTTGTCGTACTGCATTGGCGGTCTCCTTTGTTATCGAGGCCACCAACATGCCAAACCGGACCGAATCGATTGCTGCGGCTGAGAGGCGGAAACCAATAATCTGAAGCGGACATTGCGCCCCTTCATTATCGTCTCATCAGTACTGGTCAGCACAATGGCTGAATTGCTTTCATTCCTTC
>CAWHQL010000009.1:0-318086 GCA_963831515.1 uncultured Alphaproteobacteria bacterium | reverse complement strand
GACGAACTTCATCAACGCGCTGACCATCGTCGCGCAGCGCGGCTGGGCGTTCCAGCAGCACAGTCTATCTCTCATGGAGGAGCCAAACGTTTCCGGTTATCGTGTCGCCATGCCCGCTATTGGCCCACAGCGGACATCACTAGCTGCGTCGCACACGTTCGCTAATGACCCAAAGTGGACATGCCGCGCGATCAGTCCTCCACTTGCCCACCATCATAGCCGCAGGCGATGCGGCCGAGAGCCAAGCGGAAGGCTTCGCTGCCGACGGTTGCGGCCAACGCCGCGCCCTCACTTTCATCCTCTATGCTCCGCGCGCGTGCGAGCAGCGCGACGATAAGCGTGGGGTCGAGCCAGGGCAAATTGGCCCAGAAGCCGCGAGCGAGATCCCGCGCCAGCGCGTAATCCGGGTGCTCCGCGTTCTCGGGCGCGCGGCCAATTTCATACATATGACGCACCGCTTGCCAGTCGGCGCGTTCGCGCGGCAGGCGGGCCATGATGGCGGGATGCTCCTCGGCGACATAAAAGCGATTGAGCGTGTCGAACAGCGCGAAGCGGTAGCCTTGCGACAACAGTTGCGGCTCCCACTCCTGCCAGGCCGGCTCCCCTGATCCCGGTGCCACCGCTTCGACCACGATCACTTTGGGACGGAAACGCTTGAAGTCGGCGCCGGCGAGCACGTCGGGCTCGGCGCCCTCCACGTCAATCTTGAGGAAGTCGATCTCGCCGACGTCCTGTGCCTCGCACAGGGAGGCGAGCGTCACAACTGGCAGACGCAGGCTGCGATAGCCGACGCCGAGGGCTTGCGCATTTTGAGCATACCGCTGAATCGTGGTGGAGAAGCCGTGCAGACGCTCGACCAGGAAGAAATCGCGCTCGCCGTTCGTGCGACCGACGAGCCCCTGCACAACCGTATCGCGCGGGCGCAGCCGGGCATAGAGCGCCGCTAGTTCGGGCTGCGGCTCAACCACGATGCCTTGCCAGCCACGCTGATAGAACCAGCATGAGACATTGTCGGCCACGGGGTGACCAGCGCCAACATCGATATAGCGGCCGGTCACTTGACCTGCGAAAGCGAGCGATAGGTGATAGTCCTCGAGATTCTGCGTGTAGGACAGGTCCATCGTGCTCTCCGCGCGGTGCCATACAAAGCGACACAAAGTTAACCGAGCGCGCAACGGTCCGCCTTAGAAATCAAAGGCCGATCGGGCGCACCCGCTCGCGCGATGCGGACTTGCCGCCGTGTCCACTATCGGCCCTTAGCGGACACCCGAGTAGCGCCACCCTGTCGATCTGCGGGGGTTTTTTCTTATCATTTCGTGCATATGTACATCGTGTGTCGACGCTATGGGGACGCATTTCTGCTCCCGTAGCAGTTTCAATCAACACCGCAATGGAAAGGGGTTGTGTCGGAACAGACGCGCCGAAGAGGAGGTATTGTGACGAATTCAAAGGAAGCCCTTAAGAAGCGAGCAGATGCACGCTTCAAGAAAGACGAGCGGGTTCGAGAAGGCAGGAACGCAATGCTGGAATATGAGATCGAGGGTCGCGCCGTTCGCGAAAAAACTGCACGGTTAAGAGCGCTTCGATTGGACAAGGAGGCGGCGGAGAAAAACGAAGGGGTCGCAGCGGACTCCGGTCAGCCCTTCGTTGCCAGAACAAAAAGGGCGAGCCATGGCTGCTAGTAACAAGAATACGCAATCGCGGTTGCAGAAGGCTGCACGGGAAAATCACAATCTCAGCGTGGGCTACGAAGCCCAGGCAAAGATTATTCGAGAGAAGACCGCGCGACTGAAGGCTCTTCGGTTGGCTAAAGAAGCGGCCGAGAAGAAGAACTCGGGCGCTTAAACTTTCCGCCTAGCTATGCGGACACGTCCGAACCTCAGCCCGATCTCCGCTCTGCCCCCCGAAAGCGGACATTGGAGCTGCTGAGAGATAGGAGTTCGGTTGCTCGACCACCTGACCGAAATTCGACCTATGTGTTATGCGGCGTTCCCTCCGCCAAGCTTGGATTTGAAGCGAAGTCGGCGGAACTCTCCTCATCATCTTTATGCCTATGCAGGAAGCGCGCAATCTGCGCTCTGAGTGCGGCCGATTTCAGCACGTCCCCCATCGAGCCTGCGGTATCGAAGAGTTCGCGTTGGAGCTTCGTTGGGATCGTGTTCCATTGCATGATGACGGCCGCGCCGAGGCAGCGAAGAATGTGCTCCTCGGTTTCGGCGGCGCTTCCGCGGGCGACGGGGTTTCCAGCTCCGTCATCCTGTGGATGGGTGTCCCGCGAGCGGATGATCTTATCGAAATTGTTCGCCAACCAGTCCTCGTTGTCGGCGAGCGCAGTGAAACTTTCCTTCGATCGCTGAAACTCGCGGATTTCGCCTGGATGGTCAGTATGTTTGAGTGATTCGGCGGATTCCGTCGCTTTTGCGCGAAATTGCTTTGCCGTGAACATGGAGCGCTTCCTTGCCTCGCGCGCGCCTAGCGGTTTTCCGCTCGACGGTGCTGTTCTTTCTGTTTTGTCGAATGTTGGTGAGCGCACATATGCACCACCAGGCCGATTTACGACGTTAGGGATGATGAGCGGTAAACATCAAAATCGAGACAAAAACGAACACGCTCGCCGTCATGGAAAAATAAAATATTCTGCTCGCCAACCCGTGAAGATCATGAACTGAAGTCATAGCAGCCTCCAATGTTTGTCTCGTTAGGTCCGCAGCGTGGGCGCTCTTTCATTTGACCGGCTGCGTTGGCGATCTTTCGCCGGCGGCCGCAAGGCGGAGGGTTCGTAAGGTCGCTTGTCGCGGCCATTTTTGGTCGCGCCACCTTCGTTCTCCCATCTCGCGATGGACCTTTTACTTGGATCGTGTGGGCGCTTGCGATGGTGACTTAAAGGGCACCAACCCTTTCACCAATTCGTTGATTCTAGCCAGGCAGTTCTCCCGACTGGAAAATGGGCCTGATAAGAGGTGGCCGCGTTCGTCCGTCGCGTACCATCCCTCCTTAACTGCTCGGAAGTCGGACTGGCATTCATTAATGAAAAGCGGATTTGACTCGGTCATTGGTCGTTGTCGCCATGCTTCGATCATCAGATCGAACTACCGACATATGTACGACCAATCCAAATTGTAACGTGTCCGAAAAGTTAATTTCGATTTGCATGTAAGCGAGGCTTACGCATTCGCACAGTATTGCTTCGCACGCTGCTTCCTAGGCACAAATAGAAAATATAACCATCGACTTTAGTCCGGTAAGAGCGGATATTAGACGCGACCGAAACGCCAGCTCAAAGCGGCCGGGCCTTCACATCAACTGATGATCGGTCCCCCAACGAGGGGGTCCGTTACCCTCGCTCCGAAACATGTCGGGCGAAAGGAATATCACATGGAAA
Organism: uncultured Alphaproteobacteria bacterium; assembly: GCA_963831515.1. Taxonomy (GTDB): domain Bacteria; phylum Pseudomonadota; class Alphaproteobacteria; order Rhizobiales; family Xanthobacteraceae; genus Pseudolabrys. The sequence goes on along the minus strand of CAWHQL010000009.1, from coordinate 314,704 downwards.
TGCCTGCAATGTTCAAAGGTGAGTCGTTAACTCGTCTCATACAGGGAGCAATCGCCGGTTTTCTCGCAACAGTTGTCATCGGCTTTGGCTGGGGCGGATGGACGCTCGGAAATACGGCTACGAAAATGGCGGAGCAAAGTGCCAAAAACGCAGTTGTGTCTGCGCTCGCACCGATCTGCGTCGACAACTTCCAGCATGCCGCCACAGCCAAGGCGACCTTGGCCGAACTCAAAGCGACAGATTCGTGGAAACAAGACACGTTCATCGCGAAAGGCGGATGGGCAACATTTCCTGGCATGGAATCGCCTAACAGCAACGTTGCCGAGGCTTGTGCCAAGATGCTCAGCGCCTTGAAGTAGCCGACCACCCGCGACATCAGCGTCGCTCCCTGCATTTGCCGGTAAGGAGCGACGCGGCGTTACGGTCTGCGGCTGCGTAGCAATGGCTGAATCTTTGAGGTCGCTATGTCACAATCTCACCGCTCTGCTCCGGACCAAATCGCCGATCCGGCATGTGCCAAATGCCGCGCGCCAATGGGTCTCGCGAGCGTTGAGGAAAAATACCCTGGTTACTACCGACGAGCGTTTGAGTGCCCTGCATGCGGCGCCACTATGACGCAGTGGGCTGACTCATTTTGAAGTCGCGGGACAGGTCGCCCAGCGCAGTACGATCCGCACTAGTCACTTGGCATGCTCCCGCTTGATATCACGTGTCGTCGATTGCCGAGTCGAGGGCCTTCGCAAGCACCTTAGCCTTTGAAAGAGCTGCGCGGCGCTTCTCTTCATTGGAGCTGGCACGGCCTGCCTCGACAGTCACCATGCATCGTATGGTGTCGTTGCCTCTCGAGAGAACGACCGAGAATTGATCGGTTTGCGCGTTGCGGGTGATTTCCAACTTTTCCATACGATGCTCCTGGCCAGGCACTGCGTTCGTAAGAAATGCCCTCGCGACGACGCTTGCCTCGAGTGTATGCGGCCCGACAGCGGCATGGGCAGGCCACTCAGCCTATCTATGTCTGAATATACTTGTATCTATCGCCATTCGAAACGCGCATAGTGATTCGATGCATGGTGACGCAATTGACAGGATGACGACCTATTCCTTCTGGGCGCTGGGATTGCTGGTCTCCGCGGGAATAGTTGTTGCGGTTCTTGTTTGGTGATCACGCCGCGCGGGCGTCGCCGTCGTATTGTCGCCCTGCCATCGAGGACATTTCAATGCTCACACGCACGAAACGCGTGACGCTGACATTTCGGCATCCATTTTCGCTCAAAGGAGTCGACCGGCGCCTGGCGGCGGGCGAATACGAAGTGGCGACGGATGAAGAACTGATTGAGGGGCTGTCGTTCCCAGTCTACCGCCGGGTCGCAACACTGATCTTTCTGCCCGCTGACGCGGGCCGGCAGGCGTCGATGGAAATGGTCACAGTCGATCCCGACGATCTTGCGGCGGTCCATCAGCGGGACCAGGCGACGCTGGCGACGGCGACCCGCCATGGACGCGCCCAATGATGAATTCTCGGCTCTGCAAAGCTCTTTACCGTTATCGCCATCTGCGCGGCTGTCGCTTACGGAGTGCCGGTCGGCGCTCAGCCACTCAAGAAAGAGCCCGACGCCAACCAATTATCTTGCGGGCAGAAAGTCCTGGTCGAAAACAACACGTGTCCAGCGGATCAAATTCTGCAAATTACCGGGAGCTGCCTCGGCACGGCACCCAGGATTGATGTGGTGCAAACTGAAAAAGGAACGCAATACCATTGCATCAAGCGAAATCAGCGCGATGACAATAAGTGAATTAGTTGAGTTGATTGTGACAGCACCACATCGGCATCGAACCATGTGAGCATGGTTGTCCTTCCCACGGGTGATAAAAAAGCCCGGCGCTGCGCCGGGCCTCCGTTGTTGAACGGTCGCGCAGTTTACTTCTGCTGCTGGCCGCCCTGCTTGTCGGTGTTCTGCTTGGGATCGCCCTGGGTCTGCTGTTGCGGAGTCTGAGCAGGCGATGCGGGCTTCTGTGTTTCGTTGGATGGAGTATTATTTGTCATAGTATGTATCCTTTTAAAAGGGTTTAAGTACGATTTAGGTACACATTGCAGTTGTGTACGCTGCAGAGCGATAACAAGACGCTGTAGCGATTGTTGATCAATATATCTCTCGCTGCCTTATTTCAGAGTTGATTAGGATGCGATGCCGCCAACCTTTATTTCGATTTCTCGGCCGCCTACCTCTGTGTTTATCGCATTTCATCTCCACGTAAGTGTGATGTGCACTCCGCCGGTCGGCGGGAGTCGCCATCTGCCTCCATAGCCGGGTGACAACGTGACGATTAATTTTCCGAACCCTAGCCGGAGTTACGACGCGACGCGGCAGGCGGTTCGCTTCTGGGGATATGATCGCTCCATGGAGAGTTCGTTCTTTATAATGGCGGATGCGTTAAAGCAGATGGAGCCGAGTCTTCGGTTGGATGCGACCGATATCCTGCGTGCTTTTGACGTCAACCGGGAGCGCATCTACTCAATTGCGGCCAAGGTCTATGCCCGAGGGCGCAGGGGCACTTACGATCTCAACGTCGGTGATGTTTGAATTTTATTTTATCTGGCGCCGAGCTCGACGAGTCCCGGGGCTGCAACATGGAAGAGCCGCGAAATGAATCTTGAAGCTTGGAGAGAGATAAGTGATGTATACGGCGGCAAGATTACCAAGGCTTCGTACAGACGCTCCGGCCGAATGGTGACTGTTAGAACGTCTTTCGGTAGCAAGACGGCCAAAATAAGCGGGAACACACCTGACAATCTGGCGAGAACGCTATTGCGCGAATTGGTGGAGAAAAGGACCTAGAGGTCGCATGTCACGAACATACCAAATGAGCGTGAAATCATTTTCTTATCATGAATTGATGAGCGGCAAGATTAATCGCACTAAACTCGAAGCCTTGGCGAATGCCGGACAGTTGAATCAGGAAACCCTCGCTCGAATAGGACACGTGGGCCGATTCTATCAACGCCTAGGCAAGGCATGCCCCGATCCTAATCTCAGGATCAGCGATGTGCTCAACGCCGATCAGTTACAGGCAATCTGGAACGAAACTGGCGACGAAGGGGTGACAACCGGCCAATGCCCGCTGGTGCACTAGCTTGACCTTCGCTGCCATGGATTGGTGAAACGCGGAGAAAGTCCCAGCTTTGTTTTGTGTGAAAAGGTTTGGGGTTGAAATCTGCACCGTGGTGTGGAGCATATGGACGACTAACATTCGATAAAAAGGGGAGAGGTGCCATGAACAGGCTGTTAGGTGTCGGCTTGGCCGTATGCGTTTCCTGCTTTGCTCAATCGGTAACGTTTGCGCAGGAGCAACCGCAATTCAAAAAAGAGAATTTCAGTTACAATGAATGGACAAAAGGAAAATTTTCGGAAGTCGTCACGGTGACAAATCCAGGCAAGTTCATCTTCTTGGCTGGAATTGGTCCTGAGCGGGAAGGCGACGGCAAGATAGTCGAAGAAGGTAATTTCATTGGCCAGTGCAATTATGCTTATGGCAAGATCAAAAAATTGCTCGCACTTCAAGGCGCGACGATGAATGACGTTGTCCGTATAGTAACCTACATCACCGACATCAGATTTTTTCAGGATGCATTAAAATGCCGAAGAGAGGCATTTGGTGATGCCCCCATTCCAGCGTCAACGCTGCTGAACGTGCCCCAGCTAGCCTGGCCGTATATGATGATTGAAGTTGACGTGACGGCGACGCTGGCCAAATAAGCGACAATTCTCCGTACGTCGGCCATATGATGAATGTCCGCTTTTTGGCACTTAGCGGACATGCCCGAGCAATTGAGCGGAGACCAGTTACATGAGCATTGCCGATCCCAACAAAACAATTCTTACGGGCGAGAACCCGTTTGTACGCTTGAGCCTGAAGGACGGCGAGCCTAACTCAACAGACGCAAGCTATTGGCGGATCATCTTCTCGCCAGCTGGTCCCGGCCACGTGCTCTACCTGAAGAGCGAGCTGACGGAAGGGCGCTGGCGCATTTACTCCGACAACATCGCGATGGCGCGCTGGCTGCAGTCGACCGTACAAGGAATGCTTAATGCCGAACTTTCCGACACGACGATCCCTTGTGCGGACGCTCAGTTCTCCAAAACTGGAGATCCCCGCTACTTCTGGACGGAGCACATCAAGGCGCACGGCGAAGACATTTCGCTCACCTGGTTTGATATCGGCGAGCCGCTGCTCATCCACTCGCAACCGAACCAGATTCCGAACCGCCGTTACGGCGTATGCACTGTGTTGATCCCCGCGCTCGGTACGCGCCTCGTCCGCAACGGCGCCGAGGCGAAGGGACGATCCTGGCCGCGTGAGCGTGAGGGGCGGCCCTTCTCGACATCGGCGTTGGCATTCTCGGAAAGCTGGACGGAAGCGATCTGAAGCAGATAGTGAGCCGAAATGAACCGCGCCCATGCATGGGCGCGGTCCTATTTTTCGTCAGATGATGTAACTCTGCCAGAGCCACCTCGCGGCTTTTGCTCGGGCTTCGGCTTTACCGAAGGGCAGGTGGTAATCACCGAGTGTCGTCAACTCATTCCAGTTTTGGGGACGACGACATTCCGCGATCCGCCCTGCGATAGCGACCCGGCTGGTCCAGTTTAACATGCTGTGCGACACGGGTGCCTCCAGCTGCTCAGTCAAAATTGGTCAAGCGGGGCATTCAGACAAGCCCGTACAGGACCCAAGGGTAAAGATCGCGACTACTCCTTTCCCTCCTGCAGTTTCCAGTACCTCGTCGGATACTTCGTGCGTGAGGAGGTTTTCTTCGTCCAAGGCGTTAGGGAACTTTGTCATATCGCTTCTCCTGTGATTGAAAACAGTACGTGCAGGAGATTGCAAAACGACCTCAACTATTCCCGCAAATGCATCACGTCTGGATCACGGCATTGCGAAGACGACTCGGGAATAAATTCGAACGGCGAAAGCGCGCCGCAGGGATGGAACTTCGTGTCCGCCGGTTCGTTCACTAACGGGTGGGTAGTCACCGCTGAGGAGGAACACGTGCGCACATTTCTTGTCACCCTGACTGCTTTAGGCGCGGTCGCAGTTGCGTTGCCAACCGTAACCGCAAACGCGCAGGATCGAACGGTTATTGTCACGAAAGACCGAGATCACGATCGCGGCCTTCATCGTGGGTGGACACGCGGCCATCACTATGGGTGGCGCAATCACAATGCCAAGGTCGTGGTTATTAAGAAGAGCCATCATCACCACTACGACTGATTGCTTAATCGCTACACGAAGAAAGAATCCGGCTCGGCGGCCGGATTCTTTGCTTTTGGACTGAGGCCAATGCGAACCGGCAGACATAGCGTCTCACCGACTGATGACCCCAAGCACACATTTCCGTTCTGTCCCTCAGCAACTGTCCGATTGCAGGCGTTCCAGCCTCCTAGTTGCAATAAACTTAAAGAAAGGAGCAATCTGGAAGGCAACAGAAGAGAAATCGAGTTTGTCTTTGCCGATTGACGATGTTCCAAGCCAAGATTTTGTTCGCGGTGGTGGCGAGATGGGCGCACTTACGCGCGCCTATGACTGGACAAAAACCCCTTTAGGGCCGCCCGACGGATGGCCGCAGAGCCTAAAAACCGCGGTTCGCCTTTTGCTCACCAGCCAACACCCGATGTTCATCTGGTGGGGACCTGAACTGATCCAGTTTTACAACGACGCGTACCGGCAAACCATGGGGCCGGAACGTCATCCGAGTGCGCTAGGCCAACGCGGTTATGATTGTTGGACGGAGATTTGGGACATTATTGGTCCCCAGATTGAATTCGTCATGGCCGGCAAAGGTGCCACGTGGCACGTCGACCAGCTCGTCCCGGTCACGCGCCACGGTCGGCGTGAGGATGTATGGTGGACCTACGGGTTTAGTCCCATTGATATCGAGGACCAAGTCGGCGGCGTCCTTGTGGTCTGCAACGATGTGACGACGCAGCACCTTCTGACGGAGCAGCTGCGACAGGCCAACCTTCAGCTTGGCGACGAGAGCGCCCGCCTGCGACAGCTTTTTCATCAATCGCCTGGGTTCATGTGCATACTCCGCGGACCCCAGCATGCGTTTGAGTTTACGAACGCGTCCTACAGCCAGCTCATCGGTCATCGCGACGTTATCGGAAAGACGATACGAGAGGCGTTGCCGGAGTTAGCGGATCAGCGCTTTTTTGAATTGCTCGATCAGGTTTACACCAGTGGTGAACCTTTCGTCGGCAGGAGGCTACCGGTCTTGCTGCAAACCCAAACAACCGGTCAGACGGAGCGACGGTTCGTCGATTTCGTTTATCAACCGATTTTGGATAACGCCGGAAAAGCTTCTGGAATCTTCGTTGAGGGAAGCGATGTTACCGATCATGTACACACGGAGGAAAGTCAGCAACTTCTCATTCGCGAGCTTCATCACCGCGTGAAAAATACCTTGGCAACGGTTCAGGGCATTCTCGGCGCAACCGCGCGTTCATCGTTGAACATCACTGACTTTCACGAAGCGTTCGCGGGTCGACTCATTTCGCTGGGAAAGACGCATACAGTTCTAACCGAGAGTCAAAGACAAGAAGCGAGCGTACATGAACTGCTTCGCCTCGAACTTGAACCTTACGACGATGCTACCGGCCGGCGTATCAAACTCGATGGGCCGGATGTTCGCCTTCCAGTGACCCTCGCGGTTCTTGTAGGTCTAGCTTTCCATGAGCTTGTTACGAACGCAGCTAAATACGGTGCGCTTTCGGACCTGGCAGGCGTACTTGAAGTGAATTGGACCGTCGAAGGCGAGACGAAACCTATGCTTCATATAGAATGGGCTGAGCACAACGGGCCGCCGGTTGCTCCGCCAACGCGCGAAGGGTTCGGCTCTCGCCTTCTAAGCAAAGTCCTGCCCATGCAAGCAGATGTCTTCGTGAAAATGAACTTTGCTCCAACTGGGCTGCGCGCTTCGATTTCATTGCCGATAGATAAAAACTAAAATTTATGATGTCCGCTATTGGCCCTTGGTGGACATTTCAACCGCGGTACGAAGTCACAAACTGACAGAGCCGTCTCCTGCGCCACAGCCGCTCAGGCAGGTGTCAGAGGCAACTCTACCGCAATGCGCGTCGGCCCCTTAGCATCGACGATAGCGACCCGAATTTGCGGGAATTTTCGTTTAAGCTCTAGCGCTACCGTCAGTGCGGCTTCTTGAGTTGGATGTTCGGACTTCAACCTTCCATCGACTTCGAGCTTATAACTGATTTTCGCTAACGCCTCAGGGGCGCGTTGATCTTTCTTTTCGACTGCAGCCGCAGGGACCTCCTCCGTCGCAGGCAAAGGCTCATCGTGTTTGACCTTGTCGGGAAGCTTTAAAGATTGACTCACCCGCATCGGGGGCACCTCTATTTTGGTTTTCTTCTCTATCTTTATCTTTTGTGTTTTCTCTTTCGTTCTCGTTATCGGCTTTATTTTTGCTTTTGTTTTTGCTTTTGCTTTACGACGCTTTGCTTTCAGAACCTTTGGCATTCTCGAATCACCCTTCACGTGGTCTTGAAACATTGCGGTTTGCGCGGGGGGACGAAACAGTGCGGGCGAGATTAAAGCGCTATTTCAACAGCTACCCACCGATATCTAGGGATTTGATCGTAGATATGTCACCCACGTTCACGAATGTTCCCTTTTTCGGGTAAGACGGACATAGCCATTGCGCCGCAGAATGTCTGCTGGTGACCCAAGGCGTAGTGCTGTCAAAAGCTCGCCGGACTATCCGCTCTGAGCCTGAGCAGGCGTTTAACGGCGATTTTATGAGGGGAGGCTGACGGAAGGCCTGAATGTCCCGTGGCATTCAGGCTCTGTCATAGCAACGCCACGAGCGCCACTCCCGCGGACAGGAGATTCTGCGGCCATAAAGAGTCAAGATCGTCTACAGATCATTGGTCGAGCTTCAACAGGAGCCGATCGGCAACGCGACGGGCGATCTCTGCTGGCGCCTCGTCGGGAATCGGGAACACCGAACTGACGTTGATCTCGCCAAGCACGTAGCTGTCGGTCCCGTCGGCGCCGCGCGGCCCGAGCATGAAGTCTGCGTCCCAGATTATCGGCAGGTCTCGTCGGGAAATGTCCAGTAACGAGATCAGCTGCGGCGTCCATTCGTCCTCCATCAACCGGCGCAAGCGCCGAAAGCGCGGGTCGGCGTTAGAGGTGTAGATCCGCGGTCCCGACCCAGAGCGCGCAGCCGACGCGTCGACCAGCGCCTTAACCTTCTGATGGCCGAAGCCAGCGCAACGATCACCTGCCATGTAGCAGCGCACCACACCTTCGCTCAGGCGCGTTTGGAACGGCTGATCGATCACGCAGCCGTCTTCAAAATACGTGAGGCATCGCTTGAGAAACTCCTCCAGCGTCAGCTCCTCAGACGCGTCCTTCGTTGCATCCAGCACACGTACCATTGGCCGATTGTGTGGACCTGTCAGCGTCTCGACTTTCCAGACGCCTTGACCGCCGTTGCCGCGGTTTCGTTTGATCACGCGCGGGCCAGCGGCGAGCCGGGTGGGCAATTCGACGCGCATCGTTTCGGGTGTTCGATAGAGCGCCGTGTCGCAGCCCCAGCTCATCGTGCGGGTACGATGGAGCACCTCCTTGGTGCCCATCTTGAGGACCACGTCGGGATGCGCGCTCACCCAAACGCCGCGCGCCGCGACCGCGCGCAGCAGGCTGTCGAGATTGGCGCGGTTGCGGCCCTCGTGGATTGGGTTGACCCAGACGAGCACGCCATCAAGCGTGGCAAGCTGTGCGCGCACGGCGTCAAGGACATCGTCCTCGTAGACCACCGGTTCCGCGTCAACGCCTGCAGCCGCGAGTGCCGCAAAGACGGCCTTGAACCTGCTGGTCTCCGGCTTGGTGCCGCGGCGCTCTGCTTGATCGCCCCGCCAAAGAATAGCGACGCGGCCTAGGTAAGTTTTGGACTCAGGCATGGAAAACGGCTCCGCATTATGATCGTGCTCCTGCCGCGCGCAAACGCACGGACTGTGAGCAGGACTTGGACGGGGGAGCCGTCTTAAAAGACGCCGGGAGCCCGCGATGCCCCGGCGCCGTGGTTCATAGACCCGACGCGCCCTCCGATCAAGATTCAGCATCCGGTACGTTTTGTGACGAAAGGGAAGGTGCGGGAGCCTCAGAAATTGTGACTGCACTGTTACTGTCACCATCGCTTTTCGGCACCGGGGTACCGCCGTAAAGACGTCGTCTCTCATGCACCTCGGTGATCGCGATGAGCGTTTCTATGATCTTGCACGCCTGGTCTGCGCGCGATGCAGTTCGTAAATTTGGCTCCAACGCAAGCAGTGTTGCGCGTATAATTATCGAACGCCGCTCATTATTTTAGTCGACGAAGCAAGTCGGGTTTCCGCGTCCTCTCCAGGCTGAAAGGAGCTCACCATGCCCTTCACCATCAAAATCAATGGTGCGCCACACGACATCGATGTCGACGGGGACACCCCGCTGCTTTGGGTGTTGCGCGACGTGCTTGGTATGACAGGCACCAAATACGGCTGCGGCATCGCCCAATGTGGCGCTTGCACCGTGCACATCGACGGCAACCCCGTGCGTTCTTGTCTCCTGCGGGTCGGAGCGGTTGGCGACCGAACCGTCACCACGATCGAGGGCATCGGCACGACCGAAGCGGGCGCCAAGGTGCAAAAGGCCTGGCTTGATCTCGAAGTGATCCAGTGCGGTTACTGCCAGTCCGGGCAGATCATGTCGGCGGCTGCCTTGCTCGCGAAAAATCCGCACCCCGACGATGCGGACATCAACGCGGCGATGGCGGGCAATATCTGTCGTTGTGGCACCTATGTGCGCATTCGCGAAGCCATCAAGAGCGCCGCGGGCGACGGTTCGAGGAGGTCGTCATGACGTCAATGCGCGCCGCCCTTTCGCGTCGGGTTGTCCTGCAAAACGGCCTAGCAGGCGGCCTTGTGCTGGCCTTTCAGTGGCCGCTGCGCGCCGCGCCCGTTAACGAGCCGGAGCAGTCGCCCGACAACCCAATCGGCCAGTTCGCGCCGAATGCGTTCATCCGTATCGACAATGCCGGCAAGACCACCCTGGTGATCCCGCAGGCCGAGATGGGCCAGGGCGTCTACACCGCGATCGCGATGATCCTCGCCGAGGAACTGGACGCCGACTTCGCGCAGGTCGTGATCAAGCATTCGCCGGCGAGCGACAAACTCTACGCCAATCCTCTTTTCGGCATTCAGGTTACTGGCAATTCCAACTCGATCCGCTCGTTCTGGGACAAGTTGCGCGGGGCAGGGGCCAGCGCGCGTACCATGTTGATTGCAGCCGCAGCCGCGCAGTGGCAAGTCGATGCAGCGAGCTGCAGCGCTTCAAATGGCAAAGTCACGCACGTCGCGAGCAATCGTACTCTCACTTACGGCGAGCTCGCCGATTCTGCCGCCAAGTTGCCCGTACCGGACAAGCCGAAGCTCAAGGACCCGAAGGATTTCACGTTGATCGGCAAGTCGCTGAAACGCAACGACACGCCTGACAAATCCGACGGCAAGACCATCTACGGCATCGACGCCATGGTGCCGGACATGAAGTTCGCGACTCTTGCCCAATCTCCGGTGCTCGGCGGCAAGGTGAAGCATGTCGACGACAGCGCCGCGAAAAAGCTACCCGGTGTGCACCAGGTGGTCGTGCTCGACGATCTCGTCGCTATCGTCGGCGACAATATGTGGGCAGCTTCGCGGGGGCTGGACGCGTTGAAAGTAACTTGGGACGAAGGGCCGAACGCCAAGATCAATTCCGCCGACATCTGGAACGACCTGCGCGCGGCGAGCAAGAAGGACGGCGTCGTCGCCAAGTCGGAAGGCGATATCGACAAGGGCTTGACGCAGGGCGAGCGCTTTGACGCCGACTACGAGCTCCCGTTGCTCGCCCACGCCACGATGGAACCGATGAACTGTACCGTGCGGCTGACGTCGGACGCCTGCGATATTTGGACCGGCACACAAGTGCAGAGCAGGTCCCAGGAATATGCGGCCAAGGCCGCGGGTCTTCCGATCGACAAGGTGACCATCAATAACCACTACCTCGGCGGCGGGTTCGGCCGCCGTCTCGAGCCGGACATGGTCGAGAGCGCGGTGCGTATCGCCAAACAAGTCGCGACCCCGATCAAGGTCGTGTGGACGCGCGAAGAGGACATGCAGCACGATGTCTACCGGCCGCTTTATCGCGACACGATTTCGGCTTCCTTGTCGAACGGAAAAATTGTCGCCTGGAAATACAAGGTAACAGGCTCGTCGGTGCTCGCGCGTTGGTTGCCGCCCGCATTCCAGAACGGACTTGACGGCGACGCTGTCGATAGCGCGGTGGACATGCCCTACGACATCCCAAACAAGCGCGTTGAATACGTGCGCGCCGAGCCGCCAGGAGTGATAACCGGCTTCTGGCGTGGCGTTGGACCCAATAACAATGTCTTCGCCATCGAAAGTTTCATGGACGAACTCGCGCGCAAGGCGAACATGGACCCGGTCGCCTTCCGCCTCAGCATGCTTGACGGCACGCCACGGCTGAAAGCGGCGCTCAAGCTGGTCGCCGAAAAATCAGGCTGGGGCTCGCCGCTGCCGGCGCGAGTCGGGCGCGGCGTGTCCGCACAGCCATCGTTTGGCAGCTTCATTGCTACTGTCGTCGAAGCTGAAGTCGATGATGTTGGTGGAGTGCATCTACGACGCATCACCTGCGCGGTCGATACCGGCATTGCCGTCAATCCCGATATCATCATGGCTCAGCTCCAGGGCGGGCTGATCTTCGGCCTGACGGCGGCACTGTGGGGCGAGGTCACGATCGAGAAAGGCCGCGTGCAGCAGTCGAATTTCAACAACTACCGCATGCTGCGCATCGATGAGACGCCGCCGATCGACGTCCACGTAATCAAGAGCGCTGAGCACCCCGGCGGCATCGGCGAGACCGGCGCCACCGCTGGCCCGCCCGCCTTGCGCAACGCGATCTACGCGGCAACCGGTGTGCCTCTGCGGCGCCTGCCAATCGACCGCGCCGCGATTGCCGTGAAAAAGGCGTAGCCGCCATGCGCCGCATCGCCACGACCGTCGTCGCCGCTATCATTCTAGCAGCCATCGGCTTTTTTGCCTGGCGCACATTCAATCCCGGACCGATCGCATTTGCCCGCGGCTCGACGGTTGCGCTTGCCGACTATCACGAGGCCAATCCGACGGGCGTTCCGGCCAGTCTCGCCAAGGCCGACATCGTCAAACGCGGCGAATATCTCGCCAAGGCTGCCGATTGCATGGTCTGCCACACCGCGCCGGGCGACGCAGAGTACGCTGGTGGTCTTGCATTCCCGCTGCCGTTCGGCACGCTTTATTCCACCAACATCACAGCCGACAAAGACACCGGCATCGGTAACTACAGCGATCAGGAATTCCTCGACGCCGTGCAGCGCGGTATCCGCAAGGATGGCGCACGGCTCTATCCGGCCATGCCCTACACGTCATACACGTTCATGACCGACGCCGATGTGTTGGCGATCAAGGCTTACCTTTTCAGCCTGCCCGCGGTTGCGAGGCAGAACGAACGCAACACCCTGCAATTTCCCTTCAACCAGCGTTGGTCGATGATCTTCTGGTCATGGGCGTTCAATCCCAATACGCGCTTTGCGCCGAATACCGAAAAGAGCGCCGAGTGGAATCGGGGTGCCTATGTCGCCGAAGCGCTGGCGCATTGCGGCGACTGCCATACGCCCAGGAATCCGGCCTTCGCGCTCGACAACCGTAGGAAATTCGCGGGTGCCGTCGCCGCCGGTTGGCGGGCTTATGACATCACCTCCGACAAAGGGACGGGCATCGGCTCATGGAGTGATGAGGAGATTTTCTCTTACCTCGCCAACGGTCACGCCACGGGTCGCGGCACCGCGTCTGGGCCAATGGGCGAAGCAGTCGATCACAGCTTCAGCCAAATGGATCCGGCGGATATCCGGGCGCTCGTGGCTTATTTGCGAAGCATACCCGCGATTGCCTCGTCTGAACCGGCGACGATCGCGGCGCCGGCACCCGCATCGCCGAAAGAGGGCGGCGCAGTCGCCGACACGCTCGGCCGCAAGGTGTTTGCGCAGGCCTGCGTCAGTTGCCATAGCTGGACTGGCGTCAGTGCGCTTTCGCCCTTCGCCACGATTTCGGGTAGCCGCGCGGTCAACGACCCGAACGCTACCAATATCGCGCAGATCGTTATTTCCGGCACACGACGTTTCACGCCAGGCGCGATGTCGATGCCGGCATTTGGAAGCACTTATACCGATACCGAAATCGCGGCGGTCGCCAACTACGTTACGGGTCGGTTTGGCAGTGCAACGTCCAAGCTCACGGCAAAGGACGTAGCAGACCTACGAGGCCAAACCGCTCGCTAACATGCCGCACAGCATTGCTGGTGGGTGACAGCCGACTTTTATATTCGGAGGAATTTTGACATGGAATCGAAAGAAATCGACCATGATCGCCGCCGTTTTGTCGGAACCGCTGCCGTCACTATTATCGCTGCGGCAAGTCTGTTTCCCGTTTTTCAGGTCAGAGCAGCGGAAGGCGACACAATCCGTCCGTTTCGCAGCAATGTTCCGGACGAGCAACTCGCCGATCTCCGCCGGCGCATTGCCGCCACACGATGGCCTGACCGGGAGACGGTCAACGATCCATCGCAAGGCGCGCAGCTCGCAAAACTCCAGGAATTGGTGCGTTATTGGGGCACGGAATACGACTGGCGCAAGTGCGAGGCCAGGCTAAACGCGCTTCCTCAATTCATGACGACGATCGATGATGTGGACATTCACTTCATTCACGTGCGCTCGAGCAACCCGAACGCGTTGCCGATCATCGTTACGCATGGTTGGCCAGGCTCGGTCATCGAGCAGTTGAAGATCATCGATCCGCTTGCCAATCCAACGGCGCACGGCGCGAGCGCGTCGGACGCATTCCATGTGGTGGTTCCATCGCTCCCCGGTTACGGCTTTTCGGGAAGGCCCACCGGCACCGGCTGGGACCCGGACCGCATCGCGCGCGCCTGGGCCGAACTGATGAAACGACTGGGGTATACCCGTTACGTCGCTCAGGGGGGCGATTGGGGCTCGCCGATCACCAGTGCGATGGCGCGTCAGGGCGCGGCAGGATTGCTCGGCATTCACATCAACTTGCCGGCGACAGTACCACCCGAGGTGGCGGCGGTGCTCGGCGGCGGCACTCTGCCGGCGGGACTGTCCGAGAAGGAACGCACCGTGGTCGAAGGACTGATGGCCAACGCAAAGAAGGGGAATTCAGCGTATTTCACGATGTTGACCGCGCGTCCGCAAACGGTCGGCTATGGCGCGACGGATTCACCGGTCGGCCTCGCGGGGTGGATACTGGTGCATCCAGGATTCGCGGGGTGGGCGTATGGCAATGATGCCGGGCAATCGCCGACGAAAGACGACGTCTTGGACAACATCACACTGTACTGGCTGACGAATACCGCAGCGTCGGCAGGGCGGTTGTACTGGGAGAACGGCGCGCGGGGCAGCGTTATTGTTGCGGCCGCGCAGAAAACCGGCGAAATCTCGCTGCCTGTCGCAATCACCGTGTTTCCAGACGACGTTTATCGAGCACCGGAGTCATGGGCCCGGCGCGCCTATCGCAACTTGATTTACTTCCACGAGGTCGACAAAGGCGGTCACTTCGCGGCGTGGGAACAGCCGGAGCTTTTTAGCGCCGAGTTACGGGCCGCGTTCAGGCCGCTTCGATCAACTCAATAGGCGGTGGCCGGCGATGAAAGTGAGCAAACTTTTACTCGCCGCCGTCCTTGTCATTGCGATTGGCGCGCCGATTGCAAGCTTTGTGGGAGACATCAAATTGCCGGGCTCGTCGATACCCACCGGTGAACCAATCGCTTTTTTTCACGGGCTCGGCAGCGGCCCAACGGCCAATCAATCGGAGCTCGCGTCGCTCCAACGCGCAGACGCGTGGCTCAATTCGCCGCCGCTGTCAGCATCGGCCTTGCGCGGAAAGGTCGTCCTTGTCCATTTCTGGACATACACCTGCATCAACTGGCTGCGCACGCAGTCCTACCTCCGCGCCTGGGCAGAGAAGTACAAAGACAAGGGGTTGGTCGTCATCGGCATCCATACCCCGGAATTCAGATTTGAAAAGAACATCGACAACGTCCGCCGGGAGGTTAAAGCACTGCGGGTCGACTATCCGGTCGCTGTCGACAGCGAGTACGTCATCTGGCGCGCCTTCAACAATAACTACTGGCCTGCGCAGTATTTCATCGATGCGCAAGGGCGCGTCCGACACACGCATTTCGGCGAGGGCTCCTACGACCAATCGGAAATGGTCATTCAGCGCCTTCTGATGGAAGCGGGCGCCGATGGGATCGGCGATAGTCTGGTGACGGTCGAGCCACGCGGCTTCGAAGTAGCTGCCGATTGGGCCACTCTCAAGTCTCCGGAGAATTATGTCGGCTATGAACGCACCGAGGGCTTCGCGTCGCCGGGCGGCGCGGCCCGCGACAAATCCCACATGTACGAAGTGCCCGGTCAATTACGGTCGAACAATTGGGCGCTGTCCGGCGATTGGACAATAAAGCGAGACGCAGCCGAATTGAACAAGCCCAACGGCCGCATCGTCTACCGCTTTCACGCGCGCGATGTTCATCTCGTTATGGGTCCGGCGACACCGGGGACATCGGTGAAATTTCGCGTTTTGATCGACGGACAGCCGCCGGGAGCCGCGCACGGACTCGACGTCGACGAACAAGGCGTCGGCACGGTGACCGAGCAGCGTCTCCATCAGTTGATCCGACAAACCGGTCCGATTGCCGATCGCCAGATTGAAATCGAGTTTCTTGGTCCGGGCGTGGAAGCCTTTTGCTTCACATTCGGCTGATTCGCTATTCGCCGACGTCGACGATGGCGCTGACAGGGCCGCCACCCTGGGGTCCCTGGTGCATGGCATCGACGGACACGAAGACGGCCGGGTCACCGATCGCCGCTGCGGCAACCCCGCCTACGGCTCCCTTTGAGTGGCGATGATGGTGGACGTCGGAATCATCGAGCATGATCTGACGGCGGCCGCGCAACGTGCCACGGCGATCCGCCTCGCACTTCATGAAGCAGTTGACCAACTTCCCGTTCAGGTCGCTGGCGCGGGCCCGCTCGGGCAACGAAAGCCCGGCGTTGCGGATCGATTCATAGATGCCATCGATGTCGAGCGCATCCTTCATTACCGAGTGACCAATCCGGTAGCGGCCGCCTGCGCCTGCCCTGTTGCCCAGAAGGACGATCTGCGCCTGCGTCAGCTCGACGCCGGACGAGCAAGAGGCAACGGATGAATAAAGATCGAGGTTGCGGCAAATCTCTTCCGCTTTCGGCATCTTGATTTCACCCAGCGCCACCGCAATGCCGAGTGCGGTCGTGCCATTGGATACGCCCATCGAGTCGTGGACCTCGCAGGCGGCGTGCTGGCCGCGCGATTCAGCGTCCCGAACGGAGTCGATTGTGAGCAGCGGCGTCTTGGTCTGCACGTAGTGCACATTGTTCGGGTTGTCGATGCCCGCATCACGCATCGCCGCTTTGACGGCCGCGGCAACCTTCTCGACCATCGCTAGCCTGCCGATGTCCTCCGGTAGCAGCTCCGCGCTCATGGCGGTGCCCATGACGAGCCGCGGTTGCGAGGCGAGGCCGGTCTTTCCGTTGCGTGCAAAGATCGTTGCATGCGGGGTTATGACGCCATCGCAGCCGCCCGACCAGACCATCGGAACCTGACTGACCGCGTTCTCGTCGCGCTTGCCGTGCTTGAGCAGCACCTTGCGAAAAGCCTGGTCGGCGAGGATGCGGGTGAAGTCGTTGACCCCGCCATTTCCCTCGGTTTTCCCGATAACGGCGATAACGTCGTCGGGCGAAAACCGCCTGTCGGTGATCGCCTTTTCAAGACCCGAGGCGTCGGAGACGGACTTCAATTCTACCTTGAGAACGTCAATCGCCATGTGCTGTCTCTTGTCCTGCGCGAAAGCCTGTTCAGCCGGCGAGGGCGATGCACTCGATTTCCACCTTCATCCCGAAGCTCAACTGAACGCCACACGTCGTGCGCGCCGGCGGATCCTTCGGAAAGAATTTGCGATACACCGCGTTCATGTTCTCGAATTCCAGCATATCGTAGAGCAGCACGTTGATCTTGACGACGCGCTCCATAGACGAGCCCGCCGATTCAAGCATGTGCTTCATGTTCGACAAAATTTGATGGGTCTCTTGGGCGACGGTTCCGAGGTTGCGCTCGCCAGTCTTGTCGTCAACCGACACCATACCGGACAGAAAGATGAAATCGCCGGCCTTGATGCCGGGACTGTGCGGTAGTTTGAAATTGCGCGACACGTTGAGCATGTCGTTTTTCGGCTGGATGATTTCGCGTTTGATCGACATAAGAATTCTCCCTCTAAACGACGGCCACTGCGTCGAGCTGAACCTTGAATCCGTCAATGATCTGAATGCTCCACACGGTCCGTGCGGGCGGTCCGTTTGGCACGTATTGGCGATAGACGCGGTTGAGCACGTCGTATTCGATGCGGTCATAGATCCCGGCGTGAATGGCGACCAACCGCTCAAGCGAGGAACCGGCCTGCTCCAGGATCATCTTCAGATTCTTGAATACCCGATGAGCTTCCTCGGTAACGGTCCCGAGCATGCGCTCGCCGGTTTCCGGATTGATCGCAACGACGCCCGAAACGAATACGTAGTCGCCGGCACGCGTGGCACAGCATTGCGGCCAACCGAATTGCGCAGTCATGTCCAGACCGGGCGTGGGTGGGGGGACGATGTGGCGAGTGAGCGCCATGTGCTTTCTCCTTCAGGCTTTTGGAACCACGCCGCCGGCCTCTCGGTCACTTGGCCGCCAACGCAGTAGGCGAGCGTCAATCCGGTCAGCGATGGCGGTGAGCACCATCATCAGAAACATCATGATGAGAATCATCGAGATGGCGCCAGCCGTGTTGTATTGCGTCGAATAGAAATTCAGCCGGTAGCCCAGGCCCTGCGACGACACCAGGAACTCCCCGATGATGACGCCGACGAGGGCGAACGGCAGGCTCATCTTCAGTCCGGTCAGGATCCAGGCTGAAGCGTGTGGCATCATTACTTTGGTGAAGATTTGCCACTCGCTCGCGCCCTGCACGCGGGCGACATCGCAGAGGGCCTTATCGACGCCGCGAATTCCGGAGAGTGTGTTGAAGAACGTAATGAAGAACACCAACGTGCCCGCGAGGAAGACCTTCGAGGCAATTCCAATGCCGAACCACACGATCAACATCGGCGCGATGGCGATGCGCGGCACGCTGTTGAGCGCCAGCAGGAACGGATCGCAGATTTTTCCAACGAAACGCCATCGCGCCAACAGGATGCCGAGCGCGATTCCCGATACTCCGCCTATGACGTAGCCGAGGATCAGTTCGAGCCCTGTGGTTGCCAGGTCCGTGTAGAATGCCGGATCGCTAATGTCCTTCGCGAACGCCTTGGCGATCAGCGATGGCTTGCTGAAGTAAAAGGTATCAAACAGCCAGCCTCCGCCGATCTCCCACATCGCAAACAAGACGACCACCAGGATCAGGCGGCTGCCATTGATGACCCACGGATTCTCCGTGTCGATCCGAGCTCGCAACGGTTGCCCGGACGAGGACCCATCAGTGGGCGGCGTCGACATTCCGCACCTGTACGCGAAGCTCGTCCCAGATTTCGTTGTAAAGCCGCCGAAATTCCGGGTCTTCGTGGATTTGGAAAACGTTGCGTGGCCGGGGGATGTTGACGCGGTCCGAGCGCACGATCCGGCCGGGACGCGCGCTCATAAGAAGCACCCGGTCCGCGAGCGCTATCGCTTCCGTCAGATCGTGCGTAACGAAAACAATGGTGCTTCGCGCGCTATCCCAGATCGAAAGCAGCATGTCCTGCAGGACGATGCGAGTCTGCGCATCGAGTGGGCCGAACGGCTCGTCCATGAGGATAACCGACGGCTCATAGATCAAAGTGCGCACGATGTTGCCGCGCTGGCGCATGCCGCCGGACAGTTCGTAAGGGAAGGCATCCCCGAATCCATCCAGCCCGACGCGCGCAAGCCAGTGGTCGGCCTTCCCGCGTCGCTCCTTGGCGGGAACGCCGGCCAACTCGAGCGGCAGCGCGACGTTTTCCCGCAAGGTACGCCAGGGAAAGAGATTGTCCTGCTGGGTGATGTAGCCGACGCGCCGGTTGACGCCGGTGATGGTGTTGCCGTCCAGGCGTACTGATCCTTCGCTTGCAAAGGTCAGACCGGAAATGATGTTGAGCAGCGTCGATTTCCCGCAGCCACTCGGGCCTACAAGCGTGACAAATTCGCCGTCCTCGATGGTGAGCGTCGTCGCTTCCAGCGCAGTAATGACACGGTCACGTGCCTGGAAACGTTTGCCGACACCCGCGAGAGCTAACTCCGCACCCCCAGATTGACCTACGACGTTCACTTACCGACATACTCGCTGGATGAGATATCGGTCCAATTTGGAAGTTTGGTCACGACGCCGGTCTGCAGCATGAATTTTCCAGCCTTGTCGACCGCTTCCTGGGTAATGCGCACATCGCGGATGAATATCGGTTTCATGTGATGCATTGATTCCAGCAGGATGTCGTCGGGCGCACCGCTGAAGTTCTTCTTGAGAATGACGAGATGATCGGCGTCCGAGCCGTCCTGGATGAAGTTGATCGCATCGACGAGGGCGCGGATCATCTTGCGGACGGTTTCCGGGTTCTCCTTGGCGAAGTCCGGGCGCACGTACAGCAATTCGAATAGGAAGTTTTTGTAGGAGGGATCTCCGCCGGAGAGATTGTTGGTGAACATCACCGATTTGCCTCGCGAAACCGCAAGTTCCGGCGCCGGACTGCCGTTGCAGGCCACCTGAATCTGATCGTTTTCGATCGCCGGAATCATCGCAGCCGGACCGCCAATGCCGATGATCTTGAGGTCCTTTTGCGGTTCGAGTCCGACCCGCTTGGCGTATTCGACGAGCAGCAGGTATGTGAACGAACCTGGCCGGGTGCCAGCGACCGTCAAACCTTTGAGGGCCTTCAGGCGGTCTTCGAGTGGCGTGGCCACCGAAATACCAAGCTTGGTGGCCGTGTCCTTGTTCATCCAGCATTCGATCGCCATCAGGTTGCCAAGATTGGCGACGGCGAGCAGCGGCTTTCCCTGTTCATAGGCCATGAACAGGCGGTTCGGCGTTGAAACGGTAAAATCCACGCTACCGGCGATCAGCGCGTCGACATCGGGACCATCACCCGATGTCGTGATGATTTCGACATCGAGCCCCTGTTTGGCGAAATCGCCGTGGTCGCGGGCGACATACAGCGGATAGAACGTGAGCACCGGAACCGGAATGGTGACACGGATCTTCTGCAGTGGCGCCTGTGCCTGGGCGTCGGCGGTGTAAAGGGCTGCAAAAAGTACGGAAACCAGAGCATAAACTAGACGACGCATGCGACGCTCCCAAGTTGCTCGGCTGTCGCAACGATTGTCCTTGCAGTGCGCGGAACCTGTCAAGTAATCGCCCGCCGCGCAACTTCCGATCATCGGATGCAGAAGTTGTATTTGCGGCAGTTGCGAATTGAACCGCAGCAATCAAACAGGAAACCCACGACGCAAGGCAGACATGCACTTTGCCCATTGGACCAGAGTCCAACTCGATTTTCTCGCGCGGAGTTCAAATAACACGCTCCCCATGAGCGGATGATCGCATCGGATATCGACGTCCGCACCGTCCCCCAATAAGGAGCCGAGACATGACCGATCATCTTAATTCGCGCCGCCAGCTTCTGCGCTTCGCGGCGATGGGCACTCTGGCGGTTCCCGCCGTTACCGTTTTCGCGGAGAGCGCTCTGGCCTACCAGGGCAACATGGAGCAGGCGATTGCAGAGCTTCGCACTGCGCTGCATTCGTTGCGTGAAGCAACACCGGACAAAGGTGGCCACAAGGCTAAAGCCGTCACCCTGATCGAGCAAGCGATTGGCGAGGTGCAGGCTGGCATCGACTTCGCCGCCAGGAAATTCGGTGATTGACGTCAGCTGACCGTGGGGGAGGAGAGGTTTCACCCTTTCGCTCACCGACGTGGCGTTCTCAAAAATGAAACGGCAGGCGAGAAGCCTTTTGCTTCGCGCCTGCCATTACTCCCCGGAGGGTCAGGCAGAAAGTCGTTAGATCGATTCCTTCAATTCCTTGGAGGCGCGGAACGCGACTTTCTTGCTGGCCTTAATTTGAATTTGCTCGCCGGTTGCAGGGTTGCGACCAATACGGGCAGCGCGCTTGCGCACCTGAAGAATGCCAAGACCGCCAATACGAATGCGTTCGCCCTTCTTCAAATGCTTCACAATATTTCCGACCAGGTCGCCGAGCACGGTCTCCGCCTGTTTCTTTGACATCTCGTGCGTTTCCGCAAGCGCGGCAGCGAGATGTTTAAGCGTGACGGTCGGTGGTGTCGGAGCTTTTCCAGGAACCATTGCCATCAGTGGGACCCTCCTCTTGAATCCGCCAGTTTGGCGAAACGCCAAACACCATGCCCGCATAGACGATTCGAGGGCACTTTGACCATCGATTCTTCTAGGTAAATAAGGCTTTTTCGCAATTTCCGTGGGTGCGAAGGTGTTTACCTTGACTTGCCTTTTGGGCGCCTATAACTCGAACAAACGCCCGCGGGGGCGTAGCTCAGTTGGTTAGAGCGCTGCCCTGTCACGGCAGAGGCCGCGGGTTCGAGTCCCGTCGCTCCCGCCAATTTATCAATGACTTAGCCATGATTTTAGGTGGCAGAACCGGCGTTGATTTGGCCCGGAAAACCGGGTTGTAACGCCGCCCATGACCTCCCTCCGGGCGATGTTCTTTGATGTATTCGGTACCCTGGTCGACTGGCGTACGGGGGTCGCCAGGGAGGCCGACCGGGCCCTTCGACCCCTCGGGCATACCCTCGACTGGCCTGGCTTCGCCGACGCCTGGAGGGCCGAATACCAGCCTGGAATGGAGGAGGTTAGGTCGGGCCGCATCCCGTTCTGCAGGCTCGACGTCCTGCACCGGCACAATCTCGAGCGCTTCATGCCGCGTTTCGGTTTGACCGATCTTTCCGAGACCGTCCGGCACGAACTTACGCTTGCTTGGCACCGGCTTGACGCCTGGCCCGACGTGACAGCAGCGCTCAAGCGGCTGCAGAAAAAGTTTTTGCTGGCGCCCGTCTCGAACGGCAACATCTCACTGATGGTCGACCTTGCGCGCCGAAACGATTTTCCGTGGGACGCGATCCTCGGCGCAGAGATCGCCGGCGATTACAAGCCGAAGGCGCGCGTCTACATTGCTGCCTGCGAGGCGTTCGATCTCGAACCGGCACAATGCATGATGGTTGCGGCGCACAGCAACGATCTGGCCGCCGCGGCGGCCTGTGGTTTGCGTACGGCGCATATTGCGCGTCCCGGCGAGTACGGTCCTGGTACGGGCGAACGCGCACCCACTGTGCCAGTGGATTTCGCCGCCGCCGATCTTGCCGACCTTGCGAGTAAACTTGGAGCCTAGCAGCTCGCGTCTCAGCCGACGTAAACCGGGGCCGGCTGGGCAAAGAAGCTTGAGAGAATGTGGTAGACCAGCATGTAGTTCTTTTGCTGGAAACTCGCGTGCGAAATTCCCGGCATGACAGCGAACTGTTTGTCCGGATTCGGGAGCTTCGCGTAGAATTTCATCAGGTCTTCCAGCGAGGCGATGCCGTCGTGCTGACCACGCATGATCAACGTCGGCACTTTGATCTTCTCCGGATCAACCACCGGCAATTTCGAGCACATGTCGACATAGGTTCCGGTCGGCACTGAATTGTCGAGCGCGGTCACCGCATCGGCAAATGCATCGATTACATGACGCTCGGCAGTGTCGGGGTGATCGCGGTCGAACACCGAGCGAATGAACGCCTTGTCGATCGGCCGCCGATTTGTCGCCTTGAACTCGGCGAGCTTTTTGCGTCGCTGCTCGAGGGTGGGCGAGCCCTCACCGGTCCAAACCATGGCATCGAGCGCGAGCCGGGCCACCATCTCCGGGTGCCGCTCGGCAAACATCGCCGCGCGCAACGCGCCCGAGGAGATTCCGTAAACCAAAAATGGGCGTTTCCCCCGCAGTTTCTGGATGTACAGGGCAGCCGCGTAGCAATCATCGGCGCCCTGGGCTATCGGCGCATTGTTGTCGCGGTCTTTGGTGGAGCGTCCATAGCCCTCCATGTCGACACACCAACAGTCGTATCCGCGGCGCGCGAAGTGATCCATCGCGGATGAATCGACTCGCCCCGCCACTTGCAAATCGAAAGTCGGCTGAGACGCCATGGACGACCCATGGACAAACAGGATCGTGCCTACGGTCTTCGCGGGGTCGTGCACATATTTCTCAAATAGAAACAGCTTCACGCCGCCATCTTTGGTGGTCCAGTGCTCTTCGCTCTTTACTGCGGCTGCGGGGCTGATCATTTCGTTCATCACTCACCTATGGGATTGGGTTTGATCCTGCATACAGGCGGGTTGTGCATTCCCGGATCACACGTTGCGCGCGTCAATTGATCGGTGGAATATTATTGGCCTTGATGACGTTCGCCCATTTGGCGACCTGTCCATCCATAAACACCTTGAAATCGGTTTGCGTCATTGTGATCGGCGTCGCGCCTGTCTTTTCCCAGGCCTCCTTGGTATCGGGCCGGGATGTGATTTTGGTGATCGCCTGATTGAGTTTGTCGATGATCGGTTGCGGCGTACCGGCCGGCGCCATGAAGCCGACCCAGAGGGTCGCGTTGAAACCCGCAACGCCCGCTTCAGCGATCGTCGGTACATCTGGCAGGATGGGTGAGCGGGTCTTGCCGGTCGTTCCGAGAGGCCGGACCAGCCCCGCTTTGATCATCGGTGCCATGGTCGGCACCGAATCGAACAGCATCTGGATTTGTCCGCTGAGAATGTCGTTGCGCGCGCCTGTCGAACCTTTGTACGGCACATGCACGATGTCGACGCCAGCCAGGTTCTTAAGCAACTCGCCGGCCATGTGGTAGTTCGAGCCAGGGCCGGACGAACCGTAGTTGATTGTGCCCGGTTTCGACCGGGCGAGTGCCAGCAACTCCCCCAGGGTCTTTGCCGGCACTGACGGATGGACGACCAACACGAGATCCGTGTCGATCAGTGGGGCGACCGGAACAAGGTCGCGCATGAGCTGATATTGCTTGTGAGCATAGAGCGTCTCATTGACGGCCTGCGTGCCCGAGACCATCAAAAGCGTGTACCCGTCAGGCGGTGATTTGGCGACGAAATCGGTGCCAATTGTGGTGCCCGCGCCCGGGCGATTGTCCATCACGAAGGGCTGGTGCAGGGACTTGCGCAGTTCTTCGCCGATCGCCCGTGTATAGACGTCGGTTGGTCCGCCAGCCCCGAACGGAACGATGATTTTGACCGGGCGGGAGGGGTAGTCATCCGCGCTCACCGGGCCGCACATTATGACAGCAATAGCAGCAGCCAGAGCGATACGTCGCACAGGACCCATGCATTATTTCCATTGTACGGCCGCCGGCTTGGCGGCGGTTATCAGGGGCTTCTTGCCCCTATCAATCATGCGGTCAGCACCATTGCAATTTTGGATATGCTCACTCGTGGATGCCGACCAATGTTGGCTTGCCACCCATTATGCGCTGCGCTAAGCCTCGGCCGCTCTCGCCTTAAGGTCATTCCAAACAAGCAACGGCCTATTTGTGCGGGATACCGGCGCCTTTTCGGGCCGCCGAGCGGCCGGGCGGGCGTATATCAGTAAGGCGGGGCTGCACGCTTGAGGTCGCGATGAGCGCATTGCTGCTTGATTATCTGCCATTGGCCATTTTCATCGCGGTGGCGCTGGCCATCGGCCTTGCGTTGCTCATTGCCCCCTTCATCGTCGCCTACAAGCAGCCCGACCCGGAGAAGCTTTCAGCCTATGAGTGCGGCTTCAATGCATTCGATGATGCCCGCATGAAGTTCGACGTGCGCTTCTATCTCGTGGCAATTCTCTTCATCATTTTCGATCTCGAGGTCAGCTTCCTGTTCCCCTGGGCTATCGTCTTTCGGCAGATCGGCCTGTTCGGCTTCTGGTCGATGATGGTGTTCCTTGGCGTTCTGACCATCGGCTTCATATATGAGTGGAGGAAGGGGGCGCTGGAATGGGATTAACGAGCCCATGACCGTCATTGCACCCGCCGCGAGGGGCATCATCGATCCGCGCACCGGAAAGCCGGTCGGGGCAGATGATTCGTTTTTCAGAGGCGTGAATGCGGAACTTTCCGACAAAGGCTTCCTGGTCACTGCCGCCGACGACCTGATTACCTGGGCGCGCACCGGGTCATTGATGTGGATGACATTCGGGCTTGCGTGCTGCGCTGTCGAAATGATGCAGATGTCCATGCCGCGCTACGACGCCGAACGGTTCGGCTTTGCGCCGCGTGCATCGCCGCGTCAGTCGGACGTCATGATCGTCGCCGGCACGCTCACCAACAAGATGGCTCCTGCGCTGCGCAAGGTCTACGACCAGATGCCGGAACCGCGTTACGTGATCTCCATGGGATCGTGCGCCAACGGCGGCGGTTACTATCATTATTCTTATTCGGTCGTCCGCGGATGCGATCGCATCGTGCCCGTCGACATCTACGTGCCCGGCTGTCCTCCGACGGCGGAGGCGCTTCTCTATGGCGTGATGCTTTTGCAGAAAAAGATTTGCCGTACCGGCACAATCGAGCGCTGAGCGGAGCCGGACATGGACGACACGCTCGACAGACTTGGGCAAACGATCAAGAACGCCCTCGGCACTTCGGTCACCGGCTACACGGTCGCGCGGGGTGAATTGACCATCGACGCGCTTGCGGCCGATCTTATCAAGATTGCGACCTTTCTTCGCGACGACCCGGCTTGTCAATTCATCAACATCGTTGACGTCACCGCGGTGGATTGGCCGTCGCGCGAGCAGCGCTTTGATGTCGTCTATCATTTTCTGTCACCGCGCCTGAACCAACGCGTACGGCTCAAAATCATGACGGACGAAACGACGCCTGTTGCGTCGCTGATCAATGTGTTTCGCGGCGCCGACTGGTTCGAGCGCGAAACCTACGATCTCTACGGTGTCCTGTTCACCGGACACCCGGATATGCGGCGGATCCTCACCGACTACGGATTCGAGGGTCACCCGCTGCGCAAGGATTTTCCTCTTACCGGATTTGTTGAGGTGCGCTGGGACGACGAGCAGAAACGTGTCGTCTACGACAAGGTGACCCTGGCACAGGAATTTCGCAGCTTCGATTTCCTGTCGCCGTGGGAGGGCACGGACTATGTGCTGCCCGGCGACGAGAAGGCGAAGCCGGAAGGCAAGGGGTCCTGAGGATGAAGTCGACACTCAAGCCCGGCCTCAAGCATTCGTTCTCCTACAAAGTGCCGGAGAACAAGACCGTGCCTTACACCTATCCGGAATTGCCGATCATTGCGCAAATGCCGAAAGTGTTCGCGACAGGCTTCATGATCGTCCTGATGGAATGGACCTGTACTCAGCTCCTCAGCGACCATCTGGAAGCTGGTGAGGGCAGCCTTGGTACGCACGTCGACGTCTCGCATCTCGCGGCGACGCCGCCGGGCATGACAGTCAAGGTTGACGTCGAGGTCAGCGCGGTTCAGGGCCGCAAGATCGTTTTCAAGGTCAGCGCGCACGACGGCATGGATCTGATCGGGGAGGGACGTCACGAGCGGGTCGCAGTGAGCTGGGATCGTTTCAATACGAAAGTTGCTGAAAAGGCGAAAGCCGCCGCAGAGTTGGTGAACTGATGGCCGAAACAGCAGTGCGCAACTTCACCATCAATTTCGGGCCGCAGCATCCCGCTGCGCATGGCGTGCTGCGTCTCGTGCTCGAGCTTGACGGCGAAGTGGTCGAACGTGTCGACCCTCATATTGGGCTCCTCCACCGCGGCACCGAAAAGCTGATCGAGCACAAGACCTATCTCCAGGCCGTGCCCTATTTCGACCGGCTCGACTATGTCGCGCCGATGAATCAGGAGCACGCCTTCTGTCTCGCGGTTGAGAAGCTGCTTGGCATTCATGTGCCCAAACGCGCTCAATTGATCCGCGTTCTGTATTCGGAAATCGGGCGCTTGCTGTCGCATCTGCTCAACGTCACTACGCAGGCAATGGACGTTGGCGCGCTTACACCGCCTTTGTGGGGCTTCGAAGAGCGCGAGAAGCTGATGGTGTTTTATGAGCGCGCCTCAGGATCGCGGATGCATGCCGCCTATTTCCGTCCCGGCGGCGTACATCAGGATCTGCCCCCGAAGCTGATCGACGACATCTTCGCGTTCTGCGACCCGTTTCTGAAGGTGGTCGATGACCTCGACGCGTTGCTTACCGGCAATCGCATTTTCAAGCAGCGCAACGTCGATATCGCCGTGGTGAAACTCTCCGACGCCTGGAATTGGGGTTTCTCCGGCGTGATGGTGCGCGGTTCGGGCGCCGCATGGGATTTGCGCAAGGCGCAACCCTACGAGTGCTATTCCGAACTCGATTTCGATATTCCGATTGGAAAGAACGGCGACTGCTTCGACCGCTATCTGATCCGCATGGAAGAAATGCGCCAATCGACGCGGATCATAAAACAATGTCTGGAAAAACTGCGCTCGCCCGAAGGCCAAGGTCCGGTCACCGTCGACGACAACAAGATCGTGCCGCCGAAGCGAGACGAGATGAAGCGCTCGATGGAAGGGCTGATTCATCACTTCAAGCTCTACACCGAGGGCTATCACGTCCCAGCCGGCGAGGTTTATGCAGCCGTCGAAGCGCCGAAGGGCGAGTTCGGCGTCTATCTAGTCGCTGACGGCACCAACAAGCCGTACAAGTGCAAGATCCGCGCGCCCGGTTTCGCGCACCTGCAAGCCATGGATTTCCTCTGCCGTGGTCACATGCTTGCGGACGTGTCCGCCATTCTTGGCTCGATCGACATCGTTTTCGGCGAGGTGGACCGATGAGCGTGCGTCGCCTTGCTCCGCCTGAAATGCAGCCGAAAGATTTCTCCTTCAACAAGGACAATCTCGCCTGGGCGAAGAAGGAAATCACCAAATATCCGGAAGGCCGTCAGCAATCGGCGATCATTCCACTGCTCTGGCGCGCGCAGGAACAGCATGGCGGCTGGTTGCCGGAGGCAGCGATCCGCCATGTCAGTAATTTCC
Organism: uncultured Alphaproteobacteria bacterium; assembly: GCA_963831515.1. GTDB lineage: Bacteria > Pseudomonadota > Alphaproteobacteria > Rhizobiales > Xanthobacteraceae > Pseudolabrys. Next base: position 286,432 of record CAWHQL010000009.1, on the reverse strand, counting down.
TCGGCATGGCGCATATCCGCGCCCTCGAAGTTGCGACGTTCTACACGATGTTCAATCTCTGGCCGGTCGGAAAATTTCATGTGCAGCTTTGCGGCACGACACCGTGCCGGCTGCGCGGCGCGGATGACCTTGAAAAGGTCTGCCGCAAGCGTATCGGCGACCAGGGCGAAGTGACCAAAGACGGCAAGTTATCGTGGATCGAAGTCGAGTGTCTCGGCGCTTGCGTCAATGCGCCGATGGCGCAGATCAACTACGACTATTACGAGGATCTCACCGCCGAAACGTTCGGCAAGATTCTCGACGATCTTGCGGCAGGCAAGAAGGTCAAGCCCGGCCCGCAGATCGATCGGCAAATGTCGGCGCCCGTTGGCGGTGCGACCACGCTCAAGGAAAAGGCGTGAGACATGCTGGCTGACAAGGACCGTATCTTTCGAAATCTCTACGGCCAGCACGACTGGGGCCTGAAGGGTGCGCGTGCGCGCGGAGCCTGGGACGGCACGAAGGATATTCTGGCGAAGGGGCGCGACGCGATCATTGAAGAGGTGAAGACGTCAGGTCTGCGGGGGCGCGGCGGTGCTGGCTTCCCGACCGGCCTGAAGTGGTCGTTCATGCCGAAGAAGTCGGATGGTCGGCCACAATACCTCGTGGTCAACGCGGATGAATCCGAACCCGGCACCTGCAAGGACCGCGAGGTCATGCGGCATGACCCGCATTTGTTGGTCGAGGGCTGTTTGATTGCGGGCTTCGCAATGGGCGCCAATGTCGGTTACATCTATATCCGCGGCGAATTTATCCGCGAGCGCGAGCGCCTGCAGGCAGCGATCGACCAGGCCTACGAGGCCAAGCTTCTCGGCAAGGACAATGTGAACGGCTGGGATTTCGATCTCTACGTTCACCACGGCGCCGGCGCCTATATCTGCGGCGAGGAAACCGCGCTTCTGGAAAGCCTGGAAGGCAAAAAGGGCCAGCCGCGGCTAAAGCCGCCATTCCCGGCGAATGTCGGGCTCTATGGCTGCCCGACAACCGTGAACAATGTGGAATCCATCGCCGTCGTCCCTGACATCCTGCGGCGCGGCGCCTCATGGTTTGCCGGCATTGGTCGCCCGAACAATACCGGCACCAAGCTGTTCTGCATTTCCGGTCATGTCGAAAGGCCGTGCAACGTAGAAGAGACCATGGGCATTCCGTTGCGCGAACTCGTGGAAACGCATGCGGGCGGGGTACGCGGCGGATGGGACAATCTGCTTGCCGTCATCCCCGGGGGCTCGTCGATGCCCTTGGTTCCCGCCGGGAAAGATCAGGCCGACACCTTGCTCATGGATTTCGACGGCTGTCGCGACAAGAAGTCCGCGCTTGGAACGGCCGCGGTTATCGTAATGGATAAATCGACCGATATCGTCCGTGCGATGGCTCGCATCTCTTATTTCTACAAGCACGAAAGCTGCGGCCAGTGCACGCCGTGTCGTGAAGGCATGGGCTGGATGTGGCGCGTATTGACCCGCATGGCGGAAGGCCGCGCGCAAAAACGCGAGATCGACATGCTGATGCAGGTCACCCAGCAGATCGAGGGTCACACGATCTGTGCTTTCGGCGATGGTGCCGCTTGGCCTGTGCAAGGTCTATTGCGGCACTTCCGCCCAGAGATCGAACGGCGCATTGACGAGTACACACGCAACGCAGATGCGCACGGCGCCGTGCGTGAGGCGGCGGAGTAAGGCATGTTGCAACCGCCGCATCATCACCTTGCCCAATTCAACATCGCGCAGATCCGATATCCGCTCGACGATCCGCGGATGCGCGAGTTCGTCGACAATGTTGAGCATGTGAACGGGCTGGCCGATAAGATCCCCGGGTTCGTATGGCGACTGCAGGATGACAGTGGTCACGCCATGAACATGCGCGTGTATGACGATCCGACGATCCTTCCGAACCTGACGGTCTGGGAAACGGTCGAAGCGCTTGAGCGCTTCGTCTGGCAGACCTTGCATCAGCGTTTCTACGCACGGCGCGAGGAATGGTTTGCCCCGATCAAGACCACGCTGGTCATGTGGTGGATTCCGGCGGGTCACCGGCCCAGCATGGCAGAAGGTGTTGAGCGCCTCGACCATCTGATTGCGCATGGACCGAGCGACTATGCGTTCAGCTGGCAGAACATAACCGACGCAAGACTATGGAAGACTGCGCGGCGCAATCGACCCAACGAGCACGCGGCATGACGAAGATTATTGTCGACGGCAAAGAGATCGACGTTCCGCCGGAGTACACGCTGCTCCAGGCCTGCGAAGCTGCCGGCGCCGAAATTCCGCGTTTTTGCTTCCACGAACGCCTGTCGATCGCCGGAAACTGCCGTATGTGCCTGATCGAGGTGGTCGGAATCCCGAAACCCCAAGCGTCATGCGCCATGGGTGTGAAGGATCTGCCGCCTAACAAGGACGGATCGCCAAAAATACTCAACACCAAGTCGGCAATGGTGAAAAAGGCGCGTGAAGGGGTGATGGAGTTTCTGCTGATCAATCACCCGCTCGATTGTCCGATTTGCGACCAGGGCGGGGAATGCGACCTGCAGGATCAGGCCATGGCCTACGGTGTCGACGCGACGCGTTACCAGGAGAACAAGCGCGCGGTCGAAGACAAATATATAGGTCCGCTAGTCAAGACGATCATGACGCGCTGCATCCATTGCACGCGTTGCATCCGATTCACGACTGAAGTCGCCGGTGTTCCGGAACTCGGTGCGATCGGCCGCGGCGAAGATATGGAGATCACTACCTATCTCGAACACGCGATGACGTCCGAGCTGCAAAGCAATGTGGTTGATCTTTGCCCCGTCGGCGCTTTGACCTCCAAGCCCTACGCATTTGCGGCGCGTCCGTGGGAGCTGAACAAAACCCAATCGGTCGACGTCATGGACGCGGTGGGCTCAGCGATCCGTATAGATACGCGCGGCCGCGAGGTGATGCGGATCCTGCCCCGTGCCAATGAAGACGTGAACGAGGAATGGATTTCCGACAAGACCCGGCACGTGGTCGACGGTTTGCGCACGCAACGCCTCGACCAGCCCTATGTGCGAGTTGCCGGCCGTCTCCAGCCTGTCTCCTGGAAAGAAGTTTTCTCGACCATCGCCAGCAAGGTGCGGGCCAGCAACGGCAAGCGCATCGGCGCTTTGGCCGGACAGTTGTCCGGTCTCGAAGAAATGTTTGCGCTCAAGTCGCTGATGGCAGCGCTTGGCTCGAAGAATATCGACGCGCGTTATGCCGGCTCGCCGCTGCACACGAAATTCGGACGGGCGAGCTACCTGTTCAATTCCACGATCGCGGGGATTGATGAGGCGGACGCGATCATGCTGATCGGCACGAATCCGCGCCGAGAAGCGGCGGTGCTCAATGCCCGCATCCGCAAGCGCTATCTCAAGGGCAATGTCCTGATCGGTGTCGTTGGCGAAAAAGCCGATCTCACATTCCCCTACAATTATCTCGGCGCCGGCCCGGAAAGCCTCGCGCAGTTCGTCGACCATGCGCCGGCGCAAAAAGAAAAGCCGATGTTCATCATCGGGCAGGGCGCGCTCAACCGACCGGATGGCGCGACCGTACTCGCCATGGCGGCGAAGGCGGCGGCATCGCTCGGCGTCGTCAAGGACGGTTGGAACGGCTTCAACATCCTGCATAGCGAGGCGGCGCTTCCTGGCGCGCTCGATATCGGCTTTGTGCCGGACGAGGGTGGGTTGGACACGGCAGGCATGATCAAAGCCGGCGCGCTTGATGTGCTGTTTCTGCTTGGTGTCGATGAAGTGGAAGTCCCCTCGGGTGCGTTCGTGGTCTACATCGGCACGCATGGCGATCGTGGGGCGCACCGGGCTGACGTGATTTTGCCGGCCGCTGCCTATCCGGAAAAATCCGTGACTTACGTGAACACCGAAGGGCGCGTGCAGATGACGAGCCGTGCGGCCTTTCCTCCGGGCGATGCGCGCGAGGACTGGGCCATCCTGCGCGCGCTGTCCGATACGCTCGGGCACAAACTCCCGTATGACTCGCTCGGCGCCTTGCGTCAGGCCCTCTATGCCGATCACCCGCATTTGGCACGCATCGGCCAGATTGCCGCGGGCAACGCTTCCGACATCGGCAAGCTCGCCAAACTCGGCGGCGAGCATGACAAGGCCCCGCTGCGCTCATGCGTGAGCGATTTCTATTTCACCAACGCCATCACCCGCGCCTCAGCGATCATGGCCGAATGTTCGGCTCTTGCGCACGCGGCGGCCAGAACGGCTGCGGAGTAGGGCGATGGACTTCTTCTGGACATACCTCTGGCCAGTGATCGTCATAGTGGCGCAGTCGGTTCTGTTGCTCGTCATACTGCTGATCGCAATCGCCTACATTCTTCTTGCCGACCGCAAGATCTGGGCGGCAGTGCAGATCAGGCGCGGGCCGAACGTCGTTGGGCCCTGGGGACTATTCCAGTCTTTCGCCGACTTACTGAAATTCGTGGTCAAAGAGCCGGTTATCCCCGCCGGCGCCAACAAAGGTGTGTTTCTGCTGGCGCCGCTGGTGACCTGCGTGCTGGCGCTCGCCGCATGGGCAGTGATCCCAGTCAACAAGAACTGGGTGATCGCGAATATCAATGTCGGGGTCCTCTACATTTTCGCGATCTCGTCGCTGATGGTCTACGGCGTCATCATGGCCGGCTGGGCCTCGAATTCGAAATATCCGTTTCTTGCCGCGCTGCGTTCGGCCGCGCAGATGGTCTCGTACGAAGTTTCAATCGGCTTTGTGATCATTACAGTGCTGCTTTGCGCCGGGTCGCTGAATCTGTCGGCCATTGTTGCGGCGCAGGACGGAAAGTACGGACTATTCAGCTGGTACTGGTTGCCACTGTTTCCGATGTTCGTCGTGTTTTTCATTTCGGCGTTGGCCGAGACGAACAGGCCGCCGTTCGACCTTGTCGAGGCGGAATCCGAGCTCGTGGCCGGCTTCATGGTCGAGTACGGCTCGACGCCCTTACATGATGTTCATGCTCGGCGAGTACGTGGCGATCGGAACAATGTGCGCCATGGCGACCATCCTGTTCCTGGGCGGTTGGCTTTCGCCTGTGCCGTACGCGCCTTTCACCTGGGTGCCCGGCGTGATCTGGTTCACGCTCAAGGCGCTGTTCATGTTTTTCCTGTTCGCCATGGTCAAGGCCATGGTTCCACGCTATCGCTACGACCAACTCATGCGGCTTGGCTGGAAAGTCTTCCTGCCGTTGTCGCTGGCCATGGTGGCGATCGTCGCCGCCGTCATCCAGTACGGCGCACTGGCAACCGGCGCGATGAAATGAGGATGCGATGAGACTCGATCGCGCAGCCAAAGGCCTGTTTTTGACGGAGTTCCTGACCGGCTTCGTGCTGGCCATGCGCTACTTTTTTAAGCCCAAAGCGACGCTCAATTATCCGTTCGAGAAGGGTCCGATTTCGCCGCGCTTCCGTGGCGAGCACGCCCTGCGCCGTTATCCGAATGGTGAAGAGCGCTGCATTGCCTGCAAGCTTTGCGAAGCGATTTGCCCTGCGCAGGCGATCACCATCGAAGCTGGTCCGCGGCGCAATGACGGAACGCGCCGCACCACCCGCTACGACATCGATATGGTGAAGTGCATCTATTGCGGGCTTTGCCAGGAAGCCTGTCCGGTCGACGCCATCGTCGAAGGGCCGAATTTCGAATTCGCCACCGAAACGCGCGAGGAGCTCTATTACGACAAAGAGCGGCTGCTCGCGAACGGCGACCGCTGGGAGCGCGAGATCGCCAAGAACATCGCGCTCGACGCGCCGTACAGGTGATGGCGATGGAATTCGTTCGTCACCTCCAGCACCATGACGGCCGGGCTTCTGCGGAGGCCTGTGCATGATTGTGGCGTTGTTCTTCTATCTTTTTGCCGGCATTTGCGTCGCCAGCGCTGTGATGGTGATCGCCGCGCGAAACCCGGTGCATTCGGTTCTTTATCTCATCTTGGCGTTCGTTAACGCGGCCGGCCTTTTCGTGATGATGGGCGCTGAATTCCTCGCGATGATCCTGATCGTCGTCTATGTCGGCGCAGTCGCGGTGCTTGTTCCTGTTCGTCGTCATGATGCTTGACGTCGATTTCTCCGAACTCAAGCAGGGCGCATTGCAATATCTTCCAGTCGGCATGCTGATTGGCGGAATATTCCTCGCCGAATTGTTGCTGGTCGTGGGCGCCTGGGCGTTTGGGCCTGGCGTTCCGCAAGCGATCACGTCGCCGATACCGACAACGATTCCGAATACCGAGGCGATCGGCCTCGTGCTCTATACGCGGTATGTCTACTTCTTTCAGGCAGCCGGCATGATCCTGCTGGTAGCTATGGTCGGCGCCATTTTGCTGACCCTGCATCATCGCCCGCGCGTGCGCCGGCAGGATATCGGTGCGCAGGTCGCCCGCACTCCGGCCGCATCGATCGAAATCGTCAAGGTTCGGTCGGGCCAGGGACTCGGGGGCGGTGCATGATCATCGGTCTCGGTCATTACCTTGCGGTTGCCGCGATCCTGTTCACGCTTGGGATCTTCGGTATTTTCCTCAACCGGAAGAACGTCATCATTATTCTGATGTCGATCGAACTGATCCTCCTTGCGGTCAACATCAATCTGGTCGCCTTCTCGACCCATCTCGGCGATATCGTCGGACAGATCTACGCGCTGCTCGTGTTGACCGTTGCCGCCGCGGAAGCCGCTATCGGTCTCGCAATTCTGGTCGTTTTCTACCGCAATCGCGGTTCTATCGCGGTTGAAGACATCAATCTGATGAAGGGCTGAAGGGCGGCATGTATCAAGCCATCGTCTTTTTGCCCTTGCTCGGGGCGATCCTCGCCGGTGTGATTGCGCTTGTCGGCGCGCGCGCGCGATTCCCTGGCAAGGGACCGGTTGCAGGCGCGGAAAACACCACGACCGACCACGGCCCGCATCACGGCGAACCGGGCGTTCATGGCGGCGGTGTCATTCATTCTTCCCATCACGAGGAAGAAGAGGCGCACGAACCCGCCGCCGTCGGCTCACGGACGGCCGAACTGATCACGACCACGCTGCTGATGATCTGCATGATCCTGTCATGGATCGCATTTGTCGATGTGGGCTTCGGGCATCACGACGTACGCGTGCCGATCTTTACCTGGATGACGGCCGGCGACCTCAAAGTCGAATGGTCCTTGCGCATCGACACGCTCACTGCGGTGATGCTGGTTGTCGTCAACACTGTATCGGCCTTCGTGCATCTCTATTCGATCGGATACATGCACGAAGACCCGTATCGCCCACGGTTCTTCGCCTATCTGTCGATGTTCACGTTCGCCATGCTGATGCTGGTGACCGCGGATAACCTCGTCCAGCTGTTTTTCGGCTGGGAAGGGGTCGGCCTCGCAAGCTATCTGCTGATCGGGTTCTGGTATCACAAGCCGGAAGCAAACGCGGCCGCAATCAAGGCCTTCATCGTCAACCGTGTCGGCGATTTCGGTTTTGCACTGGGCATATTCGCCATTTTCATGCTCACTGGCGCCGTCGATTTCGACACGGTGTTTGCTCAGGCCCCGTCGCTCACCGGCAAGACGATCAATTTCTTTGGCTGGCAGGCTGATGCGCTGACGCTCACTTGCCTGTTCCTGTTCATGGGCGCCATGGGCAAATCGGCCCAGTTTCTGCTGCACACCTGGCTTCCCGACGCCATGGAAGGCCCGACGCCAGTCTCGGCCCTCATTCATGCCGCAACCATGGTGACCGCGGGCGTGTTCATGGTCGCCCGGCTATCGCCATTGTTCGAGCTCGCTCCGAATGCGCAAACTTTCGTAACGCTGATCGGAGCGACCACTGCGTTTTTCGCCGCCACCATTGGGCTCGTTCAGAACGATATCAAACGCATCGTCGCGTATTCGACGTGCTCGCAGCTCGGCTACATGTTCGTGGCAATGGGCGTTGGCGCCTATTCGGTCGGTATGTTCCATCTCTTCACGCACGCCTTCTTCAAGGCGCTGCTGTTCCTTGGTTCCGGTTCGGTGATCCATGCGATGCACCACGAGCAGGACATCCGGAACATGGGCGGATTGAAGGACCGCATTCCATACACTTACATCGTGATGCTGATCGGCACGCTGTCGCTGACCGGTTTCCCGCTCATGGCCGGATATTTCTCCAAGGATGCGATCATCGAGGCTGCCTTTGTCGGCAAGAATCCGATGGCGCTCTACGGGTTCATTTGTACGGTCGTCGCGGCACTGCTCACCTCGTTCTATTCCTGGCGGCTGATCTTCAAGACGTTTCATGGCGAACCGCACGATCGCAAGCACTGGCGGGAAGCCCATGAGAGCCCGATGGTGATGCTCATTCCGCTCGGGTTTCTTGCCGCCGGCTCGGTGCTCGCTGGGCTTCCGTTCAAGGAAATCTTCGCCGGTCACGGCGTCGAAGGGTTTTTCCGTGAATCGCTGGCGTTCGCGAAGTCAAACCACGTGCTCGAAGACATGCATCATGTACCGCTCTATGTCGGCATCCTGCCGACGGTGATGATGCTGGTCGGCTTCCTGGTCGCGTGGCATTTCTATATTCGTCGGCCGGATATTCCTGTCGAGCTCGCGCGTCAGCACGACTGGCTTTATCGGTTCCTGCTCAACAAGTGGTATTTCGACGAGCTTTACGACCTGATCTTTGTCAGGCCGACCAAGTGGCTCGGGCGCACGCTCTGGAAGAGCGGCGACGGCTGGCTCATCGACGGCTTTGGTCCCGATGGGGTGTCCGCACGCGTGCTCGACGTGACCAGGAACGTGATGAGGCTGCAGACCGGCTACCTCTACCACTACGCGTTCGCGATGCTGATCGGCGCGGCCGCCTTTATTACATGGTTCATGTTTACGGCGGGGACGCACTGATGAATTGGCCGATTCTCTCCGTCGTTACGTTCCTGCCGCTCTTCGGCGCGTTACTTGTCGCGCTGTTCGTGCGGGGTAATGAGCGTTGGGCGCGTGGTACAGCGCGCTGGATAGCGATGTGGGCGACATTGGTCACATTCGCAATTTCGCTGGTTATGGTCTGGCGCTTTGACGGCGGGTCGCCGGAATTTCAGTTTGTCGAAAAGCGCGACTGGCTGGGTATCGCGTCTTACCACATGGGCGTTGATGGCATTTCATTGCCCTTCGTAATCCTGACGACCGCGCTGATGCCGATCTGCATTCTCGCAAGCTGGACCGCGATCCAGACGCGCGTGAAGGAATACATGATCGCCTTCCTTGTTCTCGAAACGCTGATGGTCGGCACTTTCTCGGCGCTCGACCTGGTGCTCTTCTACCTGTTCTTCGAGGGCGGCCTCATTCCGATGTTCCTGATCATCGGCGTGTGGGGCGGGCCGCGTCGCGTCTATGCCAGTTTCAAGTTCTTCCTCTACACGCTGCTCGGTTCGGTGCTGATGTTGCTGGCCATCATGGCGATGTATTGGCAAGCGGGCACCACCGATATTGCCGTCTTGTTGCGGCATGGATTTCCCATTGGCCTGCAAAAGTGGGCCTGGTTTGCATTCTTCGCCTCGTTCGCGGTGAAGATGCCGATGTGGCCGGTGCATACCTGGCTGCCTGACGCGCACGTCGAAGCGCCGACTGCGGGTTCGGTGATCCTTGCCGCGATCCTCCTGAAGATGGGTGGTTACGGTTTCCTGCGGTTCTCGCTGCCGATGTTTCCCGCCGCAAGCCATGAGTTCGCTCCGTTGATCTTCACGCTTTCGGTTGTCGCCATCATCTACACCTCGCTGGTGGCACTGATGCAGGAGGACGTGAAAAAGCTGATCGCCTATTCCTCGGTGGCCCACATGGGCTTTGTCACCATGGGAATTTTCGCCGCCACCGCGCAGGGCGTCGCCGGCAGCATCTTCCAGATGATTTCGCATGGCATTGTTTCCGGCGCGCTGTTCCTTTGCGTCGGCGTTGTCTACGACCGCATGCACACGCGGGAAATTGCTGCCTATGGCGGGCTGGTCAACCGCATGCCGCTGTATGCCTTCGTCTTCATGGTCTTCACGCTCGCCAATGTCGGGCTGCCGGGGACCTCAGGTTTCATCGGTGAATTCCTGTCCTTGCTCGGGACCTTCAAGGTCAATATTCCGGTGGCAACGCTTGCTACATTCGGGGTCATCCTGTCCGCGGCCTACGCATTGTGGCTCTACCGGAAAATGATCTTCGGCACCCTCAAACCTTCGCTTGAGGGCATTCGCGACATCGGCTGGCGTGAAAGCGTGATTTTTGCGCCGCTGGTGGTACTTACCATTCTGTTCGGCGTTGCGCCTAAACCGGTGCTGGATATGTCGGCCGCTTCAGTCGCGCAATTGCTTGAGAACTACAATCACGCTATCGCCGCGGCCAAAACGGCCGCGCTCATCGCGCAATAGGCGAGGCCATGACCCAGTTGCCCGCCTTGCAGGACCTGTTGCCGCTGCTGCCCGAGCTCATACTCGCGTGCGGGGCGATGCTGATGCTCATGGTCGGCGCGACGGTCGGCGAACGCAGCTCCGCGGTTGTGAACGGCTGGTGCGTGATCATATTGGCACTCGCGGCCGCGGCTCTGCTTTGGCTTCCGCGCGGTCCGCACGTCATGTTCGGCGGGAGTTTCGTGGTCGATGACTACGCCCGCTTTCTCAAGATTCTGACGTTGATCGGGTCGGGCGGCGCGCTCGTTTTGTCGCTCGACTATCTCACCTTTGAGAAACAGCAGAAATTCGAATACGGCGCGCTGTTCCTGCTCGCGACGCTCGGCATGCTGATGTTGATCTCGGCATCAGACCTGATTGCCCTTTATCTCGGCCTCGAACTGATGAGCTTACCGCTCTACGTGATCGCGGCGTCGAACCGCGAGAACGCAAGGTCGACAGAGGCGGGGTTAAAATATTTTGTGCTTGGCGCGCTTTCATCCGGAATGCTGCTGTATGGCGCTTCGCTGATCTACGGCTTTACCGGCACCATCAATTTCGCCGGCATCGCCAAGGCAACACAAAACGGCGCGAGCATCGGCCTGATCTTTGGACTGGTGTTCCTGTTCGTCGGCTTCTGTTTCAAGATTTCTGCAGTCCCGTTCCACATGTGGACGCCGGACGTCTATGAAGGCGCGCCCACGCCCGTTACGGCGTTCTTCGCGGCCGCACCCAAGGTCGCTGCTATCGCCATCTTCGCACGCGCGACTGTTGTCGCGTTTCCAGGCATTACCCAGCAGTGGCAGCAGATCGTTGTGTTTGTCTCGATCGCCTCAATGGCGTTGGGTGCCTTTGCCGCGATCGGCCAGCGCAACATCAAGCGCCTGATGGCCTATTCGTCGATCGGCCACATGGGTTACGCACTGGTCGGTCTTGCCGCCGGCACGCCCGAGGGTATCCAGGGCGTACTCGTCTATATGAGCATCTACGTGGCGATGACGCTCGGCACATTCGCCGTGATCCTGTCGATGCGGCGCGACGGCAAATACGTGGAGAACATCAGCGATCTTGCAGGGCTCGCGCGCACCCACCCGACGATGGCCTTTTTCCTTGGCGTGCTTTTGTTTTCGCTCGCCGGCATTCCGCCGCTCGCCGGCTTCTTCGCAAAATTCTACGTGTTTCTCGCGGCCATCAAAGCCGGCCTCTTTACCCTTGCGGTCATTGGCGTGCTCAGCAGCGTGGTGGGCGCTTACTACTATCTCACGATCGTCAAGATCATGTATTTCGACGAGCCAGTGAAAGGCTTTGAACGCATGCCGATGCTGCTGCGGCTTGTCCTCGGTGTATCGGGCCTGATCAACATTCTGTTTTTTGTCTACCCGGCGCCGCTTCTTGGTGCGGCAACGGTCGCGGCAAAATCCTTATTCTGAATGAACCGCGAAGCCACGGACCTGGCGGGGGTCCGGCACACAGTCCACGAGACGCTCGGCTCGACCAACGCCGAGGCGCTGGCGCGTGCACGCGCCGGCGAGCGCGGGCCGTTGTGGATCACAGCGAAAGTCCAGACGGCCGGCCGCGGGCGTCGTGGCAGCCAATGGGTGTCGCCGCCGGGCAATCTTTACGCGACTCTTTTGCTGACTGAGCCGTCGCCAGCTTCACTGGCACCGCAACTTTCGTTTGTGGCCGCGCTCGCATTGCATGACGGCATAGCAGACTGCGCGCCGCAAATCGGTCCATTGCTAAAGCTGAAATGGCCAAACGATGTGCTTATCGGGCAGGCCAAGGTGGCCGGTATCCTGATCGAGGGTGAAAGCGAGCCGCCCTTTGCCGTTGCGGTGGGGATTGGCGTCAATTGCACCTCACACCCATCAAATACCGCCTATCCCGCAGTCGACCTCGCCGCTGCAGGTGCCGTGGTCGCCCCTGAAGCACTGCTTGTCTCGCTCGCGGCGGCCATGCGGGAACGTCTCCAACAATGGAATCGCGGCCAGGGCTTTGCTGCTGTGCGCGCGGACTGGCTGAAACGCGCGGCTGGCCTTGGCGAATCCCTGCAGGTCCGACTTCCGGAGCGCGAAGTTTCAGGCCGCTTTGAGGGGCTGGATGACGCGGGGAGATTGCTGCTTGAGCAGGCCGGTCGCGTGACAGCGATTACCGCCGGCGAAGTTTTTGGTTTTGGTGGACGCTGAGCATGCCCGGGCCAAAAGAACTGGTGTTTGCCCCCCTGGGCGGTGTCGGTGAAATCGGCATGAACCTGTCGATTTACGGCGTGGGCGACGCGCATCATCGCACCTGGCTTGCGGTTGATCTCGGCGTGTCATTTGCGGCAGAGGACCATCTGCCCGGCGTCGATCTGATTTTGCCCGATGTCCGCTATCTCGTCGATGAGCGCAAGAATTTTGCCGGACTCGTGCTCACGCATGCGCACGAGGATCATTTCGGCGCGCTGCTCGAGCTGTGGCCGCGACTGAAGATTCCTGTCTACGCGACCCCGTTCACGGCGGCGCTTCTCGAGGCGAAATGCGCAAGCGAACCGGGCGCGCCCAAGATTCCCGTGAATATCGTCGCGCTGGGCAGTCGGTTCAACGTCGGACCTTTCGACATCGAACTCGCCACGATGGCGCATTCGATCCCGGAATCGAACGCTCTCATCATCCGCACACCCGGCGGCACGGTGCTGCATACAGGGGACTGGAAGATCGATCCGACCCCGATACTGCATGATCCCACTGACGAGAAAAAACTGCGCGCGCTGGGCGAGGAGGGTTGTCTCGTATTGGTTGGCGATTCAACCAATGCGGTGCGTGAAGGCCGCTCGCCGTCGGAATCCGATGTCGCGAAAACGATAGCGGAACTCATCAAGACCGCGCGCGGTCGGGTCGCAGTGACAACATTTGCATCGAACGTCGCGCGTCTGCGAGCGGTGGCAGATGCGGCCCGCGCGGCCGACCGCGAGGTTGTGATCATCGGCCGGGCGATGGACCGCGTTGTGCAAATTGCGCGGGAGACCGGGTACCTTGAGGGCGTCCAAAATTTTCGCCCCGTTGATGCCTATGGCTATCTGCCCCCGAACAAAGTCGTAGCGCTTTGTACCGGCAGTCAGGGCGAACCGCGTGCGGCGCTTTCGCGTATAGCGGAAGACCAGCACCCTGAAGTGACGTTCTCGCCAGGAGATCGCGTGATCTATTCCGCGCGCACAATTCCGGGCAACGAGAAGGCAGTCGGCCGCGTCATCAATCTGCTGATCGAGCAAGGAATCGAGGTCATAACCGATCGCACCCATCTGGTGCACGTATCGGGACATCCACGTCGTGCCGAACTTGAAGAACTCATCGGTTGGGTAAAACCGAAAATTTTGATCCCGGTGCATGGTGAAGCGCTGCATTTGCATGAGCATGCAGCGCTCGCTCGCCGCTGCGGTGTGCGCGAGGTCGTCCAATGCCGAAATGGGGATTTGGTCCAGCTTGCACCGCAAGTGCGCATTGTCGATGAGGTGCCTTCCGGACGGATCTACAAGGATGGCAGCCTGCTGGTCGACGCCGAGGCGCGCACGGTCGCGGATCGTCGGCGGCTAAGCTTTGCCGGGGCGATTTCCGTCGCTCTCGCCATCACCGACAGGGGCGAAATGGTCGAGGAGCCGTCGGTTGACATGATCGGTATTCCCGAGCGCGACCGCGACGGCGGATCGATGTACGAAGCGGTGCGCGACGCTCTGATCGAAACATTCGAGTCGCTGCCGCGCGGGCGCAAGCGCGACCCCGACGCGGTGGCTGAAGCGCTGCGCCGTGCGGTCCGCGCCGCCGTTGCCCAACGCTGGGGCAAGAAACCGATGTGCCATGTTCACGTCTTGCCGGTATGATGAGTGATCTGGAGCAAACGAAATCATGATCGGTCGTCTCAACCACGTTGCCATCGCCGTGAGCGATATTGCCAAAGCCACCAAGGTTTACCGTGACACGCTGGGCGCCGAAGTTTCGGCGAAGGTAGCGCAGCCCGATCACGGTGTTTCGACAGTCTTCATCACGCTGCCGAATACCAAGATCGAACTCCTCGAGCCATTGGGGTCGGATTCCCCGATCGCAAAATTCCTCGAGCGCAACCCCGACGGCGGCATCCATCACGTCTGTTACGAAGTGCCGGACATTCGCGTTGCCCGCGACAAGCTCAAGGCGCAGGGTGCGCGTGTTCTCGGTGACGGCGAGCCGAAGATTGGCGCACACGGGAAACCCGTCTTATTTCTTCACCCGAAGGATTTCTGCGGAACGCTGGTCGAGCTGGAACAGGCTTGACGCGAACGATGAGCACCACCACCGCGATCGCCATTTATTTCTTGATCTGGTGGCTCGCGCTGTTCGCGGTGTTGCCTTGGGGGGTTCGCAATCAGGAAGAGAGCGGCGAGGTCACGCCAGGCACCGATCCCGGAGCGCCGGCCATACACCGGGTGTGGCAAAAATTGGGTTGGACCACCGTTGTGGCTACCGGAATTTTTGGGATTCTCTACGTCGCCTACACGCGAGGACTGATCCCGTACGATTTCCTGACCGCGATCTCCAGTCCACCGCATCGCTAGCCAATGCGTCGCAAAAAAAGAGCAGGGCGCGGAGCCCTGCTCTTCGATTTCTGTGTCCTTTGCCCCAGCAATTATTTGTATTCTGGGGTGGGCTGCGGTTCGCGCGCCCGGACTTACTTCTCTCCCTAAACTTGGACCGCAAGTATGGAGCCGGTCTTGCGCCCAGGCTCCGCTCGTACGGACTTGGGCGACGCTACCCGATCGTCGAAAGCGTGTCAGCACATTTGTGACAATTCAGCGTTCGATCACGATCGGCGCGTCGAGCAGGATCGTTTCTCCTGGTTGCGGAGTAACGGTGACCTTCACCATCCAGATGCCAGGCTCAGGAATGGTAATTCCGTTGACCTGCCAGAGCCCGTCCCCCAGGTCGGCTGCATCCCGTTCGAGTGCCGGGTGGCCCGAGGTCGGCGGTTCGAGCCGAAGGCGCACCTCCTTTACCGGGAACATCGTGAAATCCTCGCGCATTACGCGAATCATCGTCTGAACAGGTCCGGCCCGCCCGGGACTGATCGTCAGCTCGGCCATGGCCTCTGGAGCATGGATGTGAACGAAGGCTACGTCCGGTGGCTGATCTACAGGTGTCGCATGCGTATGAGCGGTCGGGGACAGGGTTCCAAGCATTCCAACAAAACCAAGCACGCAAAGACCGAGAAGAATTTCGGCAAGGCTGTTGCGTTGAAGGCCGCGCATTGCCGTGCGTTCTGGCAACCGCGGCGTGAGGAAAAACTTGTTCACGGCGGCGATGGTGAGCATGGCCGCGAACAATCCTGCTTTCAGCGCTATCAGCCGCCCGTAGTCGGTGGTGAGGAGATCGCGCGGGCTGCTCAGCAAGTTCCAACTGTTGACCAAACCGCTCGCAAGCAAAACGCTCACGCTGAGGATGGCGACAGTCGAAAATCGCTGCGTGGCTCGCGTTGCGAAAGAGTCCCAGGCAGGCTGCGCGTTTTGGCGTGCCTGCCAGAGCAACAGAGCGAACGCCGGCAGGCCGCCGAGCCAAGCCCCGGCGGTCAGTAGATGCAACATGTCGGACGCAAGATGGATGTCGCCGGTCATGCCTGGCGTCGCGCCTGCATGCCCAACCAGTGCAGGCAGGCACAGCAATAGGACCGCGCTCCCGAGTTGAAATCCCTTCGGGACCGTACGAAACAATGAAAGAGCGAGCACCAGCGCCAGCCCCAACCTTGCGCACCAGACCAGACCGAAACGGGTTTCGAAAAGGACCGGCCAGGCGCCGCCATGCAGGCAGACGTCGAGGAGCGGCGCGCCCAGAATGTCGGCGGCGAGCAAGAGTAACCAGACCGCACCCGAGACAATTGCAACAACGAGTGCAAGCAAAGTCAGTGCTGTCAGCTGGTTGCGAAGTGGCTGTACATCAGAAGGCACCTTGGCAGGTGTCATCACCGAGTAAATGAAACCGACCGTGCCGCATGCCACCAACGTCGCGGCAAAGTGCACGCCGCGAACGAAGATCAACGGATCGGCCATGAAAGGCGACCTTCCGCTCTACGGTCCGACGCGAAACGAGAAATCGCCCTGCGTACGGTGGGTGTCCACGGACAACACGCGCCACATCACCTTGTAGCTGCCTGGCGGCAACGCTTTGAGTGATACGCTCATTCGCGTCCGGTTACTGCGGTCGACGACAGCCTTGCCCGTCTGCACCGAGGCGCCTTTTTCGTCGCGCACCTCGATGCTGCTGAAGGCTGGCTCGAGCTGATTGGTGAACCAGAGCACGACCTCCTTTGGCGCTGGGCTGACGGTGCTTCCAACTGCAGGGCTCGCCCGATCAAGATGAGCGTGCGCGAAAACGGGGCCCGCCGCAGCGAAGAGGAATGCGATGGATGCGATGATGATACGCATGACTAGCGGCCGAACATCGGCCTCCCTGTATTCATATTGTTCACGAAGATGGGTCGTCCGAGCGTATTCGGAAATATGTCGTCCAGGTAGAAGTGAAGCTGGCCGATAATTCCAACGCTCGTGCCGCTCTGACGGTTCACCGGGATCACCGCCTCGACCGCCACTTGGTAGGTTTTGCCGGTAAATATGATACCAGGATTGATGGTGCCGGTCGTAACAGTTCCGGACGTTGCCGTATTCGAGACTGGAGTCTGGAGCGATGCCTCAACGATCGGGATCAACCTGTTTATGAAATCAGGCAGTCCCAGATCGACCACTGCCGATTTCAGATACGGCATGCTGTATTGCAGTGTGGCGCCCCAGTTGAAGACGCGCGGGATGCGTTCCGTGTCGATATCCTGCTCGAGGGTGTCAGGATCGACCGTCGCGGTGACGACTTTTGACACACCCGGGATCGAATAACCGAACTGACCGGTAACCGCGAACGGCCGCGCCCAGTTCAGGCTAGCGGGCAAGTCGCCAAAGCCTTTTCCGAAAAACACTGTCGGTGTGTAGACGTTGAAACGCTCCGCGCCGACGCCCTGCGCACCGCTTCCACCCCATTCGATCTCCAGCCCTACCGACATAACAAATTCATGCTCGGCATTCTTGACCAGGCGGTACTTGAACAGCGTCTCCATGTTCTGGAAGCCGCGCGCACCATTCGTCGTAAGACCACCAGGTGCATAGAGACGCGACCAGGCCGGAGCGACCGATATAGCGAAATCCTCGGTGATGCGTTTGGCGAATTCGGCCGAGATGTCCAATTGTTTGAAGGAGGGATCATCGCCGGTCTTCGACATGGAGATGGTCGGCAGAGCCAGCTCGTCGGTGACGCCGGGGTCATCGATAGCGAGCGTCGCTGGAAAGAGCCGATTGCCAACGATCTCGTGTGCGCGCGCAGTTGTGGTGGACGCCGCCAGTGTGACAGCGAGCATGGCCACGGGCCATGAATTCTTGAACATGGGAAACTCCAATATCGCGATGACGATGAAGCTGAGCCGCGCCGCACGCGGCGATAGCGTCAGGCGATACCGGGGGGACCTCGCGCGAGGCTGGCTTCGCCGACGACTGCGTCGTGGCGGGGGCTATCGATGGGTCGAGGGACTACCGATCCTTGCGCCGGCTTGACGTAAGCGGCGGTCGCTGTTCCGGGCGGCAACGGCGGTGCTGAAGCACTGCAAAGGTTGCAATGATCGCAGGCTTGCGCCGGTACAAGCGGGCTGTGGTCGGACGCCGGTTCGACAGGGGCGGCCGCCCCGCTGTGGCAGATGACAGAAAATGGATCGATCGCGGCGAGGCCAGGTGCCGGCGCTATACCCCATGCGACTGTGTGCAAGGCAAGCGCGATGGCCGCCACAGCGCCCAGAAACTGCCTGATGCCTGCTCGCATATTCTCGTCGGCCCCTATTAGGGTCAGCCTAGCATGGTTATAGATGCCGCAGCATTCGATAAATTCCCGAAAAAGCGCCCTGGCTCTTGTGTTTTTGCGGGCGATCCGCTTTCTCTGACCCCATCATCCTCGAATCCTTTCAAACACCATGCGCCTGTCCCGTTTCTTCCTGCCAATCCTGCGTGAGACCCCGAAAGAGGCGGAGATCGTCTCGCACAGACTGATGTTGCGTGCCGGAATGATGCGCCAGGAGGCCGCAGGCATTTATGCGTTCCTGCCGCTTGGATTTCGTGTGCTGCAGAAGATCTGTCAGATCGTGCGCGAGGAGCAGAACCGCTCAGGCGCGATTGAATTACTTATGCCCACCATTCAATCGGCTGATCTCTGGCGAGAGAGCGGACGTTACGAGGCCTATGGCAAGGAGATGCTGCGCATCAAGGACCGACACGAGCGAGACATGCTCTATGGTCCTACAAACGAGGAAATGATCACGGAAATCTTTCGGGCTTACGTGCGCTCGTACAAGGATGTGCCACTCAATCTGTATCACATCCAGTGGAAGTTCCGTGACGAAGTGCGCCCGCGTTTCGGACTGATGCGTGGTCGAGAATTCCTGATGAAGGACGCCTATTCATTCGACCTCGATCAGGCTGGCGCCACACATTCGTACAACAAGATGTTCGTCGCCTATCTGCGCACATTTGCGCGAATGGGATTGAAATCGATTCCGATGCGCGCTGAGTCGGGACCGATCGGAGGAAATCTCTCGCACGAGTTCATCATCCTCGCGCAGACCGGCGAGTCCGAGGTCTTCTGTCACAAGGACTATCTCGACATGGCCGTGCCGCCGGCCGATGTCGGTTTTGACGACGTCGCAAACGTTCAAAGCATCGTCGACAAATGGACAGCGCAATATGCGGCAACGTCCGAGATGCACGATGCTGCGGCCTTTGCCAAGGTGTCGGCCGAAAAGCAGGTCTCAGCGCGGGGCATTGAGGTTGGCCACATCTTTTATTTCGGCACCAAATACTCTGAGCCGATGAAGGCCGTAGTCACAACACGTGAAGGCAAGGAGGTTCCCGTTCATATGGGGTCTTACGGCATCGGCCCGAGCCGCCTCGTTGCTGCGATCATCGAGGCATCGCATGACGAAGCCGGTATTATTTGGCCGGAGTCCGTGGCGCCCTTCAAGGTCGCAATACTGAACCTGAAGCAGGGTGCCTCCGATACCGATGCCGCCTGTGAGCAGCTCTACCGTCAACTCAGCGGGAAGGGGATTGAAGTTCTCTATCATGACCTTGACGAACGGCCCGGAGCGAAATTTGCGACCGCGGACCTGATCGGAGTCCCTTATCAGGTCTTGGTAGGCCCGCGTGGCCTCGCCGAGGGCAAAGTTGAGCTCAAGAAGCGTGCTGACGGCAGCCGGGAAAACCTGAGCCCAGCGGCAGCCGTCGATCTGCTATCCAGGTAGATCGTCGCGATTCGCTGTTCCGCGTACCCGCGACAAGACGTCCAGACCAAGAAACCTGTGTGTTGCCAATGGCTTTGCCCTCGCGCCATTGGCACGAATCCGCCAGAATCTCTATGAACAGTCGTGCGCGGGACCAATCAACGATGAGCGAACCCCAGGGGACGCGGGCCTTTTCCCCGTTCGAATGGATGCTGTCGCTGCGCTACTTGCGGGCGCGGCGCAAGGAAGGATTCATTTCGGTCATCGCCGGATTTTCCTTCCTCGGCATCATGCTCGGCGTTGCGACTCTCATCATCGTGATGGCGGTGATGAACGGCTTCCGCAAGGAATTGCTCGATAAGATCCTCGGACTCAATGGACACCTGCTGATCCAGCCATTGGAGAAGCCTCTCACCGATTGGGAGGAAGTTGCTGCGCGCGTCGCCGGCGCTCAAGGGATCCGGCTTGCTGCGCCGATCGTTGAGGGGCAGGCGCTTGCGTCGTCGCCCTTCAATGCGGGCGGCGTCCTGGTGCGCGGCATCCGCCTGATGGATCTGGAAAAGCTTCCTTCCATCGCCAACAACATCAAGCAGGGCTCGCTGAAGGGCTTCGACGAAGAGCAGGGCGTTGTGATCGGCCGGCGGCTCGCCGATCAGCTTTCGTTGCGATCCGGCGATAACATTACACTCGTTGCGCCGCGCGGTGCTGTCACTCCAATGGGAACGACACCGCGCATCAAAGTCTACAAGATCGCGGCGGTCTTCGAGATCGGCATGTCGGAATATGACAATGCCATGGTTTTTATGCCGCTGAAGGAGGCGCAGGCTTACTTCAACCGGGCTGGCGACGTGACCGCGATCGAGGTCTATACCGACAATCCTGATCGGGTCGACCGCTTTCGAGGCGCCGTACAAGACGCTGCGCAGCGGCCGATCTTCATCATCGATTGGCGTCAGCGCAACGCTACATTCTTCAATGCGCTGCAGGTTGAACGCAACGTGATGTTCCTGATCCTGACTCTCATCGTGTTGGTCGCCGCGCTCAATATCGTTTCTGGCTTGATCATGTTGGTGAAGGACAAGGGCCAGGACATCGCCATCCTGCGCACAATGGGCGCAACTCAGGGCGCGATCATGCGCGTTTTTCTGATAACCGGCGCATCCATCGGCGTTGTTGGCACGATCGTCGGCTTCATGCTGGGCGTCGTCGTCTGTCTCAATATCGAAAGCATTCGGCAGTTCTTGTCATGGCTGACGAATACCGAACTGTTTTCACCCGAGCTTTATTTCCTCTCGCATCTGCCGGCCGACATGGATTCCGGTGAGACGACTGCGGTCGTCATAATGGCGCTGGTGCTTTCGCTGCTTGCGACCCTGTACCCGTCATGGCGGGCGGCACGCCTCGATCCGGTGGAGGCGTTGCGCTATGAGTAAAGCCTACACCGCCGCCAGGGTGGAAATGATCGAGCAGCCGGAGCCGCCGCAAGCGCGCCAGGAAGAGGATGTTCCGATCCTGTTCCTGCACGATATCGAGCGTCACTACCGGCAGGGCGACGAGACCTTGCACGTGCTCAACGGCATCGAGCTCGCGCTGTGGAGCGGCCAGTCGGTTGCCCTTGTGGCGCCATCAGGCGCCGGCAAATCGACACTCCTCCATATCGCTGGTCTGCTGGAGCACCCCGATCATGGCGACGTCTATATCGAAGGTCGCCCGACCGCCATCCTCGCCGATCACGAACGAACCCGTATTCGCCGCAACCAAATCGGTTTCGTTTATCAGTCTCACCATTTGCTGCCGGAATTCTCGGCGCTTGAAAACGTGCTCCTGCCGCAGATGATCCGGGGCCTCAAGCGCGCGGAAGCAAAAACGCGCGCGGTCGAACTCCTCGAATATCTGGGTCTGGGTGCCCGCCTCAATCACCGACCATCAGAACTTTCGGGGGGCGAACAGCAGCGCGTGGCGATTGCCCGTGCTGTTGCCAATGCACCGCGTATTTTGCTGGCTGACGAGCCGACGGGAAACCTCGATGTGCATACCGCCGAACATGTTTTCGGCGCGCTGTCACAGCTCGTAAGAGCCTCTGGCCTCGCGGCGATCATCGCCACCCACAACATGGATCTTGCGGCTCGGATGGACAGGCGGGTGACCTTGCAGGATGGCAAAATCACCGAGATGGCTTGACCGACCTACAAGTGGCCGAGCTCAGAAAACCTGAAGAAAACCGCGTAATTCATTGAATCTGCTTGGCTTAATGCCATTGCAATTATTGCTTGACTCTAGAACAAATGATGAACTATGTTCTCTCTCTGTTCCGGGAGACGAAGTCATGTTCAAAACTGTGATGCAAGAAGCCGCTGCGCTGGCCTCGCTGGCCTTGTTCATCGGAATGATCGCGATCTGGACCCAGGTGCTGGGAAGTCTTTGAGGGCTACGGGAATTCGTTCCCCCCGTCATGCCCGGCCTAGGGCCGGGCATCCACGTCTTACAGGCCGTCCCTCCCGATAGACGTGGGTGGCCGCAATCCCCCGGCCATGACGCGGGGATTGCCGCAAAAAAGCGGGAATAGCTTCGCCCGTAAGGGCTGGCTGCGGTGGACAGCGGCCAGCGGCAACCGCACTCTGAGGGCGACAAGGAATCACGCAGCCCCGTTCTCACATGACCGCTCTCGATTTCGTGCACTTGCATGTGCACTCATCGTTTTCGCTGCTGGAAGGCGCTCTTACGATCGCGCGTCTGGCCGAATTGGCAAAGGCTGACCACCAGCCGGCGCTCGCATTGACCGACACCGACAACATGTTCGGTGCGCTTGAATTCTCAGAAAAGCTGTCGAGTTCCGGCATCCAACCGATCATTGGATGCGCACTAGCAATTGATTTCGGCGATAGCGACCACGGGCCGCGCAACGTCAATGCGGTGCCCGAACGCTCGCGTATCGTGTTGCTGGCTACCCGGCGCGAAGCTTACCGCAGTTTGATGCGGCTCAATTCGCGCGCCTTTCTCGACACGCCACCGAACGAACCGCCGCGTCTTAAGCTCGAATGGCTGGACGGGGAAACCGCGGACATCATCGCGCTTACCGGCGGACCAGGCGGCCCGCTCGATATGGCTATCGCAGCGGGACAGAGCCATTTCGCGGCGGCGCGCCTAGATGCTCTGCTTAAGCTCTTTGGCAACCGCCTCTACGTCGAACTGCAACGACATGGCACGGCGGCCGAGCGACGCGCTGAGTCGATGCTGATCGATCTGGCCTACGGCAAGGGCGTACCATTGGTCGCCACCAACGAGCCCTATTTTGCAACGGTGCAAGACTACGAGGCGCATGATGCACTGATCTGCATAGCAGAGAGCCGGCTGGTCGCCGAAAGCGATCGCCGCCAGTTGACGCCGGAACATCGATTCAAGAGCCGCGCAGAAATGGTGGAGCGATTCCGCGATCTGCCGGAGGCTTTGGCAAACACCGTTGAAATCGCCCAGCGCTGCGCCTTTCGTCCTCGCACGCACCATCCAATCCTTCCGCGATTTTCGACCGGGGACAACGGCAAGTCGCTCGACGAAGCGAGTGAACTGCGCAAGCGCGCGGAAGAGGGGCTCGTGCAGCGCCTCGAATCCGCCGGCGTCGCACCCGGTCACACGGCCGACGAATATCGCGAACGCCTGGAATTTGAACTCGGCGTCATCGCCGGCATGAAATATCCGGGCTATTTCCTGATCGTCTCCGACTTCATCCAGTGGGCAAAAAAACAGGGGATCCCCGTCGGACCTGGCCGTGGTTCTGGCGCCGGGTCGCTCGTTTCCTATGCGTTGACAATCACCGACCTCGATCCGATCCGGTTTGGCCTGTTGTTTGAGCGCTTCCTCAACCCGGAACGCGTGTCGATGCCGGACTTTGACATCGACTTCTGCCAGGATCGCCGCGACGAAGTGATCCGCTACGTGCAAGAGCGCTATGGTCGCGACCAGGTCGCGCAGATCATCACGTTCGGCACATTGCAGGCGCGCGGTGTGCTGCGCGATGTCGGTCGCGTCCTGCAAATGCCTTACGGGCAGGTCGACAAGCTTTGCAAACTGGTGCCACAAAACCCGGCTGCGCCGGTATCGCTCAAGCAAGCGATTGAAGGCGAACCGCGTCTGCAGGCAGAGCGGGACAGTGACGCGGTGGTCAAACGCGCCTTCGACATTGCGCAAAAACTGGAAGGCCTCAATCGCCACGCGTCGACCCACGCGGCCGGCATCGTGATCGGAGACCGTCCACTGTCGGAACTGGTGCCGCTATATCGCGACCCAAAGTCCGACATGCCGGTGACGCAATTCAATATGAAGTGGGTCGAGCAGGCCGGCCTTGTGAAATTCGATTTCCTCGGGCTGAAAACGCTGACGGTTCTGCAGACCGCGGTCGCGCTCGTGAAACGGCGCGGCATCGATATCGATCTCGCGGCGATACCGCTTGACGACAAGGCCACCTACGACCTTCTGGCCCGGGCTGAAGCTGTGGGCATCTTCCAACTGGAAAGTGCGGGCATGCGCCGTGCGCTGCTGGACATGCGACCGGACCGGTTCGAGGACATCATTGCGCTGGTCGCACTCTATCGCCCTGGCCCGATGGCGAATATTCCGACCTATTGCGCGCGCAAACACGAGATGGAGCAATCGGACTACATCCATCCGAAACTTGAACCCATTCTGCGCGAGACCTTTGGCGTCATCATCTACCAGGAACAGGTGATGCAGGCGGCGCAGATCCTCGCGGGCTTCACGCTCGGCGAAGCAGATCTGCTGCGCCGCGCGATGGGCAAAAAAATAAGGAAAGAAATGCAGGCGCAACGCGAGCGCTTCGTATCAGGCGCTGTCGAACGCGGGGTTGAGCGCTATCAGGCTGATGCCATTTTCGATTTGCTGGAACGTTTCGCCGAGTACGGCTTCAATAAAAGCCACGCCGCGGCTTACGCGCTTGTGGCGTATCAGACGGCCTTCATGAAGGCGAACTACCCTGTCGAGTTCCTGGCGGCGACAATGACACTCGACATGGGCAATACGGACAAGCTCGCCGAATTCCGCGCGGAAGCTGAAAGGCTCGGGATCTCGGTGGATCCGCCTTCGATCAACCGCTCGGCGGTCGATTTTGAAGTCGATGGCAATACTATCATCTATGCCCTCGCAGCGCTCAAAGGGGTCGGCACACAGGCGGTTGAGGCTATCATTGCCGCGCGCGGCGACCGGGAATTCGCCGATCTCGCGGACCTTGCAGCGCGCGTCAATCCGCGCGCCATAAACAAACGCGTGCTCGAAAGCCTCGCGGCGGCCGGCGCGTTCGATACATTCGAGAAAAACAGAGCCCGGGTTTTTGCCGCGGTCGATGTCGTGCTTGCCCGTGCACAGCGTGCTCATGATACGGCTGCGATCGGCCAGAGCGAATTGTTCGGAGGGGGCACAACACGCGAGCAAATTGCGCTGCCGCAGATCGAACCTTGGTTGCCGGCCGAACGCTTGCGGCGAGAATATGAGGCCGTCGGTTTTTTCCTGTCGGGACATCCGCTCGATGACTATGCCGCGGTGCTAAAGAAATTGCGGGTGCAGCCCTGGGCAGAATTCGCGCGTGCCGTGAAGGCGGGCGCGACAGCGGGACGCGTCGCGGCGACCGTCGTTTCACGCATCGAGCGTCGCACCCGCACCGGCAACAAGATGGGGATCATCGGTTTGTCCGATCCAAGCGGTCATTTCGAGGCCGTCATCTTTTCGGAAGGGCTTGCCGAGCACCGCGATCTGCTTGAACCAGGCAACGCGGTACTGCTTTTCCTGTCGGCGGAGGTGCAAGGCGACGAGGTGCGTGCGCGCATCCAGTCGGTCGATCCGCTCGACAGCGCTGCGGCCAATCTGCAAAAGGGCCTACGCGTGTTTCTGCGCGATGGCGCACCGCTTGAGGGGGTGGCAAAGCGGCTGGAGGCCGTCCCGCGATCATCCCATCCGAACGGCGATGGAGAGGTCAGCGTCGTGTTACTGCTCCAACGCGGCACGGAAGTCGAAGTGAAACTGCCGGGCCGCTTCAAAGTCTCGCCGCAGATCGCAGGCGCCATCAAGGCTGTGCCGGGCGTGGTGCAGGTCGAAGCGCTGTAGCGTTCCTACTCGGGCTTGTGTCCGTGTCCCCGCATGGGACAGCATGGCTGCGACCAGAGATGGTGGGCACCTGACGGACAAGACGCAGGCACATTTTTTCATGAGCCGTCGGTTTTCACGCCGTAAGCTTCTCAAGGCCGCTGCCGCATTGCCGCTTGTCTACGCTACGCCTCTGCGTGCGGCAGCGCCCCCGGCTGAGACCATTACGCCGGCATTGATTGCTGCAGCTACGAAAGAAGCCCAAATCACCTGGTACACCTCAGCGGACCTCCAGCTTGCGGAGAAAGTCGGCAAAGCTTTCGAACTAAAATTCCCGGGCATTCGCGTTCGTGTTGAGCGAGCGGGCGGCGAGCGGATATTTGCTCGCGTGGCGCAAGAATATGCATCCAGGCTCTATGTTGCCGATGCGGTGAGTACGGGCGACGCGGCGCAATTTCTGGCGTGGAAGCGACAAAAGCTGCTTGCGCCCTGCGTGCCTGAGGATGTTGCCCGGCACATTCCGCCGGAGCATCGCGATCCCGATGGGCTCTACGCAACGGTCCGGGCTTCGTTGTGTGTCATTGCCTACAATACAGAGATGGTGAACCACGAGAGCGCGCCAAAGAGCTTTGCCGACCTGCTTGATCCGAAGTGGAAAGGAAAGATCGTCAAGGCGCATCCGAGCTACAGCGGCACCATCATGACTTCGACCTATCAGATGGTCCGCGAACTAGGCTGGCCCTACCTCGAGAAGTTGGCTCAACAACAGGTCCTGCAGATCCAGTCGGCCACAGACACTCCGAAAAAGATCGTGCTTGGAGAGCGTCCGCTCATGGCGGATGGCAACGAGTCCAACGTGCTGCTTCTCAAAGAGACGGGTGGACCAATCGAGGTTGTCTATGCCGTCGAAGGGACGCCCTCGATTGTGCAACCCTCGGCGATTTTTGCCGCGGCACCACACCCGAATGCTGCACGGCTTTTCCAGAATTATCTGTTCAGTGTCGAAGGGCAGGAGCTTTTCGTGAACCTGGGCGCCTTGCGCTCGATGCATGCGCTGGTGAAGGACAGGCCAGGTCGCACACCCTTATCGGCGATCAAGGTCTGGAAGGATGATCCCGCCGCGGTCGAGGCACAGGGCGAAGAAATCAAACGGCACTATTCTCAAATCTTCAAGGTCTGATCATGAACGCGCAAGGCCGTGGTTCGCCACCACGGCCTGGGCATCACATGTAGTTGCCAATCAGGTTACCACTCAGCGGATCGTGGGCCCATTGTTGCCGGTGTAAACAGTTGGCTGACCGGCCTTGACCACGACCTGAGGCGCTCCGTTTTCGACGCGCGAATTGATCCCGACGACCACCACAACAATCGAAGCCATGAGCGCAACGGCCACGATCTTGAGGTGCGTATTGCGACCTGCGGACCAAAGTGAGCTGTTCATGACACGCCTCCGTTTGATCGCCTGAGAGCGAGCTCAGTAGACTCCGTGTGCCCGCGCAACGTTGGCGGCAGCGCTTCGCGTCGCGGGGACTGATTGGACTTGCACGACGCTTGGGCCGCGGCCCGGATGCATCGGCATGACAACAACCTTCGTTCCAACATTCACCCGTGCATAAAGATCGATGACATCTTCATTGAGCATCCGGATGCATCCGCTCGACACTTGCTTGCCGATCGTTGTGGGAGCGTTCGTTCCGTGGATGCGATAAACCGTGCCGCCGATATACATGGCGCGCGCGCCGAGGGGATTGCCTGGACCACCCGCCATGAAGCGCGGAAGGTATGGCTGACGCTGAAGCATTTCAGTTGGCGGAATCCAGTCGGGCCACTCGGCCTTACGTTCGATTGCCTTGACGCCAGACCAGGTGAAACCTTCGCGACCCACGCCAATCCCGTAGCGGATCGCTTTGCCGCCGCCGAGCACGTAGTAGAGATAGGTATTTGGCGTGTCGATAACGATCGTGCCCGGCGCTTCACGCGTCGAATATTCCACGATGTTACGATGTAGCCGGGCCGGGATGTCGCTTGTCAGTCCGTCGTCGGTCTCATTGGGCAACTGCCGCATGGCCGGTGCGAATACCGTTTCGCTGCGGCCGAAGTTGAAGGGCGACGCGAAGCCGAGCGGGTCAGCCGAAGCTGGGCCGGTCTGGAAAAAAACAACCGTAGCCAGGGTCGCTGCGATGGTGAGGCTCATTCCGTGGATCTTGCCGGTGTTCAACATGACAAAGTCTCCAGGAGCTTTGTTGGGTACTGCCTATTTCCTGTTACTCGAGGCTGCGTCCGGCAGTTGGCTCGCAAAGACAACGCGTACATCGGAAGCTTTGCCGGACGAGCGACGGTGGTCGCGAATGCAATCGCCTGGGTAGTAAGGCCACGCATGCTGAGCGCATTCGCGCGTAACGAGTTGAGTGTCGGGTCGATCGTTTTTCGTCGCGGGAGTATTCGCTCTGACCTCAGCGCTAGGGGCCGCCAAAAGAGCGACGCCGCCGACAGTGGCGACAGCTGTGAGGCTCGCAATAAGCAGAGGCCGGAACATAAAAACTCCCTGCAACGAGTTCTGCTTTTTGTTGCAGGAAGCCTAGGTTGGCGACGGCTTGTAGCGCCACTGTACGCTGGTTAACGGCCGGTATCGAAAAGAGAAGGGCGCATATACGAAGGTATCGCCGCGAATCCGATCAAATGGCGGCAAAATGGGCATCAAACATCAGTGATCCCCGCATTTATTCCAATGACCGCAATTGTCATGTACGTTTGGCTTCAGGCTCTGTTGGCTGAGTAAAGATGCACAAACCGGAAAAGCTGAAGCAGATCGGCTCTCGAAGCGCTGCGCCGACGAGCCGAGCTGCGCTTTCGAGACAACAGTTGCACGACGGGCACCTCTATGACCGGTTGCCCGAGCTTCAGCTGATCTACGACACGGCCCCGGTGGGGCTCGCGTTTCTTTCGCTCGATTGCCGGTATGTGCACATCAATCAACGGCTGACCGAGATTTGCGGTATTTCCGTAGCCGACCATATCGGTCGTTCGGTTCGTGAAACCGTGCCGGCGGTCGCAGAGCAGGTCGAGCAACTTGTTAAGGCGATTGTGCACACAGGTGAGCCCGTCACCGGTGTCGAGGTGAGCGGGCAGAAGGCAGACAAGAGCAACGCGGACCATGTCTGGATCACCAACTGGCATCCATTGAGAAACGCGGATGGTCGGATCATAGGCATCAATGTAGTCGCGGAAGATATAACCGAGCGCAAACGTTCCGAAGCCGCCCTGCGTGAGCTCAACGAAACGCTTGAGCAGCGGGTGCAAGCAGAAACGTACGAGCGTCTCCAGACCTGGAATGTTTCGCAAGATCTTCTCGTGATCGCGGATGCAGATGGCAAATTTCTTAATGTGAATCCTGCATGGACAACCACGCTCGGGTGGCCGGAGACGGACCTGATCGGCAAAACGTTGCAATGGATGTTGCATCCAGACGACCGCGACAAAGCGCGCGCCGAAACCAAAGAGCTCGCCGCGGGTCACACGACACAACGTTTCCTCACCAGGCTGCGCCATAAAGACGGATCGTATCGTTGGCTCTCTTGGAAGGCGGCTCAAGACAAGGGTCGTATTTATGGGGTGGCGCGAGACGTCACTGAACTCAGGGATGCCGAGAATAAATTGATGGAGGCTCGGCACGAGCTTGCGCAGGTGTCGCGGCGAACGACACTGGCGGCAATGTCTGCCGCAATTGCCCATGAAATCAGACAACCGCTCGGCGCGATCGTCACGAATGCGAATGCCGGCCTCCGTTGGCTGGACAGGGCGACGCCTGACCTCGTTGAGGTACGTGACACTCTCAAGCACATTTCCGCGGACGGCCACCGAGCCAGCGAGGTGATCCAGTCGGTACGTGCGATGTTTGCTAAGAGCGACCAGGTCGGCGCCCCGCTCGATGCAAATGAACTGATCCGTGAAACGATTGCGATGGCGAGTGATGAACTGGAGGCAGCCAAGATCGATGTCCAACTCGAGCTTGGGGAGCTTCCAATGATCCCCGCGCATCGGGGACAGCTTCAGCAGGTCGTACTGAACATCCTGACTAATGCCGCTGAATCCATGCGCAATGTTGACGATCGAGCACGGACTTTAAGGGTGAGGTCCAAGCCCTTCGATTCAACCGGAGTGGCACTTTCAGTGCAGGATTCCGGCACAGGAATTGATCAGGAACATGCTGAACGCATTTTCGATGCGTTTTTCACGACCAAGACCAACGGCATGGGCATGGGCCTCGCGATATGCCGTTCAATTGTCGAAGCCCACGGCGGAACCTTGTCAGTATCGCCGGGAGTTCCGTACGGTTCCGTGTTCCACATTGTCCTCCCTGGTATTCAATGACACCACCTCAAGGCACACGCAGTCAGGCCAAACCCGAGCGTCCAGATACGCTGCCGGTCGTTTTCGTCGTTGACGACGACGCTTCACTGCGTGGGGCGGTTAGTAACTTGGTTCGCTCAGTAGGGCTGAAAGTCGAGGCCTTCGCCTCGACCGCGGAATTCTTTGCGGCGAAACGACCTGATGCAGCGTGCTGCCTTATCCTCGATGTGCGATTGCCCGGTGTGAGCGGGCTGGACTTTCAGACGGAACTTACAAAAGCACAGGTCCAGATCCCCATAATTTTCATTACCGGCCACGGTGATATTCCAATGTCCGTGAAGGCGATGAAGGCCGGCGCGGTCGAGTTCCTGACGAAACCGTTCCGCGACCAGGATTTGCTGGACGCCATACAGATTGCGCTTGAGCGTTCACGCGCCAATTACGCAAGCGAGAAGGCGATATCCGAATTGCGCGCGAAATTTGAGACACTCACGCCACGGGAACAAGAGGTAATGGCTTGGGTAACAGGTGGTCTCCTGAACAAGCAGGTCGCGGCGGAGATTGGCGTCACCGAGATCACCGTTAAGGTGCATCGGGGTAAGGTCACCCGAAAAATGGGGGCGAAGTCTTTGGCCGACCTCGTAAAGATGGCGGACCTTTTGGGGATTCGTCGCACAAAAACTTAGGGAAACTATACCTTAGTGTAATTTCTCGTCTCTTTCCGATAGTTGAACGTTACCATCGGAATCGTGCATAGCGCGGCTCGACGTCTTAATTGTTTCATCATCGAAGGACGCCAACTTGCCGAAGATGCCCGTGATAGCAATTGTCGATGATGATGAATCGTTCCGCCGTGCTACGACGAGCTTTGTTCGATCGCTCGGTTATGGAACAGCCTCTTTTGAGTCAGCCGAAGCATTCCTGAAATCGGAACACGTTTCGGATGCTGATTGCCTGATTACCGATGTGCAAATGCCCGGTATGACGGGAATAGAATTGCAGGATCGTTTGATCGCCCAAGGCCATTGCCTGCCTGTCATATTCATTACGGCTTTTCCGGAAATGAGGGCACGCGCTCAGGCGATTGCCTCAGGCGCGATTGGCTTTTTGGCCAAGCCGTTCGACGATCGCAATTTAATATCGTGCCTCAACGAGGCGTTGGCGCGCAGCGCCTAAAGCAATCAGATCTAACCGAGAAGCCGAAGCCTGACTGAGATTCGGGCTTCGATGGCCATGTTGCATGGCACAAAGTGCGCATCAGGCCGCGGTCTAGCGCGCGACACCTTGGTATAGGGTGCAGCTACCTCTGTCCAATGGAGCAATTTGACGCCCCCGTTCTAGGCTCCCTTAACAACAAGAAGAACAATTTGGATCAATGTCATTGCGGGGACACGATGAACATCACTATCAAGCCGTCAAATTATTCCGGGCCTGACTGCGTGACGCCCGTCGCGCCTTGCCTGGCAGAAGAGATGGCGGTGCCGGCAGAGTTCACCGTGTTTATTGTTGATGACGATCAGGGCGTGCTCAAATCGCTCACACGACTGGTCGGAGCCGCAGGCTACGCGACACAGAGTTTTTCCTCCGCGCAAGAGTTTCTTGCGGGCCACGACTACGACGTTCCGGGCTGCGTCATTGTCGATCTGCGGATGCCGGGCATTGACGGGCGCGAGCTGCAGGCGGCGCTTTGTGACAGCGAGGGTGATCGCTCGATTATCTTCGTTTCCGGCACGACGGATGCGCCGACCATCGTTGATGCGATGAAGGCGGGCGCGATCGATTTTCTAATCAAGCCAGTCAACTGCGCCGCACTACTTGCGGCGATTGAGACCGCGGTCGACCGGCAGACGAAGTCGATGCAAAAGCGGGCAGAGCTTGCCTGTATCAAGCAGCGCCTGGCTCAACTGACCCCGCGTGAAGCCGAGGTGCTGCGGCATGTGATTTCCGGCCGTTTGAATAAACAGATCGCCTGGGATCTCGGGACCGTCGAAAAGACGATCAAGGTGCACCGTAGCCGCATCATGGGAAAGATGGGTGTCCGCACGATTGCCGAACTCGTCAGACTGACTGAACAGATCGGCCTCCCGCCATGCGATCAGAAGGACGGCAGCGGCAAGGACGGCCCGGATTTGTTCTTAGCAATCCCACTTCAGTCGGATCGCGTGGTTCGTCACGCGCTGCAGGTCGCCTAGCACGAAGTGGCCCCCGAGTGGGTCAGCTAACCTTTTGTCGTGCCTTGCTTTCCTGAAATCGCACCTATATAAGCCCCGACATCACTCACGCGGATGCAGGCTTTAGGCCCCGACAATGGGTCAAAAAGGCCGTCCGGTGGCCCAAATGGGCTCACGACCGTCCGCGGCGGATTAACCGGAGAAGACTATGGCGCTTCCTGACTTTTCAATGCGTCAGCTTTTGGAAGCTGGCGTGCACTTCGGCCATCAGGCCCATCGCTGGAACCCGAAGATGGGCTCGTACATCTTCGGCACCCGTAACAACATTCATATCGTCGATCTGGCGCAGACCGTCCCGATGCTCCATCGGGCACTGCAGGCAGTCAGCGATACGGTCGCCAAAGGCGGTCGCATCCTGTTTGTCGGCACCAAACGGCAGGCACAGGACGCAATTGCCGACGCTGCCAAGCGCAGTGCGCAGTACTATGTCAATTCACGTTGGCTCGGCGGCACGCTGACCAACTGGAAGACGATCTCGGCTTCGATCGCGCGGCTTCGCAAGCTCGACGAGATGCTCAACTCCGGCGAGACCGCCGGCTACACCAAAAAAGAGCGCCTCACCATGCAGCGCGAGCGGGACAAGCTCGATCGTTCGCTCGGTGGCATCAAGGACATGGGTGGCGTACCCGACCTTTTGTTCGTGATTGATACGAACAAGGAAGACATCGCCATCAAAGAGGCGCAACGGCTCAATATTCCGGTAGCCGCTGTCGTCGACACCAATTGCGATCCGGCCGGCATCACTTATGCCGTGCCAGGCAATGACGATGCCAGCCGCGCGGTGTCGCTCTACTGCGATCTCGTGGCAAAGGCGGCGATCGACGGAATTTCCCGTGCGCAGGGCGAGATGGGCGTGGACATCGGTGCGGCCGAGAAGCCGATCGTTGCCGAGTCCGTGCCGACGGCGCCGGCAGCCGGCGATCTCGGCTTTGAGCAATTGCCCGGGCCGCGCGGCGTTGCGGACGATCTCAAAAAGCTGCCCGGCATCTCGCCGGCGATTGAAAAGCAACTTAACGATCTCGGCATCTTCCACTTTTCGCAGATCGCCGTATTCAACGAGAAAGCTGCCCACAATGTCGGCGAAGAGGTCGGACTTCCCGGCCGCGTCGATGGTTGGATCGCCAAGGCGAAGGAATTGACGGCAGAGTAAACCCAGGGCGTTTTGCCCGGCATCGTGTCGGCGCCCGCCCTGCGACAGTTGCAGGCTTCAAGACGTCGATGGCCGAGACAGGTCCGGCCATCGCGGATCAAGGAATACAGACGATGGCAAATATCAGCGCCCAGATGGTCAAGGAGCTGCGCGAGTCGACCGGCGCCGGCATGATGGACTGCAAGGCCGCCCTGACTGAGACCAGTGGCGATCTGACAGCGGCTCAGGACTGGCTGCGCAAGAAAGGCTTGTCCAAGGCAGCGAAAAAGGCCGGCCGCGTTGCGGCCGAAGGCCTGATCGGCGTCCAGGTGACAGGTACGAAAGGCGTCGTGGTCGAACTTAACTCGGAAACCGACTTCGTTGCGCGCAATGATCTATTCCAGGGTTTGGTCAAGATGATCGCCGACGTCGCGCTTTCGGTCGGCACCGATGTCGAGAAGCTCAAGGCGGCGAAAGCCGGAAGCATAACGGTGTCGGAGTCGATTTCTGACACAATCGCGAAGATCGGCGAGAACATGACGTTACGCCGGGCGGCCTCTTTGTCGGTCGGGAAGGGCGCAATCGGTTCCTATGTACACAATGCGGTCACGGACGGCCTCGGCAAGATCGGGGTGATCGTCGCGCTCGAATCGAGCGGCAAGGCCGACGAATTAGCGGTCATAGGTCGCCAGGTCGCAATGCACGTCGCATCCGCCAACCCTCTGGCGCTCGACGCCACGGCGCTCGATCCGGCAGTTGTGGAACGCGAGAAGAATGTGCTCGCCGACAAGTTCAAGCAGCAGGGCAAACCGGCTAACGTGATTGACAAGATCGTCGAGTTGGGACTCAAGACCTTCTACAAGGAAGTTTGTTTGCTGGAGCAACCATTTATTTTCGATGACAAGAAGAGTGTGGCGCAGGCGCTGAAGGACACCGAAGGCAAGGCGGGTGGGCCGATCAAAGTCACCGGTTTTGTCCGCTACGCACTCGGTGAAGGCATCGAGAAGCAGGAAACCGATTTCGCCGCCGAGGTAGCGGCCGCCGCCGGTCAGACGTGATTGATCGCCGGCCGGCGTGGCGGCGATCCCGGCGCACGATTCCGAAAACCGGACTCCCGATTTTCGGAAATCGTGCGTGCTGAAGCTGATAGGGGATCGCAACGCATGAGTAGCCCGATCTATCGTCGTGTCATCGTCAAACTCTCCGGCGAGGCGCTGTCGGCCGCGAATGGCTTTGGCATCGATCAGGCAACGGTCGAACGTCTTGCAGCCGATCTTGCAGCGAGCGCGAAACTCGGTATCGAGCTCGGCGTCGTGGTCGGAGGCGGCAATATCTTTCGCGGTGTAGAGGTTTCGGAACGTGGTGTGCCGCGTCCCGTCGGCGACACGATGGGCATGCTCGCCACCGTGATGAATTGTCTTGTCCTAGAGGCCGCAATCGAACGTGCGGGATGCGAGGCGCGAACGCTGTCGGCGCTCGCAATGACGGCAGTCTGCGAAACCTATAACCGTAAACGCGCCATGAAAAATCTGGGCAAAGGTCGCGTGGTGCTGCTGGCTGCCGGCACGGGCAATCCGTATTTCACGACCGATACGACCGCGGTACTCCGGGCCGCCGAACTCGAGGCGCAGGCGGTGCTCAAGGCCACCAATGTCGACGGCGTCTATACCGCCGACCCCAAAAAAGACCCCAAAGCGAAGCGTTACGACAAGATCAGCCACCAGGAGGCCATCGAAAAGGATCTCAGGGTCATGGACGGCGCCGCCTTCGCGCTTGCCCGAGAAAACCGGATGCCTATCATTGTCTTCTCTATCGCCGAGAAGAGCGCCATAGAGACTGTGCTGCGCGGCAAAGGGCGCGCAACGATCGTCGGTTAGACCGGCGATGCATTTTACGTCGCCCGAAAAGGTGCGGCGTGCGAGGAATTGCCATGGCAAACGCAACTACGCATGACCTTAATGAGATCAAGCGCCGGATGCAGGGCACGAGCGGCGTTTTGAAAGCTGAATTGTCGGGACTGCGCACTGGCCGTGCTTCTGCGCATCTGCTCGATCCGGTGATGGTCGACGCCTATGGCGCGCAGATGCCGCTGAACCAGGTGGCAACAGTGAGCGTGCCGGAACCGCGGATGATTTCCGTTAACGTCTGGGATCGTTCGCTCGTTCATCCCGTCGAAAAGGCGATCATCAATTCCAATCTTGGCTTATCGCCGGCAACCGAAGGACAAACAATTCGCTTACGTATTCCAGAACTCAACGAAGAACGGCGCAAAGAGCTTGTGAAGGTTGCTCACAAATACGCCGAGACAGCACGTGTTGCGGTTCGTCACGTCCGACGCGACGCCATGGACGTGGTCAAGAAACTGGAAAAGGAACACAAGATCAGCAAGGACGACCACGATCGCTTTTCCGGTGAGATCCAGAAAGCAACCGATGCCGGCATTGCGGAGATCGACCACATGTTGGCTGCAAAAGAGAAGGAAATCCTCACGGTCTGAGGTCACCTTTATGCCCGAGGCCGATATCCCGAATAACGCGGCGGCAGCATTCGATGTGCCGCGGCACGTTGCGATTATCATGGATGGCAACGGCCGGTGGGCGGCGGCGCGCGGATTGCCGCGAGCGGAGGGGCACCGTCGCGGTGTCGAGGCCTTGCGACGGACCATTCGTGGCGCCGGCGAAATCGGCATCAAGATTATTACGATCTTTTCCTTTAGTTCTGAAAACTGGTCTCGACCCGCCAGCGAAATTGGCGAACTGATGGGGCTCCTTCGCCGGTTCGTTCGAAACGATCTCGTCGAACTGCACAAAAGCAATGTGCGCGTCCGAGTAATAGGGGAGCGAGCCGGTCTCGAGCCCGATATCGGCCGGTTGCTGGTTGAGGCGGAAGAGCTGACGAAGAGCAACGACGGTCTCACCCTCGTTGTAGCGTTCAACTATGGTGCACGCCAAGAAATCGTGCGTGCGGCCCGCCGGGTGGCAGACGCGGTGCGGCGTGGCGACTTAAACTTGGCCGATGTCGACATGGACTCTTTCGCACAGTTTTTGGACGCGCCTGAGATTCCCGATCCCGACCTCATCATTCGCACCAGCGGCGAACAGCGGCTGTCGAACTTTCTTCTTTGGCAGGCGGCATACAGCGAACTTGTTTTCGTGCCGACCTATTGGCCGGATTTCGATCGGTCGACTCTCGAATTCGCGATCCGCGAATATCAACAACGCGAGCGCCGATTTGGCGGCCTCGTGGCCCAGACTGGATCGTGAACCCCGTGGTTGGCTCGAACCCCATTTCTCATTCGAATGATGCTCGCAAGCCGTTGTCCGCAAACAATCTGGCGCTGCGTGTGGCCTCGGCCGCTGTTCTTGCACCGCTTGCGCTGGTGACGGCCTATTCCGGAGGATGGCCATTCGTGCTGTTTTGGGGCGCAGCCGCGCTCGCGGTTTTGTGGGAGTGGATTGAGCTTGTCGCCGGCAAAGCGCAACGGCCTTTGTTCATCTCGTGCGCAGGCGCGGTCGCAGCGGCCGGTTTTCTGGTCTGGCTCGATCGCCCAATCTCGGCCCTTCTGATGTTAGGCCTGGGTGCCCTGGCTGCGGCAATTTTCGCACCATCCGCGCGAAGACTGTGGGTGATGCTCGGTATCGGGTACGCCGGCGCGATGCTACTCGCTCCTGTCCTTTTGCGACACGACCCTGCCTATGGTTTTGCCATCATCATTCTGCTCTTCGCTATCGTATGGACTACCGATGTTTGCGGCTATTTCGCGGGCCGTGCTTTCGGCGGGCCGAAGTTGCTGCCATTCGTAAGCCCGAAGAAAACCTGGTCTGGTGCTATCGCCGGTACAGCCAGTGCCATGATCATTGGATCACTCGTCGCAAGTCTGTTTGGATCCTTCAACACAGTTGCGATGCTTGCGATCACATTTGCGCTCTCGGTCTTGGCGCAAATTGGCGATTTGTTCGAATCCTGGGTGAAAAGGCAGTTCGGTGCAAAAGACTCCAGTCGTCTCATTCCCGGTCATGGTGGGGTGATGGACCGGCTGGATGGGTTTTGGGCTGCCGCCGTTGCAGGGTGCGTGATCGGATTGATGCGTGGCGGCTTCGATGGGCCTGCACGCGGACTGCTGGTATGGTGAGTGTATGAGTACCGTTGAGGTTGCGCGAACAAGTTCACGGCCATCTGCCGACGTGCGCAGTGTTACTATTTTGGGTGCGACCGGTTCGATCGGAGCGAGTACGCTCGACCTGATCAAACGCGAACCGGGACGCTATCGGGTAGAATTGATCAGTGCACGCCGCAATGCGGCCGCTCTCGGCAAGATCGCGCGTGAGGTTGGTGCGCGCCACGCAGTGGTTGCGGATCACGCCGCGTATCGGGAACTCAAGGACGCCCTGTCTGGTTCACGCATCGAGGCTGCTGCGGGCGAAGATGCTCTGGTGGAAGCGGCGCAGCGTCCTGCTGACTGGGTGATGGCGGCGATTAGCGGTTCGGTCGGACTGAAGCCGACGCTTGCAGCGGTCGAGCGGGGTGCGACCGTTGCGCTTGCGAACAAGGAGTGCCTAGTCTGCGCGGGCGGTCTTTTCATGCGCCGTGCGGCAACGACTGGCGCAATCGTCCTCCCGGTCGATTCAGAACACAATGCAGTGTTTCAGGCGCTCGGTGCCGGCAATCGAGCCGATGTGAAACGTGCAATCCTTACCGCATCCGGCGGTCCGTTCCGGACTTGGTCAAAGGAAGCGATCAAGGCGGCGACCCCCGAACAGGCGTTACGGCACCCCAATTGGGTCATGGGCCCAAAAGTCACGATCGATTCCGCAACGCTGATGAACAAGGGTCTTGAGATCATCGAGGCTCATCACCTTTTCTCACTCAAATCGGAGGAGATCGACGTGCTCGTTCACCCGCAGTCGGTGGTGCACGGGCTTGTGGAATTCCGCGACGGTTCGGTTGTTGCCCAACTCGGGTCTCCCGACATGCGAATCCCGATTGCTCATTGTTTGGCCTGGCCGCGACGCATCGATGGGCCGGCGGCGCGACTGGACTTGGCCGCGTTGCGGGAACTCACGTTTGAGGCGCCAGATCTCGAACGATTTCCGGCGCTAGCGCTAGCGCGGCACGCAATGGAAACGGGTGGGGCTGCGCCCACCGTGCTCAATGCGGCGGATGAGGTCGCCGTTGGCGAATTCATCGCCGGCAGGATCTCTTTTCCGGCAATTACGGCATTGGTGGAAGCGACGCTTGATGTGGCTGCAGGACGGGGTTTACTCGCGGAACCGGCCGGAATCGATGCGGCGCTGGCCGTTGACCATATTGCAAGAAGTCTGGCACGCGACCTCTTGCCCGAAATAGCCGTAAAGGCATCCTAGGTAACGTTTGGGCGGTACAAAGGCCCTGTGGGGCAGGACGAGGCGATAATGGGAATGGAAATCATGGGGGGCTTGAGCGCTTTGGGCGGCGGCCTCGTCGGCTATGTGGTGCCGTTTTTGTTTGTTTTGACCATCGTCGTTTTCTTCCACGAACTTGGTCATTTTCTGATGGCGCGCTGGTGCGGCATCAAGGTGTTGGTGTTCTCCGTTGGCTTTGGCCCCGAGATCGCCGGATTTTACGACCGCTATGGGACAAGATGGAAGATTTCCGCAATTCCCCTCGGCGGCTATGTAAAATTTTTCGGCGATGAGAATGCGGCGAGCGCGCCCGATCAGTCCGCCGCCGCGCGCATGACGGAAGCGGAGAAAAAGGACAGCTTCCAATTCCAACCGGTCGGATCGCGCGCATTGGTTGTCGCGGCGGGCCCTGTCGCCAACTTCCTGCTGGCAATTGCGATTTTTGCCGGCATCTTCATGACCGTCGGCAAGCAAACGACCAGCGCCCGTGTCGATACTGTGCAGCCGGGCAGCGCCGCGCAAACGGCCGGGTTCAAGCCGGGTGACCTTGTCCTCACGATCAATGGCGAGAAGATCGAAAGCTTCTCCGACATGCAGCGCGTTGTCAGCATTAGCGCGGGCGCGCCGCTGACCGTCGAGGTCGAGCGCGACAATGCACAGGTGACACTCAAGGCCGTGCCGCAGCTAAAGGAGATCAAGGACAATTTCGGTAATGTTCACCGACTTGGCGTGCTTGGCATCAGCCGCTCAATGGCCCCGGGCGACATCAAGACCGAGAGGGCGCCACCGCTGCGCGCCGTCGTTATGGGCGTGCAGGAAACCTGGTTCGTCGTGGACCGCACCCTGTCCTACATCAGTGGTGTGTTTACCGGACGAGAGGCGGCCGATCAGCTCGGCGGCCCGATTCGAATCGCGCAGGTGTCGGGACAGGTGGCCACAGCCGGATTCGCCCCCCTGATTCACCTCACGGCTGTCCTGTCGGTATCGATTGGCCTGCTGAACCTTTTCCCAATACCTCTATTGGATGGTGGTCACCTTTTGTTCTACGCCATTGAGACGATCCGAGGCCGGCCGCTGTCGGAGCGCGCCCAGGAGGTCGGGTTCCGAATTGGGCTCGCGATCGTCCTCATGTTGATGATTTTTGCAACCTTTAATGACATCCTCCACCTTGCCACTTCCTGACCGTTGCTGCCGGGCAACTTTTTGAGGGAAAAGGGAAACTTTGCGGGGAGTTTCGTTTGCGGCGCGGAAAAAACGCTGTAAAAAACTCGCCTATGCCAGCCCGGACCGTCTTGGGGGCGGCCGCAAGAATAAAGGGCGCGTAGCGAATGGGACTTAGCGTGAGGAGGGTTCGGGGGCTGGCTTTTAGTTGCCTGATCCTCGGCGGCATCATTGTCAGTGCTTGCTGCGTGACCCTTGCCTCCTCAGGCCCGGCGGTTGCGCAGACGGTCAGTTCTATCGTCGTCGAAGGCAGCCGTCGCGTCGAACTCGACACTATCCGCTCGTATTTCAAGCCCGGTCCCGGGGGACGGATAGGTCCCGAACAGGAAGACGAGGCCCTTAAGGCTCTTGTCGCCACAGGGCTCTTTGCCGACGTCCGCATCAGCCACGCGGGCGGTCGCATCGTGGTCACAGTCGTCGAAAATCCGGTCATCAATCGGGTCGCCTTCGAAGGCAACAAGAAGGCTAAGGACGAACAGCTCACAGCCGAAGTGCAGTCCAAGCCACGCGGCACCCTGTCAAGGCCGACCGTGCAGGCCGACGTGCAGCGCATTATCGAGATCTATCATCGCAGCGGCCGGTTCGACGTCTCGGTCACACCGAAGATTATTGAATTGCCGAACAACCGCGTTGATCTCGTGTTCGAAATCAAAGAAGGGGAGAAAACCGGCGTCAAAGACATCCGTTTTGCCGGGACGCATGCCTATTCCTACGGCCGCCTGAAGGAAGTGATCAAAACCTCCGAAAGCAACTGGCTGAGCTTTCTGCAGACGACCGACATTTATGACCCCGACCGGGTGGAAGCCGATCGCGATCTGCTGCGCCGCTTCTACCTGAAGCACGGCTATGCAGATGTGCGCATCGTTTCGGCCGTCGGTGAGTACGACCCGGCGCGCAAAGGGTTTATCGTGACGTTCACGATCGACGAGGGAAGTCAGTATCGGGTTGGAAATATCGAAGTCATTTCCAACGTGCGGGCAATCGACCCTCAGACCCTGCGCAGTCAGCTCAGGTTGAGCACTGGAAACGTCTATAACGCGGATCTCGTCGAAAAAAGCGTTGAGTTGATGACGGTTCAGGCCGCCAAACACGGCTATGCCTTCGCCAATGTCCGCCCGCGTGGTGAACGCAATTTCGAAAACAAGACAATCAACATTGCCTTTGTCGTCGAGGAAGGTGCGCGGGCCTATATCGAGCGCATCAATATCCGGGGAAATACGCGAACCCGCGATTACGTGATCCGCCGGGAATTCGATTTGGGCGAGGGCGATGCCTATAACCGGGCACTGGTCGACCGCGCCGAACGGCGGCTGAAGAACCTTGGCTTTTTTAAAATGGTGCGGATCAGCAATGAGCCTGGTTCAGCACCTGATCGCGTGGTCATCAACGTCGACGTTGAAGAGCAGGCAACCGGCGAGTTCTCGGTTTCTGGCGGCTATTCAACGGCGGACGGGTTCATTGCAGAGGTCAGCGTTGCTGACCGCAACCTGATGGGCCGAGGCAACTACGGCAAGGCATCCGTTACCTACGGCCAGCGCACGCGAGGCTTTGATTTGTCGTTCGTCGAACCTTTCCTGTTCGGCTATCGCATGGCCGGCGGCATCGACTTCTTTGGTCGCCAGAACCTGGCCTCGAACTATGTCTCTTACGATAGCCAGACCGTTGGCGCCAACCTGCGGCTCGGCTTTGCTTTGACCGAAGAAATCGCTTTCCAGCCGCGGTACAGCATCTA
Source organism: uncultured Alphaproteobacteria bacterium (assembly GCA_963831515.1). GTDB lineage: Bacteria > Pseudomonadota > Alphaproteobacteria > Rhizobiales > Xanthobacteraceae > Pseudolabrys. The sequence continues at coordinate 244,576 of CAWHQL010000009.1, read as the reverse complement.
TCAGCAGAGGATTACACTGCCGGTTCAGTACAATAACTGTCAGTTTTCGAGCAACACGCCAGGCAATGGTGGGCCAGGTGTAACGCCGTCGAACGAGCCGAGTCCGGCAAACGGCGGAAACGGGTTGGGCAACCCCGCCACCGGAGGGTTTGACACATTCGTTAATCCGCCCTTTGGCTGCTATTCAGACGGTGAAGCGTCACTTGCTGTTCGCAAGGAATTGGCTCAGGGCCCAGTGATGGTGTCACTGGTGGGGTATACCGTGTCGTACAATACGCTCGACAACAACAAACTTCCGACCAGCGGTCTCTACGCCGAACTGCGGCAGGATTTCGCAGGAGTCGGCGGCGACGTGAACTTCCTACGTACGGCAGTTGAAGCGCGTACCTACTACGAAGTTTTCGCCGACGTGATCGGCGTTTTCAAAGTACAGGCAGGCAATGTAACTCCATGGGGCGGCCAGCAGTTGCGTATGCTCGACAGCTTCCAGATGGGGCCGAACCTTGTGCGCGGTTTCTCTACGGCCGGTATAGGTCCTCGCGACTTGACCCCCGGAACAACGAACGATGCTCTCGGCGGTAGCCTCTATTGGGGTGTAACTCTCGAAGCACAAACCCCGCTGTATTTCTTGCCGAAGGATATTGGTATCAAAGTTGCGGCATTCGCCGATGCGGGCAATTTGTGGAGTTATAGAGGGCCGACGAGCTGGAACGTGACCGGCGAAACCCTTCAGGTAGGCCTCGACAGTGCATCATTCATCCGCAGCTCGGTCGGCGTAGGGCTCTTGTGGGATTCACCACTCGGGCCGTTGCGGTTCGATCTGGCCTATCCGATTACGAAATATTGTGCGACACCAACTGGCGGTGGCCCCGAAGTTTGTGACCGCACGCAGTACTTCCGTTTCAGCGGCGGCACCAAGTTCTGATCTCGGCTACCTCAAGCGGTACCAGGAATCGGACTGCAGTGGGTATGAGCGAGCCGATATTCTTACGACAATCATCGGGCCTCACGCTTGAGGAAATCGCTTCTTTGACTGGTGCGACGCAAGGCTCGCCGGTGCCGTACGCACGTCGAATCGTCAATGTTGCGCCGCTAGACCGGGCAGGTCCGTCAGACCTTACGTTTCTCGACAGCCGAAATTTTGCCAAGGCCGCGGCCGCGACACATGCGGGCGCATGCCTCACGACAGCTGCATTAGCCAAGGAGCTGCCGACACGGGTCGTGGCTTTGATAGTGCGCGAGCCGTATCGCGCTTTTGTTGTCGCAGCGCGGTCTCTGTTTCCACACGCACTGCGACCGTCGTCATTGTCCGACGCAGGCGATTTTGCTCATGCGCGGGTGGACGGCAGCGCCCGGACCGAAGACGGAGTTAGCATCGAACCCGGCGCCGTAATCGGGCCACGCGCCGAAATCGGCAGCGGCACTGTGATCGGGGCGAATGCCGTCATTGGCGCCGATGTGAGAATAGGACGCGATTGTTCGATCGGATCCGGAACGAGTCTGAGCAATGCCTTGATTGGCGATCGGGTCATCATCCATCCCGGTTGCAAGATCGGTCAGGACGGCTTCGGCTATGTGATGGGCGGCAAGGGACACCTCAAGGTTCCGCAGGTTGGCCGCGTGATAATTCAAGACGACGTCGAGATAGGCGCCGGCACGACGATTGACCGTGGCGCAATTCGTGACACGGTAATCGGCGAGGGAACCAAGATCGACAACCTGGTGCAGGTAGGCCACAATGTCAGCATTGGCCGGCATTGCGTAATTGTTGCGCAGACGGGAATCTCAGGCAGTTCCACACTTGAGGATTTTGTTGTGTTGGGCGCACGTGTTGGATTGAACAACAACGTCACGATCGGCGAAGGGGCGCAGATCGCAGCAATCAGCAACGTGCACGGCGACGTACCGGCAGGCGCGCGTTGGGGCGGCACACCGGCTAAGCCGGTAAAGCAGTGGTTCCGCGAGATGAAGATTCTCGAACGACTTGCGCGGCAGAAGGGCGGCACTGACGCTGCGGCCGATGAGTGAGACGGCTGTCATGGACAAAGTCGTGACAACACTTGAGGCGGCGGATATTGCGACCGTTCTCAAGTTGCTGCCGCACCGTTACCCGTTTCTGATGGTCGATCGCGTGATCGATATTCGCGGCGACGAGCATGGTATCGGCATCAAAAACGTGACGATCAACGAACCACATTTCCAGGGTCACTTTCCCGGCAATCCGGTGTTTCCCGGTGTGTTGATGATCGAGGGAATGGCGCAGACTGCTGGCGTACTTTGTATCGCAGCAACCGCGACACAGCCGACTTCGGTATTCTTTCTTACCATCGACAAGGCGAAATTCCGCAGACCCGTGCGGCCCGGCGATACTATCGAGTACCACATGAACCGAATTACACGGCGCAAATCGATGTGGTGGTACCGCGGCGAGGCGAAAGTGGCGGGGCAGATTGTCGCCGAAGCCGAAGTCGGCGCCATGCTTTCTGACGCATGAGCGCGCGCATGATCGACCCCTCGGCTCGGATCGAGGCCGGGGCCACGATCGGGAAAGACGTGGCGATCGGTCCTTACTGCACGGTCGGTGCACAAGTGAGCATTGGCGACGGCTGCCGCTTGATCGCTCACGTAAATCTCACCGGCCATACGACCATCGGTCCACGGACCATCATTCATCCATTTGCTTCCCTAGGGTCACCACCACAGTCGCTAAGCTATCGTGGCGGGCCTACACGACTGGTGGTCGGCGCCGATTGCGACATTCGTGAGAACGTGACGATGAGCACCGGCACCGAGGACGGCCGCGGTGTCACGGAAGTCGGTGACCACTGCTTTTTCATGGTCGGTTCCCATGTCGCTCATGACTGCAAGGTTGGCAATCATGTGGTCTTCGCCAACAATATATTGCTTGCCGGGCACGTAACCATTGGCGATCACGTCGTTTTCGGGGGCGGCGTCGCGGTACGGCAATTCGTACGCATCGGCGAAGGGGCGATGATTGTCGGACTAAGCGGGGTGCGGGCCGATGTAATACCCTTCGGGATGGCACATGGTCCACTTGCTGACCTGATTGGGCTGAATGTTGTCGGCATGCGACGCCGCGGTCTTTCCAAGGCCGACGTTCAACGTGTGCGTTCGGCTTATCAAGCGCTGTTCTTCGGAGAAGGTGAGTTTCGCGCCCGCGTGGACCAGGTGGATGCCGAGTACAAGGCCGACCCCCTCGTGAACAAGATCATCGAATTTATTCGTGCGGGAAAACGACCATTGACCATGGCCGTCAAGCGCAACGCCGCGGACGCGGAGGCATGAGCGCGGTTTCGGCCGTCAGTGCTGAAGGGCCACTCGCTATGCTTTGTGGAGGCGGCAGCCTTCCCCTGGCGGTGGCGGAAAAAGTGACGAAGTCCGGACGATCAGTCCTGTTGTTTCCGATACGTGGGGCCGCCGAGGGAACGGCGGTCGAGCGGTTTCCGCATCACTGGGTCCATGTTGGCCAGATCGGCAAATTCATGCGCCTTGCCCGCGCCGCGGGCTGTCGCGATGTGGTCTTTATCGGATCGCTGGTGCGGCCGTCGCTCTGGCAGGTGCACCCTGACCTCAAAGGGCTCAGTTTTTTGCCCCGGGTGATTGCTGCGTTTCGCGGGGGTGACAACCATCTGCTGACGGGGATGGGCAAGGTGCTCGAGCAGGATGGATTCCGGCTGCTCGGCGCCCACGAGGTAGCGCCGGACATTTTGATACCTGAAGGGACGTTCGGTCGCGTGCAGGCGTCAGAGCGCGACCATGCGGACATTGCGCTCGGGCTTGATTACCTGCGCACGGCCGGGAGGTTCGATATCGGACAGGCGGTGGTCGTAGCGGGCCTACATGTGTTGGCCGTCGAGGCGGCGGAGGGAACCGATGCGATGCTCGCGCGCGTGGCCGAGATGAGGACAAATGGCCGCGTGCGCGCACCACGGGGCACTGGCATTTTAGTGAAGGCACCTAAGCCGGCGCAGGATCGTCGCTTCGACTTGCCGTCAATCGGCCCCATGACCGTCGAGGCCGTCGTTCGTGCGGGGCTTGCCGGCATTGCGGTTGTCGCCGGCAGCACCATCGTGGCCGAGGCAGAACAATTGGTGACGGCCGCAGATCGCGCCAATATTTTTGTCGTGGGCGTGTCGTCCGGACAGGACAAATGAGCCCTCACATCTTTTTGGTTGCCGGCGAAGAATCGGGCGACCGGTTGGGCGCGGCGCTAATCGCGGCGATCAAGCAACGGACGAAAGGGCACGTTCATTTTTCCTGCGTTGGCGGCGCCCACATGGCAGCCGAAGGGGTGCCGAGTTTGTTTCCACTCGGAGACCTTGCGATTATCGGCTTCTCGGCCATCCCGAAAAGTCTGCCGAAAATCTTGCGGCGCATTCGCGAAGCGACCGATGCGGTTGTATCAGCACGGCCCGATGCACTTATCATTATCGATAGTCCCGAATTCACGCACCGCGTAGCAAAGCGCGTGCGGGCGAGACTGCCGGAAATTCCAATTGTCGACTATGTCTGTCCGTCGGTGTGGGCGTGGCGTCCGGGCCGTGCTCGAGCAATGCGGGCTTACGTAGACCATGTACTTGCGCTGCTACCTTTCGAGCCGAAAGTTATGGCCGAACTTGGAGGTCCGCCTTGCACCTATGTTGGGCACCCATTGGTCGAGCGTCTTGATGACTTGCGTCCGAGGAACCTTGAGAAAAGGCTGCGACTCGCGAATCCGCCGCTGATCCTGGTTTTGCCCGGCAGCCGGGATGGCGAGATCCGCCGCATGGAGTCCGTTTTCGGGCAGGCGATCGCGCGGGTGATCGAACAATTCGGCCCGGCCGAAGTGGTCGTACCGGCGGTTTCCAGGCTTGCGGACACCGTGCGGGCGGCCGTCGCATCGTGGTCCGTGCCGGCCCGTGTGGTAACGGATGCGGAGGAAAAGGCTGAGGCTTTTCGATCGGCGCGGGCTGCGCTGAGCAAATCAGGCACATCGACGCTCGAACTCGCACTTGCCGGCGTGCCAATGATCGCAGCCTACAAAGTGTCACTGATCGAGGAAGTCGTCGGACGTCTGCTTCTCAATGGTCCGTCAATAATCCTTGCCAACCTGGTGCTCGGCGAAAACGTCGTGCCGGAATTCCTCCAGCGTGATTGCACGCCGGCCCGACTCGCTGATGCTTTGCTGCCACTGCTGTCGGATACCCCGGAGCGCCAGCGGCAAATCCAGGCATTCACGCGGCTGGATACCATCATGGAGGTTGGCAAGGGCAATCCCAGCGATCGGGGAGCAGAAATTGTGCTCGATATCGTCCATCAGCGGCACGTTAAGAAGCGTGAAATACCAGCTATGCTCCAGCCGTCAGTATGACTTGCTGGAAGGTCCCCGTTAGGCGTATGTCATTGTATTAAACCGGACTCCAGCCTTTGACCGTATCTCCCCGCGCTTCGATTACCGCCGTTCATGGCTATTTGCCGCCGGATCTGCTCACCAACGCAGAGCTGGCCCGCATGGTCGATACGAGCGATGCCTGGATTATCGAGCGTACGGGGATCACGGAACGCCATATTCTCAGAGGCGAAGGCCTCGGCACCTCCTACATGGCGGCCGAAGCCGTGCGTGGCCTCCTGCAGAAGACCGGAACAAAGCCCGAAGAGGTCGATCTGTTGATTTGCGCGACGACGACCCCGGACATGCAATTCCCGTCCACGGCCAATCTGATCTGCGACATGGTTGGCGTGCGCAATATCGGCAGTTTCGACGTCCAGGCCGCATGCTCTGGCTTCCTGTACTCACTTACCATCGCCGCCCAGTTCATCGCGACCGGCACGGCGCGAAAGGTCGTTGTCGTCGGTGCCGACAAGATGTCCTCGATCATCGACTACAGAGACCGAGCGACCTGCGTGCTGTTCGGGGACGCAGCAGGCGCGGTACTCGTCGAGCCGAATGAAATCGGCTACGGGATCATGGATGCGCTGATCCGTTCCGATGGCTCCGGCATGATTCACTTGCATCAGAAGGCAGGCGGCAGCCGCATGCCGCCGACTGCCGAAACGGTCGCCAAGCGCTTGCACTACGTTCACCAGGAAGGCGCGGCTGTCTATAAATTCGCGATCGCGAAAATGGCGGAGGTGTCGGCTGAAATCATGGCACGCAACAATCTGCGCGCCGACATGATCGACTGGTTAGTCCCGCATCAGGCCAATAAGCGCATCATCGAGTCAACCGCCGAGCGGATGGGTCTGTCGATGGACAAGGTAATGGTGACCATCCACAAATATGGCAACACGACAAACGCGACGATTCCGCTTTGCCTCTGGGACTACGAGCCGAAACTGAAGCGCGGTGACCGTCTGGTGCTCGCAGCATTCGGTGGTGGATTCACCTGGGCTGGCGCCTATTTGCAGTGGGCCTACGACGGCGCAACAGCGCCGAAGCTCAACGGCAAATCCAACGGCAAAGGCGGCTAGAGCGGATTATTTCCGCCGCGAGATCGGCGCGTAATCGCGACGCGTTGCGCCGGTATACAGTTGGCGCGGCCGACCGATCTTCTGGTTCGGATCTTCGATCATCTCTTTCCATTGGGCGATCCAGCCGACCGTCCGCGCAACCGCGAAGAGCACGGTGAACATCGTGGTCGGGAACCCCATGGCCTTGAGAGTGATGCCTGAATAGAAATCTATATTCGGATAGAGTTTTTTCTCGATGAAATACTCGTCGTGCAGCGCAATCTTTTCGAGCTCCATGGCGACATCAAGCAGCGGATCATCCTTTATGCCGAGCTCGGCCAGGACTTCGTGGCAGGTCTTCTGCATGATCTTGGCGCGCGGATCGTAGTTCTTGTAGACGCGATGGCCGAAGCCCATCAGCCGGTAGGAATCGTTCTTGTCCTTTGCGCGCTTGATGAATTCCGGAATACGGTCCACCGATCCGATCTCGCGCAGCATATTGAGCGCCGCTTCATTGGCGCCGCCATGCGCCGGACCCCAAAGGCACGCGCAGCCGGCTGCAATGCAGGCAAACGGGTTTGCGCCGGAAGAGCCGGCGAGCCGAACCGTCGAGGTCGATGCATTTTGCTCGTGATCGGCATGCAGAATGAAAATGCGGTCCATGGCACGCGCCAGAACCGGGTTTGGTTTGTATTCCTCGGTCGGAACCGCGTAGCACATGCGCAGGAAGTTGGACGCATAGTCGAGATCGTTCTTCGGATACACGAACGGCTGGCCGATCGAATATTTGTACGCCATCGCCGCAAGCGTCGGCACCTTCGCGATCATGCGCACCGAAGCAACCATGCGCTGATGCGGATCGGAGATGTCCGTTAAATCATGATAGAAGGCCGAGAGTGCACCGACACAGCCGGTCATCACCGCCATCGGGTGCGCGTCGCGGCGAAAGCCCTGGAAGAAGCGGCTCATTTGCTCGTGAACCATCGTGTGACGGGTCACGCGGTAGTCGAAGTCCGCCTTCTGTGCCGCTGTTGGAAGTTCGCCGTATAGCAGCAGGTAACAAGTCTCGAGAAAGTCGCCGTGCTCGGCCAACTGCTCGATCGGATAACCCCTGTACAGCAGGATGCCTTCGTCGCCATCGATGTAGGTGATCTTGGATTCGCAGCTCGCCGTCGAAGTGAAGCCGGGGTCGTAGGTAAACATCCCGCTCTGCGCGTAGAGCTTCGAAATGTCGACGACCTCGGGACCGATCGTGCCGGGGTATACCGGCATGTCCCAGTTGTTGTTGCCGACCGTCAGGGTGCCGGTCTTATTTTTGGCGCTGGTTTTGGCGTCCATGGTCGAGCCCTCGAATTGGCCGCGAGTAATGCGCGTGAAACGTTACAGCCGGGCAGGCGTGACGCCGGCTTGGCGTTGGGAATTTCCGGCCGCTTTTTGCGTATCCCATCCAAGTGTGCACTGCAAGATAGCGTAAAGTCATGTCCTGCCATGCATATAGATAGTCGCGGGGGCTTTGCCCGCTATGAAAAGTTTATGCCGCCTGGTCCCGCAGGCGGGCCAGGCTCTCATCCCGGCCCAGCACGGCCAAAACGTCAAAAATCGGCGGCGATGTGGTGCGACCGGTGAGAGCGGCGCGCAATGGCTGCGCAACGGCACCCAGCTTCAGGCCCGCCCGCTCGGCATAAGGCCGCACAATGGCTTCGACAGTGGTCGCGTTCCAATCCGGAACGGCTTCCAACTCCGGTACCAACGCCGCAATCAGCGTCTTGGCCTCACCGGTGAGCAGGGCTTTAGCCTGATCAGCGATCTCGATCGGCCGGCTGGTCCACAGAAAGCGGGACGCTTCGAACAGCTCGACTAAAGTCTTGGCCCGTTCCTTCAATCCGGGCATCGCAGCCAGAAGCTTTGCGCGGAGCACCGGTGTCATTTTGCTGGCGAGTTCCTGCCCACCGGCAATGTGCGGGAGAAGCTGCTCGATGGCAGCGATGAGATCGGCATCATCGCTCGCGCGGATGTAATGGCCGTTGAGGCTTTCGAGTTTTGTGAAGTCGAACCGCGCTGGCGACCGTCCAATCTGTGGCAGGTCAAAGGCCGCAATCATCTCCTCGGTACTGAAGATCTCCTGGTCACCGTGTGACCAACCGAGCCGCACGAGGTAGTTGCGCATCGCAGCGGGCAGATAGCCCATGGCTCTGTAAGCGTCGACACCAAGTGCACCATGACGCTTCGACAGCTTGGATCCGTCAGGACCGTGGATGAGCGGGATGTGTGCCATCACCGGCACCTTCCAACCGAGCGCCTGGTAAATCTGGGTTTGGCGGGCCGCATTGTTGAGGTGGTCGTCACCGCGGATGATGTGGGTGATGCCCATATCGTGATCGTCGACAACGACGGCGAGCATGTAGGTTGGCGTGCCGTCCGAGCGTAACAAAACGAAGTCGTCGAGGTTTTCGTTCTGCCAGACGACGCGTCCCTGGACCTGATCGTCCACCAAGGTCTCGCCGGTCAGGGGAGCTTTGAGGCGGATCACGGGATTAACGCCCGCCGGAACGTCTTTCGGATCGCGATCGCGGCAGCGTCCCTCGTAAAGACGCGTACGGCCCTCCGCGCGCGCCTTTTCACGCATCGCGGTCAACTCGTCCGGGCTGCAATAACAACGATAGGCATGGCCACCGGCGAGTAGTTGTTCAGCGACCTGCCGGTGTCGCGCAGCTCGGGAGAACTGGAAGATGATGTCGCCATCCCAGTTCAGTCCGAGCCACGTCAGGCCATCGATAATGGCATTGATCGCGGCGGCCGTTGACCGTTCGCGGTCGGTATCCTCGATCCGCAGAAGCATTTTGCCGCCATGCCGTTTGGCATACAGCCAATTAAATAGGGCTGTTCGGCCGCCACCGATGTGTAGAAAGCCAGTCGGGGAGGGAGCAAATCGGGTGACAATTTCGCCGGTCATTTCCGAGTTCGATAAAAATCCAGGCCCATACCAATGAGTAGTGCCGCGCTCATGTATCATAAGTTTCGGGTCTGTGGTCGCAATTTCAGGTCTATGACGACAAATTTCGGTTGATGAATTGTCGCCAAACGCGGCGGTCCACGATGCTTACGCGTGATGATTTTCGTCACCAGACGAAATCGACTATTCGGCTGATCCAGTCCCGCGAAGATGAACCTATCCTCAATGCAGCGGTCAGGTTGCGTTCGGATCGTGCGCGATAGCTATCGCGTGTTGCTCGTGACGGGTGGGCGTTGCGCCGCAGAAATACAAATCAAGAAACTGAAAAGGAAATGCTGATGAAAATGTCGACTGGGTTTTTACTACTGGCGTTCAGCGTCACGAGCTTGAATGGCGGGGTCACTTTGCCAGCCTTTGCTGATGACAACACGGCCGTCACCGGGGGTACCGGCAACTGCTCGACTGCTCGCGATGGGAAACAAGCGTCCGGTCAACATTGCCTCACGAAGCCGAGGGAGGGGCAGAAGACCGGTTCCGATCAATATGCGGATGAACGAACTAAACTCCAGGCTGGCCGAATAAAGAGCACTACATATTCTGCCTCAGGTGTTAGCCGTAATGGCAATCGCTACGAAGCTAACCGCTATTCCGACGGTAGCGGCGACATTCGATCAACTGACTCGAAGACCAGCATCACGACCTATACGGTCCGCAATGCTAATGGGTCCATATCAACCTTCACTTCTCGTCCGGGCACTGGCGGCAGCGGCGGAAGAACATCCTCACGATAACTGGTTGTATCGCGCGATTGGCAACTACCTTTTCAGCCCATCGACGGAAAGCCCGGCCTCGCGCCGGGCTTTTTGTTTGCCCTTGGAGTAACGGTTCAAGCAGAAAACGCAGCTTGAGGCGCGCGCCGGGATTTGGCAGATAGGCCGCACGCGACAGCGCTCACGGCAAATGCGCGTTTCATAGAGGCTGGTACGGCATGGCATTGGACGAAAATCAGGTCGCGACGGCGGGACGCGATTTCATCCGCGACATCGTCAAGTCCGACCTCGATTCCGCCCGCACCAAGAGCGTCGTCACGCGGTTCCCCCCGGAACCGAACGGCTACCTGCATATTGGCCATGCCAAGTCGATCTGTCTGAACTTCGGCATCGCCGAAGAATTCGGTGGCCGCTGCCATCTGCGCTTCGACGATACAAATCCCACAAGGGAAGAGCAGGAATATATCGATGCCATCGAACGCGACGTGCGGTGGCTCGGGTTCAATTGGGGGAAACACCTCTATCACGCGTCGGACTATTTCGAACAACTCTATTCCTGGGCGGAGGACCTAATTCGAGCGGGAAAGGCCTATGTCGACGATCAGAATCCGCACGACATGCGCGCCAATCGCGGCACACTCACAGAGCCTGGGAAGAACAGCCCGTTCCGCGACCGCAATGTTGAAGAAAACCTCGACCTGTTCCGCCGCATGCGAGCCGGCGAGTTTCCGAACGGTGCGCGTGTTCTGCGCGCCAAGATCGACATGGCATCGGGCAATATCAATTTGCGCGATCCAGTGATGTATCGAATTCTCCATGCAACGCATCCGCGCACCGGTACCCAGTGGAAGATCTATCCGAGCTACGACTATGCGCACGGACAGTCGGATGCGATCGAGCACATCACGCATTCGATTTGCACGCTCGAATTCGAAGACCATCGGCCGCTTTACGACTGGTTTATCGCCAATCTGAACGTACCCTCTCGGCCGCACCAATATGAATTCGCGCGGCTCAACTTGACCTACACGGTGTTGTCCAAGCGTGTGCTGACAGAGCTTGTCCGCGATGGACACGTCAGCAGCTGGGACGATCCCCGCATGCCGACGATCGCGGGCTTGCGGCGACGCGGCGTGCCCTCCGAAGCGGTACGCGACTTCGTCAAACGAATCGGCGTCGCCAAGGCCAACAGCGTAGTCGACGTCGGCATGTTCGATTTCTCGGTGCGCGAGGTGCTTAATCGAAAGGCGTTACGCCGAATGGCGGTGTTGCGTCCTCTGAAAATCGTGATTGAAAATTATCCCGAAGGACAGGTGGAAGAACTCGATGCCGCCAATCATCCGGACGATCCGGCGGCTGGCACACGCAAGATAAAATTCGCGCGCGAGCTCTACATCGAGCAGGACGACTTCATGGAAAACCCGCCGAAGAAATTCTTCCGGCTGTCTCCTGGGACTGAAGTGCGCTTGCGCTATGCCTATTTCGTTACGTGTCGCGAAGTCGTTAAGAACGCCCAGGGCGAGGTGACCGAGCTGCGCTGCAGCTACGATCCGGCAACTCGTGGAGGAAACGCCCCTGACGGCCGCAAAGTGAAGGCGACCATCCACTGGTTGGCAGCTGCCCATTCCGCGCCGGCCGAAGTACGGATCTACAATCCGCTTTTCACGCAACCCAATCCAAGCGGCGAGAATTTCACCGCGGATCTCAATCCGAACTCGCTTGAGGTGCTGACGGGGGCGCGTCTGGAGCTGGCGCTCGCGGATGCCCGCATCGAAGAGCCTGTACAGTTCGAACGGCAGGGTTATTTCTGTCTTGACCGGGATTCAAAGCCCGGGACCCCCGTGTTCAGTCGTACGATCGGACTACGCGACACTTGGGCCAAGGAGAAAGCCACAGGCTGATCGACCAGATCTCTAGCCACAACTAATACGCGAGCTACAATGGCGCTGGTTGTAATGGGCAGCGTCGGAGGCGCGGCTCCTCCGTGGCTCGACAACATGCCCGCACCCGGCGAGCACAAGCGGACGCGAAAACCTGGGACACTGGGCAGCGTCCTGCCGGTGTATCGGTCCCTACCGGGATCAACGAAGCGACTGGCCAACTCCGCGAAATAATCTCAAGCTGGGTCGCGGCGGAAGTAGCGCCAGGACGGCTGATGCCGTGGCTGCCGGTCGCCTTTGGTTTCGGCATTGCCATCTACTTCACCGCCGAGCGAGAACCGGCCTGGTGGGCAGCCCTCGTTCTGGCTCTTGTAGCGATAGTATTGGCTTTTTTAGCGCGCCGGCGCGCGATTGCGTTTCCTGTTGTGCTCGCGTTTGCCGCAATGGCCCTCGGACTCGCAGCGGCCACCTTGCAGACTGTGCGGATCGGACACGTGATCCTGCAGCGCCCGATTTCGAGCGCTGTGCTCGCCGGATTTGTCGAGGTTCGCGAAGAACGCGAGCGGAGCGACCGCATTGCGGTCCGTGTCCAACGTTTCGAGGCATCCGGCACGACAAACGCGACGCCTGAGCGTGTCCGTGTCGCGGTGCGCAAAGGGAGCGCGCCCGCCGTTGGGAGTTTTGTCGAACTCAAGGCGCATTTGTCGCCGCCGCTGCAGCCTTTGCGTCCGGGCGGATACGACTTCGCTCGCGACATGTATTTCCAGCGCATTGGCGCTTCCGGTTACGCGCTCGGCGCAATCAAGATGAAATCGCCGCCGGTCGAGCGTGGTTTCTGGTTGCGCTACGCAACTGTCATCGACGATCTGCGTGAGACCATGGACAAGCGAATACGCGCGGCGATCCCCGGCGACAACGGTTCGATCGCCTCGGCGCTTATAACGGGCAAGCGCGATGCAATCTCCACGCCTGTCAACGACGCCATGTATATCTCGAGCCTCGCACACGTCTTGTCGATTTCCGGCTATCACATGGCGGTCGTGGCGGGCATCGTGTTCTTTTTTATTCGAGCCGCTCTTGCACTGATCCCGTCACTTGCAAGCCGTCATCCCATAAAAAAATGGTCGGCGTTCGGAGCATTAGTCGCCGCGGCCTTCTATCTTTTACTTTCGGGCGCAGAGGTCGCGACGCAACGTTCGTTCATCATGATTGCAATCGTGCTTGTCGGGATCATGCTGGATCGGCCGACGCTCACGTTCCGCACGCTTGCGGTTGCCGCCATCGTTGTTCTTTCGCTGGCACCGCAAGCCCTTGTTCACCCGAGCTTCCAGATGTCATTCGCAGCAACGCTGGCCTTGATTGCGGCTTATCAATATGGGCTGCCATGGCAGCCCGACCGTGACAGTTCGTTCAGCCGGCGGGTTGCGCTTTGGGGCGTGCGCGAGGTCTTTGGCTTGCTGCTGGCCTCATTGGTCGCGGGCCTCGCAACTACGCCCTATGCCGCCTACCACTTCCACCGGTTGGCGCCCTACGGCGTCATTGCAAACCTTCTCGCCATGCCAGTGGTCTCGGCTGTCGTTATGCCGATGGGAATTCTCGGTGTCGTGAGCATGCCTTTCGGTTTCGATGGTGTGTTCTGGCACCTGATGGGTGAGGGAATCGACTGGATGGTCTGGGTGGCGCAGTGGGTTGGCAACCTGCCAGGCGCGGTCGGGCGCATGCGGGCATTCGGCGCCGGTCCGCTCCTCGCGGGAACCGCCGGATTGCTGCTGATTTGCCTCCTGCGCACCCCATTGCGTTTGGGTGGGGCGGCGTTGTTGGTCGGCGCCAGCCTTTGGGCGATCGCATCGCCACAGCCGGATGTGCTTGTTACGGACGATGGCCAGACTGTTGCCATTCGTGGGCCCGATGGCCGACTTTCCATTTTGCGCAGCAGTCGAGACAGCTTCGCCGTCAAGGAATGGCTAGCCGCCGATGCGGACGCAAGAACGCCGAAAGACGCAAGCTTGAATACGGGTGTAACTTGCGATGCGGTTGGTTGCATCGGCAAGCTGGCCGATGGCCGCCTCGCATCGATGGTGTTGGAAGTCGAGGCATTCGCCGAGGATTGCGCGCGCGCAGCTGTAGTGGTGAGTGCACGGGAGGCGCCGTCATTTAGGTGCGCCGCCACCTTGATCGATCGGGACGTCTGGCGCACGCACGGCGCCATCGCCTTGCGCTGGAGTGGCCGGCACTTCGAGCAGGATGTTACGCTGCCCTCGGGATACGAGCGGCCGTGGACGCGCGCCATAAGCAACACCGCGCCGATCGAACAGCGTGGCAGAGAGCCTGCCCCGCGCGAGGCCGCACCGCGATCGGAAACTCTCGAGGCAGACGACTAATACCTGCGGAACAATCCCACCAACTTGCCCTGAATGCGCACCCTGTTGGGCGGCAAGATACGTACCTCGTAGGCCGTATTGGCAGGTTCAAGGGCGATCGACGCGCCGCGTCGGCGAAACCGCTTGAGCGTCGCTTCCTCGTCGTCGATGAGGGCCACCACAATGTCGCCAGTGTCTGCTGCCTCGGATTTGCGTATCAGCGCCAGATCGCCGTCGAGAATGCCGGCCTCGATCATGCTGTCTCCGCGAACCTCCAGCGCAAAATGCTCGCCAGCCGAAAGGAGGTCGGGCGGCATGCTGATGATATGGCTGCGAGTCTGGATCGCCTCGATAGGGGTGCCGGCGGCAATTCGGCCCATGACCGGAACGGCAACCGGACGGCCACTATCATCCTCCGAGGAGGCACGCACGCGCCCGAGATCGCCTTCGATCACGCTGGGCGTAAAGCCACGCGAGCGGGAGGAGCCAAGTCCATGGCCGACCGAATCCGGCAGCTTGATCACCTCGATCGCGCGAGCGCGGTTGGGAAGGCGGCGAATAAATCCGCGTTCCTCGAGGGCCGTGATCAGCCGGTGGATGCCTGACTTGGAGCGCAAGTCCAGGGCATCCTTCATCTCGTCGAAAGAGGGGGGGACCCCGGTCTCGGTCAGGCGCTCGTGGACGAACCTCAGCAGCTCGAATTGCTTGCGGGTCAGCATCTGGTTTCTCCCCGTCGGCTGACCCCAAACGGGGTCCAAGCCAGAAACAAATCATGAACGGACACTATCTGTTCGATATGTGTTCCGCAACCACTTAATTTGGAGTGAAAAAAGCGAAAGGCGGCTAAAGGCCTAGCTTAAGGATGATGCAGTCTGAACCCGCCGGTGCCGAAGGCGCATACGGTTCGCAAATCAGCAGACAGTCCGCCTTCGCCAAGGGGGCCATCAGGGAGCTGTCCTGGACCGGCAGGGGGGTTACCACGGGGCCATTTGGCCCCGGCTGAAGGGTAGCCCGCAAATAGTCGGCGCGCTCGTCGTTTGCCGGGAGATCGCTGCCGAGACGCGCATTTTCGGGCAGGTGGGCGATATCCCTTCGCCCGGCCAGTGTCCGGATCAACGGCACCAGAAAAAGGAATGCGCACACGTAAGACGACACCGGGTTCCCGGGCACGCCAAGAACCTGCATCCCCTCCAGACGGCCATGCATCATCGGGCGGCCGGGCCGTAGCGCGACACGCCAGAACGACAGTTCGAGCCCTTCAGCTGCGAGCGCCCGCTGGACCAAATCGTGTTCACCGACCGAAGCACCGCCTGAGGTCACCAGAATATCTGAATTGAGGTCGTGGGCACGGCGCACGGCGGTTGCGATGTCCTCGACCCGATCCCGAACGATACCAAGTTCGTGCACCTCGGCTCCGTTAAGGCGCGCAAGCGCGGCAAGCGCAAAGCCGTTTGAGAAGACGATTTCGCCCTCGCGGGGGGTGCTACCAGGCGGCACCAGTTCGTCGCCGGTACCGAGTACGGCCACCTTCGGTCGTCTATGCACCTTGAGGCGGGGATGGTTCATGGCAGCCGCGAGCATCAGATCGCGGTCAGTCAGGCGGTGTCCTTTGCGCAGCAGGTTCTCATCACGCGCAAAGTCGATGCCCTCAGCGCGCACGTTGCGTCCGGCAGCAGTTGCTTTCTGGATCGTGACGCTGTCGGCGTCTCGGCTGGTTAGTTCCTGAATCACAACAGTGTCGCTGCCGGCAGGCATGACACCGCCGGTAAAAATCCGGGCTGCTTCGCCCGGCCCTACTTTTCCCGCAAAGGGATGACCCGCTGCTACCTCACCAATAACTTTAAGTGTGACCGGGAACCGAGCGACATCGCTGGCGCGAACCGCGTAGCCATCCATGGCCGATAGCGCGGCTGGTGGTTGCGTGCGCAAGGCAACAACGTCATCGGTGAGTACACGCCCGAGCGCTTCGTCCAGAGAAACGGTTTCGGCCGGCAGCGGTCTGGCATCAGCCAGTACGCGCTGCAGTGCGTCGGCGACCGACATCAGCGCCATGATCAGGCCTCCGCACGCCACTCGCCGGTTTTTCCGCCGCTCTTGAGAAGCAGCCGGATGCCTTCAATCCGCATTCCCCGTTCGACTGCTTTGACCATGTCATAAATCGTGAGGCACGAGATCGAAACGGCGGTGAGCGCTTCCATCTCGACACCCGTTTTGGCCGTGACCTTGACGGTCGCCTGCACCAGAAATCCCGGCAGAGAGTGTTCCGGATTGATCTCGATTTCGACTTTGCTGAGAGGCAACGGGTGACAGAGCGGGATAAGACCGTGCGTGCGCTTGGCGGCCATGATCCCGGCGAGGCGCGCGGCGCCAAGCACATCGCCTTTCATAGCATTGCCCTCGAGCACGAGGTCCAGTGTTTCCTTGCGCATGATGACGCGGCCTTCCGCCACCGCTACGCGCTCGGACACACCTTTCTCGGTGACGTCGACCATGCGGGCTTGCCCGCGCTGATCGATGTGGGTCAGAAGGCTCGCAGCTTGTACCGACGCGGGGGCGGGAGCCGGGCTAGCGGTCTTTGCCTTCGCCACGACCGTTTCTCTACGGCCTATAGGTGTGCTTTTTCGCCGCTTCATCGTTCACTCCGCGGCGGCGCGCTGGGTGCTACGCGCAAGCAAGTCCTTGGTCGCAGTCGCGACGTCGGCCTGGCGCATCAGGCTTTCGCCAATCAGGAAGGTCGATATTCCGATGCGCTTGAGCCGCGCAAGATCGGCAGGCGCGTTCAGCCCACTTTCGGCCACTACGATGCGGTCGCGCGGGATCCTTGGCGCCAATTGTTCACTGACAGCAAGCGAGGTCTGGAAGGTCCGCAGATCACGATTATTGATGCCGATCAGCCGCGACTTCAATTTGAGTGCGCGCGAGACCTCAACTTCATCATGAACTTCAACTAGTACATCCATACCGAGCGAGAAAGCCGCGCCCTCTATTTCGCCAGCGGCGCTGTCATCGACGGCCGCCATGATAATCAGAATACAGTCAGCGCCGAGCGCGCGCGACTCCACGACCTGATAGGGCTCGTAGATGAAGTCTTTTCGCAAGACGGGCAACGCAGTGACGTTGCGGGCCATTGCCAGGTATTCAGGCTGACCCTGGAATGACGGCGCGTCGGTCAGCACCGAAAGGCACGTCGCACCCCCCGCTTCATAGGCTTTGGCGAGAGCCGGGGGGTCGAAATCGGCACGGATCAACCCCTTCGAGGGACTAGCCTTCTTGATCTCGGCAATGAGCGCGTAATCGCCAAGTGCAATGCGCTGCTCGATGGCGCGCAGAAAACCGCGTGGCGGTGAGGTCGATTTTGCGTCGCTCTCCAACGTAGCCAACGGGCGTCGGCGCTTGGCGGCGGCGATTTCCTCACGCTTGTAAGCCCTGATCCTGGCCAGGATATCGGTCATGCGCCTGTACCTGCGGCCTCCACGCTGTTTGAAACAGCGATCAGCCGGTCAAGACGGCCTTCGGCTTCGCCAGATTCAATCGACTTCGCCGCGATCATTGCACCCTGTTTGAGGTCTTTCGCCTTGCCGGCGACGATAAGCGCCGCTGCGGCATTGAGGATCGCGACGTCACGAAACGGACTTTGCTTTCCCTTCAGCACATCAAGCAAGGCCTTCGCATTGTGTTCGGCATCGCCGCCACGCAAAGCTTCGGGTTTCGAGCGGGGCAGACCGGCGTCTTCCGGGGACACCTCGAAGGCTCTGATTTTGCCGTTTTCAAGCGCAGCCACAGTGGTCGGGCCGGCCGTAGTGATTTCGTCAAGGCCATCAGAACCGTGCACGACCCAGATGCTTTCTGCGCCGAGATTTTTCAACACCTGGGCCATCGGCTCCACCCATTGCTTTGAGAAGGTGCCAATCATCTGACGCTTGACGCGCGCGGGATTGGAAAGTGGGCCAAGTAGATTGAAGATTGTCCGAGTGCCGAGTTCAACACGCGTTGGTCCAACGTTCTTCATCGCGGGGTGATGTGCCGGCGCAAACATGAAGCCGATGCCGGCATCACGAATGCATGCGCCGACCTGATCCGCGGTGAGTTCGATATTCACGCCAAGCGCCTGCAACACGTCGGCAGCTCCGGAACGCGAGGAGAGGGCGCGGTTTCCGTGTTTTGCAACCGGTACGCCGGCGCCGGCGACAATGAATGCCGCGCAGGTCGAAATATTGAATGAACCCGATGCATCGCCGCCAGTGCCGACGACGTCGACGGCGTCGGGCGGCGCTTTCACACCAAGCATCTTGGCGCGCATGGTTGTGACCGCTCCGGTGATTTCCTCGACCGTCTCGCCGCGCACGCGCAAGGCCATCAACAGACCCCCCATCTGGGAAGGCGTCGCTTCGCCGGACATCATGCGATCGAATGCACTTGCTGCTTCTTCGCGCGACAGAGTCGCGCCAGTCGCAACTTTGGCGATGAGTGCTTTGAAATCATCGGCCATGGTGATGTCTCAGGTCGCCTGCAGCGCCGCTGGCTTACGCGCTTTCGTCCCGTCGCGCCCGCGCCGAGTGTTCCAAGCCGCGGCCAGTTCGAGAAAGTTGCGTAGCATTAGGTGACCGTGTTCGGAGGCAATGCTCTCGGGATGAAATTGGACGCCGTGCACCGGCAGAGTCTCATGCATCAGCCCCATCACCAGATGATCGGCGGTTTCTGCATTGACGGTAAGCACGTTTGGCATGCTGGCACGTTCGACTACCAGCGAGTGATAGCGCGTCGCCTTCAAAGAGCCGTTGATACCGCGAAACACGCCGGTGCCTTTATGGCTGATGTCGGACACCTTGCCGTGCAGTGGAGTTGCGCGCACCACTTTGCCGCCAAAGGCCTGACCGATCGCCTGATGGCCGAGGCACACGCCGAGGATCGGCGTCGTCATCGCGGCCTTTGCGATGAGATCGAGGCAAATGCCGGCCTCATTCGGCGTGCAGGGACCGGGCGACAGCACAATGGCGTCCGGCTCGAGCGCCATCACGTCGGCGACGGAAATCTTGTCGTTGCGATGCACGGCAACGTTGGCCCCCAACCCGCCAAGATAATGGAAAAGGTTGAAGGTGAAGCTGTCGTAATTGTCGATCAGGACGATCATGTTTCACCGCTGTAGCAGGGGTTTACGGTGCCCCCAGAGGGGGGTCAAGCAGCCGGGCTTTTACGTGGTTACTGGCCGCGTTTGGCGGCGCTTGCGAAGCGCCGCGCCTCTTCCGCCGCGCGAAACAAAGCCTTCGCCTTGTTGATGCACTCCTGTTGCTCAAAATCCGGATCGCTGTCGGCGACGATACCGGCGCCAGCCTGAACATACATGGTGCCGTCCTTAATCAGAGCGGTCCGCAGGACGATGCAGGTATCCATCGATCCGGCGGCAGAAAAGTAGCCGACGCACCCGGCATACAGTCCACGCTTCTCTTTCTCCAATTCGTCGATGATCTGCATCGCGCGCACCTTAGGCGCGCCCGAGACAGTTCCAGCAGGAAAGCCCGCTGCCAGGGCGTCCAGCGCATCGCGATTGCCCGCAAGCTTGCCCTCTACGTTGGACACAATGTGCATCACGTGGCTGTACCGTTCGACGAAAAACTGATCGGTTACCTTTACGGTGCCAATGGCTGCGACGCGGCCGACGTCGTTACGGCCAAGATCAAGGAGCATGAGATGTTCGGCGCGCTCTTTCGGATCCGTTAGGAGTTCTTCCTCGAGCGCCTTGTCTTCGTGCGGTGTCGCTCCGCGGTGTCGCGTGCCGGCGATCGGACGGATCGTCACAACGTCGTCCGAGACTTTCACCAGGATCTCCGGACTTGATCCCGCGACAGCGAAGTCGCCAAAATCCAGAAAGTACAGATACGGTGAGGGGTTGGTCCGCCTCAGGGCGCGATAGAGCGAAAACGGCGGCAGTGCGAAGGGCGCTTCGAAGCGCTGCGCCAGGACGACCTGAAAAACATCACCCGCGACGATGTAGTCTTTGGCCTTTCGCACCATGGCCCGGAATTCGTCGCGCGTCGTGTTCGATTTTGCAGGGACATCGATCGGACCAGCGTCATATTCCGTCAGCGACTTGTCCAACGGACGATCCAGGCTGTCGACCACGTGGGCAAGCCGTTCAACGGCGCGCGCAAGTGCTGGTTTCGCGTCAATGCCTTTTTCTGGACGCACCGGCGTAACGATCGTGATCGAGTCCTTGACGGCATCGAATACGACGATGATCGTCGGACGCACCAAGATCGCATCGGGAATTTCGATGGGATCCGGATTTGGCGGTGCAAGCTCCTCCATCATCCGCACCATGTCGTAGCCGAGATATCCGAACACACCGGCCGACATCGGCGGCAAGCCCTCGGGCAGGGCGATCCGGCTTTCCGCGATCAATGTGCGCAGCGCCGGCAGTGGCGGTTCGGTACAAGGGCCGAACTCATTCGGATTATTACGCGCGGTACGATTGATTTCGGCTTTGCCTTGCACCGTGCGCCAGATCAGGTCCGGCTCGAGTCCGATGATTGAATAGCGCCCGCGAACTGCTCCCCCTTCGACCAACTCGAGGAGAAAGCTCATTGCCTTACCGCCGCCGAGCTTCAGAAAGGCGGAGACAGCTGTTTCCAGGTCCGCCACCAAGGTGGTCCACACCACCTGCGGTTCGTCGCGCCTATAGCATTCGGCAAAGGCGGTTTCCGACGGCTCGATTTGCATGGATCGAAGTTACTGTTGGGCGCCGCCCCCGGTCGCCTGGTTCAGGGCGGCCGGGTTAACATTCACGCCAAAATCGTTCTCCAGCCGCCCAATGAATTCGTTCACGATGTCGTCGACGTAGGAATTCTGCAACGTGTCGTTGATCGACTTGCTCTGCGGCGATGATGCATCGAGTGTTGGATCGATAACGTCGGTCACGCGAAAGACAAACCGCTCCGTGGGCTTTTCGCCCTCGGCGGTGCCGGGCGCTCCCTTCGGCGTCCGGAAGACGACGTCTACAACCTTTGCCGGCACAAAGCCTGCTTGCTTACCGCGTTGAAGATCGGTGGCCGTTGCGACCGTGAGGCCGGCTTCCTGCGCAGCTTGGGCGAAGGGTGTTGCGGCCTTCAGTTTGCCGACAATATCGTTGGCTTTCGCAAGCAAGCGTTTGGCGACTTCGTCATCGTGAAAGCGCGTTTCGACTTGATCCTTGACTTCGTCGAGAGTGCGTTCGCGCGATGGCGTGACACCGATGACGTCGAAATAGAGATAGCCACCGTTCGGCAACTGCAGTGCCTCGGTGTCAACGCCGACGTCGCTCGAAAACGCTGCGTTGACGACGTCGGGTGTCTGCGGCAGCCCCGGGACCGGCTGGCCATCCAGCCCGCGCCCCGATCGATCGACCGCCGCGATATTGATGACCGAAAGACCAAGTTTCTTGGCGGCCTCGGACAAAGTCGAACCTGCCGCCCGCTCATCTTCGATCTTATCGCGCAGGGTTGTGACCTCGCTTTTGGCGCGGCCTTCTGCGATCTCAGTTTTGACCTGAGACGCTATCTGCTCGAAAGTCTTCTCCTCGCCCGGTTCGATCTTGTTCACCTGCAGCAGGGCGGTTCCGAACCGTCCCTTGACCGGTTGACTTACTTCGCCCGGCTTGAGGGCGAAGGCGGCGACAGCGACCGCCGGGTCGATGATGTCTGCTTTTGCGACAGTACCGAGCACCGTGTCCGACTCATTCACGCCGCGCTCCTTGGCGATGTCGTCGAAAGTCGCGCCTTTGGTGATGCGCTCGCGTGCGGCCGTAGCCTCTTCCGCATTGGGAAAAACGATCTGACGCAATTCACGCTTTTCAGGCCTTCCGTAGGTGTCCCTGCGCTCCTCGAAATAGGCCTTCGCATCGGCATCGCTAACCGTGTCCGGTTTTGCAATGTCCGCCGGCGACAAGCGGAGCAGCGTGATTTTTCGATATTCAGGTGTCCGGAAAAGGGCTTTGCGCTCCTCAAAGTATTTGTTGAGCACCTCCGGCGTGGGCGTAGGAATTTCGCCGGCCTGCGCCAACCCGAGCACCATATATTCGATGCTGCGTTTCTCGTTCCGAAACTGATTGAGAGCGGTAGCGGCAGTCGTCGGCACTTTCATCTCGCCACCGACACTCTGGGCAATCTGTCGTCGCAGCATCGCTCGTCGCTGGTCGTCCACAAATCGACTTTCCGTAAAGCCAGCCTGGCGGATGAGTTGCTCAAAGCGGGTGCGATCGAATTGGCCGCTGGGGCCGCGGAATGATGGATCGGCGGTGATGCGCTTGGCGATGTCAGCTTCCGAGGCGCCCAGGCGCAGTTTTTTCGCCTCCTCGTCGAGGGTGGTTTCCGCAATCAACTGTCCAAGGATTTGTCGGTCGAGGCCACGAGCCTTCGCGTCGTCAGGGGTAATGGGCCGACCTATCTGACGCCCCAGCTGCTGCAGGCGGTCGTTGTAGAACTGGCGGAACTGTTCAATGGAAATCTCAGTGTCGCCTATGGTGGCCACGGCGTTCCGCCCGAACCCGCGGAAGATGTCGCCGATTCCCCAGATGGCGAAACTGATGACAAGAAAGCCCATGACAACAGCCATGACGGCTTTGCCGAGCCAGGTCGAAGAAGCTTTGTGAATACCGCGGAGCATGCGCGTTGTTGTGGGTTCGATGATTGGTTGCGTGGATGACCGCGCATGTCTAGCTCAAGGCGGGCGGGGGCACCATAGTGACCGCGCCAACTGCTTGCAACTCAAGAAGGATCGGCTACTGAAGCGTCGTGCTGGCATCGCTTGGTCGGGTCTGATACCGCACGCATAAAGGGATTTTCTATGGCGGCGGGCAGCTCAAGTCCTTTGGTTGCGGGTAACTGGAAAATGAACGGGTTCGCTGCTTCGCGGAGCGAGCTCGTCAAGATTCTGTCCGGTGCGGCGGAGCTGAAAGGCAAATGCGAATTGATGGTATGTCCGCCGGCGACCTTGATCAGGGATTTTGCCGCCGCGGCGCAAGGCTCGGGTGTGATAATCGGCGGCCAGGATTGTCACGCGGAGCCTTCAGGTGCGCACACCGGTGATATTTCGGCCGAAATGCTGGCCGACGCAGGGGCCCGCGCCGTCATCGTGGGTCACTCCGAGCGGCGAACAGACCACCACGAGACCGATGCGATGGTGCGCGCGAAGGCGCAGGCCGCATTTCGTGCCGGCCTGACAGCCATCGTTTGCGTTGGCGAGCAGCGCTCGCAACGCGAGGCGGGCAAGACGCTCGACGTGGTCGGAACGCAACTGCAGGGATCACTGCCCGATGGCGCCACCGCCGCACAACTGGTGATCGCCTACGAGCCGGTTTGGGCCATCGGGAGCGGACTAACACCCACGCCGGCCAACGTCGCCGAAGTTCACGCCTTCATCCGAAAGCGTCTAGCCGAGCGGTTCAGCGCCGCAGGCGGCCGCATCCGGATCCTGTATGGCGGGTCGGTTAAACCAAGCAACGCCGGGGAGCTTTTGACAATCGCCGACGTGAACGGTGCCTTGGTGGGCGGCGCGAGCCTGAAAGCCGCCGATTTTCTTGGAATTGCGGCGATTTACCGCTAGCGGTCACAAGGGTGGAAAAAGCCGAACTGATCGTGTAGAGACCGCGGCGAATTCCTATATGGAGCAGTGTGCGCCGCCTGGCGGAAAGCCCGGACCGGCGATGTTTGGACGGATATTGAACGAATGCAGCATGTGATCATCGTCATCCACCTGATGCTGGTGCTCGCTCTGATCGGGGTGGTGCTCTTGCAACGCTCCGAAGGTGGCGGACTTGGGATAGGTTCATCCGGCGGCTTCATGACCAGCCGGGGCACCGCGAATGTTCTTACGCGCGCGACTGCGATCCTGGCCGGTCTGTTTTTCGTCACCAGTCTGCTGCTATCGATCCTGGCCGGAATAAACCGCAAACCGACCTCCGTGCTTCAGGGCGAGCAGAGTGCTCCGGCAGCGCCAGGTGCCCCGGCCCCTCTCGGAAGTGGTGGCGGCGGCTTGCTCAATCAGTTGCAAGGCGGCGCACCGCCGGCCGCACCGGCTGCTCCCGCGGCGCCTTCTGGGCCGCAAGTGCCGCAGTCAAAATGAAGTCACGAGCGAAGGGCCGGGAACTCCGGCCCTTCAACGTTATGGGAAGCCTCAATGAACTGGAAATCGGCATGAAGATCGTACTCCAAGCATTTGGAAAGTCGAAAATTTTTCGCGCTACACACAGGCGCAGGACAGCTCTGTGCTTTTCGGGCTCGTCGAATCAATTCGCGGGGGCTAAAGCTTGGGTCCCATGACGCGGTATATTTTCATCACCGGCGGCGTGGTCTCCTCACTTGGAAAGGGTCTAGCGTCTGCAGCCCTTGGCGCGCTTCTGCAGGCGCGCGGGTACAAGGTCCGTCTGCGCAAACTGGACCCATATCTCAACGTCGATCCGGGGACGATGTCGCCTTACCAGCACGGCGAGGTCTTCGTCACCGATGACGGCGCCGAGACCGATCTCGACCTCGGTCACTACGAGCGCTTCACCGGTCGCCCTGCCACACGCCACGACAACATCACGACCGGCCGTATCTACCAGGATATCCTCACGCGCGAGCGGCGCGGTGATTACCTCGGCGCCACAATTCAGGTCATCCCGCACGTCACCAGTGCCATCAAGGATTTCATCAGAGAGGGCAACGACGGCTACGACTTCGTGCTGTGTGAGATCGGCGGTACCGTCGGCGACATTGAAGGTCTGCCGTTTTTTGAAGCAATCCGGCAACTCGGCAATGACTTGCCCCGCCGGCACGCGTTGTATGTACACCTTACTTTGATGCCCTTCATTCCGAGCGCGGGCGAGCTCAAGACAAAACCGACCCAGCACTCAGTGAAGGAATTACGCTCGATCGGCATCCAGCCCGATATTCTCCTCTGTCGCACGGACAGGCCGATCCCCGAGAGTGAGCGGCGCAAGCTCGCGTTGTTCTGCAATGTCCGCGAAAGCGCGGTGATCGAGGCTCGCGACGTCGACAACATCTACGCCGTACCGGAAGCTTATTCGGCCCAGGGACTGGATGCCGAGGTGCTAACCGCTTTCGGAATCGAACCGCGTCAGGCCCCTGATCTCGATCGGTGGAGCTTCATCAACGAACGCATCAGAAATCCCGAGGGCGATGTAACAATCGCCATTGTCGGCAAATACACCGGCATGAAGGATGCCTATAAATCGCTGATCGAAGCGCTCTCGCACGGCGGCATCGCCAACAAAGTGAAAGTCAATCTTGACTGGATCGAGTCCGAGGTGTTCGAGAGCGAAGATCCGACACCGTTCCTCGAACACGTCAACGGCATTCTTGTGCCCGGCGGATTCGGTCAACGCGGTGCCGAGGGCAAGATCAAAGCGGCACAGTTCGCGCGCGAAAGGAACGTGCCGTATTTCGGGATCTGCTTTGGGATGCAAATGGCGGTGGTGGAAGCCGCTCGTAATCTGTGCGGCATCGAAAATGCCAATTCCACCGAATTCGGCCAAACGTCCGAGCCCGTGGTTGGGCTCATGACCGAATGGCTTAAAGGCAATGAGTTGCAGAAGCGCAGCGCGAGCGGCGACCTCGGTGGCACAATGCGGCTCGGCGCTTTTGATGCGGTCCTGACACGCGGAAGCCGCGTATCGCAGATTTATGGCACGACCGAAATCTCCGAACGCCACCGTCACCGCTACGAAGTCAATACGACCTACAAAGGCCGCCTCGAGCAGAGGGGCATGCGTTTTTCCGGCATGTCACCTGACGGGATTTTGCCCGAAATCATCGAGTATGACGATCATCCCTGGTTCATTGGCGTCCAGTTCCATCCCGAGCTGAAATCGCGCCCGTTCGAACCACATCCCTTGTTCTCGTCATTCATCGGGGCAGCAGTCGAGCGAAGCCGGCTGGTGTAGTATCGCAGCGATGGCTCGCGGCCTTGATCATATCGTCCACGCCGTGCGCGACCTCGATGCCGCTGCCGATCTTTATCGGCGACTGGGCTTCACCGTAGGCGCGCGCAACAAGCATCCGTGGGGGACGCACAATCACATCATTCAGCTGTCAGGCTTCTTCATTGAGCTGCTGACGTTCGCAGAGCCGGAGAAGCTTGGCAGCGATGGATTCTCGACGATGTTCGGGGCGTACAATCGGGACTTCATCACGCGCGGCGAGGGCTTTTCGCTGCTCATTCTTGAATCGAAGGATGCCAACCGAGATGCGGCAACGTTCACGGGCGCCGGCATAGGCGAGTCGGACGCGCTGCGCTTCGAACGCGAAGCAAAAAAGCCGGACGGATCGTCGGTGAAAGTCGGATTCTCTCTGGCATTCGCCGAAGACAGCAGCGCACATGACATTCACTTTGCGGCATGCCAGCAGCACTACCCGGAGAATTTCTGGAACCCGGCCTTTCAGCAACATCCCAACGGTGTTGCTGCAGTAGCCGGTGTGGTCGTCGTCGCCGAGCAACCGGAGCAGCACCGACGATTTTTCGAGGTCTTTTCCGACGGCCGAGCCACCACAGGTGGCGATGGCTTTGCCATCGCCACATCCCGCGGAGCAATCGACGTCGTGACGCCCGCGACCTTTTTGCGGCGTTTCGGCGTCAAGGCTCCCGACATGTCTCGTGGAGCCCGACTGGCGGCACTTCGCTTTGCCGTTACATCTCCCAGCCGTTTGCAGGCGTTACCTGAGCTCGCCGGCATCGCAGGACTCTATGTTGGCAATGATGCGATTATCGGGTCGGAAGATGCGATGGGGGCAGTCCTGGTGTTCGAACCAGCGACGCGGAAGCCCGGTTGACCAACAGCTTGCGTCCCTTCATGGTCCGCCCCGCGAGGATTTAAATCTTGGACCAGAAAGCCAATTCCACTGTCGTGGTGGGCGATGTTCGCTTTGGCAACGCCTTGCCGTTGGCGCTGATTGCCGGGCCTTGCGCCCTCGAGAGTAGGGCACACGCATTCGAGATGGCGACGGCGTTGAAGGAAATTGCCGCGCGCGTGGGGATCGGCCTCGTCTACAAGACATCGTTCGACAAAGCCAATCGGACGTCAGCGAGCTCCGCGCGTGGCATCGGCCTTGAACAGGCGCTGCCAATTTTTTCTGAAATTCGCGACAAGCTTAAGGTGCCAGTCCTTACCGACGTGCACGACGCCGAGCAATGCGCGCGCGCTGCGTCGGTCGTCGACATCCTGCAAATTCCTGCATTTCTCTGTCGGCAGACGGATCTCCTCCAGGCGGCAGCCAAAACGGGCAAAACCATCAACGTCAAGAAAGGTCAGTTCCTGGCGCCATGGGACATGCGCAACGTCGTTGAAAAACTCACCGGCGCAGGGAATCGCAACATTCTCGTCACCGAACGTGGCGTGTCGTTTGGCTACAACACGCTCGTGTCGGACATGCGCGCGCTGCCGATCCTGAAGCAAACGACGCAAGCGCCTGTGATCTTTGATGCTACCCATTCGGTGCAGCAACCGGGCGGAAAGGGCACATCGTCCGGTGGTGAACGCGAGTTCGTCCCAGTGCTTGCGCGTGCCGCAACTGCGGTGGGGGTCGCCGGCATATTCATCGAGACACATCAAGATCCCGACAAAGCACCTTCCGACGGACCCAATATGCTTCCCGTGAAAGAGATGGAACCGCTCCTGCGCAAGCTGGTCGAGTTTGATCGGCTCTCCAAGGGCTGAGGCGCGCAATCGGTTTCCATGGGACGCGTCCTCAACCTCATGGCGTTCGTCATCTTCGCGACGACGCTTTTCATGCGCTCAGTCGATCCCGTCATTCCGCAGATCGCACAGGATTTGCATGTAACGACGACGACCGCAGCGATGCTTTCAACCGGCTTCACCTTGCCTTATGCGCTCGTGCAGCCGGTGCTCGGTGCGTTGGCCGACATGTTCAGCAAGACGCGTTTGATAGCGCTCTGCATGCTGATCGTTGGCGTAGCGACATTGGCGTGCGGCCTTGCCACGAATTTTGAAACACTGATGCTACTGCGTGTGGTGGCAGGCGCTACTGCGGGTGGCGTTTTTCCGATTGCGCTGGCGGTTGCCGGCGATCGCGTTCCAGTGCAGCAACGCCAGGTCGCGATCGGTCGGCTGCTATTTGCGGCGATGAGCGGCAACCTGCTCGGAGCGTCGGGCGCCGGAGTGATCGGCGACATCTTTGGATGGCGCGCCGTTTTCTTTTTCACCGGCGCAATCGATCTCGTCGCGCTTGCCGTCGCAATCCCTGGATTTCGAAGCATGGGCGAGAAGCCCGGTCGTTTCGACCTGTCGACTTTGATTCCGAATTATCGCGCGATCTTCAGTAATCCGATGGCGAAGTATTGTTTCGGCGCGGTCTTCATTGAAGCTGTGTTTCTGTTCGGCGTGTTTCCTTACATGGCGGGATTGCTGCGCACCGACGGCGTGGAGCGCTCTTCGATAGCAGGCGTGGTTATTGCCGGGTTCGGCATTGGCGGTGTCATCTACACTTTTATGGTCGCGTGGCTGCTTGCGAACATCGGTGAACGCCGGCTGATGGCGGCGGGCGGCATGACGATGGGATTTTGTCTGCTTGTCATCGCGCTACGCATGCCGTGGCCGATCGAGTTTGCGAATTTCATAATCATGGGTTTCGGATTTTACCTGCTGCACGGCTGCATCCAGGTATACGTCACGGAGTTGGCGCCATCAGCACGCGGTTCGGCGACCGCTGCACATTCCATGTTCTTCTTTCTCGGTCAGGCAGCTGGACCCGTCGTTTACGGCATTGGGCTCAACAGCATCGGTGTCAATGCGGTGCTGCTCGTTGGTGCACTCGCTCTCGCCGTAACGGGATGGGTCTGCGCCCTGCAAATGCGTCGGCAGGTTCCGGCGACCTAACCGCGGCCGCGATAGGGGGCGACACCTTGGTCCGGCACCCAGACGTCTTTCGGCAATTTGCCGGTCTGCCAGAACACATCGATCGGCATTCCACCGCGCGGGTACCAATATCCGCCGATCCGCAACCATTTCGGCTTAAGAAGTGCCGTCAGCTTTTTCCCAATCGCAACGGTGCAATCTTCGTGGAACGCCCCATGATTGCGGAAGCTGTTGAGATAGAGCTTGAACGATTTGGATTCGACCAGATAGCGGGC
This sequence comes from uncultured Alphaproteobacteria bacterium, assembly GCA_963831515.1. Lineage (GTDB taxonomy): Bacteria > Pseudomonadota > Alphaproteobacteria > Rhizobiales > Xanthobacteraceae > Pseudolabrys. The sequence goes on along the minus strand of CAWHQL010000009.1, from coordinate 215,043 downwards.
GGGCAGATAGTCGATCACCAGATGCGCAAAATCAGGCTGACCGGTGATAGGGCAGAGGGTCGTAAACTCCGGAGCCGTAAACCGTGCAATATAGTTCGTCCCGGCATGGGGGTTCGGGACACGGTCGAGGATAGCCCGGTCTGGGGAACTGGGGATCGGGCTTGGGCGGCCCAGTTGTAGTTGTTTCTTCGCCATTGGCCTGTCGTAGCGTTTGAGCCCTCCTTGGATGCCCGTTTCTCGCAGGGCATGACAAGGGGGTAATCGATCCTGTAGAAGCCCCGCATTACCAGTATCGGATCCACTTATGACCGCCATCACCGACATCATTGGCCGTGAAATCCTCGACAGTCGGGGCAATCCGACAGTGGAGGTTGATGTCATCCTTCAAGACGGATCCAAAGGCCGCGCCGCGGTCCCGTCGGGCGCCTCGACCGGCGCGCACGAGGCGGTCGAACTGCGCGACGGCGACAAGAAGCGTTTCGGCGGCAAAGGGGTGGGCAAGGCGATCGATGCAGTCAACGGCGAAATCTATGACGCCATTGGCGGAATGGATGCAGAGGCGCAAACCAAAATCGATGAGACCCTGATCGACCTGGACGGTACGCCCAACAAAGGTCGGCTGGGGGCCAACGCCATTCTCGGTGTGTCGCTCGCCGTCGCTAAGGCGGCCGCTATAGCCAACAAGGCACCCCTCTATCGCTATGTTGGCGGCACGGCCGCGCGCACATTGCCCGTGCCGATGATGAATATCGTCAACGGCGGCGTGCACGCCGACAACCTCATCGATTTTCAGGAATTCATGATCATGCCGGTGGGGATGCGGACATTCGCCGAGGGACTGCGCGCCGGCGCGGAGATTTTCCACACCCTCAAGGCGCAACTTCACGCAGCCAAACTAAACACCAATGTTGGCGACGAAGGCGGCTTCGCTCCTAATCTGAAGTCGGCGGAAGCTGCGCTCGATTTTATCATGCAAGCAATCGAACAGGCGGGCTACAAGGCCGGCGGTGACGTGATGCTGGCGCTCGACTGCGCGGCGACGGAATTTTTCAAGGACGGATCCTACGTCTATGAAGGCGAAGGCAAGAAACGCTCTCGTCAGGATCAGGCGAAATATCTTGCCGATTTGGTCGGACGTTATCCCATCGTTTCAATTGAGGACGGGATGTCGGAGGACGACTGGGAAGGTTGGAAGATTCTGACCGATCTCGTCGGGAAAAAGTGCCAGCTCGTAGGCGATGATCTTTTCGTGACCAATGTCACGCGGCTGGCCAAGGGGATCAAGGACGGCATCGCAAATTCCATCCTTGTGAAAGTCAATCAGATCGGAACGCTTACTGAGACGCTCGCTGCTGTCGAAATGGCTCACAAGGCAGGCTACTCGGCGGTCATGTCGCACCGTTCCGGTGAGACTGAGGACTCCACCATCGCCGACCTTGCAGTGGCCACGAGCTGTGGTCAGATCAAAACCGGATCGCTTGCCCGATCCGATCGAACGGCCAAATACAATCAATTGTTGCGGATAGAAGGGGAACTCGGTCCGCAGGCGAAATACGCGGGACGCGAAGTCCTGAAATCGCGACGGTAATTGCGGCGATTGGCAGCTTGCCTTCGTCGGCCATTTCGCCGCAAATTGTTGTTGAAACACAAACCAGAGTTGCCGCGATGGACCAGACCACGACGCTTTCAGCCTACGATCGCCGCCGCGCATCCGAGCGCCTGGCCAACTTCATCGTGGAGTCGATTGATGGATCGCGTGCGGTCGAAAAACCATTCTTCCATCTCGAATTCGATCGCGTGTTTCCCGACGACGTATACGCGCAGATTCTGACTTTGCTGCCCGAGTCCGACGACTATCGACCGATGCACGGACGAAGCAAGGGACATGATCTCAAGGATGGCACCCATACGCGCGTGAAGATCGATCTGTTTCCGGAATACATCCGCAATCTGCCGCCAGAGAAGCGTGCTCTATGGGATGTTGTCGGACGTGCGTTGTGTTCCGAGCCGGTCAAGCAGGCGTTCGTACGGCGCCTCGCGCCCGGGCTTTCGAAACGCTTCGGCGAGCGGTTCGCTAAGGTCGGGATGTACCCGATCCCGATCCTGACTCGCGATATACCGGGATATCTCATTACGCCGCACACGGACACGCATTGGAAAGGCATCACTGTCCAGCTTTACCTGCCAAAAGACGATGCCAACACGGACATCGGCACGATCTTTCACGAAAAATTGCCTGATGGCTCCATGCCGAAGAAATCGCAAATGCGATTTGCGCCCAACACTGGTTATGCCTTTGCGGTCGGCAACGATACTTGGCATTCCGCCGACCCGGTTCATAACCGCGTGAAAACGCGCGACTCTATTCTGCTGACCTATTTTGTCGATCAGGGGTTGTTGAAAGTCCTGCGCAACCGCGGCAAGCGGCTGGGCAATTTCGTGCTCAACGAATTTCGCTACAGGATCTGACGCAGCTAATGTGGACGGGCGCGACGCGACCGCCGAGGCTCTGCGGCTCCAGCATAGTAGGGGTTCGGATTACAGAAGCCGCGGTTGCCCGCAAGAATGGTTGGCCGGCACTCCTCGATAGATCGGTAGATGCACTCCCAGTGAACATCTCCGGCCCCGAACGAGATCACCGCGCACCAAGGTGCCGAGGTGTAGTACTGCGCGGAGGCGGCGGTCGGGGCGAGCTGTAGTAAGGGAAAAACAGCGGCCACGGTAAAAATCATACGGAACATGGTCGGCCTCCGTCGTCGATGGCCTTATAACACCGGACGACCCGGTCGGCATTCGTGGCTCGCGGTAAGTTTTGCCGTCTTCAAAAATTCAGAAATTTAAAGCCGCCTTAACGGCCTTGGGCGATCTTGGCGCATCATGGTCACGCATCGCCGCCGCCGTACCGTTTTGACCGTCCTCGGTCTCTATATTTTCGCCGCCCTTTTCATCGGCTATTTCGCCGCAAACGCCTTCACCGGCAACCATGGGCTGCGCGCACAGCAGGACCTCGAACAACAACTCGGCACCTTGAAGAGTGAGCTTGCCGGGCTCAAAGCCGAAAGGGCACATTGGGAGCGTCGGGTTGCACTTTTGCGCGCTGACAGCATCGATCCCGACATGCTGGACGAACGTGCCCGTGCCCTGGTCGGCTATACCGACCCCCGTGATCTAACCCTCCTGCTGCGACCCCGGTAGCAACCGCAACCGGGCATCTGCGTTATCCATTGGACGGTTTGAAATTTTCGGCCAATTTCAACCGGTTTTGCGCAATTCCCGCGACGGTCTCGCGCTTTCGCCGCCGCGCAATTTAAGCTATTGGGAGCTTGGAAAGCCCACCGACGCCCTGTCACAATAGCCGGACGCTTTCACAGGGAGAGCCAATGGCGGTCGCCCAAAAAACTCCGAGCGCCGACACCAAACCCGTCGCTGATTTCAGCAAAGAGCAAGAGCTCTCCGCCTATCGCACCATGCTGACCATCCGCCGCTTTGAAGAAAAAGCAGGGCAGATGTACGGCATGGGACTGATTGGCGGGTTTTGCCATCTTTATATCGGTCAGGAAGCCGTGGTCGTCGGCATGCAGATGGTCCTGAAGGATGGCGATCAGGTCATCACCGGCTACCGCGATCACGGACACATGTTAGCGACCGGTATGGAGGCCAAAGGCGTAATGGCCGAGCTCACCGGACGCGCGCACGGCTATTCCAAGGGCAAGGGCGGCTCCATGCACATGTTTAGCGTGGAGAAGGGATTTTACGGTGGTCACGGCATTGTGGCTGCGCAGGTGCCGCTCGGCACTGGGCTCGCCTTTGCCAATCACTACCGCGGCAATGACAACATCTCACTCACATATTTCGGAGACGGTGCGGCCAACCAGGGTCAGGTCTACGAGAGCTTCAACATGGCGGAGCTCTGGAAGTTGCCGGTCATCTACGTGATCGAGAACAATCGTTACGCTATGGGCACCTCCATCACTCGTTCCTCCGCGGAAGTGAACCTGTCCAGGCGGGGCCTGTCGTTCAATATTCCTGGCGACCAAGTCGACGGCATGGACGTGCGCGCCGTGAAGGCCGCGGGCGAAAAGGCGGCGCAATGGTGCCGCTCGGGAAAAGGCCCCTATATTCTTGAGATGCTGACTTATCGCTATCGCGGGCATTCGATGTCGGACCCGGCCAAATATCGCACGCGTGAAGAAGTCGACGAGATCCGCACGCACCACGATCCAATCGACATGGCACGCCAGCGAATCCTGGAAAAGAAATTTGCTGTCGAGGATGCCCTCAAGAAAATCGACGGCGAGGTGCGCGATGTGATCAACGAGGCGGCGGAGTTCGCCACTCACGATCCAGAGCCTGACGTATCCGAGCTTTATACCGACGTGTATCGCTAGTTCTGTTGTCCGGAAAGCAATAACGACCCATGCCGACCGAAGTCCTCATGCCCGCGCTGTCTCCGACGATGGAGAAGGGCAATCTCGCCAAATGGCTTAAGAAGGAAGGCGACAAGATCAAATCGGGCGACGTGATCGCCGAGATCGAGACTGACAAGGCGACCATGGAGGTTGAGGCGGCAGATGAAGGCACGCTCGGAAAAATTCTGGTGCCCGAAGGTACCGCCGATGTCGCGGTCAATACTCCCATCGCTGTCATTCTCGGCGAGGGCGAGGACAAGGACGCAATAAAAGCGACAAAGCCGGCACAGCAGCAGAAAGCGGCTGAGTCTGCTCCGCCGGCCAAAGCTGAGAAAAGTCAGGCGAGAACACAGGAAGCGCCGGGCCCAAAGGCAACAAAGGCTCCGGAAGCGCCGGCCGTGCAGGTCGCAAGCGATCCCGATATTCCTGAAGGTACCGAGATGGTCACCATGACCATGCGCGAAGCGCTGCGCGACGCGATGGCCGAGGAGATGCGGCGCGACAAAGACGTCTTCGTGATGGGAGAGGAAGTCGCTGAATATCAGGGTGCCTATAAGGTCACCCAAGGCCTATTGCAGGAGTTCGGCGCCAAACGTGTCATCGACACGCCAATCACCGAGCATGGCTTTGCCGGGCTCGGCATTGGCGCAGCTCTCGCCGGGCTCAAGCCCGTCGTCGAATTCATGACCTTCAATTTCGCCATGCAGGCGATTGACCAAGTGATAAATTCCGCCGCCAAGACCTTGTACATGTCGGGCGGCCAGATGGGTTGTCAGATCGTGTTTCGAGGTCCGAACGGAGTGGCCGCGCGAGTTGCCGCGCAGCACAGTCAGGACTACTCGGCGTGGTACTCGCACGTGCCGGGCTTGAAGGTGATCTCACCGTCCACCGCCGCTGACGCCAAGGGGTTGCTGAAGGCTGCCATTCGCGATCTCAATCCAGTGATCTTCCTCGAAAACGAAATTCTGTACGGTCATTCTTCGCCAGTACCCAAGCTTGATGACTTTGTGCTGCCGATTGGCAAGGCGAAGATTGTGCGCTCGGGGAACGACGTGACGATCGTCTCCTGGTCGATGGGCATGAATTATGCTCTCAAGGCTGCCGAAGAATTGGCCAAAGAAGGCATCGATGCCGAGGTGATCGATTTGCGAACGCTAAAGCCAATGGACACCGAAACGATCGTCGCCTCGGTCCAAAAGACGGCCCGCCTGGTAACTGTGGAGGAGGGCTGGCAGCAATGCGGCGTCGGCGCCGAGATCGCTGCGCGTGTGATGGAACATGCTTTTGATTACCTCGACGCGCCGGTCGCGCGCGTTTCGGGAAAAGACGTGCCGATGCCGTATGCCGCCAATCTTGAAAAGCTGGCGCTTCCGTCTGTGGCCGAAGTCGTCGAGGCGGCGAAGGCCGTTTGTTACCGGTAGGCCCGCACGATGCCCACCAACATCCTCATGCCGGCGCTGTCGCCCACGATGGAGAAGGGCAATCTTGCCAAATGGGTCAAGAAGGAAGGCGACAAGATAAAATCCGGCGACGTGATCGCCGAGATCGAGACCGACAAGGCGACTATGGAGTATGAGGCCGTCGACGACGGCACACTCGCCAAGATTGTCGTGCCTGAAGGAACCCAGGACGTCGCTGTAAACTCGATCATCGCGGTGCTCGCAAACGAAGGCGAGGACGTAAAGGCAGCGGCGAGTGCAGGCGTCAAAGCGCCGTCAGCTCCCAAGGCGGAAGAGCCGAAAAAGCCTGACGCCAAGCAATCTGCTCCAGCCGCCGGGACCCAGGCTGCGCCCGCGCCCCACACTCCGGCCGCGGCCGCGCAGAAGGTCGATAGCGTTCGCCCCGCCGGCGCCAACCGTGTTTTCGCTTCACCCTTGGCCCGCCGCATAGCGAAAGAGGCCAATCTCGACCTGAATCGCGTGCAGGGCTCGGGGCCGCATGGCCGCATTATTGCCCGCGACATCGAACAGGCGAAGTCCGGCAAGGGATTGCGCGCGCCGAGCGGTGCCCCAGCGGCTGCCGGCCTCATCCCGCCGGCGATGTCGGATGCCCAAATCCGCTCGCTTTACGAAGAAGGCTCGTACGAACTGATTCCGCACGACGGCATGCGGCGCACCATCGCGCAGCGGCTCACGGCCTCGATACAGACCATTCCGCATTTCTACGAAACGATGGACTGCAATATCGGTCGGCTGATGGCTGCGCGCGAAGAAATCAATGCCGCCGCGCCCAAGAACAAGGACGGCAAGCCGGCGTACAAACTTTCGGTCAATGACTTCGTCATCAAGGCGCTCGCGCTCGCGCTCCAGCGCATTCCGGATGCCAATGTGAGTTGGACAGAAGCAGGCCTGCTCAAGCACAAACATTCCGACATAGGCGTGGCCGTCGCGCTGCCGGGCGGCCTGATCACTCCGATCGTGCGCAATGCCGAGACCAAGTCGCTGTCAGCAATCTCAAACGAGATGCGCGATCTGGCCGCTCGCGCACGCGAGCGCAAGCTCAAGCCGCACGAATATCAGGGAGGAACGTCGTCAGTTTCGAACCTCGGTATGTACGGCATCAAGGATTTCACGGCCGTAATCAATCCACCGCAGTCGACCATTCTGGCGGTCGGCACGGGCGAGGAGCGGGCCGTGGTGCGCAATGGCAAGATCGAGGCGGCGATGATCATGAGCGTGACGTTGTCATGCGATCACCGTGCGCTCGATGGAGCTCTTGGCGCAGAACTCATCGTTGCTTTCAAAACGTTGATCGAGAACCCGGTGATGATGGTGGTCTGATGCCATTGGTCCGCATCGACCTGCGAAAGGGCAAGTCAGCCTCTTACAAGAAGGCCATCGGTGACGCGGTTTATCGCGCGATGCGCGAGACATTCGTGGTTCCGGACGAAGATCGTTTCATGGTCGTCACCGAGCACGATCAAGACGAATTTTTCTACAGTAAAACCTACCTGAACATTGAGCGAACCGATGATCTGGTGTTGATCCAGCTCACCGTGACAAACTCACGCAACGTCGATCAGAAGAAGGCGCTCTTTGCACGCATCGTCGAATTGCTCGCGCAACAGCCTGGCTTGCGGCCGCAGGACGTCTTCATCAATCTCCTCGAAGTTCAGAAGGAGAACTGGTCGTTCGGCAACGGTATCGCGCAGTACGTGACGTAACCTCACTAAGTTCCTTTTGGCGCGTCCGCGGGTTTGAGACCCTTTGCCTTGAACACGGCCTGCGCCTCCGGCGTATGCAAAAAGCGGATCAGTGCCGTGGCCGCCTCAGACTGCTGGCTGCCGGCGCCGATGCCGGCGGCATAGGCTGTAATGTTGTTGAGATCGCCGGGTAGCGGGCCGACCATGTCGATACCCGCCACCGACATCACCTCAGGTTCCTGCTGGACGGCGAGTTCGGCCTCGCCCGCGACGACGAGGTTGGCCGAATTGCCGCTCGGTGGCGGATGCTTGGTCTTGGCTTTGATCTGATCCGCAATACCCAGGCGATCGATCACTTTGGCGAAGTGGACGCCGCTTGCGCCGCCAGCGGCCGGATCGGACCAAGCGATGCTTTTTGCGTTGAGCAAAGCCTGCTTGAAAGCGTCGGGTGTGGAGATGTCGGGCTTGGGGGCACCTTTTTTCACGACCACAGCCATACCTGAGCTCGCGAAGATCGCATCGTTGCCCGCAGTCGCTTTGTTGTCCTTAGTCAGCGCATCGAGGCTTTGCTTCGTCAAAACCATCAGATCCGCGGTTTCGCCTGCCTGCACACGTTTGACCAGGATTGCGGCCGTGGCCCAGGTGATATTGAGCTTATTGCCGCTCGCCTGCTCGAACTTGGGTGCTAGTTCTTCGAGAGCAGCCTGCACGCCGATAGTGCTGAAAACTTTGACTTCGGCTGCGGTCACAAGGCCCGCTTGCGCGATCAGAAAGACTGCGATAGCCGCAAGGCGGCTCATTGTCCTGCTCATGACGTCTCCCCTGTTATGGCAGTCATTACATGCCTAATTTGAGCTACATTCAATTGGGGCCACGACGGAGGCGCACGGGCGTATGGCTGACACGAATTTTGATGTCCTGATCATCGGTTCCGGCCCCGGCGGCTACGTCACGGCCATTCGCGCGGCTCAACTCGGTTTCAAGACGGCGATCGTCGAGCGGGACTATCTCGGCGGCATTTGCCTCAACTGGGGTTGCATCCCGACCAAGGCGCTGCTGCGTTCGGCGGAAGTTTTTCACTACCTCCAACACGCAAAGGATTACGGTCTGAAGGCCGACAACGTTTCCTACGACGCCAAAGCCGTGGTGCAACGTTCGCGCGCCGTATCAAAGCGGCTCAACGATGGTGTTGGATTCCTTATGAAGAAGAACAAGGTTTCGATCATCTGGGGCGAAGCCACAATCGATGCGCCTGGCAAGGTTTCAGTAAAGGCATCCAAAAGCGAAGCGCCAAAGGGCGCGCTTGGCCCCGGTCAATATCAGGCAAAACACATCATCATCGCGACAGGCGCACGACCGCGCGTATTGCCGGGCCTTGAGCCTGATAAGAAGCTGGTGTGGACCTATTTCGAGGCCATGGTTCCCGATCGCGTGCCGAAATCATTGTTGGTTATCGGTTCAGGGGCTATCGGAATCGAGTTCGCATCGTTCTACCGGACGCTCGGCTCGGACGTGACCGTCGTGGAGGTTTTGCCGCAGATTCTTCCGGTCGAAGATCAGGAGATTCAGGCCTTCGCGCGCAAAAGTTTCGAAAAGCAGGGCATCAAGATCCAGACCAATGCGAAGGTGACCAAGCTCGACAAGAAGGCCGACAGCGTGACCGCCACCATCGAGGAGGGCGGCAAGACTCAGTCGATCACAGTCGAGCGCGTTATCTCGGCTGTTGGAGTCGTCGGCAATATCGAAAATCTTGGGTTGGAAAAGCTCGGCGTCAAAACCGATCGAGGGATCATCGTCGTCGATCAATTCAACAAAACCAATGTCCCGGGAATTTATGCGATCGGAGACGTGTCTGGACCGCCAATGCTTGCGCACAAAGCCGAGCATGAGGGGGTCGTCTGCATCGAGGCGATCAAAGGACTTAACCCTCATCCCATGAACAAGCTTATGATTCCCGGCTGCACGTACTGTTCGCCGCAAATCGCCTCAGTTGGCCTGACTGAACAGGCTGCGAAAGAGAAGAAGTTGGACGTGCGGGTCGGTCGCTTTCCATTCGTAGGCAACGGAAAGGCGATCGCGCTCGGAGAAGATCAGGGCTTGGTCAAGGTCATCTTTGACAAGAAGACAGGTCAGTTGCTCGGCGCGCACATGGTTGGCGCGGAAGTTACCGAGCTGATCCAGGGTTACGTGGTCGCGATGAATCTCGAAACCACAGAAGAAGAACTGATGCACACGATCTTCCCGCATCCGACCTTGTCGGAGATGATGAAGGAAGCGGTGCTCGATGCCTACGGTCGCGTGCTGAATATGTGATCGGTGCACTATCTGACGTATTTGCGCCAGAGCGCTCCAGCCACGTTGGAATAGTCGTCGGTCCAGGTTCTTACCGAGGGATTGGGCGTGTTCAAGACCCAGGAGCTGTCGCGGGCCAAAGCGCCGATATCCTCGGCGTTTTGCGCGGAAATTACGACATCAGATGAGAAGACGTAGTTTATGTCGTCGGAGTCATCTTTGTCGCGTCGCCAGACCCAGGTCTTGAGCCCGTTGGCGGCCGCAATGCCCTCGACCACGCTGTGCAGTTCGAGATGCCGGTTTGAGATGTGCATCACAACGACGCCGTGGGGAGCAAGCTTGGATTTGTAGAGCGCCATTGCCTCCGTCGTCGCCAGGTGCACTGGAATCGCGTCCGATGAGTAAGCATCAACTATGACGAGGTCGAATTGGTGATCGGGCTCCTTGGCCAGAGTCAGTCTGGCGTCGCCGATCACGATCGGCACTTGCGGGGCACATGATGAGAGGAAAGTAAAACGGTTCGGGTCGCGAGCAATCTCAACCACGGTGGGATCGATTTCGTAAAAGCGCCACGTTTCATCGGGAGCGCTGAGGCACGCTAGCGTTCCAGTTCCGAGACCGATAACGGCAACGTGCAGCGGACCGCCTTTCCGCGCGCGCACCGCCTCGATCGCGCGGCTCATCGCCGACTTGTCGTGGTAGTAAGTGATGGGTTTCGGTCGGCCGTTCACCGGCTGGCCCTCATCGTCTTCGATCTGCTGCGCGCCGTGAATGGTTGATCCGTGCTTGAGAATACGGAAACGACCGTCTTCGCTCTCGTAGATTTTGTGGACGCCGAAAAAGCTGCGCATCGTTTCGGGCCGGGTCTCACTGGTCGGGTAGAGCCAGATCATCGCCAAAGCCATGGCAACAGCGAACGCTGATTTCGAAGGATCGCGGAGCAGAACAAGCGATATGGCGACCAGAGCCAGAATGACGATCTTGAGAAGCTCGGGGTCTTCGTCAAAATCAAAGCCAATCGAACGTGAGAACAGCAGAGCAAGCCCAATCACAATAGCGACCGGCCAGAAGCGCGCGCTGAGCTGCGGCCAGTAGGACGGGGCGAGCGGCCACAGCAGCCGTTCAAAGGGCTTCCAGATCTCTTGCCCGAAGGGACGGCACAAGACCGCCATGACGGCGAGGATCGGATATTCCGCCACCCAAGAAAATGCGTAGGGTGCCACCAGGCCGGAAAACAGTCCGCCGATCATCCCGCCGAGAGACAGCGACACGTAAAACGTCGTCAGGAATTGCGGTGCCGGACGTGTCCGCGCGAGCTCGCCGTGGCAAGCCATGGTGATGATGAAAAAAGCCACAAGATGTCCGGTCAGACTGTCGAGCAGCGGTATCCAACCGGCGTAGTAGAGCAGAACGACAATTCCGGCGATCGCGAACGGTTGCAGAAACAGCATTGTCTTGTGCGGGATCAATGCACGTCGTTGAAATACTAGAATCCACGTGAGCAGGTAGAGCGATAGAGGGATGACCCACAGCAAGGGCGCTGCCGCTATGTCGGTGGAAATATATGCCGTCACCGCAATGAGGAGGCCGGACGGCACGGCCGAAATAAAGACCCAGCGGCCGATCGCCAGCCAGCTTGGTTTATCGCCTGCGACTGTCTCCGTGCGCGCGGAGGTGCGGCGCTGATTGCGAAGCATCAGAACGCCGCAACAGGCAATCAGTGCGATCAGAATTAGAAAACCGAAAGTCCAAAGTTGGCTTTGCGCCTGCAGGGTGAAGACCGGCTCGAACAAGACCGGATAGGACAGCAGCGCGAGAAAACTGCCGATGTTCGACGCCGCGTACAGAAAGTAAGGGTCCTGCGCATCACGGTGCCGCGTCCGGGCAAACCACGCCTGCATGAGCGGATTGTTCGCAGCAAGCGCGAAGAACGGCAACCCGATCGAGACTGCGAACAAACCAAGCAGCCAGAAAGGCGCAGCGGCGCCAGTTGGAGGCTCACCCCAAAGATCTCGGATCGAAAGCGGAAGCGTAAATGCAGCGACAATCAAGAGAGCAAGGTGGACAGCGACGGGAACGTATCGATTGCGCGAACTCATCAAGATGTGCGCGTAGGCATAACCTGCGAGCAACATCGATTGAAAGAAAACCATCGCCACCGACCACACCGATGGCGAGCCGCCCAGCCGCGGCAGCACCATGCGCGTGTACATCGGCTGGACACCGAACAGAAGTAACGCGCTCAGGAATACGGCGACCGTGTAAACACCGAGCATGAGTGCCTGGCCGCTCGTTTTCGAACGTCGTCTTGGCGTTTTCGTCACGGCATTAATGGGGGCGGCCGAGAGGGCAGAGAGCCGGGGGGCACTCGTATTTCAACGCCAGTTGTATAGATTTCCAATTCGTGCCGCATCTTTATTCGGGAGAAGACCATGGGCGTCATCGCCTGGATTATCATCGGATTGCTCGCAGGCTGGCTTGCCACGCAGATTCTCGGTGGGCGCGGAGGTTTGTTGTACAATCTTGCTGTCGGACTCGTGGGTGCGATCGTCGGCGGTTTCCTTTTTGAGAAGTTGCGTCTCGAGGTCGTACCGGATTTCTGGGGCAATTTGATTACCGCAACCATCGGCGCCATCGTATTTCTGTTGATCTGGCGTGCGATCCGAAAAGCATAGCCACATGACCTTGCGGGGGCCCACTGGCGGCCGTAAGTAGAAGCCATGGCTGTCGTCCTTGATCTCGTGAACAATCCACGCCCGCGCCATCCAGAAAAGGCGCATAAACCGGATTCGCCGGTTCTACCGAAGCCAAATTGGATTCGCGTCAAGGCTCCGGTCTCGCCGGGTTACTTCGCCACGCAAAAGCTTATGCGCGAAAACGCGCTGCACACCGTGTGCGAGGAGGCTGGCTGTCCGAACATTGGCGAATGCTGGGAAAAGAAACACGCCACGTTCATGATCATGGGCGACACTTGCACGCGCGCCTGTGCCTTCTGCAACGTCAAGACTGGCCTTCCAGGTGCGCTCGATCCCGATGAACCGGCGCGCGTTGCCGACGCAACGGCCAAGCTCGGCCTCGCCCATATCGTCGTCACCTCGGTCGATCGCGATGATCTCGCCGACGGCGGAGCGCAGCATTTCGCCAACACCATCCGTGCCATCCGGGAACGCTGCCCGCAGACCACAATCGAGGTTCTGACGCCGGACTTCCTGCGTAAGGAGGGTGCACTTGAGGTGGTCGTTACGGCCAGACCCGACGTATTCAACCACAACCTTGAAACGGTGCCTTCGCTTTACCTGACCGTGCGACCTGGTGCGCGTTATTTTCATTCGCTGCGACTCTTGCAACGGGTGAAGGAGATTGACCCGTCAATGTTCACCAAGTCCGGCATCATGGTCGGTCTGGGTGAAGAGCGGAACGAGGTCTTGCAGGTCATGGATGATCTGCGCTCGGCACAAGTCGATTTCCTCACCGTCGGACAATATCTCCAGCCGACCCGCAAGCATCATGAAGTCAAGCGGTTCGTGCCGCCGGACGAGTTCAAAAGTCTTGAAGCCATTGCGTACAGCAAGGGCTTCCTGATGGTCGCTGCTTCGCCTTTGACCCGGTCGTCGCATCATGCAGGCGAGGACTTTGCGCGACTGAAAGCCGCGCGGGCTGCTCGCTAAAACACTCAATGCCTCAGTTCTCCACGAAGCGTCGCGTCCATCACGCCGCCACCGACATGTTCGACCTGGTGGCGGACGTTGATAAGTATCCGCAATTCGTCCCTTTGTGCAGCGCGCTTACAGTCAAGAGTCGTACTGAGAAGGACGGAAAAACGGTTCTCGTTGCGGATATGACCGTCGCTTACAAAATCATTCGCGAAACGTTTACGAGCCGCGTGACGTTGGACAGGCAAGGACTGAAAATTCTGGTCGAATACCTCAACGGTCCATTCAAACGAATGCAGAATCGCTGGACCTTTTATCCCGTCGAGGCAAAAGTCTGCGACGTCGAGTTTTTTATCGACTATGAATTCAGAAGCCGAACGCTTGCCGTGCTGATGGGAGCGATGTTCGACGCAGCTTTCCGGCGTTTTGCCGTTGCTTTCGAACAAAGGGCGGATGAAGTTTACGGCCGCTAGCTTTGTCCCGCAGGCGGACGGGGCTCTTCCTTTTCGGCCAGTTCCTGAAGCATCACCAAGGCTTGCAGGACAAACTCTCGGCGGACATTTGTACGCCCGATGTCACCATATTTGCGGTCATGGGCGATAACGCGGCCACTACGCGACGCGGCGCAGAAATAAACAAGGCCGACCGGCTTTCCGCGGACCGCGCCCGTAGGCCCTGCGATTCCGGTAATCGAGACTGCGAGATCGACTGACGCGTGCGCCAGTGCACCTTTGGACATTTCCTCGGCGCACTCGGCGCTCACCGCGCCATAGACGTCGATAGTTGCCGGCGTCACGCCCAACATCTGCTGTTTCGCCTCATTGGAATACGTCACAAAGCCTCGGTCGAGAACCAGTGACGAACCGGGAATTTCACTGATCGTTGCGGCCACCAGGCCGCCGGTGCAGGACTCGGCTGTTGCGAGCGTCAGCTTTTTTGATTTGCAAAGCTCCAATAAGGTCTCAGCCGCGACGAGCAATTCCTTGTCCGACATCATTTGCCCCACGGGAGGCGGACCGTTGCCGTTCCATAGGCGACAATACCTTCACCGCGACCGGTGAAGCCGAGCTTTTCGCTGGTCGTTGCCTTCACGGCGACGCGCTCCGTATCGATGCGCGCAAGCCTTGCGATGTTCGCGCGCATCGTGTCGCGATGGGCGGATATGCGTGGGAGCTCACAGACGATCGTCAGATCGAGATGTGCAATAAGGCCACCACGCGCGCGGACCCGATCCACTGCGAAAACAAGAAACCTGTCGGATGACGCGCCTCGCCATTGCGGGTCGGTTGGCGGAAAATGCGCGCCAATGTCGCCGTCGGCGAGCGCGCCAAGAATGGCATCGGTGAGCGCATGAAGTGCAACGTCAGCATCAGAGTGCCCGGTGAGAGCTTTATTGCAAGGAATTCGGATGCCCCCCAGGGTAACGTGATCACCCGGTCCGAACGCGTGCACGTCAAAGCCGGAGCCAATGCGCACGTCACCGAGTGAAGCCGACTGGATAGCTTCTGCGCGTGCGAAATCGTCCGGAGTGGTAAGTTTGATGTTGCCGGACTCGCCTTCAAATACGCTGACCTTCATGCCTACCCACTCTGCGAGCGCCGCGTCATCGGTGAAATCGTCGCGACCCTGCGTGGCTGCGTGCCGATGAGCTTTGAGCAGGGCCGGAAAGGCAAACGCCTGCGGCGTTTGTACCAGTCGGATGGAATTGCGATCGAGCGTCGTTTCAATTGTTCCCGTCCGATCGATGCGCTTGACCGTATCGGTCACTGGAAGCCCGGGGATCGCTGCTCCGGTTTTCTCTGCAGCTTCGATGGCGCGTGCAATCAGTTCAGAACTGGCAAATGGCCTCGCCGCGTCGTGGATCAACACGATGTCAGGTTTTCGCGGTTCCAGGGCCTCGAGGCCGGCCCGCACCGACGCCTGACGCGTGGCGCCCCCCGAAACGGGAGGGAGGATGTCCATACCTTCGGTCAGCGTGCGTACGAATGCGAGATCATCCAGTCGTATGACGGGCAGTACCATGGAAACCGCGGGAACGCCGGTAAAGGCGGAGAGGGCGCGTTGGAGCAGCGTATCTCCCCCGATGCGGCGGAATTGCTTGGGAAGATCACCACCCGCTCGTACGCCCTGTCCAGCGGCTACAACGATGGCTGCGACAAGCGCCATTTGCTTCTCCTTGATGTCGCCCTGCTTTAGCGCTTTCCGGGCGGTGCGGAAACGCAGTAACCACTATCCAGAATGAACAGTTTTTTGCATTGCAGCACTTGCGCTGCGGAGCAAAATGGCTAATCTGTGAGCAATAAAAGGGACAGCCTAAATGGTAGGCACAGAGCCTGCAGTAGATAAAAGCGACTATTTCCTTGGCCAACCGCTCGCCATTGGGCCTGTCGTGGTTCCAAATCGCGTCGTTCTGGCCCCGATGTCAGGGATTACCGATACGCCTTTCCGTCGCCTCGCAGAACGGCTCGGTGCCGGTCTGGTGGTATCGGAAATGACCGCTTGCGCCGGCTTGGCGCGCGGGGAACGCGAGGCCAGCGTTCGCAGTGAGGGTGCCGGGATAGGGATCCACGTCGTGCAACTCGCTGGGTGCGAGCCGCAATGGATGTCCGAAGGTGCCCGCATCGCAGAGGCGCAAGGTGCCGACATCATCGACATCAACATGGGGTGCCCCTCCAAGCAGGTTACCAACGGTGCCGCGGGCTCGGCACTGATGCGCGACCTCGACCATGCCTTGAGTTTGATCGAAGCAACCGTGTCTGCTGTGCGCGTGCCGGTCACGCTGAAGATGCGGCTCGGTTGGGACACATCCACCATCAACGCGCCCGTGCTTGCGCGGCGCGCGGAAGCCGCTGGCATCAAACTGATTACCGTGCACGGCCGCACGCGATGTCAATTTTTCGACGGACGAGCTGATTGGCGCGCGGTCCGAGCAGTCAAACAATCTGTTTCAATTCCCATCGTCGTAAATGGCGACATCCAAACATGCGCAGATGCCGTTAAGGCCCTGCTCGATTCCGAAGCCGATGCAGTCATGATCGGCCGCGCCGTTCAGGGTCGTCCATGGTTACCCGGTCAGATCGCACAATACTTTGCAACGGGGGCACGCACCGCGACGCCGTCGCTTGCCGAGCAATTCAGTCTGATCGATGCGCTGTATGACGAAATGCTGAATCATCACGGGCTGACCATCGGCCGCCGCCATGCCCGAAAGCATCTGGGTTGGGCCCTCAATGCAGCGGCCATCACTGTCGAAGCGTCGGCCGAACTGCTCAAGCATCATCGCAATCGCGTGCTGACCGCCGAGGAGCCAAAACGCGCGCGGCAGATGTTGGTCGAGGCTTTTGACGATTTCGGTCGGAGGCTCGCGGCATGACGCGCGCTCAAGCCCTCTCCGCAATCGTTCATAGTCCGGCTGACGCGATGCTGCATGCGCTTCCGCATCCGGTGATCATGGTGGCGCCCGACGGAAAGATCGCTGACGCCAACGTAGCCGCCGAACAATTTTTTGATGCGTCGACATCCATGTTGCGCCGGCATTCGTTGCGCGAGCTTGTGCCGTTTGGTTCACCCTTGCTGACCTTGATCGAGCAAGTGCGCCATCGCGGTGCGGCCGTCAACGAATACAAAGTCGATCTGGCCACGCCGCGAAATCCGGGCGAGCGGCTTGTCGACCTGTACGTGGGTCCGCTTCCCGAATATCCGGAACACGTCATCGTCATGCTGCAGGAACGCACCATCGCCGACAAGATGGACCGGCAACTGACGCATCGCGGCGCGGCGCGTTCGGTGATCGCGTTGGCCGCCATGCTTGCACACGAAATCAAAAATCCTCTGTCCGGCATTCGCGGCGCTGCGCAGCTTCTCGAGCAATCCGCAGGCGACGACGATAGGCCGCTTACGAAGCTGATCTGCGACGAAACCGACCGCATCGTGAAGCTTGTCGATCGCATGGAAGTCTTCGCGGACGAGCGTCCGATAGACCGCGAGCCGGTGAATATCCACGTGATCCTGGACCACGTGAAGCGGCTCGCTCAGTCGGGATTTGCGCGACACATCAAATTCTCCGAGGAATACGACCCCTCGCTGCCGCCGGTTCTCGCCAATCGCGACCAGCTCGTTCAGGTCTTTCTCAACCTGCTCAAGAACGCCGCAGAGGCCATTGGCGAGGGCGCGAGCGATGGCGAAATTCAGTTGACCACCGCGTTTCGTCCTGGCGTGCGCCTGTCTGTGCCTGGCAGCAAGACACGCGTTTCCCTGCCGCTCGAGTTCTGCGTCAAAGATAACGGGCCGGGCGTCCCCGAAGATCTGATGCCGCATTTGTTCGACCCCTTCGTCACGACAAAGCAGAGCGGCAGCGGTCTTGGTCTGGCGTTGGTTGCCAAGATTGTGGGCGACCATGGCGGCATCATCGAATGTGAATCGCAGCCACGGCGGACAATCTTTCGCGTCCTCATGCCCATCTACAGCGGTGACGGAAATGTCGCCGATGACGCATCGCCGATTCCCAATTCGTGAGATACGATATGCCGACTGGAAGCATTCTGGTTGCCGACGACGACGCCGCGATCCGCACGGTGCTAAATCAAGCGCTTTCCCGTGCCGGTTACGAAGTGCGGTCGACCGGCAACGCGGCAACCCTGTGGCGATGGATAACTCAAGGCGACGGCGATCTGGTCATCACCGACGTCGTCATGCCGGACGAAAATGCGTTTGATCTGATCCCGCGCATTCGCAAGGCGCGTCCCGACCTGCCGATCGTCGTCATGAGTGCGCAGAATACTTTCATGACGGCGATCCGCGCCTCGGAGCGGGGCGCCTACGAATATCTGCCAAAGCCTTTCGACCTGAAAGAGTTGATCGGCATAGTCGGTCGCGCGCTGTCAGAACCGAAAGAGCCGCGCGCGGCAATTCCGAAAAGCGAAGAGTTCGAAGGAATCCCGCTGGTCGGCCGATCACCGGCCATGCAGGAAATTTACCGTGTGCTCGCGCGATTGATGCAGACCGACCTGACCGTGATGATCTCCGGGGAGTCCGGCACAGGCAAGGAGTTGGTGGCGCGCGCGTTACATGACTATGGGAAACGGCGCGCGAGTGGGTTCGTCGCGATCAACATGGCGGCA
The DNA here is from genome assembly GCA_963831515.1 of uncultured Alphaproteobacteria bacterium. GTDB lineage: Bacteria > Pseudomonadota > Alphaproteobacteria > Rhizobiales > Xanthobacteraceae > Pseudolabrys. The sequence continues at coordinate 196,427 of CAWHQL010000009.1, read as the reverse complement.
ATCCCGCGAGACTTGATCGAATCCGAACTATTCGGGCACGAGAAGGGCGCTTTCACCGGTGCCAACAGCCGCAGCGCTGGCCGTTTCGAGCAGGCGGAAAGCGGAACGCTTTTTCTGGATGAAATCGGCGACATGCCGATGGAGGCGCAGACCCGTTTGCTGCGCGTGCTCCAACAGGGCGAATACACGACCGTTGGTGGCCGCACGCCTATCAAGAGCGACGTCCGGATCATCGCCGCAACCAACAAAGACCTTCGGCTTTTGATCCAGCAAGGTCTGTTCCGGGAGGACCTGTTCTTCCGGTTGAACGTCGTTCCTTTGCGATTGCCGCCGCTTCGCGAGCGCACTGAAGACATTGCCGACCTCATCCGTCACTTCTTCGCGCAAGCGCAACGGGAAGGGTTGCCACCAAAGCAAATCGATCAGGCCGGGCTCGATCGTCTCAAACGACATCGCTGGCCCGGCAATGTTCGCGAACTAGAGAACCTGGCTCGCCGGTTGGCCGCGCTGTACCCGCAAGAGACAATCACAGCTGCGGTGATCGATGCAGAATTGGCGCAGCCTGCGCTTCCCATCGGAAGCGAGGAGCCGCACGGGGACGACAATCTCTCCGGCGCGGTCGAGCGCCACCTCGCAGCCTATTTCGCGGGGTTCGAAGATGGGTTGCCGCCTGCCGGGCTCTATCACCGCATTCTGCGTGAGGTTGAATACCCATTGCTCACCGCAGCCCTGGCCGCAACTCGGGGAAATCAGATCCGCGCAGCGGATCTGCTGGGTCTTAACCGCAACACTTTGCGTAAGAAAATCCGCGACCTCGACATCCAGGTGTTTCGCGGCGGCGGCTGAAAAGACCTCGCAATATGGTCTTTGCGCCGCGGATTTGTCGCAATTCGGCAACATTGTTGTATAAAAGCATCAGTGCCGGGGAGGGCCTGAGCCCTTTGGCGACCTTGTCCAATTGGGCAGGTGCTCCCTGTGTCCTGCCGCCGGGGGCCCATGACCGTCGAACAAGCTGCTACAGCCGAGACAGCGCTCGCCGCCGCACCCGCCAAGCGGAGTGAATCGCGCGTTGTCGGGCCGGTGGTGGTTGGGCTCGCACTACTCTCGGCTTTTATCACCTTCATCGTCCTCGCCGACCTGACGCCCATCTCACCCACGCACAACGTCGTCGTGACCTTGTTGCTGGTGAATGCGGTGACGGTGGTGCTGCTGCTCAGCATCATCCTGCGTGAGGTGTGGCAAGTGGTACAGGCACGGCGCAGCGGTCGCGCCGCCGCGCGGTTGCATGTCCGAATCGTCGGCCTGTTCTCGATTATCGCCGCCGTCCCCGCAATTCTCGTGGCGATTGTCGCCAGCGTAACACTCGATCGCGGTCTCGACAGGCTGTTCTCCACGCGCACACGCTCTGCCGTCGAAAACTCTCTGATCGTCGCGGAGGCCTACCTGCGCGACCACGCTCAGTTCGTGCGGTCCGACATAATGATCACAGCGTTCGAAATTGCGCGCAGCAAATCAGTCTTCGAGCAGGACCCCGACAAGCTTCGCCAGTTTCTGACTTTTCAGGCAGCAGCCCGTGGGTTGGGCGCCGCGATCGTGATTGACAAGGATCTCAAGGTTATTGCGCGTGCGAACGTCAACACCAATCAGACCTTCGCGCTGCCGCCACGCGACGCCCTCACTCATATCACCATCAAGGAACCGCAAATCGTCTTGTTGCCGGACGCCAACTATGTTGCGGCAATCATCAAGCTCGAACAATTTGACGACACGTATCTCTATGTGACGCGGCTCCTCGACCCGCGGGTCGTACCTCAACTGCAGGCGACGCGCGCAAGCGTCACCGAATACGCTGCGCTTGAGTCACGTCGCCTCGGTGTGCAGGTCGCGTTCGCCTTGATGTACACCGTGATCGCGCTGATCGTTCTTCTCTCGGCGGTATGGATCGGATTTAACTTTGCCAATCGGCTTGTTGCGCCGATCCGCCGTCTCATCGGTGCAGCCAACGCCGTATCAGCCGGGAATCTCTACGTTCGCGTTCCGGTGCGTCAGGCCGAAGGCGATCTCGCGCACCTCGGCGAAACGTTCAATCACATGATCCAGGAATTGCGTACGCAGCGCGATGACATCACGAACGCGCGCGACGTCATGGATAGTCGCCGGCGCTTTACCGAAGCCGTTCTCTCCGGTGCCAGCGCAGGTGTCATTGGCGTCGACGGCAACGGAAAGGTGAGCATCCTGAACCGTTCCGCAGAGAAGCTGATCGGGCGCACAGAAAGCGAGGCCCTCGGGCAGCCTTTGACGGAGGTTCTGCCCGAACTTGTGGGTACCATGGCGGCGGTTCAATCAGGGGCGTCCCCGCAAGATCAGATCACAGTCAGTCGCAATAATCGCGAACGAAATTTGTCGGTGCGGGTCACGAGCGAGCAATCTGGCGACTCCGACCGCGGCTATGTTGTGACGCTCGATGATATTACCGAGTTGGTCGCTGCCCAACGCACATCAGCGTGGGCCGACGTCGCGCGCCGCATCGCGCACGAAATCAAAAATCCTCTTACGCCCATTCAGCTGTCTGCCGAACGCTTGCGTCGCAAATACGGAAAAATGATTGAAGAAGACCGCGGCGTTTTCGAACAGTGCACTGACACCATCGTCCGGCAGGTCGACGATATAAGACGGATGGTCGATGAGTTCTCTCATTTCGCCCGTATGCCCAAGCCGGTGCTCGCCGGCGAAAACATGGCCGATACGGTGCGGCAAGCAGTGTTCCTGATGCGCGTCGGCAATTCGGAAATCGACATCAATGTCGACATTGGCGAAGACCCGATGCCAGCGCGTTTTGACCGGCGTCTGATTTCGCAAGCGCTGACCAACACCATCAAGAATGCAACCGAGGCGATTGCAGCAGTCCCTCCCGGCGAACTCGGCAAAGGTGTGATCCAGGTCAACACGGCTCGGGAAGGCGAGGATATCGTGATTGATATCATCGACAACGGCATCGGCCTGCCAAAGGAAAATCGCAACCGGCTGCTCGAGCCCTATGTCACGACCCGCGAGAAGGGTACAGGGCTTGGGCTAGCCATCGTGGGACGTATTGTTGAGGAGCACGGCGGCACGATCGAACTGCGTGATGCCGCCGAGAAAATCCCGGGCCAACGAGGCGCCTGGGTGCGGATGCGGATTGCCGCCGCCGGCAAAACCGACGCCGCTGAACCAGAAAAACAAAAAATCGTAAGCGAGTAGCACCATGGCCAACGAAATCTTGATAGTCGATGACGAGGCCGATATCCGCGATTTGGTTGCCGGCATCCTCCAGGACGAGGGCTACACTACGCGTACCGCCCGTAACAGCGATGATGCCCTGTCCGCGATCGCAAGCCGTCGGCCGAACTTGGTCTTCCTGGACATCTGGTTGCAAGGCAGCAAACTCGATGGCCTGCAATTGCTCGACAGCGTGAAGCAGGAGCACGCCGAACTTCCGGTCGTGATGATTTCGGGTCACGGTAACATCGAGACCGCGGTCGCCGCCATCAAGCACGGCGCATACGACTTCATCGAGAAGCCATTTAAAGCTGACCGCCTGGTTCTGGTTGCCGACCGCGCATTGGAAAATTCCCGCCTCAAGCGCGAGGTCAAGCAACTCAAGCAGCTTGCGCCGCAGCCATCCACACTCGTCGGCCGCTCGGCAACTGTTGGACAGTTGCGTCAGGCGATCGAACGCGTAGCGCCGACGAATAGCCGTGTGCTCGTCGTCGGACCATCGGGAGCGGGCAAGGAGCTTGCAGCGCGAACACTTCATCAGCTGTCCGGCAGGGCAAGCGGTCCATTTGCTGTCATCAACGCCGCTGCGATCACGCCGGAGCGTATGGAAATCGAACTGTTTGGGGTCGATCAGTCCAATGGCTCGGAAGGACGCAAGCCCGGCGCGCTCGAAGAAGCGCACGGAGGCACGCTGTTCATCGACGATATTGCCGATCTGCCTCGAGAGACCCAGAACAAGATTTTGCGTGTGCTCGTTGATCAGACGTTCCAGCGCGTCGGCGGGAGCGCGAAAATAGCCGTCGATGTCCGCATCGTGTCGTCAACGGCGCGCAATCTCGAGACGCTGATCGCTGAAGGCAAATTTCGCGAAGACCTGTATCATCGGCTTGCGGTCGTTCCGATCCGCGTACCGCCCTTGGCCGAACGGCGCGAGGACATACCCGACCTCGTTGACTATTTCATGGACCAGATTTCGCAGGCGACGGGATTGCCGAAACGGCGCATCGGCGAGGATGCAATGGCAGTCCTTCAATCGCACAACTGGCCGGGTAATGTCAGGCAACTGCGCAACAACATCGAGCGATTGATGATCCTCGCGGGCGGAGATCCTGAGGCGGTGATGAATGCCAGCATGTTGCCGCCGGACGTCGGCTCGATGGTGCCGAGCATGCCGAACGGCAACGGCGGCGAGCACCTGATGGGCCTACCTTTGCGCGACGCCCGCGAAGTTTTCGAGCGGGAATATTTGGTCGCCCAGATCAGTCGCTTTGGCGGCAATATTTCTCGAACCGCCGAGTTCGTTGGCATGGAGCGCTCGGCTTTGCATCGCAAGCTCAAGGCACTCGGAATAGATTAGCGTTTCCATGTCGCGCATCGCATACGTCAACGGCCGCTATTTGCCTCGGGACGCTGCCAAGGTCCCTGTCGAGGACCGCGGATATCAGTTTGCAGACGGGGTCTACGAAGTTTGCGAGGTCATAGGAGGGCGCCTCGTTGATGAACGCCGTCATATGACGCGACTGGACCGCTCACTCGGCGAGTTGCGGATCGCGCGTCCTATGTCACACGCTGCTCTTGCAGTCGTGTTGCGCGAAACGATCAGGCGCAATCGTGTCCGCGATGGCATCGTCTATGTTCAGGTCACGCGTGGCGTGGCGAGACGGGATTTCCCTTTTCCTCCTGCAGGCACACGGCCATCCCTGGTGGTCACGGCGCGCAATAGCGATCAGAAATCGCTTGAGGACGTTGCGGCTGAGGGAATAGCGGTTGTTACTGTGCCTGACATCCGTTGGAAACGCGTGGACATCAAATCCGTCTCGTTATTGCCGAACGTGTTGGCAAAGCAGGCTGCGCGGGAGCAGGGCGCACGCGAGGCGTGGCTTGTCGACGGCCAGGGGCGCATCACCGAAGGCGGATCGTCGAATGCATGGATCGTCAGCCGCGATGGCGTACTGATCACGCATCCGCTTGGTAGCGATATTCTGCCGGGGATCACACGGTCGGTTGTGATCGATGCAATCAAGGCGCAGGGGCTCGCGTTCGAGGAACGCACCTTCACGGTCGAAGAGGCCTACGCCGCGCGTGAGGCCTTCATCACCTCTGCCAGCCAGACCGTATTGCCGGTTGTCAGCATCGACGGCCGTCCGGTCGGCAACGGCGCGCCGGGGCTGATCGCAACAGGGTTGCGGCGCGACTATCACCAATATGCCGAGGTCAGCGATTAGCGGCGCGGGCTCGGCCGCCGCCTCGTGCCATTTGCTTGCCGCGCTGACAGTCGAAAATACAGAAAACTCCTTTTTATTCATATATTTAATGCTGTCTCTCTGAACTTACGCTTGCGCACGGGAAGCACCTGCAATCTAATAGTGGTCCCCCGAGCCTCGCACCGCTTTGCGAGGGGTAAAGCGGCGCATGCTCCTTTCTTGCATGCGGAAGGACTCGGGCAACGATGGTCTCGCGCGCTAGACGCGAGCAAAAACTGGAAAACGGCAAATGGCAGCCGATCGTGCGCAAAATCTTCAAGACACCTTCCTCAATCACGTCCGCAAAAGCAAAATCCCACTCACCATTTTTCTGGTGAATGGGGTCAAATTGCAGGGCGTGGTGACCTGGTTCGACAATTTCTGCGTGCTGCTCCGACGGGATGGACATTCCCAGCTCGTCTACAAGCACGCAATTTCGACCATCATGCCGGGTCACCCCATTCAACTTTTCGAAGGGGCTGACGAACCACCGGCAGGAGACAAGGCCTGATTGGAAGTACGCCGTCGCAATCAGCGCGCTGATCTGCTGAGCCCGACCACGTCGGGTGTCGAGACCGGCCGGGCGATCGTCATTGAGCCATGGCTTAAGAAGGCGCCCGCAAAGGGCACGACACGCTCGTCGTCCCAAGAGCGAACGCCGGAGGCTCGCCTTGAGGAGGCGGTCGGTCTGGCACGGGCCATCGACCTGACCGTCGTCGAGGCGGGGTTGGTGACGCTCAGCGAAATTCGGCCTGCGACCTATATCGGCAAAGGCAAAGTCGATGAGATTTCCGGCCTGGCAAAAAGCCTGTCCGCGTCGGTCGTGGTCATGGACTGCCCTGTCTCACCGGTCCAACAACGCAATCTCGAGAAGGCGTGGAACACCAAAGTCATCGACCGTACCGGACTGATCCTTGAAATATTTGGACGCCGCGCGCGTACGCGCGAGGGCGCGCTGCAGGTCGAGCTGGCGCATCTCACCTACCAAAAAAGTCGTCTGGTCCGCTCATGGACGCATCTTGAGCGGCAACGCGGCGGTTTCGGCTTTCTCGGCGGACCGGGCGAGACACAAATCGAAGCGGATCGGCGCGTCATCGAAGAGCGCATCGCGCGCATCGAGGGGGAGCTCGATAAGGTCAAGCGTACGCGCAAGCTGCACCGCGACAGTCGCAAACGTGTGCCTTATCCGATTGTTGCGCTTGTCGGCTACACCAACGCTGGCAAATCGACGCTTTTCAACCGGATGACGACTGCAAGCGTGCTTTCAGCCGACATGCTCTTCGCCACGCTGGATCCGACGTTGCGCGCCGTCGCACTGCCCCATGGCGCGCGTGTCATTCTCTCCGATACGGTTGGGTTCATCTCCGATCTGCCGACGATGCTGGTAGCGGCCTTCCGGGCCACGCTTGAGGAAGTGATAGAAGCGGACGTGATCCTGCATGTGCGCGATGTCTCCCACGAAGACTCTCAAGCGCAATCCCACGACGTGGAAAAAGTTCTCGCCGAGCTCGGCATTGAACCCGACGATCCACGACTGCTTGAGGTATGGAACAAGATCGATCGGCTGGACGCGGACCAGCGCGTCGCGAATTTCCAACTTCGCCGAGCGCCAGCAGCACCGACGCCACCCACTTCTTGTTTCAGCGTTGAGCGGGGAGGGGGTCGATAATCTGCTTGCCGCCATAGAAACGCGTCTCGGAGAAGCGCGGCAAACCCTTCAGCTATTGCTCGACCCCTCCGACGGCGCAGGCCTGAGCTGGCTCTATCGCCACTCGGAAGTCTTGTCCCGTCAAATGCGGGATGACGGCCGCATGGAGCTTAGCGTGCGTGCTGACGCGAAGAATGCAGAAATGGTGAAGCACAAATATCCGGGGACCACGGAAGTTAAACCGCTGATCTAGATCCGGCGCGGCAGGGTTAACATCGAAGGTCCGCTTTGAAGTCCTGACATCCCATTTGACGGCGGATTTACCAGTGCTAGCCTTTCAGGAGCTTTGCCTAGCAGCAACGTTCAACGGCAATCATCGCGGGCGGAAACCATGAACGTAGCCTCGTCAGCCGTGTTAGCAACCGAGCCTGTGACCTCCGAAGGAGTCGTCGCGGCCAGTGTTTATGTTGAAGGCCGGCGGGTCAGCAATATAGCCATTGATGAAGCCTCGAGTTGGCGCAGCAAGCCGGGCCATGTGGTGTGGATCGGGCTGCATGAACCGGACATGGCACTCTTGACCAGTGTGCAACGGCAATTCCAGTTGCACGATCTCGCGATCGAAGACGCGAACCACGCCCATCAGCGACCAAAGATCGAACAATATGGCGATGGGCTGTTCATCGTGGCGCGCACCGCTCAATTGGTTGGCGACAGCATCGCATTCGGCGAGACCCATCTGTTCGTAGGTGAGGGATATCTTGTTTCCGTCCGTCACGGCGCATCAACGTCCTACACGACGGTGCGCGAACGCTGCGAAAGTTGCCCCCGGTCGCTGGCCCGCGGCGAGGACTATATCCTCTACGCCATTCTCGATTTCATCGTCGATAACTACTCGCCGGTACTCGAAACTATTCACGAGGAAGTCGAAGCCATGGAGGCGCTTGTGCTCGCAAGCGCGATGACCCGGGCGCAAATCGAACGATTGTATCTGCTGCGACGCGATCTGTTGCGCCTGCGAAACGCAGTCGGCCCCCTGGTGGAAGTCTGCCGCAGACTTGAGCATGACAATCTGCCGATGGTGCGACCTACCATGCAGCCGCTGTTCCGTGACGTCACGGATCACGTGCGGACGATTCAAGAGCACATCGATTCGCTTCGAGAAGTCCTTGCATTTGCCTTTGAGGCGAGCCTCCTGGTCGGCCAGGCGCAGGAGACCGTGGTCTCCAAGAGGCTGGCCTCATGGCTTGCCATCATTGCAGTCCCGACCGCGATCGCGGGTATCTACGGCATGAACTTCAAGAACATGCCGGAACTCCAATGGGAATATGGTTATTTCACCGTCATCGGATTGATCGTGGTTACTTGCGCTACGTTGTTCTGGCGGTTCCGGCGCGCCGGATGGTTGTGAGTTCAGGAGACACCCTCGTCTTACTGTTTGTTCTCCTTCTCCGCGGCCTTCGCCTCGTTCCACAAATCATCCATCTCAGCCAGGCTTGCGTCCTGCGGCGTCTTTCCGCGCTGTGCCAGCGCCCGTTCAATCGACGCGAAACGACGTTCGAACTTCAGGTTGGTATCCCGCAACACGCCTTCAGGATCGGCATCGAGATGGCGTGCGAGGTTGACGACCGCGAAAAGAAGATCCCCGACTTCGCCAGCCACGCGCTGTTTGTCGTTGCGATCGAGCTCCGCCTCTATCTCATCCGCCTCTTCGCGGATCTTGGCCAGAACCGCACGCGGATCGTTCCAGTCGAAGCCGACCCGCCCGGCCTTGTCCTGGAGTTTCAAGGCACGGGTTAACGCGGGCAGGGCGACGGGGACACCAGCCAAAGCCCCGCTCGGCGTCTTATCGCCACGCTCGGACCTCTCCTGGGCCTTGATGCGCTCCCAGAGGCCCTCCACCGCCTTGGCGGTCTTTCCCTTCAGCGTCCGCAAAGACGTGTGGATGACGACGCACCAGCTTGGCTGTGATGGTCTCCACAACGTCATCAAAATCAAAGGCACCTTGTTCCTGGGCCATGCGAGCGTGGAAAACGACCTGCAGAAGCAGATCGCCTAGCTCGTCCTTCAGACCGGCCAGATCGTCGCGAGCGATCGCGTCCGCAACCTCATAGGCTTCCTCGAGCGTATAGGGCGCGATGGTGCGAAAATTCTGCTCCAGGTCCCACGGACATCCTGAGCCCGGCGTACGCAGCGCCGCCATGATCTCAATCAGTCGGGAGATGTCGCGTGAGGGCTTCACTGGAAGCTCGACGTGCGGGGGCTGGGGTCGCTAGCAGCCGACGGACCGTAGCAAAGCCTGTCTGCTACGGCGATAAAAACACATGATTCGCATAAGACATATTATGGAATATCTCTAATAGGCCCAGTAAACACGCCACAAATGATCGGTAGAATTTTAGACAAACGATAAAACGGCATGGCCTGCTCAGGTGCGCTTCAGGATGCCGTGAAGGTCATCAGATCGAAGGCCGGCTCGATGGATGCCGGCAATTGCCCCCGCAGCGCTTCGTAGTCCAGGTCGCTGTGCAGGTTCGTCAGGATGGCGCGCTTGGGCTTGATGCGAGCGATCCAATCCAAAGCCTCCTCGAGATTGAAATGGCTCGGATGTGGGTTCTTGCGAAGCGCGTCCACGATCCAGACGTCGAGGCCAGCAAGCGCGGCTATGCTTTCGCCAGGCAGACTTTTGATGTCGGCCGAATACGCGACATTGCCGAAACGGAAACCGAGCGACGGAATGTCTCCATGGTTCTGCAGGACCGGAAGCACCTCGATTGCGCCACCCAGCCCGTCGATCGTGACCGGCCGACCGGGTGTAAGGCGCTTCTCATTTGCGATGGGCGGGTAGTCGCTGCCGGATGGTGTGGCGAAACAGTATCCGAAGCGGGCGAGGATTGCGCTCGAGGTCGGCTCGTCAAGATAAACGTCAACGCGGCGACGCTTGTTAACGAATAGGGGTCGCAGATCGTCAATGCCGTGCGTGTGGTCGGCGTGCTCGTGCGTGATGACCACGCCGTCAAGCCAATCGACCTCGGCATCGAGAAGTTGCGTACGCAGGTCCGGCGAGCAATCGACCAGAACACGCGTGCGCTGCCCTTGGCCGTTTATGCGCTCGACCAGCAACGAGCAACGACGACGCCGATTTTTCGGATTGTTCGGATCGCAGGCGCCCCAGCCCAGTGCGACCCGCGGCACACCCATCGAAGAACCGCACCCTAGAATCGTAAAGGTTAAACTCATGCGGCGTCCGCAAGGTTGCGCGGAACCTTGTTGAACAGCCGGAAGAAATTCTCCGTCGTCTGGCGCGCGATTTCCTCGTCCGATGCGCCGCGCGTTTGTGCCAGCACTTTGGCGGTCTCCGTCACAAAGGCCGGTTCATTGCGTTTTCCACGATATGGCAGCGGTGCGAGATACGGGGCGTCCGTTTCGACCATGATACGGTCGGCGGGCAAAGCGGCTGCGATTTCGCGCAGGGCGTCCGAATTCTTGAAAGTCAGAATGCCGGTGAAGGACACGTAGTGCCCTAGCTCTATGGCGGTGAACGCCAGGTCGCGTCCGCCGGTGAAGCAGTGCAGAACCGCGGGGAAGGCGCCCTTCCCGCTCTCCTCGCGCAGGATTCGAGCCATATCGACATCGCAGTCGCGCGAATGAATCACGAGTGGCAATCCGGATTCGCGCGCAGCCTTGATGTGCTCGCGGAAGCTTTGCTCCTGCGCATCGCGCGGACTGTTGTTACGAAAGTAATCCAGACCCGCTTCGCCGATTGCCACCACCTTCGGGTGCTTTGCGATCGCAATCAGCCGGGCGGAATCAATATCGAGTTCCTCATCTGAATAGTGCGGATGTGTTCCGATCGAACAGAACACTTCCGAGAACCTTTCTGCGATGGCGAGTATCTGGGCATGTCTCTTCACCCGGGTCGAAATCGTGACCATGCGTCCGATTCCGGCCGCCCGGGCGCGCGAAACAACCCCGTCGAGCTCTGCGGAGAAATCCGGAAAATCGAGATGGCAATGGCTGTCGACGAGCATGGATCTGGCAATGATTTGGTTTCGCAACAATGCCCGAGAACGTTCAGACATTTGCGCCCAGTTCGTAGCGACTGGGCTATGGCATGGTCAAGGCTCTAGGTCGTTTGCGTCATTTATGGGTAGAGGCCGACCAGAGGTTCCACAACCACAGCAACTTTGCCGGGAACATTAAATGGGCTGACGATTTATTGATCGTAGATGTTCCAGAGGAGGAAACACATGCTGAAGAAATTGGCGCTCGCCACAGCCGCACTGGCGCTCATCACCTCTACGGCCAGTGCCGAGTATTACATCGTCCAGGAGACGGCGACGAAGAAGTGTAAGGTCGTCGAAACCCGTCCGACCGAAACCACTTGGATCCAGATCGGACCAGCGGCCTTCAAGACCCAGTCCGATGCTGAAAAACAGGTCAAAACGGTCTGCGTTGAAAAGCGCTGATCGGCGAGACCCTTGAAAAAGCGCGCGGGGCCCTTCCCCCGCGCGTTAACTTTTTCCCGTTGCCCCTCAGGCCTTGCTCTCTGTTTCCACGAAGCGTGGAAATATCGGGCCCGGTGCGGGCAAGGTCACGCCAGCCTTGATTCGCTTTGCCGGCGTCAGCGCATCAAAACTGCGCTCATCCGGACCAATCGCCAAGAGATCGAGCAATTTCGAGGCAGAGGTCGGGACAAAGGGCTGGGCCAGAATGGCGACCTGACGCAGAATCTCAGCCGTCACGTAAAGAACCGTTCCCTGCCGCTTCGGATCGGTCTTTGCCAGTGCCCACGGCGCTTCGGACGCAAAGTAACGGTTGGCGTCGGCCACGACAGCCCAGATGCAATTGAGCACCTGATGCAGCTGTTGCGTTTTCATGTGCTCGCGCGCAGTGCCGAGCATACCATCCGCCGCCGCGAGAATGGTCTTGTCGCTTTCGCTGAATGCGCCCGGTTCCGGCAGCTTCCCCCCACTTGCCTTGCCAATCATCGACAACGAACGCTGGGCCAAATTCCCGAGATCGTTGGCGAGATCGGCATTGATGCGGTTGACGATCGCTTCGTGGCTGTAGTTGCCGTCCTGGCCGAAGGGTACCTCGCGCAGGAAAAAATAGCGGAACTGATCCACGCCGTAGGTGTCAGCCATGGTGAACGGGTCGATCACGTTGCCGACCGACTTCGACATTTTCTCACCGCGGTTGAACAAGAACCCGTGCGAGAAGATGCGCTGAGGTACTTCGATGCCCGCGGACATCAGAAATGCCGGCCAATACACTGCGTGAAAGCGGACGATGTCCTTGCCGATAACGTGAAGCGATGCAGGCCAGTAGCGCTTGAATTTTTCGCTACCAGTATCAGGAAACCCGACACCGGTGATGTAGTTGGTCAGCGCGTCCACCCACACGTACATGATGTGACCGTCGCTGCCGGGTACGCGAATTCCCCAGTCGAACGTAGTGCGTGAGATCGAGAGATCCTGTAGGCCGCCGCGCACGAAGCTTGCGACCTCGTTCAGGCGCTCCTTTGGCAGTACGAAATCCGGTCGCTTGTAGAGCTCGAGCAACTTTTCCTGGTAAGCAGAGAGTTTGAAGAAATAGCTCTCCTCTTCGACCCACTCCACCGGCGTGCCCGTTTTTGCCGCGACGCGCACTTTCTGCTCGTTCAGATGCGTCTCGTTCTCGGCGTAATAGGCTTCGTCCCGGACTGAGTACCAGCCCGCGTATTTGCCGAGGTAAATATCACCGTTCTGCTCCATCCGCTGCCAGATCGCCTCGGACGAACGGTGATGGCGCTCTTCGGTCGTGTGGATGAAATCATCGTTCGAGCAATTCATCCGCTTAACCATTGCCTCGAAACGCGGGACGTTGCGATCGAGTAATTGGCGCGGTGTCAGCCCCTCGCGAGCAGCAGTCTGCTGGATTTTCTGACCATGCTCGTCTGTGCCCGTAAGGAAATAGACGTCATAGCCATCGAGCCGCATGAAACGCGCGATGGCATCCGTGGCGATCGCCTCATAGGCATGGCCGATGTGCGGCGGGCCATTCGGATATGAGATCGCGGTCGTGATGTAAAAAGGTGTCTTGGCCGGCATTTCGAGCTTTTCGTTCGAACAGGATGGCCCGGGAATTCCGGCCATGGCGAGGTGTGGGACTAGGTATCAACCGCAGGCAATTCGGGCAAGTGAAGGAGCATGCCTTATTGCCGGGCACTATTGCCGACGGTCCGCAGCCCTTTTACAAATTTGTATGGCCGATTTTGATTCCCGCACCAATGCCCGGATCCTCACTGGCGTGTTTGCCGTACTCGTTTTGCTTTGCTGCCAGGACGCATTCGCGGTTCCCATGCGATGCAGCGGCGAGCAGACCGCATGCATCGCGGCCTGCAAAAAGAATCTCGACCGCTCTTACGTCTCGATTTGTGTGACGAATTGCGGCGCCCGCCAGTCGATGTGCATGAGAACGAGCTGCTGGGACAGCGGCGTACAGAAATATTGCGGTCTGCTGAAGCAGTAGCCCCCCTCACCTCTTTTGGCGCTTGACGTGTCGGTTCGGTCGAGATGCGACACTCCTGCCCCATAACCGCCCCTGGTCTTTACGAATTGCTAAATCTAGTTCGCATACACTCTGAATAGACGTTAACCAATTGCGAACTGCCAGACCGTGGCCAACCAGAACGGTTTCCCAGGGCCCATGGGCGCTCCCCTCGAACTCATCCAAGAGCTCGATAGCTCTATCTCGCACAGCACGGACGAGAGACGCTCGGTCATGCTGCGGCACATCACCGACCTATTCCTGGTCGGATCGGACCAATATTCCGAAGAGGAAATTGAGCTGATCGACGATGTGTTCCTTCGGCTGGTTGCGACGATCGAGCAATCCTCGCGTGCACTGCTTTCTCTCCGGCTGGCGCCTGCACCGGTCGCCCCGCCAAAGATACTGCGTCTGCTCGCCCGCGACGATGCCATCGAGGTCGCAGCACCGGTTCTTGCGCAAGCCGAGGGACTCGATATCGAGACGTTGATCGAGTGCGCGCGCACCAAAAATCAAGAGCATCTCCTGGCCATCTCACGTCGCAAGGCTTTGCCTGACAAATTGACCGACGTCCTTGTCGAGCGCGGCGACCAGCAGGTTGTGTTGAGCACTGCGAAAAACGCCGGCTCACGGTTCTCGGACGGAGGCTTCAATACCCTGATCAAACGTGCGCGCGGCGACGATGCTCTTACGTCATGCGTGGCGATGCGTGCGGATCTGCCGGCACAACTTTTCGACCAATTGCTTGCAACCGCGTCCGAGAAGGTGCGGTCCAATCTTCAGGCCGAACGCGAATTTGCCAAAGCCGACATCGACGCCGTCGTCGGTGAAGTTGCGGGACGAATCCAGACAAGCGCCACGACGCAGCCGCTAAGCTACGCAGCCGCCCAGGTGCTCGTGGAATCAATGCACAGGGCTGGCCAGCTGACAGCCGGGAAACTGCAGGAATTCGCTGTGGCGGGACGGTTTGAAGAGATGGTTGCGGCGCTGTCGGTCATGTCCAACGTACCGACTGCGATTATCGAACAGAACATGCGCGAAGCGGAAGCGGAAGCGTTGCTCGTTTTTGCCAAGGCGATCGGCCTGTCGTGGGAAACAACACGCAGCATCATGATGCTGGCGGCGAGGCGCTATCGCCGTTCGACGGCGGGAGTCGATCAGGCCATGCCCGCATTTCACCGCCTGCGCCAGTCGACCGCGCAGCAAATCCTCGACTTTCATCGCATGTCGAACCGCTCGGCCCGACCTCACTAACCTCTCTCCGGCTATCCCTTCATCGGTGGATAGTCACGCGAGAACACGGGCTGGGCGAGAAACTCCTGTGGGTTCATCGTCCAGAACTGGCTGACCTTGTTGTAGGTCTTGACGGTCTTGTTGACCATTTTGCCGTTCTGTTTCTCTGCCCTGCGCACATAGACGTCGACGACGGCGTTACCATAGTCGTCAAAACTCAGCGGGCCGCGCGGCGTGTCAGCAAGCGTGACGGCGCGTACCGCCTTGACCAACTCATCGGGGCTATCGGACTTGCCACCGGTCTTGGCGAGCGCCGCTTCAATAATCTGGCCATTGGCAAAGAAGCAGGCGGCGTAGTGCCCTATGCGTACGTCGTCGCCGTAATTCTTCTTCATGGCCGCGATGAACCGTTTGTTCGCCTCGGTGTCGCGATCGAGCGAATAGGGATTGGTATTGATTAGGCCGTCGGCGCTCTCGTCGTGCGCGCCGATGATGGTGTCATCGGCAACGGTCGCACCGCCAACGAGGGGCTGCTTCAGACCAAGTCCGCGCGCCTGTTTCGTGAACTTCAACGGGTTTGAGCCGGCGAGTACCTCACAAACAACGTCGCATTCGGGGATCTGCGCAACATAGGGCGCGTAGTCCGCTGTGTTGAGCGGCGACCACAGTTTCTTCAAGACCTGTCCGCCGCGTTCTTCCAGAACGCGCTGGAAGCCACCGACCTGCTCGTAGCCGAAAGCGAAATCATCACCCATGCTTGCGGCACGCTTGAGCTTCATTTCGTTGTAAACGTAATCGGCAAGTGGATAGAGACACTGAGCTGACGTGTACGACGTGCGGGTGAGATAAGGGCCTGCCTTTCGCTGCGTGACATCCTCGGCGCCGGCAAAGGCCAGCGTCGGCATTTTCGCTTGCGCCAGGTAATCTACGGTAGCCAGCAATTCGAAGGCCGCGAATGGTCCGAGCACGATGTCGACCTTGTCGCGTTCGACCACTTCCTGTGCCTTTGTCTTGGCGCCCGCGGGATTGCCACCAGTATCGGCAACTATCAGGTCGATCTTGCGTCCGGACAGCGTGAAATTCTTGTCCTTCAGAAACGAGCTGATGCCTTCCTCAAAATGGATGCCGCCAGCCGCAAGGGGTCCGGTCTTCACCGTCAGCAGGCCGATCTTGAGCGGCGCGCTCTGCGCTATCGAGGGCATGGGAAAAACGGCGGCGCCAGCGGCGGCGGTAGCGCCGGCAACAAATCGACGCCGGGTGGCTTTAATGGTCATGGCATCCTCCCGAGTTTCGGCCGTTCTGATGCGGCCGGAATTTCTGGACGCTGCGCGAGCGGACGGAATTCAATCACAATGCTTTGGAAGAAGCGAACCCCTGATCACGCGCGCGATCAGGGCCGTGCAGCTTCGGCAAGAGCCCCGAAAATCGCGAACACCAAGGGCTTTCGTTCGAGATTGTAGGCTTCGGCGTCCCGCGCAGCCTGATTGACCTTCTCCCAGGTCTCGGCCACACGCGCCATGCTCGCCTTGCCTCGCGAGGTTTCCGCAAGCCGTGCCGATAGCCATCCGTTGACCAAGTCCATGAGGGCTTCGAGCGTTTTAGGATCGGTCCCACCAATGGCATCGCCGAGCGCGTGAAGCGCGAGCGGGTCGGGATTGGGGAGTTGCGCAATTAGATCGAGAATGCGCTGGCGGAGCGCGAGTGAGGAACCATCGAGCAAAGAAACCGCCCGTCCGACGCTACCTTCGGCTGCCTCGGCCGCCACTCTGACTTCGGGCTCATCGGCGCTTGCGCCGGTCGCCTCGGTGACCGCACGGATCACGTCACCTGTGGTCAGCGGTCGCAGCAGCAGACGCCGGCATCGGGACCGGATGGTCGGCAATTCCCGACCAGGAGCGTGACTGACGAGAAGAAGCAGAGAGTGCTGCGGTGGTTCTTCCAAGACCTTCAGCAAGGCATTGGCCCCTTCGCGCTGAAGGTCATCAACCGCATCGACAATGGCAATCCGCCATCCGCCCTCGCCTGCGGTTGAGCCGAAGAACGACACGGTCCGACGCACGTCGTCAACGCGTATCACGGTATATGGCTTGCCGGTCTGCTCGTTGACGCCACGCTCAAGCACAAGGAGGTCGTTTTGCGCCTGCGTTGCGATCCGTCGTGCCACCGGATGGTTCGGGTCGACCGCAAGCGATGTCGCTTTTTGCACTGCCGGCGCGTGCGGATCAGGGTGGACGAACATGAATCTCGCCAGACGAAAGGCGAGCGTCGCCTTGCCGATTCCGGGCGGCCCGCCAATCAGCCATGCATGAGGAATGCGGCCGCTCTTGTAGGCATCGAGCAGTGCACCCTCAGCCTCTTCATGACCGAACAATGCCGTGGTTTCGCGGGGCAGCTTGCTGGTCTGGTCGTCTAACTCGTCACGGCTCACGATCCGGTCGCCTCCGCGGGACCGACCGTCTCGGGATGCAGCCGCTCGCGCACGGTCGACCAGATTTGCTCGGCCACAACCTCTCGCGGCGCGCGACCGTCGATAAGAATGCAGCGCTCCGGCTCTTCGGCGGCGAGAGCCCGATAAGCCTGACGCAGCTTCTCGTGAAACTCTGTCGATTCAGCCTCAAACCTATCTGCGGCGTCCTGCCCACGACGGCTCTTTGCGCGCGCCAAACCTACTTGAGCGGGGACATCCATGATGAATGTCAGCTCGGGAAATGCTGATCCAACGGTGACCCGTTCAAGACTGCGGATCAATCGTTGATCGACGTTGCCGAGAATGCCCTGATAAACGCGCGTTGAATTGATGAAGCGGTCGCAAATCACCCATTGGCCGGCATTCAACGCCGGCAAAATGGTCGTCCGTACGTGGTCGTCGCGGGCTGCGGCAAAAAGGATTGCCTCGGTTTCCGCCCCAAGCGGCTTTGCAATGCCGGAAAGGAGGATGTGACGTATGATCTCGGCCCCGGTCGAGCCGCCCGGCTCTCTTGTCAGCACAATTTCAATGCCGGCCGACTTGAGGCGTTGCGCAAGCGTCTTCGCGTGGGTCGACTTGCCGCTACCCTCGCCCCCCTCGAACGTAATGAAATGTCCGCGCAAAGCGAGCCAGCCTTTTTGATCAACGCAGCCGTGCTGCGTCACCGCTCATCATAGCCGCTCGGCTCCGGCACGGAACAGCGCGATTATCATCTCCGTCACAGCATCGAAGGCGCGTTGCGACATGTTTCCTTTGCCGACGCTTTCGGATGCTTTCAGCGGCGTCGACAGGATCAGATTGTCGTTGCGCCAGACCTTGAGATTGCCGACGGGTGTGCCTTCCGCGACCGGCGCCAGCACCGGGCCTTTGTAGACGATCCGCGCGATGAGCTTCTCGCCCCCCGCTTTCGGCAAAAGCACCCGCACTGCGCCATCCGACGCAACGAGTGATACGCGGCCGGTATTGCCTCCAAAAACCTTTGCCGTTCCGATTGTCTGTCCTTCTGCGAACAGGACACGCTGCTCGAAGTTCCTGAAGCCCCACTCCAGCAACTTCTTGGCTTCGTCAGCTCGCTCCTTCGGTGTGTTGACCCCGTTTACGACGACGATCAAACGCTGGCCGTTCTGAACTGCCGAACCGACCAAGCCGTAACCCGCTTCTTTCGTGAACCCGGTCTTCAGTCCGTCGGCTCCGGTCATCGCACCGAGAAGCGGATTGCGGTTCTGCTGACGGATCTTGTTCCAGGTGTAATCGGGCTTGCCGAAAATCTGATAGAAATCCGGATAGGTGCGGATGATATGACGCGCCAGCAAGCCAAGCTCACGCGTCGTTACTTGCTCGCCGGCATCCGGCAGCCCGTTCGAATTAGTGAAGACCGATTTCTCCAGGCCGATCACGCGCGCCCGTTCGGTAAGCTTCTCGGCGAAGGCGGCCTCACTGCCGGCAATTCCCTCGGCCAGGATAATGCAAGCGTCGTTTGCCGACTGAATGATCATCGCGTGGATGAGGTCGTCGACGGGAACCTTGCTGTAGATCGCCGCAAACATGGTCGAGCCGTGCGAGGGTGCACCGCCTTTGCGCCAGGCATTCTCGCTGACCATGAATTCGTCGGTGAGCTTCAGACGGCCTTCTTTGACCTCATTGAATACGTATTCAGCCGTCATCAGCTTCGCGAGGCTGGCCGGAAAAATCAGACGATCAGCATCCCGCTCAAAGAGTACGCCGCCATTGTCGGCATCAATGAGAATGGCGTGCGGCGCACTGATATTTGGTTCGTCTTTTTTCTGCGGATCTTTCTTCGGCGCGTCCTTTTTTTGCGCGGTTGTCGCCTGAGCCGGGGCGTGCTTTGCCGTCGGGGCCGCGATCACGGCCGTGCACAGGCTTGCTGTCACGGCAACTGCCGTGAACCAACGTCCAAACGCGAAATCCCGCATCGGCATCATCCAAGCTTTAATCGGCAGCGCTAAGAGATTAAGGCCGCAATCCCGCGACCTCTGGGGGCCAATTGCGGCTCAGTAAAGGCCGCGCCCGTTCATAAAGCCGCTCGCATTATCATAGCGCGTCGGCACATAGGCCGAAACCGGAGATGCGAAGGATTCACCGGTGCGATATGGCGCCGCCGGCGCACTGATTCGCGGGCGTGCTGCGGCCGCAAGTTCTGTCGTCGGCGATGGCAGCACCGACGGATCGCGCGCGTCCTCACCAAGCCGATAAGGACGGTCTGGGGGCGACGGAATTCCCGCCGCGCCGAAATTCCTCGACGAACGACTGTCGAATGAGGCTGGAGCAAACGGCCTGCTCGAGGTGACCTGGATGGGGGCGATCGCCTGGTTGCCTTCGCGCAACGTTGCGATCAGCTTTCGGTCGTCCGACCCCTCGACCGGAGCGCGGCCGACATATTCAACCTTCACACGCGTGACGCCGTGACCATAGAAACCAAGAAGCTCCGCCGTCTTCACGGAGACGTCGAGGATGCGGTCACGCGCATAAGGTCCGCGATCGTTGACTCGCACCACAATCGATCGGCGGTTGGCGAGATTTGTTACGCGGACGTATGACGGAAGCGGCAGTGTCGGATGAGCGGCCGAAATCGATGCCATGTCAAAGATTTCGCCGTTGGCGGTGTAGCGGCCGTGGAAATCGTCGCCGTACCAGGAGGCCATGCCCTCCGCAGAGTAATTGGTGTTTTCCTCAGGGACATAGACACGGCCAGCCACCGTATAAGGCTTGCCGATGCGATAAACGCCGCCGCCCTTTGGGACAGGCTGGCCAGGCTCAACGGCGCGCGCGCTTGCAGCAACGCCGTAACGTGGATCGACCTTGCCGGCCATCTGGCCGCCCGAGCAGTTGGCGAGCAAAAGGCCGGTGAGGCCGAGAGCGGAAAGCCGCGCGGCTTGGGCAAGACCAATATTGTTGAACGCCCCGAAGCGACTCATCCCGCGTCCGTCCCCGATCGGCAGCCGTCAGAATACCCTGAAGCGCGGCCGACGGAAACCGCCCTTGCGCTTCAGTGGTAAACGGTTAGTTCCGCCGCACGCCTTCCACCGCAACGACGCGCCTGGCGGGAATAAACAAATCGAAATCCACATACAAGCGCGTTTAAGGCCGGTCTAGCGATCGCGCGACAGCATGCTTGCGCCGCTCTTGGGCCGGCTCAATCCGCCTGAAACAGACGACCTTTGCGGTGTCCCCTCGTAGCTGATGCCGATGCGAAAGCCGCGCGACCAGGCAAGCGTGCAAAATCGGCGTGTGTTGCCGTGGAGAAACTCGAACCGTTGCGGCAGATCGCAAGCTCTGGGCAATTCGATGCACGCGCCACCCGCTGACATATCGACAATATGACAATCGATCGGCGTTGTTTTTGGACCGAGCAAAAGTCTTCCGACGCGCGGGACCAAGCCCCTCGGTGACACACGAAACCAGCGTCGTTTATCGGACCCGCTCATGCGAAGACTTTATGAAACATCTCCTAATTTTATATCGCCCGTTGATTACCGATCCCTTACGCGACCCGCGGAACATACCCCACTGAAATTACGGGATAATCCTCCCGCAAAGTTCCATTGATTGGCGAGAATCGCCAGATTTTTGTCAGAAAATCACAAGACGAAATGGGCCTCGCAACTCTAAGTGCGACGCGCACTTACGGGTTACGAACATGCTCTGCAAACGTCTCACAAGTCCGGAAGACACAGAACGAGACTATCCGTTCGTTGTGGAAATGCTCGTGCCCGAAGACGGATTCGGTCCGAAACTGATCGCCATGCATCAGTTTCATAGCCGCCGCGGTATTCAAACGCAGCCAGGGCGGAGCCGCCAAGAAAACGGACGGGATTACATTCGCTGGTGTTTCGCCGATCCCGAAGTGGCGACCGAGTTCGCAGACGAGTTCGGCGGCACAATCGGAGAGCAGCACGTCAGCTGATATCTGCGAACGGTCGTCGCACGACGTTCAAGAGTATGGAACAGCGTTCGCGCTTGACGGGGCCATCTAAGGGGGTCAAGCGCAGGCTGTTCCGGCCGAGCGGGAGCCCGAAAAGGCGCCGCTCGGCTCTATCCTTGGCAAACGGAAAATTCCAAAACGGGAAACTAGTCGCCGATCCGTGATGGCGCATCTTCGGGCGGGGCCTTGAACGGTGCTGGCACGCCGACCATCTGCGAAACCTGTATGGCCGAAATATCCGGAATCTCACGGCCGACGAAAGTCAGAATCAGGAGCAGCGCACTCCCGACAAAGAGGAAATAGGGCAAGATAGGCATTCGCATCGCGGTCTCCCGAGCGGGCGATATACAACGCGAATGCGGGCGAGCGCCTGAATGTAGGAATTAAACTAAATCTGAAACCTTAACGTGAACGGGTGGCCGTTAGGTGTGCGGCAATTAACGAAGTTACGTACATTGATCCTTGGTGTGGCTGCCCAGTGATTCCGCTGCCCACTCACAACATCTCGCAACGCCTTCCAACTCTGCACGGAATGCAGGACTTTCCTGGTTCCGTGCCTTGGCGCGAAACTCTGCCGCGAGCGCTCTGTATTGAGCGGATGTCATCGACGGGCTGTCGATCATGGCCGAACAAATTTAACGCCGGTTTCGGTTACGGTACGCCAGACGACCCTGCACTGTCGGATCGAGTAGCCGCCGTCAAACGTCAGGGCCAGATCCTCGGGAAGTTCGACGGTGTTGGCAATTTGCACACGGGCACCAGAGTTGGTGACATTGCGAACCACACAGTCGATCACCGACGAGGTGCCGAGAATAATCTTCGCCCCTTTGAGGACACGGGAGCGCGTGGAGTTTCTACGTTCTTGCACAGGCATCCTGCCCACTTTGATGTGAATCCGTGCCTAATTATCAGACAAGTCGTGCGACTTGCTTTAAGCCGAATGCGTGCAATTGAATCATTTATGAAAGCACTTTTTTAATAATCGGGACTTTTTTGTAGAACACTTGGTGCTCAGCTTGATCCGATCCTAAAAAAGAGAGGCCGCGCGTTGTAGCGTGCGGCCTCTTGCAACATGCTGGCTTGCCAAGATGAACCAGCCGGCTGCTAACTTTTGATCCGACGCAGCGACTGCGTCGGCTGAGCTCTATTTAAAGGTGGGGACCCGCCAGGCCAGCCACGCGAGTGCGACCAGCGACGGCGCCAAAGCGGCTAGGTATCCCAGCATCAGAATATTCATCGCTCTGTCTCCATCATATTTGGCGACTATCTACCGGAGGCCGCGATGACATGCTTTGAGGGGGGGTTCAGATCGCCTTTATTTTTCCTTGAGAAATCTTGAAACCGCCCCCACACGGCGGTGCTTATCGATCCTCGCCGAGGTGTCTCGAAGACCCTGATATTGGGGCCAATTCTCAATTTGTTCTTGTCAGTGTCCGCGCCAAGTGCTTGAGAGACCGTCGCAGGAAGGGTGGCCGAGTGGTTTAAGGCACCGGTCTTGAAAACCGGCAACGTCGCAAGGCGTTCGTGAGTTCGAATCTCACCCCTTCCGCCACAACAATCCGAACTCACACCAAAAGGCCGCTCGCAAGATATGCGAGCGGCCAACTCTTTACTTCGCTGCGGCCTGAATTTTCTTATCTATTCCACCAACCGCCGCCGTAACCCATTCCCGGGTTAGGCGCCCAGGAAGAGCTCTGGGTCTGCGCGTAACCGTAACCGTAGCCATAGCCATACCGAGGTGCGACATAGCCGGTCGACGGCGAAGCCGCGTAAACCGGTCCGCCACGCGAAATGAAACGCCGGCTCACGAAGCCTTGCGTGTCGTTCCACGCCACGCGGCACCAGGATCCGACGCAGTTCATCACGCGCACATCGGACCCGGCCGGAACCGCACCGATGACGTCGTAGCTCAGGCCTGGACCAGTTCGCAGATTGAGATTGTCGGTCAGTGTCGCTGCCGAGACCGCGCCTGCAGAGAGCAGTAAGGCGCCGACGGCAAATGAGAACGTCTTCTTTTGCATGTGACATCTCTCACGTTACCGTCCCCACATTGTCGCAAATTTACCCCCTGCCCTCCGTTTGGCTCGAACCACATTCCCGTGACTCGGGATCACAAATCATTTCGTCGCGGTGCATCTGTAATTCAGCACCACCATTTCCGATTTCTACTTGTTCCACCCCTTCATGGGATATTCGAACTTCGCCGTCGCCCTGTCCTCTGGCCAGACCGACAAATACTGCTTGCCCTGCAACTGGATCAGATATGTCGCTGACAGCGTGTTCTGCCCGGTCTCGTCGAACTTCACGCCGCGATAGCCGATCATGAGTTGATCCGCTGTGAGGTTTGTTGCTTTTAGCGCTGCCTGAATCTTGTCGGGCTCGGTCGACCCTGCGCGATTGATGGCATCGGCCAGCACGAAGAACCCCTGCATCCAGCGGGCGCTGGTGTCGTCTAGATCGCGATTGAACTTCGCTTTGAACATCTGGTTGATGATGTAGCTGTTGCTGCCTGGCTTGCCGATGTCGAAGGCGCTGCGGTTGACCGCGCCTTGGGCGAGATCGCCGACGTTCGGAATGAATGTGGGATCGGAGAAACCGGCGTCGTCACCGATAATGATGGACGGCAGGTAGTCGAGGCTCTTCATCGTCTTGAAGTAGAGAATGGTGTCTGCCGTATAGCTGATGAATATGACCGCGTCCGGCTTGGCCGTCTTAAGCTGCAGCACCTGCGCGGAAACATCCGAGCTGTTGGCGTTGTAAGGAATTTGCGCCGCCACAGTGATGTTCGCAGCCTTCGCCGCCTCCAGAATGCTTGCCGCAACGGACGAGCCGTAGTCGGTGTTCTCATTGACGATGGCAATCGTGTCGATCTTTTTGCCTGACTTCTTCAAGTCGGTGAGAAATTCCGTATAGGCTTTGGCAAAGTCGGGCGCGATCGGTCCGCTACGGAACGTCCATTTGAATCCGCGCGTCGTGATGTTGAGCGCCACGGAGTCGGCGACCAGAAACGGTATTCCCTGTCGCTCCGCGGCGGCCGTTGCGACCAGAGACACCGAGGAATGGTACGAGCCAAGCATGGCTACGACGTTGTCCTGGGTGATCAGCCGCAAGGTCTGCTGCTGGCCGACCTGCGGGTTGCCCTGATGGTCCGCCTGAACAAGGACGATCTTTGCACCACCGAGATTCGGCAATCCGCTGGTTGCTCCAAGCGGCATTGCCTTGAGTTCGGGATAACCGCGATTGACGATCTCGGCGCCGAGTTCGACCGCATCTTTTGCGGATTGTCCGGCGCTCGCCGCGTTTCCCGTCAGCGGATAGATGACTCCGATCTTAACGTCAGCTGCGTGAGCCTGAATTCCAATGGCCGATACCACGAACAAAGTCGCTGCAATCCAGCCCGCCTTCGTCATCGGATCCTCCCGTTTTCGCCTTTAGCTCCGCGTTCCCACTCTAGCATTCGTCGTGAACCTTCGGGACCAGCAGGACCATGAGCAAAAATTCAGCTCGGCAGTTCTGCCCGAGTACTGATCCCGAGGTAGATTTCCTGCACCTGCTTATTGCTCTCCATTTCCGCCGCCTTGCCTTCGATGGCCACACGTCCCGTCTGCAGGACGTAGGCATAGTCCGCTATTCCGAGGGCCAGTGGAATTGATTGCTCCGCCAGCAGGAGCGTCAGCCCCTCCTCGTGCAACTGTTGCAGCGTGTCGTAGAGCGTCTCAACGACCGCCGGGGCGAGACCCAGGCTCGGCTCGTCGAGCAGGAGCATTTTCGGTTCGCTCATCAATGCCCGTCCGAGCGCCAGCATCTGCCTTTCGCCGCCCGATAATGTGCGGGCCAATTGGTGGCGTCGTTCTTGCAGCCGTGGGAACAGCCGATAAACCCTCTCAAACAAGATCTCGATCCGAGCCCGATCGGCCAATGCCGTCGCACCCAATCGCAGATTCTGTTCGACCGTCTGTGAGACAAAAAGCCGCCAGCCTTCCGGCGACAGCGCGAGCCCCTTGCCCACAATCTGATAGGACGGCTGACCGGAAATGACTTCGCCGCGCCATGTGATACGGCCTTTCGATACTCGCACCAAACCGGCAATTGCGTTGAGCGTCGTGGTTTTGCCGGCGCCATTCGAGCCGAGGAGCGCAACGATCTGACCGTTTTCGACGCGCATAGAGACATCGGCAACGCCGATCAGGTCGCCGTAGCGCACTTCTAAGTGCTCGACCACAAGATCGCTCACTTGGACCGCCTCCGGGATCGATGACTGCCGCGTCCCAGATAGGCTTCGATCACCGCCTCATCCTTCACGACGTCGTCCGGTTTGCCGCTTGCGATGACATGGCCCTGATTGAACGCCAGGACTCGGCCGGCCAATGTCATGATGACTTCCATGATGTGCTCGACGATCACGATGGTGATGCCCATCTCATGGATTTTGCGGACCAGGCGGATCGCTTCCTGCAATTCGGTCGGCGTCAGGCCGGCGAGCGACTCGTCGAGCAACACAAGGCGCGGATTCGTCGCAAGCACACGCGCAATCTCGAGTCGCTTGCGACCCGGCGTCCCGAGCGAATGCGCGGCCAAATCCGCTTGCGCCTTCAGCCCGGTCAATTCCAGGACCTGCCGTGCGTTATCGCGGGCATCCCCTTGATGGGGGTGCCGCAGAAAGGCACCCACCATCACATTGTCGATGACGCTCATGCCTTCAAAAGTCGCCGGCACCTGAAACGTGCGACCGATTCCGAGCCGCGCGTGCGCTTCCGGGGTCGCGTTAGTCAAATCCTGGTTGTCGAAGACAATCTTGCCGCCGGTCGGTTCAGCGTCCCCGGCAAGACAATTAAAAAAAGTCGATTTACCTGCACCGTTCGGGCCTATCAATCCGACGATCTCTCCTTGGTCCACCGACAGGTTCGCGTCGCGCACAGCGAAGAAGCTGCCGAATGACTTGGAAACCGCGTGCGCCTCAAGAAGCATGCTTGCGCCTCCAGCGTCGCGGAGAGATCTGTTCCCACAAGTCGCATATGCCCCCGGGCTCATATCGCGCGATAAGCACGATGATGCCGCCGTATAGAATGAAGGTGAGGCCTGTGCCGCCGCCGCCGAACCATGTGTTGGTTACGGTTTGCAGCGGAATCAGAATGAGCGCGCCGATCAGCGGGCCGTAAAGCCTCCCTGCGCCACCCAATGCGGCAATGATGACCATCTGGACCGAGACGAGAATGCCGAAGCCGCTTTCCGGATCGATGAACCCCGTTTTGACCGAATAAAGCGAGCCGGCGATCGATGTGAATACAGCGCTGAAAACGAGCGCCTTGATTTTCGTCTGTTGAACCGGAACGCCAAGGCTTCGTGCTGCGCGTTCGCCGGCTTTGATCGCGCGAAGGTAATAGCCAAATCGACGGCGCTCCATGAGGTGAGTGAAAAGCAGAAGAACCGCCAGAACCGCGAGAAAGATGTAGTAGTACGGCAACTCACTGCGAAAGGTGAGATCCCACCAGCCGCGTGCCGTGGCAGGCCCCTGCAGTCCGATCGCAGCACCGACTAGGTCCCAGGTACTGAAATAAATTCGGATCAGTTCGGCGACGGCGATGGTCGCCATGCTGAAATAGTGACCAGTCAACCGGAACGTCGGGATACCGATCAGGATCGCAAGCGCGATACTCAGGATGACGCCGAGAGGAATCCCGGCCATCGGCGTCCAGCCGTAGAGCTTGTAGCAGAGGAGCGGCGCGTAAGCGCCGAGCCCGAAGAACATCGCGTGGCCAACGGAAACCTGACCCGCGTAGCCCCCGACGATATTCCACGCCGACGCCGATATCGCGGCCAACAGGAATGTTACGCCAACGTCGAGATAGAAAGCCCCGGAAAAGACCAGTCGGATATATGAGTAAAGCTGCTGCGAGCAGAACCGTTGGCGTTACGGCTGGAAGTTTCTTCACGCTTTGCCCATCAGGCCCTGAGGGCGCAACCACAGCAACGCGACGAACAGCCCATAGACCACAATGTCTTTGTAGATCGGTCCGAACCAGAACGCTGACAGCGCCTGGATCAATCCAATGATCAGGCCAGCAATGAGCGCGCCAGGCACGCTGCCAAACCCGCCAAGCGCCACCACGACAAACGCGGTTAATCCGAAGGTCTCTCCGACGGAAGGTGACCAGGGATAGGCGATCGCCATCAGCGCGCCAGCGATCCCGGCCGCTCCCGCCGACAGACCCCAGGCCAGCGCCTGCATGCGATCAGGCTTGATGCCCATCAGCATCGCCGCGCCGCGGTCTTCCGACACCGCGAGCAGCTGACTGCCGATCGTCGTACGCGTCAGCATCAAGTGCAGGCCAATCGTCAGGAGGATCGCGATCACGCCAGCGACCAGCTGTGGGATCGGCATCAGGATCCCGCCGATATTGATCGTGCCCGACAGCGATGTTTGCGGCAGCGACACGAAATTCGCGGAGAAAATCCAGAACGCTGTGTAGCGCAGCAGCAGCGCCAGTCCGAAGGTCGAAAGAATCTGCGCCAGCATGGGCCCGCGCAACACGTATCGAATAAGCGAGAGATAGACCAGGACCCCAAGCACGAAGAGCCCAAAGGCCGCTGCAAATCCAAATGCCGCCGGACCACCACCGAGCCACACGACGACGAGCAGGCTGACGTACATGCCGAGCATGACGAATTCGCCATGGGCAAAATTGATAAAGTTCATCATCCCCCAGATCAGCGTGAGACCCGAGGAGAAAAGTGCGTAGATGGCCCCCAGCAGGAGGCCACCTACGATCACTTGCAAAAGGAGCATCGGCTATTTGTTCCAGCCCGCCATCGGCCATTGAATTTTGGCTATGGCGGCATTGTCGGGCCAGACCAACTCGTAGCTCTTGTCGTGCAACTGAATGAGATAAGTGGCGGCAAGGATGTTCTGACCGGTTTCGTCGAACTTCACGCCTTGATAGCCCATCATGAGTTGTTCGGGCTTGAGGTCGGTCTTGGTCAGGGCTTCTCGAATTTTCTCCGGATCCGTCGATCCCGCGCGATTGATCGCATCGGCAAGCGCGAAGAAGCTCTGCATATTTCGCGCGCTCGTGTCGTCGAGGTCGCGGCCTGTCTTGGCCTTGTACATTTCGTTGATCTTGTAGGTCGTCGAACCTGGTTTGCCGATCGCCCATGCGCTGCGGTTCATGACGCCCTGAGCAACATCGGCGACTGCCGGGACGAATGACGGATCGGAAAAACCGGTGTCGTCGCCGATCACCATCGGCGGTTTGTATTCCAGATTCTTCATCGTCTTCATGTAAAGGATCGAATCCGCCGTGTAGCTGATGAAGATCACCACATCCGGGTTCTTCTCCTTGAGCTGGAGAACCTGAGCAGACACATCGGTCGAACTAGCGCTATAGGGAATTCGCAACGCGACCGGCACATTGGCTTTCTTCGCCTCTTCGAGGATGGCATCCGCGACAGACGTGCCGTAATCGGTGTTTTCGTTGACGACCGCAATTGAATCGATCTTCTTGCCCTGTTTCTTCATGTCGGCAAAAAACCGCATGTAGGTGCGGGCATAATCGGACGCGATCGGCGTGCCACGAAATGTCCATTTGAAACCGCGGCCCGTGATATTGCCCGCAGCCGATTCACCGACCATGAACGGTATGCCGTATCGCTCGGCCACCGCCGTTGCCGTGAAACTGCACGACGATTGGTACGCGCCCATCAGTACATGGACATTGTCCTGGGTGATCAGTCGCGTTGCGAGCTGCTGGGCGAGCGACGGGTTACCTTGATGATCGACGAAGACAAGCTCGAGCTTGGCTCCGCCCATGTTTGGCAAGCCAGCAGTCTTGGCGAGCGGCAGGTCGCCGAGTTCAGGGTGCGCGTTGTTGACGATATCGGCGGCGACTTCGGCGGCCGCCTTGGAGGCCTGCCCGGCCGCTGCTGCATTGCCGGTCAACGGCCAGATAATCCCGATTTTGACAGGCTCGGCGGCGTTGGTTTGCGCTGCGGCGTAAAACGTGAAGACGGTTGCCGCAGCGGCGACCGCTTTCAGCACGCGAAATCTCTTCATGTTTCCCTCCCCGGCCACGATTGATCACGGACCGATTTTTTTGAACGCGACCGGATCCGGCGACCCGGCATTGTCTCGACGTAGCTCCATAACTAACGTGAAACGGTACAAACCACGCTAGGTTTGGCGCCCGATGCTGTCAATTCCGCGCACGGTCGCGCGCCGCGCAAGGAGGCAAGATGCAGAACCAGTACGACGTGACGATCATCATGGTGCGGCCGGCGACGCATCCAAAGGCCCTGTCCGTGCTGGAGCGCACGTTGTCGAACGATCCAACATTGCTCGCGTGCTGGTATTCAGACATCGGTGCCCTCAACCAGATCCTGATCATCCGGACTATCAAGGACCCGGCGGCGAACCTCGAAAGCCGCATGGCAATGCTGAAGTCGAAGGATCCTTTTGGCGTCGACGAATTTTCGACCGGCATTACGATGGATACATTTGTCGCCTTCGATTTTCTGCCGCCGATGCAGCCCGGCTCAGTGGGGCCGTGCTTCGAAGTCCGCAGCTACATCCTCAAGGGCGGAGGGCTGGCGCCGACGATCGAACTCTGGCGCAAGGCCGTTCCTGCCCGCAACCGAATTTCTCCTGTGCTCACGGCGATGACATCGGTCACCGGCGCGGTCACCCGATTCACCCATATCTGGCCATACAAATCGCTAGACGAACGCGCACGTCTGCGCGCCAAAGCGGCGGATGAAGGGGTTTGGCCTCCCCCGGGCGGGCCAGACCAGATTGCCGCTCAGCAGGTCGATATCTTCTTCCCGGCGACGTTCTCACCGATCCGCTGATCGTAAGTTCAGGACGACCGCAACCGTTTGGTTTCAATCGGGTCGAGACGTCCCTGCCCGTCTATCGCCACGGCATAGTCGCGCCGTGCCTCAGCTGCCGTAATCAGCCCATCGAGCACGTCATCAAGGACATGCTGCGGATCGCGGGTCCGCGGATCGCCAAAGCCGCCGCCACCCGGCAAGCCAAGGCAGATTGCGTCGCGCGCTGGCA
Organism: uncultured Alphaproteobacteria bacterium; assembly: GCA_963831515.1. GTDB lineage: Bacteria > Pseudomonadota > Alphaproteobacteria > Rhizobiales > Xanthobacteraceae > Pseudolabrys. The sequence goes on along the minus strand of CAWHQL010000009.1, from coordinate 166,055 downwards.
CGGTCTGGCGCCCCTTGGGTCGAATGGGCTTGCCCGAACGCAGCGACACTGCGCCGTTTGCGCCCGGCGCACCGCGCTCGCGTCCGCGTGCGGGATTGTGCACCCGCTCAAAATTGCAGAGCAATGCGATGGGAGTATTGCCGGCTCCGCCGAGCTCGATGACCTGGCCAAGCCCGCCGCGGAATTTTCCGGCACCGCCCGAGCTCTCGCGGAACTCACGGCGATAGAACACAACAGGAGCAACGCTTTCGGTCGCTTCTACCGGTATCGTCCGCACGCCGGAGGGAAATGCCGTTGCACTCAGCCCGTCTTTGCCTGGTCGCGCCCCGGCACCACCACAATGGAAAATCACGGTGCTGAATGCGGGCAGCGCGTTGGCGTCAATGTCTGTGCCGATCCCATCGACCAATGAGCCGCCGCCGAAGATTTGTGGATTCCACAGCGACGATGCGCCCTCCGCCGGCACGCCGCCCGCAATCGCCTGATGAAGGCAGCCGAACACCGCATCAGGCAGCATGTGACCCACCGTGTGGCGGGCCGCCACCGGCCACGGGCGATTGACATTGAGCACGCTGCCTTCGGGTGCGGTGACCGTGATCGGCGCAAGCGAACCAGCGTTGTTCGGCACATCGGGCGCGACGAGGCATTTGACGCCGTAAGCCGTATAAGCAAGGCAATAGTTGTAAACGACATTGATGCCGTGGCTCGACGCCGGTGACGTTCCATCGAAATCCACGTGCAGGCCGTCGTCTGATATTGTCAAAGCTGCGTTCAAGACGAGCGGCTTTTCATAACCATCCATCGTCAATCGATTGCGATAGGTACCCTTTGGCAGGGCACGGATGCGCGCAAGCGTTGCCTCACGTGATGCTTCAATGATCGTGTCGCCGAGCCTGTCGAGATTCGTGATTTCGAATTCGTCCATCATTTCGATCAGGCGTTTGACACCCTCATCGTTGGACGCGGCACAGGCATAAATGTCGCCTTCGACCTGCATTGGCTCGCGCACGTTGGCGCGGACGATACGCAGGAGATCCTCGTTCATCCGGCCCTCACGTGCGAGCGGCATGATCGGAATGGACAGACCCTCTTCGTAAACCTGCCGGCCGTCGGGACCCATGCCGAGGCCTCCGATGTCCACGACGTGAATCGTGTTGGCAAATAGACCGACGGCTTCACCTCTGTAGAAACTTGGCGTCACCACGGTGATGTCGTGAAGGTGACCAGATGTGAGCCAGGGATCGTTGGTGATGAAATGATCGTCGGGCTTCATGGTTGCGAGCGGGTAGACATCGAGAAAATGCTTCACCGCATTGGCCATCGAATTCACATGTCCCGGAGTACCTGTGACCGCTTGCGCGAGCATGCGTCCCTGCCGATCGAAAACGCCGGCCGAAAGGTCGCCGGCCTCGCGGACAGAAGTGCTGAACGCCGTCCGCAGCATGGTCTGCGCCTGCTCTTCGACCACCGCGATCAAGCGGTTCCACATCACCTGAATATGGATCTGGGCGAGTGCTGCGTTGGGACGTGCGACCATGATCAGACCTCGCGGCGCGTAAGCTCGATATAGCCAAACCTGTCGATGCGGGCGTCGAACAGCGGGCTGATGACGGTCGATGTCTCGTCTTCCGCGATCACAGCGGGTCCCGTCACTTCCGCTCCTGGCTGAAGATCAGGCCGCCAGAATATCGGCACCTCTTGAAATTCACCGGTACCGGGATCGAACACCGGTCGATGCCCGTGCGCCTTCGGCTTGTACGACTTCGTCACCGCCGATTTGGCAAGCTCGCCCTCGGAAGGCGCACTTAGCGTCAGCACCCAGCTCAGAACCTCAATCTCGACCCCTGGGATCGGGCGACTATAGAGCCGGCGATATGCGGTCTCGAAAAGCTGGATCATTGCAGCTTTGTCGGCGGCGACGAATTCACGCACCGGAAGTTGCACGCCGATCTCGTGACCCTGTCCACGATAACGCATGAACGCCGAACGTTGCTCGGTGAGCGCAGCATCGGGAGCACCGCGCCGAACAATGGCCTCCGCTTCGGCGCGCATCTCGGAAAAGAGGCGGTTTGTCGCAACGGCATCGAAGCTGCTCAGACGCATCAGCCGACCGCGAACGACTTCATAGGCCACGGGTGCGCGCAACAGCCCAACCGCCGATCCCACGCCGGCATTGGCTGGAACCAAGACACGACCGATACCGAGTTTTTCCGCAACGCGAGTGGCATGCAAAGGCGCGGCACCGCCAAACGCGACCAAAGTGCGCGTACGTAAATCTTTGCCGCTCTCGATCGCGTGCACGCGTGCCGCATTTGCCATGTTCTCGTCTACGATTTCGCTGACACCGAGAGCCGCATGCTCCGTTGCGAGAGCGAGTTTGGAACCGATCCGTTCGGCTGCCGCGCGTTTGGCGCTCGATAGATCCAGATTCATCTTCCCCCCGGAAAAGGCGGCTGGATCGATGCGGCCTAACACGACGTCGGCGTCGGTCACTGTCGGTTCGGTACCGCCGCGGCCGTAGCATACAGGTCCTGGGTCGGAGCCTGCGCTATCCGGTCCGACAACGATACGACCGAGAGTATCGACGCGGGCGATCGAGCCCCCGCCGGCGCCGATTTCAACCATTTCAATCACAGGAATGCGCAGGGGCAGCCCGCTCCCTTTGAGAAAGCGGTAAATGCGCGCCACCTCAAAGGCGCGCGCGGTCTGCGGCTGCGCCTTGTCGATCAGACAAATTTTCGCGGTTGTGCCGCCCATATCGAACGATACGACTTCATCGAGACCGTTCTGGCGCGCGACGCAGGAAGCAAAGATCGCTCCGCCGGCCGGTCCGGATTCGACAAGGCGGACAGGAAGGCGAATAGCCGTTTCGACACTGGTGATGCCGCCACCGGAAGTCATCAGCAGCAAGGGGCACCGAAAGCCCGCCCGCTGCAGTTCACGCTCGAGACTGGCGAGATAGCGTCCGATCAGCGGCTGAAGATACGCGTTGGCGCAGGCCGTGGAAAATCGTTCGTACTCGCGCATTTCTGGCGAGACATCAGAGGACAAAGTGACCGTGACATCGGGCAAAGCACGTGCGACCGCATCCCCGACCCGGCGTTCGTGAACGGGATTAGTGAAACTATGAAGAAATCCGATCGCCACCGCCTCGACGGCTTCCGCGGCAAGCGCCTCTACCGCGCGGCCGACACTGGCCTCATCGAGCTCCTGGAGCACCTCGCCTTGCGCGTTGATGCGTTCGCGGATCGGGAGACGTCGGCGTCGCGGGACCAGCGGCAGGGGTAGATCGATGTTGACGTCATATTGCTCGAAGCGGTTTTCGTGACGGATTTCGACGACGTCGCGAAACCCTTCCGTCGTCAGAAGAGCAGTTTTTGCACCCTTGCGCTCGATCAGTGCGTTCGTCGCCAACGTCGTTCCATGGATAACAACGCCGATGTCGCCAGGATCAATGTCGGCTTCGGCGATGACCGAACGCATCGCTTCCAGCACGCCGTCTTCGGGTGCACGCGAGGTCGTTAAGGTTTTGGCTGTGAACCGACGAAGGCCAACTTCGAGGGCGACGTCGGTGAACGTTCCGCCGATGTCGACCCCAATTCGGGCTTTATGGAGAGATGTCACGCGCCAGCACTCACGTCGTCCTCGTGAAGACAGTATCGTGATGGAGCGCTACGGCAAAGGGTGGCGGACGGCGAAAGTCGTCAGCGCACCAGTGACGGACGCTTCGGGTCAAATTTCCACTGCGGGATCAAAAATTGCATGGCAATGGAGTCGTCTCGCGCGCCGAGACCCATGCTTTTGTAACGGCGATGCGCGGCATCGACCTGAACCATGTCGATCTCAATACCGAGACCGGGCCGCTGCGGCACGGCGACCTCTCCCTTGACGATCTTGAACGGCTCTTTGGTGAGGCGCTGGCCGTCCTGCCAGATCCAATGTGTATCGATCGCCGTGATATCGCCGGGTGCAGCAGCAGCGACGTGAGTAAACATCGCAAGCGAAATATCGAAATGATTGTTCGAGTGTGAGCCCCAGGTGAGACCCCAATCGCGGCACATTTGAGCGACGCGCACCGATCCTTGCATCGTCCAGAAATGCGGATCGGCGAGCGGAATGTCGATCGCGTGAAGCTGGACCGCATGACCCATTTCTCGCCAGTCAGTGGCGATCATATTCGTCGCCGTCGGCAGGCCCGTCTCGCGACGGAACTCGGCCATGATCTCACGCCCGGAAAAGCCTTTCTCCGCGCCGCAAGGATCCTCGGCATAGGCGAGAATGTCGTGCTGACCTCGGCACAGCCGCACAGCCTCTTCCAGCGACCACGCACCGTTCGGATCAATCGTGATGCGCGCATCGGGAAACCGTTGCGCAAGAGCCGTCACGGCGGCGATCTCCTTGTCGCCTTCAAGGACGCCACCTTTGAGTTTGAAATCCTGAAATCCGTATCGGTCGTGTGCGGCCTCGGCGAGCCGGACAATTGTGGCCGGTGTCAGGGCTTCCTCGTCGCGCAGCCGAAACCAATCGTTGTTTTTGTCGGGGGTGTTGCGATACGGCAGGTTCGTCCGCTTTCGATCGCCGACGTAGAACAGATAGCCGAGCATTTTGACGGACGAGCGCTGCTGGCCCTCACCGAGGAGCGCCGCCACGGGAACGTTCAGATACTGCCCGAGGAGGTCGAGCAAGGCGGCTTCGACCGCAGTGACGGCGTGGACCGTGGTGCGAAGATCGAAAGTCTGCAGACCGCGGCCTTCGGAGTCCCGAGCGGCAAACTTTTGCCGCATGGTATTGAGAATGCCGTTAAAGGTGGCAATCGATTTGCCAATGACCAATGGCCGTGCTTCGTCGAGCGTCTGGCGGATGCGATCGCCGCCCGGCACCTCACCCACGCCCGTGCGGCCGGCATTGTCGTGCAGGATGACAATATTGCGGGTGAATAACGGGCCGTGCGCACCACTCAGGTTGAGCAGCATGCTGTCTTCCCCGGCGACCGGGATAACCAGCATGTCCGAGACGACGGGTGCGCCCTTGCCCAGATCGGTCATGGCCGAACTTTATTCTGCAACGATATTTCCCGCCTCAATCACTTTTTTCCAGCGCTGGGTTTCACCGGCCAGAAATTCGGCAAATTGCGCGCCATTGCTGGCGACCACATCGAAACCAATGTCGTTGAATTGTTTGGTGGCTTCCGGAGCGTTGATGGCGGCCGCGATTTCATTCTCGAGTTTGGTGCGCACATCCGGTGGCAACCCTTTTGGCGCCGCTGCCGCCTGCCAGGAATAAACGACAAGATCGGCAATGCCCGCTTCGGCGGTTGTCGGAACGTCCGGCAGGGCCGCGGCGCGCTTTTCGCCGGTGACTGCCAACGCTTTCAGTTTGCCCGCTCTGATGTGCTGCGCGACGGCGCCGAGATTTTGAAAGGATGCGTTGGCGTGACCACCCATGAGATCGTTTATCGCGGGGCCACCACCTTTATATGGCACGTGCACGCCAGTCGTACCGGTTTTTTGCCAGAACAGCGCCGCCGTCAAATGATCGGACGAGCCTATGCCGGAGGACGCAAATGTCACCTGATTGGGATTCTTCTTGAGATGTGCAATCAGATCCGCCGCGGTGCTGACCGGAAAATCGGGGCTCGTTACGAGTACATTCGGCGTCCGCACAAGCAACGAGAGAAGATCGAAATCCTTGAGCGGGTCGTATTTGAGATTCTTGTACAGCCCCGGATTAATTGCATAAACGCCTATCGACCCGATCAGCAACGTGTAGCCGTCCGGCGCGGCTGACTTGACCCCGGCTGCGCCCAAACCGCCATTGGCACCCGCGCGGTTCTCTATGATGACCGATTTTCCGACCCGCTCGCTGAGCTTGTTAGAGGTCAGCCGCGCGGTGACGTCTGAGGCACCACCCGGTGGAAAAGGTACCACCACTGTGATGTTGCGCTCCGGATAGTCCGCTGCATTGACATCAACGATTGCTGCTAGCGACAGAACTATGAACGCACAGACATTGAGACCTTTCATCGAATTCTATCTCCCCCCACCGAAAACTTTGTTCTTGCTTCTACGGTCCGGAACGCGCGTTGATTTTCCGCGACCCGATAGTTCACCGGGTCGGCATTGTCGCGCAAGACCGAATTGAACCGGATACCAGCACCCTATTCCCAGGGAAACTCTATCGAGAGGAGCGGCCCGCCTCGCGTGCGGCATTGACGCTGGCAATAGCGATCGCACTTGTCGGTGTATTTCAGGCAGCGGCCCTGGGTGTCTTCCTTCAGGCAACCGGCTAATCCCCAGGCACAATAGGCGCCACAGTCCGACCAGCAGGCACCGGACGCCCAGACGGCTTCCGCCCGTTTGCCGCGAGGGAATGGCAGATCCGCAGTGTGCGCATTGTAGCGCCAGACCGGCGCCTTTCCTTCGAGGGCGTCAGCCGGGACAGCGACCATCGAAATACCGAGCAATAAGAGCCCTAGGAAGATGCGCAAGTGCTTCATGTTCTCACCGCCTGCCAGGAACAAGATAACGCCGCCGATACGGTTTCGCCAACGATCTTAAACGACGGCCTGTGGAACCTCAGCCGATGTAACCCCGTTTTTGCGTGAGCGGATTCGGGTGAAGCTGTTTGCGTAGCGCCGCAGAACCGCAGGGCAGCCGCGAACACAATCCGGAGCAGAAACCGGCCACCACTGGTATACGGCCGATGGAGCGTCCGACACTCGTTGCCCGTTTTTTCATGCGAATCGTCGGATGGATGGAGCACCTCAATCTTACCCTGAGTGCGTTGGGAAACCCGCCGATTTACGACAAAGCGATCCTCCCCTGGACCAGCTTGATTGAGTCCGAGTGGCGAACAATCCGCGCTGAGCTCGAGCCCGTCCTTGATCTTGCCGTCAATCGCGGTTAGCCCCTCCCCATGCAGGATTCCGATACGAAGGCGGATGGTGCCGCGCCAAAGATCAGTTTCGTTTCGCTCGGCTGCCCGAAGGCGCTGGTGGACAGCGAACGCATCATCACGCGTTTGCGCGCGGAAGGTTACGAGCTCTCACGCCAACATCAGGGGTCTGATCTCGTCATCGTCAATACGTGCGGGTTCCTCGACAGCGCCAAGGCGGAATCGCTTGCAGCCATCGGCAATGCACTGAAGGAGAACGGCAAGGTTATCGTCACGGGTTGCATGGGTGCAGAGCCGGAAAGCATTTCGGCCACCTATCCCGACGTTTTAGCCATTACCGGTCCCCAGCAATATGAGACAGTGGTAGAGGCCGTACACAAAGCGCTTCCGCCGAAGCACGATCCATTTCTCGATCTCGTGCCGCCCGAGGGCATCAAGCTCACTCCGCGTCACTATGCCTATCTGAAGATTTCCGAAGGCTGCAACAATCGCTGCTCTTTCTGCATCATTCCCCGCCTGCGTGGTGATCTCGTGTCACGGCAGGCGGCCGATGTGCTGCGCGAGGCTGAGAAGCTCGTTGCGGCCGGTGTGAAAGAACTGCTGGTTATTTCCCAGGACACGTCGGCCTATGGCGTAGACCTTAAATACGCCACCAGCAAATGGCGCGACCGGGAGGTTCGAGCAAAATTTATCGATCTCGCGAGCGCATTGGGCGAACTCGGCGTCTGGGTGCGGCTGCACTACGTCTATCCCTATCCGCACGTGGACGACATCATCCCGCTGATGGCCGAGCGCAAAGTGCTGCCGTACCTCGACATCCCATTTCAGCATGCCTCCCCGGACGTCCTCAAACGCATGCGACGTCCGGCGGCGCAGGAGAAGACTCTTGAGCGGATCGCGCGCTGGCGCGAGCAATGCCCGGATCTGACTTTGCGGTCGACTTTCATTGTCGGATTTCCCGGTGAAACGGATGCCGATTTCGAAATGCTGCTCGAATGGCTCGGCGAGGCGTCGCTCGATCGAGTTGGCTGTTTCAAGTATGAACCGGTCAGAGGCGCCGCTGCGAACGATACGGCGGCGGCGATACCGGACGACGTGAAGGCACAGCGCTGGCACCAGTTCATGCAAACGCAGCAGAAGATCTCGACCCGGCGACTGAAGCGCAAGGTCGGGTCGCGGCAGAAGGTTATTATCGATGACGTTGGGCCGACCGTTGCAAAAGGTCGCTCCATGGCCGATGCACCAGAAATCGACGGTGCAGTCTACGTATCAGCCCGCCGCCCTTTGCGAGTGGGCGAAATCACGACCGTGAAGATCGAACGCGCTGACGAATATGACTTGCACGGCACGGCGGTCGGCTTCTAACTCCCTTTCATCGATTTAGTTGACGTACCGTTTTGACAACTGCATCGGTCAAGGTTTTTAGCTCATCGGACGAAATCGTAAAGGCAGGCGTCAGATAGATGACATTTCCGATTGGCCGGATAAAGACGCCCTGTTCGATGAAGTGAATGCGCAGGCTATCCAAGTCGTCGACGTGGTTGAGTTCAACGACGCCGATGGCGCCGCGCACGCGAACATCCTTCACAATCGGCACATCTCTGCATGCTGCTAGATCGCTCTCCATAGCAGCCGATATGTCGGCGACCTGTCGAAGTCGCGGTTCTTTTTCAAAGAGATCGAGCGAAGCGTTAGCGGCCGCGCACGCGAGCGCGTTTCCCGTGTATGTGGGCCCATGCATCAACGCCTTCTTGGGATCGTCCGACCAGAATGCATCGAAGACCTGACGCGTCGCGATCGTCGCGGCAAGAGGAAGGGTGCCACCCGTAAGCGCCTTCGAGAGCGTTATGATGTCCGGCGCGACCTCGGCCTGATCGCATGCAAACATGCTTCCCGTGCGGCCAAACCCCGTGAAGATCTCGTCAAAGATGAGCAGCGTGTCGTGTTTATCGGCAAGCGTGCGCAGGCGCCGAAGCACGCTCGTGTCGTGAAACTTCATGCCGCCAGCCCCCTGGACCAGTGGTTCGACAATGATCCCGGCGATTGTGCTGCTGTGTTCCGCTAATAATTTTTCGAGTGCTGTGGTCGTCGCGGCATTTTCGGGCAGGTCCACAACGCGATACTTCTGCAGTACACCGGCGAACACCGTATGCATGCTCGCCTCGGGGTCGCTGACCGCCATGGCACCCGTCGTATCGCCATGGTATCCGGCCTTGAACGCGACGAACTGCGACTTCCCAACGACGCCGCGATTGATCCAGTACTGGACCGCCATTTTCATGGCGACCTCGATCGCAACAGAACCAAACTCCGAAAAGAACACACGGCGCAGGTCGCCGTGCAGCAATCCCGCGAGGCGGCCTGCAAGACGCAAGGCCTGTTCGTGCACAAGACCGCCAAGCATCACGTGCGGCATTGTCGCAAGCTGCATTTCGACCGCACGTCGTATGTGCGGATGGTTATAGCCGTGACACCCCGTCCACCAGCTGGCGATGCCGTCGATCAACTCGCGTCCGTCGGAGAGCACAATCCGCGAACCCCGGGTACTGACGACGGGCAGCGGCGCGGGTGCTGTTTTCATCTGGGAGTAAGGCAGCCAAATGTGCTCAAGGCCGTCGCGATACCAACCCGGCATGACGTTGTTTTCGCTGGTTCGGCCGGCCATTTGACGTTTCCCTGCTGGGTTCGTGCTAAGCATCTGGGCGGAACCTGGCAAGACCACTGATGCGCTCACTCGACGCCTTTGCGCAAGACAAGCTCGATGACCTCAAGCGCCGGCACCTTTACCGGGCGCTCAACGAAACCGTTCGCGAGGATGGCATCTGGATCGAGCGAAATGGCCGTCAGTTACTTTCCTTTTCTTGCAACGACTATCTGAACCTCACCCAGCATCCGGCCATCAAACAGGCGGCGATGGCAGCGATTGAGGAATACGGAGCCGGCTCTGGTGCCTCGCGTTTGGTCACCGGCAATCACCCTCTCTATGCAAAATTGGAATCCCGCCTCGCTCAATTCAAATGCACGGAAGCTGCCTGTGTTTTTGGGTCCGGCTATCTGGCGAACACGGGAATTATTCCGGTGCTGATTGGGCGCGATGGACTGGTTCTGCTCGATGAGCTGTCGCACGCATGCATCTATGCCGGCTCGCAATTGTCCCGCGGCACAGTCGTCACGTTCCGCCACAACGATGTGGCGCACGCGCGTGAACTTCTTTCCGCCCATCGTGGCGCTCATGATCACGCAATCATCATCACGGACGGGGTCTTCTCCATGGATGGAGATCTCGCTCCGCTGGGTGAATTGCTCGCGCTCGCCGAAGATTATGACGCGTGGCTCATGTCAGACGACGCGCACGGTCTGGGTGTGGTCGGCGGCGGCCGCGGATCAAGCTTCGTCGGCAACTCGCATATTCCCATCCACCTGCAGATGGGTACTTTGTCGAAAGCCGTCGGCTCGTATGGAGGTTACCTCTGTGCGTCCGCGCCGGTCATCGACCTGATGCGCAACCGGGCACGAACACTGATCTATTCGACCGGTCTGCCGCCGGCTTGCGTAGGAGCCGCGATCGCCGCGATCGATTTGATAGAGCGCGAACCGAGCTATGCTGCCCAACCTGTCCGAAAGGCGAAAGCATTTACCAAGCGCGCAGGCCTTCCGGACGCGCAAAGCCCGATCGTGCCAATCGTCGTTGGCGACGAGAAAACCGCACTTGAACACTCGCTGATGCTCGAAGACGAAGGATTTCTCGCAGTCGCCATCCGCCCACCGACGGTGAAGCAGGGCACGGCACGGCTGCGCCTGACTTTCACGGCTCAGCATCCGGACGATCAGATCGAACGGCTTGCGGACATCGTGCGCGACAAGATCCTGGCATAAATCGTGGCCGCTTATTTCGTCACTTCGACCGGTACCGATATCGGCAAGACTTTCGTGACCGCCGCGCTTATTCGCTATATGCGCGAATCCAACCAGCCTGTATCCGCACTGAAACCAGTCGTTAGCGGATATGACTCTTCCGTTGCAGAAACCAGCGATCCAGCGGTTCTGCTCGCGGCGCTCGGACGGCCGATATCCGCAGAAGAGGTCCAACGCATCGCCCCATGGCGGTTTCGCGCGCCGCTCGCTCCCGATATTGCGGCGGCGCGCGAGGGGCGCACCCTCAACTTCGACAGCCTGGTTGAGTTCAGTCGTGCGGCTGTCGTTGGCGCAAAGGGACCCCTTTTTATTGAAGGTGTTGGGGGAATCATGGTGCCACTCGACGGGCGACGCACCGTGCTTGATTGGATGACCGCGCTCGACATTCCGCTATTGCTGATCGTCGGCGGCTATCTCGGCACCATCAGCCACACACTGACTGCGCTCGACGTATTGGCGCAGCGTAAATTGACGATTGCAGCGATCGTCGTGAGCGAAAGCGAGCGCGACCCCGTGGCACTGGACGATACCGTCGCCAGCATCGAGCGATTTTCCAACGGCGTCGAGGTGATCGGGCTTCCTCGCCTGCCCGCCGGCATTACCCACCATCCTGCTATCGCTCGGATCGCCAATCTGCTTTAAGGCCCGCTCAGCCGTTGTAAGTCAGCATCGTCTCGATCAAGCCTTCCAGGTTGACCAATCCGTGCATCACCATGGTCAGGATTGTCGATCCACTTGCCCATCGAACCCAGCCGAACAGCAATCCGAAAGCGAAGACCTGGACGATCAGAAACCAATCGTATTGGACGTGTATGATCGCAAACAATCCGGCGGTGAAAACAATAACCCGCCATGCATCCTGTGGCGTTCTCAACCACCCTCGAAAGAGAAACCCACGAAATAGCGTTTCTTCGCCGATGGGAATGAGCACCGTAATAGCGAACAGCAGCAAAGGCAGCAGATTGGCGCTTTTCGCCGCCTGGTACATGTCGCTTTGAAAACGGTCGACGATGTTGCGCCCGGCGAACCAGCTTGCCGCGTCGCCCACGGCAATCACCACAGCGACCGCCACGATGGCAACTATGACTTCTCCACGTCGCGGCAGCTTGTAGCCAAGATATTCCGCAACGCTGCCCTTGGATCTGGCAGCAAAAGCCAACAGGGCGACCTGCACCGGCGCCGATACAAAAATGAACAGAACCAGCGCACCGCCGTCCTGCGTCAACGTGGCCACTTCACCCAATCTGAGGCCGTACCATCCGCTCAGTACAACAATTCCAGAAAGTTGACTGGCAAGAAGCGCGAACGCCCCGATAAGGAACGTTGCAAAGATACCAAACGGTTTCACAGCGCCGCTCAATGCAGCTCCCTCAGCCACTGACCAAGCGCCGCCCGTTCGAGTTCGCTCATAACAGTCTGGTTGCCAAGCGGCATCGCCCTGCCCTGCACCGTCTGCACATAGACGACGGCAGCATGTTTCTTGAGGTCGGCGACAGATTCCAGAACTATATTTTTTGGCGCTTCGCGAAAGCTTTCATGCGTTGGGCTTGCCGCATGGCAGGCCGTGCAATGCTTGTGCACGATAACTAGCACGTCAGCGTCGGATATACTGCCGGCCCGCGCAGGTGGCGCAACGGTGGCGAAGACTATCCCCGCCACCGCGCGAAAAATCATGCAGGCGACCTTCTACGGAATCAGAATGGTCGAACCCGTGGTGTCACGGCCTTCCATATCCTTGTGCGCCTTCGCGGCGTCTTTGAGAGAATATTTCTGGTTGATCGGAATTTTCACAGCGCCGGAGCCAACGACCTTGAACAGATCTGCGGCGGTTGCAATCAGGTCATCGCGTTTGGCGACATAGTTATTAAGGGTCGGTCGCGTCGCGAAAAGCGAACCCTTGGTTTGCAGAATATTGATGTTGAAGGCATCGATTTGACCAGATGCGCTCCCGAAACTAACGAAGTAGCCGAGCGGACGCAGGCAATCGAGCGAGGCAGGAAAGGTGGTTTTACCGATTCCGTCGTAAACCACATCACAAAGTTTGCCGCTTGTGATCTCTTTCACCCGGGCGACGAAATCCTCATCGCGATACAGAATCGTATGGTGGCAGCCGTTCTTCTTGGCGAGCTCGGCCTTTTCCTTGGTACCGACAGTTCCGATGACAGTGGCGCCAAGATGGTTTGCCCATTGGCAGGCAATCAAACCGACACCGCCTGCGGCTGCGTGAATGAGACAGACGGTGCCCTTTTCGACCTTGTACGTGCGGTTCACCAGATACTGCACGGTCATACCTTTGAGCATCATCCCGGCAGCTTGTTCGTAGGAAATATTGTCCGGAAGCTTCACCGCGCGATCCGCTGGAACCAGCCGTTCGGCAGCATAGCCACCCAGGGGGCCGACAAATGCCACACGGTCACCCATCTTGAGATCGGTAACGCCCGGACCGACGGCCATGACTTCGCCGGCGCTTTCGTTGCCGGCAATGAACGGCATCCCGACAGGCGACGGATACATGCCCATACGGAAATACGCATCGATGAAATTTACGCCGGCGGCGTGCTGCTTGATCTTGATTTGGCCCTGGCCTGGCGCGGCGATCTGAACGTCGTCGTAAGTCAGGACTTCGGGACCGCCGGGTTTGTGAACGCGCACTGCCGCGACCATTTTTCACTCCTTGGATAGACCTGTTATGCGGGAAGGAATTCGGGGCGCGATAATAGGCGGCCGCACGCGGAGCGCAAGGCGGATCAGCGCGCTCCGGAAACCCTCAGGTTCGCCCCATTGATGTAGGAGGCTGCGTCAGAGAGCAGAAACAGGATCGCTTCGGCGACTTCGTTCGCCTGCCCAGGCCGGCCCATCGGCAGCATGGGCAAGACGCGTTCGATGCGTCCCGGCGGCTGGATGTCGGTATCAATGACACCCGGCGTTATAGCGTTGACGCGGATACCTTCCCTGGCAACCTCGCGGGAAACGCCGATGACCATGGAATCCACACCGGCTTTCGCCGCGGCATACCACACACATTCGTTTGCACCGCCAAGCGGTGCAGCCATTGACGAGAGCATGACGACGGCACCGCCACTGCCGCCGTGTTTAGTCGACATGCGACGAACACAGGCGCGCAAACACAGCAGCGCCCCGAAGGTATCGATGTCGAGCACTTCACGGATCGTCTTCGCGCTGACTTCATCCAGGCGTGAGCCCTCGCCAATAATTCCAGAACTGTGCACAAAATGAGTAATCGAACCGAATGTGTCGAAGGCCGTGTCGAAGACACGCTCTATGTCATTCTCAAGCGCCATATCGCCCTGTATGGCAACTGCCTTGCCTCCGGCTTTCTTGACGGCCTCGACCACTGCGGCAGCAGCATTTGAATTGCTCTTGTAGTTCACCGCCACATCGTAACCGTGTCCTGCCGCTAGTTTGGCCGTAGCGGCACCAATGCCGCGGCTGCCACCGGCAATCAGCAAGACTGGTCGAGACATGGAAGGCTCCTGGGGTAATCGCGATTCTCAGGCGGCGGATCGAACACGATCGGGCAGCAATCCAACCGCGAAGAAATACACGGCGATGAGCGCCAATGGCACCGTGACGTACGGTCCTGGCGACAGGTCCTGTACAACCGCCGCCAGAGCCAGCACCGCCCACATCGTTAAAATTGCAATGTTGAACAACCGCCAATGTTGTACGCGTAAAGGATGGAGAAACTTCACGGGTGCAAAACTCAGGCCCGCGAGCACGAAGATCGCGACGGCTGCGAGCCATCCTGGCGGCTCAAGCAGGTACAGATAAAACGCCACCAGATTCCAGACGGCCGGGAAGCCACGGAAATAATTGTCCGTAGTCTTCATTTCCCGGTCGGCAAAATAAAGAGCGCCGCTGATGACGACGACTATTCCTGCCGGGATTGAAAGCGGTTGCGGCAACAACCCGCTTGCTGAGATCGCGTAAGCAGGGACGAAGACATAGGTCGTGAAATCGACCACCAGATCGAGCGTCTCGCCTGACCAGCGAGGTACCAGCTTCTGCACTTCAAAAGCTCGCGCCAACGGTCCATCCGCGCCGTCCACGATGAGCGCGAGACCAAGGCACAGAAACATCCCTGCCCAATGCCCCCCGGTACCAAGGATAAGCGCAAGCAATGCCAACGCCGCGCCGGTTGCGGTGAAGACATGAATCGTAAATGCGCGGACGTACTCGAATCCCGCCACTTAACCGTTGCCCCAGTCGAGCTTTACGATCTCAGCCGACCGTCCCGCCAGATTCCAGTTGCGGCCGAAGCCGCGGAAGCGCGATCTGTCGGCACGGGCGACAATGATATCAGAACCGATCCAGTAATCACTGTTTCGGATCGTTACATTCTGGCCCGCTTCTTTGCCCCGGACGGGGGTGATCGCCCCATCGACATATTTTTCGATCCGGACGATGCGCGTTTCCCCTTCGGTCTCATACGTGATGGGGACCTGATGCACCCCGAGAAATTGCCCAACGAGGATCGACAGCAGATGCGTGGTGCCCCCGACACGGCCGGTAAATATGCGGGTCAGGCCCTTCACCGCTTGAACCGCTGCATTCTCGTCGACGAATAGCGCAGCCGTCCAGTTGCCGCGTGACATGATACCCGGCAGATCCATCATGATGCCTGCCTTGATGCCCGAAAGATCAACGGTGTCGAAATGACCATCGTCGATGCGGATGCCGGCCCAGGTCTGGCAACGGCTTTCTGTCGGCGGATGCTCTCCACGCGACAGGACGCAGGGACAAAACACAGTACAGCTGCATGACAGGGCTAATTCGCCTTTCAAACTCCAACTTTCCGTCAACGCGCGACTCCCGCCTTATTTCAACTTGTTCGCGGTGACCAGCCGCCCGCCAAGGTCATCAGAACGATACCGGCACCGGTGACAATAAGCACTACACCGATGGCATGAGCGAAGCGTCGTCCCGTGAGCATCTTCTCGATCGTCATGACGATGCCGATACCGACCATCCAGGCGATATTCATTAGGCCGACCGCGAACATCAAAAGCATCATCGCCCAACAGCACCCGGCGCAGTAAATACCTTGCTTGACTCCGAGTTTGAATACCCCGGCAGGAGTTGTAGCCCAGTTCGTGAAGAAAACGGGAAACGGATGACGGCACTGCGTAAGACACGCATGCTTGAGCGCCGAAAATTGATACATGCCCGCGAAGATAAAAATCACACCAGACAACAGCGGGCTCGCCGAGGCCATACCCTGATCGAGCAACGCCGCCCGAGTCAATCCGATCTGTCCCAGCGCGGCGAAAACCGAAAATCCGAACCACACGACCGCGTAACCGGCGGCGAGTACGAATGGCGAGACGATCCGTTCGCTCTTGCGCGCAGCAGTGTCCGCGATTTCCGTGTAGGTGAGAATCATTGGCGCGGCGCTTGGCAGCATCATCACCAAGGTCATCGCGCACCACATCGAAAAGACGACTACTGCCGCGTAGGGACCTGCGAACCCATCCTGCAGCGTGCCGCACAGGGCCTGGACAAACCCGAACCTGCCAAAGGAGCCCGCCCCTCCAGCGGCGGACAGAAGCGCAAGATAGAGCCAGCCCAAACCGGCAAGGACGATTACGCATAGCCCCGCGAGCACCTTTGGACGGGCAAAAACACGCCCGAGGCTAGCCGTGGCGGCAGAGAGGTGTCTCAAATCCTGGCCAGCTGTTTCGCTCATGGAACCTTGTCCATAGCCCATATGGAGAGCCCCGGGTATTGCAAGTCTTGGGCTTGGTTTCCGACACCGCCGGCCCGTGCTAGTGCGGTTAACGCGAAGCGGAGCCTTTGATGGCGGGAACCCACAATGATCGATGCGCTGCTGTGGTGGTCGGCCGCGGGCCTGCCGGCCTGACTGCCGCGATCGCTCTTACTGAGGGTGGCATCTCAACGCTTCTCGTGGGCAAGCGCCCGGCGAAACCGGACAATCGGACGAGCGCCCTGCTTGCGGATTCCATCACCGCTCTCGATACGCTCGGCGTCTGGCCCCTATGTCACACCAAGGCTGCGCCTCTCAAGGTCATGCGCATCATCGACGACACGGCTCGTTTGTGGCGCGCACCGGAAGTCAAATTCGAAGCAAACGAGATCGGACTGGATGCGTTCGGTTACAACATCGAAAACCGCCATCTGATCGACGCACTGGAGAAACGCGCGGGCAATCTCTCCGGCTTGCAGATCGTGGACGGCGAGGTCCTGGCGATCACGCCTGAACAAGACGAGGTTGCAGTCGCAGTAAAGGATGGGGCAACGCATCGCGCGTCCCTCGTGATCGGCGCCGACGGCCGCAATTCCATCTGCCGCACAGCCGTCGGCATCGACATGAACGAACGCGATTATCCGCAGATAGCACTAACACTCTGCGTTCGACACGCGCGCCCGCACCGCGACACGTCGACCGAATTTCATACTCCCAACGGCCCGTTCACGCTCGTGCCATT
Source organism: uncultured Alphaproteobacteria bacterium (assembly GCA_963831515.1). Taxonomy (GTDB): domain Bacteria; phylum Pseudomonadota; class Alphaproteobacteria; order Rhizobiales; family Xanthobacteraceae; genus Pseudolabrys. The sequence goes on along the minus strand of CAWHQL010000009.1, from coordinate 148,779 downwards.
GCCGGACGATCGGTCGAGCTTGGTCTGGGTGCTTGATCCTGCTATTGCCGATGAACTTGCGGCGCTCGATGACGCCGAACTGAGCGACGAAATCGAACGCGCGTCGTATTCGATTTTGGGAAAGATCGAAGCAGAGCCCGCTCGCGGCCGCTTCCCTCTTCGTGTTGCGACCGCGGGGCGGTTCGCAGACCGACGCATCGCGCTCGTCGGCGAAGCCGCGCATGTCATTCCGCCGATCGGGGCCCAAGGTCTTAATCTGGGCCTGCGCGACGCGGCAACAATCAGCGAACTCGCAATCCAGGCCGAACGGCGGCATCAGGATATCGGAGGTGACGCAGTGCTTGCTCACTACGACCGCCTGCGACGCGCCGACGTGGGCAGCCGCACATTCGCGGTCGATCTCCTCAATCGCACGCTGCTCAGCGATTTCCTGCCGGCACAGAGCGCGCGGGGATTGGGACTTTACCTGATCGACCGCATCGGGCCGCTGCGGCGCGCGGTGATGCGCGAAGGAGTGGCGCCTGCGGCGGCCCGACCGCGACTGATGCGCGGCGAGTTGCTTTAACCGAGCTTAGGCGCTTTTTTGGCGCCAGGCGGTTCGCGAAACTCCGGGCTGATCGGCAGTGGTAACGCCGGCAAACTCTTGCCCGACGCAGTTACAGCCTGATGTGCAAACAGTCCACGTTCGACAAAATGCGGATCGCGCATTGCCTCCTCGAGCGGAGTCACAACCGTGGTGCAGCAGTCCGCCGCAGTGAATATTGGCCGCCATTCCTCTGACGTCCTTGCCGCGATGAGCTCTGCGACAGCATCACGCGTCGTCTTCGGATCACGGGCGTCGTCGACGAAAGGTGTCGGCAGGACAATTGCCTTGGTGAAAGCAAGCCAGAATTTCTGTTCAATCGCGCCGCACGCGATCAATTTTCCATCTTTCGCCGGATAGATTTGATAGCGCGGCGAGCCGCCCACGAGCCACATCTCACCCGGCGCTGGAAAGCGTTTGGTCGCTACGCCGAGCGCGAGCGCCGCCCACGTAAAGGTGAACATCGCGTCAGTCATCGCTATGTCGATGCGACAGCCCTGCCCGCTTTTATCTCGGGCGCGCAAGGCGAGCAGAATGTTGATGACCGCCGGAAAACTTCCGCCGGCTATGTCGGCTGCAAGCATCGGCGGGACCACGGGATGCTCGCGTGGACCGGGCTGCAGATCCAACAGACCCGTGTTGCCGATATAGTTGATGTCGTGACCGGCTTCATGCACGCGGGGGCCGGTCTGGCCGTAGCCAGAGATCGAGCAATAAATGAGACGGGGATTGAACGCGCGTGCATCCTCATAACCAAGGCCGAGCCGGGTCATCACGCCCGGGCGGAATTGCTCGACGAGGATATCGGCGCGTTTGACGAGCTGGATCAGTTTGGCGCGGTCCGCGTCGTTCTTGAGATCGAGGCTCATGCTGGCCTTGCCGCGGTTGAGCATGACAAAGGCGGCGCTTTCGCCGTCAATCATCGGCGGAAAGCGTCTCGCATTCTCACCCCCGGGCTGCTCGATTTTGATCACTTCCGCGCCCGCTTCGGCGAGCATCAAGGTCGCCAGCGGCCCGGGGAGCAAGGTCGTGAAGTCAACGACAAGAAGACCCGACAACGGCTGCATGAATGCACCTTAACGAAATCGCTGGAGGCACGGTTTCGCGGGCAATTCCCGCGACACGCCCCACTTGGCGCGGCCTTTGCATTGCTCTAAACGGCAGAGCCATATTTTGGAAGGTCTCATGAAGCCACCACGACAATTCTTCGCCCCGCTTGCTGTAGGCGCCCCAGCGCCCCTGCGCGATTTGCCGATCCGACTGGAGCGGATGATTCACTTCGTCCCGCCCCACAACGAAAAAGTAAGGGCAAAGGTGTCGGAGCTTGTGCGGCAAGTCGACGTGGTGCTTGGCAACCTAGAAGACGCCATCCCAGTCGAATCAAAAGAAGCGGCGCGCAAAGGGTTCATCGAGATGGCGAGCATGGTCGACTTTGGTTCGACCGGGCTTTGGACGCGTATCAATGCGCTGAATTCCCCCTGGGCCCTCGACGACATCACGGAGATTGTCGCCGCAGTCGGCAGCAAGCTCGATGTCATCATGCTGCCGAAAGTCGATGGACCCTGGGACATTCACTATCTGGACCAGCTGTTGGCGCAGCTCGAGGGCCGGCACGGACTGAAAAAACCAATTCTCATCCACGCCATTCTGGAAACGGCGCAAGGTGTCAACAACGTGGAAGCGATCGCGACGGCCTCTCCACGGATGCACGGAATGAGTCTTGGGCCGGCCGACCTTGCTGCATCTCGCGCCATGAAGACCACACGCGTCGGCGGCGGCCATCCCGAATACAAAGTGCTGGCGGACGCCGATGGCGAAAGGCCGCGCGCAACGTCGCAACAAGATCTCTGGCACTACACCATTGCGAAAATGGTCGATGCATGTGCTGCCGCGGGGATAAAGCCGTTCTACGGACCGTTCGGAGACTTTTCCGACGCAGCTGCGTGCGAGGCACAGTTCCGCAACGCATTCCTTATGGGTTGCCTGGGCGCCTGGTCGCTCCACCCCTCACAAATCGAGATCGCAAAAAGGGTTTTCTCACCCGACCCCACGGAAGTCGCATTTGCCAAGAAAATCGTCGAGGCTATGCCTGACGGCGCGGGTGCTGTGATGATCGACGGAAAAATGCAAGACGACGCCACATGGAAACAGGCTAAGGTGCTTCTCGATCTGGCGAAGCTCGTCGCGACCAAAGATCCCGCAATGGCGGCGCGTTACGGCGTTCAAGGGAAGTAAGAGACAGCTCTGTCATGGAAAAAATGCGGAACGCCAAGTTCAAGATCGGCCAGGTGGTCAAGCACCGCATATACCCGTTCCGTGGCGTGATCTTCGACATTGACCCGGTTTTCAATAACACCGAGGAATGGTGGCAGGCGATCCCCGCCGAAATCCGCCCGCGCAAAGACCAGCCCTTTTATCATCTCTTCGCGGAGAACTCGGAGACCGAGTACATCGCATATGTATCGGAGCAAAACTTGCTTCCGGATACGTCGGGCACACCGCTTCGTCACCCGGACGTCGCAGACGTTTTCGACCGCGATGATGAGGGTGGCTACAGACCGCGTCGCAACGGATTGCACTAGTCTCAAACAAAAGGCGCGGCCCTTGGCCGCGCCTTGATGCTTTCAACGAAACTGGAAGCGTCTATTTCTTCTGCGCGGGTGCAGGAGCTGTAGGCACGGCCGCTGCCGGCGCCTGGCTCTGCTGACCTTCAAGCTTCTTGCGAGCCTCGTCGGCTTTCTTCTGCAACTCTTCCTGCAGCTTCCGCTGCTGTTCCTCAAACGCCTTCGGATCGGTCGGTGGACCGTCGTACGCCTTTGCAAAATCGTTCAAGGGCAGCGGCAGACTGATCGGCGTGCCTTGCATGTTGATCGCCTGCACGACGATGTTCTGTCCCTTTTTCATCTTGCTGATCATGTCATCGGTCACTTGGTAGTCAGCCATGCAACCGACCGGGAAACAGATGCTGTAAGGCGATTGCGTGGGCTGACCCTGATCGATCAGCATGCGGGTGCCATGCGACAGCTGCATGCCGAGCGGAACGGTCACGCGCAGTACCTTCTGTCCACCTTCAGGCTCGAACAGCTGCACAATCGCGACCGGCATGCCGTTCTCCAGTCGACCATCCTTGGTAATGACGCAGACCTGCTTGTTCTGGGTGTCTGGACCCTTGCCGCAGACTTTCATCCACGGCGAATACATGAGTTGCGGCTGATCGCCTCCCGCCTGTTGCTGTCCCGGCTGTCCGGGCTGACCCTGTTGCGCGGGTTGAGCCGGTTGAGCGGGCTGTGCCGCAGGTGCCTGCTTCTGGGCTGGTGCCGCTTTCTGTGCGGGCGCCGTTGGGGCTTTCTGCTGTTGCGGCGGCTGCTGGGCGAGCGCCGGTGCGGCCAAAAGCAGCGCCGCCAATGTTCCGGCCACGGTCAGCGCCCGGCCCAAAAGCGGCCGGGTCGAAGCAATCCGATGATCCATTGCGATTATCCTTTGTTCTTCCCGTTCGCGACCAATGGCTGCCGAACGGGGCTTTCAGGCGGCTCTCTCCGTGTGAAATACGGCGGGAGCGTGACCCTCGGGGTGCCTGATAGCCGAATTCGAGCCTGCAATAAAGCCACGAATGCACTGAAAATGCCGGCGCGCCGGACCCTGTAGACCTATGATAAATTCACAAAAAATCGGACCGAATTGCATTCGACCGTCTTCCGCGCTGAACTCTGTTTCCTCCGCGCTGACGCAGCTACGCGCGTCACGGCGCGCGGTGATGCTCGGGACACTGCTAGCAGCGACTGGCGGCCTGCGTTTCGCCCGCGCCGAAGCCACGACACATGCCTTGGCCATGCACGGCGAGCCGGAATGGGGTTCCAATTTCTCTAATCCGACCTATGCGAACCCTGCGGCGCCTAAAGGTGGCCAGCTCGTTCAGGGTGTCCTGGGGACCTTCGACTGTCTCAACCCGTTTATCGTTAAGGGCATATCCGCCGCCAATATGCGCGGCTACGTCGTCGAGAGCCTGCTCGCTCGCGGTTATGACGAACCGTTCACTCTGTATGGCCTCCTTGCCGAAAGCGTCGTGACCGACGCCGCTCGCAGCTTTGTCACTTTCGGTCTCAATCCCGCAGCCAGGTTTTCGGACGGCAGGCCAGTGACGCCCGAGGACATTATTTTCTCATGGGAGTTGTTGCGTGACAGAGGCCGACCGAATTTCCGCACATACTACATCAAGGTCGCAAAGGCGGAGCAAACCGGCGAACGGACAGTCCGGTTTGATCTCGCCGGCGCCGATGATCGCGAACTTCCTCTCATCATCGGGCTGATGCCTGTGCTCGCAAAGCACGCCATCAATCCGGCAACCTTCGAAGACACGAGCTTCGAGCCATTGCTCGGCAGCGGCCCTTACAGCGTCAGCGCAGTGAAGCCCGGCGACACTGTCACATTTAAACGCGACAAAAATTACTGGGGGCGCGATTTGCCGATCAATCGCGGCCTTTGGAATTTCGACACGATCCGCTTCGACTACTACCGCGATGGCAACACCCATTTCGAAGCGTTCAAGAAAGGACTCTACGATTTGCGCGTCGAGACCGATCCGGGACGTTGGCAAATGGCTTACGAGTTCCCGGCCCTGCGCGCAGGACAGGTCGTGAAGGAGGATATGCCTTACGGACTCCCGAAAGGCATGAACGGCCTGGTTTTCAATACGAGACGGTCGATTTTTTCGGACGCGCGCGTGCGCGAGGCCATCCTGCAGCTATTCGATTTCGAGTGGATCAACCACAACTATTTCTTCGATCTATACAAGCGAACCGCGAGCTATTTCGACGGATGCGACCTGTCGGCGCACGGCGTGCCTGCGAATGAGCGAGAGCGCGAACTCTTGAAGCCGTTTCCGGACGCCGTACGCGCCGACTTCATGGATGGCACATGGTCCCCGCCAGTTACTGACGGCTCGGGTCGCGACCGCCGCAACCTCGGCCACGCGTTCGCGCTGTTCAAGGCTGCCGGCTATGAGCTCAAAGGCACCCAGCTGACCAATATCGCGACCGGCAAGCCACTCGCGTTCGAAATTCTCACCACGACCCGCGACCATGAGCGGCTCGCGCTCGCATTCGTACGTAGTCTGAAACGGGCGGGCATCGACGGACGGGTTCGGACCGTCGACGCGACCCAGTTCGAGCGCCGCCGCATTAGCTTTGATTTCGACATGATGGAGTACCGCTGGGAACAATCGCTCTCGCCCGGCAACGAGCAACTGTTCTACTGGGGTTCGGCGGCCGCGGATCAGCAGGGCAGTCGCAACTACATGGGGGTCAAGTCACCTGCCGTCGACGCAATGATTGCTGCCATGCTTGCCGCAACAAGCCGAACCGATTTTGTCGCCGCGACACGCGCTTTGGATCGCGTATTGCTAACCGGCTTTTACGTCGTCCCGCTCTATTTCCCGCCGGTACAATGGGTGGCGCGTTGGACGCGAATCGAGCATCCCTCACATACCTCCCTGTTCGGCTATTTGCCGGAAACGTGGTGGCAGAAGGATCTGAAGCCTTGAGGCTTTGCCAATGATCCTCGGTGAAACTCCCCGGGCGGCGGGCACGGCGACGACACTCGATGACCTGTTTCGGCGCGCCGGGGTGCGTCACCCTGATGCGCTTGCGCTTGCCGACCCGCCAAACCGCCAAAGCTTTACCCACGGGAGTCAGCGCGCGTTGAGTTTCGCGGAGGCCGATCGCGCGATCTCCGCGGCCGCTGCAAGACTACGCGGCCTGGGACTGCAAACCGACAGCGCGGTAGCAATACAGCTTCCAAACATCGTGGAAAGCATCATCGCTTTCCTGGGCGTGCTGCGTGCAGGCATGATTCCGCTGCCATTGCCGTTGCTCTGGCGGCAAGAAGAGATCGTGGCCGCTCTTCGCCAGGTTGGGCCCAAGGCCATCATCGGCTGCTCTCGGTTCGGCAAGACTGATCAAATCGAAATTGCCATGCAAAGCGCAGTCGAATTGTTTTCGATCCGTCATGTCTGTGGCTTCGGGCCGGATTTGCCGGACGGCGTTGTTCCGCTTGATGACGTATTTCTCAGCGGAGGCGCTGACGCGTCCGTGAGCGTTCCGCGCATCGGCGTTGCCGCAGCGCATGTCGCGGCTATTACTTTTTATCCCGATGCAAGCGGCTTGGCGCCGATTGCGCGCAGCCATGTCGAGTTGGTTGCCGGAGGGCTGGAAACGTTTCTCGAGACCGGAGCTGCGTCCGACACGCCGACTTTGTCGACGATCCCGATCAGCTCCTTCGCCGGAATCGCGCTGACCGTCATACCTTGGCTTTTGTGCGGCGGCGCATTGCATCTGCATCATAGTTTTGATGGCGCGGCCTTCGACGCACAGTGTCGCGCAGTTAGCGAGGGCATAGTGATCCTGCCCGCCGCCGCGGTAGCCGCTCTTTCCGAATGCGGAGCTTTCAATGACGTACACCAGACCGTAGTTTCATTCTGGCGGACACCCGAGCGGTGTACGGGCGCCAAGACATGGCAGGGCCCGTCGAACCTCATCGACGTCGCAAGCTTCGGCGAAACAGGCCTGATCGCTGCGCGGCGCGGCGCAGACGGTTTGCCGGCACCAATCCCGCTCGGTCCCGTGGGTTCGGTCCATCGCGCGCCTGGCGCGCCTGTCGTCATTGAAACCAGCCGCACGAAAACAGGCACGTTGGCTTTGCGCGGCCGTATGGTCCCCGCGCAGTCCTTTCAGGCACCCTCCGACCAATCCACCCCAGGCGGGGGTTATGTCGATACCGGCTTTGCCTGTAGCCCCGCACGACATCCCCAGACATTGGTCATCACCGCCCCGCCAGCCGGGACGATATCCATTGGAGGCTATTGCTTCCGCCAGAGCCAGCTAGAGGCCGCCGTCGCTCAGGCCGATCCACAAGCGACCATCGTGGCCCTGCCCGATGCGGATCTCGGCCAACGCCTCGCTGGCAACGCAGCCGACCGTGAAGCGCTAAGGAGCGGATTGCAGGCGCGCGGCGCCAATCCGCTTCTGTCGGGGGCTTTCGAACCACGGCACCCGCCCAAAGCCGCCTGATTTCTTCCCGTCGTTGACCTGGCGTTAACAGCGTTCTTCTAGAATTGCGCATCCGGCAAAACGCGCGCGCTCCCCAATGTCGCTTCAAGGCCCATTGATCGTGGTCGCAGAGCACCCGGCCACGGCTCTCGTTGAAGCCCTGGGGACAGCCGGCGCCTTTCCCATCGTCGAGACCAAATGGGCGGACGCGCCGGCAGCGTTCCTCACGGTTAAGCCGTCCGCCGTTGTCGTTGCCGAACCCGGCCCCCCAGCGAATGACGAGGCCGCGCGCATGCTCTGTCTCCAGGTCGCCACTTTCAGCGGCCCGGTCGTGCCGGTGATCGCGTGCGTACGCGGCGATGAGGACGCAGCTGTACCGATCGCGCTGCCTGCGGATGCAGCCCTTCCTGTCCAGCGCCTTCTTGCACGCCTGCAGTCGGCCATGCGCGTCCGCGCGCTGCATGGCACCGTACTGCGCCGGATCGAATTGTTCGCGTCACGCGACGGCAAGTTGCCAATGTTGCCGGTCGGCGATGCTCTCGACGACGCAACCGTCCTGATCGCCGGACGTGGTCGACTGTACCCAACTCTCAGTGTCGCGATGGGTGAACGGGTGAAGATCGCGGGCGCCCTGAGCGTTGAGTCCGCGGCCAGACATCTCAATGGCCGCGACATCGATGGCATCGTCGTTGGCGATGGGTTTTCCCTCCGCATGGTCGAAGCGTTTCTCACTGTGCTCGCGCAAGATCCAAGATTTCGCGACATTCCCGTCGCGGTGATTGGTGAGGCACCTCCGGATTTTGCGGATGCACTCCCCAACATCGATCAGGTGGCCTCAGATCCGCGGCGGCTTGTCGCGCGAATGATTCCACTGGTGCGCATGCGTGCCTTCGAGGGGCGCCTCAAACGCATGCTCAAGTCACTTGATACCGAGGGCATTTTCGATCCGGAGACCGGCCTGCTCACGCGCGCTTCATTCTGGCGTGACTTGAAAAAGGTGGTTGCGGAATCGAGTGATCGCAGCCTGCCGCTGTCGATCGCACGTTTTTCGTTCACCAAAACCGATACGTGGACCAGCCTCGATGCTGCGCGGTTAATGACACGATTGATCCGCAGCATCGATTTCGCGACACGCGATGAGGACGGCGACATTTTGGCCGTATTCACGCAGACCAATCTGCGCGACACGCACGTCATTGCACGACGCATTGCCGGCTTGTTGAGGAGCAGCATGTTGCCGCCGCGCAGTGCCGGCGAAACCCCGAGCGCCCACGTCACGCTGGCGACCTTGAAGGCTGGCGATACGCTCGACACGCTGATGCTGCGCGTCGCCGGCGGTCGTATGGTTGCAGCAGAATAACGCCCGGCCTAGGCTGACTGGCAAAGGGAGCCAGCCATGCCCAATCAACAGCCGGTTCGTATCGATGTCGTCTCCGATGTGGTTTGTCCGTGGTGCTTTATCGGCAAGCATCGGCTGGAAAAGGCGATCGAGCTGAGCCCGGGTATCCCAGTCGAGGTGCATTGGCGTCCCTATTTTCTGAATGATTGGATTCCGCGCGAAGGCATCGCGCGCGAGCAATATCTGACGACGAAATTCGGCTCACCTGAGCGCTACAAAGGCATCGCCCAACGCGTCGCCGCGGCCGCTTCGGCCGAGGGGCTCACCTATGCCATGGACAAGATTAGCCGGCAGCCCAACACGCTCGACGCGCACCGCCTGATCCATTGGGCCGAAGGCATCGGCAAGTCGGCAGAGATGAAGCAGAAGTTGATGGATCTCTACTTCACGGAAGGTGCGGACCTCACGGATCGCAAGGTCCTGGTGCAGGCTGCGGCCGACGTCGGCCTTGATGCCAAGGAGACTGAAAAGGCACTGGCCAGCGACAGGGACGTTGCCGAAATCGAGCGCGAAGCCCTTTCAGCCAAGGAGGCCGGCATCGAAGGTGTGCCCTGCTTCATCTTCGACGGCAAATTTGCTGTGTCGGGCGCACAGGCCCCGGAATATCTCGCTGAAGCGATCGCGCGCGTCGCACGGGCGGCGGACGCAGCCGAATAAGTTCAGGCACATCGTCATGAAAATCACCGCTGCCGTGGTGCACGAGCGCTCAGGCCCGTTCACCATCGAGGAACTCGACCTGTGTGACCCCCGCGCCGACGAATTGCTCGTCGAAGTCGTCGCCAGCGGCATGTGTGCGACCGACTTGCATGGGCGGGATGCTTACTATCCGACAAAATTTCCAAAGGTATTCGGCCATGAAGGAGCCGGTATCGTCCGCGCCATCGGCAACAACGTTTCGACCTTCAAGCCGGGCGACCATGTCGTGATGGCCTATCCGTGGTGCGGCGAGTGTCCGAACTGCAAGACACAAAGACAAAGCTATTGCCTGCATGCATTCGACTTGAAGATGAACGGTACCCGCGCCGATGGCTCAACACTTCATTCGAAAAATGGAAAGCCGGTCTACAGCGCGTTTTTCCAACAATCCTCCTTTGGCAATTTCACCATCGCCAACGAGCGTTTCGCAGTGAAAGTTCGCAAAGACGCGCCAATCGAGAGCGTCGCTGCTCTTGCTTGCGGAGGTCAAACGGGTGCGGGCGCGGTGCTCAATGTCATGAAACCGCGGTCGGGGGATAGCTTCGTCGTGTTTGGCGTTGGTGCCGTTGGTCTTTCAGGTCTGATGGCCGCAAAGATCGTTGGTTGCGATCCGATCATCGCGGTCGATGTCCACCCACATCGATTGACTCTGGCGCGGGAAATTGGCGCGACACACACGATCAATCACACCGAGTGCAAAGACGTCGTGGCGGAAATCAGAAAGATAACCGGGCTCGGCGCACGCTTTACACTTGAGACATCCGCGCTTCCCGCTGTGTTCCGTGAAGCGGTCGATTGTCTGATTCCTGGCGGCACTTGCGTGCTCCTCGGCAGCGCGCGCAAAGGCACCGAAGTATCGTTCGAGACGCCGGTCTTGCAAAACGGCCGGACCGTCCGCGGCGTGATCCAGGGCGACAGCGTGCCGAAAGAGTTCATACCGTTGCTGGTGGATCACATCGTCGCCGGGCGTTTCCCGGTTGAGCGCATGATAACTTTCTATCCGTTGGCCGACATCAATCGGGCCGGTACGGAATCGAGCGAAGGCAAGACGATAAAACCGGTGTTACGGATGCCCCACTAGGCGGCAGTCACGCAGCCTTCGCCTGCTCGGCAATCGACGCGAGCTTGCGCAACACGGCAGCGGTGCCCTTAAGACGATCCTGCGGCCGCGGCCAATCCTCGAAGAATACCAATTGCTGACTCTTGGCCGTCTTCGGATCGTTGCGCATGCGCACCGCTGATCCCTGCTCGCGGATGAAGGCAATGAGCCCCTCCGGATTGGCGAAGACGTTGTCGCGGAACGACAGCACGATCCCCTTGGGTCCTGCCTCGACCTTCTCGACATTGGCCCGCCGACTGAGCGCCTTGATCGCGACCACCTGCAACAGATGCTCGACTTCCAGCGGCAGCTTTCCGAAACGATCGACGAGCTCGGCAGCAAAACCGTCGATGGCATGTTCGTCCTCGATCTCGGCGAGTCGCCGGTAGAGGGCAAGCCGTACCGACAGGTCCGCGACATACTCCTCCGGAATAAGCAAAGCGGTGCCGATGGTGATCTGCGGCGACCACCGGTCGGCGACCGGCGCCGTAATTCCGGCCTTCAGGCTCAGCACTGCCTCCTCCAGCATCTGCTGGTAGAGTTCGAAGCCAACTTCCTTGATGTGGCCTGACTGCTCCTCGCCAAGCAGATTGCCCGCCCCTCGAATATCGAGATCGTGCGATGCCAACTGGAATCCCGCACCCAGCGTGTCGAGCGACTGCAGGACTTTGAGACGCCGTTCGGCCTGGATCGTGATCGGCTTTTGTGCCGGTAACGTGAACAGCGCATAGGCGCGCAGCTTGGCTCGGCCGACACGGCCGCGGAGCTGGTAAAGCTGCGAAAGGCCGAAACGATCGGCACGATGGACAATGAGCGTATTGGCAGTGGGAATATCGAGACCGGACTCGATGATCGTGGTCGACAGCAGCACGTCATATTTGCCGTCATAGAATGCCGACATGATGTCGTCGAGTACGGTGGGCGGCATTTGCCCGTGGGCAACTGCGGTGCGCACCTCGGACACATTCTTGTCGAGAAAGTCCTTGGCGCCGGTCAGATCCTCGATGCGCGGACACACATAGAACGCCTGCCCGCCGCGATATTTCTCACGCAACAACGCTTCGCGGACCGTAATTGGATCGAACGGAGATACGAAGGTCCGAACAGCCAGCCGGTCGACCGGCGGCGACGCTATGATTGAGAGATCACGCACTCCGGTCAGCGCCAGCTGCAAGGTGCGCGGGATCGGCGTCGCGGTCAGCGTGAGGACGTGTACTTCCGATCGCAATGTCTTCAGCTTTTCTTTGTGCGCGACGCCGAAGTGCTGTTCCTCGTCAACGATTAGCAGAGCGAGATCCTTGAACTTGATGTTTTTGCCGAGCAGCGCATGGGTGCCGATCACGATATCGACGCTGCCGTCCGCCAGACCCGCTCTCAATTTGCTCAACTCCGCAGCCGGCACCAGACGCGACGCCTGCCCAACATTCACAGGGAACCCTCGAAAGCGCTCCGAAAACGTCTTGAAATGCTGACGTGCCAGCAAAGTTGTCGGCACGACGACGGCGACTTGCTTGCCACCGATGGCCGCAACGAAGGCGGCGCGTAGCGCGACTTCCGTTTTGCCGAAGCCGACATCGCCACAAATAAGCCGGTCCATCGGACGTCCCGAGCCGAGGTCCTTGAGAGTCGCATCGATGGCCGTCAGTTGATCGTCGGTCTCCTCGTACGGGAAGCCGGCGCAAAACTCGTCATAGGCTCCCGGGCCGACTGTCAGGCGGGCGGCGTCGCGCAATTGACGTTCGGCTGCGATTTTTATCAGTTCGCCCGCAATCTCACGGATGCGGCTCTTCATCCGCGCCTTGCGCGCCTGCCAGTTGCCACCGCCGAGCCGATCAAGATCGACCGCCGTTTCCTCCGACCCATAGCGCGACAGCAGATCGACGTTTTCGACAGGCAGGAACAGTTTGTCGCCGCCGGCATAGTGGATTTCGAGGCAATCGTGCGGTGCTCCCGCCGCCTCGATGGCCTGCAGCCCAGCAAAACGACCGATGCCGTGGTCGACATGCACGACGAGATCGCCCGGTGCGAGGCTTGTCGCTTCGGCAATGAAATTCTCCGCCCTGCGAGCCGCACGGCGCGGGCGAACGAGCCGGTCGCCAAGGATGTCCTGCTCGCTGATGATCGCAGCGTCTTCGGTTTCAAATCCGGATTCGATCCCCAGCACGGCGAGCGCCACTGTCGGCTTGGGAAGAGCAAGCGCCTGCGGCCAGCTGTCGATGGAGTAGAGATTGTGGAGTTTGTGATCAGCCAGAACGTGGCTCATGCGATCACGGGCACCTTCGCTCCATAGAGCGATCGCAACGCGCTTGCCGGCCGCCTGCAATGCGAGCACATGCGCGCCGAGCGCTTCGAACACGTTGGCCCCGGGCTCGGCTCGTTCCGCGGCAAAATTGCGGCCACTGCGTGCGCCGACATCGAGGACGTCCGTCTCGGGAACGGCAAAGGGTGTCAACCGGGCGAGCGACGAAGTTTCCAGTCGTTCCTTCCACTCCACTTCGCCGAGGTAGAGGCGCTCGGGAGGCAATGGCTTGTATGGTGGTGTAGCCCCTTGCTTCAACGCCTCGCGGCGCGCGTCATAGTAGTCGGTGATCTGGGTAAATCGTTCATGCGCAGCATCCTCGGCCAGATGCTCGAGGACCAATGGCGTGTCCGGCAGGTAGTCGAAAATCGTCTCAAGCTTGTCGTGGAAGAGCGGAAGCCAATGCTCTATCCCCGGATAGCGGCGTCCCTCGCTTACCGCTTCGTACAACAGATCGTCAGGGGTGGTGGCCCCGAACTGCGCCACATAGCCAGTCCGAAAGCGACGAATGGTTTCGGTCACAACCTGGAATTCCGCGACCGGCACCAGATCGAGCCCACGCAATTGATCTTCGCTGATTTGCGTTTGCGCATCGAACGTGCGGATCGTTTCCAGCGCGTCGCCGAAAAAGTCGAGCCGCACCGGCATATCCATACCGGGTGGATAAAGATCGAGAATCCCGCCACGTACAGCGTACTCGCCGGGCTCACGCACCGTGGAAGCGCGGACAAAGCCGTTGAGCTCCAGCCAATCGACGATTCCCTGCATGCCGATGACATTGCCGGGTGCGACTGACAGCGCGTGAGTTGTCACGAAATCCCGTGCCGGCACGCGCTGGAGCGCGGCATTAACCGTTGTCATCAGCACTGAGGGCTTGTCGCGACCGCGCACACGCGCAAGTCTCGAGAGCGCCGTCATCCGTTGGGCTACGACGACCGCGTTAGGAGACACGCGATCGAACGGCAGACAGTCCCAGGCCGGAAACTCTAGTACCTCGACCTCGGGAGCAAAAAATGACAGCGCCCGCGATAGCGTCGCCATTCGCTGCCCGTCGCGGCAAACGACAGCGAGAGAAATGGCCGGCGCATCCTTTTTGGCAGCGATCGCGCGCGCGAGATCGGCAAGTACCAGCCCTTCGGCACCATCTGCGACCTGCGACAGGATCAGGGGCTTTTCAGGCTTCAATCGATCGGCCGGTGATTTTGCGGCGGCGCTCACACGGCACCCTTGACGTTGAAATTGCGCAAGCGAAGAAACAAGGGCGTGTCGTATTCGGAGGGAACAGGGTCCATCCCGTTCACCCAAGCGAAGATTTGCTGGTCCGGCACCTCAAGCCAGCGCTCGATTTCATCGAGTTCGATATCGCGCAATGATCTGATTTGCGCATCAGCAAAACGGCCGAGAACCAGATCCATTTCCCGAATGCCGCGATGCCAGCAGCGGAACAGCAACCGCCGCCGTCGCGCATCCAGTCCTTCGCTCGAAATGTTCGTTCCGGTACTCACCCAGGTCTCCAACGCCAAAAACCCGGACGGGGCCGGGACCGGTTATATAGAGGCTTGGTCGCACCATGTCAGCCGCCGGTTTGCACAGGCCTGCATTGCGTCGGCCTTGCACGCACGCCAGCATGCCCCGATGCGGCCCCTCATCCTCAATCCGCTGTTTGCCTCGCTCACCAGTCTGCCCGGCGTGGGACCGAAGCTTGAGCGGCTCTATGCCTATCTGCTCGATCGAGACGCGCCACGCGTCGTCGATCTGTTGTTCCACTTGCCATCAGGGGTCATCGACCGCCGCGCACGGCCAAAATTACGCGATGCGCTGCCGGACCAGATCATCACTGTCGCTGTGACCGTCGATAAGCACCGGCCATCACCGCCGCACCGCTCACGCGCGCCGTATCGAATTTACGCGCATGACGATACTGGTGACCTTACCCTCACCTATTTCAACGCGCGCCGCGACTATCTGGAGAAGCTCTTGCCCGTCGGAGAAACACGCTACGTCTCCGGCAAAGTCGAATTCTATGACGGCACCCTACAGATGGTGCACCCAGACCGCGTCGTGGACGAGGCCGGTTTTGCCACGCTCCCGCTTGTCGAACCGACCTATCCGCTGACTGAGGGCCTCGCACTTGGCAATGTGCGGCGCGCGATGGACGGTGCGTTGGCGCGTCTTCCGGATCTGCCGGAATGGCAGGACGAAGCCTGGGTCGCCCGCGAGCAGTTTCCGGCCTTTGCGCAGGCATTGCGAAGTCTGCACCGCCCGACCGCACCGACGGATATCGCTCCGGAAAATCCGGCGTGGACCAGACTTGCCTATGACGAACTGTTTGCCGGTCAGCTTGCGCTTGCGCTTGTACGCGCGCACATGCGTCGCCAGGCGGGCCGCGGCTCCGCCAGCGAAGGGCGGCTGCGCGCGCGCATTCTGAAGGCGCTGCCGTATGCCCTCACCCATTCTCAGCAAAAAGCGGTGGACGACATCATCACCGACCTCGCCCGCCCGCAGCGGATGCTGCGGCTTTTGCAGGGTGACGTAGGATCGGGAAAGACGGTCGTGGCGCTCACAGCGGCAGCGGCCGTCATCGAAGCCGGACGGCAGGCGGCCTTCATGGCGCCAACCGAGATCCTCGCGCGGCAACATCTCGCAACGATTGCCCCCTTGGCCGATGCTGCTGGCTTACGCGTGGCCATTTTGACCGGCCGCGAACGTGGCGCACCCCGCAAAGAGATCCTGGATCGTCTTGTACTTGGTGATATCGACCTTCTCATAGGCACGCATGCGCTTTTTCAGGAAGACGTTGCCTTCCACGACCTTGCGCTCGCCGTGGTCGATGAACAGCATCGTTTTGGCGTGCACCAGCGCTTGGCGCTGACTAAAAAGGGCGAAGCAGTGGACGTGCTTGTTCTCACTGCGACGCCGATTCCCCGCACGCTCATCCTGAGCTTTTTCGGCGACATGGATATTTCAGAATTGCGTGAAAAGCCTCCGGGCCGTCAACCGATCGACACACGAACTATCCCTTTGTCTCGCCTTGAAGAGGTCGAGGACGCTGTCGGGCGCGTGATTGCGGAAGGCAAACGCGCCTATTGGGTCTGCCCTCTGGTCGAACAGTCGGAAAAGATCGACCTCGCAGCTGCCCAGGCACGCTTCGAAGTGCTGCGCGAGAAATTTGGCCAAAAGATTGACCTTGTTCATGGACGAATGAAAGGAGCGGATAAGGATACAGCGATGGCCCGCTTTGCCGCCGGCGAGACCCGGTTGCTTGTTGCGACCACGGTCATCGAGGTCGGCGTTGACGTCCCGGAAGCGACAATCATGGTCATCGAGCATGCCGAGCGATTCGGTCTTGCCCAGCTCCACCAACTACGCGGCCGTATCGGTCGCGGACCTGGCGCGTCGACATGTCTGCTTCTTTACAAGACGCCTCTCGGGGAAGTCGCAAAGGCGCGACTCGCTATTTTGCGCGAAACGGAAGACGGCTTCCGAATTGCGGAAGAAGATCTGCGGCTTCGTGGTGAAGGCGACGTGCTGGGAACGCGACAAAGCGGGCTCCCCGGCTTTCAGATTGCGCGGCCGGAGCTGCACGGAAAATATCTTGGTGCGGCGCGCGACGATGCGGCGCTCGTTCTTGGACGCGATCCAACTCTCTCGACTCCGCGCGGCGAAGCGCTGCGGCAATTGCTCTATCTTTTCGGGAAAGACGAGGCGATCAAGTTAATCCGTGCCGGTTAGTTATTGGGCCGGCTCAGTCTTGCGTGCCGCTTGTGCCGCCTTTGCAGTCGTCGCGAGAGAAGCAAGTTTTTTCTGCGCTTCGCTGTCCGGCTGAACCATGCCGGCGGAAATCAGCAGCGTCATTGCATTTTCGACCGTAATGTCGAGTTCGATCAGGTCGCTTCGCTTTACGTAGAAGAAGAAACCGGTTGTCGGGTTGGGCGTGCAGGGCATGAAAGCTGAGACGTGCTCGCCCTGCGGTAATTTTTTCACGACATCGCCGCCAGGCGGCTGGGATAGAAACACCAGCGACCACATTCCCGGTGCCGGGAATTCGACGAGCGCCACCTTGCGAAAGCTCGAACCGGTCTTTGAGAAAAGCGACTCGAAGATCTGCTTCATCGTCTTGTAAATTGGTCGCACAATCGGCATGCGACTGAGCAGGCTCTCACCCAATTCAACCAGCGTCCGCCCCACCAGATTGGCGGTCAGGAATCCCAGGAGCGTAAGTACGACAAACGCAATGATCAGCCCCGTTCCTGGAATTGGCCATGGCATATAGCTTTCTGGCCGATAGGTGGGCGGAATCATTGGCCGAACGAAATCATCGACCCAGGTGATGATCGACCAAACCAGCCAGACGGTGATCGCCAAAGGTCCGGCAACCACCAGACCAGTCAGGAAATAATTACGAATGCGAGCCGCAAAGCTTGTTTGCGAGGCGGCCACTTTCGCCACATCCGCGGCCATTGCGTCGCCCGGCTTTTCGGTATCACTCATAGGACAAACTTATTCCACCGTGACCGATTTCGCGAGATTACGCGGCTGGTCAACATCCGTGCCGATAGCTACGGCGGTATGATATGCGATGAGTTGCACCGGAATGGCGTAAACCAGCGGTGTTACAGCCGACGCCATGTCAGGCAGCGATAATGTCTCCAACGAATCGACCGTTGCCTCCATCGCACCTTGCGGATCGGTGACCAAGATGATCTTGCCGCCTCGTGCAGCGACCTCCTGCATGTTCGAGACAGTCTTCTCGAATACGCGGTCGTGCGGTGCAATCACGATCACCGGCATGGTTTCGTCGATGAGCGCAATCGGTCCATGTTTGAGTTCGCCGGCGGCGTAGCCTTCAGCATGGATGTAGGAAATCTCCTTTAGCTTGAGCGCGCCTTCGAGCGCGATCGGAAAGCTCGTGCCGCGGCCGAGGTAAAGAACATCGCGTGCCTTGGCCAGGTTTTGTGCAAGCTTTTCGATTTGCGGCTCGAGAGTAAGCGCCGCCGCCATCAAACGCGGCACCCCGATCAGGGCGCGCACAAGATTCTGCTCATCTGCTTCGGACATGTGTCCGCGCGCGCGACCTGCGGCAATGGCAAGACAGGCGAGCGCGCTCAGCTGGCAGGTGAAGGCTTTCGTGGATGCGACACCGATCTCGGGCCCGGCGAGCGTCGGCATAACCACATCGCTTTCCCTCGCTATTGTCGAGGTCGGCACGTTGACCACGGACAGAATGTGCTGCTTGTTTTCCCGCGCGTAACGCAATGTCGCTAGCGTGTCCGCGGTTTCGCCGGACTGCGAGATGAAAAGCGCGAGATCGCCCGCCTCGAGCGGCGCACCGCGGTAACGGAATTCCGAAGCGATATCGATTTCCACCGGAAGCTTGGCGAAACGTTCGAACCAGTATTTCGCGACCAGACCTGCGTAGAAAGCTGTGCCGCACGCGGAAATCGAAAGTCGCTTGAGCTTTGTCCAGTCGAACGGAAGCTTGCCGGGCAATGCGACACGTTCGTTCACCATGTCGATGTAGTGCGCAAGCGTGTGGCCGACCACTTCAGGCTGTTCGTGAATCTCCTTGGCCATGAAGTGCTTGTGGTTGCCTTTGTCGACCAGTTGCGCCGACGCCGTAGATTTGACGATCGTCCGTTCGACTTTGGCCCCGCTCTCATCACGGATCTCGGCGCCCTTGCGGGTGAGCACGGCCCAATCGCCGTCCTCGAGGTACGCGATGGTGTCCGTAAAGGGGGCGAGAGCAATGGCGTCCGACCCGAGGTACATCTCGCCCTTGCCGTAGCCGATAGCGAGTGGCGACCCTTTGCGCGCGCCGATCAGAAGGTCGTCGTTGCCGCTGAACAGGAAAGCCAATGCAAAAGCGCCGCGTAGTTGCTTGAGCGAAGAGGCGACCGCGTCAGCCGGCGATTTACCGTCCTTCATCTCTTGCGAGACCAGATGCGCGACGGCCTCGGTGTCGGTTTCGCTGACGAACTTGCATCCTTTCTTGGTCAGCCGCTCACGCAACTCGCGAAAATTCTCGATGATGCCGTTGTGAACGACCGCAACGACATCGGTGGCGTGCGGATGAGCGTTGTCTTCGTTCGGTCGGCCGTGGGTCGCCCAACGGGTATGACCGATACCGATATTGCCCCCAAGTGGTTCGCGATCGAGCCGTGTTTCAAGCGCGCGCAGCTTGCCTTCTGCGCGACGACGACCGAGTGCGCCGTGGTCGAGCGTAGCAACGCCGGCCGAGTCATAACCTCGGTATTCGAGACGTTTGAGGGCGTCGACCAGTTGCCCTGCAACCGGTTTCGTTCCCAAGATTCCGACAATTCCGCACATCCGTCTGGATGGCCCCTTTGCCCGTTACCTATCGTTTAGCGGCCCGAGGCCGGCTAACGGAAATCACAACGCATTTCGGCGTGTGACGTTACCCTGCAAACTCAGGATTTTTTGCGTTTCTTTCCGGCCAGGTTCTTGCCCAAGGCCTTGACCTGCCGCAAGCGCTTTGCCCAGCCTTCCTTAACCGTCTGTTTGGCGCGGGCAATCGCCAGGGCGCCAGCGGGAACATCCCGTGTTACCACGGTCCCCGTACCGATATAGGCGCCGTCACCCACCTTGATCGGCGCGACCAGAGCCGAATTCGAGCCGATGAATGCACCCTTGCCGATATCGGTTCGGTGCTTAGCGACGCCGTCATAATTGCATGTGATGGTGCCGGCGCCGATATTGGCGCCCTCACCGATCCGCGCATCGCCGATATAGGTGAGATGATTAGCTTTAGCGCCGGCCTCAATCGTCGCTTCTTTCACTTCGACGAAATTGCCGATGTGGACATCCTTGCCCAGGTCGGCGCCGGGACGCAGCCGAGCGAACGGGCCGACACGCGCGCCCTTGCCGACGCGGGCGCCCTCGAGATGCGAGAACGAACGTATCGTCGCGCCATCGTCGACAGAGACGCCGGGGCCGAATACAACGTTTGGTTCGATTGTGACGTCTTTTCCGAATTTGGTGTCGGCTGACAAGTGCACCGTTTCCGGCGCGACCATGGTGACGCCGGCTTCAAGTGCTGCCATGCGCAGGCGCTGCTGCAGAACAGCTTCAGCTTCGGCGAGTTGTACCTTCGTGTTGATGCCGCGCACGTCATCCTCCGAGGTTTCGATCGCCACGGCCGCCAAGCCCAAATCGCGGGCAACGGCCACGGCGTCGCTGAGATAGTATTCGTTTTTGGCATTTGCATTGCCGATGCGATCGAGGATGGCGAGCGCTTGCTTTCCATCCAGCGCCATCAGACCGCCATTGCAAAGACCGATCTTGCGTTCTTCCGGGGTTGCGTCGCGCTCCTCGCGAATGGCGAGGAGTTCGTGCCCGCGCATCAAAAGCCGTCCGTAGCCCGTTGGATCGGCCGGCTTGAACCCGAGAACCGCGACGGCCGCGCCATCGGCCAACGCACCGCGTAACCTCGACAAAGTCTCGGCCCGCACCAAGGGTGTGTCGCCAAACATCACTATAACGTCGTCGACGCCACGGGCGATGGCCTTGCGAGCAGACAGAACGGCGTGCGCGGTCCCGCGCCGCTCGCGCTGCTCAAAAATTTGCGCCTTGGGCGCGTACTTGCGTGCATCGACCGTGACCGCCTCATGCTCAGGCCCCACGACGATCGCCAGTTCGTCGCTTCCGGCGGCACGCGATGCGACGATCACATGGGCGAGCAGCGAGCGGCCGCCGAGAGCGTGCAGGACCTTCGGCATTTGCGAGCGCATGCGAGTGCCCTCGCCGGCAGCGAGGATGATCGCAAGGCATGTTCGAGGTGACATTCGCGGCTGCTCGGGTCGTGCGGAGGTCCGGCGCATCCCATAGCCCAGCCTGACCATAGGCAAAAGGCCACGGACACGCCTTCGCAAAGCAGGGTGAAAGGCGCCGGCTGTCGGATTCTGTTAACGTTTTCAATGATTCGGCTACCGAGGGGGCCATGGCGACCGAGCAGACGCCGCCGGAACTCGCTTCACGCGACGCCCGCAGGCGGCGGCGCGAGCTTAACTCGCTTATGTGGCTTTGCGGTTGGGGCGGCGTGACGGCAGTTGCCCTGCTGGCTCTGGCAATTGCCAGCCAGACTGAAACTGCCAATGAGCGCCTGCGGCGCGTCTTTGCCGCCGGCGATACGTCCGCAATAGCCGGGATGCCCCCGCGAGTGGCTCAGCTTGAGTCCGAAACGCAACTATTGGCCGCGCAGGTTCGCGCGCTGATTACGGAACGCGACCGCCTGTCCGGCCGTATCGGCCTGCTTGAAAGCAGCATCGACGATATGTCCGGCACAATCAAAAAACAGGCTGCAGCGACGGCGGCCGTACTCGCCGCAAAGGAAACTTCGTCCGCACCGAGCCCCAAGCAACAGGCATTAGCCCCACCGGTGGCGAGCGCGGACAAAGATACGACCGCTTCGATCCCACCCAATGCTTTGCCCAGGGTGGACCCCGTCGCGCCAGCCATTCCTATGCCGCCCGCGCGCATCGCCAACGCATCTGCGGTTGAGAATGACCAACCGGCTCCAAAGCAAACAGAGTTCGGCCTCGACCTCGGCAGCGGCCCGACGATAGACGGAGTGCGCCTGCGTTGGCTCACGGTCAAAGCCAATTTCGGGCCTTTGCTGAGCGGAATGCGCCCGCTTGCGACGCGAGATCGTCGCGCAGGCGCAACCGGATTTCGGCTGATCGTTGGCCCCCTGCCCAATAGCGCGGCCGCGATTGGACTTTGCGCGCATTTTGTCGCGGCACGCACCCCATGCCGCGCGGTCAAATTCGAGGGCGAGCAGATTGCGCAGCAATGAATTGTCGATGCGTCGACACGACGGCATACTGATTGAATGAAATTGTTTCTGCCAAACGCGCGCGCGACCAATTGGCTGTTGGTCATTGGCTTCTGTTCGATCGGCTATGCACTCTACATGCGTTACCTTGCGGTCGAGCAATCGACAGTCGGCCTTGCGTGTCAGGCCGGACTAAACACTTGGCTGTGTTTCACACGCCAGATCACTATCGTTTTGTTCACGTATTCAGTTTTCGGATGGGTCGCGCTGATCGTTGCCGCGCTCAACCTGTTGCGACCCTCGCTTGTGCTTTTTGGCCTCGCTCTCGCCGCGGCGAGCTGTGGAGTCGTGCTCTATAATGTAGGTCTGTCTTCGCTGGCGGTCGGGCTGTTGGTCCTTAGCCTCGCTCGTCGCGCACCCGAGCCAGACTGAAAGAAAGCGCAGCCAGCGCCGCGCACAGCCACAGCGACTGCCAATTGGCAAAACCTTCATTGAACAGGATGTAAACCACCGAAAGCGCGAGCACGCTGGCCCCGACCGTCTCCGCTGCCGGACGCGTTCCTTTCGGCCGCGCGACCGCAACGCGGTGCACGAGAAACGGCACGACCGCCGCCGTAAGCGGCGCAAATGGAAAATCGCGGTAACGCGGGTCGAAAACCAATGCGAGTGCGACCACGAAGGCGAGCAGCATCGTAAGCATCAGAATGACCCCGGCAGACATCGCAAGCGGGTTTTGCATCCGCTCTTTCTCTGGGCCTAGAATCCTGAAGTACGCTGGCACAGGAGTGCCGCACATCATTGCAACGCTGAGGACGATTGGCGCAGCTACTGCCACGGCCGCGAGAGCGAGCGAGCGCGACCAGCCCCCCATCCCGAGACTCTCGATTGGAACGCTCTCAAGCGTCCAGCCTATTAGGATGCCACCGACGAATGCGTTGGCGCTTACGGCGAGCCAGAGCCAAGGCGGCGTATCCTTGGACCGAACGCTCATGGCTGCGGCGAAAACAATGATCGCGAAAATGATTCCGCCGACACCTTGCCAGATCCAGAGCGGATGATTGGAGACCGCCTGTGCTCCTGCGAATTTCGCAGCGCGTGTTGCGGCATTGAAGAGGCCCCAATGTCCACCCACCGTCCCTTCCAAAGCACGCTTCCAGGGCTGGTCGAAAGCCTCGATGATGTTCACGTTGAATTTCTCACGCTTGCTCAGCGCAAGCACGTCCTGGACGACACGGGCTTGGTTGGCCGGCGACGGCAGCGCACCCTCACGCATGCGTCCTGCGCTGGGCCACCCTACTTCGCCGATCAGCACCTCCTTGCCAGGAAACGCGGCGACGATCTGACGCCGAATGGACTCGACATGAGCCACCGAATCGCCGGCGGAGATTGGGAAATCCTCCCAATAAGGGAGGATGTGAATGGTGATGAAGTCTACAGCGTTCGCGACATCTCGGTTGCGCAGCCAGAATTCCCAGACATCGGCATAGGTCACTGGTACCTGCACCCGAGCCTTGATCGCACGGATGGTGTTGGCGAGGTCGGTTGCGGTCATGTCGCCGCGCAGCAGGACCTCGTTACCAACGACGACCGACCGGATGGTGCCCGGGTATTTGTTGGCGAGTGCGACCGCCGTCTCGATCTGGTAGTGGCTCTTTTCCGGGCTGCTGGACAGCCACAGTCCTTGCATGACCTTCAGGCCGTGTTTGGCGGCTATTCCGGCTATCTGGTCGAGCCCGAAATCGACTGAATAGGTCCTGATGCAGTCCGTCACCGCGCTCAAGCGTGCCAAATCGTCCTCAATCTGAGCCGCCGGAATCATCGTGGATGGGTCCAAAGGCGTCTGGCTGCCACGGAAAGGCGTGTAGGACACGCAATAGAGCTTTTCGCCCGGGCCGATCGGGGACGGCATCAGCAGCGCCGGGCTCCCGAGCCAAGTCCATGCGCCGGCAATGGCGGCCGCCGTAAGGACCAGACAGGCTATGGCATGGCGCATTGGAAACCCGGTTAGACGCGTCAGTAGGCCGGCGTCCGGCTTATCGTGCGCGGATGCCCCTGCCAAGTTGGCGGCTTTAAGCAAGGCTCGCGGTTATGCTGGACAAAATTCGCAGGTTGAGGCCAAATCTTACGTTCATGAAATACAGTTAAGCGACAGGACGGAAGGGCGAGGCATCGCCGTATTAGCGTCCCAATCCGGTCGCACATCTTAGGACGAGCGCACGCTCCAAGAGCAAACATCCGACGGGGACAATGCGGTTTTCTCTCAAGTTGCGTCAGTTTTCTGCCGTGCTGTTTTGTGTGGCCGGCCTAGGCCTCACCATTCCAGCCGCCTACGCCCAGAGCGGGAATGGGAAGCCGCCCGAACCGCAAAAGCCGGCCGCTGACGCCGTTAAGGAAACCCAGAAAAAGATCGATGAGATTGCCGAGGCAACACGGGTCCTGAATGGCCCGGCTGGCAATCCGGAGTGCGTCTGGCTTGGTCGGCGCGTGGTTAACCTGTTGTGGCGCGACGACCTCGATACGGCCTTCCGCCACCTCGATCTGTATGACCGCTTTGGCTGCCCCAGCGCCCACATCCAAGCGACCTTCCGCTGCCTCGTTAGGCAGGGAAACATCGATCCTAAGGCTCAGGAAACGCTTAGCGGACGCGTCCACGCCTGCTGGCTTAACCCTGGGCTGGAGCCGCCTCCGGCGGAAGCCGCCGTCCAGCCTCCGGCTTCAACTTCGGGCGGAACCACTCAACGTTAATTTGCGTTTCCATTAAGGAAAATTCACTAGGGCGCCATGCGCGTGCCAAGGATTTGCCATGTCGCCTAGTTACTTGAATATCCACCTTACGCCGCGCTACTCTGCATACTCGCAGACGGAGTTTCGGCTGAGCCCAGGGGACGGGTTCAAGGGTCTGCCATCCTGCCCCACTTGGTTTTGAGTAGTATGCGCACCGTCGCTGCCGTGGTCGCCCTTGTGGCGTGCGTGCATGCCGGTTTCTGGGCATTGCTTCGCGACAACGCGCGCGCCCCCGATTTCGGCGGCCAGCTGGCCAGCGTCTCCTATGCGCCCTTCGAAGGTTCGGCGCATCCGGACTCCGGCACGTTTGCTCGCGCCGCACAAATTCGTACCGACCTCAAGCTTTTGGCTCCGCTGACCCGCGCGATCCGAACCTATTCCGCGACTGGTGGTGTTGAGCTCGTGCCGGGCATCGCGACGGAATTCGGGCTTCGGGTCACCGCCGGCGCATGGATCGACAAAAACAAAGATCGTAACGAGCGTGAAATCCGCTCGGTAATCGATCTGTCGAAGCGTCACAGCAACATCAACAGTATCATC
The DNA here is from genome assembly GCA_963831515.1 of uncultured Alphaproteobacteria bacterium. Taxonomy (GTDB): domain Bacteria; phylum Pseudomonadota; class Alphaproteobacteria; order Rhizobiales; family Xanthobacteraceae; genus Pseudolabrys. The sequence continues at coordinate 123,545 of CAWHQL010000009.1, read as the reverse complement.
GTCGGCAACGAGACAATCTTCCGCGACGAGCAGAAGGTCGGCGACCTCATCCAGATGATTCAGCGCGTGAAGCGCTCGACCAACGTTCCGGTGACGACGGGCGAAATCTGGCACGTCTGGATCGAACACCCCGAACTCGTCTCAGCGGTCGACTACATCGCCGCCCACATACTTCCCTATTGGGAAGGCTTCCCTGAATCGCAGGCTGTCGACCAGGCCGTCGTGATTTACGACAAACTCCGCAAAGCCTATCCGGGCAAGCGCATCGTGATCGCCGAGTTTGGCTGGCCGAGCGCCGGCTACAACTACAAAAATGCGAGTCCGGGTCGCATCGATCAGGCTGTCGTGTTGCGCGACTTCGCTTCGCGTGCCGATGCCTACGGCATCGACTACAACATTGTCGAAGCAATCGATCAGCCGTGGAAGATCTTTGAAGGCGGCGTCGGCCCGTATTGGGGAATTTTTGACGCCGCACGTCATCCGAAGTTCGAATGGACAGGACCGATCACGGATCCTGACCATTGGCGTCTCGCCGCTATCGCGATCCTCGTCAGCGTGCTGCTGTCGCTGCCTTTGCTGGCGATGAGCGCGGTGACAGTCTGGCAAACTGTGATGCTAGCTGCCTCCGCGAATTTTGTCGGCGCCTGGTTTGCGGCCCTGTTCGGTTACTGGAACGGACACTACTTTGTCCCTGGCGCGGCCTTCGCATTGGGACTCGGAATCATACTTCTCGTGCCGTTGATCGTGATCGCGCTCGCGCGCGTGGAGGAAATCGCCGCCATCGCCTTCGGGCGCAAGCCGCTCAGGCTTATTGCAGGCCCGGCGCTTGTCCCTGAAGCAACAGCGCCAAAAGTTTCTATTCACATTCCGGCCCATAACGAGCCGCCGGAGATGCTCAAGCAGACGCTCGATGCGATCGCGCGGCTCGACTATCAGAATTACGAATGCATCGTCGTGATCAACAACACGCCCGATCCGGCCCTGTGGCTACCGATCGAGGAGCACTGCCGCACGCTTGGTGAACGCTTCAAGTTCGTGCGTGCCGATAACCTCGCTGGGTTCAAGGCGGGCGCATTGCGGCTTGCGCTAGTCCATACGGCAGCCGATGCGGACGTAATCGGGGTACTCGATGCCGACTATGTGGTGCATCAGAACTGGCTGAAAGACCTTGTGCCGTTTTTCCGCGATCCGACCGTTGGCCTGGTGCAGGCGCCCCAGGATCACCGCGACGGCGAACGCAGCGTCATGCATCACGCCATGAATGGCGAATATGCCGGCTTCTTCGATATCGGCATGGTTCAGCGGAACGAGGCCAACGCAATCATCGTTCACGGTACAATGTGCTTGATCCGACGCGCTGCAATCGAGGCCGCCGGCGGATGGTCCAGCGAGACGATTTGCGAAGACACTGATCTCGGCCTGACGATGCTCGAACTCGGTTGGCAAGCTCACTACACGAACACTCGCTACGGCCATGGCCTGCTGCCGGACAGCTTCGATGCTTACAAAAAGCAGAGGCACCGCTGGGCCTATGGTGGATTCCAGATCCTGAAGAAGCACTGGCGGCATTTCCTGCCCGGCGGCAGCCGACTGACGCGCGAGCAGAAGCGCGAATTCAGTCTCGGCTGGCTGAACTGGCTTGGTGCAGAGAGCATCGGCGTTGTCGTAGCCATTCTGAATATTGTCTGGGTGCCGGTGGTGGCTTTCCTTGATATTGCCGTCCCTGATCGCATCCTGACTGCGCCGATCATCGTCAGCTTCATTGTGTCGGTCGCGCATTTCGTGACTCTTTACCGGCTGCGCGTGCGCCCGCGCGCAGGGCAGATGCTGGGCGCGGTGCTGGCGGCAATGTCGGTGCAGTGGACCGTGGCGCGCGCCGTGGGTTTTGGCATCGTCAAGGATCACCTGCCGTTCGTTCGGACCTCGAAAGGCGGCATGCGGCATTCGACCGATTTCCATGCGTTTCTGGGAAGCAGTGCTGGCGGGATTGCTGATCCTCGGCTCGTGCATCCTTGTTTCAACGAACTACAAGGAAATCCGCGAGATCAATATCTTTGCGGTCGTGCTCTTGATCCAGAGCCTGCCGTTCGTCGCCGCAGTCGGCTTGGCCGTTATCGAGCGCACCCGGCTTAACGACTTTGCCTATTGGCGCAGCCTCGAGGCGCAGGTTGCCGAATTGCTGCCGATCATGCGGCGAAATGGAACCGTTGCCGAAGCAACGCGCGCCACGCCTGCGCCGAAACCTGGCGAGCTGGTTCAGTAAGAACCAATCACGCGGCCAACGCCGTCTCGACCAATCTCACCCAATACGAGGTCCCGAACGGGATCGCATCGTCGTTGAAGTTATATGACGGGTGGTGCAGACCTGCGCTGTCACCATTGCCGATCCAGATGAATGCGCCCGGCCGCGCGTTCAGCATGTAGGAGAAATCCTCGGCGCCCATCATTGGCGGCAATGACGTGTCGACCTTGTCCTGGCCGGCAATCTGACTGGCGACCGAAGCCGCAAATTCCGTCTGGTGTTCGTGGTTCACCAGCACCGGATAGCCGCGCTTGTAGGTGAGCTTAGCCTTGGCGCCATGAGCCGCGGCCGTGCTCTCCACAACAACATGCAGCCGTTTTTCGAGCAGGTCGCGTACATCGGCCGCGAGGCTGCGTGCCGTACCGCGCAACTGAACGGTCTGCGGAATCACATTGTCGGCGTTTCCGGCGCGAAACATGCAGATCGACACCACAGCAGACTTCAGGGGATCGACATTGCGCGCGACGACAGACTGAATGGCGTTGATAATCTGGGCGCCGACCAGAACGGTGTCGATACCGAGGTGGGGCCGCGCCGCATGTGCGCCGACCCCTTCAATGTCGATGGTCAGCGCATCGGCCGCAGCCATCATTGGGCCGGGCCGGATGCCAAATGAGCCGACCGGCATGCCCGGGTAATTGTGCATGCCATAGACCTCCCGGATACCGAACCGATCCATCAGCCCGTCGTCGACCATTTCCCTGCCACCGCCGCCGCCCTCTTCTGCCGGCTGAAAGATCACCACGGCAGTGCCGATAAAATTGCGCGTTTCGGTGAGATAACGCGCCGCACCCAGCAGCATGGCGGTGTGGCCATCATGACCACAGGCGTGCATTTTTCCGGGCACCGTCGACTTGTACGGTACGTTGTTCGCCTCCTCGATAGGTAGTGCGTCCATATCGGCCCGTAAGCCGATCGTCTTGCCAGCGGAGCCCTTGCGACCGTGGATGATGCCGACAACGCCTGTGCGGCCAAGACCCGTCACGACCTCGTCACAACCAAAAGCTTTGAGTTTTTCGGCGACCGTGCCGGCGGTTCGCTGAACGTCGAACAGGAGCTCCGGATGAGCATGCAGGTCGCGCCTCCAGGCTGTGATGTCACTGTGCAGGTCGGCGACGCGGTTGATCACTGGCATAGCACTCTCCGGGCGGCACTGGCCGTTTCATCAGTCTAGCAAATCCCGGGTGCTCAGGTTCAATAAGACCGAAGGCGCCTATTGACCGGATCGAGAAGCACCCCTACACCGGCCCCCGCGCATGCTCCTTTCGCCGGTTCGATCGGGAAACGGCACTCTTCCGACAGAAATCTTGCGCTGCTCGCACGCTGGTCGGAGAAATTTTTGGAGTTTGGGCCGGTAGCTCAGTGGTAGAGCACTTGACTTTTAATCAAGTGGTCGATGGTTCGATCCCATCCCGGCTCACCACACAACATGAATAACATCGCGATAGCCATTTTGGCGATCGCTTCTCTGTTCCTCGTGCTGATGTTCGGACGCGGCTAATTAGGCACGCAGATAAGTTTCAGTAGTATGCCCCGCGATATGGATAAGGTTTGCAGAGTCCGTTTTGGACTGTGTAGTGCCGTGGGCATCGACCGCCTCGTCCAACCGGGTAATTCCATTCTGGCCTGCCGAATCTGTCGTATCCGATAATGGCTCCGCCGTATGCATAGCCTCGCCGGTAGTACCCACCATCGTAATAACGACCACCGTAGTATGGGCCGGGACCATAATAGCCACCACCATATTGCGCGGGGGCCACCCCTACTGTCCCTACAAGCGCGGCTGCGGTCAGAAAAATCAACGCTAGCGTCTTCATCTCAGCCTCCCGCAAGTTAGAACCCGAATAACACAACAATGATCCTTCCGATATGAATGCCGCCACAACGAAATTAGGCGAATAAATGTCGCAGAGGGGCGACCTCGTCTCCTTTTGGAACTAATCATTCACACCAGCCGACAGAATGTTACGATAGCAACTCCGACATGCCCTCGGCCAGTCATCGAAGTCTCATTCACTCCGCCAGGAATGAACGGTCTATTGTTTTGCCGGTCGAGACACGACTGAGGGGTTTTAGCTCTGTTCGGCGGCAAACTATTGGACCGCAGTTAGTTCACTGCGGGTTAGATCGCTAAAGAAAAAGCCGCAGGCCAAGGCTCTGCGGCTTTTTCCCGCTCAAGACAAAGATAAAAAGGTTTGTAACCTCGAAACAGTAACTCAGCTCAGTGAGCCGCCGGTTCGCTATCCGGCATATCCCCGCTTCACCACGTTAGCCACGAAGCACGGCCAAGCCACTCGCGAGGCACGGGGCGCGAACAATGTCATACAGCTGTTGGTTCTGACGGGACGACGACCGTGGTCCCGCGTTGGTGAGTTACAATAGGGCGTCTGGGAGCTTGCGTGATTTTGTTTGCGGTATCGATAGAGTTTTCTTTTTTCGCTTTTCGAGACATCGTTTCAACGTAACTATTTTCTATTCTCAAATGGCCTTCATAAAAAATCCGGCGATGCAATTTCGCCTTCACTCGGCGTCTTTGCGAAATAACCTCTCGCACTCCGTAGCCGAAAGAAAAGCCGATGATCAAAATGGCCGCAGTAGAGAGCAGCGGTGTCATGGCGAAGCGCCTTATGGTGTCAGCCACCCAGCTACACTTTACGGCAAATCGTCGGTGAAGATGAAGATGAAGGTTAGTGCAGAGAGTGACCGGTATTTAAGAAATTTAGCCAATAGAATTTCACGCCCACATGACGTGGGCGTGACACAACTCGGTCAGACTATTGCGACTATAGTTTCCTTTGACCGTTTAATAGGCACGTATTCCGAAACAATTACACGCAACTGATACTGCTCTGTAGTCAGCGGACGTTCATAACAATCTCTTCTGTACGGGCTGGGCTGACCGTTGACCAGAACCTTGGGTTTTTCTGCTGCTGCGCGCGCATCCATTTGTATGGAGCCTGCGAGACTGGACGAATGTCTTTATGCAGGTTGTCGAGTATGAAATCACCCTCACGCGTGCGGACGACTAGCACGAGGTGATGCTTTCCAATTGCAGTGACAACCACTTCCGCCAGCAATAGCGAACGCGAAGGCCAGCCTCGCGCGAGCAATTCATGCCGCTTGGACACTGCATAGTCGTTACAATCACCCGCATGCGGGGACAGCAACCATTGCTCTTGATCAACGCGACCGTGGTCTTCCTCCGATGCGATCGCGACATTGATCGCACGGTTCACCTTGTTTAGTTCGCTCACTCGCTCCCGTGTGAGACTTATCGGACGCGGCCGAAATGGCATGCGCCTGATTTCGCAATCACGTGGATATTTGAGGCAGAACCTGACGAAGGCGACAGGTGCAAGAACCGGCACGTCAAAACGAATTCGGTTGACCGTTGTCAGCAAATCCTGCGGACGTTGGTAAGAGGTTATGCCTAGCGCTACGGGATCGGCGAAAGCAGTAGCGACCATGTTGATCAGGACAGTCGCTGTGATAACGGCCAGTTTATAAGTACGTGTCACGGCGCGTTTACTCCACCATAGATTGAGTAAAGCGACTAAACGCGTTTTTCCACCGGCTATTGGTTCACGGTCGATATACAAAAGTTGCGGATAACCACACGACCAAGAATTTTTTGTTCTGCGCGATTGTCGTGAACCAGATGGCGATACCGCTTCCAATATTTAGATACCATTGCGAAAGGTATTTATTGTTTTTTGTTCGTGACGAGTAAAGTCGGCTGCATCCCTCTCGGATTCGACGTCCGCTTTAATTATAGAAGCACCACACATCATCGCCACGCGCGGCGACGGTCATTCCCGCGCGAGGCTAATGCCCTCTGGGCTAACGCCGGCGGGGAAGCATCGCCCTTGGAAATGAGGACTGCTTTAAGGCACACTTGAACAGTCTTATCGGGGGTTGCCATGCGTCGGATTGTACTGGTTGTCGCGTTCGCGCTCGCGCTCGTTGCGCCGGCCTTCGCTCAGAAAGCCAAGATCGAAGCCGTAAATGCAAAATGGATGGAGTTGTTCAACAAAGGCGATTTTGACGGCGTCGCTCAGCTCTATACGATCGATGCAATCGCATTTCCGCCCGGCGCGGCGCTGGTGAGGGGTCGGGCCGCGATCGGTGCAATGTGGAAAGGGATGGCCGAGCAAGTTGCCAACCCGAAGGTGACTACCCTCGACGTGAAACGATTGAGTCCCTCCGCAGCGCGCGAGGTCGGCACCTTCGCGCTCACGACGAAGGGACCCTCCCCGAAGGAAATTTCCGGCAAATATCTTGTCTTGTGGCAGAGGGTCCAAGGCGACTGGAAACTCGCCGCCGATATCTGGAACGACGGCAAATAGAAGTCAGCCGCTATCTTTCGGTCGCATGTAAGTGGCCAAGAAATCGCCCGGTACGACACTACCAGTCCTTGGCACAACCCGACATTCGGCCTTTCTGTGAACTGCGTCACAGCCGGAAATGGCGACGGCGTCCTATGTTGAAGTCCGCAACACGGGAGGCAGCCATGACCGCCTGCTCAACGATCACAAAGACCGTACAAGCACTGACCGTGAGCCTGTTCGTGACTTGCCTGATGACCGTGTGGCGAACCGCGGGGATCTAAGGGCGGCACAACAAGGAGATTTGCAAATGCGTTTCTCGATCAAGATTCTTGCGGTGTTGGTCGTGTTGCCGGTGATGCTGTCAAAAGCGCCCGCGTACGCCCTGCCTTACGATCCTTATCCATGGTGCGCCGACTATTCGGCCGGAAATGGTGGCGGCGGTACGAATTGCGGCTTCCTCACAATTGAGCAATGCAGGGCGACAGTAAGCGGCATCGGCGGATTTTGCGTCCCCAACCAATTCTACAATCCAGGACCAGCGGGTCGCAGCCGCAGCTCAAGACATCAATAGATCCATCGCGCTTTATCCGCGCGGGGATCGGACGAGTGCATTCAAAGGGCTTGTTGGGCGAGCACGCCCAGGCACCTGAGCGAAACAGCTTTTCTCGTTATTTTTGCAGTTGAGCACGCAATCGGTTCCGGGCTTTCCCTGGCAGTTTGATCCACATCCGTAGCCACCCGCATCCTGCGAAAATGACCCACCGGCCTTCTCGCAAACGCTTTTGAGTTCTTCCACGGATGATTTGCGCATCGTGGTCTCGCTCGCCATTGACGAGCCCACGCTGAAGCCAAGGATAGCAGCAAAAATGATGGGTATGGTTGAATAGCGCATGGCGGCCTCATTGAATGGCGCCCTTGCGTGCAAACGTACAACTATCGACCGCGGCAATTCAATTGGACAGGGACGGTCGTAGGACCTCGCAAAGAGCCGGGGCTGTTCACCGTGAGTCCGATTTCCAGATGTCGGCGTCTGGCCCTTAGCTGATATTTGTTTTTGCACTGCGAATGCCTGCCTTCGGAGGCAGGGTGGACGTCGCAATCCCCGATTGCCATTCGACGTCCGGTCGCAAAGTGGTAGGCTTCGCGGCGTGCTCGTGGGGGCACAAACAGTTTTTTGGCCGCGACAAGGCAACAACGAACTTATTGGGCGGGAGGGAAATCATGCTTTCAACCAGTCGTGCGTACGGGTTTGCGCTTGCTGTTCTTGCGACATCCTGGATGTCAACCGCGATGGCGCAGGACGTAAAGCATTATCGCTTCGCCTATGACCAGCCAAAGACCACGGGATACGGCATCGCCGGTGACATTTTCGCCGAACGGCTCAAAGAACTGAGCAAAGGTACGATGCTGATCGATCAATATCCGGGCGCCCAGCTCGGCCAAGAGCCGCAGGTTCTCCAACTTGTCAAAGCTGGCGATGTCGAGTTCTGCATCAGCTCGTCAGCCAACGCCGCGACCCTGACACCACAGGCCGGCGTGATGTCGCTACATTTTTTGTTCCGCGACGAAAATCACCTTGTGAAAGCGCTAGGCGATCCCAAGGTCACTGGCGCGGTTAGGGCTATGGTCGAAGACACCGTGCAAGGCGCGCATGTAATCGCGGTGATCACGCTTGGCTTGCGCAACATGTACAGCAAAAAACCGATTGCCAAGCTTGAGGACATCAAGGGCCTGAAGGTCCGCGTACAGGCGACACCAACCGAAGATCTGATGTTTCCGGTCTATGGCGCCCAGACCGTCCATATGCCATTCGGCAGCGTGTATACCTCCCTGCAGACCGGAGTCGTCGACGTCGCGGAAAACGGCGTCAACGTCTATCAGGCGAACAAGCATTATGAAGTCGCTCCCGTGCTCTCAATGACCGAGCACGAGGCCAACAACAATCTGATCTGGATCAGCGACAAACTATGGAAAAGTCTGACGGACGAGCAAAAAAAGTGGGTGCAGACGGCCGCAGATGAGGTCAGCACTAAGGAGCCGGCCAAGGCCATCGACTTAGAGCATCAGTCTGCGGACAAGCTTAAGGCACTCGGTGTCAAAATAGTCCCCAACGTCGACAAATCAGGTTTTCAGAAACTCGCCGATCCCTATCTTGACAAACTCGCCGCAGAACTCGGCCCGCACGCGGTGAAGATCAAGGATTTGATCAAGGCCGTACAGTAAGCGGTCAGAAGGGCCGGCTTGCCGGCCCTCTTCCACTTTTGAACGCAAGCGGACTTCCCGATGACCATAGCGGCCAAGCTCGTCGCTCCGCGACAACGCCATCTGAAGTGGCGTGTCCTTGATGGTCTTGAACTGGCGCTGATGGTGCTTTGCGGAGTTCTGCTATTCAGCTTCTGCACCACGGTTACGTTCGACATCATCACCCGTACGATCGGTGCTCCCTGGCTTTGGCTACAGGAAGTGACGTCGACGCTATTTATCTATGCGATCTTCTTCGGCACTGCGGTTGCCACCCGCCGGAACGACCATCTCTACCTGACTGCCATTGCTGAAGCGCTTGAAGGTAAAGCGCGTCTCGTCGTCGAGATTGTCATCCGGCTGGTTGTGCTGGGCGTAGCAATCAGCTTCATCTATTTCGGCTACTTGAATTTTCTGCGTGGATTTTCAAGTTTCCGTATGCCGTCGATGACGCCGATCGCCACGCTCTACGCAGCTATTCCGATTTGTGGTGTGTTGGTCGCGCTGTTTACTCTTGAGCAAATCGTCAACGGCTGGAAAAACGGCTTCGATCACGAAGAAAACCCAGAAGACAAACTGGAAATCAAGCAGACTAACAGCACCGACCAGACGGGGCCGCGCGAATGAATTCCGGCCTTGTTCTCGGGTTGATGAGCTTCTTATTCCTGTTTTTCGGATATCTCGGCGTTCCGGTCCCGTTCGCCTTGATGGCGGGGGTCCTTGTGGGCGCTTCGTTCACTCAAGTCTCGCACATCGCGATTATCCAGAAAATGTTCGACGGAATGGATGTCGAAGCTCTACTTGCGATTCCGTTCTTTCTCCTTGTCGGCGAACTCATGAGCTCGGCCAACGTGGTTGTTCGCGTTGTCAATCTTTCACTTGCCTTGGTTGGCCATGTACGCGGCGGGCTCTCTCAGGTCGTTACCGTGTTCAGTATGTTTTTTTCGGAAATGTCGGGATCTACGACCGCAGATGTCGCTGTCATCAGCCGGGCACTTGGCCGGCCGATGAGGAACGAAGGCTATAGTCCGGCTTTCATTGCGGCGATCATCGCAGCGGCCTCAACAATTGCCGCGCTCGTGCCGCCAAGCATTACGGCGGTGGTTTACGGTGCAATCGGCAATGTGTCGATCGCCGGACTTTTCATGGCCGGTGTCGTGCCTGGGCTGATGATCGGCTTTGGCCTGATGATCTTTTGTTATTTCTTCGGTCCGACAGGCATACAGCGCCCTCGTGCTCCGTTTCGCGAAGTCGCCGGTGCCTTGAAAGAGGCCTCGCTGCCCATGATGATTCCAGTCATTCTTTTGGGAGGCATTCTTACCGGCTGGTTCACTCCAACCGAGGCCGGCGTGGTCGCAGTTGTCTATATTCTTTTTGTCGTCATTCCTGCGCTGAATAGAGGCCACATTAGATTACTTGCTTATGATTTCTGTCTTGCAGGGCTGATTTTCTCATTGCCGCTCATCACGATCGGCGCGGCCAATGCTTTCGGTTGGCTCTTTGCATATTTGCGCGGCGCGATCGTGATCGCAGATTGGATCACCAACATAGCCGGCAATGACCCGCATTTGATCATGCTGTTGATGGTCGCGCTTTTCACGGTTATCGGCGATTTCATCGAACCGGTGCCGACGATTATCATTTTCATGCCACTGGTGAACGCGCTGACCGAGGCAGGAAACATCAACCCTGTCCATATGGGTGTCGTCCTGATTGCGACACTGGCTTTCGGATTGATTACGCCGCCTTATGGCCTCGTTTTGCTCATGGCCTCCAAATTCGTCGGGGTTCGTTTCTCGCAGGCCTTACGCGCAGCTTGTCCAATCTATGTCGTGTTTCTAATAACAATAGCGTTCACGATCTATTTTCCATCCGTTGTGCTGTGGTTGCCGAAGCAAGTCCTACCAGCTTCGGTCGGCTGTTTCCCCAATCCGAACGGCCCAGGCTATGTCTGCCCACCGTAGCTCATTTGGCGTGCGGCTCAATCAACTCGATCCGGTTGCCGAACGGATCCTCGACATGACGCCGTTCGCATCCCTCGATGGGCTCATCTGCCGTGACTTTGTAACCTGCGCGCATCGCTTTCGCGGCCATCATTGCTAGGTCATCGACGATAAAAGCCGGATGTGCCTTCCGAGCCGGAATGAAATTCTTCTCAACGCCCAAATGGACCTGCAAACCTCCGCTCTCAAACCAGCAGCCGCCACGCGCAGCAAGCTGCGGCGGCTTCAGCTTTTCATCGAGGCCCAGGATGCCATGATAGAACGCTCTCGCCTCGTCTTCCCGACCGGGCGGCATCGCAATCAAAATGTGATCAATACGGCGAACTGGCATTCGAAACCTCGCGAAAGCTATTATTTCAGACGCTTCTCATAGAAGACGCTCGACCTGTCAGCGATGACGAAATCCTTGTTCGTGATCAGAATGATTGTGTACTGGTCCTGAGCTGACGCTCCTATGCTTGCGGTTGTGACGAACTGATTTCCTTCGATGCGCCAGGTGCCGTGGGTTGTGCCCTCATCGGCCGGCAGCATCGTCCAGGTGCCATCACCTCGGTAGAGATAGTCGTGCCGCGGGGACGACCATTTGCCGACCAGACGGCCGGACAAGATCTTGCTGTCAGATTCATTCGGCGCGGGGTGCTGCCTTATTTCGTCGTCGATGATTTTCCATTCGTCGGTGTTCAGGCGCGCTGCCTTTTCCCGCATTCGAACAAGACGAGTGATGTAGTCCGACCGAGCCGTTTCACTGGGCTGAGAGATTTTTTCGAAATGGCGCTTGGCGTCCTCGAGGTCCCCAACCTTCTGCGAACGCTCCTGTTGTCGCGCACGGGCACCGACCGGCCATGCGGTCAGCGCTCCAACAAACGCTATGAAATCGCGTCGCTTCATTTCTGCCCGAACTTCAGGTCCGAGACGATACCACGCTGGTAGCAGAATGCCTTCAACGTCATCTTGCGCTTGTCCATGAACCCTCTTGCCTTGCTTCTGTCACATGACGATGGCCCGCTACAGCGCTGTACAGTCGGACAAGGGGGACAAAATGCCGGCTTCGTATTCCTCGCACAATTCGCCGCACTCCTACGAACGCGACATCGTTCCGGAGTGGCCTCGCAGGTCTCGACCTCCCGTCCAGAGGAACGATCAGCTCACAACGACGAAACGAACGACTGGTCGGCGAGTGCTGCGTGGGTTCTTCCGTTTGGTTTTTGCAATTCTGATCGGTGTCGGCGGTACTTTGGCTTGGCAGTCTCATGGTGAGGAAGCGAAGGCGATGGTGAGAGCCTGGGCTCCATCTTTGGCCTGGTTAGTGCCCGCCCCAACGTCGTCGACCGCCGACAACGGTCAAGTGGCTGCCTCCGCCATGGTGACATCCGCCGACCTTGCACAGCAGCTCAAGCCTGTTGCGCTTGATCTCGCGATCGTCCGGCACGGCGTTGACCAACTTGCCACGACGATAAAGCAGCTCGCGGCCAAACAGGATGAGATGGCCCAAGAGATTGCGACGTTGCAGGCAACCGAGCAGGATCTCAAAGAGAAGGCTTCCGCGTCAGCTCAGCCTCGCTCGGCCACCACGCGCAAGACACCGCAATCGACGGGCCAGTCACCGGCCGCAGCCACTTCCGGGGCGCCCATTCGCTTGCTGGACAATCCCGCTCAGTCTACGCGATAGTTAGAGAGACTGTTCCTGGCGTTGAATTGACTGACAACCATTACATTTTTCCGAATTGACCTGATCCGTTCGCCCTTGGTGCCGCGAGATCGCCGTGAAACTTCTGCGTCGACAACTCTTGCATCTCGTAGCGGGCGTTGCCGCTTTCCCGGTCATGTCGCGGCTCGCGTCGGCGCTCGACTATCCGTCGCAGCCCGTGCGCGTGATCGTACCGTATGCGCCCGGCGGAACGACGGATACCGTTGCTCGACAGATCGGGCCCTGGTTGTCGGAGCGACTCGCGCAAGCCTTCGTCATTGAAAGCCGGCCGGGGGCCGGGACAAATGTTGGAACCGATGCAGTCGCGCATGCAGCACCGGACGGAAACACGCTGCTTCTGTTCGATCCGTCGGCAGCAATCAATGCAACGCTCTACGACAAGCTCAATTTCAATTTCATTCGCGACATCGCTCCGATCGTTTGTATCTTCCGCACACCCCTGGTTATTGTGGTCAATCCGTCCATTGCGGCGCAAACACTTCCTGGATTCATCGCCTATGCAAAGGCCAATCCAGGCAGAATCAACATGGCGTCTGCCGGCATCGGCAGCTCGTCTCAGTTAGCCGGTGAACTTTTCAAGGAGATGGCCGGCATCGACATGACGCATATTCCCTATCGCGGCGGCGGCCCAGCGATCGTCAATCTGCTCGGCAGCCAAGTCGACGTTTTCTTTTCCCCAATGGCCATAGCCGTCGCACACATTCGGGCTGGCAAGCTACGCGCGCTGGCGACGACGGGGGCGACACGCTCGGATGCGCTGCCAGATGTCCCGATCGTGAGTGAATTCGTGCCGGGCTTCGAGACAAGTTACTGGATCGGCCTCGGCGCGCCGAAGAACACTCCCGTTGAAATCATCGGCAAGCTCAATAGGGAAATCAACGCGGCCCTCACAGACCCCGGCATGAAATCGCGCTTTGCCGATCTGGGCGGCAGTGTCGTTGGCGGCTCGGTCGATGACTTCGCAAAACTCGTATCCGACGAAACCGACAAGTGGGGCAAAGTCGTCCGCGCGGCACACATCAAGGCCGAGTAAGTAAGACGATCGCAATAGACCGAAACGCTAGGGGTCGCTCTTGAGGCCGGAATGCCCGAGCCCCAGTCGCTCGGTCAGCTTCTGGTATGCCTCAAATCGGTCACGCAAAGAATTTGGTAACTCTACTGCCCGCTGCGTCTCCAACGACGTCATCGCAGTCGTCAACCGTGCGCGCAATCTCTCCGTGCCAGCCGAATGACCGATGATGATGACACTCAGCGAAGAGCGCCCGACGCGTTCGAGCAACAGCGTAAGATCTAGCTGTTCTCCCATCCGGCTTGGCAATTTGAAATCGGTCTCGATGTGAACGAAAGGAAAACCGTGCCGGTCGTCCAGTATGAGCTTTGCATAGTTCACCCCGAGCTGCTCAGTGTACCAGTCCTCGATCAAGCCGTTGAACATGTCAAAGTAGTGCGGGAAATAGACGATGCCCGCCGGATCGCAGTGAGAAAATCGAATAGGTACCGTACGCGTAAAAGCGCCCTTGGGAGGCACAAACCGACTTTCTTTCATATGATGTTTCCTCAACCTTCAAACAGCGCCCGCGCCACTCTAGCATTTGCGCAACGTGCGAGCGCGCCAACAATTCTGAGACCTAAAGTAGTGAAAAAAATCCCCGCGCCGTGATTTGACGCGGGGATAAAGTTTTAGGGGTTCTCAATGAGGAGACGATCCCATAAGCGGCGCAGTCTCCAATGAAAACAACACCACAGCACCTATCGGACGACAGGGTTAATGTGCCCTGCAACAGGTGCTCGGGTAGTTCGTAAAGTGGCACGTGTTCGCATCCGTGACCCGCAAATAAGTTGAAGCCGCCCTTCATGGGCGGCATCAACTTTGTTTGTCGGATCTACCGTCGTTACGCCTCGGTATCGACCGCGACGGAAGCTAGCGGAGTAATCCGGTCAGAGCTTGTTTCGATCGATCGTTTCGCTCCGCAGTGGCTGCACTCATATTCTCGCCTCGATTGCGTTCCGCCGTCCGACAACTGTGTGTCGACGCGGGTCAACCACATCTGATGCGCGCATACGGGGCACTTTGGTGCGTCTCGCTCTTCAGCCTCGTCTGGCGGGATGTTCTTGTCCTCGTGAAGAAAGGTCGATGTCATTTGTCGTCTCGCAAAGTCACGCGATTGTTGTCGGCTGTCGCGGAGCAAAGATTCCCCAGATGACCAGGACTACGATGGCACCCACGACGGCTCCTAAAAGACCAGCGCCTTCACCGGCCTGGTACCAGCCGAGCGCCTGGCCAAGATAAGTGGCGACGAACGATCCCGCGATGCCGAGCAGTGTCGTCAGGATGAATCCCGACGGCTCGTTCGAAGATCCCGGGTGGAGGAACTTGGCAATAATACCGGCGACAAACCCAATAATGATAAGCCATAGAATGTTCATGGCGTGCGCTCCATCTTCTAACCACCCGGAGAACCTCGCAAATACGATTCTGTTCCCGAGCGGATGACCCTTGGCGGGAAAATGCTGCCCTGCCCGGCTGGCAAAGCCGGGGTGGAATACCTAGATGGCTCGGCGGCACTTGTATTTCTATGAGGGGGTCCGATGTCTTTTTTCTCGCTGTTGCTGAACATCCTCTGGATCGCGTTCGGCGGACTTTGGATGGCAGTTGCCTGGATTGTCGCGGCCGTGATCATGGCGATCACCATTATCGGCCTGCCCTGGGCAAGGGCGGCAATCAACATCGGTCTCTATACACTGCTCCCGTTCGGCCAGAAGGCCGTGCCGCGCGCAGAATATTCCGGTGTCGAAGACGTTGGCACGGGGCTATTGGGGTTCATCGGCAATCTGATCTGGCTCGTACTCGCCGGATGGTGGCTGGCGCTCGGACACGTGCTCACGGCGATCCTCCTTGCCGTCACCATCATCGGCATTCCGTTTGCTTGGGCGCATCTCAAACTGGCCGGCATTGCGCTTTGGCCGATCGGTAAGATGATTGTACCAGCCGCAAACGCGAATCTTGATTACTCGCGCCGATCCGCGCGGCCATGAAGGCGTTCACGGCAGTCGAAAAATAAAGTCGACTAATCCATGAGAAAGATATAGTCGGCCGTGGCAAAGTCCGCCGCGTATCCGGGTGCATCTGAAAGTTACGGCCGCCGTGAAAACTCCTCACCGTATCGAAGGATATGCCATCGTCTCCGAAGACGGCATGCTTGCGAATGCGGCTGGCGTCATGCCCAACTCGCTCAAGTTTGAAGCCGATCAGATCTTTTTTGAACGCGGCCTCGATGGCGTCGATGTGGTCGTACACGGACGTCATTCGCATGAAAACCAACGGCGATCGGATTTACGCAAACGGTTGATTCTGACCCGGAGAGTCCCGGCGATAGCAAGCGATCCGAACAGCAACAACGCGCTTTTCTGGAATCCAGACGGCGCTTCCCTCGACCAGGCCCTGGCGGTGCTCGGCGTTCCGGACGCCAGTCTTGGCGTGATCGGGGGCACAGACGTCTTCGGAATGTTTCTCGATCGCTACGATTTTTTCTACCTGACGCGCGCACCCGGTGTACGGCTGCCTGGCGGTCGGCCGGTTTTTCCCGGAGTCCCTGAGCGGACGCCGGAGGATGTCCTGGCCAGCCACGGGCTCGCGGGAGGACCACCCCACCCCCTTGACCGCAAAAACGGTGTTGCCGTCGTTAAATGGCACCGTGGCAACAGCAAATAGCGGTCTCGGGTGACCCAACTGGGGATAGCTATAATTTTGTCACTATCCGGACAAAGAGTATCGCTTGGTGGTACCCGAGCGAAACCGAAGTGGGGACCAAAAGTGCGTAGTACGTACCGCCTGCCAAAAAACCTGCCCGAGGGCACCAAATACGTTGTCGAGAGCGCCGGGCAGTTTGTCCGCCGTTTCGTCGAATTGCCCAACGGGCGCAAGATTCCGTTACCGACCCGAAAGGCGCAGTCATGCGCTTGCGCGGAACGGATCAGCATAGTGCCCGAACAGGCGGCCGAGACCACCAAGTCACTCGCCTAGCTGGACGCTTCTCGGCCTGAGTATCGCTTTGGCAAAACCGAACACCGCTAGTCGGTTGTCCGTCGGGGGGCGTTTTACGTCAGCGCCATGCAATTTCTCGTCGCCCCCTTTGCGCATAAGGGCGGCGAGGATTTGTCTGTCTTTTTCGTCACCGAGAATGGATTGAAGGTGACTTTTCCTACGCCAGCTCCTGAACTTTGACTGTCGATACGGTTCGCGTTGCTTTGACCGGGGAAAGCTGGCCACGTCAAAGTCATTGCCAGAAGCAGAACAGCTGCGGATATGCAAAATGATCGGGTGGTCATGACTGCCTCCCAATTGCATTTCTTCTCACGCAAATATGGGGACGAACCTCTATTGTTGAATGTGACGTCAGTCACACTCGCAGCCAAATTCGCAACGGCGCCCGTGGTAAATTCGTACAGCTGACTTCCTTCACGCGTACGCACGCGCGGTCAAGTCGCTTTGCATCCGTCCTTTAAGGTTAGACTGCGCATCACAATGCGCCTTGATGAGCGGATGTATCTCCCGGAAGTGGGTCATAGGGAGCATGTGGCCCGCGTCATCGAACGTCCGCAC
Source organism: uncultured Alphaproteobacteria bacterium (assembly GCA_963831515.1). Lineage (GTDB taxonomy): Bacteria > Pseudomonadota > Alphaproteobacteria > Rhizobiales > Xanthobacteraceae > Pseudolabrys. The sequence continues at coordinate 106,360 of CAWHQL010000009.1, read as the reverse complement.
CTTCACGTCAGGCAACGTGCGTGCGAGGTGATAGCAGATCCGCCGTGTCGGAAATGGCGAATGCCCTCCTGATATGATCAGAGTTGGCACCGCAAGATCGACGAGATCGCCGAGGCGCGTGGGTTCGTTAAGAGTTGCCCAGAAATCGAGCGTCACCTTGTTGATCCTGCTTGCGAGCGCGATCCGTTGCGAACGTGGCAGGGCATCCCACGCACCCTCGCCGGTCCAATAGTCGACAAAGCGCCGCATCGCTCCGACGTAGTCGCCGCAATTGACGGCGCTCGCGACTGTCGTCGCGATCTCGGAGATCTGCCTGAGGGCGCGCTCGTCCTCATCGTCACCATCACAGAGCAGGTGAAATGCAGCCGGCTCGATTAATGTCAGGCTCTTGAGATGGTCTGGATGGCGCGACGCGAGCTGGAGTGCGACCGCGCCGCCGAACGAATGGCCGACAATGTGCGCAGGCCGGTCAAGTTTTTCCACCAGCGCGTCGACTAGATCCGCTTCGACACCCAGGTTGAAGGTGCCCGATCCCGGCCAGTGCGCGGTGCCGCCATAACCGCAGAGGTCAGGCGCAATCACCTCAAAATCCGTTCGGAGAGCCGCGGCAAGTTCCGCCCATTGCCGACCCGAGTGACCGGTGCAATGCAAAAGTACGATCGGCTCGCCAGCACCGACGGCGAAGTACTGGCAACTGATGCCCCCGACGTCGATGCTGGTGATGCTCATATCCTGCTCCTGCGTTTCATCAGGCCGCGCGAATGGACGCTCGCGAGGCCGCCTCAAGGCCGTGCTTGATGTCGGAGACGATGTCGTTGATGTGCTCGATACCGACTGACAGCCGCACATAGCCGTCGGAAACGCCGGTCGCCAACTGCTCTTCGGCGGTCAGCTGCGAATGCGTCGTGGTCGCCGGGTGGATCGCGAGGCTTCGAGCATCACCTATGTTCGCGACGTGATAGTGCAGCTGCAGGGCATCGATGAACTTACGTCCCGCTTCCTTTCCACCGGCCAGCTCGAAGCCGACGAGGCCGCCGTATTGGCCGCCCAGATAGCGATCTGCCCGTTCGCGATGAACGCCCTGCTGCTGCGATGGATGAATGATGCGCTTCACTTCCTTGCGGGTGCGCAAAAATTCCACCACCGACTGCGCATTTTTGCAGTGCTCTCTCATCCGCAAGGCGAGCGTCTCCAGACCCTGAATCGTAAGGAAGGCGTTGAACGGCGACAGCGCCGCTCCGATGTCCCGCTGCAGTGTAACGCGCGCCTTGATCGCGTAGGCGATCGGGCCGAGCGGCTTCACGGCTTCAGTCCAGACCGCTCCGTGATAACTGGGATCGGGCGTATTCAGAGCCGGCTGGCGCTGCGGATGAGCGGCCCAGTCGAAATTGCCACCATCGACGATAAGACCGCCGATCGAGTTGCCATGCCCGCCAAGGTATTTGGTCATGGAGTACACGACAACGGCAGCCCCGTGCTCGATCGGCTTTGTCAGGAACGGCGCCGCTGTATTGTCCACGATCAGCGGAATACCGAGCGGACGGCCGATCGCTGCAACCTCGGAGATCGGGAACACCGTCAATTTAGGATTTGGCAGGGTCTCCGCATAATAGGCCCTGGTCTTTTCATCGGTTGCGCGCCGAAAATTTTCCGGATCGATCGGATCGACGAAGCGAACTTCAACTCCCTGGTCCTTGAGGGTGTGGGCGAACAGATTCCACGTCCCCCCATAAAGGTCAGTCGAGCTCACGACGTTGTCGCCGGCCCGGGCCAGGTTCTGGATCGCAAATGCCGAGGCTGCTTGGCCTGACGCAAGAGCCAAAGCCGCAACGCCGCCCTCAAGCGCCGCCATCCGCTTCTCCAGCACATCGTTGGTGGGGTTCATGATGCGCGAATAAATGTTGCCGAGCTCCTTGAGGGCAAAAAGATTCGCCGCGTGTTCGGTATCGCGGAATTGATAGGACGTGGTCTGATAAATCGGCACGGCGACAGCGCCTGTCGCGGGATCCGCCCGCCAGCCTGCGTGAAGGAGCATCGTTTCAGCATGGTGCGATTGTGTGGACATCATTGGCTTCCCAGATTGCGGCGTTAAGGATTGCTCTCATGTATTAGGGGCTATAGTGGCTGGCGCGCGGCCAGTCCTTGAGTAACCCTTGATTTTCCCTTGAGGAGTTCTCGATTTTGCCGACCTGGCAGCCGATGCCGGGAACGAATGCTGGCAAATCCGCATTTTTGTGATCGCGAACACAGTGATTTGTCGGCGCGCCCACTAGGGTGGGAATCGAAGAGTTGGATGCGTACGGGAGACCAACATGTTTGCATTCGAAATCGTGGCCTTGAACCTGGTGGCGATCCTATTCACCGCGACACAGTTCGGTTGGTTGCTCGAGACCGCCAAGGCCGAGGTGCAAAAAATCTGACGGTGGTGGAGGCGAGTCGTGGGCGTATTACTCGTAAGATGTCCCAAGACTGGTCGCGATTTTTCCACCGGTATTCATGTCGATGCTGAAACATTGGCGCGGGTGCCGCAGGAATTCACCCATACCCGCTGCCCTTACTGCAAAACACAGCATTTCTGGCTCCCGCGTGAAGCGAAGTTGGTCGAGGCTTTCCCGCAAGACGATTGAATCGACGGAACGCGCCTCAAGACAAGACGCGTAGTTCGTTCACCAACTATTCAGTCACCCAGCGTCAACTTGTTTTGTGAAATTCCGCCACGACTGTGATCTAGTTCACAGACCAAAGTGGAATTTCCGGAGAAAGGTGTAGATCGCGGAATGCCGGACAATCCCCAATTCGGGTGTCCCCTGTATCGGCAAACCCGTAGGGACCGCTGGAACTTGGCAACAGCGGTCCCTTTATTTGTGGAGGCAACATCATGTGCGGCCGCCGCGTCTTGATTGCGCTCGCGATACTTGTGGGCTGCGTATCGCCGACACTCGCCGACACACTTAATTCCTTTCGGAAGGCCCATGGTCTTCCGGCCCTTCACCGCAGCGGCAATCTGCAGGCCATGGCGCAGCGTCACGCTACTAACATGGCAGCGCGCCGTTCGATGGATCATGATGGATTTTACTCGGAGCGCGGACCACGCGGCGCGCGAGCAGAAAACGTCGCCTATGGATGCGCGACCGAAAGCTGCGCTATGCGCATGTGGGAAAATTCAGGCGGACACCGCGCCAACATGTTGCTCACCGACGTCAAGAGTTACGGACTTGCATCGGCGAGTGGTGGCCGCGATCGCTACTGGTGTTTGATCGTCGGCCGTTAAAATGTCGCTCGCGAAGACGTGATGTTACGCTGTGTTTATAGGTGGTGCTTTGCGTTCGCAGAAAGAGTCCAAAAGTTGTCCGCTGCAGTGCGTCGAAAGCGCTGTTAGCAGTGGTTTCGACTCAACCCATCACATTTCAGACGTAAAATTGTTTACGCCGAGAGCGATGATGTGTCGCAAAAGCTTAGCGTTCTGGCCACTACAGTTTCATTAAACCGTCTCGCCGTTGCCACGATGCGCCGCTACTCAGCGGCACGGACAGGGAAGAAAAAGGAAGCCGTGACATGCATCTTCATCAGTACAAGGCGAAACTCTCCCGCGCCTTTACCGCTCCCACGCGCTGTCCTCACTGTGGCGACCTCATGGTCGCTCCAGTCTCATCCGAATTCGTCGAGGGCGGCGAAATCCGCCACCACTGGGAGTGCGATTCCTGCGGCGAGCTCTCCAGTACGTCGATTCGCGGTGCCTTCCACTAGGTAGTCCTTCTGTACGTCCGGAATAGGCGTTAGGGTACGGTGTTGGCACGCATGAGTGCGCACCAGCACTCCACGGAGGACTCATATGAAAACTACGATTTTGCGGTCGGCCTTGGCCGCCCTCGCCTGCACTGCCGTCCTTGCGATCGCCGGCCCGTCCGTGGCCGCGAATGTCAACCTCAAGGCCGATTTGAAGGCTTCGAGCGAGGTCCCGCCGACTGATAGCAAGGGGACCGGCTCGGTGACCGCAACTTACGATACTGCCAGCAAGAAATTGTCGTGGAAGGGCGACGTTTCCGGCCTCAGTGGACCGGCAACCGCTGCGCATTTCCATTCCGCCGAACCCGGGAAGAACGGCGGCGTCGTGGTGCCAATTGCTGGCGCTGACAAGGGCTCGTTCGAGGGCTCGGCGACCCTGACGGATGCTCAGGCGGACGAGCTGCTGGGCGGTAAATGGTACGTCAACGTCCACACCGCGGCCAACAAAGGCGGCGAAGTCCGTGGCCAGGTGACCAAATAATCACCGATCAAATTCTGTAGCCGATCGAAAAATCCGCCGGTATTCCCGGCGGATTTTGCTATGCGGAAACGTGCTTTGCGTCGGGCGTTTCAGGTTTTATGGTCCTGATCGGTCGTTCCAAGTGAAGTGAGGTCACTCCATGGCTCGTACGAATGGCGGCTCCGCCCCCTTTCTCATCTCCGGCGGAGGCATCGGCGGGCTCATTACTGCCTACGCACTCGCCCATCAAGGCTTTCCGGTCAGGGTCTTCGAACAGGCACCGGAATTCCGCGAGGTCGGAGCCGGAATTCAGCTTGGACCCAATATCTTCCGGGTTCTCGAGAAAGTCGGACTGAAGGACGCAGTCCTTGCCGACGCCCATCGGCCGCCCGCCCAGGAAATGCGCGATGCCCTGACGGGCAAGCTGATTACCAATGTCCCCCTTGGCGACGCGTTCATGAAAAAGTTCGGCCAGCCTTATGGCGTCACGCATCGCGCCGACATCCACGCCACGTTCCTGAAGGCGTGTCAGGGTAGCAACCTCATCACGCTCGAAACCAGCCGGCGGGTGGATTCGTTCAAGGACCACGGCGACCACGCCTCTGTCACACTCGACAACGGTGAAACCGTCGAAGGCCGGGCCCTTATCGGCTGCGACGGAATGTGGTCCAAGATCCGTGAAAGTATCGTGGGTGACGGCAAGCCGCGGGTATCCGGTCACATCGCCTACCGTGCTGTTCTCAAGCGCGAGGATGTTCCCAAGGACCTCTGGCGCCCGGACGTCGTGCTTTGGGCCGGGCCGAGGACCCATTTCGTCCATTATCCTTTGCGTCGTGGCGAACTGTACAATCTCGTCGCTGTCTTCCACTCAGATCACTACGAGGAAGGCTGGAACGCGGAAGGCAGCAAGGATGTCATGTGGCAACACTTCAAAATGCAGGTGCCGCAGGTCCTGCGCATGCTTGAACGTATCGAGACCTGGCGCATGTGGGTGCTATGCGACCGCGAACCTGTGAAGAACTGGACATCCGGCCGCATTACGCTGCTGGGCGATGCAGCACATCCGATGCTGCAATATCTCGCACAAGGCGCATGCATGGCGACCGAAGACGCTATTGTCCTCGCGGACAAAGTTGCAGCCTCTCCTGACGACCCGGCAAAGGCGTTCCAAGCCTATCAACAGGAACGCTACCTCCGCACAGCCCGCACCCAGATCATGGCGCGAGTCTATGGTGAGTTCTATCACGCTCGCGGTGTTACGGCGGAGCTGCGCGAGCTCGCACTTTCTCCCCGCACGCCGGAGGAAACCTACGACAGCATCACTTGGCTCTATGGTGGCCCCTGAGCGCACTCAGTCAGCGTGCGGAATTACGAAATCTGAGATTGCCACGGGATAATTGGCTGACGGACGTACAGCCCATCAATCTCATGTCGCGCTCTAACTCAAATCGCATCAGCCCCAAAGCGCGCTCGACGCCCGCTTCGCCCGCCGCGGCGAGCGCAAAGAGATAATAGCGTCCCGCCCCCACCGCTTTCGCGCCAAGAGACAAAGCCTTGAGCACGTGCGATCCGCGATGAACGCCGCCGTCGACGAGCACGTCGATCCTGTCGCCGACGGCGTCGACGATTTCCGCGAGTTGGTCAAAACTGCTTCGCGACCCGTCGAGTTGGCGGCCACCATGATTGGAAACAACGATACCGGCACAGCCAATATCGACGGCCTTCTTAGCGTCCTCGACGCTCATGATGCCTTTGAGGCAGAACTTGCCGTTCCACTGTTTGACCATTTCAGCCACGTCAGCCCAGGTCATTGACGGGTCCAGCATGTTGGTGAAGTAACCACTGATGGATGTCGTACCGCTACCCATGTCGACATGCTCGTCCAGCTGAGGCAACCGGAACTTCTCGTGCGTGAAATAATTCAGCGCCCATCTTGGCTTGATGGCGAACTGAAGCATGCCCGCAGGCGTCAACCGGAACGGAATTGAAAACCCGGTCCGCAGGTCGCGCTCGCGGTTGCCGCCGGTGATTGAGTTGACCGTCAGCATCATGATCTTGACACCGGCTGTCTGCGCGCGGTCCATCATCGCCTTGTTCAGACCGCGATCCTTGTGAAAGTAGAATTGATAGACCTGCGGAAACGAGAAATTCGACGCAATCTCTTCCAGGCTCACCGTACCCAATGATGAGACGCCGAACATTGTGCCGAATTTGTTGACGGCACGCGCAACGGCGCGCTCACCGTCATGGTGAAACAACCGCTGCAATGCCGTCGGCGAACAATAAAAGGGCATCGCCAACTTCTGCCCCATGACGGTCACCGAAAGATCGACTTGCGCAACGCCCGTCAGAACGCTTGGAACCAGGTCGCAGTCCTCGAATGCCTGCGTGTTTCGGCGGTAGGTCGTTTCATCGTCGGCAGCGCCATCGATGTAGTTGAAGATCGGGCCGGGAAGCCTGCGCCGGGCCAGTTCCCTGAAGTCGTGATAGTTGCAACATTGCGAAAGCCGCATGCTGCCTCCTGTCACGCCGCCCGCGCGCGCGGATGTGCTGCCGGCTGGTCGAGGTTCGCATTCCACGCGTCGTAACCGTAAAGCCAGCTGGTATCGCCGTCGCCTTCGCGCATCCAGGTATTGGCGCTGGAAATCGCCTGAACCACTGACGTGCGCGGCTTGCGGTGGGCTTCGTAGCGCCTGAAGGCCCCTTCGATGTCTTCGCCTTTCACCGCATCGAGGCACCGCGCGAGGATGGCCGCATCTTCGATCGATGTCGCGGCACCCTGCGCCATGTATGGAGTCATCGGATGCGCGGCATCGCCAAGCAATACGACCCGGCCGTCGCTCCAGCGGCGCAAGGGCTCGCGCTCAAGGATCGCCCATTTATGGCAGTCCGGGCACGCGTGCAGTACGTTGCGGACATCCTGATGAAAATCATCATAGGCCCCGCGCAATTCCTTCACGTCACCCTTTGCCGACCATGACTCGCGCGTGAGCCATTCAGCTGATTCCGGCACACTGGTGACGAAATAGACCTCACTCTTTGCTTTGGTCGTGTAATAGATGACGATGTGACGATCGGTGCCCCACCATTTCGTGCGCGAGCGACCGATATCGAACCCGCCCATCAAGCTCGACGGAAACACCGCACGATAGGCAATGCGACCTTTGTGGATCGGTTCGTCCGGCCCGACCACGATGTCACGTACGACCGAATGCACACCGTCTGCGCCGACAACCGCATTCGCGGTCGCAGACGTCCCGTCCTCGAAACGCAGGGTGACTTGGCCGCCCGCCTCGTCGAGGCCACTCAGCTTCTTTCCCAAATGCACGATATCCTGTGGAACCGCCGAGGCGAGGGCGTCATGCAAGTCGGCGCGATGCATGCAGAGATAGGGCGCGTTGTAGAGGCTCTCGGGCATCGGCAGTTCGCGGGTCATCTCCCCGCTGTAGCCGTCGCGGTTGAGGTGGGAGTACGGGGCAAACGACGTCGTACGAAGCCGCCCCTCAATCCCAATACCTCGCAGGACCTTCATGGAATTCGGCATCATCTGGATGCCGGCACCGATGCGGGCAAAACGCGCCGCCTGCTCGTAAACCTGAACTTCGATCCCTACTCCCCGCAGTGTCGCCGCCACTGCCAGACCGCCCATGCCGGCGCCCACAACGGCGACCGAGAGTTTCTTGTTGCTCATTTTCGTTCCTGACTTAGCGGATGTTGGCGTTCCGCGATTGCGCCGCGCAGCACTATATAAAGTACGGCGGCATTGAGAACATGCCAAAGGAAATGTGTGCCTATCGGCCAGCGGGCGCAGACCTCAAGGTCGATGATGCGGAAAATCAGCGAACCAATGAAAAGACCCGCTGCGACGAGCATGGCCTGCCCAGCACCGTGTCCGCGCAAAAGCCAGCCAAAACCGATCAGGGCGGCGAGCGCGGGAAGATATCCGGACGAGCCGTTGAGAAACTCGCGCGGCACGTAAGACGCAAGAGCGAGCGAAAGCGCGATGAAGCCGACCAGCGACGAAAGCGAAACCGACCAGGAGAACAGCAGGAACCTGCGCAGCGCCAGCAGGAAGTACCCGTAAATGAAAACGCCAATCGGCGTGACGTCGAGCAACATGGCGCCGCGCGTCGCGATCGTATGAAACGCGAACGATCCGAGGCCAACAACCGCCACCACTGCAATCAGCGCCAGGATAACTCGGATCGTTCTTTCCTTCGCGGCGCCACAGATCGAGGGCCGCATAGGCTGCGATCAGAAAGGCAATGTTGCTCAACGCGTTCAGCGGTTCAGCCCAGAACGAAGCCGTCACCCGCTCGCAATAAAGATCAATCGGCGTCGACCACATTTCGTGCAACGGGCCCGGATTGCGAATCCGGGCCCACCTTCAACGGTACCTGTTCTGGCTATTTTCGCGGGATGCCGGCCTTATCGACCACCTCGTTCCATTTCTTGATATCCGCGGTCAAGCGCGCCAATGCCTCTTCTGGCGTGCTTGCCTTTGCGATAACGCCGACCTTTCCGAGTTGCTCCTGTACGTCAGACATGGCGAGGACTTCACGCATGGCCTTGTTCATCGTGTCGATGACCTCCTTAGGCGTGTCCTTGGGAACTCCAACGCCGTTCCAGGAGATCACCTCGTAACCTTTCACGCCCGCCTGGTCGGCGGTCGGCACGCCGGGCAGAAGCGGCGACGGTTGCGGGCTCGAGCTCGCCAGAATGCGCAGCTTCTTGTCTGCAACCTGTCCAGCTACCGCCGGCGGGAAGTCGATCATGAGCTGGACGTCGTTGCGCAGCAGCGCCACCACGATGTCCGGCGAATTCTTGTACGGGACAATCTGGATGTTGAGACCGGCGAGAGATTTGAACAGTTCGGCACCGAGATTCTGCGTGCTGCCGACTGCAATCGTGCCGATATTCATTTTTCCGGGGTTTTCTTTCGCTGCCTTGACGAGATCGGAAAGCGTCTTGTATTCCGACTGGTCATTGACCACGAACACGAGGTCGAAAGTGCCCGCCATCGAAACCATGGCAAAGTCCTTAACCGGATCGAAGGGCAGGCTCTGGAATGTTGCGACACTGATGGCAGCGCCGTTGGTGACCCAGGCCATCGTGTAGCCGTCGGCCGGCGCCGTGATCACCGCGCGCGCTGCCGCGATGCCGCCAGGCCCTGGCATGTTCTCCACCACGACACGCTGGTTGAGTTTCTGGCTGAGTTTGTCGGCCAAAATTCGCGCCGTGACATCGGCCACGCCGCCAGCGCCAAAAGGCAGAACGAACTTGATCGGCTTCTCCGGCCAAGCCGCCTGAGCCTGTGGCGCCACCGCGACGATCAACGCCACAAGCCCTAACCACGCGGTTCGGCGCGCGATTATTTCAACAAGCCCCTTCACCATAGTGCGTCTCCTCCACCTTCGTCGCTTTGTTGTTGTTCAATCAAACCCATAGAGCCGCGCGGGATTGTCCACCAGCAGGCGCTTCTGCACCAGCGGCTCGGGTGCGAATTTCGGCACCAGATCGACCAGATCGGCCTCGTCTGCCTCATGCGTTGCATTCGGGTGCGGAAAGTCGGTGCCCCAGAGCACGCGATCCGGCGCCGCCTCGACCAGTGCGTGCGCAATGGGCACTGCCGCTGTGTAGGGCGGCATCGAAATGCGCTCAGATCCGCAGACTTTGATCCAGCAATTTTCGAGGCGCGAAAGCTCAATCAAGGCGCGCAACGGAGGCTGATCGACTCCGGCCGCCGACGGCACTCGACCCATGTGATCGACGATGAAGGGTAGCGGCAGTTTGCGCATCATGTCGGACAGCGGAATGATATCAGGCGCGTCGACATGCAGAACGACGTGCCAGCCACGTCCCTTGATGCGATCGATCACGCGATTGAAGACCGCGATGTCTGGCGCGCCGCCAAGATGCTTCACGAAATTGAAGCGCACTCCCCGCACGCCGCCACGGTCGAGAGCATCGAAATTCTCGTCGGAAAAGCCATCGTCGACGATCGCAACGCCTCGGTAGCGCCGCGGGTCGGAGGCAATGCAATCGAGCATCGCAGCATTGTCGGTGCCGTGGCAGCTCGCCTGTACAATTACCGCGCGATCGATTCCAAGATGCGCGTGCAGTGCCGCCAGCATCTCCTTCGGGGCGTCGGCCGGCGTGTAACGCCGGTTCGCCGCATAGGGAAATTTGACCGCTGGTCCGAACACGTGGCAATGCGCATCACAACTGCCTGCCGGCAGTCTGAAGTTCGGTTTGCGGCGATGGGTCAGAAACTCAGGCTTGATGTTCATGAGGTGCCTTTAGCGAAGCGGCCCGTTTCATACAACCGTCAAAGCGCGGGGAGATCGCCCAGCTCCCACCCCTCCATGATGTATTCGCGGAACGCAGCAAATCGTCGAGCGACGATCGCGGTGCGCATACCGGCCATCAATGTCTGGTAGTAGGCGAGATTGACGGTTGAAAGGAGCACCGCGCCAAGTATCTCGTTGGCCTTGGTCAAATGGTGCAGGTATGCACGCGAATATGTACGCGCCACCGGATGAGGACTCTCGGCATCGAGCGGGCGCGGGTCGTTGGCATGCCGCGCATTGGCAAGATTGATCGCACCATGCCGGGTAAAGGCCATGCCATGGCGACCGTTGCGCGTCGGCAAAACGCAGTCGAACATATCAATGCCCCGTGCCGCGGCCTCGAGCAGATCGTGCGGCGTTCCGACACCCATCAAATATCGCGGCCGGTCGGTGGGAAGCATCGGCGTCGTTTCTGCGACGATCCGCAGCATGGTCTCTTGCGGTTCCCCCACCGCAAGGCCGCCGATAGCGTAACCCTGGAAATCCATGTCGGTCAGTGCTCGGGCGCTGTTTGCGCGCAATGTCGGATCATCGCCGCCCTGGACAATTCCGAACAGTGCGTGACCATCGCGCGCCGAGACTTCGAAGGCCCGCTTGCTACGCTCGGCCCAGCGCAATGACAACTGCATCGCGCGGTCGATCTCTTGTCGCGACGCCGGCAGCCGGAGGCATTCATCGAGCTGCATGGCGATGTCCGCCCCGAGCAGAATCTGGATCTCGATCGCGCGCTCGGGCGTGAGCTCGATCATGGCTCCATCGAGGTGCGAGCGAAACGTCACGGCACGCTCATCGACCTTGCGGAGTTCGGAGAGCGACATGACCTGGAAGCCACCGGAATCGGTGAGGATCGGCAGCCTCCAGTTCATGAATTTATGCAGCCCGCCAAGCGCGGCGATACGCTCGGCACCGGGCCGCAACATCAGGTGATAGGTATTGCCGAGTACGATCTCGGCGCCTGTATCGCGCACATCGTCCGGCGACAGCCCTTTCACTGTCCCCTGCGTGCCGACCGGCATGAAAGCTGGTGTCTGTACCCTGCCGTGCGGCGTAACGAACTCGCCACGGCGAGCGGCGCCATCGGTCGAAATCAAACTGAAGGAAAAGGGTCCAGGCATGACGGCTCACGGCTGAGGATGCAGCAGACACGCATCGCCGTAGGAATAGAAGCGATAGCCTGATCGAATTGCATGTGCGTAGGCCCGCTTCATGGTGTCGAGCCCGCTGAATGCTGAAACCAGCATGAATAGGGTCGAGCGCGGCAGGTGAAAATTGGTCAGCATCAGGTCGACCACGCGGAATTCATACCCCGGCGTGATGAAGATCGAGGTCTCACCGGCGAAGGTCGTAAGGCGACCGTCTTTGCCGGCGGCGCTCTCAAGTAGGCGCAGAGCTGTCGAACCGACTGCCACGATCCGTCCGCCCCTCGACCGCACCGCGTTAAGCGCGGACGCCGTCTCCGCCGATACGGTACCAAATTCCGCGTGCATTTTATGGCCCGAAGTATCGTCCGCCTTAACCGGTAAAAACGTGCCAGCGCCGACATGCAACGTAACTGCGTGCAGACCGATGTCGCGGTCCCTGAGCCGCTCTACGAGGCCCGTCGTGAAATGCAGGCCAGCCGTCGGAGCGGCCACGGAGCCCTCCTCGTGCGCAAAAAGTGTCTGGTAGTCGGTCCGATCCTTCTCGTCCGGTACCCGTCGGGAAGCGATATAGGGCGGTAACGGCATATCGCCGCGTTCGGCGATTGCTTGGTCAAGAATCGGGCCGTGAAATGCGAATGAAAGAGTTATCTCCCCTCCCTCATCCTTTTCTGAAACTTCAGCGTCGAGTTGTCCCAGGAAGCAGACTTTTCCCTCGGTCCCGAACCGCACGACATCGCCCACAGCAAGCTTCTTGGCCGGCTTCACGAAAGCCCGCCAGCGCGAACCGTCAAGGCGTCGGTGCAACGTCGCTTCGATCGCAGGTTCACTATCGCCCCGTCCGACCCGGCGCCCGGACAGGCGCGCCGCAATGACCCGGCTGTCATTGACCACCAGGCAGTCGCCGGGCTGCAGCAGGTCCGGCAACTCCGCAATCGTTCGATCCTGCAGCTCCGGAACGCCCCCCGGCTGCACGACCAGGAGCCGCGCCATATCGCGCGGCGCCGCGGGCCGAAGCGCAATACGCTCCGGCGGCAATTCGAAATCAAAGAGGTCGGTCTTCATGACGTCCTGCGTCATGCCCGGCCTTGGGCCGGGCATGCAAGGCTTGCTTTCGAGGTCTTGCGCGTAAAGGGCTTGCGTTCATTGCGAGTGTCAGAGACGGCAATGGCCGGGACAAGCCCGGCCATTGCACTACTCTATCGCCTAGTCACGCGAAACTCACGCGCCCATCGTCGCCTTGACGATCTTGTCCGGATCGTTGACCGGCTCGCCACGCTTGATCTTGTCAACGTTCTCCATGCCTTCGATCACCTTGCCCCAGGCCGTATATTGCTTGTCGAGGAAGCGCGCGTCGTCAAAGCAGATGAAAAACTGGCTATCGCCGGAGTCCGGATTGGAGGCCCGCGCCATCGACACGGTCCCGCGCACGTGCGGTTCGGCGTTGAACTCGGCCTTCAGCTTTTTGCCCGATCCACCGGTGCCCGTTCCGTGCGGACAGCCTGTCTGCGCCATGAAACCGTCGATTACCCGGTGAAACACGATGCCGTCATAGAAGCCGTCTTTCACCAGTTCCTTGATGCGGGCAACGTGGCCGGGTGCAAGGTCCGGTCGCATCTCGATCACGACTTTGCCCTTCGTCGTTTCCAGCGTCAGCGTATCCTCAGGCTTGGCCATCACAATTCCTCTCACTAATGCAATATAGATCGTCCAAGCGCATCAGCGCTCGATCGTTGCTTTCTTTATATAGTCCATGCGCGGAAATTCCTTGCCAAGATATGCATTGCCCTCGTTCTGAAGGCGGCTCTGATCCGGGCCGCGGCCGCGCGGCGCGCCCTCGCCATACTCGGCGTTGAGCAAATCTACGACGTTCATTCCTGACACAACCTTGCCGAACGGCGCGAAGCCTGACTGGTCGAGCCGTGAATTGTCGGCAAAGTTGATGAAGACCTGACTGGTGCGGGTGTTGGGACCGGCCATCGCGAAGGTGATCATGCCGCGCGTGTTGCTCTGCGTGACCGGATCATCGGGAATCTGCGCGCCGCGCCAATTCGCCATGATCGCCGGATCGCCATTGATGCCGAATTGCACCATGAACCCGGAAATCACGCGAAAGAAGCGGACGTTGTCATAGAAACCGTTTTTCACCAGATTGTAGAAGCGATCGGCGCCCTTCGGTGCCCAGGCCCGCGTCACTTCAACGACGAACGGACCTTTGGTGGTATCGAACCGCACTTTATATGTCGCAGGCGCCTGCTCACGCAGTGCCGTGGGATTAGAGAGTGGCGATTGCGCCACTACGGAAGTCGCGAACAGAGTAAAGGCGATAGCGATCGCAGAAAACCATCGGTTGGTCATTAATTTCCCCATTGAAAAGACGACGCGTCAGCGAGCGAATTTCTTCTTCAGACGCGCAGCGACGGGGCCCGGCACGAAGGCCGACACGTCACCACCCATGCCGGCGATTTGCCGGACCAATGTGGCGGTGATCGGGCGCACGATCGGCGAAGCGGGCAGGAAGATGGTCTGCACGTCGGGCGCCATCGTCCCGTTCATGCCCGCCATCTGCATTTCATAGTCGAGATCGGTACCATCGCGCAGGCCGCGGATCAGCATGGTCGCCCCGGCCTTGCGCGCGGTCTGAACCACCAGATCCGCGAAGGTGATGCACGACAGTTCACATTTGGCTTCGCGCGCGAGCGGTCCGCAGGTTTCCTGCACCATCGCCAGCCGCTCGTCAGCGGAAAACAAGGGCGCCTTGCCGGGATGTATCCCGATAGCGATGACCACCCGGTCGGCAAGTCGCACGGCCTGGCGCACCACGTCGAGATGGCCGTTGGTGACTGGGTCGAAAGACCCAGCATAGAGGGCAGTTCTCGGCATAAATCGGGGTCTAACCCGCCCCCGGATGCCCCGCAAGGCCACGCCCTGGATGCTTTGAACCTTTTCCCCGTTTGCCGCGACCAATGCTCACAAGGCCATTCCGGCAACGGGGGACATCATGCTGAAATCACTCATCGCGATCGCGGCCGCTGCGATCATCGCCGCCGCTTTCAGCGTCATCTCGGCCCCGGCTGCCGATGTAGCTGCAAGCCCTCTCCCCCAACCTTCTGTTGACGCGACCACGGGATGCAAAGAGCGGCCCTGGCCCTACCTCCATTGCGTGGGCACCGAATTCGGCAATCCAAATATCCGGCTCATTGCGATCACCAGTTCGACCCGGTAGTGCTTACCCGCCTTCCTCTTCGGCGCTAGGCTCGCCTCGGCTGTCTGCCGAGGGGAAGCGATTGGGCCGGGTCGTCCTCGCCGTTGCGACGCTGCTGATTTGGGCGACTTGCGCTTTTGCGCAGGACTACCCGAACCGGCCGATCCGCATCATCGTGCCGACACCCGCGGGCGGCCCGGTCGATGTCATGGCCCGGGTCTTGGCCAATGCCCTGCCCGCGGTGCTCGGCCAGAACGTGTTCATCGAAAACAAGCCCGGTGCCGGGAATACCATAGGGTCCCGTCAGGCGGCCGCTGCCGATCCCGACGGCTACACGCTTATGGTTTCGGCTGCGAGCGGTCTCATCATGAGCCCGATGATCGTCAAGAACGCGGGCTACGACGCCTCGAGCTTCGCACCAGTCGTCCTGGTCGCCGAAACACCACAGGTGTTGGTGACCAACCCTCAGCTCTCGTTCAAATCGGTCGCAGAATTGGTTGCCTACGCCCGGGCCAATCCCGGAAAACTCAATTATTCGACCGGCGGCATCGGCACATTGCCGCACCTCAACGCCGAGCTGTTCAAGTCGGTGAGTGGCACGAATATCCTGCACGTTCCCTACAAAGGCGGCGGCCCCTCCCTCACCGCTGTCATGGCCGGCGAAGTCCAGATGACCTTCGACACCGTGAGCACATCGCTTCAGCTGATCCAGGACGGCAAATTGCGCGCCCTTGCCATTGTTGGGCCGAAACGCGCGCCGGAATTGCCCGATGTTCCGGCCATGCCTGAAATCGGATTCCCGACAGTTACCAGCGGAGCCTGGACCGCTTTGATGGCCCCGCATGACACGCCGCCCGCGGTCATCGCCAGACTCAATGCCGCGACCAACGCGGCGCTCAATGGCGAACCGATGAAAACGGCCCTGGCAAAGCTCGGCGCCGAACCTCGGGGCGGGACGCCGCAAGACCTCGCCGATCACATCCAGCGTGAGATCACCAAATGGAAACCGATCGTGGCCACGCTGAATCTGAAGGCGGATTGAGCGTGACAAGACGTGCCACACCGTGCGCGATCGCAGGCACGCTTATGTCGATCTGGTCGGCAATTCTGATCTCCCCGTGCATTACTGTCGCACAAATTGCACCGAGCGCGTCGGAACTTGCGGGCTATAGCGGCTTGCACGCCGCCGCCGCCAAAGGCGATACGGCTGAAATCGAGCGACTGGTCAAAGCAGGATCACCGATCGACGCACGCGACGGCCGCGCGCGCACCCCGCTGCATGTTGCCGTTTACGCGCATAAGCCTGACACCGCGCGCACTCTGATGCGGCTCGGCGCCGATCCCAATGCTTTCGAGTCACAACAATATGATATCGTCACGATCGCCGCGGTCGCCAACGACGTGCCGATGCTGAAACTTGCGCTCGAAGGTGGAGGCAAAGCCACCAACGTGACCAGCCCCTATCAAGGGACCGCGCTGATCGCAGCGGCGCATCTCGGTCACGATGAAGTCGTGCGCACGCTCATCGAAGCCAAAGCGCCCCTTGATCACGTCAACAATCTCGGATGGACCGCGCTGATCGAATCGATTGTGCTGGGTGACGGCGGCAAGCGTCACATCGCGACACTCAAAGCGCTTGTCGACGCGGGCGCCAACGTCAACCTCCCCGATCGTTCCGGCATAAAGCCGCTCGCGCTCGCGCAGAAGCGCGGCTTCAGCGACATGACAAAGATTCTTAAGGACGCTGGCGCGCGCTGATACGAGGCTAGGCTGCCAGCTCGCATGAATGCCGCGTCCGTCTCTCAGTGCTCAGGGCCGCACAGACTGAGGTCGCGTTCCGCACAAAAGACATTGCTGTAGAGATTGGCGATCCACTGCCGCCCGCTCGACGTAATATTGAGGTAACGAATCGCGCTCTGGATATGCGGCGACACGCTGCCCCAATAGAACTTGGGATAAAGATCGGTCAGATCGGCCGGCGAGGTGTACCCGAGCTGCTTGTTCATCCCGACTTCTTCGAACTCGCAAAAAAGAGCATTGGCCTTGCGCAGATAATGTGGGTCGCCCAATTGACCGATCAGATCGGCCGCACGAACGAGTTCGCCCTCGTCGCTGTCGATATCCCCCGCGCCGGGTGGCGAGGGGAAGCGTGTAAATTCGATGGCATTTGCAATGCGGGCGGCATCGAGCGTTTTGATCGAGCCAAAGCGATGCATCACGAAGAGCTTTGACCGATCGACGTGATATGGCAGCAGCGCGGCGTCGGAGGAGCCTCGCGGTAGCTTTGCTTTGTTGCCTTCGGCGTCAATAATGTAGCCGTCTTCGTCGTCACCCTTCAGGATGCCGCGAACGTATCCAATGTCGTGAAATAGGCACGCAATGATGACGTGCGCGAAATCGCTCGCAGATGTCTCGATCAAGAGCCTTCGTCCTCTCAGAATATCGTAGGCGACGAGAGTGACTAGCAACGTGTGCTCGACGTTGTGATAGAGCGCGTCGCTATTGCCGATACAATCAATGGCAAGCCTGGCAGCCGACTGGACCCGTTCTATCGCAGCTGGATCCGTCGAGCCGAAACGGCGGGACAGGTGATTGGCAAGGTGAGACCCCAAGGCCTCGGCCGCAAGTTCGGGAATGGTAATCATGGCATCCCCCGTGGCCACTTTGATCGAGCATTTTTGCTCTTTTTCGCCCCAACGTCGACTGCGTTTTGCCTCCAGTCGTCACCAAAGTTAGTTATGTGCCAGCCGACATCTTTTGAGACAAAAGCAGTCGAGCTCCGCGGTCAGTGCCCAGGGGCTTGATCCTCATCGCACCACCGATTGGTGAAATAAACATCAGTAATTTAGCCCGAAGCGCCGAACAAACGATCTGGCAAAAAAACTGCGCCGGTGGAGGGGAACCACCGGCGCACTCCGAACAGAAACGTAAAGGGACTTAGCTTAACGAAATTAACGTAACCGCTACCCGCGGGATAGGTATTATACCAAGGTCACCTATCCCCATTCCAAAGGTATCGGGGACACGGGTGAGACGTAGAACTTGCTCGTCAGTTTTTCTGCCCGCCTTGTCGCGAGACGGTCGCGGTGAAAACGTAGCCATCACCGTGTACTGACTTCAGCAATTTAGGTTTTTTGGGATCGGCCTCGAGCTTTTTGCGCAGACGAGAGATCTGCGCATCGACGGTCCGCTCGTAGGCGTGCCACCCCGCCCCATGAGTCACATCCATCAACTGCTGACGGCTTAGAACCCGCCCGGCATTTTTCAGGAAGGCCGACAAGAGCTTGAATTCGCCGCCGGTCAAAGGCACCTCAGAGCCGTCCATTGAAATCAGCTGGCGACGCTCAAGTATGACTTTCCACCCTTCAAACGACAGCGTTTCATAAACCTGCTCGCAACCGGCACTTTCGCGCTTGATCGGCTGGAACGAGCGCAACGCTTTCCTGGCGCGCGCCAGGACTTCGCGCAGATGAAACGGCTTGCATACATAGTCGTCGGCCCCAAGCTCGAGCCCGACAACCCTATCGACCGGATTTTTTCTCCCACTGATTACGATGATGCGGCTTCGCCCGCGCGCATGCAATTCGCGCAACAGATCGAGTTCGTCTTCGACGCCGAGATTAAGATCAAGCAGGATGAGATCGTAGGTGTCCTGCTCTAATCGCGACATCATGCCCGATCCCGAACTCGCTACTGCAGTTCGGAATCCGTTGTTGGAAAGATACCGCGACAGCATTCTGCAAATTGCGTCCTCATCGTCGACGATAAGAACGTGCGGCAAGTTCGAATTTTGCGTGGATGACGCAACGCTTACCATACTGTTTGCCCTTACCCGGTACAAAACTTGGCACAGATAGATAACACACCCGCAACAAGTTTACGAAAATGGTCCTATCGCAGGCGCCTAAATAAGGCCGATAAAACGGGAACTTTGGTATTTAAATACGGGAAATAGCCGGCGGTACTCAGCTACTGGTGTGTTTTTCTAGTACCGCCGAACGTCAAATTCAGCCCGTAAAACAAGCATTTTTCGCGCATAGGTTAATGTTATTTTTTCTTTACGAAAGACGCGTGATTTTTTGTTCGCAGATGTGACTGGCATCACAGACTGCGGGTATTGGTCGCAATAACTTAACAAACAAGGACTAGGGGTGCGGTCTGTTATAAGGGTTGCAATCCTGTCTCTCTATGCTGCCGAACGGATAGTAATTCCGGCGAGGACGACATGCTTAAGAGGACGGACAGCTGCGATACAACGACTTCGGAAGCGAAGTTGCGAAAGAAATCGCAGGTTGATTTATTGCAAAAATCAAAAAAGCTGGCCGCGGTTGAATTAGAACAATCGATTTTGAACCCGCCACCTTTCCCAGACTGCTCAAACGAAGTGGACGCGAGGCGCCTCCAGCATCAGAAGATGGAAGCTGTCGGACAACTTACCTCCGGCATCGTGCATGATTTCAAAAATCTGCTGACGATCATCAGCGGCAATCTGGAAATGCTGGCGCACGAACGGACGAAGACCCGCTCTCCACATGAGCAACGGAGCCTCGTCACCGAGGCCGTACGCGTCACGGATCTGATGGCCGAACTCGCCGGCAACCTGCTGGCGTTCGCACGTCAGGAAAAATTGGATCGTGCGCTCACCGATATTGGCGAACTCGCGAACGCCACCAGCCGACTTCTGACACGCGTTCTTGGCAACGGAATCTGCCTGAAAATAAAGGCTGAACCTGGCCTGCGTGCCCACATCAATGGGGCTCAGTTCCAGACCGCACTCATAAATCTCGCACTCAATGCGCGCGACGCCATGCCCGAGGGCGGGTGTGTTGCGGTACGCGTCGCGGACGCCATTGTTGATGCCGAGCGAGCACACGCGATGCGGGTGAAGCCCGGACGTTACATCACAGTTTCCGTCAGCGATAGCGGCCGCGGTATGGCGAGCGAATCCCTAGGCCGAGCGTTCGAGCTCTTCTACACGACCAAGCCGGCCGGGACCGGCCTGGGACTTGTAGCGGTTCAGGAATTTGCGGCGAATGTCGGTGGCGCGGCCCGCATTCAAAGCGAACTTGGACAGGGCACCTGCGCGGAGCTGTGGATCCCGCTCGATGAAAGCGAGACCGCGGTGAAGAGCAAAACCTCGCCCTCACTCGCGCCCTAGCTCTACGCCCCCTCCTTCACCGCGAGGGCATCGCGTTAATTTCACAATGTGAAGGTGTACGGGTCACGGAATTGGCTACGCCAATCCCGGCACACAACTTTTCCTGTCCTGCCTGAGCCGGCTGGCTCGCCAGTCACAATTTGTCAAATCTTGTCACTGGCGGACGAGAACTTCCGCAACATTGGGCGCCTAGCGTCTACGGTCCGGTGGTCTCACTGGCGTGTCGCTTTTCCACGCCCGCGCTGCCGCCGGATGTGAAGTCAACCCAATGTGGAGCAAGCCGCAGCAACATCGGTCTATTCGCTGACGTAGAAGATTGGCGGGTGTCTGATGAATTGCGGTGCGTCATCCACGAACTAGGAGATGCATCATGACCGATAAGCCAACGAATCCTCCTCCGCACGAGCCACCTCCGCACGACGGTAAAGACGACGATCTGCTGAAGCAGCTTCAGGCGCAGGCTCAAGGCAGGGCGAATTGCAGGCTCAGTTGCAAGGTCAAGGCCAAGGCCAGGGCCAGGGCCAAGCCAGAGCCAGGAGTCTTCGAACTGCAACCTGAACGGCAACGTAAACTGCGACAGTAATTCGAATGACAATTCGAACTGTAACTACAACGCAAACGTCAACTATAGTTCGACGTCAGTTTGCGTGGACGTGAAGGTCTCCGATCAGATCTGCGAATCGCCGCAGCAGGCCGCGATCGACATGAGCTGCCTGAAGATCGACATGCCGTGCAACGAAGGCATCGTCAATCTGATGCCGGAGAACATCTACCAGACCATCAACGGGACTGGTGATTACGCAAATAACGTCACGTTCAACCTCGACCAAGTGAACAACATGGTCAGCAACGGCTACGTGTCGGGCGTCAGCAATGGCGACTGCGCGGAAGTCAGTTGCCTGAGCGGCGGCAACACGGTCGGCATCGGCAACTCCTCGTATCTCGGCGGCGATTGGGATGGAAAAGTCGGGAGTGGCAACGGTGACGGCGCAGCTTTCACTCAGTCACTCGATCACGCCGGTTCGGTCGACGCGATCAGCCAGAGCATCGTGCTCGGCTCCAACGTCCAGCTGAACAACCTGACCTTCACCGGTCATGACAGCGTCGTTGCCGATCACGGCAGCTCCGCGCATCACGATAGCTAAGCTTTTGCCTTGAGACCCCGCGCGGGAAACCGCGCGGGCCGAAACCGAAGTCAACCAAATGTGGAGTTCAACCGCAAAAGCAACGGTTCACTTGCCGACGTAGAAGATCAGCGGGTGCCGAAACAATTGCGGTGTGTTCTCTACGAAGATGAGAAACACCATGCCACAGAAACCTCCTAATAATCCTCCGCCACACGACGACCAGGATAAGAGTAATCTTCTGAAGCAGCTTGAAGCGCAGGCTCAGGGTCAGGGCGAACTGCAAGCCCAGTTGCAAGGCCAGGGTCAGGGCGAGGGTCAGAGCTCAATGCCAGACCCAGAGCTCGGACAACTGCAACGTCAACGGCAACCTGAATTGCGATACCAATGCCAATGACAATGCCAACTGCAACGTCAACGCGAACTACAACACCTCGTGCACGACCGTCTGCGTGGATGTAAAGGTCAACGATCAGGTCTGTGAGTCGCCACAACAGGCGGCCATCGACATGAGCCACCTCGACATTTGCGCGCCGGGCAACTCAGGCATCATCAACTTGATGCCCGAGAACATCTACCAGACCATCAATGGTACTGGTGATAGCTGCCAACAACGTGATGTTCAACCTCGACCAGGTGAACAACCTCGTCAGCAATGGCCAGGTGTCCTGCGTCAGCAATGGTCTGGGTGCCACCGTTGATAATCTGAGCGGCGGCAATACGGTCGGTATCGGCAATCACAACGGCGATTGGGACGGCAGCGTCGGAAGCCACAACGGCGATGGTGCGTCCTTCACCCAGTCACTCGATCACGCCGGCGCGGTCGATGCGATCAGCCAGAGCATCGTGCTCGGTGCGAACGTCCAGCTTAACAACCTGACCTTCACCGGTCATGACAGCGTTGTTGCCGACCACGGCAGCACCGCCCATCACGACTGGGACGTCAGGCTAATTTGAGGGTGATACAGACCCGCGCGGGAAACCGCGCGGGTCTGCTCTGAAAGGTCTCTGAGTTTGAAGTCTCGCGGTCGATTAAGACTTCCCTCGGTCAGCCGCGCTTTTTGTCCAGTTGGGGGTGCCTATGGTTCCGAGCGGCGTTGCCGAGATCGTTGAGCTGATTTGGCACTTCACCGGTCATCTCCGGCTTGATCCCGATGGCGTCGCAAGAGTTTCACCCGATTATTACGGCGCCTATGCCCGGGGTCAGCAGGACGATCCCTCGCCCGACACAACGGTAAATCCTTTCAAACCGACTCCGAACGACCTCGACAGCGACGCGTCCCAACAACCAACCCTGGTCGGTCCGGATGAGTACAAGTGGGTCATCCACGTAGCGCAGCGCGCGCATGATGCGCTCCCAAATCCGCATGAGCTGAAGCCGACGCATTTGCCCTTCAAGCCGACAGATTCTTCCGCCGGCGGGCGACGGCGATGGTGGCGGTGGCGGCGGCGGCAGTTTCGGAGAGGTTCAGCCGTTCATCAATCAGGAGATCGTGGACCTCCGCCAATTCAACGTCATGGAGAACAACGACAACGCGAGCATCGGTCCGACCGCCTTGCCGCTGCAGCCGTTCGACAGTGCGCCCGTGCTCACGACGATGGAAATCGACGCGCAAAAGGCCGTACCGCTTGATCTGCTGCCGGATGAAGGCAACTCAATGTCGGTGCTCGAGTTCGTCAACGCTCGTGATGCAAACCCGACCGACACTCAGGCCGAAGAAACGCCATACATAGTCAGCGACGGCAAGTACGTGAACAACGTACTGCAAGACCCGACAACCGATGTTCACCAACTGACCAACGACAAGATCACCGCCGCAGGCAACTGCGCTCGATACCGGAATGATCCAGGCGATTCCTCCAGGCGACTACTCGGACACGGCGATCCAGAACCTCTCGCTTGGAGGCAACATCGCCGTCAACGACGCCACCATCATCAGTGATTCCGGTCTTTGCGGCTCGATGCTCATTCTCGGCAACAGCTACCAGACTGAAGCGATATTCCAGACGAATGTTCTTTCACAGAGCGATCATTTCCAGGTTTCAAGCGGTGACGCCGGGATCAACTACATCCCGAATATCGTGCAGAACATTGCCGATATTTCCACGACGGGTTCCATCACCGGACCGTGGACTGCCGCGGGTCCGCTGAACTGGCAAGTGCAGGTGCTGGACGGCTCGCTCTACGACGTCAAAGCCATGTCGCAGACGAACTACATCAGCGACAACGATATCGTTTCTCAAACCCAGTCGACTGGGATACAGCCTGATCCTCGCCGGCTCAAACGAGCAGGTGAACTCGGTCGATTTCCAAAGTCCGACAGGCCAGTGGGATATGATCGTGGTTGAGGGCAGCTATCACCGCCTCGACATGATCAGTCAGACCAACGTGGTTCTCGATATGAACCATGCGTCGCAGGATTGGGCGGGTTCGGGCGACGGCTCCGGCAGCCAAAGCATCACCGCGGGCAACAACACGATCCTCAACGATGCGAGCATCATCTATTTCGGCGCGACGGGCAGCCAAGGCGTCACCAGCGAGATGGCCGAACTGGCGAGTGTTCTGGCCAACAATGAGGCCCCGGATCCATCTTTGATTGCAAAAGCCTTCCCCGAGCTAATGGGCACCGTTCACGTCCTTTACGTCACAGGCGACTATTACGACGTCAACTATCTTGCTCAGACCAATGTCATCTCAAATGCGGACGTTGCCGCACAGTTGCTCACCAGCACGGGAACCGGCCAACAATCACTCACGACTGGCGCCAACACCTCGATCAACGCCGCGACAATCGTCGATGCCGGCAGTGTCACAACCCCATACGTGCAAGGGACAGCCTATAGCGACACCATCCTGATCCAGACCAACATCATTGCGACGGATTCGAAAGTCGTGACCAACGACCCGTCAAAACTCGCACCCGAAGTCATTGCGTTCACCGGCACTGATGCCACCGACCACTCCACGGATGCGTCGCAGGTCTACGCTCCTCCTCCGCAGGACGTCACGCACAACAGCAGTGATGTCCTGTCGGGTACGCTTCATTGAGAGATTCGGTGGACCCCCTCTCACAAACCGAAGCAGCGTCTTCCCTGACGGATGGCCAGGAGGCCGGCGCCGCAAATTCATCCAATGGCCATGCCAATGGGGCAAACGGTGCCAACGGGTCCCATGGCGCTTCTGCCAACGGCGCGAACGGTGCCAACGGGTCAAATGGCAACGGCAAGGCGAACGGATCAAACGGCAACGGCGGCGGACCTAACGGCCAACAATCATCACCAGTCCTGCAGCAGCGCGTCGATAGCGACTTTCGCAACGTCCTCGGAAAAGGTCTTTCCGTATGCCGGCGAAACATTCTGACTGCCGGCATCTTCTCATTCTTCGTCAACGTCCTTCTGCTGGCGATGCCAATCTATCTGTTCCAGCTGTCAGATCGCGTCTACACGAGCCGTAGCACTGACACGCTGATCATGTTGTCGTTGGTCGTCGGTGGGGCAATTGTCGCGCACGTGTTCCTCGACATGATCCGGCGCTTCATATTGATGCGCGTTGCGGTCGAGACAGAGGCGAAACTGGGAGCACCGGTTCTCAGCGCGGCTGCCAAGGCCTCGCAGAACGGTTCAAACCGCGAATTTCAGTTACTTGGCGATCTACAGCATCTGCGTCACTTCATCACCGGGCCCGTTATCCTACTGATGATGGACGTACCTGTTGCCCCGGTTTACCTCGCCGCGACATTCCTTATTCATCCCGACCTCGGCTGGATCGTCGGTGGCACCGGCGCAATTTTGTTCATCATCGCCGTTATCAACCAGAAGCTCACGGCGGTTCCCTACACGCAGGCAAACACGTTTGCGATGCGCGCCAATCTCGCCGCCGATGCGATGGCGCGCAATTCCCAGGTGATCAATGCCATGGGCATGATCCCCGAGGGCGTGCAGATCTGGGGCCGTGAAACGGCATCGTCCCTCAAGGCGCACCTCGCCGCGCAGGACCGCAACATTTACATGACGGGCCTGTCGAAGCTCGTTCGCCTCTTTACGCAAGTTGCAATCCTCGGCTGGGGCGCGCGCCTGGCGCTGAGTGATCAAATCACCGGCGGAATGGTCATCGCCGCCTCGATTATCGGCAGCCGCGCACTGTCGCCGATCGAAGGCACGATCGAAGGTTGGCGCAGCTTCATCCAGGCGCGGGCGGCTTACGCCAGGATCAAGACACTGCTGGAAAATTCGCCGTTGAACTGGGAAAGGCTGCGGCTCCCAAGGCCACAGGGTCGCGTCACGGTCGAGCGCATTCTTTACGTGCCGCCGCCGACAAAGAAGGTGATCCTCAACGGCATTTCCTTCGAGCTCGAGCCCGGCGAATCGCTGGCAATTGTCGGTGCTTCCGGTTCAGGAAAATCGACGTTGGCGCGCATGCTGGTCGGCTCGATCATCCCAACCGCCGGCAACGTGCGTCTCGACCGCATGGACCTGCGCAACTGGGATCCACGTCAATTTGGTCAGAGCGTCGGTTATCTGCCCCAGGACGTGCAACTGTTCCCTGCATCGATCAAAGCCAACATCGCCCGCATGCGGGAAGATGTTACCGATGACATGATCTTCGATGCGGCCGAGCTTGCCGACGTGCACGAGATGATCTCGCATTTTGCGCATGGCTACGAGACTCAGGTGCTGATCGACGGCAGTCCACTGTCGGGCGGCCAAAAACAGAGGATCGGTCTCGCGCGCGCATTTTTCGGCGATCCCCGCCTCGTGGTGCTTGACGAGCCTAATTCGAATCTCGACGCGCCGGGTGAGCTCGCGCTCGCCAACGCGCTCAGTCGCGCGAAGAGGCGAAATATCACCGTAATCGCGATCACCCAGCGACCGGCATTGCTGCAGAGCGCGGATAAAATCATGGTCATCAAGGAAGGCACCGCGCAGGCGATCGGCAAACGCGATGACATCATTCCACTGTTGGCCGCTAATGGAGCCGCCAAATCGCCGGTGGCGCCCGCTTCAGGGACCGTCCAATGAAGCTGGTCCCCGCCAAAGTAACAACACCAAACGTGCCCGCAAGCACGACGCCTCGATCGTGGTATGACGACATACCGCACAAAACGACAACCCATACAGTGGGAGGTTATTTTGCCGTTGCGCTGACGGTGTTGGGCTTCGGCCTTTGGGCGAACACAGCGCTGATATCGGGAGCCATCGTCGCAACCGGTCTTTTCGTGACGACCGGCCAGAACAAGACGGTCCAGCATCTCGAAGGCGGCGTGATCAAGGATATTCTCGTTCGCGAAGGCGACATCGTCGAACCCGGGCAAGTCCTCGTTCGGCTCGACGATACGACCCCTCGCGCCGAGCTGCGCCGACTGGCGCTTCGCAACGCCCTCAACACGGCCAAGGTGGCACGCTACACGGCAGAGATTCAGGGCGATGCCGAGGTCGATGTTCCCACCGACCTCGTGCCGAAATCCGCCGCCATCGACATTCGAGATCTCGACGAGATCATCGACACGCAGAAGCTCGCCTTTGAGGCACGTCGGAAAAACGTTCAGACGCAGATCGCAGCATTGAACGATTCCATCAACGCGTTGCAGACGCGAGTAGACGCAGGAGGTCTGCAGGAGGTGTCCACGAAGCAACAGGTCGATCTGATCCGAGAAGAATTTGCGAGCAAGAGCACGCTCCTTCCCGGTGGGTTGATCAAGAAATCCGAGCTGCTCGCGTTGCAACGAACCGAAGCCAGCCTGATGGGAGAGATGGGCCGGCTGGGAGGCGACATCGGCGACGCGAAGGCGCGGATCGCCCGGACGAAAGAGGAAATTGCCGGCGTACGCGCCACAGCCATCAAAGATGCGGTCGAGCAATTGCACCAGGTCGGCGCCGATCTTGTCGACGTGCGCGAACGCATGCGCGCAGCCGAAGGCGTCCTCGGCCGGATCGAAATCAAGGCTCCCGTACGCGGGGCGGTCGTCAAACTTCGCTACCACACAGCCGGCGGCGTCATCGAGCCCGGAAAGCCGGTCATGGAAATCGTCCCGCTCAGGGGCGACCTTGTTGTCGAAGCCCGCGTGCGTTCGCGCGACATCGATCACGTCGAAGTCGGACAGCGGGCGGAAATCCGCTTGACCGCGCTCGACCAGCGCACCACACCGATGGCACACGGCCACGTTATCTATGTATCGGCGGACGCGGTGCCGGACGATGCCAAACCGGGCCAGTCACCCGACTCCTATATTACGCGCGTACATGTCGATCAGATCGGCGCGAATCCCAAATCCAATTTCAGGCCTAAGCCTGGGATGCCGGCGGAAGTCTACATCCAGACCGGCGCGCGGACGTTTTTCCAGTATCTGATGAAGCCGGTTACCGACAGCATGAACCGGGCATTCCGCGAACACTAGACTCGAATCATTTCATTCGCGTTCAGGTAATCAGTCACGTAGGTATCGAAATGTCTCGCCCAAATCGCGGCTCGCGCCTGCTGTTCAGGATCCTCAGGCCGGCCGGGATATAGGTCCGCACCGGCTTCCGATTGCAGCGCCTGGAAAAAGGACAGCGCATTGCGGCATCCCAACTCGAAACGCTCGTCGTGCGCTGCGCTGAGGGAGCAGATTTCCTCGCCGATCAGTTCGCTGTTCATCCCGGTTATTGCCGCCCAAGATTTGCTTTGCACGTCGGCCAAAGCGTCATTGCCAAGCGACCGCGTGTACCATGATGCCGTGAGCGTAATCAGCATGCCAAGAAAGCCGACGAAGTAAGGCTCGAACCAGAGCGAATCCGGAATCTCGCGCGCGGCACGACTTCGCTCGACGAAGGGCAGAATCGTCGCCACCGCCGATCGACGCGCCTGTCGTGACTTCAGGACCCTGAACATGGCGATATCCTAGCAGGAATTGCCCTGCTCGCATTCGTTCCCCGCTCCCGCTATGATCGCTGTTCCAAAGCGGGAATGTGCATGTCGCATCTGCCTCCAAAGCCGGACTTTGCGGCAATCGAAGCCGCAGCCCCCAAAGGTGGCGGGCGGCGCATGGTCACTTTGACCCTGATCGGCAACCTCGTCCACTGCTGGTCGAACAACGAAAGCCTGTTCATCTATATATTGATGCTGCTGATGGAGACCGACGAGGCCACCGCGGCGATCGTCTTTGCCACCCTCAACACAACTCGCGCGCGCATCGACCTGATCGAGCGTCTGGCCAAGATCAAGGTTTCCGACAAACAGGTGGAAAAGAAGCTTGATGACATCGTCGAGCGATTCAACGACAGCACGCGCATGCGCAACGAATTCAACCACTGCATGTATGTGCTCGACGAGCGTGGCGAGATCACGCACACGAACCATATGCGCGTCCAAGAGGTGAAGGGCCGCCTTCAGCTCGGCATCGTGCGTCCCATGGATGACGCGAGAATTCGCGAACTGCAAAACGCCATTCGCAACATGACGCGGCTGAACAGGGATATCTGGGATTTCATGGGCGTGCTGCAGAAGTACCTCGCCACACGCCCGCGTACCCAACGCTCGGCAGTGCCGGTGCCGAATTCCTGACGTGCCCCTAGGTCGAGCGGCGCGCGAGCGACAGCCAGACACCGCCACCAATAAGGACGACCCCCGATAGCCTGCCGAGCCATCGTGCCGGCGCCTGTTTCAGGAAAAAAGCCCGGCCCGCGCCGGCAGCAATCGCCCAGCCAGCGTCCGTGACGGCAGCCATCGCAACGGAAACCGCGCACATTACCGCCAGCTGGTGGCCAACGGGGAGCTGCGGATCGACGAATTGCGGCAGGAAGGCCGTAAAGAACCCGATGGTCTTGGGATTGGTTATCGCCACCAGGAAACCACGCGAAACGTACACACGATGCCGTGGCGTCGCGACTTCCCCCTGTTCGCCGGCATGCCGCCACGCCTGGATACCGAGCCAGACCAGATAGGCCGCCCCCGCCCAGCGAAGGATTTCAAAAACTTCCACCGAAGTCCGGAGAACCCAGTTCAGGCCGAGCGCAATGCAGGTGATCAGCACCGCGTTGCCGAGGGTTGAGCCTAGTACCGTCATCAAGGCCGCGCGGATACCGCGCGTGGCGCCGGTCGTGATCACCAGAGTGACGATCGGGCCCGGAACGATGACGAGCACGAAGGTGATGAGCAGAAATGCTGAGAAGAGGTGATAGTTCATGACAAAAAGCCTGATCTGTCATCGCCGGGTGTGTCCCGGCGATCCCGCTTAGATTTGCACGGCATTGCCCTCTGAATCGAGATGGCCGGGACAAGCCCGGCCATGACAGCGACTATTCGCCGTCGCCGTTGTCGCTATCTTCTTCGCTCAGGCGCTCGAGCGAAACAACACGCTCGTCCTCGGCGGTGTTGAGTACGATCACCCCCTGCGTGGACCGTCCGGCGATGCGAATACCCGCGACCGGCGTACGGATGAGCTTGCCGGCATCGGTGACCAGCATGACCTGGTCGGCCTCTTCCACCGGGAACGACCCGACGATCTTGCCGGTCTTTTTGGTCAGCGTCATCGCGACGATGCCTTTGCCGCCCCGACCGGTCGTCCGGTACTCGTAGGACGAGGAGCGCTTGCCGAAGCCTCGCTCGGATACTGTCAGCACGAACTGCTCGGCAGCGGAAAGCTCGACATAGCGCTTCTCGCCGAGTTCGATTGCGCCGACCGCCTCTTCGGTTTCGGTGCCCGCCTCCTCCTCGGCCGCACCACCCCTCCGAATTGCGCTGGCGCGCTTGTGATAGGCCGCACGTTCTTCAGCAGTCACTTCGATGTGGCGAAGGATAGACAGCGAGATCACGTGATCCTTCTCGGCGAGCGTGATGCCGCGCACCCCGCGTGAGGTGCGACCCTGGAACACGCGCACCTCGGGAACCGCGAAGCGGATGCACTGGCCGCCATTGGCGGTCAGCAGCACGTCGTCTTTCTCAGTGCAGATCTGCACATCAACGATCGACTCGCCGTTTTCGAGCTTCATGGCGATGATGCCGGACGGCCGCACGTCGGCGAAATCGGACAGCTTGTTGCGGCGAACCGTACCGCTGGTAGTGGCGAACATCGCGTCGAGCTGCGCCCAGGATGCCTCGTCCTCGGGCAGCGGCATGATGGTGGTGATGGTCTCGCCCTGCTGCAGCGGCAGAATGTTGATCAGCGCCTTGCCACGCGCCTGCGGCGCCGCAATCGGCAGCCGCCAGACCTTCTCCTTGTAGACCTTGCCGCGCGAAGAGAAATACAGGATCGGCGCGTGCGTCGAGGCAACGAAGAGGCGCGAGACGAAATCTTCCTCGCGCACCTGCATGCCGCCGCGGCCTTTGCCGCCGCGTCGCTGCGCACGATAGGTCGAGAGTGGCACGCGCTTTATATAACCCTGGTGCGAGACGGTGACGACCATCTCTTCGCGCGTGATCAGGTCTTCCTCTTCGACGTTACCAGCCGCTTCCGCGATCACCGTGCGGCGGGGCGTGGCGAATTCCTTCTTAGCGTCCGCCAGCTCATTCTTGATGATCGACTGGATGCGCGAGCGTGATCGCAGGATATCGAGATAATCGGCGATTTCGGCGGCAAGCTTGTCGAGCTCTCCTTTGATCTCCTCGCGGCCAAGTGCGGTCAGCCGCTGCAGCCGCAGGTCAAGAATGGCTTTGGCCTGCTCGGCAGAAAGCTTCGTCGTACCTTTCGGGGTGACCTTGTGACGCGGATCGTCGATCAGGGTCACCATCGACGCGACGTCCTTGGCCGCCCAGTCGCGCTTCATCAAGCCTTCGCGCGCTTCCTCAGGATTTTTGGCGGCACGAATGAGCTTGATGATCTCGTCGATATTGGCAACTGCAATGGCAAGACCAACCAGGACGTGGGCGCGATCGCGCGCCTTGCCAAGGAGATACTTGGTGCGCCGCGACACGACCTCTTCGCGGAAGGCGATGAAGGCGCTCAGTAGGTCCTTCAGCGTCATCACCAGCGGACGCCCGCCGTCGAGCGCCACTATGTTGGCGCTGAATGACGATTGCAGTGGCGTGAAGCGATAGAGCTGGTTGAGGACAACGTCCGGCACCGCATCGCGCTTGATCTCGACGACAACGCGGTAACCGTCCCGATCACTTTCGTCGCGCAGATCGGCAACGCCATCGATCTTCTTCTCGCGCACCAGTTCGGCGATGCGCTCCACCAATGTAGCCTTGTTCACCTGATATGGAATTTCGGTGATGATGAAGGCTTCCCGCTCCTTGCGAACGGTCTCGATCTCCACCTTGCCGCGCATGACG
This sequence comes from uncultured Alphaproteobacteria bacterium, assembly GCA_963831515.1. GTDB lineage: Bacteria > Pseudomonadota > Alphaproteobacteria > Rhizobiales > Xanthobacteraceae > Pseudolabrys. The sequence continues at coordinate 74,889 of CAWHQL010000009.1, read as the reverse complement.
ATCGAACCGCGGCCGTCCTTGTACGCCGACCGAATGCCGTCGCGGCCGAGGATGATGCCACCGGTCGGGAAATCCGGACCCGGCACAATCTTGATCAGGTCATCGATGGTGAGCGCCGGATCGTCGATCAAGCGCAACCGCGGCATCGATCACCTCGCCGAGATTGTGCGGCGGGATATTGGTTGCCATGCCGACGGCAATGCCGCCCGCCCCGTTGACCAGCAAATTCGGGAAGCGCGCCGGCAGCACCACCGGCTCTTTCTCGCTCCCGTCATAGTTCTCCTGGAAACCGACGGTGTCTTTATCGATGTCGTCCAGCAGCGCCATGGCCGAATGCGCCAACCGGCATTCGGTGTAACGCATGGCCGCCGGAGGATCCCCGTCGACCGAACCGAAATTGCCCTGGCCGTCGATCAACATCAGGCGCATGGAAAAATCCTGCGCCATGCGCACCAGCGCATCGTAGATCGCCTGGTCGCCGTGCGGGTGGTATTTGCCCATCACGTCGCCGACCACACGCGCCGACTTCACATATTTCTTGTCGGGCGTATGGCCCTGCTCGCTCATCGAATAGAGAATGCGCCGATGCACCGGCTTGAGGCCGTCGCGCACATCGGGCAGCGCACGCGACACGATTACGCTCATCGCGTAATCGAGATAGCTGCGCTTCATCTCCTCGGTAATGGAAACCGGGCGCACATCTGAAGGCGGTGCGTCCCCCGATTTCGGAGGTTCGGTATCGGCCAAGACAATGTCCTGCGTGGAATTTTTAGTTGCGGTTTTCTAACTGATTCAGGGGTGCTTTGCCAACCGAAATGCCGGCCTATACAGCTTAATATTGTTCGCTATTTCAATAGGTTATATGTCGTCTCCAGGTTCCGTCCGCCTGCCTTTTTGACGCGCCAGAATTGCCGCAAACGAGTACCTTGAGCGACACACATGCCGCTTGAATTTCTCATCTCCGCGCTGGTCACTTTGCTTGTCGTGGTCGACCCGATCGGCCTCGTTCCTTCCTACCTCGCGATCACGCACGGCCTGCCGCAACGCGCGCGACGCAGCGTTGCGCTGCACGCAACACTGATCGCGGCGGCGATCCTCGTTGGCAGTGCTTTAGTCGGCGACTGGCTGTTGCGCACGCTCTCGATTGGTTTGCCAGCGTTCCGAATCGCTGGCGGATTACTGCTGTTCTCGATCGCCTCTGAAATGGTGTTCGGCGTTCGCACCGAGCGCCAGTCACAGCAAGCCGAGCAGGCCATCGAGGAGCACGTGCGCAATATCGCCGCCTTCCCGCTCGCCATTCCCTTGATGGCCGGACCTGGCGCGATCACTGCGACAATTCTTCTGGCGAGCCGCAGCGAAGGCGACAGCATGCGCCTTGCGATCCTGCTCGCGGTCATCGTGATCGTTCTGGTGTTGTGCTTTGTTGTATTTGCGCTTGCGGCGCGCATCGCCAAGCGGCTCGGCGTCACTGCAAATATCGTCGCCTCGCGCCTGCTCGGCGTTCTGCTTGCGGCACTCGCCGTGCAATACGTTATCGACGGCGTGCGCGCCGCACTGACGAGCTAGTTTTCCGGCACGTTGCCGCTTGAGAATAAAAACCGTGTAAATCAACCATTTACAACTCAGTAAGCGCGAATCGCTAGACAGGTTGCGGGGCGACTCTCAATCACGGGATGCACTTCCCGTTCGGGAGCGAGGGTCATGACTATCTCGGCTATTTCGTCGTTCAGTGCGTCCCAGGCTTCAAACTATCAGAACTATCGGCAGGCTTTCGGCCAGCTCGCCAACGCGCTGCAGTCAGGCAATCTCGCCGCCGCGCAGAATGCCTACAATACGCTCGCGTCATCGCCTGCGGCTCAGGGCAGCGGTCCTTTTGCGCAAGCGCTTCAGCAAATCGGCAAAGCTCTAAGCTCGAACGATCTTGACGGCGCACAACAGGCGCTCGCCTCGTTGCAGCAGCAACAGCAAGCGCACGGTCATCATCACCACCATCACGGGGGTGTATCCAGCCAGAACAGTACGGATACGAGCGACCCCAGCGGCAATACCGAAACCGTCAATATCGATATCCAGGTCACAGCGACCTTCGATTCCACCAACAAGGTCGACATAACGACGTGATTGCCGAACGATCGGTCGCCACCATCCGTTGAGCATAACTTCAACGCTCAATGAAGGACGGCGACCGTGAAATTTGTGCTCGCTGATGGTCTCGGTGCTTGTGGTGCGTAGACGCGACGATCAGAACGGAATCTCGTCGTCCATATCGTCTTGCTTGCCGCCGGCGCCGGCCAATGCCGGTTTGCGTTCGCGCGACGCCGTTGGGCCGGCCGAGCCGAAATCGCTGTTGTCGGCCCCTGCTCCGCCACCACCGCCCGCGCGGTCGAGCATGGTCAGCGCCGAGTTGAAGCCTTGCAGCACCACTTCGGTCGAGTACCGATCCTGGCCGTCCTTGTCCTGCCATTTGCGTGTCTGCAGAGCGCCTTCGAGGTAAACCTTCGAGCCCTTCTTCAGGTACTGCTCCGCGATCTTTGCGAGCCCTTCGCTGAATATGACCACGCGGTGCCATTCGGTCTTTTCGCGCCGCTCGCCGGTGTTCTTGTCGCGCCAGTTCTCGGATGTGGCCACCCTCAGATTGACGATCGGACGCCCGTCCTGGGTGCGGCGGACCTCCGGATCAGCGCCCAGATTGCCGACGAGAATGACCTTGTTGACGCTGCCTGCCATGATGCTCTCCGCGTGGCGATCAGCGCGTGCCGCTTCAACCGAAGCCGCTGGGCGCTCGCCGTTTGAGGACCGCGTGCCGCACGCGTCCCGATGAAAAACAAACCCACCCTAGACCTCGCGAATTGGCGTCACAAAGGGGGCGGCAAGCGCGTTGCCCCTAATCCACAGGGCTTTAGGCCACGCCGGTGAGCTGCCCCGAACGGCGCCTTGCGGTTCCGTTCCCGATATGTTCTAGTCTCTTCCGCACAGGTTTTCAACTGCGATTCCGGGGCTGGGCTGGCAAAGGGTAATTGTTCTTACTACGTTCCGACCAGCAAGCCCGAACGGCCCCGCATCTTTTTGCCGGGCCGGTGGGGTTAGTTTGCCCTACACGTCCCGTTTCTCAGTGCTGCGGATCATATGGCCGAACGCTCCAGCAACGCCGTCCGCGACGCCCGCCAGATAACGATCCGCGGCGCGCGCGAACACAACCTCAAGAATGTCGACGTCGCGATCCCGCGCGACCGGCTGGTCGTATTTACCGGCCTCTCAGGTTCGGGCAAATCCTCGCTCGCCTTTGACACCATCTATGCCGAGGGTCAGCGCCGCTACGTGGAATCGCTCTCCGCCTACGCGCGCCAATTCCTCGAGATGATGCAGAAGCCGGACGTCGACCAGATCGACGGATTGTCGCCGGCGATCTCCATCGAGCAAAAGACCACATCGAAAAATCCGCGTTCGACCGTCGGCACCGTCACCGAGATCTACGATTACATGCGCCTGTTGTGGGCGCGCGTCGGCGTGCCCTACTCGCCCGCGACCGGCCTGCCGATCGAAAGCCAGACGGTGTCGCAGATGGTCGATCGCGTGCTGGCGCTGCCGGAAGGCACGCGCATCTACGTGCTGGCGCCGGTCGTGCGCGGCCGCAAGGGCGAATACAAGAAGGAGCTCGCCGAATTTCTGCGCAAGGGCTACCAGCGCGTGAAAGTCGACGGCGCTTTCTACGAGATCGGCGAGGTCAAGCCACTCGACAAGAAGTTCACCCACGATATCGACGTCGTGGTCGACCGACTGGTGGTGCGCGGTGACATTGGCACACGGCTCGCGGATTCGCTTGAGCAATGCCTGAAGCTCGCCGATGGGCTCGCCGTTGTCGAACTGGCCGACACCAAAGCGACCGGAGCGACCGCCAATCGCGGCCGTAACGCCAACGCGGAACGACTGATTTTCTCCGAAAAATTTGCCTGTCCGGAATCCGGCTTCACCATTTCGGAGATCGAGCCGCGGCTTTTTTCGTTCAACAATCCGTTCGGCGCCTGTCCCGAATGCGGCGGCCTGGGGGTCGAGCAGCATATCGATGCCGATCTGGTGATCCCCGACCGCGATGCGACTTTGCGCAAGGGTGCGATCGCGCCGTGGGCCAAATCGTCATCGCCTTATTACATCCAGACGCTCGACGCGCTCGCCAAGCACTTCAAGTTCACGCTCGATACCAAATGGAAAGACCTGCCGAAAAAGACGCAGGACGCGATCCTCTATGGTTCCGGCGAGGACGACATCAAGTTCGTCTACGATGATGGCCTGCGCGGCTACACGACCAAGAAGCCGTTCGAGGGCGTGATCACCAATCTCGAGCGCCGCTTCAAGGAAACCGAGAGCGAGTGGGCGCGCGAAGACCTGCAGAAATATTTCACCGACGTGCCGTGCAAGGCCTGTCACGGCGCGCGGCTCAAGCCGGAAGCGCTCTGCGTCAAAATCGCCGGGCAGAACATCGCGCAGGTCGCCGATCTCAGCGTGAAGCGCGCGGGTGAGTGGTTCACCACCCTGCCCGCGCACCTCAATGCCAAGCAGAATGAAATCGGCGTGCGGGTACTGAAGGAGATCCGCGAGCGGCTGAAGTTCCTGGTCGATGTTGGACTTGATTATCTCACGCTGTCGCGCGCGTCGGGCACGCTGTCCGGTGGCGAGAGCCAGCGCATCCGGCTCGCCTCCCAGATCGGCTCCGGCCTCACTGGAGTGCTCTATGTGCTCGACGAGCCGTCGATTGGCCTGCACCAGCGCGACAACGCGCGGCTTCTCGAAACACTCAAGCGCCTACGCGATCTCGGCAATACCGTGATCGTCGTCGAGCACGACGAGGACGCGATCCGCACCGCCGACCACGTCCTCGATATCGGCCCCGGAGCGGGCATCCACGGCGGCGAGATCGTTGCCGAAGGCCAGGTAGAGGACCTGATCGACGCACCCAAATCATGGACCGGGAAATACCTCTCGGGTGAACTCTCGGTGCCGATTCCCGAGCGACGGCCGCACAACACGCGCCGCACGATCAAGGTCGTCAATGCGCGCGGCAACAACCTCAAGAACATCACCGCCGAGATTCCGCTTGGCCTGTTCACCTGCGTCACCGGGGTTTCCGGCGGCGGCAAGTCCACACTGTTGGTCGATACGCTCTACGCCGCCGTTGCGCGCAAGCTCAACGGCGCCTCGCTCGCGCCGGCACCGCACGACCGCATCGAGGGGCTCGAGCACATCGACAAGATCATAGATATCGACCAGTCGCCGATTGGGCGCACCCCGCGATCGAACCCGGCAACCTATACCGGCGCCTTCACGCCGATCCGCGAGTGGTTCGCAGGCCTGCCGGAGAGCAAAGCGCGCGGTTACGAGCCGGGCCGTTTCTCATTCAACGTCAAGGGCGGCCGCTGCGAGGCTTGCCAGGGCGACGGCGTGATCAAGATCGAAATGCACTTCCTGCCGGATGTCTATGTCACCTGCGATGTCTGCAAGGGCAAGCGCTACAACCGCGAAACGTTGGAAGTTCTCTTCAAGGGCAAGTCGATCGCCGACGTTCTTGATATGACGGTTGAAGAGGCGCTCGAATTCTTCAAGGCGGTGCCGCGCGTGCGCGATGTGCTGGCACTGCTGCACCGCGTCGGCCTCGACTACATCCATGTCGGCCAGCAGGCGACGACGCTCTCCGGCGGCGAGGCGCAGCGGGTAAAGCTCGCCAAGGAACTATCGAAGCGGGCGACCGGCCGCACTCTTTATATCCTGGACGAACCGACCACCGGCCTGCACTTCCACGACGTTGCGAAACTGCTTGAGGTCCTTCACGAACTGGTTGAAGGCGGCAATACCGTTGTGGTGATCGAGCACAATCTCGAAGTCATCAAGACGGCCGATTGGGTCATCGATCTCGGCCCCGAAGGCGGCGACGGCGGCGGCGAAATCGTCGCCGCGGGCACGCCAGAGGATATCGTGAAGGTGAAGCGGAGCTATACCGGGCAGTTCCTGACGCCGGTTCTCCGCCGCGCTACGCCGAAGCGGAAAAAGCGTATCGAAGCGGCGGAGTAGCGCTACCGCCCCTGCACCGAGCTCAGGCATTTCGCGAGATAGACGTACGACTCGCGCGCCGTCTTGAGGCACGTGTCTTTATTTGTGGCCGGGACGCGATCCCAAGCCTTTTCGACCACGGTCTTGGTCGACTGCTCGCTCAACAGGCAAACCGCCTTGGCCATGTCGCCCATGTTGCCGATCGCATGGCCGCTCGCGAAATCCGCACAAAAGTGGTCGGTGTCGAATTCGGGAGCCGCGGCGCGTGCGCCGCCGCACACCGTCAACGCAAGTACCAAAGCAAAGATGCGAGCCATGCCGGCTGCAATACATCACCAGCCGTTTCGGTCCCGTGCTGAAATTGGCTCAAATTGTTTGGATACCACCGTCAGGCTGCGGCTCGATCCGTGCCGACGTATTCACAATACCTACAGAGTGCCACTTACTTTGACACGCAGTACGGCTGCTCGGCGCCTGGGTGACAAAGGCCCGGGCGGCAGGCGCTGGCGCACTGATCTTTCGGATGACCACGACTTGCGCACCCGCTTAGACACGTATCGCGGTTCGTCGTGAGCGCGAGCGCAGCTGCCGCCTGCTGGTCACCACCCGCGGCAGCGGCTTGGGCACTCGACAAGCTCATGGGCCCCTTCGCCGCCAAAGCAGAGGCCGGCATTAGCGCAACAATTACAATGCAAAAGACAAAACGCATGATTAACTCCGTATTCGGTTTTGACATCAACGCACAAGAGCGGGTTTCGGACGCAAAGATTGCAGACATTTGGGGCTGCATTGCGGTACCTAAATCCACCGCCTCACGAATTCGCCCACCTGCTCAAGCGCCTGCCGTCCCTCGGTCAGCTTCGCGTTCCACATCGCCCAGGCGTGGATCATATGCGGCCAGACCTGCAGCGTGACGTTCACGTCAGCGAGGCCGAGGGCACGCGCAAAGCGCACTGAATCATCGAGTAGTGTTTCCGATGAACCGACCTGGATGAGCGCCGGCGGAAAGCCGCGCACGTCGGAGAACAGCGGCGAGATCAGCGGATCCTTTCGATCGATCGGCGCGGGCGCATAAGCGTCCGCCAGTTCCTCGAGATACGCCTTGTGGATCAGCGGATCGACAGTGGCCTTTGTCTCAAGTGAAGCGCCCGACATCGTCAGGTCGGTCCAGGGCGAAGCAAGCCAGGCGCAGCCCGGCTGCTCCTCGCCTCCCGCCCGCAGCCGGTTGATCAGCGTGATCGTGAGGTTTCCGCCGGCGCTGTCGCCACCAACCGCGATGTTGCGCGCGGCGATCCCCTGCATGCGCAGGAAACGCCACGCTCTCATCGCGTCATCATGTGCCGCGGGATAAGGATGCTCGGGCGCACGCCGGTAGTTGACGGCAAGCGTGCGCATACGCGCGGCGCGACCGGCTTCGGTCACCATCCGACGATGGCTGACGATCGAACCCGAGCAATAGCCGCCGCCATGAAAGAACAGCAGCACATGTGACGGGTCGCTGCCGGGCACGATCGACCATTCGCCCGGCACGCCGTCGAGATCGACCTCTTCGAGGCGCACGTCGTCCGCGACTGGCCAGGTTGCACCGATCTCGTCGATGCGCTGACGCCGCTCGCTCCAGCCGACCGGGCGCGGCTTTGACGTCAGCAATGTACGAACGGCATCGATTTCCTGCTGGCTCACGCTTTCACCCGGCATTTTACTACTGCGCCAGCATAGCAAGGCGGTGCGACCCCTGTCCGCAACGGCGATGTCAGTGCTATCGTCGACGCAGGATTTCGGAGATCGGCGCCAATGACCATGGACCTGGCCGACACGCTGGACGAATTCGCGCAGCAAGCTTCCGGCGTTTTCGAGGGCCGGAGCCTCTCGCTACCATCGTTTTCGGCCCGCTATCCGGATTTCACCCTCGACGACGCCTATCGCGTCAGCGCGCTCGCTCACAAAATTCGTGTTGCCAAAGGATACAAACCAGTTGGGCGCAAGGTCGGTTTCACCAATCGGCGCATCTGGGATGAATATGGCGTACGCGCCCCGAACTGGGGCTATGTCTACCAACGCAACCTGCACGATCTCGCGACGCCATTGTCGCTAGTGCCCTATGCCGAGCCGAAAATCGAACCTGAGATCATCGTCGGGTTTGCCGCCGCGCCCTCGCCGGGTATGGATGACGCCGAACTGCTGGCGTGCATCGGCTGGGTTGCCCACGGTTTTGAGGTCGTCCAATCGGTTTTCCGCAATTGGAAATTCACTCCGGCCGACAGCGTCGCCGTCAACGCGATGCACGGCGCGCTGCTGGTCGGGTCACGTCACGACATCGGCTCGCGCGCGACGGAGTGGCTGCGCGCTCTGCCGGAATTCGAAGTCGAACTTTATTGCGACGGTACGTTGATGGATCGCGGGCGCGGCTCGAACGTGCTCGAAGGACCGCTGTCGGTGGTCCGTCACCTGGCCAGCCTGCTTGAGAACGACCCCGACAATCCGCCCCTCGCGGCCGGCGAGATTGTTGCCACCGGCACATTGACCCGCGCACTGCCGGTAAAGGCGGGCGAGACCTGGACCACGAAACTCAAGGGTATCTCGCTCGAGGGCATCAGCCTGCGGTTTTGCTGATAGCGAAGGAACCTCCGCGCAGGAACGAATCGGTTTTCGACGGGTTTTCCTGAAAATGGAGATCGACCCGTGAAAACATTCGCTGTGGTAATTGCCATCCTGGTGAGCGCGACAACCTTCTCATTTGCGCAAAGTCTTCCCAACTACGGACCCAACGCACCCGCCCAGGGCGACAGCTACGGCAAGCCCTATAGCGGCGCACGGCCGCTGCATACCAATGCCTACCGCAGGGCCTATGCGTATCAACGGCGCGCGCACATCCGCCCCCATCATCACTGGCCGCATTGGTACGACTGAGGTTTTCGATTTCGCAACCGCGAACACACATCAAAATGACGCCGGGCTGGAACCTTCGCTTATCGGGCCGATTGTCGGAGGCGAGAGAATTACCTCGATGTGTCGGTCGTACGAGGCAGCGAAAGGGTTGGCACAATGCACATCAGCGACGAAGGTCTTCTGGTTATTCTGGTTGTAGGCGTCATTGCCGGTTGGCTCGCCGGCAAGATTGTCGAGGGCAGCGGCTTCGGCCTGATTGGAGACATGGCCGTCGGCATCGTCGGCGCCCTGATCGGCAGCTGGTTGATGCCACGTCTGGGGATTCATCTCGCGAGCGGCATACTGTCGGCCATCATCGTGGCGACCATCGGCGCGGTGCTGCTGTTGTTGATAGTCAGGCTTGTCACCGGCGGTTTTCCCAGGCGTCGGTCCTGGCGCTTTTGAAGAACCGGCGACTTCTGACGGAAAAGTAATCCACAGGCGGTGCGACAGATCGCCGAACCTGTGACCCGCATCACAGTCGGCCGACGCCGCCCGTTTTAGCCTTGTCAATGAGAGACGGAATTTTCGGAGCGCCCCGCGTGCTCTGAAAAAAGGGGGCCGCTCGTTTTGCGACGGCGGCCCCGAAGAAGGCCACCGGCGGGGTGACGCCGGTGGCCGACAATTACCAAAAAAGCATAGCCGGGATATTTTTGTGACCAAATTGCAGCAATCCCCAGCTTTACCCGGAGCTGCAAAAATCCACCAATCGCTGTGACATCACACACGCGCAGATGGTAGCCAACCACCATGCGCGCGACCGCACGCGCTACGTCGGAAGTGTCATCGTACCATAATGGTGCGTTGCACTTCGTTAGCCGGACTATTTCCGTCCGAGAAACCAGCTCGCCGCGAGCAAGACGACACCAAGGCCACCGGCCAGCATTCCGTGCTTGGCGCGAATACGCATCAAGCCTGTCTCATGTCCGGGGAAAAATGTCGGCAGCGAGTCCGCCGGCACGAGGAAATACATTGCTGCAACGATCAATAGAACGACGCCGAGAATGGTGACAATGGCTTTCATGCTGGAGCCTCCGCTATGCGCGGAGCATAGCAAGACGGCAGTGTCATTGTCCTCATCAGTTTGGCTGTCCGAATTTGAACGGCTCCGACGTGATGCGACGCGTTTTTTCGCACGACGGATTGCCGTGACCGCCGCAATAAGAACCGTGGAGAACAAACCGGATTTCACTGGGACCCCGTCCCGAGAGAATTTCGTATTCACGTACACGGTCGTCGAATACCTTGCGCAGGGCGCCGCCCCGCAGCGCCACGAGGATCAGGAGATCGCAACCACCAGTCCCGCAGAAAAATGATGCGCGTCCAACGCATTCGGCTTCGTGAAAATCGACAATGTAATCTTCGCGCCCGTCTCCGTTCAGGTCGAGCTTGCGTACGGCGTTGACGGAAAGCGTCACGCGCGTGCCGCCGGCGCGGCGGCATGTCTCATCGGCGTCCACCAGCGCTCGCCGAATTTCCGAAGGATAATTGACGAAAGCTTGCTGGCCCGACGCCGAGCTTGTCGTGGCTCCGGCGAACAGGAGAACGGGCAAAAATCCACGCAGGTTGCGTCGCGTCATGGACGCGCCCCCCGGGAAAGCCTCAGCTACAGGTAGTCTATCGGAAAGCGTCGCGACCGTCGGACACAATTGGTTGATTTCGCGTACGAGTTGACGGCCTCCGCATCAATAACAGATGCGGCGGTTGGCAGCACGCAAACGAAAGCGCCCAATCACGCCTGGTGCTTGTGCTTCCGCAGCCGGAGCGACAGCGCGACCAGCAGGCAGCCTTCGAGGATCGCGAACCAGCCGATCATCCAGACCACCGCGAGCGCGCCCAGCCCGGGCCGCGCCAGCAGAAGAATGCCGAAGGCAACCGAAAGGAGACCGCTCAGGATCAGGAGCCACTCGCCTTCGATTTCCTTGCGCAACTGGATCGCGCCCCAGATCTGCATGAGCCCGATAACGATCGCCCAGATGGCGATGAAGAACAGCAACACCAATGCAGTGATGCCCGGCCAGGCGAAAGCGAGCAGGCCTGCAATGACGCCGGCAATGCCGACGATGATGAGCCAGAAGCGCGCGCCCATGTGGCCGCGCGGGCCGGCGACAGCGCCCCACAGCGCGAAAAGGCCGTCGACGACGGCATACGCTCCCCACAGGAGGGTGAGTGTCAGCAAGGTGATCACTGGCCAGACGAAAGCCAGAATGCCAAAGGCTATCGCTGCGATACCGCGCAGCAACACCAGCCACCAGTTGTCCGCCATCGTGCGCAACAATGCGAGGCCGGCCAAAGGTGGTCTTGATTCCATGTGCGTGCTTGTCATCGGAGTGACTCCCTCAGCTTGAGCTAATCTGCCTTGGGGCGTGGCTTGTAATCCGGAACTGGCACTGCGCTCAGTCCGCGCCGTCGCCTCTTTTAAAAACTACTGAAAATCGTACGCCCACCGGCAACGACGCGATAGTTCATCCGGAAAAATTGAAGCGGTCGGTCGGTGTTGCGGTACCGCTCTCATGGAAGCCGGTACCTCGGCATCGATCTTTCTCACGGCCGCTCCAATCTCCGGGCGCAGTTCGTATATGAGGACGTGCGTCGCGTCGATTGGACCGAGGTCCATTATGCCTTCGGATGAGAAACCTGATCACACGGTCGAAGCGCGCGGACGAAACGACAGCCACAGAAGCAGCGCGACTGCGACGAAGATCGTCGGGAAGATCACCTCGTTGATCGCCGTCCAACCGAATCTCTCGAGCAGCTGGCCCGAAGAAAACGAGCTCAGCGCCATGCTGCCGAAAATCAGGAAGTCGTTGAACGCCTGCACCTTGTTGCGCTCATGCGGACGATGACATTGCGTCACCAAAGTGGTTGCGCCGATGAACGACAGATTCCAGCCCAGGCCAAGAAGCACGAGCGCTGTCCAGAAATGCGCCACCGAGACGCCGGAAATCCCAACCACCGCAGTCGCGACAATCAGGGCCAAACCAATGCCGGTGATGCGCTCGACGCCGAAACGCGCAATCAGCGAGCCTGTCACGAAGCTCGGCGCGTACATCGCCATCACATGCCATTGAATGCCGAGCGCCGCGTCGGTTATCGAATGACCGCAGCCGACCATCGCGAGCGGTGCCGACGTCATCACCATGTTCATCATGGCGTAGCTCGCGATGCCGCACGCTACGGCAACGATGAAACGGGAGTGCCGGACAATCTCCCAGAGCGGCCGTGCGTCGTTGTAATGGGCCGAGCTAAGCGGCGGCACCTTGACGAATTGCAGCACAGCCGCTGCGACGATCGCGCAAAGCGACTGGCCCAGATAACTCGCCGCAAAGAGATGCGGCGACAAAAGATCCTTGGTGAAGATAACGAGCTGCGGGCCGAGAACCGCGGCGAAAACGCCGCCCGCCAGCACCCACGATACGACCTTCGGACGGTAGGCATCGCTCGCCGTGTCGGCCGCGGCGAAACGGTAGGACTGGTGCGCCGCCGCGTAGAGCCCGCCGCAGAAAGTGCCAATGAGCAGCACCGAGAAACTGCCGTTCATCACGGCCGAGTAGGAAATGAGCCCGGACAGAATGCCGAAGGCCGAGCCACATTGCAGGGCGAAGCGGCGCCCGTAGTGCCGCGCAAGATAGCCCAGCGGCAAGGTGCCGAGCCACATGCCGAAAACCATGGCCGTGACCGGCAAGGTCGCGAGCCCTTTGTCGGGCGCGAGCACGGCACCGATGATGCTGGCGGTGGAAACGATCACCGTATTATTGCCGCCGGCAAGCGCCTGCGCGACCGCGAGCACGATCGCGTTGCGGCGCGCGAGCGTGTCATCGGGCTTGATGTGCTGGAACGATTCGGCTGTCGCCGACATGAAGGGCTCCCGGAGGCCGCCCCTTTTAGCGGCGATCCCCGGAAACCGCCAATGCCCCCTGTGCAGGGCAGGATTGAGCGCGGCCTACCGCTTGCCGGGCGCGCGAACAGGCCGCGGGGTTTCCTCGAAGGTCACCGCGCCGGGATGGCGAATGCTCGCTTCCCTCGCCTCGGCGATCGTCCGGGCCCCGATCTGGCCCAGTGATGCCCGCAACTCGTCGATGTAGAGGTCGATGAGATAGTCCGGTCCGTCATCGCCCAAAGCCGCCACGGCCCAAAGGAACGATTTTCCGGCGAAGGCAGCATCGGCACCCAGTGCCAGCGCCCGCATCACGTCCTGGCCGCTGCGAATGCCGCTGTCGAGCACGATCGTTGCCTTTTTCCCGACCTCGGCCACGATGGCAGGCAGCACATCGATGGATGGCATCAGCGCCTCGATCTGGCGCCCGCCATGGTTCGACACCCAGATGCCTTCGATGCCGAGCGACACCGCCTTGGCGGCATCCTCCGGATGCAGGACGCCCTTCACCGCCATCGGACCTTTCCATGCGTCGCGATAGCGTTTGACTTCTTCCCATGAGAACGCGCCGCCCATGCGTGCGCGCGCAAACGCGATGATCTCGTTGGTCCAGGCCCCCGGAGGTGCGTAGTCGGCGATGGTCGCAAAGCGCGGATAGCCGTGACGCATCAGCGCGAGCAGCCATCGCGGCCGCACCATCATTTCACCGATCATGCGCAGGTTCGGCCTGAACTCATGCGCGAGGCCGGCGTAGGTTTCACGCGAGCGCGTCGTGCGCACGGGCACATCGAGTGTGAGCGCCAGAACTTTCGCTTCGACCGCTTTCGCGCGCCGGACAAGATCGAGCCCGATTTTGTGGTCGTCATGCCAGAACCGATAGAGCTGCAGCCAGAACACGTCCGGCGCAGCCTCCGCGGCCTGCTCGATGGTGGTGCCACCGGCAACGCTGAGCGTGTAGGGAACACGCGCCCGCTGTGCCGCCTTTGCCATCAAAAGATCTGCGCCCGGCCACACAAGCGACGGTCCGCCCATCGGGGCAACGCCGATCGGCGCCGAATAGCTTTTCCCGAACAGTTTGACGTCCACAGGCGGCAAGGTCGGCATCACACCGTAACGCGGCGTGATCTTGATCGCGTCAAATGCACTCCAGTTGTGGGCAATGCCGACGTCGTTCCCCGCACCGGTATCGCCATATTCAAAAGCGAACAGCGGCACGTTATGTGGCGCGCGCCGGCGCAACCAGGCACTGGTCGGAAAATGCTTGTGGTGTTTCATAAAATTCGGGTGCTGGCCGACTGGCTTCACCGCCGACTTTTTCGCCGTCACATCGTGCATGGGGAAGTCCCGTTCTTTGATCGCATTATAACCGCGCTCGCGACGTCCGTCGCCTCTCAAAAGTGACTGAATGACGTTCGCTTGAATAGCGAGCGCGCGGCCGTCGCCCGCCAAGAACCGAGCGCCCTCTCCGGCCTTGATCTCACCAATCTCAGTGACCGGAACGTTGGCCGCCTTGGCCGCCGCGCGAAAGCCTTCGGCCTTCGCCTGCGGCACGGTGCACACGATCTCGTAATCGTCGCCGCCCGTAAGAGCGGATTCGAGGACGGCAGGATCGGCAGCCACCGCTGCCTTAGCGGCATCCGAAAGAGGAATACGCGGCACCTGAATTTCGGCTGCCACACCGGACGCGCGACAGAGCTTGGAGAAATCCCCCACCAGTCCGTCGGAGATATCCATTGCCGCCGAGGCATGGGTTCGCACGGCTTCGGCCAGCGCGTTGCGCGGCTGCGGCAACAGATAGCGTGAAACCAAATGCTGGCGCTGCTGCTCGCTCAATTTCCAGTCCTGGCCTTTGCGCACCATCAGGCCGAGCGTCGCATCGCCGATCGTGCCGCTCACGAACACGCGATCACCCGCGCCGGCTCCGGCGCGGCGCACCATCGTTCCTTCCGGCACACTGCCGAACATCGCAACGGAAATCGTGATCGGCCCCGGCGTCCGGTCGGTGTCCCCGCCGAACAACGGGCATGCGAACAGAATGGAGTCGCCGCGAAGTCCCTGCGCAAACCCCTCGAGCCAGTCATCGCCAATGTCCTTGGGCAGCGCGAGCGTCAGAAGAAAGCCCAGCGGCCGTGCACCCTTCGCAGCAAGATCCGACAGGTTCACGCGCAGAGCCTTGCTGGCGACCGAACGCGGCGCGTCCTCGGGAAAAAAATGCACGCCACCGACAATGGCATCGGCCTTCAGCACAAGGTCGCAGCCCGGCGGCGGCCTGAGGAACGCGGCATCATCCGACAGGCCAAGTGCGCCGGGATGGGTCGCGATGGGCTCGAAGAACCGCGCGATCAGGCGGTCCTCGGCCGACCTATCGTCGTGCCCGGGCATCGTTTCACCCGGCGGCGCGGTCGAATTCGCCGGCACGCAGGCGTCGCGCGAGTTGATCGAGCACGGCGTTCACCATGCCGGTCTCGTCACGGCCGACGAAGGCGGCGGCAACATCAGCATATTCGGCAACGACCACGCGCGCAGGCACGTCGGTGCGATGGATCAGTTCATAGGCGCCCGCGCGCAGCGACGCACGCAGCACAGCCTCGATGCGTTTCAAAGGCCAGCCATTCGAAAGCGCTTCATCGATCAAGGGATCAAGCTCGCGCTGATCGCGAACCACGCCAGAGACGATGTCACGGAAGAAGGCTGCCTCGGCAGGCAGGTATTGCGCGCCTTCGACTTCGCGGCCGATCCAGTGGCTTTCGAACTCGGCGAGAATGTCGTTAAGGCCGGTCCCGGCGAGATCCATCTGGTAGAGCGCCTGCACGGCGGCGAGCCGCGCCGCGCCGCGCTTGTTCGCCTTGCGGGCGTCCTTTTCATCGCGTGCAGCGGGGGCACCCATCAGCACCACACCAGCGTCTGCTTGAGCGCGACCATGGTCAGCGCGGCACGCGCCGCATGTCCGCCCTTGTCTTCACCTTCCACCTTCGCCCGCACGTGCGCCTGGGCCTCGTTTTCAACCGTGAGAATGCCGTTGCCGACGGGAAGGCGCTCCCGCACCGACAGATCCATCAGCGCGCGCGCCGACTCGTTCGCCACGATCTCGAAATGGTGGGTTTCGCCGCGGATCACGCATCCGAGCGCGATCACCCCATCATAGGGAGCGCGACGGCGCCGCGAGGCATCCATCGCAATGCCGATGGCGGCAGGAATTTCCAATGTTCCGGGCACGGTCACGCGGTCGTAGCGCGCCCCGGCATGATCGAGCACGCGCGTAGCGCCGGTCAGAAGCTCGTCTGAAATGCTGTCGTAAAAGCGCGACTCCACGATCAGCATATGCAGGCCGCCGTGCTTTTTCGTCCTGCTTTTCTTCTTGGTCTTCTTGGCCATCTCGAAATCCCGTTTCACCGCGGTGGTAGCAAGCGGTCACGGCCCAAACAAGACACTACTTCATCTCCGCCAGCCGCGCGGCATAACGGGCCATCGTATCAATTTCGAGATTGACGTCATTGCCCTTGTGCAGTTCGCCCAAAGTCGTCACGCGCAAGGTATGGGGAATGACCAGTACCGAAAATGTATCCCCCTCCACGGCGTTGACCGTGAGCGAGACGCCATCGAGCGCAACCGAGCCCTTGGTCGCGATGAAGCGCGCGGCCTCGCGCGGCGCGCGCAGCACCAAGCGGGCCATTTCCGTCATGTCCTCGCGGCCCAGGACCGTGGCAATCCCGTCGACATGGCCGGCAACCAGATGGCCGCCCAATTCGTCGCCGAATTTCAGCGCCCGCTCGAGATTGATTTTGGACCCCTGACGCCAGCGGCCCGCGGTCGTGACACGCAGCGTTTCGGCTGCGGCGTCGACGGCGAACCAGGTGCGGCCACCCTCTTCGCCGACGTCAACCACCGTCAGGCAGACACCCGAACAGGCGATCGATGCGCCTTGAACGATGTCCGCGCGCGGGTAGTCGCAGGCGATGGTGATGCGATGCAAATTGTCGGCGCGCGGCTTGACCGAACGCACTTCGCCTATGCTTGTGACGATACCCGTGAACATGATCTAGACGCGCACGAAGGTTTCGATCGTATCGACGTCGAGCTTTTCTCTTCCCAGTGACGTCAGACGTCCTGTGAGCGCAGCGAGCGGCATGCCTTCCAACGGGTCGATGCCGCCGGCGCCGACCGATTTGACGCCATGCAACAGGATCGCTTCGTCGACAAGATTGCTTTCCACGAAGCTCGCCGCAAGGATCGGTCCGCCCTCCACCATAAGTCGGGTAATGCCCTGCTCGGCGAGAACCTTGAGAACCTGTCGCAAGTCGAGCCGGCCGTCGCTTTCGTCGACGCGAAAAACCTTGCAGTCTTTTTCCTGAAGAATCTCTTCGGCAATCTGTGACGGCTTGTGGGACGTAAACACCCAGGTCGGGGTCTCGCGGATGGTCGCGACGACCGACGTTGAGAGAGGCAGGACCAATTTTTCATCGAGCACCACACGAACCGGCGATCGCTCGAACATACCCGGCAGGCGACAGGTCAATTGCGGATCGTCAGCGAGCACCGTGCCGACCCCAACCATGATGGCATCGCTGGCCGCACGCATCTGGAATACCCGATCGCGTGCCGTTTCGCTGGTGATCGCCACCGGTTTCCGGCCCGGCAACCCCGCCTTGCCGTCGGATGAAATCGCGAGCTTGACCGTCACGTGCGGCCGCCCCTGCGTCATGCGCGTGATGTGCCCGGCGTGATCGCGTCGTGCCTGATCGGCGCAAAGGCCGACCTCGACGGCGATGCCTTTCGCCCGCATGCGCTCGTGTCCCTGCCCGGCCACTTCCGGGTTTGGATCCTCCAATGCTGAGACGACGCGCGTGATGCCCGACCGGATAATGGCATCAGCGCAAGGCGGGGTCTTGCCCTGATGCGCACATGGCTCAAGGGTCACATATAACGTTGCGCCCTGCGCCATCTTCTTTGCGCGCCTGAGCGCCTCGACTTCGGCATGCGGACGGCCGCCGTTTTGGGTCCAGCCCCGGCCAACCAAGAGGCCGTCTTTCACGATCACAGCGCCGACGGCCGGATTGGGCCAGGTGCTGCCGAGATTGCGGCGACCGAGCGCAAGCGCAAGGCGCATATAACGCTCATCGGCTGAAGCGCTTTCGGGGCCGGGCGTTGTCTCTTCGCTCATTTGCGTGCGGTGGCCGCGGGCCGTCCGTCTTCATCGCCCGACAGTTCGTCGAGCGCAGCGCGGAAATCCTTGGCCTCGCGGAAATTGCGGTAGACGGACGCAAATCGCACATAGGCAACGTCGTCAAGTTCGCGCAAATGCTCCATGACGATCTCGCCAATCGCTTCCGAGGAAATCTCGCTCTCGCCCTGGCTCTCCAGTTCGCGAACGATCTTCGAGACCGTCTGCTCGATTCGCTCCGGTTCAACCGGTCGTTTGCGCAGCGCGATCTGTACGGAGCGCATCAGTTTGTCGCGATCGAACGGGACGCGCCGGCCGGCCCGTTTGATGACGGTCAATTCGCGCAGCTGCACGCGCTCAAACGTCGTGAAACGGAAATTGCAGGTCAGACAGACACGGCGGCGGCGGATCACAGCCGAATCTTCAGTCGGCCGCGAATCCTTCACCTGGGTATCGAGACTTCCGCAACTCGGGCAACGCATAACGCCCCCAATTTCTCTCAGTCCTGATAAATCGGAAATCGTCCAAGCAATGACTTGACCTTCTCGCGCACGGCGGCTTCGACGAGTGAATCCTCTTCGACGCGCTTCTGCGATAGAACGTCGAGAACCTCAACGACCATCTCACCAACCTGGCGAAACTCGGCAATTCCGAAGCCGCGCGTCGTGCAGGCGGGCGTGCCGAACCGAATGCCCGACGTGACCGTCGGCTTCTCCGGATCGAACGGAATGCCATTCTTGTTGCAGGTAATGTGCGCGCGACCCAGGGCCAATTCAGCCACCTTGCCGGTGAGCTGCTTCGGCCGCAGATCCACCAGCATGAGATGCGTGTCGGTCCCGCCGGAAACGATATCGAGCCCGTGCGACTTCAGGGTCTCTGCCAGCGCCTTGGCATTCTCCAGGACGTTGCGCGCGTAGGTCCTGAAGCTCGGCCTGAGTGCTTCACCGAACGCGACGGCCTTCGCGGCGATCACATGCATCAGTGGTCCGCCCTGCATTCCGGGGAAAACCGCCGAGTTGAGCTTCTTCGCTATGTCTTCGTTGTCGGAGAGGATCACGCCGCCACGCGGACCGCGCAGTGTCTTGTGCGTTGTCGTCGTCACAACGTGCGCATGCGGGAACGGTGAAGGGTGAACACCGGCCGCGACGAGGCCTGCGAAATGCGCCATGTCCACCATCAGCATCGCGCCGACCCTGTCGCAGATTTCGCGGAAGGCGCGGAAATCGATGATGCGCGGATAGGCCGAGCCGCCGGCGATGATCAGTTTCGGCTTGTGCTGTTCGGCGAGCTTTGCGACCTCGTCCATGTCGATGCGGTGATCATCCCGCCGCACGCCGTAAGGCACGGGCTTGAACCATTTGCCCGACATATTGACCGGCGAGCCGTGCGTAAGATGGCCCCCCGCGGCGAGATTAAGTCCCATGAAAGTGTCGCCCGGCTGCAGCAGGGCAAAAAACACTTCCGCATTTGCCGAGGCACCCGAGTGCGGCTGCACGTTCGCAAACTTGCAGCCGAACAATTTCGTCACGCGCTCGATCGCAAGTCGCTCGACGATGTCAACGTACTGACATCCACCGTAGTAACGTTTGCCGGGAAGTCCCTCGGCATATTTGTTGGTGAGGACGGATCCTTGCGCCTCGAGCACCGCACGCGAGACGATGTTCTCGGACGCGATCAGCTCGATTTCGTCGCGCTGACGGCCGAGCTCGAGCTTGATGGCGTTGTCGATCTCAGGGTCCAGATCGCGCAATGTGGCCGAAAAGAGGGTCTCAACTTCGCCTGCACGCTTCTGATTTGACGTCGCCGACATTCACATCTCCTCGCGCCGCAAGCGATCGGCGCCGATCGGTGGCCAGGCGCATGGTCCCGAAACAACGACGCCGGTTTTCGGGGGAAGGATCAGGCGCCCGGTTAAAAGTCCGGGATTGGCCCGGCAATAGCACATTGACCGGGACCCGCCAAGCATTGGGCTGTGGAGTGTTCGGAGGCGCAATATCTAGGGGCCGTAACGTCCCGCCCCCAGGCAAAAGAAAACCCCGGCCAAGTCGGCCGGGGCAAGGCAGTCCACCCACAGTGGGGTTAGAGCCGATACAGAATCTGGTCGGTCCAGAAGCGCTCGAGCCGATGCAACGACTTGTTGAGGGTCGAGAACTCTTCGGCGTTGATCCCGCCGACCTGCTCAACAGTGCGCACATGCTTTTGGTAGAGACCTTCGATGATGTCGCGCACCTCGCGGCCCTTCTCGGTCAGCTTGATGCGAACCGAACGGCGGTCAACGCGCGAACGCTGGTGATCGAGGAACGCCATCTCAACCAGCTTCTTGAGGTTGTAGGAAACGTTCGAGCCGAGATAGTAGCCGCGCGTGCGCAGCTCACCGGCCGTCAGTTCCTTGTCCCCAATGTTGTAGAGCAGCAGAGCCTGCACCGAATTGATGTCGGAGCGACCGCGCCGATCGAACTCGTCCTTGATAACGTCGAGCAGTCGGCGATGCAGCCGTTCTACCAACGTCAAGGCCTCAAGATACTGAGGCCGAATGTGATCGAGCTGCGCCTCGCGTGCGGCGGGCTCGACCGTCTTTGCGACGGCTTTCATGTTCAACGCCCCTTGCGTTTTATAAATCTGTCCCCGGTTGCAAGGCCCTGTTTTTCCCCGCTCCGGATGTGGCTCACCTTAGAAGGGGCAATCTAAAATCGGCTTAAATAACACCATAAAGATTAGGTTTATTTGAAAGGGTGAACGGTCTCTTGATCGTAGAATTTTACGTGAGCGCGCAAGGCTTCGTTCACTTTAAAAATCCGCATTACCCGCGAATGAAACGAATGATGCCGGAAAAATCGCGAGACGCCTCCCCGCTTGCCACATATTGGGAATAGAGGCGGGTCGCATCGGCGCCAAGTTCTGTCTTGGTTCCTGAAGTCTTTGCGGCGTCCTGCGACAGTTTCAAATCCTTAAGCATCATCGCAGCGGTAAATCCCGCCTGATAGTCGCGGTTTGCAGGCGACGTCGGTACCGGTCCAGGCACAGGACAATAGGTCGTCATCGACCAGCACTGGCCCGACGACTTTGACGAGATGTCGAACAACTTCTGGTGATCGAGCCCGAGTTTTTCCGCAAGCACGAAAGCCTCACTCACGGCAATCATCGACACGCCGAGGATCATGTTGTTGCAGATCTTCGCCGCCTGGCCGTTGCCCGCACCACCCGCGTGCACAATCGTCTTGCCCATCTTTTGCAGGATCGACTCCGCGCGCGCGAAAGCCTGCGCGCTGCCACCCACCATGAATGTCAACGTGCCGGCCGTGGCACCGCCGACGCCGCCCGACACGGGCGCGTCAAGCATCAGCAGGCCTTTCTTTTCCGCTGCCGCGGCAACCGCTCGCGCGGTTTCAACATCGATTGTCGAGCAATCGATCAGCAAGGTGCCGGCATTTGCATTCTCGACGATACCTGACGAACCGAGATAGACCTCGCGCACCTCCTTGCCTGACGGCAACATCGTGATCACGACGTCGGCACGCGCCGCCGCGGTCTTCGCAGTTTCAACGCCTGCACCGCCGGACGCTTTCAGCTTGTCAACGGCCGTTGAGCTGACGTCGACGCCTTCGACAGTGTGACCGGCCTTGAGCAGATTTTGCGCCATCGGCAGTCCCATATTGCCGAGGCCGATAAATCCAATGCGCGCCATGATGCCCTCCCCGATCCTATTGCGGGTGTTCCTGCGCCGACTTCAGCGCCAGCCACAGGTAGACCACAAGCAAGCTGCCTTCCAGGACGCCCGTCAGCCAGCCGCCGCCGAACACCTGCGGAAAAAATATTTCCACCGCCAGCATCGATGCAACCGCCGTGAGCCAGATCACTGCGCCCCAAGCCGCAGCGAGCCAAAGACCGACGGCAGCCACGAGATCGATGACGGCAAAGAACACGGTCGCGGTCTGCCAGGCGATTGAACGCGTTTCGAACGGAACCACTTCTCCGAAACCGATGCCGCATACCTGCGCCCAGTGATAGAGACCCTTGATCATCGAGATCATCGCCATCGCGCGCAGAAACAGGACAAGCCGTTGCGTCCAGCGGCCGACCGAGCGTTCGCCTTCGTGCTCGCGAACCGGCTCAAGCGTCCGCAGGTCCTCGGGCGCGGTGGGACGATTCACGAGATCACCAGTTCGGCTGAACCGAGCGGCGCAAAATGACGCTCGACCGCGGCCTCGTCGACATCGGGCAATGTCGAGGGCCGCCAACGCGGGTTATTGTCTTTGTCGACGATCACGGCCCGCACACCCTCATAGAAATCGTGCCCATGGATGACACGAGACACTATGCGGAATTCCATGCGCATGCACGTTTCGAAATCCCACGACTTGCCTCGTCTCACCTGCGCCAGCGCCAGCTTGAGACTGAGCGGAGATTTCGAACGTATTACGGCGGCGGTTTTTTCTGCCCAGTCTGCGTCAGCACTGGTGGAATCCGCTTCACGATCGAGACCGGCGAGAATGTTTTCGACCATGTCCCCTGCGAACAGCCGGTCGATCGCGGCCCGTCGCGCCATGATCGGCTGCTCTGTTACGGGCTCGTTGAAAGCGGACAATACCGCATCGACCGAGACGGTCCCGGCGAGGCCTTCGAGCAGCAGAGGGAAACGCTCCGACGGCACGCGATGGGTAGCAATGCCACCGGCGACCCCGTCACCGATCCCGAAGCGTTCGCCGGTCAGGGCACAGTAGGTTCCAAGTTCGCCCGGCATGCGCGGCAGAAACCACGTCGCGCCTACGTCGGGAAAGAAACCAATGCCGACCTCAGGCATGGCGAAGGAGAACCGGTCGCCCGCGACACGATGCGAGCCATGTACGGATACGCCCACGCCGCCGCCCATCGCAATGCCGTCGATCAATGCAATGTAAGGCTTGCGATAGTTCTTGATCGCCGCGTTCAGCGGATATTCGTCGCGCCAGAATTGCAGAGCCTCGTTGTGACGTCCCGCCTTGCCCAGATCGTAGAGAGCGCGAATGTCGCCCCCAGCGGAAAAGGCCCGCCCGTTTGTTGCGGTGATCACGACGCGTGTTACGGCAGGATCATCGGCCCAGCGGGTGAGCTGCGCACGCAACGCAAGCACCATTGCGTGCGTGACGGCGTTGAGCGCTTTCGGCCTGTTGAGCGCGACGATCCCCGCCGCGCCACGCCGCTCGAACAAAATATCGTCGTTGCTCAATTGAGCGCCCACAGATAGGCGGCGACTGCAAGCAATCCGAGAGCTGTGCGACCCCAATGCAGCCGCCCCCACTGAACGATCAGGCCGCGCGTCTGATCGGTGGCTTGCTCGGGCGGCGTCGATTTGAGCACTTTGTTGGTGGGCATGATGATGAACATTGTATAGGGCCAGGGCGCGAGGATCAGCGCGGCACCGACGAGCCAACGCCAGTCATAAGTATAGAGAAAGGCGATAACCCCGAGTACGCCAGACACGATCGCGAGGCTCGCCTGCATGATCGCGCCGCGTTCATAGCTCGGCTTCCATTCGGTCAGCAGCGCCCGGGTATCGAGCTTCAACCGCGCGGGTTGTTCGGCGATGCTGACATAGACGGCCCCGCCGGCAAAGATCGCGGCCGTCGCCAGAGCCAGTTCGCCGGTCCACAGCGCGGCGTTCATGCACCGATCCGCTTTATGCGCGTTCGGGCGACCAGGCCCCAGCCTTCTCCAAGCGCTCCATCGCCTGATCGGTGAATTCGGCGCGCGGGCCATCACCACCGATCACGAACATCAGGATCGATTCCGCATTCGGGTCGCCTTTGGTGACATTCTCGAAACGGCGGATCATGCCGGGAGGAAACGACACCACATCGAGCGGACCAAGGTCCACGAATTCGACCCCACCCTTTTCGTTCTCCCAGCTTGCGCGCCATGTGCCAGTCATCGGGATGAATGTCTCGTTGGTGTCGTGATTGTGCATCTCCGGACCGTGGCCGGGCTTGGCCTTGCAGTAGCCGAGATTGAAGCCCTCGCTGATCTTGATCGCCGCGAGCTGCGCCGCGTGATCACCCACCGGCGATGTAACCGCCCCACCCGATCCTTGGGGCGGTTGAAAGCCAATCACATTAAACAGAGTGCGCTCGCATCCCGGCATCTTGCTGTCGGGCAGGCCGCCGTCGGAGCCTTTGAGGTCCTTGAAGCGGGCGATACGCTTTTGCATGTCCTCGCGAGAGAAATAACGGCGTGGAAGCTGTTCCATGGGTGTCCTCTCCCTTTAATTACCGAGAATAGCGCGGCTTATGATCATCCGCATAATCTCGTTTGTGCCTTCGAGTATTTGATGCACGCGCACGTCGCGCAAGACGCGTTCAATGGGATGATCGCGCAGATAGCCATAGCCGCCATGCAACTGCAGGCAGCCATTGACCACCTCGAAACCCGTATCGGTAGAAAGGCGCTTGGCCTGGGCCGCAAGGCGAGTTGCCGCCGGTTCGCCCTCCCCGACCGCAACCGCTGCGCGGTGCAGCAGCAAGCGCGACGCCTCAAGTTCCGTCGCGTAATCGGCGATGCGAAATTGCAGCGCCTGGAAATCCGCAAGGCGCGAACCGAACTGCTTGCGTTCCTTCATGTAGGCGATCGTGCGATCAAGACAGAACTGCGCGCCGCCGATCGAACAGGCGCCGATGTTCAGGCGACCGCCGTCGAGGCCCGCCATCGCGATCTTGAAGCCCTGTCCTTCGCTGCCGATCCGGTTCGCGACCGGGACGCGGCAATTCTCGAAGACGACCATTGCCGTCGGTTGGGTTTTCCAGCCGAGCTTCTTCTCCTGCGCGCCGAAAGACAGACCCTTTGCGCCCTTCTCAACGGCAATGCACGAAATACCGCGCGGGCCGGGTTCTCCCGTGCGCACCATCACGACGTAGACATCGGAAACGCCGGCACCTGAGATGAACGCTTTCGCGCCGTCGAGCACGTAGTGTTCGCCATCGCGCCGGGCGCGCGTGCTCAGACTTGCCGCATCCGATCCGGAGTCCGGCTCGGTCAGGCAATAACTCGCAAAATGCTCCATCGTGCAGAGCTTCGGAAGAAATTTCCTGCGCACCTCCGCGCTGCCGAAGGAATCGATCATCCACGCCGCCATGTTGTGAATCGAAATATAGGCCGCGGTGGACGTGCACCCTTGCGCCAGCTCCTCGAAGATCAGCGCGGCGTCGAGACGGCTGAGCGCGGAGCCGCCGACATCTTCCTTCACGTAAATACCGCCGAAGCCGAGCGTCGCCGCCTTGCGCATGCAGTCGACCGGAAAAGTCTCGTTTTCGTCCCAGTCGCGCGCATGCGGCATCATCTCCTCGCGCGCAAATGAACGAGCCGTGGCCTGAAACCCACGTTGTTCCTCGGACAGTTCGAAATCCATGAATGGCCCCGCCTTGACCCAAGCGGCTTAGCAAGCAAGGCCGGATCGCGGCAACCGGGACGGCCCTTCGGGCATTTATGGCATATGCTGGAATTTTCCGGCGGCTCAAGCATCTAATGGACAGGGCCAGGCGCAGGCACCACGGAGGAAAAAATGGCGACAGAGGAGAAGAAGCCCAGCGGGCCCGACCTTTCAGCCGGCATCCCGGCTGCCGATGTCGCGGCAGGAGCCATGCTGGCCGGTCACATCGGCGATGACGAGGTCTTGCTCGTGCGTCAGGGTGGCAAGCTCTTTGCGCTTTCGGCCCACTGCACGCATTATCACGGGCCCCTCGCCGACGGCCTGCTCGTGGGTGAGACGATCCGCTGTCCGTGGCATCACGCGCATTTCAACCTGCAGACGGGTGAAGCCATTGCTGCGCCAGCTTTGACCCCGGTGACCTGTTGGTCGGTCGAAGAGCGCGACGGCAAGATCTTCGTAAAAAACAAGAAGACGCCGCCCGCGCCGGGCAAGACCGGGGCAAACGAACGCGTGGTCATTGTCGGCGGCGGCGCAGCCGGCTTCGCGGCCGCGGAGATGCTGCGACGGCGTGGTTTCGCCGGAAGCATATCCATGCTCAGCAACGATGATGCGACACCTGTCGACCGGCCCAATCTCTCGAAAGATTATCTTGCCGGCAGCGCGCCCGAAGACTGGGTGCCTTTGCGCGGTGACGATTGGTACGCCGAGAATAAAATCGATCTCAAACTGAAAACCGAGGTGGCCGCGCTCGATGCCAAAGGCAAGGAACTAACCCTGGGCGATGGCAGCAAGATCAAATTCGACAAACTGCTGTTGGCAACCGGCGCCGAGCCAGTGAGGCTGCCGATTCCCGGCGCCGACCAACCTCACGTCCACACGTTGCGTTCACTCGCCGATTGCCGCGCCATTATCGCCAACGCCAAGTCCGCCAAACGTGCGGTCGTCATCGGTGCGAGTTTCATCGGCCTCGAAGCTGCCGCCGCACTGCGCGCCCGCGAGATCGAGGTTCATGTGGTCGCGCCGGAGAAACGTCCGCTCGAACGCGTGTTCGGGCCGCAGCTCGGCGATTTCATCCGCGCGTTGCACGAAGAGCATGGTGTCAAATTCCATCTTGAGGATTCCGTCAGCGCAATCGAAGGCAAACGCGTGACGCTCAAGAGTGGCGGCACGCTCGAGTGCGACCTGGTGGTGGTCGGCGTCGGCGTGCGCCCACGCCTCACCCTCGCCGAAAAAGCGGGCCTCGCGATCGACAAGGGCGTGATGGTGAATGAATTCATGGAAACGAGCGCGCCGGGCATTTATGCGGCCGGCGATATCGCGCGCTGGCCCGATCCCATCTCGGGTGAGCGCATTCGCGTCGAGCATTGGGTCGTCGCCGAGCGACAGGGGCAGGTCGCGGCGCTCAATATAATGGGAGTGCGAACGCCGTTCAGGTCGGCCCCATTTTTCTGGAGCCAGCACTACGATGTGCCGATCAACTATGTCGGGCACGCCGAGAAATGGGATTCAATCGACATCGAGGGCGACGTAATGAAGCGCGATTGCGTCGTGCGTTACAAATCGGGTGGACGAACCCTGGCTGTCGCCTCAATCTATAGAGACAAAGAGAGCCTTGAAGCCGGCGTGGATATGGAACGGCGAGCCGGCACCGGTTAACTGCGCCGGTTGCTCCTTTGCGACACTGGGTAGCGGGACCCCATGAGACCCGCTAAAAGAGCGCCGGGAGTGTTCTGATGGCCATAAAGTTCGGCCGACCTTTGGAGCGGAAAATCGGCTTCGTGCCTGTCGAACAGGAGGCACGCGAAGCTTCCGATACCGCTTCTCTCGATCTTGCGATCCGCATGCGACGCAACCGGCGCGCCGAATGGGCCCGCCGGATGGTGCGCGAGAACGTGCTGACAACCGACGACCTGATCTGGCCGCTGTTCGTCAACGACGGGAACAACACACCTGTTCCATCGATGCCAGGTGTGCAGCGCCTGTCGATCGACGGCATTATCCGCGAAGCTGAACGAGCGGCCAAGCTGACCATCCCGTGCATCGCGCTGTTCCCCTACACGAACCCGGGCCTGCGCGACGACGCCGGCAGCGAAGCGCTCAACCCCGACAATCTGGTCTGCCGCGCCATTCGCGCCATAAAAAAGGAAGTGCCGGACGTCGGAATTCTGTGCGACGTCGCGCTCGACCCGTTCACCAGCCATGGCCACGATGGGCTTCTGCGCGACGGCGTCATCGTCAATGATGAAACGGTCGCCGCGCTGGTGAAGCAGGCACTGGTGCAGGCGGAAGCCGGCTGCGACATCATCGCGCCATCGGACATGATGGACGGACGCGTCGGTGCAATCCGCAAGGCGCTCGATGCGGCGAACTTCACCGACGTGTCGATCATGTCCTATGCGGCGAAATATGCCTCGGCATTTTACGGGCCGTTCCGCGATGCCGTGGGATCGGCAAAGACGCTGACCGGCGACAAGCGCACCTATCAGATGGATCCTGCCAACTCGGATGAGGCCTTGCGTGAGGTAGCGCTCGATATCCAGGAAGGCGCCGACATGATCATGGTCAAGCCTGGCCTGCCCTACCTCGATATCGTCCGGCGCGTGAAGGATGCTTTCGCAATGCCGACTTTCGCCTATCAGGTGTCCGGTGAGTACGCGATGATCATGGCGGCCGCGGAGAAAGGCTGGGTCGATGGCGAGCACGCCATGATCGAAAGTCTGACCGCGTTCAAACGGGCCGGCTGTGACGGCGTGCTGACCTATTTCGCCCCGCGCGTGGCGGAAAAACTCAAAGCCGGTTGACGCGACAAGGGCACACTGACCCTCCTCGTCACCGGCCCGGTGGCACATGAATTCGACAGGTTGAAATTTCCATGGGTGAGTTCGCCATCGGCCAAGGCGTGTCGCGTTTCGAGGATCCGCGGTTGATCCGCGGCGGCGGCCGCTACACTGACGACATCAAACTGCCTGGCATGACGCACGCGGTCGTGCTGCGTTCGCCGTATGCACACGCAAAGATAAAGTCGATCGACAGCAAGGCTGCAAAGGCGGCGCCTGGCGTACTCGCCGTGCTGACCGCGGCAGACGTTAAAGCAGCCGGTTATGGCGATCTCCCGGTACCCGGCAATCTCAAGCGCCGCGACGGCTCGCCGATGTACAAGGCGCGCTATCCCATTCTGGCCGAAGACCGCGTGCGCTGGGTCGGTGACTACGTCGCGTTCGTCGTGGCGGAAACGCCAGCGCAGGCGCAGGATGCATCCGAACTCATCCAGGTCGATTACGAGGAATTGCCTGCAGTCACCTCCACCGCCGAGGCACCTAAGCCGGGCGCGCCGCGGGTGTGGGACGATTGCCCCGATAATATCTGCTTTGTCGAATTGATCGGCGACAAGGCGGCGGTCGAAGCCGCCTTTTCTCGCGCGAGCCATATCGTGCGGCATCGCTTTGTCATCAATCGCGTGACCGCGGCCACGATGGAGCCGCGCGGCGCCGTCGGCGATTACAACACCGCCGATGGCCGCTACACGATCTATACGCCGATGCAGCGGCCGCATCCCACGCGTACCGAACTTGCGAAGGTGCTCAAGGTACCGGAAAGCAAGATACGCATCATCACCGGCGACACCGGCGGCAGCTTCGGCATGAAGACGCCGATTTTCAACGAGACGCCACTGGTGCTGCTCGCCTCAAAGCTCACGGGGCGACCGGTGAAATGGATCAGCACGCGCACCGAGGCTTTCCTGAGCGATGCGCAGGCGCGCGACAATGTGACGGAGGCCGAACTCGCGCTCGACAGCGAAGGGCATTTCCTCGCGCTGCGCGTGAAGACCTTCGCCGCCATCGGCGCCTACCTGCAGCACTCGATGCCGGCATTCGTGCTCAATGCCGGCACGCTGGCCGGCGTCTATCGCACGCCGGCGATCCACGTCGACATCACGGCGGTCTTTTCCAACACCAATCCGATGCGGCCCTATCGCGGTAATGGCCGTCCCGAAGCGGCTTTTGTGATCGAACGCATGGTCGATCTCGCGGCCGCAGAGATGAAGATCGATCCGGCCGAACTGCGGCGCCGCAACTACGTGCCGCCCTCCGCCATGCCGTTCAAGACCGGTCTCACGTTCACCTATGACAGCGGCGAGTTCGAAAAGAACATGGATCTCGCGCTCGACCTGTCCGATCGCAAAGGCCTCAAGGCGCGCAAGGCCGAGGCCCGCAGGCGGGGCAAGCTGCTTGGTTTCGGCATTTCGAACACCATAGAGCGCGCGGGCGCGCCCAGCACGGAAGGCGCCGAGGTTCGCTTCGATCGCTCCGGGCTCGCTGATCCTCTTCTCCGGTTCAAATTCGCAAGGCCAGGGCCACGAGACCGTATTCAAGCAACTGGTTTGCGATCGCCTCGGCCTCGACCCTTACGAGGCTCAATATATTCAGGGCGATACCGACCAGGTTTTCTATGGCGAAGGCACTGGCGGTTCGCGCTCGGCGACGATGGCCGGTTCTGCATTCCATCTCGCGACCGAAAAGGTCGTGACCAAGGCGCGCGCGATCGCGGCGCACATGCTCAAGGTTGAAGAGAGCGACCTCAAATTCGACGACGGCGTCTTCTCCACCAACAAGACGAACCGTACGCTGACGGTCAAGGAGATCGCGACGGCCGCGCATGATACGGCCAACCTGCCGAAGGGCATGGAGCCGGGGCTGTTTGCGACCGCCGTCTACGTTGCGCCGGTCAACAATTATCCGAACGGCTGTCACATTTGCGAACTGGAAATCGATCGCGAGACCGGCAAGGTCGACATCACGCGCTACAACGTCGTGGACGATTTTGGCACGGTGCTCAATCCGCTGCTGTTGCACGGCCAGGTGCATGGCGGCATCGCGCAGGGTGCCGGCCAGGCGTTGATGGAGGACATCCACTTCGACAATTCGGGCCAGCTCGTGACAGCCTCGTTCATGGATTACGCCATGCCGCATGCGCACGATTTCTCCGACATGAAGGTCGAGAGCAATCCGGTGCCGACCAAGACCAACCCGCTCGGCGTCAAGGGCGCGGGCGAAGCCGGATGCGTCGGCGCGTTACCGGCCGTGACGAATGCGCTGGTCGATGCCCTGTCCGAATTCGGCGTCAATCATATTGAGATGCCCGCGACGCCCGAGCGCATCTGGCGGACTATGCAACCGCGCTAGCGATTAAGCTCGCAGGTATTCCGGACGGATGCAGGGGCCGTCGAGCGAGTAGCGCCCGGCGCCGACAGCACAGAGCATCAGAAAGCCGCCGACGATGCTCACGTTCTTCATGAAGTGAATCATGTTGTTGACGTGTTGCGGTCCTGGCGGCTGGTTCCAGAAGTCGTGGAAGAAGTAAGCCGAGACGGCGCAGAAGATCGCAAGCAGGAGCGCAACGAGGCGGGTCTGCCAGCCGACGATGATCAGTAAGCCGCCGCCCGCCTCCAGGATCGCCGTCAGCACGGCCAGCACGTTCGCAAAAGGCAGGCCTTTCGAGCCGATCGCCGAGGCCGTCGCCCCCAGGTCCATGAATTTCTCGATGCCTGAGCTGACGAAGATAAGCGCGATAAGGATGCGGCCGATGGCCAGCATCGTGTCGTTCACTCCGGCGGCAGCGCGAATGTCGGCTTGCGTCGGATCGGCAGTCATGGTGTGCACGCTCATAGGTCACTCCGCAATAAAGGTATTGGAAAACGCGCGGTGCGGGGGCTGGTTCCTATTTGGGCACCGCGAGTGCGGCGCAATCTGCACATCGCGCCGGCTGCAATCTGTACATCGCCGCTGCGCAACCTGTACACCGGCGTGGTTGGTATTACCCTATGGCATGTGATTCGTTCGCGCGGCGCGGTTTGCCGCGCCCGGTCTTGTTGTGCCCGCGTTTGGTCCGTGCCCGTTCCCTGAGGAGATTTTTATGCGCAACGTCGGACGCAAGCTTGCCTTCGTGCTGGCCGCGACCAATCACGGCACGATGATCACCAACCGGTTCGACTATCGCATCAGCGAACCGAATTCCCACGCGGCGATCGGCGTCGGTTACCAGCTGCTGGAAACCGCCGCCGTCGACCCCGTCGACGTCGAGCTCGCCCTCCAACTGATTGAAGTTAGGCGGCAGATGCATGGCGACGGTGTCGTCGCCGTCGACGGCGGCGCCAATATCGGGGTGCACACCATCGAATGGGCCACAGCGATGACCGGCTGGGGCTCGGTCATCGCCATCGAGCCACAGGAGCGCATCTACTACGCGCTCGCCGGCAACATCGCGATCAACAACTGCTTCAACGCCATCGCCATGCATGCCGCGATCTCCTCCGAACCCGGCATCATCCAGATCCCGACCCCCGACTACTTCCTCCCCTCGAACTTCGGCAATCTCGAACTGCGCCCGCGCGCCGACACCGAATTCATCGGCCAGCCATCGACTATTCCGCCGGCAAGACCGTCCCGATCCAGAAAATCTCGATCGATGCCCTGGCCCTGCCGCGCGTCGATTTCATCAAATTCGACCTCCAGGGCATGGAACTTGAGGCCCTCGACGGCGCGCAGGAAACGATCGCACGCTCTCATCCGATCTTCCTCCTCGAATCACGAAAGGCCGGCCGCGAACCACTGCGCGCCTTCCTCGATGAGCGCGGCTATAAAGTGGTCGAGGCCGGTTACAATCTCCTCGCCGTGCACAAGAGCGACCCCGTCGTGCAGCAACTCCAGCTTCCCGACATGCCGGCGCAATCGGCGGCCTGATCGCTTCACTCTCTCGCAGTGATCGCGGCGACAGCCGCAAGCCGCATCGGCGCATAGCCGTCGGCGGCAAGCGCCGCCATGATCTCCTCGGCATGCGCCGCATCGCGCGTCTCGAGCGTAACGTCGAGCTTTGCGCCCTTTGCCGGCACATCGAGAAACAGCCGCCGGTGATCGACCTCGAGAATATTGGCGCCGAGGCCGCCGATGCGCGTCGCGATAATCCCAAGCACGCCCGGTTGATCAGGGATCGTCAGCCGGAACGACACGATCCGCTCTTCGCGTTCAAGCTCGCGCACCATGATGGAGGCGAGCACGCGCGGATCGATGTTGCCGCCGCACAGAACAAGACCCACTTTCCGGCCCTTGAAACGCTCCGGCTTGGTCAGCATGGCGGCAAGGCCGGCGGCGCCGGCGCCCTCGGCCATGGTCTTCTGCAGCGTCAGGTAGGCGTTGACCGCGCGTTCAAGCTCAGCCTCGCCGACCAGAATGATTTCAGCCACGAGATCGCGGATGATCGGCAGCGTCAGCTTGCCGACATTCTTGACAGCAATGCCTTCAGCAAGTGTTGGCCCGCCAAGCGGCCGGTTGTCGCCGCGCAGCGCATTCCATACCGAGGGGTAAAGTGCTGCTTCCGCGCCGACGATTTCGATTTTCGGATTTTTCGCCCGCCCCGCGATCGCATTGCCGGCGATCAGCCCGCCGCCGCCGATCGGGAAAACCAGCACATCGAGATCCGGGCGATCCTCGAGCATTTCCAGCGCAATCGTGCCCTGCCCGGCGACGATCTGCAGGTCGTCGTAAGGGTGAACGAGTACGAGGCCTCGCTGCGCCTGGATCTCCTCGCAGCGCGCCTGCGCCTCGGCCACCGATTCGCCGTACAACACAACTTCGGCGCCGTGCGAGCGCGTCGCAGCGGTCTTCACGAAAGGCGTTGTCACCGGCATCACGATCGTAGCGGGAATGCCGAGGCGCGCTGAATGATAGGCCACCGCCTGCGCATGATTGCCGGCCGACATGGTGATGACACCGCGCTTGCGATCGGCCGCGCTCAGCGACACCAGCTTCACCAGCGCGCCGCGATCCTTGAACGAATTAGTGACCTGAAGATTTTCGTATTTGACATACACCTCGGCGCCGGTCAGCGCGGAGAGCTTCGGTGCCGGCAGCATCGGCGTGCGCAACACAACGCCTTCGATCACGCGACGTGCGGCTTCGACATCGGCAAGAGTGACGCTCGAATGAGTGACGCTCAAAACTGTGCTCCGGGCCTTAAGTGCTGCACCATGCCGCAAGGCCGGCGAAGGTTCCAGCACCCGGGCAACCCCTTGCGCGCGCCCGATTCTTTCTCCATCTCCGCTAAATCGGGCTGCGCTATAATGCGTTAAAGCCTGCAGCGAGGGTTGGCCGCATGTCGATCGATATCAAACCTCACGCCTACGATCCGGCAACCCAGCCGGAATTGTTCGATGGCGTCCTGGCGCGCCGGGTCATCGCTTTCATCATTGATTTCATCATTATTTCCATTCCCGTCGTACTCGTGGCCATGTTCATTTTCGCTTTCGGAATCGTGACGCTGGGTCTCGGCTTTGCGCTCTATTGGCTGCTACCATCGGCGACGGTGATCTGGGCGATTCTCTATTTCGGCTTCACCCTTGGCGGCTGGGCCTCAGCCACTATCGGGATGCGGGTGATGGACCTCGAAATGCGCACTTGGTACGGCGGCCCCGCCTATTTCGTGCTGGGCGCGGTGCACGCCGTCGCCTTCTGGTTCACGGTGTCTTTTTTCACCCCGTTTGTGCTGCTGGTTCCGTTTTTCAACGAGCGGCGCCGGCTTCTGCACGACATCCTTCTTGGGACGGTGGTCATCAATAGCAAAGCCCGTGCGTCGGTGCTGCGCTCGCCCATGCCACCAGCGCGGACCGGATAAGCTTTGACGGAGCGCGCCCGGCGCGCGATGCTAGCAATGAACATGAAATGACGGACTGATAGGTGACCCAGCACTCTCGCGATACACCGCAATTCTATCTGACAGCCCCGTCGCCGTGCCCCTATCTGGAGGGCCAGGAAGAACGCAAGGTCTTCACGCACCTTGTCGGCGACCGCGCCGGCGAGCTGAACGACCTGCTGACCCATGGCGGCTTTCGCCGCAGTCAATCGATTGCCTATCGCCCGGCCTGCGAAGGCTGCCGCGCCTGCGTCTCGGTACGCGTCGTGGCGGCCGACTTTGCGCCCTCGCGCAATATGCGTCGCATCGCCGAACGCAATTCCGACATTGTCGGCGAAATGCGCGACGCGGCGCCCACCTCCGAGCAGTATTCGGTATTTCGCGCCTATCTCGATGCGCGCCATCGTGATGGCGGCATGGCCGACATGACGGTCCTCGATTACGCAATGATGATCGAGGACAGCCACGTCGACACTCGACTGGTCGAATATCGGCGGCGCGGTCCCGATTCCAGGATCACCGGGCGCGGCACGGGACACATGCTCGCTGTCGCGCTCACCGACGTGCTCAGCGACGGCCTGTCGATGGTCTATTCGTTTTTCGATCCGGATGAGGCTGACCGTTCGCTTGGCACCTTCATGATTCTCGACCATATCGAGCGGGCAAACCGCATGGGCTTGCCGTATGTCTATCTCGGCTATTGGGTCGCTGGTTCGCGCAAGATGGATTACAAGGGCCGCTTTCTGCCGCAGGAACGGCTGATGCCGTCCGGCTGGAGCCGCGTGGAAAAATAGCGCGCTTCAGCCGCTTGCCAGCGCGAAGTCGACCAGCAGCTTGATATTCAGCGCAATGATTGCGATCGCGGTAATAACGGCGAGCGCCGTCACCCAGCGCGGCGCGATTAGCGCGCCCATCTTTTTGCGATCGGCGGTGAACATCACCAGCGGCACGATCGCGAACGGCAATTGCAGGCTCAGGATGACCTGGGACAGGATCAGAAGCTGCGCGCTACCTTTTTCGCCGAACCAGATGGTGACGATGGCGGCGGGCACGATAGCAATGGAACGTGTGATCAGCCGCCTGGCCCAGCCGGGAAGGCGTATGTCGAGAAAGCCTTCCATCACGATCTGGCCGGAGAGCGTCGCCGTCACCGTCGAATTCAGCCCGCAGCACAGCAACGCAACACCGAACAAGGTCGGCGCGAGCGACGAGCCGAGCAGCGGCGCGATGAACGAATGCGCCTGATCAAGTTCGGCGATATCGTGCTTACCCGCCTTGTAGAACGTCGCCGCGGCGAGAATCAGGATCGAGGCATTGATCAGCAACGCGAACATCAGCGCGATCGTCGAATCGAGCGTTGCCAGCTTGATCGCCTCGCGCCGATCCTCGATGCCTTCGCCGAAACGGCGCGTCTGCACCACGCCGGAATGCAGATAGAGATTGTGCGGCATCACGGTGGCTCCCAGGATGCCGAGTGAGAGATAAAGCATGTCCGGATTGGTGACGATCTCCGTCGTGGGCGCAAAGCCGCGGATCACCGCGCCCCAATCGGGGTCTGCCATGGCAATCTGCACCGCAAAGCAGGCGGCGATCACGCCGAGCAGCGTGACCACGAAGGCCTCGACGTAGCGAAAGCCCAGATTTTGCATCCAGAGGACGAGGAACACATCGAGCGCGGTCAAAATGACGCCGATCTCGAGGGGAATATGGAACAGAAGATTGAGGCCGATCGCCGTTCCGATCACCTCGGCAAGGTCTGTTGCGCAGATCGCAATCTCGGCCAGTACCCAGAGCGGCCATGAAATGTAGCGCGGAAAAGCGTCGCGGCAGGCCTGCGCAAGATCGCGCCCCGACGCTATGCCAAGTCGCGCGCATAGCGCCTGTAGCAGGATCGCCATCAGGTTGGAGAGCAGCGCGACCGTGAGCAGCGCGTAACCGAATTTGGAGCCGCCGGCGAGCGACGTCGCCCAGTTGCCGGGGTCCATGTAGCCGACCGCGACCAGATAGCCGGGGCCGAGAAAGGCCACGAGCTTTTGGCCGAGTGAGCCGGTTGGCCGGGTGGAAATCGAACCGAAGACTTCCGCAAGCGGCGGCCGACCTCGGTCACGGCGCCAACCGGCCGGTTCGGCGATCACAGTCGGCTCTATGCGCGCATGCATTGCGAACGCCCTGAAAATTCAAATAGCTCCAAACAAGATATATCTAGTTGCGAATAATTTGCAATTGCATAACACGTGGAACGTCGCGAATTCCACTGAGTTATCGGGCCCTTGTGGCCGCTATTGCGACTGCGGTCGCGGCTATCCCCCGAGTATGGGCGCCGCCATAGGTTGGCCCGCCGCGGGCTTGTCCCGCCGCCTGTCATGGCCGGGCTTGTCCCGGCCATCCACGTCTTCCCTCCCGCAGCGCTCTAAGACGTGGAAGCCCGGCACAAGGCCGGGCATGACGAATGAGAGTCCAACAATTCCGCTCGCTATTCGTCCGCTTCGTCCTCGACCTCCGCGGCGGCCTTGCCGTTGCTCGGCAGGCTGCGGAATTTGTTGTTCTTCGGGAATCCCTTGGGCGCGATGCGGCCCGCATCCGCACGGTTGCCGCGCCAGTCCTTCAGCTCCTTCATCGGCAGCGTGAAGCTGCGACCGGCCGTATCCGTCCAGGAAAGGCCCGCGTCGGCCGTGAACGTGGTCACGTCCGAGAGGCCCTTTTCCTTGTAGCGCTGCAGGCGCACGCCGCGCCCGCGCCCCATCTCGGGCACCTGGTTGAGCTGGAAGATCACCATCTTGCGATTGGCGCCGATTGCCGCTGCGAGTTCGCCGTCAACCGTTGTCATTGCGGCGGCCGTGTCCGGCGCCTTCAGGTTGAGCACCTGCTTGCCCTTGCGCGTGGTGCCGAGGCACTCGTCCTCCGCCACCACGAAGCCGTTGCCCTGGTGACTTGCGACCAGGAATTTGCGGCCGCCCTGATAGGCCAAAGCCGCCACCACATCGGCATTCTCAAGATCGATGAACAGGCGCACCGGCTCGCCATGACCACGCCCGCCCGGCAGCTTCGAGGCGTCGAGCGTGTAGAAACGGCCATTGCTGCCGAAGATCAGCACCTTGGCGGTGGTCTCGGTCGGGAAAGCGAATTTCAGCGCGTCGTCGGTCTTGAAGGTGACGCCCGAGAAATCGGTGACATGGCCGCGGAGCCCCCGGATCCAGCCCTTTTCCGAAACGACCACGGTGATCGGCTCGCGCACGACCATCGCCTCTTCGATCGCGGCTTCATCGTGCGCCGGCGCAATACCGAAGGTCGTACGGCGCTTTCCGATGTCGGTCTTCGGGCCGAATTTCTCCCTGATCTCCTTGATCTGGCCCGCAATTGTTTTCCATTGCTGGGCCGTCGATCCAATCAATGCCTTGAGCTTCGTGCGCTCTTCGCGCAGCGCCTTTTCCTCGGCGCGGATTTCCATCTCTTCGAGCTTGCGCAAGTTGCGCAGCCGCATATTGAGGATGGCGTCGGCCTGCACATCGGTGATCTTGAACGTCTTCATGAGGACGGGCTTCGGCTCGTCCTCTTTGCGGATGATCTTGATCACCTTGTCGAGGTTGAGGTAGGCGATGAGAAACCCACCCAGCACTTCCAGGCGATGATCGATTTCCGCCAGCCGATGATTTGAACGGCGGAGCAATACCTCGCGCCGGTGGTCCAGCCATTCGCGCAAGGCTTCGGCAAGGCCGAGCACTTGCGGGACGCGTCCCTTCACCAACACGTTCATGTTGAGCGGAATGCGACCCTCAAGCTCCGTCAGCTTGAACAGCGATTCCATCATCAGCTCGGCGTCGACCGAACGCGATCGCGGTTCGATCACCAGTCGGATGTCTTCTGCCGATTCATCGCGCACATCTGCAACCAGCGGCAGTTTCTTTTCGTTGATCAGCTCGGCGAGCCGTTCAACCAAACGCGATTTCTGCACCAGCCACGGAATTTCGGTGATGACGATCACATAGGTGCCACGACCGGTGTCTTCCTGTTTCCACCGCGCCCGCACGCGAAAAGAGCCGCGACCGGTGTTGTAGGCTTCGGCGATCGTCTCGGGCGTGTCGACGATGATGCCGCCGGTCGGGAAATCCGGGCCTTTGACGTATTTGAGCAGCGTCTTGCTGCGCGCCTTCGGATTGTCGATGAGGAACAGCGCGGCGTCGCACAGCTCGGCCGCATTGTGCGGCGGGATGGACGTCGCCATACCCACCGCGATGCCTTGCGAGCCGTTCGCCAGCAGATTGGGAAACGCCGCCGGCAGGACCACCGGTTCCTGACTTGTGCCGTCATAGCTAGCGCGGAAGTCGACGGTGTCTTCGTCGATGCCGTCGATCAGCAGGCGCGCGACTTCGGTGAGCCGCGCTTCGGTGTAGCGCATGGCGGCGGCGTTATCGCCGTCGACATTTCCGAAGTTGCCCTGCCCGTCCACGAGCGGATAGCGCTGCGCGAAATCCTGCGCGAGCCGCACCAGTGCGTCGTAGATCGCCTGGTCGCCGTGCGGGTGGAAATTGCCCATCACGTCGCCGACGACCTTGGCGGATTTCTTGAAAGCCTGGCCCGGTTCGAGCCGCAGCAGCCGCATGCCGTAGAGTATGCGGCGGTGCACCGGTTTGAGCCCGTCGCGCGCATCGGGAAGCGCGCGATTCATGATCGTGGAAAGTGCGTAGGCGAGATAGCGCTCTTCTAGCGCCTCGCGTAGGGGGACCTCCTCGACATGCCCTTTTTCAGGGGGAATCAGTCGTTTTCCCATGCCCGATAGCTAGACGGTTGTGGTGCGATGAACAAGCGATGAACGCAGTGGCCATCTAATCTTCCAGGTTTTCCCTGTAAATTGTGTGAACTCGACGATCTGGTCGACGTTATCCTGCGCCGACCACAATCGGATCCAGGCTTTACACGGATGGAGAACGCAATGCGCCGGATTGTACTTGCAACCGCCACGCTCGCCATTCTCGCGGCTGGCTCAATTACCTCAAATCGCGCCGAAGCCATGACGGTAACGACACCGTCTGGAATTCAGAATGCGCTTAATGAAAACAACCTGCTTCAGGACGTCCAGGTCGCCTGTCGTCGCGTGTGGCGCTGTGGACCGTACGGCTGCGGCTGGCGACGCGCATGCTGGCGCGCTGCGCCTTATTACGGCGGCTACGGCGGCTACGGCGTCTATGGAGGCTACCGTCCCTACTACGGCGGCTACGGTTATCGTCGCTGGGGGTGGTAACTAGGCGACGCTCGGAAGCGCGCGGTTCAGCGCCGCGATGAAATGTGCGCGCTCGTCACCGAGCGCCACACCACGCGCTTCCAGCACGTGACGAGTCAGGAAATAGCCTGTGAGCGCGAACCCGTCGGCAATGTCATTGCCGGCTGGTTTTGCGTTGTGCTCGCGCAAGAAGGCCGGGAGGCGCAGCATCCTGTCGGCCCAGGGTTCGCCGGCGCTGCGTGACACCGCGCGTCCCGATTTTGGCGACACATAGACGAGGTCGCCGGAGCTTCCGGTCGCAACGCAGCGTTCGAGATCGAGGCCAAAGCCGAGCTCGGCCAGAACCTGCAATTCGAAGCGCACGACCACCGGCGCACTCAGCCTTGCGTCGTCAAGGTGGCCGAGGATGTCATCGAGTGCATTGTAGAGGGCGGTGTGCGGATCACGCTCGGGCAAGAGCCGCATCAGTCCAGCAAGATGCGTGACGCCATAGATTGCGTGAGGCGCCGAGAAGAAACTAGCCGCGCGCAGGTCGAGGCCTTCCACTGTGTAGTTGCCGAGATGCTCGTCGAGCCGCGCCCGCCATGTGGCGCTCACGGTGTTGCCCGGTTGCAGAACCGGCTTGAGCCGCGAACCGAAGCCGCCGCGCACAAGACCGAGATGTCGGCCATGCTCGCGCGTCATCAGCTCGAGGATGGCATTCGCCTCCCCGTGCCGTTTGACGCCCAGCACAATGCCTTCATCGATCCACTGCATGGTCTCAACCGGAATCGCCAGTCTTTCCTAGATTAGGGCCGCGCAGCATCGCCACAAGTGGCACTCGAAGGCGTTTGTACCCGTCATTCCGGGGCGCTTCTCAACTGTCATGGCCGGCCTTGTGCCGGCCATCTCGCTTAGGAAGGCAAGGCCGTGCCCGCCTAAGCGGGATGCCCGCGACAAGCGCGGGCATGACAGTGGAAAGGCAATGCCTTCAGTTCGGAGCCGCCCAAAGCTCGCGAGACTCACAGTCGTCATGGCCGGGCATAGCCGTCCGAAGGACGGCGTGCTTTCGCACGCCTATGTCCCGGCCATCCACGTCTTCCTTCGTGCAATGTCCAAAAACGCGGATGCCCGCGACAAGCGCGGGCATGACGATGGTGAGGATTAAGCCAGCCAAAACGGGTCTCATCACTCCTTCGGGAATGCCAACCCCATTGCGCGATAACGTTCCGGATCGTCGCCCCAGCCCTCGCGCACTTTCACGAACAGGAACAGGTGCACCTTAACTTCGACAATGGCGGCAATCTCCTTGCGCGCGGCCTCGCCGATCGCCTTGATGGTCTGCCCGCCTTTGCCGAGCACGATCTTGCGCTGGCTTTCGCGCTCCACGTAGATCGTCTGCTCGATGCGAATGTCGCCCGCGCGCAATTCCTTCCAGACTTCGGTTTCCACGGTCGAATGATACGGCAGCTCCTGGTGCAGCCGCGCGAACAGCTTTTCGCGTGTGATCTCCGCCGCGAGCTGGCGGATCGGCGCGTCCGACATCTGGTCGGGCGGATAGAGCCACGGCCCAGGCGGAACGCGCTGCGCGAGCCACGTCTTGAGATCCATGACGCCGTCGCCCGTCAGTGCGGAAACCATGAAGGTGAATTCAAATTTTGCGGCCTTGTTGGCGTCGTTCGCCAGGCTCAGCAGCGCCTCTTTGGCAACGAGATCGATCTTGTTGAGCACCAGCAGTTTCGGCGCCTTGACGTCACCGAGCCGGTGCAGAATATCCTCCGCCTCTTCATCGAGCCCCTTGCGCGCATCGATGATGACGCCGACGAGATCGGCCTCGTGCGCTCCACTCCAGGCTGTCGTCACCATGGCGCGGTCGAGCCGCCGTCGCGGCGAGAAAATGCCGGGCGTATCAACGAAGATCAATTGCGAACTGTCCTGGATGGCGATTCCGCGGATCAGCGCGCGCGTCGTCTGCACCTTGTGCGAGATGATGCTGACCTTCGAACCGACCAGCGCATTGAGCAACGTCGATTTGCCGGCGTTGGGCGCGCCGATCAGGGCGACGAAGCCGCAATGCGTTTGGCTCTCTTGCGTGCTTTCTTGCACGTTCGGATCAGCCATCAAGCTTGTCCGCCGAGACGCCGACCCGCGTGAGCATGGCGGCAGCGGCGGCCTGTTCGGCAGCGCGTTTGGAATTTCCCAGTCCTTCAGCCGGCGGTCGATCCGGCAACACGACGGCGACACGGAACTCCGGATCGTGATGCGGACCTGTCCGGGCAAGCTCGCGATAGGCTGGCGTCGGCAGGCCGCGCGCCTGCGCCCATTCCTGCAACATGGTCTTTGCATCGCGCAGCGGGCGCAGCGGCTTGAGCATGCGCTCTTTCCAGAAAAGCGCGATGAGTTCGTCCGCTGCTTTGTACCCGCCGTCGATGAATACGGCTCCGACCAGCGCCTCGCAGACGTCCGCGAGAATAGTGACGCGCCGCCGGCCGCCGGCATGCGATTCCGAATTGCCTAACTTTAGCGCCGGACCAAGATCCATTGCCCGCGCCACCTCGGCGCAGGTCTCTTTGCGCACGAGATCTGCCAGCCGCCGCGAAAGTTCGCCTTCGTTCGCCCGAGGAAATGCTCGGTACAACATGTCGGAAATGACGAGACCGAGCACATGATCGCCGAGAAATTCCAGCCGTTGATAGCTGGCCGCGCGATTGCCTCCTGACAGGGCGGAGATGTGCGTGAGTGCCCGTTCGAGCAGATCCTTGTCGGCAAATTTATAGCCGATCCTGGTCTCGAGCGCCGTCCTGTCCTTGGCCTTGCGGCTCATCTGACGATCGTGAACAGCCTGCTCCAGCGAACGGACACCGGCCAGCGCCAGAATTGCCAGGCTCGCTCGCCCTCGAAGACGGAGAAGAAGATGATCTGTGCCTTGCCGACAATATTCTCGAACGGCACCATGCCGACCTGGCTGAATCGACTGTCGGTCGAGTTGTCGCGGTTATCGCCCATCATGAAGTAATGATCGGCCGGCACCGTATAGACCTGGGTGTTGTCGGCGAATCCGTTATCGACCAGATCGAGCGTGTAATAGCTTACGCCGTTCGGCAGTGTTTCCTTCCAGCGCTTGACCGGCGCTTCGCGCGTGCCCTCTTCCGTCTCGACGAAATCCGCCGCGCGCTCGCGCTTGACCGCGACGCCATTGATGTTGAGGACGCCGTCGATGACCTGGATCTTGTCGCCCGGCAACCCGATCACGCGCTTGATGTAATCGGTCGAGGTGTCTTTCGGCAGACGGAATACCACGACGTCGCCACGCTGCGGCGGCCACTCGCCCGGAATTCTTCCCGAGAAGATCGGTGGCGACAGCGGCAGCGAAAATTTGCTGTAGCCGTAGCTGTATTTGGAGACGAACAGGTAGTCGCCGACAAGCAGCGTCGCCTTCATTGAACCGGAGGGAATATTGAAGGGCTGAAACAGGAACGTTCGGATCACCAGTGCGATGATCAGCGCGTGAATGATCACGCGGACCGTTTCGGCAACGCCGCCCTCTTTGCGCTTTGTTCCTGAGGTCACACTCATCGGCCTTTCGTCCCGCATTTCGGCACACTCACCCCGGCGACCTTGTAGCGGCTGATGCACGGGCAGGCAATGAACAAGGCCAGAACATGACAAACGTTTGATCCGATTGAAGGACCTATTTTCAACGTATTTCTCCCCGTGCCGGC
The DNA here is from genome assembly GCA_963831515.1 of uncultured Alphaproteobacteria bacterium. GTDB lineage: Bacteria > Pseudomonadota > Alphaproteobacteria > Rhizobiales > Xanthobacteraceae > Pseudolabrys. The sequence goes on along the minus strand of CAWHQL010000009.1, from coordinate 31,878 downwards.
ACCGCAGAAATAATGACGATGGCTTGCGCCGTCGGACCTTCGTCGGTTAACGAAACATCGATCCTGGCTTCGCATCCGGGCGGCGTGATCGCCTTGAGGCGCGCGAGCGCTCCTCCGGTGAGCTTCATCGTCGGCCTTCCCCCCGCGAGATTGACGACACCCATATCGCGCCAGAAAACGCCGCGTCGCAGACCGGTACCGAGGGCTTTGGCGCAGGCTTCCTTGGCGGCGAAGCGCTTGGCATAGGTTTCGACGGTATTTGCCCGCCCTTCGGCTTTGTTTCGTTCAGTCGCCGTGAAGATGCGGCCGAGAAAACGCTCGCCGTGCCGCTCGATGACATCGGCGATCCTCCGTACGTCGGCGATATCGGAACCGAGGCCGATGATCATGCGCCCGCTTTCTTGCGGCCGCGATCCATCGCGGCGCGCATGAATTTTACCGTCTCGGAAAGCCCCTCGAACACCGCTTCGCCGATCAGGAAGTGACCGATGTTGAGTTCGACTACCTCCGGCAGTGAGGCAATCGTCTCAGCGGTTCCGTAGTCGAGACCGTGGCCGGCATGCACCTCCAGCCCGAGACTCGCGGCGAGTTCCGCACCGTCGCGGATGAGTTGCCATTCGGCCTTCGCTTCGGTGACGCGGCCTTCCGTCAACGCGTCGCACCATGAACCCGTATGGATTTCGATGACCGGCGCGCCCAGTTCGGCGGCCATCTCGATCTGGGCCGGAGCTGCGCCGATGAACAGCGAAACGCGGATTCCCGCATGCTTGAGCTCGCGAACGACGGGAGCAAGCTGCGCGCGCTGGCCCACCACGTCGAGCCCGCCTTCGGTCGTCCGCTCCGTGCGCTTTTCCGGCACGAGGCAGGCCGCATGCGGCCGCGTCTTCAGTGCGATGTCGACCATTTCGCGGGTCGCCGCCATTTCAAAATTGAGCGGCTTGTCGATCTGCGCTTTCAGGCGCGCGATGTCGTCATCGCGAATATGCCGGCGATCCTCGCGCAGGTGGGCGGTGATGCCATCGCAGCCCGCAGCAATCGCGAGCTTGGCGGCGCGCACCGGGTCGGGGTGACGTCCACCGCGCGCGTTGCGGATCGTGGCCACGTGATCGACGTTGACGCCGAGGCGGAGACGTTTCATGCGTGACCTTTGCGCACGGCCTAGCCGTTCACGCGCTCCGCCTTGGCCACCACCGATTTGGCGCGCAACTGCGCAAGGATGGCGGTGAGATGCTTGAGGTCGTAGACCTCGAGATCGATCGTGACATCGGTGAAATCGGGCGCGCGGCGCGTCATGCGGATGTTGTCGATGTTTCCGTCATGCTCGGCGATGACTTGCGTGATCTGCGCGAGCGAGCCCGGCTCGTTGACCGATTGCACCGCGATGCGCGCGGGGAAACGACGTGGCGCCTGCTCTTCCTCGTCCCAGCGTACGTCGAGCCAGCGTTCGGGATTGTCCTCGAACTCGCTCAAGGCCGGCGACTGGATCGGGTAGATCGTGATGCCTTCGCCGGGCGTAAGAATGCCGACGATGCGATCGCCCGGCACTGCGCCTCCATCCGGCGCAAAACGCACCGGCAGGTCGCCGTTGATGCCGCGGATCGGAATAGCCGGTCCCGCGGCGTTTTCCGGCAGCTTGAATTTGACCGAGGTCAGCTTCTTCAGGCCAAACCAGCCGCTTTCCGACTTCGGCTTTGCCGCCATGGCCGCGGCGCGTTCTTCCTTGTAGTCGGGATACATCGCGCGGGCGACGTCGGACGCCTTCAGTTCGCTGCGCCCTACCGCGGCCATAACCTCGTCGACCGAGGTGCGCGCAAGGCGCGGCAGCGCTCCCGTCAGGCTTTCATCGGAATAGCTCATCTTCGCGCGCTGGAAGAGCCGCTCGACGATGCGGCGGCCCAGCCCTGCATATTGCCTGCGCACGGCAGCGCGCGTCGCGCGCCTGATCGCCGCGCGCGCCTTGCCGGTGACGACGATCGATTCCCACGCGGCCGGCGGTGCGGTCTGCGCTTTCGATGTCGCGATCTCGACTTCGTCGCCATTGAGGAGCTCGGACGTCAGCGGCGCGATCTGGCCGTTGATCTTGCAGCCGACCGCGGTGTTGCCGATGTCGGTATGCACCGCATAGGCGAAGTCGATCGGCGTTGCCTTGCGCGGCAATGCGATCAGCTTGCCCTTCGGCGAGAAACAGAACACCTGGTCGTGGAACAGCTCGAGCTTGGTGTGCTCGAGGAATTCTTCCGGATTCGAGCCTTCCGCCAGAAGCTCGATCGTTCGCCGCAGCCAGGCATAGGCGGTCGATTCCCGCGACAGGAGTTCCGTCGGCGAGCCGACAGTATCCTTGTAAAGCGCGTGCGCGGCGATGCCGTATTCGGCGATCTCGTGCATCGCGACGGTGCGGATCTGCAGTTCGACGCGCTGCTTGCTGGGACCGATCACGGTCGTGTGGATCGAGCGGTAATCGTTCCCCTTCGGCGTCGAGATGTAGTCCTTGAAGCGGCCCGGCACCGTCGGCCAGGTGCTGTGCACAACCCCGAGCGCCTGGTAGCAATCGGCCAATGATTTCACGAGCACGCGGAATCCGAAAATATCCGACAGCTGCTCGAACCCGACCGACTTGCGCTCCATCTTCCGCCAGATCGAATAGGCGCGCTTGCGCCGCCCGACGACGCGCGCATCGATGCCGCGATCGGCAAGTTTCTTGGTGAGCTGCTTTTCGATCTCCGAGATCAGCAGCTTGCTGCGCTCGGTCAGCGCATTCAGCCGCGCCGTCACAACCTCGTAGGCCTCAGGGTAGAGCTCGCGGAACGCCAGATCGTCGAGCTCTTCGCGCATTTCGTGCATGCCCATGCGGCCGGCAAGTGGCGCGTAGATTTCAAGCGTCTCCTCCGCGGCGCGGCGGCGTGCTTCGGGCGGCATGTAACCGAGCGTGCGCATGTTGTGCAGGCGGTCGGCGAGCTTGATCAGAAGTACACGGACGTCGTCGGCGATCGCCAGCAGCAGCTTGCGGAGGTTCTCGGCCTGTTTGGCTTCCTTGGTGACGAGGTCGAGTTTTTTCAGCTTGGTCAAACCCTCGACCAACGTGCCGATGTCGCGCCCGAAGAGACTGTCAATCTCGGCGCGGGTCGCCTCGGTATCCTCGATGGTGTCGTGCAGGAGCGCCGCGGCAATGGTCGCATCATCAAGCTTGAGGTCGGTGAGGATCGCGGCCACCTCGATCGGATGCGAGAAATAGGGATCGCCGGACGCGCGCCGCTGTTCGCCATGAGCTTTCATGGCGTAGACGTAGGCGCGGTTGAGCAGCGCCTCGTTGGTATTGGGGTTGTAGCGCCGGACCCGCTCGATCAGGTCGTACTGCCGCATCATCTGCGGCTTTCGGGTCGGCTTTTCAGTGGCCGGGGTGGCCGGGGCAACGGCCGGCGGGCGCGGCGCCCGGATCGGGGCCTGCTTTTGCATGCGCGGAAGGTCTGAGCGCGTGCGCGCCATATCTAATGCCCTTTGGCCGCTCCTGACGATACCACCTCAAGATATCACGCTGTTTCATCATAGCTGCAAGGCTTTGACCAACTGGTTGACGAAAAGCAACGGCCCGGCTTTTGGCCGGGCCGTTGCGTGGAATTAACAGAATGACTATTCGGCGTCTTCTTCGGGCGGCTCTTCCGGCGGCGCCAGGCCTTCGAGGCCCTTGAGCAGCTCTTCCTCGGTCATGCGGTCCGCCGTTACCTCAGTATCGTCGGAATCGACGCTGGCACCGGCACCGGCTCCAATGAGCGGCACTTCGGGCTCCGGCTCATCAACCTCGACATACTTCTGCAGGCTGTGGATGAGGTCTTCCTTCAGATCGCCGGGCGATACGGTCGTTTCGGCAATTTCCCGCAACGCCACGACCGGATTCTTGTCGTTGTCGCGCTCGACGGTAATTTGTGAGCCCGACGAAATCATCCGCGCGCGGTGACTCGCGAGAAGGACGAGATCGAAGCGGTTCTCAACTTTATCGATGCAATCTTCTACGGTGACACGGGCCATCGGCTCGTCGCTCCATCTGCTGGAACTTGTACTGAATTTGCTCGGTAAGTAGCCTTTGGCACGTGAAATTTCAAGGCGTTTTTGTCTTGGTTTAGCCGCAACCGTCTGTTACTCGACAATTGCGCGGGCAAGCCGGTGGCAGGGATTTTATCGGCACCGCGTGATTGCGCAGGCGGCGCACCAGTTTATTGGAGAGGCCGCGATGCTCAGTTAACGGCGATCCGAAACCGCGCGCGCGGCGCCATCCGCGTATCGTGCGGACCGGGTCTGGACGTAAACCGTATTGGATTGTGAGACGAACCCATGACCGTATCTGGCGAGAAAATTGCTTTATTCATTGATGGTGCCAATCTTTACGCTACCGCTAAATCTCTCGGTTTCGACATCGACTACAAGCGCCTGCTGCGTGAATTCCAGTCGCGCGGTTACCTGCTGCGCGCGTTCTACTACACCGCGGTGATCGAGGATCAGGAGTATTCCTCGATCCGCCCGTTGATCGACTGGCTCGACTACAACGGCTATTCGGTCGTCACCAAGGCAACAAAGGAATTCGTCGACCAGACCGGACGGCGCAAGGTCAAAGGCAACATGGATATCGAGCTTGCCGTCGACGCGATGGAAATCGCGGGCACGATCGATCACATGGTGCTTTTCTCCGGCGACGGCGATTTCCGCTCGCTGGTCGAGGCCGTCCAGCGCAGAGGAGTCCGCGTCACCGTTGTCTCGACCGTTTCGACGCAGCCGCCGATGGTTGCCGACGAACTGCGGCGCCAGGCCGATGTCTTTCTCGACATCGTCGAATTGCAGACCAAGATCGGGCGCGACCCCTCAGAACGTGCTCCGCGCGAGGGCCGGCCGCCGCGCGAGGATCGTGCGGCGTCGCATACGCCTCAATTCCTGCAGCGGCCGCCGACCGCGCCGCAACGTGCCGGAGCGCATGTCGGGGCTGACGACGACGACGAGTCGTTCGAATAACGCAGCATTTCGGGATCCTGGGCTATGGCGGGGGCCGACGGAAAGCCTGGGCGCGACTGCCCTCGTTGCCCGCGCCTTGCCGATTTTCGAAAGACTTGGCGTGCCAAGGAGCCGGCCTGGTTCAATTCACCGGTCCCCTCCTTCGGCGTCCTTGATGCACGCCTGTTGATCGTCGGTCTTGCACCCGGGCTCCAGGGTGCCAATCGCACCGGTCGACCATTTACCGGCGACTATGCGGGCGTTCTGCTCTACGAGACGCTCATAAAATACGGCTTCGCGCGCGGCGTATACGGCGCGCATCCGGATGACGGGCTTGAGCTGATCGACTGCCGCATCACAAACGCGGTGCGTTGCGTGCCGCCGGAAAACAAGCCGACGCCGCAGGAGATTAAAACGTGCCGCGACTTTCTCACACCGACCATCGGCGAGATGAAAAAACTGCGCGTCATCGTTGTGCTCGGTCGGATCGCGCACGAAAGCACAGTGCGCGCGCTTGGCGGCAAGCTGTCTGACACCGGCTTTGGGCACGGCAAGCGGCATCAGCTAGGGCCGCTGGCGCTGTTCTCCAGCTATCATTGCTCGCGTTACAATACGAACACGGGCGTGCTGACGCCCGAGATGTTCCGCACTGTCTTCAAAAACGTCCGCAGTTATCTCGATCGCTGAAGCCAGGCGATCACCTCGGCGGCATTCTTGTCCGGAGGGAAAACCGGGTAGAAGACTTTGCTGATCACGCCGTCGTCGATGACAAGCGCCATGCGCTTGAGCAGCGTCATTCCAGCGGTGGAGAATGTCGGAAGATTGAGTGCACGGGTAAGTGCAAGCTTCTCGTCGGACAAAACTGCGAACGGTAAATGCAATCGCGCTGCCACTTCCTTCTGGTAGGCGGTGTCCTGGGTCGACAGGCCGAAGAGTTGCGCAACGCCAAGGCCCTTGAGTTCGCCGAAATGATCGCGGAACGAACACGATTGCGGCGTGCAGCCTCGCGCGCCGGGGATCTGGTCCCAGCCGTCGGGCGGATCGATACCCGGCACGCCCGTTCGCGGATAGACATAGACGACAGTCCGGCCCTTGAGTTTCGAAAGGTTGATCGCCATGCCGTCGGTTGTTGGCAACGCGATGTCGGGCAGTTTTGCGCCGGTGAGATGGCGTGCGCCTCCATCATCCTGCGGTGCTGGGATATCGGGTGGCAGGAATTGCGGGTTATGCGTGCCCGGGGCTTCAGTCATTGCTGTTTTCTCGTTCTTAGCGCGGCTCGGCCGGAACGACAGAACTGTAGCTCATAAATTCCATGAGCGAGCCGTCCGGATCGCGAAAATAGACTGAGGTGCCCGGCCCTTTGGCACCGAACCGTTGCATCGGCCCCCGCTCAACAGCAATCCCATGCGCTTTCAGATGCGCGATCGCACCCTCGATCGCTCCCTGCCACTCGAAGCACAGGTCGCTGTTGCCCGGCTGCACGGGAAGGCGCGCAACCTCCGCAGGCTGTACGCCTGGCCCATGCACGTTGAGCTGCTTGTCGCCAAACCGATAGGCCCAGCCTGTCGGGCGCTGCACAAGCTCGGCACCCATAATGTCGGCATAAAACCTGTTGGACCGTCCCCAATCCGACACATGGATGACGCAGTGGTCCAGTTTGGTTGGCACCATATCGGCCTCCGGGCGTTGAATGTGGCGGCAATCATTGCCGCCGATCGTGACATGGGCAATGCTGTCAATGTGTAAGGCTGTTTTTCTCCTCTTGAATAGGAGCGACCTTATGACGTTTCTCAAGCCGATCTATGTGGCCACCCTGCTCCTCGGCGCGGCTTTGCCCGCTGCAGCACAGACCGCGAGCGCACCGATTAAAGGCAGCGATGGTAAGGAAGTCGGATCGGTCAACCTCACCCAGACGGCGCAAGGCGTACTGATCAACGTCGCTGTCAAAGGATTGCCACCGGGCGAGCATGCGATCCACGTGCACGCCGTCGGAAAGTGCGAACCACCTTTCACCTCGGCCGGCGGCCACTTCAATCCGGGCAATAAGAAACACGGAATGCTGGCGCCGGAAGGTCAGCATGCCGGCGACATGCCCAACCTGCACGTTCCGCAGAGTGGCGACCTCACGGTCGAGATCCTCAACGCCAACATCACGCTGGAAAAGGGCAAGCCGAACTCGGTGTTCGACGCCGACGGCTCGTCCATCGTGATCCATGCCGGAAGCGACGACTACAAGACCGATCCTGCGGGCGAGTCTGGCGGCCGCATCGCCTGCGGCGTGATTCAGTAGTGGACTGCACCGGCCCATCTATGGCCTCGAAGTCGTAATGGCCGGGCTTGTCCCGGTCTCGAGATGCGCACCGAGCCTCAACGTCGTCATGCCCGGCTTTATGCCGGGCATCCACGTCTTCGGGTTCCTGCAAAAGGAACAAGACGTGGATGGCCGGGACAAGCCCGGCCATGACGGGTGGATTACTTAGTACGAACTTTCATTTGTCATTCCGAGACGGCGCGCAGCGCCGGACCCGGAATCCATAGGCAAGCGTTGTACGTGTTGCTGGATTCCGGGTTCGCAGCCTGAGGCTGCGCCCCGGAATGACCGATGCGCCCTCTACCCCTTCATCCGCATCAGGCGTCCGCGCTCGCGGTCCCACGAGCGCTTCTTCAGCGTCTCGCGCTTGTCGTGCAATTTCTTGCCACGCGCCAATGCGATCTCGACCTTGGCTCGTCCTTTTTCGTTAAAGTAAAGCTTTAGCGGTACGATCGTCATGCCTTCGCGTTCGACCGCACCGACCAAACGGTTGATCTCCCGCTTCTGCAACAGCAGTTTGCGCGCCCGCTTCGGCGCATGGTTGAAGCGGCTCGCCTGCAGGTATTCCGGGATGTTCGAATTGATCAACCAGAGCTCGCCCGCGCGCGCATCGGCGTAGGATTCCGCAATCGTCGCTTTTCCGGCGCGCAGCGATTTCACCTCGCTGCCGGTGAGGACAATCCCCGCCTCGAAGGTTTCCCCGATTGCGTAGTTGAAACGCGCCTTGCGATTGTCGGCGACCACCTTGAAGCGGCGCTCGGGTTTTGCAGCCATGGGTCGTCAGTTTGCGATTGGCGTTCGTTCAGCGCGCTTTGAGCTGATCGCGGATTTCGGTCAACAGTTCTTCCGTCTTTGTCGGCGGCGTCGGCTTCTCTTCTTCGGCCTTTTCCTGCTTGAACGAAAGCTTGTTGATCCCGCGGATCACGAGAAACAGAATAAACGCAATGATGATGAAGTTAAGGGTGACGGTGAGAAAGCTCCCCCAGCCGATGACGGCGCCTTGCTTTTTTGCCTCGACAAGACTGTCCGCCGTGACTTTCGAAGACAGCGGCAGAAAATGATTAGAAAAATCGAGCCCGCCGGTGATGGCACCGATGATGGGCGTGATGATGTCGCCGACCAGCGAATTAACGATCGACGAAAACGCCGCGCCGATGATCACGCCGATGGCGAGATCCACCACGTTGCCGCGCAATGCGAATTTTTTGAATTCCTCGAGCATGGCCTACGATCTCCCCTGCGCGGTCACGACGCGTCATTGCCGTGAACGGCCGCGACCGGTCTGACGGAAAGACTAGTTGATCAGCCCGGCGTGCACCATCGCCTGGCGCACGACGGCTTGCGCCTTTTCGCTCGCCGGCACCATAGGCAGCCGCACCGTGTTGGCGCATTTGCCGATGAGCGACATCGCGTACTTGATGGGCGCCGAACTCGTTTCGACGAACAGATCGGTGTGCAGCGGTGCGAGCTTGTCCTGTAGCTTGAGTGCGCCCTTGAAGTCGCCTTTCAGGCAAGCAGCCTGGAATTCGGCGCACAGGCGCGGCGCTACATTCGATGTCACCGAGATGCAGCCATGACCGCCATGCGCCATGAAGCCGAGCGCGGTGATGTCCTCGCCCGAGAGTTGGTTGAAGTCGGGGCCCATCGCCGCGCGCTGCTGCGATACGCGCGTCATGTTTGCGGTCGCGTCCTTCACGCCGGCAATATTCTTCAGCTCGAACAGGCGCGCCATCGTTCCGACCGACATGTCGACGATCGAACGGCCGGGAATGTTGTAGATGATGATCGGAATGCCGATCGCATCGTTGATGGCCTTGTAGTGCTGATACAGGCCTTCTTGCGTCGGCTTGTTGTAGTACGGCGTGACGATCAGCACGGCGTCGGCACCCGCCTCTTCGGCGTGGCGCGACAGCTCTATGGCTTCAGCCGTCGAATTCGATCCTGAGCCGGCAATAACCGGCACGCGCCCATCGACCTGATCGATGCACCACTCGACGACCTTCTTGTGTTCGTCATGCGACAGCGTCGGGCTCTCGCCGGTGGTCCCAACCGGAACCAGCCCGTTCGTACCCTCGGAAATCTGCCACTCCACGATGTCGCGGAAGGCTTTTTCGTCGAGCGAGCCGTTCTTGAACGGCGTGACCAGCGCGGTGAATGAGCCTCGAAAGCTCGTCTTGGCGGTCATGGCGCGACTTCTCCAGCGGGTTCCGGTTTGAGCCCCCATCAATATCGGGTCGGCGGGGGTGATGAAAGGCCTCGGCCACTAAATAGGCGGTCTGCCGCGTTTTCGCCTGCGTCGCTAAGTAGTGTCCCGGACATGTAATTTTTGGGTACCATCCATCAATATTTTTGGCCTAATAAGCCAATGCCAGCGGCCCCGCGCTGATTCGGGTCGCCCGGGACACGACCGCACGGGGTTTAATGATAGCGACTGGCCGAAGCCGCTTGAGCATCCTTTTTGCGTTGGCAGCCTCCTGCGGGCTGTGCGCGGAATCGTTTTCGGCCCCTGCACAAAAAGTTCCCTTGCCGCGTCCGCGGCCACCTCTAAATACCGCCAAGAATACGACCAAGCCGGCAGCGCCTGCCCCCGCTCAACAGACCCAAGCCAAACACGACGCCAACGGCAGCGGCCTCTCCTCGTACGCGCAGGCCAATGTCGGACTGCGCGGCGGGCTTTTCGAAACCCGCGCGCACTTCAAGCCAATGGCGCGACCCGCGGCCGGCCCCTTTGCGGTCGCACCGACGAACGCGACATCGGACGCCGATATCGCCGCGGTGAGACGCGTGATCGAAGCAGCGCGCAAAGGCCGCGAAGCGGAAGCCAACGCAACTGAGGCCAGCATCGGCGACCCTGTGGCGCGCAAGCTCGCCGAGTGGGTGATCCTGCGTTCCGACAACACCAATCCATCGTTCGAGCGCTACGCCGCCTGGGTCGAATCCAATCCGAGCTGGCCCCACTCCCCGCTGTTCCGCCGCCGCGCCGAGAATGCGTTGTGGAATGACGGCGTTGACGATCGCACCGTGCGCGCCTTCTTCGCCAAGCAGCAACCCGTCACCGCGAAGGGCCGCTACATGCTGGCGCGCACGCTGCTCACGCAAGGCGACCGCGAAGGTGCTGCACGTCTCGTGCGGCAAGCGTGGCGCAACGACGATGCCAGCGAAGGCGTCGAACAACGCGTGCTCGAGATGTTCGGCGGCATGCTCACGCCGGCTGACCACAAGGTGCGCATGGATGCGCGCTTCTACGCTGACGACGCCGCCGCCGGCATGCGTGCCGCGCAGCGCCTCGGCGGCAACGAGATCGCCATTGCGCGCGCGCGCGCGGCGGTGTTGAGCAAGGCCGGCAATGCGAAGGCGTTGCTTGATGCTGTGCCGGCCGCGGCGCAGAGCGACGCCGGCTATATTTACTCGCGCGTGCAGTGGCTGCGCCTGAACAACAAGGCGGAGGATGCCGGCAGGCTGATCCTCACCGCGCCGAAAAATCCAGAAGCGCTCGTCAATCTCGACCAATGGTGGCAGGAGCGCCGGCTGCTGGTGCGCAAACTGCTCGACGAAAACGACGCGCATGCCGCCTATCGCGTTGCACGCGAGGCAGCAACGCCGATGAAAGGCTTCTATCGCGTCGACGCGCACTTCACGGCCGGCTGGCTGGCGCTGCGCTTCCTGCGTGATCCCAAAACCGCTGCGGAACATTTCGCCCGCATCAGCGAAGGCACGCAGAGCCCGCATGCGCTCTCGCGCGCCGGCTATTGGCAGGGACGCACGGCGGAAGCGATGAACCAGAATGCGCAGGCCAAGGAATTCTTTAAATCGGCCGCGCAATACACGGCAACCTACTACGGGCAACTCGCGCGTGCGCGTCTCGGACTGAAGGATCTCGGTCTGCGAGGGCCGCCGGCGTTCACGCAGCAGGAGCAGGCCACGCTGAGCAATCTCGAAGTCGTGCGCGCCGCGGACATTCTCTACAAGCTCGGCGAGCGTGACATGCTGGCCTCGATCTACGCCGAGCTCGGCGAGAGCGCGAGCGACATCGCCGGCATGGCCATGATGGGCGAGCTTGCCGCCAAGAACGGGGACGGCCGCGCGATGGTGATGCTCGGCGAATACGCCTATGCGCGCGGCTTGCCGCTCGACTATTACGCTTACCCGGTTGTCGGCCTGCCAGACTACCAGCCGATTGCGCCGCCGATCGAAGCGGCTGTCACCTATTCGATCGCGCGCCAGGAGAGCCACTTCAACCAGAAGGTCGTCTCGAGCGCCAATGCCATGGGCCTGATGCAGGTGACGCCGGCCGCGGGCATCGATACAGCCGCCAAGTTCAAGGTCACCTATAACCGCGACCGCCTGCTGAAAGATCCGGTCTACAACATGCAGATGGGCGCGGCCGAGTTGTCCAATCTCCTCACCGGCTACAATGGCTCATACATTCTCACGTTCGCCGGCTACAACGCCGGCCGCGGCCGCGTGAAGCAGTGGATCGCGGCCTACGGCGATCCGCGCGATCCGCATGTCGATCCGGTGGACTGGGTCGAGCGCATCCCGATCGCCGAGACGCGCAACTACGTCGCGCGCATCATGGAAAACCTGCAGGTCTACCGCGCACGCTTCGGCGGCGGCAGCAAGCTGGTGATCGAAGCCGACATCAAGCGCGGCGGCTCGCACCGGTAGTTTTTCGGCGAGCGACAGTGCGATGCCTCTCATTCGTCATGCCCGGCCTTGTGCCGGGCATCCACGTCTTAGTGACCAGCAGCAAGCAAGACGTGGATGGCCGGGACTAGCCCGGCCATGACGGTGCTGCAGGCCATCATCTCAACCTGTCATCACCGGGCTTGTCCCCGCCATGACGCAAATGCAGAAGCCGTGCTGTCCCCATGTCTCTCCCTACGTCATGCCCGGCTTTATGCCGGGCATCCACGTCTTAGTGACTAGCCGAAAGCAAGACGTGGATGGCCGGGACGAGCCCGGCCATGACAAACGAGAAGCCGTTCACGGCGCTGTGGGTAGGCAGACCCATCCCATGAGCCGCTCGTGCGGTGGTATGTTATAACCATCGCATGCAGAACGGCGTATCCAGCGCTTTCATCACCGCGTCCGATGGCCTGCGCCTGCACGCGCGGTGCTATGGCAGCCGTACGGCTTCGGCCGCGCCCGTCGTCTGCCTGCCCGGCCTCGCCCGCACCACGGCCGATTTTGAGGCGCTCGCGTCCGCGCTCTCGCACGAGAAACCCTTCCGCCGCGTGATCGCGCTCGACTATCGCGGGCGCGGCCTGTCCCAGTACGACCGCAACCCGGCAAACTACGCGCTGCCGGTTGAGCTTGCCGACGTGCTCGCTGTTGTCACCGCGCTCGATGTAACGCCGGCGATTTTCGTCGGGACTTCGCGTGGCGGCATTCTCACGATGCTGCTGGCCGCCGTACGGCCGACCGCGATCGTCGGCGCTGTGCTCAACGATATCGGCCCGGTGATCGAGCCGCAGGGGCTGATGCGCATCAAGAGCTATATCGGCAAGTTGCCGCAGCCGCGAAATTTCGAGGAAGGCGCGGAGATCCTGCGCCGGTTATTCAGCGGACAATTTCCCAAGCTTGACGCCAAGGATTGGCTCGCAAGCGCGCGCCGCACGTTCAAAGAAGAAAGCGGCCGGCTGGTGCCGACCTACGACGTGAAGATCGCCACACGATGAACGGTGTCGACGCCGAACGTCGCATCCCGCCGCTGTGGCTGCAATTCGACGCGCTTCGGGCAGAAGCCGCTGATGGTGATCCGCGGCGCCAACTCAGACCTTCTCACCGGAGAAACGGTCGAAGCCATGCGCGCGCGACGCAAAGTCAATGGATGTCATCGAAGTGCCAGACCAGGGCCACGCGCCGCTTCTCACCGACGCGGCTACGATCGGACGCATTTCGGAATTCGTGAACCGCTGCGATCGCACGATTCACTAGCTGCAATCCTGACAACAAAATCCCCGGCGATTACCCGCCGGGGATTTTTTATTCGTCAAATCGCTACGCCGCGATCAGGGATAGAAATCGCGATGCACACGGAAGCGGAACTGCCAGTTGTCTGACGGCTCTGGAGACGAGTGGCGTTGCACAGGCGCGAAGGCCTGCGATTCCGTTTCCCAATGTCTGCACTTTGCAGTTTCGAATACAAGTATCGAAACCCATGTAGAAATCTTTCGTGACGTTCCACTGGGTACGTGAACCAATCCACCACGTGCTCCAATCCATTATTGCAGCCCGGATTGGCGATCGAGACCGCAGCGAAAGCCGTTCCGCACCTTGTAAACAGAGCAATTGTTGCCGCCCATTGTAGCTCACTGCGGCATAGCCGCCGTAGAGCGAGGTTCGCCACTGCGGATTCCAGAAATGTTCGTAGGCAACGTTGACGTTCCACGCGGTCGTCAGAGCTGAGATCTGGGACGGAATATTCCCACCGGGCCTGGAAGCCGCCGTAAACGCCATCACTCACGGCCCAAAGCCGGCGTCCTGCCATCCACCTTGCCCCAATTCGAGTTGGGTGTCTGGAAGATGTAGCGCAGAGCGCCTTCGGTGTAGTTGACCTGCGCCTGCAGGTAGTCGCCCTGGCCGATCATCGGTGCATTCAGCTTGATACCCGCGCCGACGGCAAAACCCAACTTGTCGCTGGATGGCCATTGAAGCGCGGTAGCTCCGTTACCATAGTAACTGGCATTGACCTGATGGAGCGCGCCCATGATCTGGGCTGAACCCCAGGCCTGATCGACGCGTAGATTGGCGACGAGGTCCGGCGCCTGGAAGCCGCCGTAGGCGCCAGAAGAAATTGAGCCAGGAGTAACCGACGACCCCAAGATGGCGCCAGACTGAGCTCCCGACGTCGATCTGCGTTGTCCTCCGCATTTCCGCGGCGAGAGTGCCGGAGAAGCCATTGCCGAACTGCGCGGTGTACCCGCGACCATCCAGCCGCCATCGCTCGTGTCCGACGCCGGGAACGAACCCCAGTACGAGGTCGACGGCGAGCTGTAGAAATCGAAGAACGATTGCGACAGGCCGAAAGTGAAGCCCGCCCACTGGATAAAGGCGCGGTTGGCGCTGAACGTGTTGCCGGCGTTGTCGGCGCCCGTGTTGTTGGTGCTCAGGCCGACGGCGAGATAGCCGCGCACCGTGCCGTATTCGGTCTGGTTGCGCGCGTCGGCCGTGATGTAGCCGCGCACGCGCCAGGTGCTGTTGTTGGTCGTGCGGTTGTTGACGTTGCGTTCGCCCAACCCCAGGCGAAATTACCGTTGTTGCCGTACGCATATTCGGCGCGCACCCAGCCGCCGATCTTCAGGCACATGTCGGTGCCCGGCACGTAATAGAAGCCCGCGCCATAGAGGCTGCAGATTTTGACGAATTGCGTCGGTTGCGCCTTGACCGGCAGATCGGCTGCCTGTGCACCGCCGACCGTAACCAACGCCGCCGCTGAGCCGAGCAGGAACCTGTTCCCCATTTTCATTTTTGTTTCTCCGAATTTTCTGACGCGTGTCGATGCGCCGTTGGATTCTCGATCCGGCGGAACAATTGAAAGATTGGGGGGATCGGCGCTTGGGCCGTCGCGGCGGTGGCGCAGCCAGCCGCGACAAAAATCGCGATTTTGCACGCTGCGGTGCGCTTGCCCTCGCCGCGTTGCATCTGTGCAACGGAATGGCCGCCGCATAGTTGGAAATTGAACCGGCCGGAAAATAAAAACCCCGGCGGTTGCCCGCCGGGGATTCGCAATTCGTCAGCTTGTTATGCCGCGATCAGGGATAGAAATCGCGGTGCACGCGGAAGCGGAACTGCCAGTTGTCGGCGTCGGAGGCCGTGGTGGCGTTGCCGGTTACGACGTTGATCGGCAGAACGTTGTTCGGCACATCCACGCTGTTCAGCTTCGAGTACAGCACGTCGAAGCCCATGTAGAAGTCCTTGGTGACGTTCCACTGAGTGCGCGAGCCGATCCACCAGGTGCTCCAGTCGTTGTTGCAGCCCGGAGCGGCGACCGAAGTGACGCCTGCACCGCTACCAGCGCCGGCGCCCAGCAACGAGCAGAGGATCCTGTTGCCCTGTTCGTTGTAGCTCACCGCGGCATAGCCGCCGTAGAGCGAGGTCCGCCACTGCGGATTCCAGAAGTGCTCGATAGGCGGCGTTGACGTTCCAGGCCGTGGTCAGGTTGAGCTGGGACGCGTTGCCGGCCACGATGGTGCCGCCGTAGACCGCATCGGACAGCACACCGAAGCCCAGGTCAGCGCCCTCGACCTTGCCGTAGTTCGAGTTGGGCGTCTGGAAGATGTAACGCAGCGCGCCCTGCGTGTAGTTGATCTGCGCCTGCAGGTAATCGCCCTGACCGATCATCGGCGCGTTCAGCCTGAGGCCTGCGCCGACGGCGAAGCCAAGATCGTCATCCGGATGACCGCTGCTGACCGCAGTGGAACCGCCATAGTAGGTCGCGTTGACCTGATGGATGGCGCCCATGACCTGCGCCGAGCCCCAAGCCTGATCGACGCGCAGATTGGCGACGAGATCAGGTGCCTGGAAGCCCCCGTAGTCACCGGGGAAAATCCGCCGCCCGCCCTGACGAACGTGCCCGAGTTCACGATCTGCGTGGTGCGGCGCATCTCCGCGGCGATCGTGCCGGAGAAACCATTGCCGAACTGCGCAGTGTAACCCGCGACCATCCAGCCGCCGTCGCCTGTATCCGACGCCGGGAACGAACCCCAGTACGACGTCGATGGCGAACTGTAGAAGTCGAAGAACGACTGCGACAGGCCGAAGGTGAAGCCCGCCCACTGGATGAAGGCGCGATTGGCGCTGAACGTGTTCGCGGCGTCGTCGAAGCCGTGTTGTTCGTGCTCAGACCCACCGCGAGATAGCCACGCACAGTACCGTATTCGGTCTGGTTGCGTGCGTCGGCCGTGATGTAGCCGCGTGCACGCCAGGTGCTGTTGTTGGTGTTACGGTTGTTGACGTTGTCCGTTCGCCCAACCCCAGGCGAAGTTGCCGTTGTCGCCGTACGCATACTCAGCGCGCACCCAACCACCAATCTTGATGCACATGTCAGTGCCGGGCACGTAGTAGAATCCGACACCGTAGAGAGAGCAAATCTTCACGTACTGGACGGATTGAAGAACGTTCGCGGCGACAAAGTGAGCAATTGCAATTATTGTTTTTGAAAAAGCGAACTACGATTCATTCAATCGCATTTGCCGACACTAAGCATGCCGTGGGTTCGGCGAATTTCTAACTGCTTGATCAAAGTGACGTCTGTAATCCTGGCGTCGCCTCTGCTCACTTTTACAAAGTGGGGATAGCGCAGGATACGAATTTTCGATCGCGAGCGCATTCAAACTGTCGTCTGGGAATCGACAAACGCATTTGCGCCACGCGCTTGGTGACGCGATACGTTCAAATCAAGGGTATTGGTGTCAGGTGGAGGGTGATGCGGTCGAGGATACGCCCGGAAACGTCACGACTTCCTGGATCAGATCAGCCGCACCGGTCAGCGTTTCCTGCGTCAGATGCGCGTAACGCTGCGTCGTCCTTGCGTGCAGATGGCCGAGCAGCCCTTGCACGACGTAGAGCGATACCCCGCGATTGACCAGAAAACTCGCGAACGAGTGCCGCAAGTCGTGCAGACGTACATCAGCAAGACCGGCGCGCTTGCGAATACGATCCCAGGGAAAGTGCAGTGACGCCGACGGGCGGCCACTGATCGGAGATGGGAAAATGAATGGATTTCCTTCAATCCGCGGCGTCGCCGTCAAAAGCGCGATTGCGGACTGATTGAGCGCAATGACGCGCGGACGGCCGGACTTCGATTTAGGAACGAGAAGTGTCTTATTTTTCCAGTCGACGTAATCCCACTTGGCAAAAGTAATCTCGTTGCGACGCGCGCCAGTGAGCAACAACAACATGATTGCGCGCGCGGCAGTCTGGTTTTCGTCGATATTGATGGAGCGAACGAGCGCTTCCGCTTCCTGTTCGCTGAGGAAGCGATTGCGCTGCACGTCCGGTCCTGCGCTTAGCCCGGCAGCCGGATTTTCTGCGCCACCCGGTACCTTCCATTTCCGCGCCAGATTGTAGATGTAGCGCAGGATCACGATGATGCGATTGATCGTACCGGACGCGTAACCTTCGGCGTGCATGCCGTTGATGAGATCGGAAATTGCGTCCGTCTTGATTTCATCGAGAGCGAGCCCCCCGAGTTTCGGAAGGATGTGAATGCGCAGGACCGTCTCGTCGGTCTGCCAACTGCTCTTGTATGTCTGCACGTAAGGCAAATAGCGTTCTTGCACGAAGATGTTGAACTGCGGGACCGCCCGCATCTCGCGCCTTTTCTGCTGTGGATCGGCACCGAGCAGGGCTTCCGCTACGACGTGACGCGCTTTGCGACGTGCCTGATCGAGAGTGAGGATCTCGGCTGGGCCAATCTTGTACTGGCGCTCGCGGCCGCGATCATCGGTGTACCGCTGATAGTAGGTCTTGCCGCCCGACTGGCGAACTTCAAGCAGGAAGCCACGCTGCGTGACGTCAAAATAGTCTGTCTTCTTGCGCGCAGAGGCGCAGATCGCCTGTCGCACGAACCCGGCAGACAAAGTCACAACTGGCATTTGCGGCTGCTCGATGCCCGTCCTCGGCCCCACGAGAACGGTCTGTTGCGTCTGGCAGCGTTACAACCTGAGAGGCGCTGTCATGTTTGCGTAAAGCTCAAGTCGTGACAAGGAAAATCTTAAAATATGATCTTCTGTCTGTACCATAATACCTACTCATTTCGCGTATTTTGAAGTTGGTTTGTTGAATTCGACTTGCTGTTTGCATCCGATTACGCGGCCGGACGCTATTTCACGGGAAAATGGATTTCCATCCTCCGGTCGGGGGTTTTTGCCGAAGTCACGCGCGCGCGAGCGCGTCGAGTAGCAATGATGGTGGCACTTGATTGGTCGGGGCAGCAGGATTTGAACCTGCGACCTTCTGGTCCCAAACCAGACGCGCTACCAGACTGCGCTATGCCCCGCCGGACACCGGCGTTCGATACACGCTTCGGTATGGTGCGGCAAGCAAACCTCAGCGGGCATTGAAGATCGGTGCGGCCACGCGGTCACCCACCGCAATGCCAAGTTTCCGCGTCGTGCCGCCAATAACTTCCAGAACAGCACGGACCGATCCGTTCGAGGGGATGAGCCGCGTCGACAAGGGCTCGGTGTTCTCGGCAATGCGCGAGATGCGGCCGTCACCACGGATGAAAATCATGTCCAGTGGGATATAGGTGTTCTGCATCCAGAAGCTGACTTCCTGGTCCCGTTGAAAGTCGAACAACATCCCCTGCCCTTCCGGCAGTTCCTTGCGGTACATGAGCCCTTTGGCCCGGTCGGCATCATTGTCGACGATTTCTACCGCGAAGACGTGAACGCCAGTCTTGCTGGCGATTTCAACTGTTTGTGGTCCGACCGGCCGGGCGAGGCTGGCCGCGACAAACAAGCCGACGAATGCAAAGGCAATCCATTTGAGCGAGCGCATGGCACGCCTTTACGCGGCTGCGCCACCAGCGGCAATCGTAAAATCGGGGGGTCTAGTGGGACGCCAGTCCCAATGGTCCGCCGTCCGGCCTGACCTCGGCCGCCATCAGACCCTTTGGTCCGGGTCCAAAACGGACCAGCACAATCTGGCCTGGCCGCAGTTCCGCAATGCCGTAGCGCCGCAGCGTTTCCATGTGCACGAAAATGTCAGGAGTTCCGTCACCACGGGTCAGGAAGCCGAAACCGCGTAGCCTGTTGAACCATTTGACCTGCGCGCGCTCAAGCCCGCTGGTCGGCGTCACAGTTACGTGAGTTCGCGCCGGCGGCATTTGCGCGGGATGAATGGCCGTCGACTCGTCCATGGAAACGATGCGGAAGGCCTGCAGACCCTTGGGGCGTTGCAGCACCTCGCACAAAACCCGAGCACCCTCATAGGCGGTCTGGAAACCGTCGCGGCGCAGACAGGTCACGTGCAGGAGTATGTCAGGCATCCCGTTGTCGGGAACGATGAACCCAAAGCCCTTGGAGACATCGAACCACTTAATGACACCGCTCAACTCGATGAGATCGGTCGCCGTTTCATCGACGAGCTCTCTCACTACTCCTTGGCGGAGATTGGTCCCAGACATTTTCGATTCGATCCCGTCCGACGTCATGACGCCAAACGCCGCCACCTTGCTGGCGCCTCTTGATGGGCGCTTCGACGAATCTTGCGGAATCGAAGATAACACCGGCTCCTGAACGGCAAAGGGGCAAAATGGGCTTGCACACAGCTCTATACACAGCGTAGCGCGCAGCGAATCAGTGAGCGATGAAGGGACTTAGCGCGTCACCGATGTCATTACGCACGACCAGATCGGCAATTTCGTCAAAGTCCGTGGGCTCGCGATTGATGATGACGAGTGCTGCACCGCTCCGCTTGGCCATCAACGGAAACCCAGCCGCAGGCCACACCACGAGCGAGGAGCCGACGGCGAGGAATAGATCGCAATTCCTTGTCAATTCCTCGGAGCGTTGCATCGCCTCGATCGGCATCTGCTGGCCGAATGAGATTGTTGCGGTTTTGATGTAGCCGCCGCATCCGCAATCGGGGGCGCGCTCGCCCAAAGCGTCATATTTTTCCTTCACCCAGGACAATTCGTATCGTTTTGCACAGTCGAGGCAGAGGGCATAAGTCGTGTTGCCGTGCAGTTCTACGACGTCGGACGCGGCAATGCCCGATGTCTGATGTAGATTGTCGATGTTCTGCGTGATGACCGCGGGACTTTTGCCGGACCGATAGAGACTTGCCAGAGCGCGATGGCCCCTGCCGGGTTTTGCCTTCGCGAAACTCTCCTCCATGACAAAACGCCGCCGCCAAGCCTCGTCGCGCATCTCCTGGCTCGACACAAATGCATCGAACGGTATCTGTTTGTTCTTTGTCCAAATGCCCCCGGGCGAACGGAAATCGGGAATTCCACACTCGGTAGAAATACCTGCCCCGGTAAAAGGAACGATGACCGAGGCATTTTCGATCAGCTGCCGCAAGCGCGTAATTGCAGTGGGAAGATCGGAGGCGATCATTTGTGTATAGTCGCTGCCTTCTATCAGTCAGTGAGGTTTAACCTATGCGATATCTGCACACTATGCTGCGCGTTCGTGATCTCGACGCGGCGCTCGATTTTTATTGCAACAAGCTTGGCATGAAAGAAACCCGCCGGCGGGTCGACGAGAAAAACCGGTATACCCTGGTGTTCCTGGCCGGGCCGGCCGACGAAAAACTGGTTGAAACGAGCAAAGCTGCCGGTCGCCCGGGCCCAGAATTGGAACTCACCTACAACTGGGATACCGAAGACTATGGCGAGGCTCGTCATTTTGGCCATCTCGCCTTCGAAGTCGACGACATCTACGCCACCTGCGAGCGGCTGATGAAAGCCGGCGTGACAATCAACCGGCCGCCGCGTGACGGCGTCATGGCTTTCGTGCGCTCTCCGGACAAGCAATCCATCGAGCTCTTGCAGAGAGGCGCGCCCCTGCCCGCCCAGGAGCCTTGGAAGTCGATGCCGAATTCCGGTAAGTGGTAGCTCGCTTGCCGCTGGCGGCGAAGGTCTTTATACCCCGACCGATCTGTGAGCCGCCGTCGAGGCGGCTTTAGCGCCCTTCGTCTAGAGGCCTAGGACACCGCCCTTTCACGGCGGTAACAGGGGTTCGAATCCCCTAGGGCGCGCCAAACACAGTTAGTGGCGCGGTCGCCGCCAATCTCATGCGTTTTTGCGAACCGAAAACACATACATATACCGCGAAAACGCCAGCGGATTGGCCGTCTCAAAAGCGTGCCACTGTTGAATGTCTGTCATTGCGGCACGAGAAAACTGACGCTCAAAAAGCTGAATAACCGGTGGCTCCGCCTCAAACCCGAGCAACGAGAGTCCGTGCTCGGCGAGAAATTCGTTGATTTGCGTGATTGTGAACTGATGCTCCATAACATGAAATAGCAGGTCGCGGACTCCACTCATGCTATAGAAATCGGCAGTGCTGATTATCGTTTTCCAGCGCCCATCGTCGTCGCGAAATATCTCCTGCCGGCATTTCCGAATATCATCAACGGTGGGTCGGTAACCGCGCTCTGCAACAAGCGCTCGTGCTTTGACTATGCTGCGCCGCGCGGCCCCTCCTTCGTTGTAAAGACCGAGACGCATTTGCCCGCCGGGTCGCAGCAGCGAAAGAAGAATGCGCCATCCCCTCCTTGGCTCTTCCAAGTGGTGCAATACGCCAACGGCTTCAATCCGATCAAATTTACGATCGATCGCTCCGAGTCTCAGAATGTCGGCTTGAACACATTCGACGTTCCGCAATCCGGCCTCACGAATCTTTCGCCGCGCGTAGGCCAGGCTCGGTAAGCTGATATCAACAGCCAGAATGCGCGCGTTCGGATAGCGATGAGCAACCTGGCTTACGTGTTGGCCGGTTCCGCAGCCCGCAATAAGAATTTCACCGTCAAAAGGATCACTCGCCTCGTTCGCATAGTGAGCAGTCGTGTCAATGACCCAACGCGGGTATGGGTTTTCTTCGTATTGCTGCATTACGTCCTGCGATACGCCGCCATCGATCGCGGTCAGCGCCGGTATGGTCGGGCGGTCGCGCAATTCCTCCAAGGGTTCATGCAATTGCTGCCGGATCAGGCTGGACAGGGTCACCGGCCAGTCACGGTTCATAATTCTTTCGGCTTGCGGGAGCTGATGAAGCGGAAAATACGCCGCAACGGCGGCAAGGGTGATTGGCTGAATTTTCTCCCCTTCATTGTCTAGTTGCCCCAACAAAAAATCGCGAAGTTGGATCGATTGCCGCGTTTCGTCATCCTCTTGAGCGTAGATATATTCGTTGATGAAGCACTGTTGGGCCACCGCGCCAAAACAGGCCGTAAGAGCTTCGATTACAGAGGGTGACGCAGCAGTATGGTTGGCAGCAAAACGAAGTAACGCGAGGCGCAAACGAGTGAGGAACGTCTCCAACACCTGCCCGCGAACGACCGTGCTTTCCAGCGCACAACGCAAAAATAAATCGTCGGCAATGGTTTTAAGCGCAACAACGTCGAGAAAATCGGGCGTACGCCGCAGTAGCTGTTGATTTTCAAGTTGATCGAGGTATGCGGCGATCGTTTGACTCCGCATTATGAAGTCTTCGACGTTATTTCCGCTCAATCCGAGCGCGATCGCCTTTTTGAAATGGACGACAGCCTGATCGGCTTGATGAAGAGCCAGATAAGAAGACGCTAGATTGTATTGGCACGCCGCGTTTAACGGGTCCGATGCAATGGCGCGGCTAAACATCTGTACTGAAAGCCTGTGGCGATTGGACGACTGCGCGATAAGTCCAATGAGATTGAGGCTGTCAACGTGTGTCGGTAAGCGCGCCAGAATTTCCCTACATAGAACTTCGGCGCGCTTGCCGTTCCCGTTCTGAAACTGCCGCCGGGCTTCATCCAATAGGTCAGCGTCAGCAGGCGCTGAGCCGGCTTCATGATGACGGTCGAACTGGCCAAGGCTCTGCTTCGCGGCGATACGCCGCTGTTTCCGGTTCTTCATTGTAAAAAGGCGACTGCCAAGCCCAAGTATCGGGCGCTAACAATACAGGACATGGTCCGGGCTCACGTTTATCACGGGAATGTCCGCTTTGGGACCGACGTCCACGCCGCAGTTCTACCCCGCATGACGTTCGAGCCGGTTATCCACTTGCACTACTCTGAAACCTTGCTGCTAACGAAGGGCTCATGCCGAAACTTCCGGACTTTCCGGGATTCGGTGACTGGTTGCCGAGCAGCAGAAGTCAGCGAGATCCCAGATTAACAACAATGATTTTTGGCTTTATGCGCTCTTTACGCGCTTGACTGGTGACGCTTCGTCGCACCAAACGTCGCAATCATAGCTGCTATGCGCAGATGCCGCGCTTATCACGCGATTTTTAACATACAAATTATGGGCCGGATGATTCCTTAGCAGGTACAAGTATCGCGGTCCTGCGAACTTTCTCGGGGCGTCAGGCAATGATCAATAGCAAGAACGTGGTGGCATCCTTAAGGCGTGACGCGACCTTCGTGTGGCACGCGGTTATAGCCGTCGTGTTCATCGGCTTTGCCACCCTTGCCGTCGCGGCCGCTTTTCTGGACCTGATGGCCATCCGACACTAGCCCAGGATAGCGGTGGCGCTGCCCGTTGTAGTCTTCGACGACAATATGCGTATGGCCGTTTGAGCCGACTCGCTCGATGTAGGTCGGGCCGATAGGCGATTTGCCGTGGCCGCCTGGAATGTCGAGTACGTAAGTCGGCTGGCAAAGTCCGGACAATCGACCGCGAAGCGCCCGCATCAGGTCCTGTCCGATGGCGAGTTCCGTACGAAAATGACCGGTGCCTGGCGCCAGGTCGCCGTGATGCAAATAGTATGGCTTGATCCGACACTCCACCAAACTGCGCATCAGTTCACCCATTACGCCAGGCGTGTCGTTGATGCCCGCCAACAGTACCGTTTGCGAGAGCAACGGAATGCCGGCATCGGCAATACGGGCGCACGCCGCGCGCGCGTCGGCCGTCAGCTCACGAGGATGATTAACGTGCACGGCAACATAGGTCGCTTTTGTCCTTACTTTCATTGCCCGCACCAGTTCGCGCGTTACACGCGTGGGCTCTGCGACCGGCAGGCGGGTGTGAAGTCGAACGACCTTCACGTGATCGATCTTTGAGAGAGAATTCATGATTGAGCGCAAACGGCGCGCCGAAAGAATCAATGGGTCACCGCCGGTCAGAATGACTTCCCAGATCTCCGAATGTGTCCGGATATAGTCGAGCGCCCGCTCCATGGCCTGACGCGAGAGCACATTGGGCTTGCCAGGGCCGACCATTTCGCGGCGAAAACAGAAACGACAATAGACCGCGCAGACGTGGGTGGGCTTAAGCAGCACGCGGTCCGGATAACGATGCACGATGCCCTCAACCGGGCTGTGCGCGCCGTCGCCGATCGGGTCCTCGTCTTCCGCTATTTGATGATCGAGCTCTGCAATATTCGGGATGAATTGTCTCGCGATGGGATCATGGGGATCGTCACGGTCGATCAGCCGCGCCAATGCGTTCGGAACCGCGACTGCATAGCGGTCAGCGACTTTCTCAAGCGATTCCTGCCGCTCCTTTGTCACCAAACCGCTCGCGCGGAGTTGCGCAGGGGTACGTAGCGTTGTCATCGGTCGTTCCTTTTTCTGTTCCTCTACGGCTCCGCTACAGGCGCCCAGATCACCTGCTCGATCCTTTGTGCGCCGGTCGCCAGCATCGCCAGCCGGTCGAAACCGAGAGCAATTCCGCTCGCAGGGGGCATTTGCCCCAATGCGAGGAGGAAATCTTCATCCACCGGATAGCGCTCGCCATGGATACGTTGCTTTTCGGCCATTGCCGTCTCGAAACGGGCGCGCTGTTCGGCAACGTCTGTCAGTTCGCCGAAGGCGTTGGCGAGTTCGACCCCGCAGGCGTAAAGTTCGAAGCGCTCAGCGACCTGATCGCTACCGGGTTTCGGCCGGGCCAGCGCCGCCAATGGCAACGGGTATTCGTATAAGACCGTCGCGCGGCCAATGCCCAGCCGTGGATCGACACGATCGGACAGGATACGACTGAAGATGTCGCCCCATGAATTGTCGCCCGCCGTATCAACGCCAATGCGCGCGGCGTCGGCAGCGATCTTGGTCCGGTCTCCCCGTCCCTCGCTCACCGTGGCCAGTAAGTCGACATCAGCGTAGCGCGCAAACGCATCCGCGACAGTCAATCTCTCCGGCGCGGCAAACGGATCGACGCTCTTGCCCCGAAACTGGAATTCCTTTGTGCCAGCAGCACGCGCCGTCTCGGCCAGAAGCGCCGTGCAGTCATCCATCAACACCTCGTAGGTCTCATTCGTCCTGTACCATTCGAGCATGGTGAATTCAGGATGATGCAGATCGCCACGCTCCCTGTTGCGGAAGACCCGGGCAAAATTGACTACGCGGGTCTCGCCCGCGGCCAACAATTTCTTGC
Source organism: uncultured Alphaproteobacteria bacterium (assembly GCA_963831515.1). Lineage (GTDB taxonomy): Bacteria > Pseudomonadota > Alphaproteobacteria > Rhizobiales > Xanthobacteraceae > Pseudolabrys. Next base: position 6,556 of record CAWHQL010000009.1, on the reverse strand, counting down.
AGGCGAATTCCGGCGAGGTATGCAGATATATTGACCGACGTTCCCCGCCCGGACCAATGAGGTCGGTGGCGAAAGCGTGTAGATGGGTCTCGTTGCCAGGCGAAACCTGAAGAGCGGCTGTCTCGACTTCCACGAAATCGTGCTTCGCGAACCATGCCCTCAGGGCCGCCGCAATGCGGCCACGCGCCAGCAAGTAAGGCCTGCGGGCCGCATAAGAGCCGGCGCTCCAGAAAGGCGGGGTTTTCGGCACGTTTACCTCAGCCAGACGAAAGGCGAGAAAGACTGGCGTCGGGCGAGAAGATCGGTATGGTGCGCCCGAAACCACGGCCCCCGCCGCCAATAAATCAAGGATCGTTATCGTGAAGGTTATCGCTTCGTCGCTCCGCAAGGGCAATATGGTCGACATTGACGGCAAACTCTATGTCGTGCTCACCGCAGAGAATTTTCACCCTGGCAAGGGCACTCCGACCACCCAGGTGGATATGCGCCGCATTTCCGACGGCGTGAAGACCTCGCTGCGTTACAAGACCACCGACCAGGTCGAGCGCGCTCACGTTGAGGACCATGATTTCAGCTACCTTTATCAGGATGGCGACGGCTTCCACTTCATGAATCAGGAAACTTATGACCAGATCCACGTAACGGGAGACATCGTTGGCGATTATGCCGCCTACCTGCAGGAAGGGATGATCGTAAACCTCAGCGTCCACGACGGCGTTCCGGTTGCCATCGAGATCCCGCAGAAGGTCACGCTGGAAATCGTCGATACCGAACCGGTGGTCAAGGGACAGACCGCGTCCGGCTCTTTCAAGCCGGCCAAGCTTTCGAACGGCGTGCGGACCATGGTGCCAACGCATATCACCGTCGGCACGCGGGTTGTCGTCAACACTGGCGACGGCTCCTACGTGGAACGCGCCAAAGACTAGACACCCGAACGCTGGACCGAACTTCCTTCGGAAACAAATCGTCAGGGGTAAGTTTTCTTGCGGTTACGCCCTGTGCGTGAGCAAAGCGGCAAAATGCATCCAGCGTTTTTCGGTTTGCCTCAAGCCCGTACGGAAACGGATCGGCGCCGAAATCCTTGCTCAACTCGGCCGCAATCGACGCTGACCACGGCACCGGAAGACGTGACGCCGTCAGGTCCTGAATTCGCTCGAGACTTCGCTGCTTTGCCTCCTCGAAGGCCTTGAACAGATTCATTGCGACCCAGGGGTAGCGCTCGAACAGAACGCGCCGCATCGCAACCACGTGCATGATCGGGTAAATTCCCGTCGCTGTGTGATACTGCATCTCCTCGGCGCGATAGTCGGGATAGAGTTGGGCGACTTTGCCGCCGCCCTTCTTGAAGGCATCCGGGACACGTGCAGAAATTGCGGCGTCGATCTCTCCGGACAGCAGCATTGCTGAGATGCTCGTGTCGTGACGCTGCTGGTACTGTATGCCTTCAGGCAATTTGAATTCGACCTTTTCCTCACGGCCGGGATCGTTCATGCCCGCCTGCACCCATTGGATCTTCCGTAGATCAACGCCGGCGGCCTCCGACAGAAATCCGCGTGCAAAAATGCCGGCGGTTTGTGCCCATTCCGGAATTCCCACGCGCTTGCCTTCCAGATCTTTCGGTCCCGAAATGCCGCGGTCGGTGCGCACGTAGATCGCGGAGTGGCGAAACACCCGCGATGGAAAGACCGGGATACCGACAAAGGGTGAGTTGCCTTGCGAGGCATAGCCGATGAACTTACCGAAGGACATTTCGGATATGTCCCACTCGCGGTTCCTGATGAAGCGGTGGAAGATTTCCTCGACCGGAAGCACGAAGGCGGTGAGCACCATGCCCTCCGCCCTGACAACCCCGTTGACGAGATCACGCACGTGGTCGTAGTCCGTGATGGCCAGCGTCGCGTGCAGCCGCGCCGTGCCACCGCTTTCCATGATTTCCGGTTCACGATCCGCGCTTGATGCCGCCGTCAAATTGGCTTCGTGCACTGTCATTTTTCGTGGTTCCTCGCCCGCCCTGGTGGGGCGCTGCGGGGCACCCTACACCAAAGGATACGGCCCTTGTATGCCGCGATTCGATACACTTAACTCTTGGATCCGACTCGTCCTGGCTGGCGGGCAAAACGAGGGAAGCCGGATTGAAACGTGCCCTTCTTGTTGGCATCGCTCTGTTCATCGCCAGTGCCGCGCCAGCGGAGGAGATGAAGAGCCCGCAGATGTCGCGCGCGCGCGTTGATTGGAACGCAGCCGCCACGAGCCTCGCCGAGCGACTGCCGGGCGGCCCAGCAGAAACCTTTGCCAAGCTCAATATGACCGCCGAGGTCGCGTTCCCGGGAATCACCAACAGCTCGGTGCCTGTCCTTCTGCCTTTCGATATCGACGGTTTCGCCAAGGATATTACCGCCAACCCGGGGCAGCCCCCCGACAAGATCGCAGCGAGTGCCGCTCGTTTTATGCGAGCTGATTTTCAGCCAACGAAATTTTTCCTGACCGGCCCCGCGGGGTATGACGCCGCCTTTGCCCTGACGCTGGCGAATGTCCCGGACCTATCGGACATCCGTTATAGCGACCCCGTCTACGTCCTGTTCTCGGGTCTCGCGATGACCTACCAACTCGAGGGTCCCGCCCTCCCGGATGGCGAACCGGTGAAATCGTTGCAGGACAATTTTCCGGGCATGCGTCGCTACCTGCATGAATCTTACATCCGCTACAGTTTCGAGCGCTATGGCGTAACTTATGTCGCAGCCATCTACTGCCTCGACACGCGACCTCGCAAAACAATCCTGACATGCCGCCAGGCCGACCGCGTGATGGAACGCTTTCTGCGGACGCTCAGGCTTGCGGGTGGCACACCTGCCGCAGAGGTCCCGACGGAAGCCGTACGTGCCGAGCAGCCGAAAGAGACGTCGAAGGATTTTACATATTTAAGTCCAGGCCTGATCATCCCCAACACGGGGTTGCGAAAAGATACCGGGGGCCGCGCCGACTACACCGTCTACGCGCGGTTGCGCTTTCCGCTCAAGGAAGCGCCGGCCTTCGCCAACTCGCAATCGTTCAACAATTGGGGTGATTGTGATTTCACCGGCCGCTCGGTGCGGAGCCCGCGTCGAAAAGACCAGCCCTATTCATGCAACGTCAACGGAAGACCGTTGGTTTTCAACGAAAGCGGTCCCGGCAATTACTCTTATCCATGGCGCGATAATTTTTGCGAGCATCGCCGCTTTTTCGTCGGTCAATGCCCAGGGGGCGAAGGCCACCAGGGTCAGGATATCCGCCCAAGCTCATGCAAGCTGCTCAATGAAGGCGCGGACCGTTGCCAGCCCTACCAGCACGAGGTCGTTGCCGCGCACGATGGGTTCATCTTGCGCGCGCCCAAGCAGGAGGCTGTTTATCTTTTCATCAACACAACAAGCACCCATGCGCGGGTGCGTTACATGCACATGAACCCGAACCAGCTGGACGCAGATGGCATCGTCAGCGGCAAGCTCGTGCACGAGGGCGATCCGATCGGCAAAGTCGGCAATTACAACAACCGGGAGCGCGGAACGACCTATCACCTGCATTTCGACATGCAGGTGCCTACGAAACTCGGCTGGGTGTTCGTAAATCCGTACATGACGCTTGTCGCAGCTTATGAGCGCCTGATCGGCGCGCGCGGCACGGAAATCAAAGATGGCGATCCGATCCCGCCGATCGCCGGTATTCCACCGGTGATCATGCGGCCGTCTGAAATACCCGCAGTTGCTCTGGCTCCTGTTGCGCACACGGAGGAGTTTGCCGTGCGAGCAAAGTCCCACAAGGCGAAGGCGAAGCCCTCAAAGAAACGCAAAGCCAGCGCCAACAAGAAGAAACGCCGGCGCGGCTAGTCGCCGCATCACGGTTTCAGCGCGCGTGTGCTCCGACTAGACTATCGCCATGCAGCGAATCTATCCGATGTCCGTTCCGCTTCGTCGTCTAACTCGGCGGTCCATTCTCACCGGCGCCCTCGGCATTGCCGCCGGCGTCGTGACCCAAGAGCATGCCTCGGCGGCGCAGCCACAGGCGTTCGCCCGTTGGGTAGAAACTTTTAAGCCGCGCGCTCTCAAGCGCGGCATTTCTGAACAGACTTATGACCGTGTGATGGGTGCAGTGACTCCCGACACGAGCGTGTATGCGGAAAACAGCGCGCAACCGGAATTCACCGAATTGATGTGGCAATACATCAATCGCCGCTGTTCCGGTTGGCGCGTGATGACGGGCAAGGAACGCGCCAAGGAATACGCCGGCCTGCTTTCACGCATCGAGAAAGATTACGGTGTCGATCGCTATATCCTGCTTGGCCTGTGGGGCATGGAATCGTCCTACGGCGACGTCATCATCAACAAGAAATACATGCGACCGATCATCCCTGCCCTCGCCGCTCTCGCTTGGGGCGAGCCGCGCCGACGCGCCTATTGGGAAGCTGAGCTGCTGAATGCGCTGACGATCGTCGACCGTGGCTGGGCGCAGCCTTCAGACATGATCGGCTCCTGGGCAGGCGCGATGGGGCACACTCAATGGATGCCGGAAGTATGGCTGAACATGGGTGTCGACTACGACCACGATGGCCGCGCCTCACCGTTCGGCAAGCCGGACGATTCACTGGCCGGCACCGCGCACTATCTCGTCGAACGCGGCAAATACCGACGGGGCGAAGCCTGGGGTTGCGAGGTGACGATGCCGGCTGGGCGCCCCAAGCTTGCCGACAACCGTACAATGCGAGCCTACGCCAAATGGCAGGACCTCGGGGTCCGCCGCGCGGACGGTTCGGCATTTCCGCGGCCGAATGATCATGTGAAGTTGTGGTTGCCTGTGGCGGGAGGACCAGCCTTTCTGGTCGGGCAAAATTTTCGCGCGGTCTACTCGTACAACCCATCGACCAGCTACGCGCTCGCGCTCTGCCACTTGGGCGATCTGATACGCGGCGGCCCCCCGTTCCATCAGCAGTTCCCGGGTGGTGAGCGCGCGCCCACTCTGGATGAAGTCAAAGAGATTCAGCGTCGGCTCAACGAACAAGGTTTCAAGACCGACGGCATTGACGGGCGTACCGGGAGCGACACGATCAGGGCCATTCTCGCCTACCAGAAAAAGGTCGGCATGGACCCCGCCGACGGCTACGCCGGGCTGAAATTACTCGCCCGATTGCGTCAGGGCTCGTAGTTCTATTTTTGGCGTGTCAATCCGTACCACCTCTTATCTTCTGCTCTGATTCCCACTGCCCAACACTTCCGTCTGATACCGCCGACAACTCGGGCCGTCATAATTTCAAAGGATCGATTGGATATCCGACATTGCGTCGGACTACTTCCTTTTCGTACATCGAAAGCGTCGACCACCATTTAGTCATATCTGCACGATCGCAATTCGGTCGTGCATTCGGCGGCGCTGGTTTCCCGACAAATTTATAATGGGTCAGATAATTCGTCGTGTAGGTGACAGTCACCTTCTCGCACATTGCTGAGCTCAATTTATTGTAACGCAACAGGGCCAAAAAGACGCGATCACATAACGGGGTCAGTTGTCGGGGCTGCAGTATAAAGTGCGAAAATAAATGAAACGTACCTCGAAGCATAAAAAAGCAGCTTGTATCTACATGCCCAGGTTCCTCGGGCACAGCGGCTGGCGAGCCGTCAGGAAAGACAAAGCGTCGCCGCGCAATGACAAACTTGCAGTAGGGATTTTTGCGCGCGGTATCAAGGCAAGTTTCCACATGATCGGCGTCAAGAGTATTGTCTGCATCAAGGAAACAAATTTGCTCTGCGCCCTCTGAAGCGGCGAGCAATGCCCCGATCCCGCGCGGTGTATTGCCATCATCAGCGTGAGCATTCGCGAATCTTATGTGTGAAACATTGCTTTCCTTATCGACCCAATCTTGAGGACAGCCGTCCGCGATCATGTAGTGCTGGCAACGCACGGTTTGGGCGGCCACTCGCTCGGCATTGCCGAAGGATATCCTGAGTTTCTTTGTAGTAAGGCGTTATTATAGCCACAGTCATTCGCGCCCCCGGTGGAATGACCACAACAGAGAAGTGGTACACATTGCCTAATTTTATTGTGGAAGCAATGCCAACTTAACGTTCGCTAATGTCCGCTTTGGGTCAAAAGCGGACATGTGCAGCGCGGAAGTGCAGGTCGGCTTTGTCCCTGAAAGCGGACAAGCGCGCGGACCTGCTTGTCAGCAATCATTGGGCCTCACTTCAAAACCTCCTGCTCCGCAGGTAGCCCCAACCCATGCCTCGCAACTTATCGCGTCGGGGATGGACGTGTTGGCGATCTCGCGCCGTCTAGGGCACGGCTCGCCGATGATCACACTCGGGGTCTATGGTCACTTGTTCAACACAGAAGACCGGGCTGCCGAGGTGATCGAGAAAGTTTACGGGAAGTGCTGGGGGAACCGGCTTGAGAACAGCATGGGCACAAAAAAGGAAACGTACGGTAGCAATCGGGTGGCAATTTGCTGTTTCGCCGATCGGCCTTGATTGCTAAGTAATTGAAAATTCAACATCCCTAACTCGTAGATGGTGTTTGCAACCGGTCTCGTAAT
>CAWHQL010000008.1:0-199441 GCA_963831515.1 uncultured Alphaproteobacteria bacterium | reverse complement strand
GGATGCCGCCGTTCCGCCCGCCGGGCGGCAAAGGATCAGCCAAAGGCCGTGTCAAGCAGCAGAAGCGACAGCGCAAAAGCGCCCGCCAGTGGCGGCACATTATCCACCTTCGATCGTCCGGTCCCCGCCGGGGTCAATGCCGCTGGATTCGGCAGTGACGTGGTTGCCGACGCGTTGCGGGCGACAGACATCCCCTACATCGCCCTCAATCCAGGGGCGAGCTATCGCGGGCTGCACGACAGCCTCGTCAACTATCTCGGCAATGAACGGCCGCAATTGCTGTTGTGCCTGCACGAGGAAAGCGCGGTGGCGATCGCTCACGGCTATGCCAAGGTCACCGGCAAGGCCATGGCGGCTGCCGTGCATTCGAATGTCGGCTTGATGCACGCGACCATGGCGATCTTCAACGCCTGGTGCGATCGCATGCCGATGGTGATCCTCGGCGCGACCGGTCCGGTCGACGCTGTCAAACGACGACCATGGATCGACTGGATTCACACCGCGCGCGATCAGGGTGCGCTGGTGCGCGGCTATACCAAATGGGACGATCAGCCAGCGTCTCCCGTGGCTGCGCGCGAAGCGGTGCTGCGCGCGAACTGGATTGCCAATACGGCGCCGCGTGGTCCGACTTACGTCAACCTCGACGCGGAGATGCAGGAGAGCAAGCTCGCCGAAGCCGTACCACCGATCGATGCCGCGCGATTCATGCCGCCCGTCAAAAATGTTCCCGCGCCCGATCTGATCCGGCAGGCGGCCGACATACTGCGTACCGCGAAGCGGCCGGTGATCCTTATGGGACGCGTATCGCGCGATCTCGACGCCTGGAAAGCGCGCGTTGTACTCGCGGAAGCTGTTAATGCGCGTGTCGCCACCGATCTTAAAGTCGGTGCGGCCTTCCCCACCCATCATCCCCTGCATGTCGGTTCGCCGGGCACCATCGGTATGACCTCGCAAGCCGTCGAAGCCATCCGCGAAGCCGATGTGATTTTAAGTCTTGACTGGGTGGATGTTGCCGGAACGCTGAAATCTGTCTTTGGCGCTTCTGTGCCATCCGCGCGCATCGTACAGGTGTCGGTCGACCATCATCTTCATAATGGCTGGAGCATGGATTATCAGGGCCTCCCGCCGGTCGACGTGTTCATCGATTGCGAACCTGATGTCGCTGTGCCGGCGCTTGTCGCCGCGCTGGGGCCTCACCGTTCGCAGGCCACGGCCGCACCCAAAAAGGACTTCCCCAAGCTTTCGAACGACAAGCTCACCGTCGATCATCTTGCTGACGCTCTGCGCAACGCAGTCGGCGAGCGCCCAACATCTTTGACTCACGTATCGCTGTCATGGAACGGCGCGAGCTGGGCCTTCAATCATCCGCTCGACTATCTCGGCTCGGATGGCGGCGGCGGTGTTGGCGGCGGTCCTGGCATTTCCGTCGGCGCAGCGTTGGCCCTGAAAGGCAGCGGCCGTTTGCCTGTTGCAGTTTGCGGCGATGGTGATTTCCTGATGGGCGTCACCGCGTTATGGACGGCGGCACATTACCGCATTCCACTCCTGATCGTCGTCGCCAATAACCGGTCTTTCTTCAATGACGAACTACACCAGGAACGAATGGCCCGCATGCGCAATCGCCCCGTGGAGAACCGCTGGGTCGGCCAGCGCATTTCCGAGCCCGATATCGATCTTGCGGCAATGGCGCGCGCGCAAGGCGCACAGGGCTTCGGGCCGGTAACCTCCATTGCCGACCTGCTGCCCACGTTCGAGAAAGCGATTGCCGCCGTCGAGAGCGGGGCAATCGCCGTTGTCGACGTACGCGTCGAACCCGGCTACACCGCCGCGATGACGGCCGCCATGACGCGAAAGAGCGAGTAAGTTCCCGATGCCACCGGATGCAGTACGAAATGACGCCCTTCTGGTGGCGAACGACATCGTCGTTCGGTTTGAAACTCCCGAAGGCCCGATCACGGCTGTCGACAACGTGTCGTTCGGGGTAAGGCCGGGCGAATTTCTATCGGTAATAGGCCCATCAGGCTGCGGAAAATCAACGTTGTTCAATGTTATCGGCGGCCTTTTGAATAATTACGATGGAGTCGTCAGCGTCGCCGGAGAAACCATTTCAGGCCCACACAAATCGATCGGCATGGTGTTCCAGGAAGAATCCACATTTCCCTGGCGTACCGTCACCGACAATGTTGCCTTCCCGCTCGAGCTCATCGGGATGCCGAAGGCCAGGCGCGTCGAGCGCGCCCGTCATTTCATTTCCCTTGTAGGCCTCGACGGCTTCGAAAACCGCTATCCCGGAGAGCTTTCCGGAGGAATGCGCCAACGCGTATCGCTTGCGCGAACGCTGGCCTCCGAGCCCAAGATTCTCCTGATGGACGAGCCCTTCGCCGCGCTCGATGAACAGACGAGGCTCCTGCTCGGCGACAAGGTTCTGCAGATACAGCAGGAACTCAAACAGACAACGCTGTTGATCACACATAACATTACCGAAGCCGTTCAGATGTCCGATCGTATCCTCGTGATGACGTATCGGCCCGGCAAACTGAAGCGCGTTGTCGAGATCAATCTGCCCCGTCCGCGCACATCCGAGATTGTCGGCAGCGAAGCATTCGGCCGATACGTCGCACAGATCTGGAACGACCTGCGCGAAGAAGCCAACCGCGGCATGCGCGACGAAGAGAAAAATGCATTGAGACAGGAGGAGCAGGCACTATGACGACGGCGGATACGCCGGTTGCCACCCCGGGCCGAGACTCCGCGGCCCCGTTAGTCGGCTTCGGCGCATTCGTTGCGTTCTTGCTTGTTATCGAGGCGGCAATCCGCGTCGGCTGGCTTAACCGCTTCATCGTTCCGCCACCGTCTGAAATCATCGCAAGCTTCGGCCGCCTTTTCACGGAAGAGCACATCGTTTACCGGTTTTTCTTCACGGCGGGTGAATGCTTCATCGCCGGCGTCATGGTTACGATATGCGGCGTTGCCATTGGCGTGGTGATGCAGCGCTACAGTCTGCTGCAACGCGCATGCGAGACCTGGGTGGCGGCATTTGCTTCGGCGCCCCTGGTACTGACTTATCCGCTGTTCATGGTGATCTTCGGCCGCAACGCCTGGACCATCATTATGATGGGCTTCCTCTCCGCTCTGCCCCCGGTGATCCTCAAGACGATCGAAGGAATATCCGGAACGCGCAAAGTTCTGGTCAACGTTGGACGCAGCTTCAAGCTGACGGCAACGCAACAATTCTGGAAAATTCTATTTCCGGCGGCGCTACCGACTATTTTCGTGGGCATCCGACTTGGACTGATCTTCGCGCTGATCAACGTGGTCGGCACCGAGTTCCTGATCAATTTCGGCGGGCTTGGACAGTTGATCAACGATCTGGCCGAGCGCTACGACCTCGCCGGCACCTACGCTGCAATCTGCTTTGTGATCCTGGTCAGTGTGCTGTTCTTTATGGGATTGGAAAAGGCTGAGAGATGGCTGAGACCGGTCGCCTAGTTAAACATCGGATACTCTGGCGAGAAGATCGTTATTGAAGCAAAACGTGTTTTCTCCTCGATGGACGACATCAAAATTTCTTTTGGAAATCGCGCGCAAGAAGTTTCTTGAATTGCCTGTTCCGGGTAGCAGCCAATCATGAAGCTCAATGACGATGAGGGGAAAATCATCAATCCATTCATCGTTAGCGCTGAACAACTCCGCTTCGCCACCCTCAATGTCAATCTTGCAGATCAACGGCTTAGATCCCGCGGATTCACCAAATCGCTCCAAAATATGAGTCATGGTGATTGCTTCGATTTGGCTCTTTCCGCTACTTCCGACACGAAATCCCCATTCGCCGATGCCGGGATCGGAAATCCACAGTGTTCCCGGCGCGCTTGCGATGGCGGCGTGCACTGCATTGATGGGAAGGCCGTCGCAGTTCGCCTCAAGGACCGAAAAATTTCCTGGCTCCGGCTCGACCGCACAAACGTGTATTCGCGGATCAAGCTGCATGAGGTAAACCGCGCTCGCGCCGATGTTCGCCCCAAGGTCGACGGCCAAGAGTGAGCCTCCTTCGGACGCTGCCCAATTCGCGTATTTTTTCAATCTGCTGCTAAGCGCAAGGCCAGACAGGTTGTAGTTCTGCTGTTCGAAAATCTGCCTGATTACGCTGAGGTCGGTGCCCGAACTTCGAAAGTAAAAACGCCGGGAGGCCCCAGTGGAGAGAGAAATATCGACAGACTGGAACTCTTTACGGTCGATCGGCGCTCTCATTTCCTGCTCTTGGTTCAATGTAAAGATATCATATCGGGAAGCCCTGTGATCCGCATAGGTTCAACCGCCAACGCTTGCGCACTGACTGCTTTAATTGTCAAACTGATCGGGCGAACGCACTTGTCTCTTTAGGGGCATGGCGATGGCCAGATATATTTTTGTAACACCGTACTACAAAGAGGACCCTAAATCCCTGAAGAGATGCTTGGAGAGCGTGAAGAATCAATCGATCGCTTGCGATCACATCCTGGTTGCGGATGGATTTCCTCAGAAATGGATTGAGGACGCTGGCGTGAGGCACATCAGCCTCGATCAGTCGCATGGTGACGCCGGCAATACACCTCGTGGATTGGGGGCTCTGCTGGCGATCGCAGAGGGATACGACGGCATCGGCCTTCTTGACGCCGACAACTGGCTAGAAACGAATCATTTGGAAGCATGTTTGGATGCCGCAAACAAAATCAAAGGCGGCATAGCGAACTGCGACTTCGTCGTCGCGCAAAGGCATTTTCGACGGATGGACGATGAAACCATCATGCCGACCAAAGAACAGGTCGGCCACGTGGACACGAGTTGTTTCTTTTTTTTCCCTGGATCGTATAGTTTCCTGCCGCAATGGTCCTTGATGCCAAAACGTGTTTCCGCGGCGGGTGATCGTTTCTTTTATGCATTCATCATACAAAAAAAACTCACAGTGGCGACCACAAGCATAAAGACCGTCAACTATCTCAACACATACGTGTATGCGTATTTGGACCGCGGCGAGATTCCGCCACCCGGCGCCAAGGAACTCCCGCTTGGACATTTTTTCGATAGTGTCAGGATGGCAAGCAGCCCGCGTGAAGCAATAATCCTGAACAGGTTAATCGGTTTCGAGTTCTTTCAATCTTCAGTATCCCAGCCTGGAAAAAACAATTGATTCCTTTCAAAATTCGTCGTCTCGGAACTCCCTATGTTTGTGCGGTTCAAATACAAACACTGCCATCGTCGATTTGCTTAGGCTCCGTCAAATGCATCGAGGCTACATCCGCCTTCGCTTAATGCCATTTTTTGCTGACGAATTTTCGGAAACGGATGTATTTAGTGCTATTCGCTAACCAGGCAGCCGGCTCCGAATTCGGGGTTTACGGGCTTAGTAGGGGATGATGATGGCTGAGACCGGTCGCCTAAGCCAAAAGGCGGTTGCCTCCCCGGCAATCGGCCCGGTGACGTTGCTGCGTATCGCCATCATCCTGGCGGTGCTTGCAGCGTGGGAATTCCTCGCCCACTCGGGCTGGCTATACCGCGACGTCGTGCCATCGTTGCTGTCCATCGGGCGCGCAATGGCCACACTGCTCACCGACCGCAACTACTATTATAACCTCGGGGTCACCACCGCTGAAATTCTTACGGCCTTGGCGATCGGCGGTTCCGCCGGCCTCGTGGTCGGGCTCGTTCTTGGCGCCAACCGCTTTCTGTCCAGAGCCTTCGAGCCCTATCTCTATTATCTGGGCCCAACACCAAAGATCATTTTCTTTCCAGTTATGATCATGTGGTTCGGGGTTGGGCCGGAATCCAAAGTGGCACTCGGCACTTTGTCCTGTTTCTTTCCCGTTGCGCTCAACGTGGCTGCCGGAATGCGGCAAATAGACAAGGTTCTTGTCCGTGTCGGCCGCAGCTTCCGTGCCAACTCATTGCAGATGGTGCAAAAAATTTATCTGCCCGCGATGCGTCATCCGATCATCAACGGCGTTCGCCTCGGATTTGGCTTTGCATTGATCGGGACTTTGCTCGCGGAAACAAAACTTTCCAACAAAGGCATCGGTTTCCTGATCATCCAGACCTACAGTATTTTCGACATGCCGGCCATGTACGCGATGCTGATCGTCCTGTTCGTGCTGGCGATCGGTGCCAACGCGCTGATCGGAAAACTTGGCGGCCTCGACAGCATCAAGAGAACCTAGAAAGCGCGGGAGGAAGCTTCATGAGACACTTCCTTGCAATTGCAGCCGCGGCCGCAACGATTGCTCAGGCCAATCCGGGCGCCGCAGACGATCTCGTGAAAATGACGATCGGCCAGCGCGGCAATTGGGATACTTCGATCACCCACCTCGGCGAGAAGGCCGGCATTTTCAAGAAACACGGCCTGCAGCTTGAGATGATCTACACGTCCGGTAGCGGCGAAACGTTGCAGCCGGTGATCGCCGGCGGCGTTGATCTTGGATTGGCGGTTGGCACGCTTGGCGCCATGGCGGCTTATGCTAAAGGCGCGCCAGTACGCATTATCGGTGCTCAGGCGACCGGCGCCGCCGACTACTGGTACGCCAAAAATCCGAACATCAAGACGCTGAAGGACACCAACGGCCATACCATCGCCTTTTCGACCAACGGGTCCTCCACCAATAGCGTCGTCCGAGCCTTCATCGATGAATTCAAGCTCAGCGCCAAGCCGCAGGCCACCGGCAATCCGAGCGCAACACTGACCGCCGTCATGACCGATCAGGTCGATGTCGGCTGGGCTTCACCACCCTTCGGCCTCAAGGAGATGGAAGAAGGCAAGATTCATCTGGTTGCACGCGCGACCGACGCAACATTGGTGCGGGGGCAGACGATCCGCGTGCTTGTGGCCAATGCGGACATCCTTGCAAAACGCAAGGACGTCATCGAGCGCTTCATGAAAGCCTATCGTGAAAGCATCGAATACATGTACTCGTCGAATCCACAGGTCATCACCGACTACGCCGAGTTCGCCAAAGTACCGGAGCCCATGGCCAAGCGGGTACGCGATGAATTCTTCCCCAAGAGTCTGGTCAACCCCGATCAAATTCACGGGCTCGACTCGCTGATCCCCGAAGCAGTAAACCTGAAATTCATTCCAGGTCCGCTGACCAAAGAACAGATCGCCGAGTTGATCCAGATTTCACCACGTCAGTAGTGACAAACAGACGGACAGTTCCATGACGACAACTGTTTCACCCCAAGCGGCCGCCGCCCAGGCGGTGGTGTTGCCCAAGAACCGCGGGGCCTATTACGCGGGCGCGTGGCACGAGCCGAAAGCCGGCCGGTTTGTTGAATTGATCAATCCCGGCACGGGACAATCTCTGGGGAAGGTTGCGGACTCTGGCGCGGACGACATCGACGCCGCCGTCGCCTCGGCAAAGACTGCATTCGCAGAATGGCGGCGCGTGCTGCCGCTCGAGCGCGCGAAGATTCTGCGGCGGATCGCGGAGATCCTCCGCCAGAACGCCAATGAACTGGCAATGATCGATGCGGCAGATTGCGGCAATCCGGTCAAGGAAATGGTCAGCGACGCGATGATCGCGGCGGCGCAGATGGAATTCTTCGCCGGCTTTGTCACAGAAATGAAAGGTGCATCGATTCCGATGGGCCCCGATGTGGTCAATTTCTCCGTGCGCGAGCCGTTGGGCGTTGTCGGGCGCATCATTCCCTTCAACCATCCCTTCATGTTCTGCGCGGGGAAATCGGCGGCCCCGCTCGCGGCCGGCAATACCGTGGTCGTCAAACCACCAGAGCAGTCGCCCCTTTCGTCGTTGCGGCTTGCTGAACTGATTGGCGGCCTATTGCCGCCTGGCGCGTTCAATGTTGTGCCGGGAGGACAGGAAGCCGGACAGCGGCTCGCCAGCCATCCTGATGTCGCGATGATCGCGCTGATCGGCAGCGTGCCGACGGGACGTGCGGTCATGAAAGCGGCATCCGACACCGTCAAGCGGACCATGCTGGAGCTGGGCGGCAAAAACGCACTGATTGCCTACGGCGATGCTGACCCCGATGAGGTCGCTGCCGCGGTCATTGGCGGCATGAATTTCACCTGGTGCGGGCAATCTTGCGGCTCGACCAGCCGCGCGTTCATACACGAGGCCATCTACGACGCGGTCGTCGCAAAGGTGAAAGAGAAGATCAAATATTATAAGCCCGGCATCCCGACCGACCCGGCGACCACCATGGGCGCCATCGTGTCCAAGAAACAATTCGATCGGGTTATGAGCTTCATCCAGTCGGCCAAAAGTGAAGGCGCCGAGCTCATCGCCGGTGGCGGACCTCCGGCCGACCCGGCCCTCAAGAATGGGTTCTTCATTGAGCCTACGGTGTTCGCCGTCACCGAGAAGAACAGGATCGCGCGCGAGGAAATATTCGGGCCCGTTCTCGGCGTGTTCAAATGGCGCGACGAAGCGAAGATGCTGGCGACCGTAAATGCGGTCGAATATGGGCTCACCGCTTCGATCTGGACCAATGATCTGAACACAGCGCACCGCACGGCGCTGGCCGTGCAGGCGGGCTACGTGTGGATCAACGAGGTGAGCAAACACTTTCTCGGCGCGCCATTCGGCGGCTTCAAGCAATCGGGGCTTGGGCGCGAAGAGTGTTTCGAGGAGATGCTCTCCTTCACGCAAGAAAAGAACATCCACATCCGGCTGAAACCTTCCAAAGCCTAGGTGCCGGGCGGATCGAATCCGGCGTGTTTCCAGGCGCCGCGGTTTTCCGGGGCGGCCATGAACTTTACAAAGGCCGCAGCGCTATCCCCCGCAGCGCTATCGGCCGTGGCCGCCGCACCATAGAGCGTGTTCAACTCGATGCCGGCCGGTAACGGTCCGACCACGGCCAGGCCTTTGACCCCCGCAACCTCGCTGGCGGGATAAATGCCGATTTCGGCCTGACCCTCCGCGACAAGCTGTACCCCGCCGTCGAGCGCCGGCCGGTGAATGACTTTCTTGGCCATCGCATCCGCGATGCCGAGTTGCTCCATCACTTTACCCATGTGCGTGCCACTCGGGGTTTTTCCGGGGGTTGCATGAACCACCGACCGTGCATTGAGCATGGCCTCGCGGAATTTCTCCTTGGTGGAAATATCCGGCTTCGGTGCGCCTTCCTTCACGACCACGCTTGTGCCGACGATGCCGAACGTCGCGCGGCTGTTGTCGCGCAATTTGCCGTCCTTGGCATAACTATCGAGCATGGGCACTGGCATGACCAGCACGTCGGCTTTTTCGCCTGCAGCAAGCTTTTCGCGCAAGGCGGACAATACGTCATAGACGAAGACGACTTTGTTTCCGGTTTGCTGTTCGAATTTTGGCGTGAGCTGCGCGAAGACTTCCTTCGGTGCGCCGCCGCTCATAACCCTGATCTCGCTCGCCGATACAGACATACTGGTCACCATAAGCGCGGAAAATGCGATCAATCCCGAAAGTGTTCTCATAGGGGTTCCACCCTTCAAAGCTTGAAACTCTCGAGCGTACCCGGATGAAACATTTCTTCGACCGTAACCAGCCGGGGCGAAAGACCTTGCGAATGGTGGTGGCGCAGAAACGTTTCAATCGTCTTGCGGTTGGCCGCAACACCGTACGACCAGAAGTCGTTGCCCATCAGTGTACGCGCTTCGATCAATCGTTCCTCGACGAACGGTAGCGTAACCTTTGTCGAGGACGTATCACCGAGCTTCTCCAATGCAATCGTCTTCGAGCGCTCGAAGGCCTTGAAGACCGCACCAGGCAACCAGGGATGCGCCTGCGCAAGTTCGCGCTTTACGCCAACAATATGCATGATTGGAAAAATGCCTGTGCGCTTGAAATAGTCCTTCGCCGCCGCAACCGGATCGGGGAAAAGCCAACCGATTTGCGGGTGGCGGCCGAAACCCGACGGAACGCGGGGCCCAATAAACCCGTCGATTTCACCAGCTTCCAGCATGCTCGAGAGAGTTCGTCCCTCCGGCGCATTGTCGAGCCGCACGTCTTTCGGCAGCGTAATAGCGATCTTCTCCGGTCGTCCCGCCTCTTCGAGGCCGCCCCTGATCCAATGGATGTCAGACGGTTTCACGCCGTGATCGTCTTCGAGGATTGCGCGCGCCCACACGTTGGCGGTGAGCTGGTATTCGGGAACGCCGATTTTTTTGCCCTTGAGATCCGCCGGCTTCTTGATGCGATCCGTGCGCACATAGATGGCCGTATGACGGAAAGCACGGGAGACGAAAGCCGGCACGCCGACATAGGGGCAATTACCCTGCGCAGTCTTGACCGTGAAGCTCGACATCGACAGTTCGCAAATGTCGAATTCCGCATGACGAAAGGCGCGGAAGAAGATTTCTTCGGGATCGAGCGCCATGAATACCGGGTCGACCCCGTCGATCTGAACAATCCCGTCGCTGAGTGGCCGTGTACGGTCGTAGTCGCGTACGGCAATGGAAAGGTTGAGTTTCGCCATAAAGGTCCCGGATGGAGATGTGACCGGGATGTCATAAGGGAAATAATACCGGAGCGCTACTCCACGCCCCGTTTTTGCGTTTTATCGTCGGGGGTTACGTCGATCGCTCCCGCACGCCCTGTGACCCGCGCGGGCCCGCGACAATCTTTCATGCAGGGGTTTGGATTCCAGAAGGCCTTCTCGGCTGTCTCGCGGTCATCGTCGAAGAAACCGGCTGCATTGGGCATTTTGACCTGGCTCCAGGTTTCCTTCGACAGCACGAATTTGTCGTCAACGATATCGTTGAGATAGAGCACATAGGCCGTAACAGCGAAAAGCTCGTTGTTCTCGAGCGACTGCGCATCGCCAAATGGCATCGAGCGGCGGATGTAGTCAAACACGCTCGACAGATACGGGAAATAAGATCCGACCGTTTTAACCGGATCATGCGAGGCAAGCGTACCTTTGCCTTGCGCGAGCTGCGGCCAACGCCCCGCACTCTCGCCGAACTCACCATGGCACGCGGCGCATTTGTCCATATAGACCTTCTCGCCATCCTTAACCGACCCGCTGCCCGCCGGCGCGCCCTGCCCGTCCGGTCGAACGTCGATATCCCAACCGGCCAATTGCTCCGGCGTGGCAACGTGACCGATGCCGTAGTTGCGCGGAGTTTCTTTTTTGGTTTGAGCGATTGCCGCAGTGGCGAATGCAATCAGCAGCGCGGCGCCGAGAGCAATTTTACCCGACTTCGACATTCTCGACCTCGCCGCCGGATTTCAGCGCCCACGTCTGTATTCCGTTGTTGTGGTAGATCGAATTCACACCGCGAATCTTGCGCAAGGCATCCTTGCTCGGCTGAACGTACCCGGTCTCATCCATGGCACGCGACTGGAGCAACAGCTCTTCTCCGTTCCAGTCGAATTCGTAGTAGAAGCGCACGCATGCCTTGTCCAAGACGAGGCCATCGACCCGCGCCGTGCGCCAGTTTCGGCCACCATCGAGTGAGACATCGACGCGCTTGATCTTGCCGCGTCCGGACCAGGCCAGTCCTGAAATAACGTTGAACCCTTTTTCCTTCACCGGCATCTGCGGCGATGGCGACGTGATGACGGATTTTGCGTCCATCACGAACGTAAATTTTCGCGCCTTGCCGTTCTCGAGCAGATCCGTGTATTTCGAGGTTTCCTCGCGCGTGAACCATGGCTGATCGCCGACCTTGAGGCGACGCAGCCATTTGACCCAGACGTTGCCCTCCCAGCCCGGTACAACGAGACGCACGGGATAGCCCTGTTCAGGGCGCAACATCTCGCCATTCATGCGGTAGGCCACGATGCAGTCGTCGAGCGCCTTGCTTATTGGAATCGAACGATTCATCGCGGCCGCATCGCCACCCTCGGCCATGATCCATTTTGCGCTCGGCTTTAATCCAGCCTGCTCCAGCAAGACCCTCAGCGAGACGCCGGTATATTCGACGCAATGCACCATGCCATGCGTGTATTGGCAGCCGTTGAGCTGGGCACCTCGCCATTCCATGCCGGAATTGGCCGCGCATTCGAGAAAATAGATTTTGTTGACTCGCGGCAGGCGCTTGAGTTCGTCGAGTGTGAAAACGAGCGGCTTTTCAACAAGGCCATGCAACATCAGCCGATAGTCCGCCGGATCAATCTCCGCGATGCCGCCGTGGTGACGTTCAAAGCAAAGCCCGTTGGGCGTAATGATTCCGTCCAGTTGGTGCAAAGGCGTGAAGCTCACCGATGATTCAGGCGTCGCCGTCAACCACGGCACCGTGCGACGGATCACGTCCTTTTCGTATTTGGAAGGATTGCCATAGGGTCGCACGCCGACGCCTTCGCCGAGCTGGCGCGTCCAATCGGCAATGTTGGGTGGAAGGTTCTTGGCGTTGTCTGCGCGCGCATCCACCGTACTGCCTGCGGCAAGTCCGGCGGCACCCACGATAAAACGACGGCGCGTCGTCCCCGTTGCATCGTTCGGGTCAGCCATCGCAACCTCCCGGCAAATCGTATTCCAGGCGGCTTATCACATTCTATTTCGTGAATGTAATAGGAATTGCCACTAACCCCCGGAAATTTTCACGCTCGTATTCTGCTCAAGCCGCACTGTTTTGTTCGCGGCAACGTAGCGTTCAACCAGCTCCCAAACCGGCGGGCCTTCGGTGCCCTCGTTGACGCTAGCCCAGCCTGCGACCACGTATTCTTTTTTCGGTTCGATCGCGTCGCCGGATTTCAGGTGAGTCATTGCAGAAATGCGTTGACCGATCGACTTGGAAACGTCGATTGCGTAACCGAGGCCGCCGCAACGCACCATGTCGCCGCCCTGCTGATAGTACGGATCGGGATTGAACAAATTGTCGGCGACGTCCTCGAGCACTTCTTTTAGCCGTTCCCCCGTCATCGACATGCGATAGACCTGCGGATAGGTGATCGCCGTGGCGTTGTGGATGTCTTCCACTGTTATTGCCTGGCCGGGCAGAACGCTCGTGCCCCAGCGAAATCCGGGAGATAAGGCGATCTCGGCATCGCGCTCCTTCAGCAGCGCGGCACAAATCAGATCATCGAAAGTTCCGTTGAAATTGCCGCGGCGGAAAAGCACGGATTCAGTTGTTCCGACGGTGCGCGCAAGATCTTTGGCGAAGGGCGCGCGCGCTTTCGTTATTGCGGCACTAACCTCCGGATCAGGTTTGATCACATCTGCAAATAGCGGGATGAGTTTGTAGCGGAAGCTCTTAATCGTCCCGCCCTGGACATCAAGATCGAGCCGCGACAGGAATTTGCCGTGGCTACCGGAGGCGACCAGCAATGTGTTGGCGACCTTTATGACTTCAGGCAGCGCATCGTGAGTGTGGCCGGTCAGAATCACATCGATGCCAGCGACTCTCCCGGCCAACTTGCGATCGACGTCAAAACCATTGTGCGACAGCAGTACGACCAATTGCGCGCCTTCCTTGCGCGCCTTTTCGACATTCATCCGAATATCGTCTTCACGGATACCGAATGACCATTTCGGCATCATCCAGCGCGGATTTGCCACTGGGGTGTAGGGAAACGCCTGTCCAAGGACAGCAACCTTGATGCCGCCCTTCTCGAACATTTTCATCGGCTCGAACGCCGGCTCGTTCCACTCCGTGTCGCGGATGTTGAGAGCCAGGAAGGGATAGTCGAGCCCCTTGATCAGTTCCTTCACACGCGCTTCGCCGTAGGTGAACTCCCAATGGCCGGTCATGGCGTCGGGCTTCAGCAGCGCCATGCAGTCCACCATGTCCTGGCCGCGGCTCGCATTCGCGCCGAGCGAGCCCTGCCACGTGTCACCACCATCAAGAAAAAGAACTTTGTCTCCGCCACGTTCCGCGCGAACGCGCTTGAGCACGGCCGCAAGCCGATCGAGCCCCCCAATACGGCCATACGACCTGGCCAGAGCTTCAAAATTCTGATCGGTCAGCGCGTAGGCTGAGGCACTATTTTCCGGAACGCCAAAGTGTTTGAGAAAATCCTTGCCGGTAATGTGCGGCGGCTGCCCACGCGCCTCACCGACGCCGATATTGACCGAGGGCTCGCGGAAGTAGACCGGCGTGAGTTGCCCGTGAATATCGGCAACGTGCAGCAACGTCACATTGCCAAGCGGATCGAAGCGGAGGAGCTCTTCTTCACTTAGTCGCTGCTGAGCCAGCGCGTGCGTAAATGCGCCTTCTCCAGCCGCAAGCGCCGCGGTCGCCGCGCCGACCTGGAGAATTTCACGCCGCGTGATCATGCCCGTTGGCGTCGCGTCCCTTGCCGGCTTCTCTGCTGGCGCTGCCGTCTAGTGCCTGATGCCCGGTACGCTGAGCTTTTGCCCTTCGTTCTGGACGGCGAGATAGAATTCGAGGTCACCGTATTCCTTGGCATCCGGCGGCAATTCGTCGGCGCGGATGTTGACTTGGCACCACTGGAATCGTTGACGGATGTCCCAGATCGCGAGGAGGCTCGTGCGCCAGGTCGGAAAATGGTCCAACTGGCCTTTCGGCTCACCGAGCCACTGACCGCGAATCCAGCGGTTGGCGACTTTTCCGTGGCAATCTGTGCACGCCATGTTGAGTTGACCCACTTTACGTGCGCTCAACTCCTTGCCTCGCTCGATGGCTGCTTTTGCGTCCGGGCTTGAGGTGTCGACCTTCATGGGCGTGCCATTGGCAAGGAAATGCAAATAGACCGACATCGCGCGGTTTTCGTCCGTCTCCATGAGCCAACTCGCGCCAGTTGTCGCCTTCGCGTGGCGTGTGACGAACTCTTCCACGCTCAGCGCCTTGTTCAGCCGAGGCTCCCACATTGGCATCGACGCCGCCCAGGTCTTGAAAGACGTCTTGGGATCGCTGTGACATGTATTGCACGAGGAGCCGGCCGCGCCCGCCTGCTTCCAGAGCTCCTGCGCCTTGTCGACCGCCCACATGGCGGGATTTTCAATCGGATCCAGATTGTCGCGCTTCTCCACCGGGGGTGGCCGCTTGGTCGGATCATCAAGCTCTGTTTTGAACACGGCGGGAGACTTGAGCGTCTTCAGGAACGCAACCATGTCGTTGATTTCCTGGTCGTCAAAAAGTCCGTGGCTGCCCCAGGGAGGCATCACAGTGTCCGGGTTGTAGACACGCCCATCGTAAATGTAATTGAACAGCCACTCGTCTTCACGGCCGGCATTGCCGATTTCCGAAAGGTCCGGCGCCACATTGCCGGGCAAATTCGCGCCGCCGGCCGGTCCCATCACGTGACAGGCAAGGCATGATCCGCCGCGATTGCGGTCCGCCACCATCTCGGCGCCTTTCTTGGCGTCACCGGTAATCGGGCCGGAAATTTTGCGCGGTTCTTTTGGTGCAGGCGGCGACGCTAGATTGCCGAGCGTGTTGAATTTCGAGTAGTCGCGCGTCGGCCAGCCGGCGTAGCGTTTCCATGGCCGCGCCGATGCATCTTCCTTGGTCTCAAGCGGCGCTTCCTTTTTGGCCTGCGCACTGGCGCCCTGTTCGCCCGCAATGACAAACAAGCCCGCTGCGAGCAATGCGGCCACTGCGCTGCTGGCCAGAATCCCTCCACGAGACATCTGATCCTCCGAACGAATTCTTCTCGTTATAGCCCCCGCGCAATACGTGCGTCGTGGTTCGTCAGCTTACGGTGATTTTTTCTTCGGCCGTCGTGATTGTGCCGTCGTCGTCAGTCCATGTGAATTTGAATGTGCCGCTCTCGTCGACCTTCGCGTTGAATTGCATGTAAGGGTTGGCAGCAATTGCCGGATCGAGATTCACCGAAAACACCGGCTTGCCATTAAACTCGCAGGCGAACTTGTTGATGATTTTGCGCGGGATCGCGTTGCCATCCTTGTCCTTCCGCTGGCCAGACTCCATTACGTGCGGCAATAGCGTCTTGATTTCGATCACTTCGCCCTTTTTGGCTTCTGCCGGAAGCTTGAGGCGTGGTTTTTCCGCCATGGTTTGCTCCTGTTCCTTCAGCTTTCCGATCAGCCGCCGCAGCCGCCGATAGTGACCTTCACCAGCCTTTGGTTGGTGAAGAATTCGCCTTTGCTTGTCTTCGCCACAGCAATGATGTTCTGGGTCGCGGCAAGGCGGACACGCGTTGAGGCCGCTGCCTTGCCCGACATCGGCGAGAAATGGAACGTCGCGACGCCAGGATTTGGATTGCCATCGGCGACGACGAGAATGTCACTGACGTAGTTATCGGAAGCCATCGGCGCGTCGACCGCCACAGACAAAGGCACCGTGTTGCCGTTCTCGGCGATCTCGGGAAGCTCGATTGACACCTTGCCCTTTTCCGCGGTCTTGCCCCCGGTGAACTGGGCGATCTGATCCGCCGCCTCCTTCGCAGCCGCCGAGGCAGGCCTGCCAGAACCTACGAAGCCAAGCGCCGCGCCGGCAGCGCCGAGCGCCAAGGCAGCGCGACGAGACAATTGCCGCATCGATTGATCCTCCACTATATCGTGCCGAGACTGAGCGTCCCGTTGAGTCCCGAACATAACGGCCGTGCGCCGCATGTTCAAATCGTATTCACAAAGAAGAATGTACGAAACTGTCGCACGGCGCTCAGCTCGGCAGCGCCTTTAGATAGTCGCGGAAGCTTTTGCTCTCATAGGCCTTTTCTCGCACGTATCGGAACATGGCGAGGAAATCGTCTGGTCGAAGATACCCGGGTGACCGGGCCACTTCCCGTTTGGCCGGCGGCAGCTCTTTTAACGGTGCTGCCGCTTCCGCAAAAAACTGGAACGTAGGGGTGAAACGCACGCCATATTTTGCGGCCAGCTCTTTTTCCGAAAGCTCGGTGCCGTCGAAATCGGTGACCTTGCGCGAACCGATAATGTTGAGCTGCAGGACTTCAAAATTCGCTTTCACGTAATCGGAGATCCGTGGCTGGGCAAAGTTGACGAGGTGCGTTTCCTTGCAATAGGGACAACCTCTGAGCTCCCACATGATCACAAAGCGTTTGCCCTCTTTGCGCGCGCCCTCCAGATCATCGCCGAGGTCGAGAAAGCTTTCGAGGAACCAGGGCTGCTTGTAGAGCCCATCATCGGTCAGAATCGGTTGCTCGGCACGCACGCCCGTGCCTGCCAGCGCAACGAAAGACGCGGCACCCAGCAGCAGACTGCGTCTTTCCAGCATGATGATTAATTCTCATAAACCACAAGGCCAGGTTGGCCTCGTCGGTCGACGCCATGATGCATATATTCGTGGACACTTTTGCGTCAAAATCAGGTGAATGTCGATGCTGTCCTGGGTTGCGCGAGTCGCATGTCTCGTCCTTGTCCTGTGCTGCAGCGTGGCGCGCGCCGACGACCTTGCCGAGTTCAACGCGGCGGTCGAGGCCGTCAGCGCCCATAACAGGGTCGCAATCGGATATTTGCGCACGGGCAATGCCGATCTCGCATCGCTTGAAATAGACCGGTTGCGCGATTCCTGGAGCCGCTTCAGCGAAAGATTTTCGGGCAAACGACCAACAGTTTTTGACGGAAACGAACTGTACGGCAAGCTGTTCACCGTGATGAATGCACGGCTGGTCGGCGCCGATATCATGCTGAAAACCGGGCGTCTCGATTCCGCCCGTGACGCGCTCAATTCCGTTCGCGGCGATCTCTATGACTTGCGCAAGGCAAGCGGGGTCGTCGTATTGGCCGATTGCGTGCGTGACGCAAACGCCACGATGGACGCACTCATGGTCTACAACGATCGCACGCTCAATTGGGACAATTCCGAAATCCGCTCCGGGCTCGTCCGAAATTCCACCGGCTATGGCGCCCTGCTCGATCGTTGCGACGCGATTGCCAGCGCGACTGTGCGGGAGGCGCCTGAGTTTCGTCGGCTGGTCGATGGCGCAAAAGCCAGCCTGCTGCTCATACCGAAGGCGATTGAGACCCGGGACGCAGACCTGCTCCACCGGGTCCTGATTGAACTGCGCTCGTTCGACAATCTGCTGGCGTTCCGCTACGGCTGACGGGCGGTCGACTCGACCCTATCTCGTCGACATAGACTTTTTTTATGATATAGAACGCGCCCAATTGACGTTGGTTCGAAACCCTACGTTTGAATGAGAAGAATTTGGTCTGTACGTCAAAAATCCGGAAATGTTTTTCTATCGGCACGGTTGCCGTCGCTATATTTATTATTTCGAACCTTGGGAAAGCTCGTGCGGCCGAACTCATAATGTTCGAACAGGCCGGTTGCGGCTGGTGCGAGACTTTTGACCGCGAAATTGCTCCTGTTTATCCGAAGACTGCAGAAGGCCAACGCGCGCCCTTGCGCCGCGTCAGCATTGATCATCCTGTCCCGCCGGACTTGGCCTTTGTTGAAGTCGAACGGCTCGCGCCGGTGTTTGTACTGATTCACAATGGCCAGGAAATCGGTCGCATCCGCGGTTATCCGGGCGAGGATCACTTCTGGGGACTGCTTGGCGCATTGATGAAGAAACTTGAAGCAGTCAGGACAGGTGGAGAACCAGTGTCGCCTGCCGAAAAAACGTTGCGCCCTGTCGGTTGATCGTCTGTATTCGGGCGACGCCGCAACACGATTGTTGGTGTACTAATGGAATTGCATCATCTGGAAAGCCGTGCGCGTTCTAACGAACTCGACCGAATGGTCGACAATGCGAAGCGCGCGAGTAATTTTCTGAAAGCGCTGGCGCATGAAAGCCGGCTGATGATCCTTTGTATTCTCGCTGACGGTGAGAAATCAGTCAGTGAGCTGGAAGACTTGCTCAACCTGCGCCAGCCGACTGTGTCGCAGCAGCTCGCTCGCCTCCGCGCCGACGGACTTGTATCGACGCGCCGCGACGGCAAGGCGATCTACTACAGGCTGGCGAGCGATGAAGCACGTGTCGTCATCGGCGCGATCTATGATGTGTTCTGCCGAAAGATGCGCAAACGCTAGCGCTTATTATTTTGTCGTTGCTACGGGCGATGGCAGAAATTCGCTTGTTTTGCCGGTTATCCAATAGACGAACAACCCGACCCATTCGTGGGTTGCAGAATCAAAGCGCGCCAGGGCGTCACCAAATGTCGATGGCGCTACCAGATCCACGTCACGGCCCGTACGCCAACCGACCGGATAAGCCTCCACCGGAAACCCGACGCGCCTGAAGCAGCCGATCGCACGAGGCATGTGCTGCGCCGAGGTGACCAGAAGCCACAGTTCCCCCGGCTTCGGTTTTACAAGCTCTTTGGTGAAGGCAGCGTTTTCCGCAGTATTGCGCGAGCCCGGCTCCAGCACTACGCGGTCGCTCGGGATCCCTAGCCCTTCGAGCAACGGACCGACAAAATTCGCTTCCGGCAGTCGATTGCCGCGCAAGCTCGCGTCGCCCCCGGAATAGACGATGCGCGCGGCAGGATAGGCGCGAGCGAGTTTAGCCATGGCGAGAACGCGATCAGCCTCATCGCCCAGTACAGCTTGGCCAAATTCGTGCGACAGCCGGGACTTGATGGCGCCCCCCAAGACAACAATTCCATCCGGCGCTCGCGTGCCCGTCCACGGTGGAAAGCGGCTTTCCAAAGTATGCGTGAGGAGAGTCCCGATCGGCCACCACCCTGCAATCGCCAGCAAAACGATGCTCGTCAGCACCAGACCCAGGCCCGCGCGCCTTCGGCGCGCGACCAACAGGATGATACCGACAAGTCCAAGCAGGATAAGAAAATTGGAAGGAAGCAGGAGAAAAGCGACGGTCTTCGAAAGCAGGAAGAACATCAACGGGTCTTCTTCCACTGCTCGTAGCGCTTCTTGTTCTCATCGTTGGGTGGGTAGAGGCCGGGCAGCTTTGCCCCCTTCTCCACTTCCTGGACCAGCCAACTTTCAAGAAGCTCATGCTCTGCGCCTTCGTGGGCGACAAAGTCGACCAGATCCTTTGGAATCACCACGGCTCCATCATCGTCCGCAACGATGATATCGTCGGGAAAAATCGCGCAGCCGCCACATCCGATCGCTTCATTCCAGCCAACGAAGGTCAGCTGGTTTACCGAAGCCGGAGCCGCAACGCCGGCACACCAGACCGGCAGTCCAGTCCCGAGCACACCGTGCTTGTCACGCATGACGCCGTCGGTGATGAGCGCTGTCACGCCGCGTTTGACCATGCGCATGCACAGAATGTCGCCAAATATTCCTGCGCCGGTCACGCCCATGGCATCGGCGACTACCACGCAATTCTCCGGCATGGCTTCGATTGCACTGCGCGTGGAGATCGGCTTTGACCAGCTTTCCGGGGTTGCCAAGTCTTCACGCACAGGGACAAAGCGCAGAGTGAACGCTGGGCCGACCGCGCGCTTGCCCGAAAAGCCGAACGGCATTGCACCCGCCATCCAGGAATGACGAATACCTTTCTTCAGCAACATCGTCGTGATGGTGCCGGTGGTCACGTTTTGCAGAATTTCTATTGATGAAGCCATGACCAGTCCCTCACGCAGCCTTAAGCCCGATCCGCTCGTCGCGCCGACGCATTAAAACGACGAAGGGAATCGCGAGCAGAACCATCCAGAGTTTGCCGATGATCTGACCGATCAGAAATTCCAGCGAGCCGAACGCGAGCCACAAAAATACAATCGAGTCGACAACCAGCCCGACTATGCTGGACGCAACCACCGCGGTGACTAACCGCCGGCGAGCGAGTGGCGTATAGACGGCGAAATCCGCAAATTCCGACAGCAGGAAGGCAGCCGCCGAGGCTACCACCAGTGACGCCGGCGCAAGTCCGGCCGAAATCGCCGCGCCGACAATGATGGCGCCGATACCGAACTCGACACCAAGCCGGCGCTGGACCAGATCGCGCAAAACGAGCGCAAGACCGATCATCAGCACGCCGGAAGGCGCCATGATGCCAGGCGCCACAGGCACCAGACACGGGCCATTGGGGACGCATACGGTTCCCGCGTGGCCAATCAACCAGTTTGCCGCCGGGATGGTGAGGCAAAACAATACGAGAAAAATATAGCCTTCAATATTCTGACGCCTGTCCATCGCGTTTACGTTTTCCTTCGACCTGAAAATTTCTCAAAACCTTGAGCGCGCAGCTGGCAAGCCGGGCACTCGCCGCAGCCATAGCCCCAGTCATGGCGCCTCGTGCGATCACCCAGATAACAGCTATGGCTCTCCTCGATGACGAGATCAAGAAATGCTTTTCCGCCGATTTCCTCAGCCATGGCAAACGTGTCGGCTTTGTCGATCCACATCAGCGGGGTATGGATGCTCACGCGTTTGTCGAGACCGAGCGACAGCGCAACCTGCATGGCCTTGATCGTGTCGTCGCGGCAGTCCGGATAACCGGAATAGTCGGTTTCACACATGCCGGCGACCAGATGGCGGGCGCCACGGCGATAAGCCAGCGCTCCCGCAAAACAGAAAAAAATGAGATTGCGGCCGGGAACAAAGGTCGTAGGCAAGCCGGTCTCGGCGATCGCAATGGCGGTATCGCGTGTAAGCGCGGTCTCCGAAATGGCAGCGAGCGCATCGAGCTTGATCAAATGATCGTCGCCCAGACGAGCTTTCCAGGCCCCGTTCAAAGCCGCCATGCGCTCGCGCAGGCGCGCCCGCACGGTGAGTTCGATGGCGTGCCTCTGGCCGTAGTCGAATCCGACCGTCTCGACGCGCGCGAAACGCTCCAGCGCCCAGGCGAGACAAACCGTTGAGTCCTGTCCGCCCGAAAAAAGAACAAGTGCAGCGTCGGCTGAAAAAGTCAGAGCACCACCTCAATCCCAGTTCGGAGACCAGGTCCAGTCCACGATACGGCTTCCGTGGCGCGCCAGGCTCGCGATCTCGCGCATTTCCGCATCGCTCAATTCGAAATCAAACAGCGAGAAATTCTCTTCGAGCCGCTCGACCCGGCTTGTACGGGGAATCACGACGATGCCTTGCTGCACTAGCCAGCGAAGACAGACCTGCGCCGCCGTCTTGCCATGAGCCTTGCCGATCTTTTCCAGCAGTTTGTCGCCTTTGGCGCCGCCACGCGCGATGGGGCTGTAAGCGACAACGGCCATTCCATGCTTGCGGCAGGCTCCAATGACCTTGTCCTGATTCAGAAAAGGATGGCACTCGACCTGATCGCAGACGAGAGGTTCCGTTGAAATCCTGTTCGCTTCATCAAGGAGCGATACAGTGAAGTTCGAAACGCCAATCTGCCGCGTGTAGCCCTCACGCTTCATCTTGCCCATGGCGCCGAGCGTCTCCGCGAGCGGGATCCGCGGATTGGGCCAGTGGATCAGCAGAAGGTCGATCACATCGAGACGCAACTTGGCGAGGCTTTCCTTCACAGAACGTTCGAGATCATGCGGGGCAAGCAGCGTGGGCTGCACCTTGGTCGTGACCATGACCTCAGATCGCAGTCCGGAGGCTCGCACCCCCTCCCCGACTTCTCGCTCATTGTCGTACATCTGTGCCGTATCGATATGCCGATAGCCGATGCGGATCGCCTGCTCGGTCAACCGCGCGCAGTCGCTTCCTCTCAGGGCCCAGGTACCGAGACCTACGATTGGAATATGGAAACCTTTGGCCTCGATGGTCGGGGCGAGTTTACGCGTCGTCGCACTCACTAGGGCGTATCCCACTTTGGTGCCTGCGGAGGATTGACCACACGCATGTTCGTCGCGTTGAGCTTCTTCAGTTCCGCCATCTCGGAATCCGAAAGCTTGAAATCGTAGACCTCCAGGTTCTGCTTCAGATGCTCGGTTGTTGCCGTGCGCGGTATGGAGCAAACACCCATCTGGACGAGATAACGCAGCGAAACCTGCGCTGCGCTCTTTCCGTGAGCTTTTCCAATGCGCTCAAGCGCGTCAGCACCCGGAACCTTTCCCCGCGCGATCGGGCAGTATGCGACGACCGCCATCCCATGTTTCTTGCAGGCAGCAAGCACCTTGTCCTGATTGATGAAGGGATGCATCTCGATCTGATTGCAGACGAGCGGCTCTGTTGTCACCGACCAAGCCTCGTCGAGCATAGTGGTCGTGAAATTGGCGACCCCGATATGCTTGGTCTTGCCTTCCTTCTTTGCCTTGCACAGGGCACCGACCGAAAGTTTGAGCGGGATGTCCGGATTGTTCCAGTGGATCAGCAGAAGATCGACTTGAGGCAGTTTTAAATTGGCCAGGCTCTGTTCGAGCACCTTGGCAAAGGCATCGGGCATCAGGTCGCCTTGGCGCACTTTCGTACAGATGAATACGTCCTCGCGCTTCACACCAGATTGACGCAAACCTTCGCCGTTCTCTTTTTCGTTGGCATAGAAGGCGGCGGTGTCGAGGTGGCGGTATCCCATCTGCAACGCGGCATCTACGGCTCGAACACAAACATCGTCCTTCAAAGTCATGGTCCCGAGACCGATCTGCGGTATGCGGGCGCCATGGGCTTCAACCACTTGCATTACTATCTCCCTGGAACAGCGTTTTTAGATGGGTCGGCGGCGGGCCGCGAAGGATGCCTTGTCATTGCGGCGCTGCCAACCGGGGTTCCGTGCCTTTGGCATGACGAGAGGTGGTGCGGCGAAAAATCTCAGAAATGTGCGCGCGAGCTCCGAGCGCGACAACACTTTGGCCTCTAACGTTTTGTCAGGCGATCTTACATTGGAATAATTCAAGAGTAAAAAACAGCACTTGCATCAATAGGTTTTAGTGCTTTTGTGAGGCCGGTTCTTTATTGAGGAAAACGAATGCGCACCATTTTAGCTCTTCTCTCTCTGGCGGCGGCCGTTGCTTTGGTTCCGGCTGAACTGCGTGCCCAGGAGTTCACTGTCACCATCAAAAACCACCGGTTTACGCCGAGCGAACTCAAGGTGCCGGCCAACAAGCGAATTCAACTGACCGTGGTCAATGACGACCCGACGCCGGAGGAATTCGAAAGTAAAGAAATGAAAGTCGAGAAGGTCATCCCTGGCAAATCGAAGGGCGTAGTACGCATTGGTCCTCTCGCACCTGGCCGTTATCCTTTCTTCGGTGAGTTCAATGAAGCCACCGCCAAAGGTACGGTCATCGCGGAGTAAGACATGCTCGGCGCACTGATTATCGTTTTTCGTGAAGTTATCGAAGCCGGCCTGATCGTCGGCATCGTCATGGCGGCAACGCGTGGCGTCGCCGGACGTGGTCGGTGGGTCACAATCGGTGTCGTCGGTGGCGTACTCGGTGCCAGCATTGTCGCGATATTTGCGGGGGCCATCTCGGACGCGTTCCAGGGCTCGGGCCAGGAATTGTTCAACGCGAGCGTACTTGGCATCGCTGTGCTCATGCTGATGTGGCACAACGCCTGGATGGCGCGGCACGGCCGTGAGATCGCGGATGAAATGCGCCGCGTTGGTACAGCAGTCAGCGAAGGCGCCAAACCGCTGACGGCGCTCGCGATCGTGGTCGGACTGGCGGTGCTGCGCGAAGGTTCCGAGGTCGTGCTTTTTCTGTACGGAATACTCGCGTCCGGTACATCGGTGTCGGCGACGCTCCTGGGCGGCGTTCTCGGCATTGTCGCGGGCGCCGCGTTCACTGCCTTGACTTATTTTGGGCTGCTGGCGATTCCGAGCCGTCACATTTTCTCCGTGACGAGCTGGCTGATTGCCTTGCTCGCCGCGGGCATGGCGGCGCAATCCGTGCACTTCCTCAACAACGCCGGTCTGGTCGTGGCGCTCGACAAAACCGTTTGGGATACGTCGTGGCTGCTCTCGGAAAGCAGCATATTCGGGCGGATGCTGCATGCCCTTATCGGTTACACCGAGCGGCCAACGCAGATGCAGTTGTTGGTCTACATCCTCACACTGATTGCGATGTATCTGCTGATGCGCTTTGCGCGCTACTCGCCGCCAAAGCAACTCCCTGCCGCCGCTGAATAACGATCAGCGGCGCCTCATCTAACCAAAAGCGTTCTCAGCGCCGCCGCCCACCCAGCGTGGCGAAAGCGACGTCGGGCGCATGATCGATCAACTTGAGCAATGCGCGCGCCGGACCGCGCGGATGCCGCTTGCCCTGCTCCCAGTTGCGAACGGTCTCGATCGGCACTTCGATCTTTTCGGCGAAGGCCGCCTGCGTCAGCCCGCAGCGCGCGCGAACATGGCGTACGAATTGCGCCGGGTCACTATGGTCGATCGTCTTTTCGCTGCCGTCCGGAAGGATTTCGACAATCCGTCCATCGGCTTTGAGCCGTACCCGCATCATGGCCGCTACCCTTTCGATGACGAGTCGGCCAATGGACTACCTGATTCGCGCGCGAAATTCGTTAATGGACGAAAGCGACAGCTAGGCGGGCCGGGATTCTGGACCCGTGTACGGGCGAGCCTGACGGCCGCCAAAGAGCGCGGACCCAAACCGGCGCGCTAGCGTCACCGCGAAGTCGTTGACCGGACAAAACAGGACCGCGAAAAAGAACGCGACCGGCACGGTGGCAATGCCGACCAGCCAGCGCTGCATCGAGGGCTCCAACCCAAAAGACGCAAGAACGTCCAGCCCGCGGACCGAAAACGAATAGATGACAGCCGCCTGCACCAGATAGAGCGGAAACGATATCCATCCAAGAAAATCGCCGACACGGTTCTCAAACAGACGCTTCACCGGCGCAAACAGGGCAACTCCCGCGACCATGCAGACCGGCGCGGCCACATACATCAGGCGCGATCCGGTTTCCGGCAGAAAGCTAAGAACAAGCCCGGCGCCGCACAAAATCGCCCCGGTGATATTGCGCGATTTCGGGTCGTCGATCTTCCCGAACAGATCGGCAATGAGAATCCCTGCGATGAAGAGCGCGAAAAATGATTGATAGACCGCAAGGATCGCAAAGAGAAATCCCAGCATCCAGGTCCTCAGATGCAGCGGCCGCAGGATCGCGATGGTGGCAAACACCATGAACGAACCCAAAAATTCGTAGAACATGGTCCAGAGCGGGGGATTGTAGCTACCGGCAATCGATTGCGAGACATAGGCGTTGAAAAGAGAGAATTCGAGCAGCCCCTGCACTGTCGGCGTGAAGTTGCCGAATATATCGAGCGGGCTTGGCCGTAGCGTAGCTGGAGGAATCACGTTGAGCACCATCAGCACGTAGGTGATGGCGCAGATGGCAAAGATCGGAACCGCCAGCCGCAGATAGCGACCCGCCGCCATGCGCGCCAGGCCCCTATCGTCGCCACTCTGCAGGTAGCCAATGGAAAGGGAGAAACCGGAAATGACAAAAACAGACAGACGGCAAACGTCCCGTTCATGAAAAAGCACTTCGACCAGAAGAGCCGATCCGCCATGAAGCTGTTGGCCGG
Organism: uncultured Alphaproteobacteria bacterium; assembly: GCA_963831515.1. GTDB lineage: Bacteria > Pseudomonadota > Alphaproteobacteria > Rhizobiales > Xanthobacteraceae > Pseudolabrys. The sequence continues at coordinate 173,285 of CAWHQL010000008.1, read as the reverse complement.
CAGGCCGTCGACAAATATGTGGTGAAACAAGACGACGACCGCAGCCCAGCCACGCAAAGCGTCCAGGAATCGGAAACGCGTCGGGCGTTGGTCGGTAGGCATTCGCCAATTGTCCGCAGTTCTGATTTCGGCCGATCTCGCAGGCGCGCAACGCGCGGAAGTCTACTCGTGCCGGCTTAATAGGAAGCTGCGCCAGCCCACTCAAAATTGCGCCGGAATGATTAACAATGCTTAAGGAATTGCACGCCGCGATTCAGAAGGCCGATATCAGCTCGACTTCTCGAAAATCTCGCGTCCGATCAACATGCGCCTGATCTCGCTCGTGCCCGCCCCGATTTCGTAGAGCTTGGCGTCCCGCAACAGGCGGCCGGTGGGATAATCGTTGATGTAGCCATTTCCCCCGAGGCACTGGATAGCCTCCAAGGCCATCCAAGTCGCGCGTTCGGCAGCATAGAGGATTGCGCCGGCCGCATCTTCGCGCGTGGTGCGGCCCTCATCGCAGGCACGCGCGACCATGTAAACATACGACTTCGCGGCATTCATCGTCACATACATGTCGGCGATCTTGGCTTGCACGAGCTGGAAGCGCCCGATCGGCTGGCCAAATTGTTTGCGATCGTGCACGTACGGAACAACGACATCCATGCAGGCTTGCATGATGCCCAGAGGGCCGGCGGCCAGCACCACGCGCTCGTAGTCGAGACCCGACATCAGCACGTTGACCCCGTTGCCGACCGCGCCAACAACGTTTTCCTCGGGCACCTCACAATCGGTAAAGACCAGTTCGCTTGTGTCCGAACCGCGCATACCGAGCTTGTCGAGCTTCTGTGCCGGCGCAAAACCCTTGAACCCTTTTTCGACGATGAAGGCCGTAATGCCGCGTGCGCCGGCGGTGTGATCAGTCTTGGCGTAGATCACCATCGTGTCTGCGACCGGCCCGTTAGTGATCCACATCTTGGATCCATTGAGGACATAGCGATCGCCCTTTTTGTCGGCCCGGGTACGCATGGACACCACGTCCGAGCCCGCGCCCGGTTCGGACATCGCCAAGGCGCCGACATGTTCTCCTGAAATCAATTGCGGAAGATATTTGCGTTTCTGCGCATCGCTGCCGTTGCGGCGGAGCTGATTGACGCAAAGATTCGAATGCGCCCCATAAGACAGCCCAACTGCCGCACTCGCGCGCGAAATTTCCTCCATGGCAATACAATGCTCGAGGTATCCGAGACCTGCGCCGCCATATTCCTCCTCAACCGTAATCCCATGCAGGCCTAGCGCCCCCATTTCCGGCCATAGATCACGCGGAAAGACATTGTCGCGATCGATCGTGCTCGCACGCGGCGCAATCCGGTCCTGTGCGAAGCCACTGACCGTCTTGCGCAACATGTCGATATCGGCGCCGAGGCCGAAGTCGAAGCCTGCCCAGGCATTGGGGATCATGCGGGACCCTCCGCTCGCACGCCGGACTCTATAATCTCGAAGTCACGCTGTCAGCGCCTCATCCGCCGCGGACAGAGGCCGACCGCCCTGCTTTGCCTGCGTCAGGAGCTTGTCGATGGCCTTGGCCGGTGCAGGTTTTGCGAACAGAAAACCCTGCATTTCGTCGCAGCCTGCCAGGCGCAGCAAGACGCGCTGGTGTTCGGTTTCAACGCCCTCAACCAGAACCGACAGGCCGAGCGCGCGCCCAAGTGCCACGATCGCCTGGATGATCACGCCACCGTTGGATGAGCGGCCAAGCGCTGCGACAAAGCTCCGGTCGATCTTAAGCTTGTCGAGAGGAAAGCGCTGAAGATAGCCGAGGTTGGAATAGCCAGACCCGAAGTCATCGAGTGCGACCCCCACTCCCAGTGCGTGCAGATCATTGATGCGCTTGACCATCTCGTCCGGGTCATCGATCAGCACGCCCTCAGTAATTTCGAGGACTAGCCGCGATGGAGCAATGCCACTCTCCGTCAACGCCGAGCGAACCATGTCGACGATAGTGCGATCACGCACCTGGAGTGGCGATAGATTTACCGCGACATAGAGATCCTCGGGCCACCGACGGGCGTCTTGCAAGGACCGGCGCAAGACGAAAGCGCCGATCGTATCCATCAACCCCATCTGTTCGGCGACCGGGATGAATGTCGTCGGCTGAATCTCGCCCCGCGTGGCGTGCGTCCAGCGCAGCAAGGCCTCGACGCCGACCATGCGGCCGCCTTGCGATGACACAATCGGCTGGTAGTGCACTTCCAGCTCATTGGCGCTGATTGCCCGCGGCAGTTCGCGATGAATGAATTTCTGATCGTTCGAGGTCGTGTCGATCGCGATGTCGAAGCCGACGATCGAGCCCGGACCCTTTTTTGCAGCCGCGCGTAACGCAAGATTGGCACGGCGCGTCAATTCGCCCCTCGTTGTCGCGTGACCCGGCGCCTGCGCAAAGCCAGCGTGTCCGCTAACCCGCACAACATTGTCGACCCAATGGGGGCGCCCGATGGATCGAAGCGACGCACGGAGGATCCCTTCGATATCCACGTCGGGGGCCGCGGTCAGCACCATGGCAAAAGTATCGCTTGCGATCCGGCCACACATTGCGTGGACCGGCAGAACCTGCTTCAGGCGCTTTGCGACGGCGACGATAAGGTCATCACTGCCCATCACGCCATGATGAGCCGTGACGTCCTCCATGCCATCCAGCTCGATGAGCGCGAAGGTTGTCCAGTCTTCATCGCGCCGTTCCGCAAGCGCGAGATCCAAGAGCTCCAAAGTGCTCCCGTGGTTTGACAATCCGGTCAGCTTATCTTCGTCGGCGGCGCGGGCTGCCTGCACCTCCCGCTCCGTCAACTCGCGCCGGGCCCGCTTGAGTTGCCACAGCGACAGGGCGGCAAAACCGAAAAGCACGACGGCGATAACCGCGAAAAATGAGGCCAGCCGCCCCATCACCCGCATCATGGGATTGGCTCTATCCCAGGTAAAAAAGCCACCGATCCGGCCAGCAGCATCCATCACCGGCCGCATTTCGCGATCGCCTATTTCCGGGTCGCGTTCGAACTTCAGGTTTTTCACGCCTGCCACGTGCTCCGCTACGCGGGCGAGCCCGGGATTGATTTCGCCTGAGGCGCCGAAAGGCGAGCGGAATTCGGTAACGGCATTGCGTAGAGCCGAATGCTGCTCGGACACGAGCCGGGTATCGTTTTGGTGAGCGAGTCCGTATCCGATCGCCGCACTGACGAGTAGTGCTGCAATCGCAAATATTGTGAATACGAAGATCAGCCGGGAAGCGGCCAAAATCCATTTGGCGGGTGCAGGCGATGTCCCGCCCGGGCCCGGCGCGCGGGAGCGTCTCACCCATGCCGGCACGCGGCGACCGGGGTTCATGCCCGTTGCAGCAGTATTGACCTCGTGCACCGGGTACTCCCAGCCTGCGCGGCGGCAAAGGATAGGGTTACGGCCGGGTCTTTAAGCGTTGGTCAGCAAACACGGTGAATAAATCGTAACTCGCTCGGTCCCCGCCTTACCGCAGGCCGAACCAGAAGGTTGCAATGCTGAGAAATGAGAAAAATCCCACTACATCGGTCACTGTGGTCACGAATGGGCTTGAAGCCACCGCCGGATCAAACTTGAGCCGGTGCAAAGCCAGAGGGATAAGAATCCCGCCGAGCGCGGCCGCTACAAGATTGCAGATCATGGCCAGCCCGATCACAAAGCCAAGGCCTGGCACCCTGAACCAGATGTAGGCCGCCGTACCGGTGATGACGGCGAATGCGATACCGTTGAGAAGGCCAACCATCACCTCGCGCGAAATCACGCGCCAGGCATTCGCATCGCTCAGATCGCGTGTCGCCAGCGCTCGTACAGCGACCGTCATGGTCTGTGTCGTAGCGTTTCCCCCCTGGCTGGCGACGATCGGCGCCAAGACCGCGAGGGCCACCATTTTTTGCAACTGACCTTCGAAGAGCCCGAGCACCGATGATGCCAGGAATGCGGTTGCGAGATTGACCAGCAACCAGCTGAAACGCCCGCGCGCGATCTGCCACACTGAATCCGACAATTCTTCGTGGCGGGGAATGCCGCCAAGCGCATGGATGTCTTCCTCCGCCTCCTCTTCGAGGACGTCGGCAACATCGTCAAAGGTGATCACTCCGACGAGCCGATCATTGGCATCGACGACCGGAGCGGTGACCCAGTTGTAACGCTGGAAGAGGCGCGCGACCTCTTCCTGATCCTGCGCCGCACTGACACGAGGGCGGTCTTTTTCCATCAGGTCGAAAATCGGCACGGGTCGCTTGCGGCGCAGCAGGCGATCAAGCGGTACGGCGCCCTGAAAATGCCCCCCTTCGTCGACGACATATAGTTCGTAGAAGTGATCAGGGAGTTCGGTGGTTTCGCGCATGTAGTCGATTGCCTGCCCGACATTCCAATGGGGAGGCACGGCGATAAACTCCGACTGCATACGCCGGCCGGCCGAATCTTCCGGATAGTCGAGGCTACGCGCCAGCGTGGCGCGGTCGGGTTGCGGCAATTGCTCGAGAATCTCAGCCTGTTCATCCTTCGGCAGGTCTTCCAGGATGGCGACCGCGTCGTCGGATTCCAGTTCACTCACGCCTGCGGCAACGGCTTGGGACGGCAACTCCTCGAGAATTTCCTCACGCACCGTGTCATCGACTTCCGTAAGGGCTGTGAAGTCGAAATCGATGCCCAGCAACTCGACGAGCCGCTGCCGCTGGTCGGCGGGCAATGCCTCGATCAGCGCACCCATGTCGGACTCATGCAAGCTGCCGACCAGAGCCTTCAGTCCCGTGCCATCCGCCGCCTCGATCCTCCGCGCGACGCTCTTGACGAAGGTTTTGCGGATCGAGCCATCCTTGTTGCGCGGAAGTTGCGCGGCGGCCTCGTTGTTGTTCACCTGTTCCTGGTCGAGCATATCGAAGGCCTGTCGGCAGAAAGCTGAAGCGCGACGCTTGTACGCCCGGTCCTACGCTTCGTGCAAACGATTAAACGTGCAAAGGGGGCGCGCTTGCCGGTCAGCGACGAATGCGGCAATGAATGTTTTATGACGCGAAGGACTCTCATCGCAATCGCCCTCGCCATCGCTCCCTGGACAGCTGCCGCCGCGCCTTGTCCCGGCAATCCGGACGTGCTCGGAACCGAGCGAGTGCTCGAAGTCGATGTCAAAACTACGCCGCGGGTCGGTCGCAAGCAGTTTCCTTCGACGCTCCCGCTACGCGACAAGGAGCTCGTGCTCACATTCGATGACGGCCCTTGGCCCGGTACCACTCCGAGAATTCTCGACGCCCTCAAGGACGAGTGCGTGCGTGCGACATTCTTTCTTCTGGGACGAAATACGGCGGCGCATCCACAAATCGCGCGGCGAGCATTGGCTGAAGGCCACAGCATCGGCCACCACAGCTATTCGCACCCCTTGCTCGATCATATGTCCTCGGCGAAAGCCGAGGCGGAAATCGACCGCGGCATCGCGGCGGATGAAACCGCGCTCTACGGCCACGCTCGTGCCACCCCTGCAACGCCCTTTTTCCGGTTTCCGGGTTTTGCCTCAACCCCCGCCCTCCTCAATCGCATGAGCGAGCGCGGTCTGGTGGTTTTTGGGGCTGACGTATGGGCAAGTGACTGGGAGCAGATGGGGCCTGATCAGGAACTACGCCTCATCCTTTCCCGCATAGAAAAGGTTGGGCGCGGGATCGTGCTCTTTCATGACACAAAGTCACAGACAGCCCAGATGTTGCCGGCTTTCCTGCGCGAATTGAAAAAACGGGGCTATCGGATCGTCCATATTGTACCGGCTGGAGGTAGCGCGCATTGAGGCGTCGCATATTTACCTCACCGATTAAAAATCATTGGAAAACAAGGCCATGTCGGGTCCACAATGCGTAATCCTCCGTTAAGGTCGCCCGCCATACTGTCGGGAAGCCTCCAGTTCTAGTCAGTGGTGGCGCGAGGTCGGGGGCCTGATGCGCGTTGTAGTGGTGTTGTTCATTTGGTTGCTTGGCCTTGTTGCGGCCGCGGCGGAGCCGTGCGCCGGCAACCCGGACGCGCTCGGCACGAGCCGCGTTCTTTCCATCAGCCCGAGCGAGTTCAAGCGTATTGGCAGCATGCAATACGCCAAGACGCTGCCGCTCAACGATCATGAAGTAGTCATCACTTTCGACGACGGGCCGATCCCACCATATTCGAACGCCATTCTCGACACCCTGGCCTCGCAGTGCGTGAAGGCAACCTATTTTCTGGTCGGCGAAATGGCGCAGGCCTATCCATCGATCGTGCGCCGTATCTACAATGCCGGTCACACCATCGGCACTCATAGTCAAAATCACCCCTTCGCCTTCCAGCGGCTGAGCGAGCCGAAATTCGAACGCCAGGTCGACCTCGGCATTGCATCGGTGGACACTGCGCTCGGTGATCCGAAGGCGCTTTCGCCGTTTTTCCGGATTCCCGGCCTGGGAAGAACCAACGCGATTGAAGAGTACCTCGCATCAAAATCCCTGGTGACCTGGAGTGCGGATGTTGTCGCGGATGACTGGAAGCGCATCGGGGCAAAGGAAATTGTCCGTCGTGCAATGCGCCGACTTGAAGCAAGAGGCCGCGGCATCTTGCTGTTGCACGACATTCATCCCGCCACCGTGACGGCACTGCCGATGTTGCTCAAGGAGCTCAAGGACCACGGCTACCGTGTGGTACAGGTGGTCGCCGACGGCGAGCGTCCGCAATCCGTGACTGAGCCGGCGGCCTCATCGGATGCCAAGGAACCCTGGCCTCGCGCGCTTCAGGCGAGCACCGGTCAGGATACGCCGGACAAGACGGTGTCGCGCCATCGCGTGAAGAAGGCCATCAGCGGCAAGCGTCGGCGTCCGTCAGTGGCCAATCTGCACGAGCCAAACTTCTTCGGTTTCACGACCAAAGAATGGCCGCAAAAGCAGTTCTAAGCCGCACAAACGCTTGCAAATCTCGCTCATTTGATCTGTTGAGGCTCCACTCCTCGGTCCGCGAGTATTTTTCCGCCAATGTGAGCTACCTCACACGAAGCTAGCATTTGCACCGCCTAGCTTCGATCATGCGGTTCAAACCTGTTTTCACCCACTGCTGCCAAGTGGTCGGACGGACCTCAGCAATTATTGCGTTCGCGAGTATGGGGTCTCTGGCTTTAGCGGCGACTGCGGTCGACGTTTGGCGCTAGGCGGGCAATAACATTCCAGCTGGACGACGCGCATTAGTTTGCGCGCCTTGGAAGAATGTGTCGTCGCACGCTGACGTAAAGACCGCGAAATCCCCGGAAGGAACTTGGGCTGCAGGAATTGGGCTGCAGGAATTGGGCTGGTTGCTAACGCAAGACGCGGTGCGATAGTATTATTTTGCAACCTCCAAGGGCGCCAAGCTTTTGAAGGCGCTGCGTCAGGGCTTCAGATGACCGCAGTAAGTGGTGGCGAAGGGCGCGAGGCTGGATCGCCGAATCTGAAGGGAATACGTATTCTCCTGGTGGAGGATTCCTGGCAGCTGGGAATGGCGCTGAAAAGTCTGCTGCGCAGTTTTGACGCGGATGTTGACGGACCAGTTGCTACGACGAAGGATGCCGAAAATCTGATTTCGCAGCACGTACCGGACGCTGCCATCATCGACGTCAATCTTCGGCAAGGCGAACGATCATACGGTCTAATTGATCATTTGGTCGGCCGTGGTGTTCCCGTCGTCGTGACCTCAGGCTATTCCGATTTGCCGTTGGTCCCGGCCAAGGCGCATATCCTCGAAAAACCCATCAGCGAGGAAAGGCTGATCGCAATACTGCGCTCGGTGACAAACAGGCCTTGAGCCACGCCATCACCGCTGTTCGAGCGGGACTTCGATCTGACAGCATACGCCTTCGGACACGAAAGCAAGGTCGACCGTTCCACCAAGCTCGTGAGGGATCATTTCTCGTATCAGGGTAGTGCCGTATCCCGTTTTGGCGGGCCCGACGACCGACGGGCCGCCGCTCTCTCGCCATTCAATTTTTACACGGCTCGCTTCACCACCGACCGGCTGGTGCCAATTCACAGAAACGTGCCCACTGGGGCTCGATAGCGCCCCGTATTTGACGGCGTTCGTCACAAGTTCATGAAGGGCCATGGCAACCGCCTGAGTCACTGTCGGGGACAGTGTAACGTCAGAACCGTCGATCGTTGTGTTCGCCGCCGTTGCATAAGGCGCGAGCTGGCTACGGACAAGATCAGCAAGATTGACACCGCTCCAGCGGTTTTGACTCAGAAGCGAGTGGGCCGCGGCCATTGACTGAATGCGTCGGTCCAGCACCTGAACGAACTGGTCCATCGAAGTGCTGCCCTGGCGCGTATAACTGCTGATGACCGCCACTCTCGCCAGCAGATTTTTCACGCGGTGATCCAGTTCGGCGATCAGGAGGCCTTGACGCTCGTCGGACTGTTTTCGTTCGGTGATATCGACGGTGAGTCCCTTCAAACCTACGCATCGTCCTACCGAGTCAAACTCGGCGATCGAAGATTCTTCAAGCCAGATTTCCCGGCCGTCGGGACACCGGAAACGAAATGTCTTCCTGTATGAAGGTTTGTCCGGACTGACAGCATGGATGCGCGTCTTGAAATCAGCGCGATCTTCCGGATGCACACGTTCAAGAAACCCCGTCGCAGAAAATGGCTTGTTCGGATCGAGTCCGAGAATCTGTGCAGCGTTGTCGCTGCGATTTGAGCCATTGGTGCGCGCGTTCCATTCGAAGGCCATTACGCCACCGGCCGTCAACGCTTCCTGGAGTCGTGCCTGGCCTTCAAACAAGGCAGCCTCGTGATGGCGCCGTTCCGCGAAAAGCGAAGCGAGGACCAATGCGCACAACGAGATCGCCAGGACGCTGGCTTGAGCCCCCATGATGCGTTGCTCGGCCGATAGCGTGGAGTCGCCGAAATAACCGATCGAAAAAGTTGTCATACAGACCAATGTAATCGCGATGATGAACGCAGCGGCCGCGGCAAAAATGGGACGGCAGCGGGCGGCAAGCCAAAGCAGAAGCGGAAACAGCGCGGCGATGGGGATGACAATTCCCCAATGTCCCTGCGGTAGAAAAATGACAAACGCGCTTATGCACACAAGCGCCGTCAGCCCGAGCGTTCCTTCAATGAGCTCGCTTCGCGGTGGCGGTTCACGGGCGGCCGATGCCAGCTCGATGATCAGCGGGGCGACCGTAAGGATTCCGAGCGCGTCGGACGCAAACCAATGTTGCCAGGTAGCCAGAATTGGCGCGGTCGAATTGTGGAAGTACAGAAAGCCTGCGGTACCGCCAACCCCGGAGACAGCGGTCGCCACGACCGACGCGGTGACCAACCCCAAAACATGACTCAACCGGTCGAGGCTAAAATTTACGCCGAAATACCGGTGGATCAACCAACCAGCCAGCAGCGCTTCAGTCGCGTTGCACAGAGCGAACACAACGGCGCTTAAGAGGCTGCGGTCACCCATCAGATTGGCAACAATGGTCGCTACGGCTGCACCGATCGCGACCGGCCATCGCGCAGGTGGTCCGAGAGCGATCATGACGCCAGCCGCGACCCCGGATGCAGGCCAGAAAACAGCCACCCCGTCAGGTTTGGTCAGGAGAAGCAAGCTGAGACGCGCCGCAAGAAAATAGGCAACGCCGATCAGAATAGAGAGACCGATCCAGTTGGCCCACTGTCCACCCGCCTGCCCGACCGCCAGTTTTCCTTGGACACGCTTCGGCTGGTACAACAAAATCGTCCCCTTTCGATCTAGGTCATATAGCACGATCTCGCATGGCCTGGGACGGCACTAACGGACCGGACCTATGCGCACGGATCGGCGACATTCCGTGGCAATGGGCGGTTACTGGTCTCACGGACCGGGACAGAGGTCCAAAGCCGTGCAGTAAAAAAACGTGTATTTGCCGGCCCGATCATTCCCCGCACCCGCCGCAGCTTCCAACGCTTCGTCGGTGATGATCTCGACAACCGGAAATTCTTTGATCCGCTCCCGCTCTCTGATGACGTCGCTCATGGCAATGATCCTTCACTATTGACCGATGTCTGCTAACAATTTCAACGATGCTCGTTTGACGGAGCCGCGTCACCTTCAGAACACGCGCGCCCTGTTCCTCTCCGCCCCTATCGAGACCTCAAATTTCTATTTGGATCGTAGCGTATCGGGCTGGTGGTTGTACCGGTTGTTTTCGGCCCGCCACCCTTCCTGTCGTTCGCGGGCAGTCGCTCGACATACCGATAGACTGCGCCGCTCGCCGCGACCGTCTTTTCATTTTACTCCGACCACGGGAATTCGTTAAGCAGTGACGCTGACCGAACCGAAAAGCCATCTTTGCTGAGGAGCACCGGATGCCAAAAGTGAGAGTAGGCCTTGTGGGATGCGGCTTTGTCTCCGAGCTGCATATGTACGCGTATAAACGCGTTTACGGGCTCGAGGCCGAGGTCAGTGCAGTTGCTGCACGCGGCGCCCACGTCACCGATTTTGCCAAAAAGCATCACATTACGAAGACGTACAGAGACTTCCGCGACCTGATCGCCGACCCTGATCTCGACGTCATCGACATCTGCACGCCGCCGATGCTTCACGCATCGATGATTGTCGACGCCATGCGGGCGGGAAAGCACGTCATCTGTGAAAAGCCGTTTGCGGGCTATTTCGGGCGCGAGGGCGACAAAACGCCGATCGGCAAATACGTGCCGAAATCACTGATGTACGAACGCGTCATGGGGGAAATGGATGAGACCTGCAAAGCCATCAAGGCGAGTGGCAAGTTATTTATGTATGCGGAAGACTGGGTCTATGCGCCGGCGATTGCCAAAATCGTCGAAGTTCTCAAAGCCACGAAAGACAAGATCCTCTTCATGAAGGGCGAGGAAAGCCACAGCGGCTCGCATGCCGCCCACGCTGCGCAATGGGCGATGACCGGCGGCGGCTCGCTGATCCGTATGGGATGCCACCCGCTTTCCGCCATACTTTATCTCAAACAGGTGGAAGCAAAAGCGCGAGGCGAACGTATCGCAGTATCTGCCGTGACAGCCGACGTCGGCAATGTCGCCGCCTGCCTTACGGATCGGGAGCGCACCTACATCAAAGCAAAGCCGGTGGATGTCGAGGATTGGGGCGTGCTCACTCTGACATTTTCCGACGGCACAAAATCAACGGTGTTTTCCGGCGACATGATCATGGGAGGCGTCCGCAATGTAGTCGAGATGTACACCAACGGCGGCTCGTTGTTCGCGAATATCACGCCTAACAATCACCTGATGAGCTATCTGACCGACGAAGAGAAACTTGCAGGCATTTACATCACCGAGAAAGTCGATCGCAAGACCGGCTGGCAATACATCTGCCTGGAGGAGGAATGGACGCGCGGTTACTTGCAGGAGATCCAGGATTTCATGGAATGCGTGGTTCAGAAACGCGAACCGCTTGCCGATCTCGCGCTCGCTCACGAAACCATCAAGGTCAACTACGCGGCCTATTGGTCGGCCGACGAAGGACGGCGGATCGCACTTTGACCGCGATTGCGTTCATTCGGCCGGGGCGGCCGCTTTCGTCTGAGGTGGACGGAACTTCAATCCCTTGAGTGCGCCCACGATGCCTTGCGGCATGAAGATGATGCACAGGATAAGAAGAATGCCGTAAATCGTGTTTGCGGCGCCTATAAAATTGGTGCCGAACCAGACACGCAAGCCTTCGGTTAACGAAAGCGTTAGCAGCGAGCCCACCGTGGGGCCCAGCATTGAATAAACCCCACCCGCAATGACCGCAAAAACGATTTGCAACGACACCGCGATACCCGAAACCGTTTCGGGATTGATATACATCATGTACTGCGCATAGATCGCGCCGCCGAGAGCGGTCAGCGCCGCACTGATCACAGTCACTCGCAGTTTTTCACGCAGCACATCAATGCCGATCGCCGCGGCAGCATCCTCGTCCTCGGAGATCGCCTCGAGGGCTTCCCGGTTGATGCCGCGATCGATGCGCTGCCAGACGTAAAGGCCGATCAGCCACAGCACGATCGAAATGCCGTAAAAATAGCTCTTGTCCGGAAATTGCAGCGCGTACCAGGAGTGACCGACGGCCTTTTGCGTAAATCCGAGCGAACCACCGGTGATGTCGCGGGCGGCGACCAGCGAAAGCAGCACAACCTGGCTGAGCGCAAGCGTAACCAGCGCAAAATAATGCCCCACCACTCTAAGGCGGAAACAGGGGTATCCGATGATAACCGCAAGCAACATCGAAAGCGCGATGCCCAGCGGAATCCCGATCCAGGGCGTGAGGTCGTAATAGGTCCACAGCAAGGCCGGCACATAGGCGCCGACACCCATGAACGCGCCGTGACCGAATGAGACAAAGCCGAAGCGTCCCATCAAGGCCCACGCGGTGTAAATGAACGCCCAGAGAAGGATCTGAATCAACAGGTGCAGAAAATACACTGGAACGAGTGCCGGCAGCGCGATGAGGATCGCCAGTCCCACAAGCATCGATATTCGCGATAGGCTCATCGTGCGAAAATCCCCCGTGGCCGGACGAACATCAGCACGATGAAGAATGTGAAAGCGAGCACATAGGACAGCTCGGTGTTTGAATAATAGCCACCGATGGCGATGATCTGGCTGATAATGAACGATGCAACAAAGCCGCCGATCATATTGCCAAGTCCCCCGAGCACACAGATCATGAAAATGACCGGACCGAACGTGTTGCCGATATGCGGATGCACGTCGTATTGCAAAGACAGCAGGCATGCTGCGAGGCCGGCCAGCGCACCGCCGATCGCGGACGTCACCAGATAGATACGGCGTTGATCGACACCCATGAGGCCGACAATCTCCCGATCCTGCGCGATCGCACGGATTGCGGTGCCGATATAAGTGCGTTTGAGAAACAGGTAGAGCGCCACCGCGCCAACCAATCCGACACCGAAGGCAATCAGCCGCGCAAAGCTGACGTAGAGGGTCGCGATCTCGATTATCGGCAGGCGAACGCCGATATTGCGGAAGTCCGTGCCGAACAGCAGCGTGGCGAAACTCTGCAAAAAGAAAAGCAGCCCGCCGGTGGCCAGGAGCTGATTGATCGGGGCCGAGTTGAGAACCGGCGCGATAATGAGCAGATGAACGACAACGCCGAGTACGGCGATACTCGCTATGGCGATCAGGCACGCAAGCGGAAGAGGTACGCCGTATTCAACATAGAGGAAATAGATCACGTACATCCCGCACATGACGATGTCGGCGTAGGCGATCCACACCACATCGATCACGCCGAAAATCAGGTTCAGGCCGAGCGCCAGCAGCGCCAGCACCCCCCCGAGCAGGATGCCGTTGATGATAGCCTCGATGAGATACGGATCCATTCGCTACAGCCCCATGTACGATCTACGGATTAGGCTGCTTTCTTTGAACTCCTCCGACGTCCCGGCGAGTTTGATGCTGCCGACCTCGAGGAGATAGGCGCGATCGACGACGTCAAGCACTTGCTGCACGTTCTGCTCGACGATGAGCACCGTCAATCCTTCGGCCCGGATGCGATGCACCAGTTCGAAAACTTGCGCCACCACCAGCGGTGCGAGCCCCGCTGACGGCTCGTCCATCAGCAACAATTTCGGATTGGACATCAGGGCCCGGCCGATAGCGCACATCTGCTGCTCTCCGCCGGAAAGCGTCCCGGCCGCCTGTTCGCGGCGGTCCTTCAGGCGGGGAAACAGGTCATAAACCCAAGCGAGTTGCTCCGTGAAACGGCGCCGGGCCTGCGGTACATAGGCTCCGATGCGCAGGTTGTCTTCGACGCTCAGTCGCGGAAACAGCCGGCGATTTTCCGGGACATGGGCAATCCCCTGCTCGACCATGCGATGCGCGGGCAAACCAGCGACCGGTTGCCCGTCGAACATCATGACACCATCTCGCAGCGGGATGAGACCGGATATGACGCGCATCAGTGTAGTCTTGCCGGCGCCGTTGGGTCCGATCACGCCGACCGCCTGCCCTTGCGGTACCTCAAGCGATACGCCGAATAAGGCCTGGAAAGACCCATAGCCGGCGGAAACGGAGGCGAGCGAGAGCATGACGCTATGCTTTTTTCTTGCCGAGATAGACTTCGGTGACTCGAGGATCGAGCGCAGCCTGCGCCGGTGCGCCTTCGAATATCTTTTCACCATGGTCGAGCACGATGACGCGATCGACGATGCGCATCAGCACGCCCATGATGTGCTCGACCCAGACGATCGTTATGCCCATGCGGGTTCGGATATTGTTGAGCATATCTGCGGCGCGCTCCATCTCCGTCGAGTCGAGGCCGCCCAGACTCTCGTCCGCCAGGAGCAACCGCGGCTTGGTGGCAAGCGCGCGCGCGAGTTCAAGCTTTTTGAGCGCGGCGGCGCCAAGCCCGCCGGTTTGAGCTGCGGCGTCAGACGGGAGCCCGACCATGTCGAGCGCCTCGACTGCCCTGCGCTGAGCTTCGGCGCGCCCGATGCTGCCGGCACCGCCGTAATAGGCCGCGAGCATCACGTTTTCGAGCAACGAAAGCTTGCGAAAGGGTCGCGGAATTTGAAAGGTGCGCGCAACCCCATGATGACAAATCGCGTGCGCCGGCAAACCACCGATTTCGGCGCCTTGCAGGCGGATCGACCCTGACGTCGGACGTAGATTTCCGGCAATCAGGTTGAATGTCGTGCTTTTGCCCGAACCATTCGGACCGATCAGGCCAAGAATCTCGCCCTCGCGCACTTCGAAGGACACCTGATTGACTGCCAGGAATCCTCCGAAGCGCTTTGAGAGCCCCTCGACTGCGAGCATCATCGGCTACATTGCGTAGACCGATGACTTGGGCAGCGGCAGCACCGGGTCCTGTGTCCGGATATTCGTCGGATACACCACGGAGATGTGCTCACCGGCATTCTGCATGACGACTGGAGTCGAGCGTTCGTTCTGTCCGGAGAGCTGTGTTCCGGGCGGGAAAAACTTCACGCCATAGCCCTGAATTGTGCCACCGGGCGCAATGTCGACGTCGAGCGCGGCTTTCCGAACAGCCTCGGCATCGAAGCCGCCGTATTTCTCCTTTGCGACCGGCAGCACGCTGTTGAGAAGAATCCACGTCTGATTGAATCCCATCGAGCAATGCGGCGGAACATCCGTGGCGTTGGCTTTCGCCTTGTAGCGCTCCACCATGATATTGGTCAGATCGCCTATGCCTGGTGCGAGTTTTTTTGGGTCCAGAAGTTGCGCGGGCACGGGATCGATGTTGCAGAAATTGTCGATATCCTTGCCGAACGTTGCTCGCAGTTTGTCGAGCTGGCTGTAGCCCGCTCCCGCGCCGATCAACATCTTGAATCGTAGCCCACTCTCGCGCGCCTGACGAAGTAACAGCGTTATGTCCGGATTGTAGCCTGCGTGAGATATCACGTCGGGTGCGGCCCGCTTGAGCTTGGTCACGAGCGTCGAAAGATCCGGAGCCGCCGCCGAATAGCCCTCGCGCATCACGATGTTGAGGCCGGCCTTCTTGGAGTACTCTTCGTCGGCCGCAGCAACGCCTACGCCGTACGGACCGTCTTCGTGAATGATCGCGACTTTCACGGCAGTCGGCTCGACTCCAAGCTTGGCCTTTGCGTGCTCGGTAATGAAGCCGGCGAAAGCTTGGCCATATTGCTCAGAATGAATCTGCGCGCGGAATACGTATTTCAAGTTCTTGTCTTTAAACACGGCGGTCGCGACCGCGGTCGTGATCCAGAGAATCTTCTGCTGCTGTTCGACCTTCGCCGCGAGCGGCACGGCGTGAGCGCTTGAATAGACGCCGTCGATGATATCGACCTTTTCCTGATTGATCAGGCGCTCGACCTCGTTGATCGCAACGTCGGCTTTGCTCTGCGAGTCCGCGTTAACCGGAATAACTTTGTACTTGCCGGCAACGCCACCACGCTCGTTGCACAGATCGATGGCTATCTGCGTACCGATAGCGGACGCGACCGAGCCCCCGGCAGCAAACGGACCCGAATGATCGAAAATAACTCCTATGCGAACGGTCTCGGCCTGTGCACTCGCGTAGC
This sequence comes from uncultured Alphaproteobacteria bacterium, assembly GCA_963831515.1. Lineage (GTDB taxonomy): Bacteria > Pseudomonadota > Alphaproteobacteria > Rhizobiales > Xanthobacteraceae > Pseudolabrys. The sequence continues at coordinate 157,249 of CAWHQL010000008.1, read as the reverse complement.
GCCAGTCGAGGCTAAGCGCTGCAGCGGCGGCGGCCGAATTTTTTAGAAGTGTCCTGCGCGAGGTCTTCATTGCATTCCTCCCCGGAAGCTGAATTTCAGCGGCATTTTGCCTGTCGTTGCAGCAAGTATTTGGAGAACGGGTTGGAATGTCAACGCAAACGGTCCAGGGACGCTTCCTTTTTCTTTATGTGTTTGGCCAAAAGGAGAGCATCGCGCCTGAGCCTCGCGGCACCGACCGGGCTATCGAGGAAAAGCCAACCGAGTGGGCCTTCGGTCCAATATGCCCCGATCTCAATGTCCCTAAAATCGAACGTCTTTGGACCAACAACCGCTCATTTCAGGAGATTATCAGGATGGTGAAGAAGGCAATGTTCGCAGCGCTCATCTGCGCAATTACAGGCCTGACGATCTACGAGGCCTCTGCGGCGGTTCGATTTAAACGCTTCGAGCACTGCCCGGAGGGCTTGGTGAGCAAAAAGACCTGTGAATGTCACGCGGGTTCGTCGGGCCGCTTCCATTTCTGTCATGCAGGTAAGATTTGCGACACGATACACGGTCTGTGCCACAAGCAGAGCCGAGTTCAATGAAGACGCACTCGGCTGCTCTGGTCGGAGTTCAGATTAATTGAACCGGCCCGCGCGAGCTCTCGGCACAATTGTCGCCCCGAACGCGGCAATACGAGCCTGCTTATGGACTGAGCTATTTCCGTATCTCCACGCTACACTGACTATCTGGCCAGGGGAGATTGCACTATGGCGAGACAAGAAATCCTGGATCAAATTGAGAAATACGTAAAACCGTTTCGGATCACCAAGGGCAAGAATTTTCGGCTGAAAGATTTCGATCCCGGCGACACCTGCGGATTGAAAATGGACAAAGGGGAAGCAGCCAAACTGCTTCAGCGCGGCAACGTCTGGCTCGCTGAAGAGCAGGAAATGCTTTACGCGCAAGACCGCTGGTCTCTGCTGCTCATTTTTCAGGCGATGGATGCTGCCGGCAAGGACGGAACGATCAAACATGTCATGACAGGTGTAAATCCGCAGGGCTGTCAGGTCTTCTCGTTCAAGCAACCATCGAGTGAGGACCTCGATCACGATTTCATGTGGCGCTACGCCAAAAGCCTGCCAGAGCGCGGACGCATCGGCATCTTCAACCGCTCATATTATGAAGAGGTTTTGGTCGTTCGTGTGCATCCGGAAATACTCGAACGGCAAAAATTACCGGCGGAGGTCGTGAGCAAGCACATTTGGGATGAGCGGCTTGCCGATATCGCACATTTCGAGGACTACATGAGCCGCCAGGGGACCGTGATCCTCAAATTCTTTCTCAACGTGTCGCGTAAAGAACAGAAGAACCGCTTCATGGAGCGGCTCGACAAACCGAAAAAACACTGGAAGTTCTCGGCCTCCGATGTTCACGAGCGGAAGTTCTGGCCGGAATATATGGAGGCATTCGAAGAGGCGATCCGCGCGACAGCCTCAAAACATGCCCCCTGGTACATCGTGCCAGCCGACAACAAATGGTTCACCCGACTTTTTGTAGCCGCGGCCATCGTGACGGCCGTCGAAGAACTAAGCCTCTCGTTCCCAAAGATTGACGACGCAAAGAAGAAAGAGCTCGCGGCCGCGCGCGCGGCACTTGCTCGCGAGTCATAGGCAGTCGTCCCTGCGGTCAGCCACCGCAAGATTTTACGTGCGAGCGGCCGAAAGATTTCAAATTGGGTGCCCAGATGTCGACAACGATTTCCATTCTCGGCGGTGTTGGTCTTTTTCTGCTCGGCATGACAGTCATGACCGACGGCTTGAAGGCGCTGGCCGGGTCCGCACTGCGCACGGTCCTTGCGAAGGCTGCAGCAACGCCGATGCGCGGCGCATTCTGGGGCGCCATTGCCACTCTGATCGTGCAGTCCTCAAGCGCAACGACCATGACGACGATCGGCCTGGTCAGCGCCGGCCTCCTGACATTTCCGCAAGGGCTGGGGCTTGTTTTTGGGGCCAATGTCGGAACAACCGGCACGGGCTGGCTCGTTGCGCTCATAGGCGTCCGCGTGTCGCTGACCGCTGCCGCGCTACCGATGATTTTTGTCGGCGCGCTCGTCAAATTGTTGGGCCGAGGTCGCCTGTCAGCTTCCGGCGCCGCACTTGCCGGATTTGGGTTGGTGCTTTTCGGCCTGACGACTCTTCAACAAGGAATGGGAGGGCTGGCCGAACGATTGCACCCGGCAGATTTGCCCGCCGTGCTCGCAGGCCCCGGCGCCGGATGGCTCGCAGGCATGGTGGGGGTCCTTACGCTGGTCCTGGTCGGGCTTGCAATGACGGCCGTCATGCAATCGTCGACGGCGGCCATCGCCATAACCATGTCCGCACACTATGCCGGCGCCGTCGGGCTCGACCAGGCCTGCGCTCTCATCATCGGACAGAACATTGGAACGGCGACCAGTTCGGCAATGGCGGCGATCGGAGCAAGTACGACCGCCAAACGATTGGCCGTCGCCTACGTTTTCTTCAAATTGATCGCTGCAGTTATCGCATTGGTCCTTTTTCCATTCGTCACCCCTCTTCTTGTTCGCGCATCGAGCACGATCGACGGCGTGACGCTGCTCGCTGCATATCATACCGCCTACAACGTCGTCGGTGTCGCCGTGTTGCTGCCACTGATCGACAAGTTCACGCGATTTGTCGAAAGGCTCTTGCCCGAGCGAGGGTCTGTGCTCACGCGGTGTCTTGACCCTTCGGCGCTCACCACCCCGATTGCAGCCGAGGAAGCCGTGCGTCGGACGGTTGCCCGGGCGCTCGGAGCAGCCTGCACTTCGATTGGCGGCGCCCTGACGGCTGGAGACGCCGGCGGTCGGCTTGACAAGGATGCCGCCTCGATCCGACAGGCGAGCGATGCATTGCGCCAGGCGCAGGAATTCATGTCGGACGTGGACGGACCGCCGGAAACAGAAGATGAGCAGCACCGGCTGACGAGCACCTTGCACGCACTGGACCACGCCTCCCGGCTAGCCGAGACAGCAAGCAGCGGCCTCGAATTGGAGAAAACGAGCGCTGAATCCGACGATGGGCGTGCCGCGCAATTGTGTGTGGAGGCGATGCAGCGCGCATCTTCGATTGCGGACAAAGTCGCGGTTTTACCGGAGGCCCACCCGGTTACAATTCGAAGCGGCTTGCTCCCAACCGGCACCGAGACCCCGGCCGATTCAGCGGCGCAAGAATTTATCGCCGAACTGGAACGTTGCGCCAATGCATTGAGCGAGCTGCGCCGTTCGCATCGCGCCGCGACGCTCAGCGACGTGGCGAAAGGCGCACTGACCGCGGATCAGGCAATCGTTCGGGTCGACACGGTACGAAATCTGGAAGCACTCACGAACCACGCCTGGCGTTCCGCGGCGCACCTTGTTGGCCTTGGCAAGTAGCTACGTACCCGCCTCGATTGCCGTCACCGCACCTCGCAAACGCGTTGAACGAATGATGAGCTTTTCGATCTCGACGACGAGAAAGAACACCAGCCCGCCGGCAAACAACCATGGCCAGACCCAAAGCGGGACCGCTTCGTTATCAAACAGACGCTGCAACGGCGGCGCGTAAGTAAACAAAAGCTGGAGGATGACGACCGCTCCGATGCCGAGCGGCAAGTACTTGTTGCCAAGGTGGGCCTTGAGAGACAACGACGAGTTGAGCAGGTAGCGGCTGTTGAGCAGATAAAACACCTGGCCGATCGTAATGGCGTTGACCGCGACAGTGCGGGCGAGCGCGTCTGAGGCATTCAGCGATTTCATCCAGAAGAAGGCCCAGAGTGTAAATGCAAGGAGCGCCAGTCCGACGAAGATGACGCGCCAGATTCCAAAACCGGTGAGGATCGGCCGGTCTACACTGCGCGGGGGTCGATCCATGACGTCCAACTCATGCGGCTCGAAAGAAATGACGAGACCAAGCGCGACCGAGGTCACCATATTGACCCACAGAACCTGCGGCGCCGTGATTGGCATGGTAAAGCCGACGAAGATGGCCGACGCAATAACCAGCGCCTGGGCAACGTTGGTCGGCAACATGAACAGGATCGCCTTTTCGATGTTGTTGTAGACCGTACGGCCCTCTTTCACCGCGGCAGTGATCGAGGCGAAGTTGTCGTCCGCAAGAATCATTCCGGCGGCCTCTTTGGTCACCTCGGTGCCCTTGATCCCCATGGCGACGCCTATGTCAGCCTTCTTCAATGCCGGTGCGTCGTTTACACCGTCGCCCGTCATAGCCACGATCTGCTTGTTTGCCTGAATGGCTTTCACCAGCCGGAGCTTGTGTTCCGGGCTGGCGCGAGCGAATACGTCCACATTTCGTACTTTCTCCTGCAGCGTGGCATCGCTCATCTCTTCGATCTCGGTCCCGGTGATCGCGGTCTTGCCATCCCCGATGCCGAGCATCTTGGCAATTGCCGCAGCGGTGATCTTGTGATCGCCCGTTATCATCGTGACGCGAATGCCGCCGCTATGGCATTCCTTGACCGCTTCAATGGCTTCCTTGCGGGGCGGATCCAGCAATCCAATCAACCCAATCAGGACAAGCGTCTTTGGCAGGTCCGCAGGACTGAGGCCCTTTCCTACAGCCGGATTTTCAAGCCACGCCAGGGCCAGCACGCGCTCACCCTGTGCGGCAAGCTTGTCCGAAGCTTCCATGAAGTGCTTGCGGTCGAGCGACGGCGGTTGCCCGTCCGAGGTCTGCTGGCGGTCGCAGTGTTCAAGGATCACCTCAGGCGCGCCCTTGACCAACAGGAATTCCTTGCCGGCGGCGGATTTGTGCAACGTGGCCATGAATTTATGTTCTGACTCGAACGGAATGGCATCGATACGTGGCGAGGCTTCCCGCTCTTTTTCTCGATCCATGCCGAGCTTCGCCGCGAAGGGATAAAGCGCGCCTTCGGTCGGATCTCCTTCCACTTTCCACGTGCCCTCCTGTTGAAAGAGCTCCGCATCGTTGCAAAGCGTGGAGACCTGACCCATGAGCCCGAGCACGGTGTCCTTTTTGACCGGCTGCCCATCCTTCTTGATCTCGCCCTCCGGAGCGTAACCGTTGCCGGTTATCTGATACGTCGATTCCGCGGTCACGGCGGAGACGACCATCATTTCCATCAGCGTCAGGGTCCCGGTTTTGTCGGAGCAGATACGCGACACCGAGCCGAGTGTTTCGACAGCGGGCAGTCTCCGTATGATCGCGCTGCGTTGAGCCATTCGCTGCACGCCAATCGCCAAAGTTATCGTGATAAGCGCAGGCAGGCCTTCCGGGATCATCGAAACGGCAATGCCGACCACGGCCTGAAAGAGCTCAACGAATTCGATCCCCCTCACCCACTTGCCATACGCAAACACCAAAACGCCCACGATCGCGACGACAGCGGTGATGGCGTAGCCAAATTTCTTGATCTGACGCAGGAGCGGCGTTTCAAGCGCGCTGACACCGGTGAGCAGCTGGTTGATGCGGCCAAGTTCGGTTTCATTTCCGGTCGCAACGACCAGACCGGTGGCACGGCCGGATACAACCATAGTGCCGGAGAATGCCATGCTTTCACGGTCACCGACCGTGGCGTTTTCCGAGACCGCGTCTGTACTCTTTTCTGCCGGTACCGACTCGCCAGTGAGAGCCGCTTCTTCCGTTCGAAAATTTTTGGCATCGGCCAGGCGGAGATCGGCAGGCACTTTGTCGCCTGACTCCAAAAGCACGACATCTCCTGGCACGAGTTCCTCGGCTGAGATCATCCGCGTTTCACCGTCACGGATGGTCCGCGCCTCCGCCGACAACATATTGCGGATGGAATCCAGAGCCCGTTCGGCCTTGCCCTCCTGCACGAATCCCAACAGAGCGTTGAGTACGACCACACCGAAGATGATCGAAGCGTCCACCCACAGGTTCAGCATGAGCTTGATGAAACCGGCACCAAGCAAGACAAAAACCAGGATGTTGTTGAACTGAGAGACGAAGCGCATGAACGGCCCACGCTTCTTGCCCTCCGGCAGACGGTTCGGGCCATATTTTTCAAGGCGGCTCGATGCTTCGGTCGCAGCGAGTCCCTTGTTCGTGTCGGTAGCAAGCTTCTTCACGGCCTCGTCAACGGACATCGCATACCAGGCCACGACCTCATTGGCGGTGTCCGCATTCGTTGGCGCGCTCATGATCGGGCTCCCCGTACGCTGTCTCTCGGTCCGTTGCTGAAGACAAAGAGCGCGGATGCTATGCAAGTGGTCCCGAAAAACGGGACAAAATAATCAGGCGAGGCTAACAGGTCTGAATCTCGGGGGCGTATTGGACCGAAGGCCTATGCCCGGAAAGGTCGAGCATCAGTCTGGATATTTCAGATCGGATGCGGCTCTCTCGGGCCTATTCCGACGACCTGGCATTGCGCAAAATATCGATTGCCAACGCGCCAACGAACACCGCGATCACCTCGATCGGCGGCACAAAGCCATTTCTCCGTGAGAACAGACACCAAAGCACCCACGCGGCAACGGTGAGAATGATCGTTCCCGCATATCGCGCAACCGTGTCCATGCCGTTCGTCCCCCAGGTTTCGGGACAGGACACTTACTTGCCTACATTAGCACACCGTGCGACGGCGCCGTTCTCAAGCACGCTTAATTGATCGCCTGATATATCCGCTGGTCATAGAGGCTGCCGCTAATCGGCAGAAGCGCGTCGCGGAATTTATTCACTTCACGAACATCACCCGCGTACCGACGTTAACGCGGCCATACAGGTCCATGACGTCCCTGTTGTGCATGCGGATGCAGCCGGCGGATACAAAGCCACCGATCGAACCAGGATTGTTGGTGCCATGGATGGCGAGCTCGTGGTCGACCAGCACCAGGGCCGCGACGCCCATCGGATTTTTCGGCGATCCGCCCTCAATATAGAAATCCGGCGAACGCTTTCCGCGCAACGACACCGGCGGCTTCCATGCCGGTTTGAGGTGTTTGCTGGCGATCCGCGTGGTGCCGAACCATTGTTGGCCGGAGCGGCCGACGCCGACCGAGTACTTGAGCGCCTGCTCCTTTCCGGTGATGAGATAGAGGCTGCGTTCGCCGGTCTGGACAATGATCGTGCCGGGCTTGGCTTCGCCGGTGTACGGTACCTTTTCCGGGACGGCACGTGCTGGCGAGACAACGAGAATGACAGCAACGGCGCAAACGAAAAGGCGAAGGAAGCGAAGCAGCATCGTGATGCTCCTGGTTGACTGCGGCTCGTATGGCATAAAAATAACCTGATTCCAGCCGCAGGCGCTTGCCAGATCACCAATTTCCTTAACGACGTGCTTTCAACCTCATTTCATGATCCGATAAGATGGCTGGTCGGGGAAATCTCGGAAATCGGCAATGCGGCGGCGCGATTTCATTAAAGTCATAGTCGGTTCAGCGGCTTGGCCGCTTGCCGCGAACGCGCAGCCTTCGAACAAGCCAGTTATCGGATTTCTCAGTGCGCGATCGGCCAAGGAAAGCGCGCATCTCGTTGATGCCTTTCGCAAAGGTTTGGCCGAACACGGCTTAGTCGAGGGGCAGAATGTCATCATCGACTTCAGCTGGGCGGACGGCAACTACGAGCGCCTGCCCGCCCAGGCCAATCATCTTTTGAACTCTACAGCCCGCAGTTCTGATATCGGTCGGCGGAGACATGAGCGCGAAGGCTGCATCCGCGGCCACCAAAACAACGCCCATCGTTGCGATCTTCATCGGCGATCCGGTCGTCGGAGATTTTGTCAAAAGCCTCAGCAGGCCTGGTGGCAATATTACGGGCGTCAGCAATTTGAATGCGGTGATCGAGGCAAAACGCATCGGACTGTTGCGGGACGTAAAGCCGGGCATAACGATCGTGGGCGCGCTGTTGAACCCGGCAAGTATAACTGCTGCGCCTCAGCGGAAGGACATCGAGGAAGCGGCACGAACGATTGGCCTCAAGGTTGAGTTTTTGGAAGCCAGGAATGAAGCCGAGCTTGAGACAGCTTTCAAAACAATTGTTGCGAAAGACATTCCCGCGCTCTTAGTGCCCGCCGACGCGTTTTTTGCAGCGGCGCGCGACAAGTTGGCGGAGTTGGCCGCGCAAAATCGTGTCCCGGCAATTTATTCTCTCCGGGAATCCGTCGTCTCGGGTGGTCTCATGAGCTATGGAAATGATTTGCCCGAAACCTATCGGCTCATTGGCGCTTACGCCGCCCGCATCGTCAAAGGTGAAAAGCCCGCCAACCTGCCGGTGTTGCAGCCGACAAAATTCGAATTCGTGCTCAATCGCAAAGCGGCGATCGCGCTCGGACTGACGATCCCCGCCGGCGTGATGTCCTTTGTCGATGAGGTCATCGAATAACTGCCTGCAATCCTCATCGCTTGGTGATACCTGCGGCCGCAATCACCTGCGACCACTTGAGGACATCGGCTTTGATGCGATTGCGCAAATCTTCGGACGACATCCCGCGCGCGTCCATTCCGGCGTCGTTCGAGAATTTCTGCACTTCGGACGATTTGAGGGCTTCGACCACGGCTTGGTTGAGCTGGGTGACAATATCAGTGGGCGTACCAGCTTTGACCGCAAGCCCATTCCAACTCGTAACCTCGTAGCCAGGTAGCCCACTTTCGATCACCGTTGGAACGTCTGGCAGGTTACTTGCGCGCTCGCGCGCGGTGGTCGCCAGAACAGTCATTTGCCCACTCGTAATTGAGGACTGGAACCCGACGAAGTACTCGAAGGCAACATCGACGTCGCCCCGCAAAACGGCGGTCGTCAGATCCGGTGTTGTTTTGTACGGAACTATGGTGACGTCGAGGCCAGCCATCGTGCGAAACAGTTCGGCGGAAAGATTCTGCGCACTGCCGGCATTAATGGTGCCGAAGTTCAGCGTGCCGGGATGGGCCTTTGCCTGCGCGATGACGTCCTTGATCGTCTTGTAAGGCGAGCCAGCTTTGGTGGTAATGACGAGCCCGTAGGACGCTGTGGTCGAGATCGGGATAAAATCGGTCTCAATATTGTAAGGTAGCGATTTGAATAGCGCTTTGGCGATCGTCAGGCCGCCACCAACCATGACAAGGGTATATCCGTCGGCTGCAGTTTCTCGGGCGGCCTGCATGCCGATGACACCGCCGGCCCCGGGGCGGTTTTCAATAAAGAACTGTTGACCGAAATGCTTGCTGAGGTCCTGCGCGACAAGACGCATGGTGACGTCAGCGATCCCACCGGGGCCGTAAGGAACAATGATGCGTACCGGCTTCGAGGGATAGGATTCGGCCTGCGCTGACGAGAAGGCAACCGCCAGAATCAACGCAAGCGACATTCCGAAGATGACCGAGGTTTTCGATCTCACGGATGACGCTTTACGGTGATAGCCCATTGTCTTACAGAAAACCGCGCTCTCGTCGCGTGTCGCTTCCCTCGATGCCGTATCAGATCATGTCAACGACCACCACAGATATCCATCCGCATATCATTTCCAACGATCCCGCTCGTTATCCTTTGGCACCACTGGGCGGCCACCAATCCGACTGGTCGCGTACGCGCCCGGTCACGGTGGAACAGCTGGTTGCAGCGATGGACACATCCGGTGTGCAGAAAGCTGCGATTGTGCAGGCTTCCACCTGCTACGGGCACGACAACTCCTACGTAGCGGACGCAGTGGCGACGTACCCGAACCGCTTTACCGGGGTTTTCTCAGTCGACGTGCTTGCGCCGGACGCCCCGGAACGTATGCGCCACTGGCGCGACAAGGGCCTGACTGGCCTGCGTCTTTTCACGTTCGGCAGCACGATGTCCGAACAGGCCGACTGGCTCGATGATCCGAAGTCCTATCCCGCCTGGACCAGCGCGAGTGAGCTTGATCTTTCGATCTGTCTGCAAATGTCTGCCAAGGCCATCCCGCAGGCGATCCGCATGGCAGAGCGCTTTCCGAAGGTGAGCATTATTCTCGATCATTGCGCGCGACCGGACCTCGCTGATGGGCCACCCTACTTGTCCGCGGCCAGCCTGTTCGAGCTCGCCCGTTATCCGAATATCTACCTTAAGCTTACGCCGCGCGTTTTCACCGAATCCCGCAATGGCAAAGCGACGCCCGAAACATTTTTCCCGCGTCTCGTCGCTGAATTCGGCGCCTCGCGGCTCGCGTGGGGATCGAACTATCCCTCGAGCGAAGGTAGTCTGCCGCAGCTCTTGGCAACGGCACGACAATCGTTGATCTGTCTGCCGGCCGCCGATCAGGATTGGATCTTTGGCGGAACCGCGCGGACGCTTTACCCCGCGCTCGTGGATCGGAAAAACAATCGATGATGTCGACTGTCGAAAAAACCAGGTTGTACACGTTGCTCGGAGATTATCCGAACACGATGGCGCTCAAGAAAGCTGAGGTGACTTCCGGCCTTGTCGACTTTGACTTCGCCGACGTGAAAGTACCGAATACCGCCTTCAAACCATTGGTACGCGAAGCCAGGTTCGACATGGGCGAATTGGCGATCGTCACTTATTTGCAGGCGAGAGATTACGGCAAGCCGTACGTGCTAATTCCGGCAACGGTGTTGGGTCGCGGCCAGCACCACACAATCGTCTACAACCCGCAACGCGGCGCATTGAGTGCTTCCGACCTTACGGGAAAACGAGTGGGCGTACGGGCCTATACACAAACGACAGGCGCTTGGGTGCGTGGCTTTCTCAGTGACGACTATGGCGTTGATATTGCCAAAGTCCATTGGGTTACATTTGAAGACCCACATGTCGCCGAATACAAGGATCCCGATTTTGTGGAACGTGCGTCTGAAGGAAAAGCATTGGTACAGATGCTTCTCGACGGCGAGCTCGATGCGGCGATTGTTGGCGATAAAATACCCGACCCGCGGCTTGCCTTGCTCATTCCTGAAGCCGACACAGTCGCGCAAACATGGGCAAAAACGCATGGCGGTACCCCGATCAATCACATGATCGTCATTCGCGATGCAATTTCGAAATCGCGACCGGACCTCGTGAGAGAGATTTATCGTATGTTGCGCGAGAGCCGGCGCGCGGTGCCGCCGCCTGAGGGCAGCTCAGCCGATCCATGGCGTTTCGGGGTTGAGGCCAACCGGCGCTCGCTTGAGATCATCATCGACTACAGCTTCCGCCAGAAGCTGATCTCGCGAATGTTTTCGGTCGATGAGTTATTCGACGACACCACGCGCGCGCTGGATTGATCATCTATTCCCCGGAACGGCTCACTTTCAGTAAGGTACTGCGATGAAGCGCATCCGGATCGTTCACAAAACCGAGTACTTCTACAATCAGCCAGTCACATTCGGTCCGCACCGCGTGATGATGCGTCCTCGAGAGGGGCACGACGTCCGTATCGTAGCGGGGCGCCTCGAAATAGAGCCCAAGGCGATCATTCGCTGGCTGCGTGATATCTACGGTAATTCCATCGCCGTTCTTGTTTTTGAGCAGCCATCAGACCGATTGAGAATTTTGGGTGAGGCGGACGTGGACTATTTCAGCGACAGCCCGGTGGAGAGCCTCGTTGATCCGGCCGCTCGCTTTTTTCCTTTCCAGTATCCTCCTGAAGAACAGGTAGAGCTTATTCAGTATCGCCTCCCGAGTTATCCATACGACGGCCCGAAGCTCTATGAGTGGCTGCAGGATTTGTATCGTCCGGGCCAGGCTATCGAGACGTTCGCTCTCCTTGGCAAACTGAACTCACACATTCATCAGTCATTCAAATATGCCCGCCGGGAAGAAGCCGGGGTTCAAGCGCCCTGCGCGACGCTTGAATTGGGCAGCGGTTCGTGCCGCGACTTCGCGGTGCTGATGATGGAAGCCGCACGACACTGGGGATTTGGGGCCCGCTTCGTCACCGGGTACGTCCAAATGGGCGAAGGTCAGCACGGTGCTACCCATGCCTGGACTGAGATTTATGTACCAGGTGCAGGTTGGCGGGGTTTTGATCCGACCAACAACAAGATGGTCGGCAGCGAGCATATTTCAGTTGCGGTGGCCCGCGAGCAGGAAAAGGCGAGCCCAGTATCAGGCGGATGGGAGGGCCCGGCGAACGCCTTCGATCGGATCGAAGTGTCCGTGCAGGTGTTTCCGCTTTAGAGTTGCGTAGTTTCCGTACCTTCGACCGCTTAGCCGTACGTGAAGTCCGGCTTGCTTTGCCCAACTTCAATAATATAGCCGTCGGGATCGCGAATGTAGCAGCGCGTCTCGCCGTACTTGTCCTTTGGCGGTGTGATGAACTCGGCTCCTCGACTTCGCCAAAGTTCATAGCACGCTTGAATATCTGCAACGCGGATATTCATAAAGCTGCTGACTGCATCGGGGTCGGCGGGAGCGCTGAGCGTTACCGATGGCTTGTCGGGTGTCGGACCGCCGCCGACGTTGACAATGAGCCACGTGTTCGCGATCTGGATGTATCCCGGCGCGCCCTTGCTATCGCCTCTGCTCAGAATGCGACTACCGAAGACCGTTTCGTAAAATCGAAGCGATCGCTCGACGTCGGCGACGGTGAGAAAGTGTGCGACGGTAATGCCCTCCTTCGGCGGCATCTGATAGCTTTTGTGCTCGACCTGTACTTGGTTCATAGGCACCTCCATAAACGCTTTCGACTTTACGCGACATGACGCTGCGTCGTCGGCCTGACGCACGCAGGTTATGGCGCGGCGACACTGCGCAACGCATCGATCGAATATTTTCCCGCGCCAGTAACGTACAGCAGCAAGAAGCCTCCCATAATGCTGAGATTTTTGTAGAAGCCATCCATACTCGCGACTTGATCCGCACCTGTCAGTGTCCAATAGCGATGCCCAACAAGCGCGGTTCCCAACGTGTATAAAAACATAAGTAGAGCTGAAGGACGTGTGAACGCGCCAACAAGGACCGCGAAAGCAACCGGAAGCTCCATGAAAGTCGCTACGGCAGCACCCAGCACTGGCATCGGGACGCCAAGCTGCACCAATTGATTTACCGTGCCCGAATAGTCTCTGAGCTTTCTCCAGCCAAAAATCAGAAATAGTGTCGCGAGAAGGAGACGGGCCGCAAGGATGAGTTCATCGTTGGTGTCGCTTGTCATAACGCCTAGCAGCTCCCCAGTCGCACCAGGTTGCCACGATGCAAACGCTATAATGAAATTTCCGCTTGGCGAATTAAGCGGTCATAAAATCGAGGCGTTACGAGAGTGACAAGACTCAACCTGCTTTAGGCTAACGCCGCGATCTTCCTATTTGAAATGCTGACATAATTGATGGCCGGCTTGTCATGTCGTGAGACGCTCCGGCAGCGGTGTCCGCTTGGTTAGAAGTGGCCCAGACACTCGTCAAATGCCGTCAGCGACGGAATAGGCATGCCGTTCACGCACGGCCAGTAACGGCACGGCACGTTCAAGCACAAGTTTTTTGAAGTGTTCGGTCTGTTGATGGTCGCGGAACGCCTCTTCCGAAGCATAAATTTCATAGAGCAAAAACTCGTTCGCGTCGTCGCGGCCGCGAAGTGCTGTAAATTGCACATTGCCCGGCTCTTGACGAATAGCCGCGGCCAATTCCTGCAATATGGTTTCGATTTGCTTCGTCGCGCCCTCGCGCGGACGCCATCGAGCGACCATGACGTAACTCATCACATACTCACTTTCTCGTAAGCCGCTACGTTAAAATCAGACAACGAGGCCGCCGCCGTCGAGATATACGATGGAACCCGTCGCAAAACCAACCGTCATGAAGGTCAGGATTTGCCGTGCGATATCTTCACCGAGACCAACGCGACCAACCGGCAGCGCAGCGGCGGCTTTGGCCAGCATCTCGCGCCGGGCGGCTTCAGGCATAGCGGCCCGGATCGGTGTGTCGATGATGCCGGGCGAAACAGCGTTCACCCGCACAGGCGCCAATTCGAGCGCGAGACTTCGCGCAAGCGACTCCAGTGCACCATTTGTCGCGCCCACGATCGCGGCCGCAGGCCGCGGACGAACGCTTAGAAATCCGGACACAAGCGTGAGAGAACCACCGGGCTGGATTTGAGCCGCACGCGCGACACGCCAGGCACCCCAGAACTTGGCCTCCATGGTCGCACGGACATCTTCCATGGGCACTGTCTTGAACGGCCCGGTGCGCAGTTGTGCCGCAGTGACCACGACGTGGTTGACCACCCCGCACTGCTGGAAAAGTTGCGCGACGCTTACATCGTTGGTCACGTCAGCGGGAATCGACTTAACGCCCAGCTTTTCTGCCGCAGCTTTCAAACGCTCGGCGTTCCGTGACGCAATAGTGACGTCGGCACCCTCGCTTTTTGCCAGTTCGGCAGTCGATAGACCGATGCCCGATGACCCGCCAACGACAACAACTTTCTGACCTGCAAGCAGCATAATTCGTCTCCGTTTGACCCAACCAAGGCACCACGCTGTTGGCCGTTGACAGGCAATGGCCCCAACTTATCATCCAATAATAAAAAAGCGTCTCTCACAATGTGGCATATGTCGAGAGGCATCCAAGGGACGCGTCCAAAGGGAGGGAAGCATGAGCAAACATAATCGTCGAAGCGTATTGAAGGCCGGCGTTGCTTTTGCCGGCGTGTCAGCACTGGGATTTCCAGCCATCGTCCGCGCCCAGGCGGACAAGATTAAAATTGGCCACCTCACGCCATTGACCGGTTTCCTTGGGGCGCTCGGCGCCTATGCCCAGCTGGGCATGCGCATGGCCGAAGAGGAGATCAACAAGGCCGGCGGCGTCATGGGTCGACCGATCGAAGTCATGTCGGAGGATTCCGTCAATCCTGCTACGGCCGCGACCAAAGCGCAGCGCATGCTCGATCAGGATGGCGCGACTGTACTGATGGGCGAGATCAGTTCGGCCTCAGCCGTGACCATTATGCAAGTGGCGGAGCGAAACAAGCGCCTGTTCATGCAGATCGGCGCGCGCTCTGACGCGTTGCGAGGCAAGAATTGCAACAAGTACACGTTCCATGTCGATATTCCGAACACGGTGATGGTCAACGCGGTTGGGAAAGCCCTGCAGCGTGACAACATGGTCAGCGGCAAGAAGTTCTACACCCTCACCGCCGACTACATTTTTGGCCATGATTTGCTAAAAGCGGCGAAGGCGTTCTTCGCTGCCAATCAGGCGACCCTGTTAGGTGACGAGTTGATCGCCACCGATGTCACCGATTTCAGTCCCTATCTGCTGAAGGTGAGGCAAGCAAAGCCGGACGTTGTCTGCTGCAATCTGGCCGGCAACCAGGTCACCAATCTGATCAAACAATATGCCGAATTTGGACTGCCCTACCCCATCGTCGGATTCAATCTCAACACGGCGGACGCCTGGGCGGCAGGTGAAGGCAATTTGAGCGGCACGTGGCCGACAGTCTGGCACCACGATCTCAACGTTCCGGCTTCGAAAGAGTTTGTTGCGGCCTTCATCAAGAAACATGGCAAGCCGCCCGAGAACCATGCCTGGATCGAATACATCTCCTTCAAGGTCATGGCGCAGGCCATGAACGACACCAAGTCGACGGACACCGATAAGTTGATCGCCTACTTCGAGAAGCAGACGGAGTTCGATATTTTGAAAGGTCGGAAAGGGTATTTCCGGAACTGGGATCATCAACTGATCCAGGAAGCCTACCCGTTTACGGTCAAGCCGAAAGGTCAGGCCAAGGACAAGTGGGATTTCCTCGCTCTCGGTCCGGCCATTCCGAACGCGAACGAGCCGCTTGAAGTCATCAACCCGACCAAGGAGCAGAATCCCTGCACCTTGTAATTGGGCGCCGGACGCGGCCACGCTCAACGCCGCGTCCGATCCTGGTGCACGCCGATGTTAGTCGGCACGACACATCGTTAGTCCGAGAAGCTCGTTCATGTTCTTGCTGGAACAGGTAGTCAACGGCCTCGTCCTTGGCGGCTACTACCTGTTGATCGCGCTCGGCTTATCGCTGATCTTCAGTGTCGGGGGCATCGTCAACCTGGCACACGGCGCCTTTTATGCCTTCGGCGCCTACGTCGCAGTCGCACTTACGAACCAACTCGGCTTCGGCGCTGCCGTTGTCGCCTCTCCCGTTGCTGTCGGACTGCTCGGCATTTTGTTCGAGCGCTTTATCTTGCGGCGTTTCTACAACGCAGACCCGATCCTCAGTCTGCTGGTAACGTTTGGGCTCGCCATGATGGCAGAGCAGCTGCTGCGCATCATATGGGGGGCCGCGCCGCTGTCGCAGACGATGCCGCAAGGCCTGAAAGGCGCGGTTTTTATCGGCGATTTTCTGTTTTCGCGTTACCGGCTGATGTTGCTTGCGATCGTCGCAGCGATTTTGCTCGGCATATGGCTGCTCCTGCACAAGACCGCATTTGGCCGCGTCGTACGCGCCGGGATTCAAAGGCCGGACATGGTCGCAGCGCTTGGAATCAGACTGCAGCCTTACATGACCGTCGTCGTCGTGCTCGGCGTCGGAATGGCGGCAATTGCCGGTGCGCTCTTCGCGCCAATCACCATCGTTCACCCCGCGATGGGTGCGGAAATCATCACCGTCGCATTTGTTGTGGTTGTGATCGGCGGCTTGGGAAGTTTCTGGGGTGTGGTGCTTGCCGCACTTCTGGTCGGCGTGGTGCGTGGCATCACCATCCATTTTGCGCCGGCAGCCGGCGAAGCCTCCATTTATGTTCTGATGTTTTTGGTACTGCTATTGCGCCCGCGCGGATTGC
The DNA here is from genome assembly GCA_963831515.1 of uncultured Alphaproteobacteria bacterium. Lineage (GTDB taxonomy): Bacteria > Pseudomonadota > Alphaproteobacteria > Rhizobiales > Xanthobacteraceae > Pseudolabrys. The sequence goes on along the minus strand of CAWHQL010000008.1, from coordinate 140,596 downwards.
TTGGCGAACGCATTGAGAAATTCGAATGAGCGAGGGCAAGTCTCGATCGAAACATCAGCCGCTGTGGATCGCAGCAGCTTCGCTTGTTGTGTTGCCGGTCATTCTGCATGCGTTCGGTCTGTCGACGAACACCGCATCCATGGTCGTTATCCTGGCAATCGCGACGATGGCGCTCAATTTATGCGTCGGCTTCACTGGATTGGTCTCGTTCGGCCACAGCACCTGGTTTGGCCTCGGGGCTTACATCGCTGGGTTGATACAGTTGCATTGGTTTAAAGGCCAGATTTGGCTGCCAATTGTGCTGTCGATGGGATGTGTGGCCATCGCGGCAACCGTTGCCGGAACTCTCATCTTGCGCCGACGCGGCGTTTATTTTTCGTTGCTGACGCTCGCGCTCGCCGCGCTTTCATACACTGTCGCATTCCGCTGGACCGAGGTGACCGGCGGCGAGGATGGCCTGAGCGGCCTCAAGCGCGGCAGCATTGGGCCAATTCATCTCGATGATCCGCTTGCCTACTACATCCTTGTCGCCTTGATCGGACTTGCAGTTCTTTATGTGTTGTTGCGCGTGACGCGCTCGCCGTTTGGCCATGTCCTTATAGCGATCCGCGAAAACCAGCTGCGTGCCACGTTTCAAGGTTATCCGGTTGATCGCTACAAGCTCGGAGTTTTTGTGCTCTCGGCGGTGATAGCCGGGGTTGCTGGCGCGCTTCTCGGATTTCAGACCTACCTCGTTTCTGCGGAGGCGGTCTCTGTTCCGTTCTCTGGCGAACTCCTGGCCATGGTTGTGATCGGCGGCATGCATCATGTCCTGGGACCGGCGCTCGGTGCTTTGTTTTTTATCGTTTTTCGCGAACTGTTCTCGATGTGGACGCCGAATTGGCTGTTGTGGTTTGGCCTCGTCTTCGTCAGCTTTGTATTGTTCTCGCCCAGCGGTCTGACTGGCATCTGGGCCACACTGCACCGGCGCTGGCGGCGCGCGCCGGAAGAATCTGCAGCGATGAGCAAGCGCAAGATCTACGAGGGATTGCGGCTTCCGGCGTTTCTCTGCCCGCAAGCCCAAACCGGCAAGGTGCTCGAGGTCATCGACGTCTCAAAGCATTTTGGCGGCGTCCGCGCCGTCTCGGGTGCGAGCCTCTCCGTTCAAGCCGGCGAAATCCACGCGCTGATCGGGCCCAACGGCGCCGGCAAAACAACGCTCTTCAATCTCGTATCGAGCCTGTATCGCCCCGATCGAGGAACGATCCATCTCAACGGGCACGACATCCAGGGCCTGCCCATCCACAACATTTGCCAACGCGGTCTCGCCCGTTCATTTCAAATCACCAGCCTGTTCAACGCCTCGTCGATCTACGAGAACATCCGTCTGTCGCTCCAGGCGCGCCATCCTGGCCGGTTCAATGTCTGGCGCGATGTCGACAGCTACGTCGATGTACACGCAGAGACAGCCGAACTAATTCGATTTCTTGGGTTGGAGGGCATTGAGCATATACAGGGCGGCGAATTGTCCTATGGCGGGCAGCGACTGGTCGATCTCGGGATCGCGCTTGGCTCCAAGCCACAGTTGTTGTTGCTCGACGAGCCGCTTGCCGGTCTCGCGGCCGCCGAACGTGACCGCGTCTCGGGCCTTATCAAGAGCGTCGCTTCGAACATTCCGGTGCTGATCGTCGAGCATGATGTCGACCGCGTGCTGGGCATATCCGGCCGCGTCACCGTTATGAATCAAGGCGAAGTGTTGATGACCGGGACACCTGCAGAAGTCCGCACCGACCGCCGCGTGCAGGAAATCTACACCGGCACCGGTCGGCCATCCGAGGTCGGGCATGCCGCGGTCGGCGCAGGAGAAAAATGCGTTCTGCGTTTCGAGAAGGTGAACTCTTTCTATGGCAAGAGTCACATACTCAACGACGCGACGCTCGATGTACGCGACAAAGAAATCGTCGCTCTGCTGGGCCGCAACGGCGCCGGCAAGTCGACCCTGCTGAAGACACTTTGCGGGCTGGTACCGGCGGCATCTGGCAAAATTGAATTCAACGGCAAAGTTATCGCGGACCTGCCGACACCGGATATTGCACGCATGGGCATCGGCTATGTCCCGCAGGGCCGCGGCCTTTTTGCCGGCATGACGGTCGCCGACAACTTGGCGCTTGGCCGTTTAGCCCGAAGTTCGCACGGCGATTCGGGTGTGGCCTGGAGCGAAGACCAGATCTTCAGCTTTTTCCCGCAATTGAAGGAACGCATGCATGTTGCCGCCGACTATCTGTCGGGAGGCGAGCAACAGATGGTCGCCGTCGCACGCGCTCTCTCCGGCAATGTGAAATTGCTTTTGCTCGACGAGCCATTCGAGGGCCTGGCGCCAGCCGTCATTCTGGAACTTTTTCAGGCCTTCAATCGGCTTCGCAAAGAGCTGTCGATCATCATCGTCGAACACAATCTTGATCTTGTCCTGGCGCTGGCCGATCGCGTGTTTGTCCTTGAGCGCGGCGCCGTATTCCACACGGGGCCGGCGAGTCCGCTATTGTCCGATCTCGACTACAGGAAGAAGATTTTCTGGTTGTAATGATGCCCATGGCGAACGGATCGCAACGCCTGATTGTCGTTGGCCAAGGTGCAGCCGGGCTGGCCGCCGCGCTGTCGGCGGCTGAGACGGCCGCGACGGATGGAAAAAGCATCCGCGTTACGCTCATAGACAAGGCATCGGAAAACGAAGCCGGCGGCAACACGCGCTGGTCGCCTTCATACATGCGAATGGCAGCGCCAGATCGCGTTGAACCAAGCTTCGTACAGGACACGCTTGCGGCAACGAATTTCAAAGGCGATGAGCGCTATTTCACTCAGCTCTCGCGCGAAGCGCCCGATACGATCAAATGGATTGGCGCGCATGGCATCGAATTTATTCAGCCGATCTACTATTTGGCGAAAGGTCCACCACGCATCCAGCCAAAAGGCGGCGGACCTGCACTGGTTCAGGAACTTTCTCGCGCGGCCAGGCAGGCAGGCGTGGAAATCGTATACGGCTGCACCGCGCAAAAGCTTCTCGTGGAAAGTGGGCGTGTGACTGGTCTCAAAGTCAAGCGAGGCAACGCGGATGAGATGCTGACAGGGAACGCGGTCGTTCTCGCCAGCGGCGGTTTTCAGGCCAATAGCGAAATGATGCGAGAACATTTCGGCTCAGGCGCAGAAAAGATGCGGCTCATTTCGCCCGGCACACATTTCAATACAGGCGATGGCATTCGCATGGCTCTTGAAGTTGGGGCCACGCCTGCGGGTGATTGGAACGGCATGCATGCGGAACCGATCGACGCGCGCAGCAAAAACTCTGCGCCGATTGTCCTTGTCTATCCCTACGGGATCGTCGTCGACCAGAATGGCCTTCGCTTCTTTGACGAAGGCGCTGGTCTCGCGCATGAAACTTGGGAATGGTTCGCGCGCAGCATACACTTTGAAACTCCCAATTCTATTGCCTATGCGATTCTCGACAGCCGTCTGCTGGCAATTCCGGACTATCAGCGCGCAATCCGTTCCGAGATTCCACCGGTTCGCGCGGAGACACTTTCAGAGCTGGCAAGGCTCGTTGGCGTGAATGGGGACAATCTTGAACGGACAGTTGCCGTCTACAATGCAAGCTGCATTGGTGATCCGGCGAAATTTGACGCCACACGCTGTGATGGACTCGCCGCCGGCAGCAACCTCAGTCCACCGAAATCGAATTGGGCGCGGGCGATTAAAGTCCCCCCTTTCCTCTGCTACCCCTTGATCGGTGCCGTCGCTTACACGTTTGGCGGTGTTGCAACGGACGACCGCGGGCGCGTGGTGCGGGCCGGCGTGCCAATTCCAGGTCTCTACGCTGCGGGCGAAATGACTGGACACTTTTATGCGACCGCACCGAATGCAGTATCGATGCTGCGAGCTGTGGTCTTCGGAAGGATCGCGGGTCGAGAGGCGGTACGAGCTTTTGGCGATTGAAATCACACCAAGGAAACCCTAACCATGTCGTATCTTGGTTGAAAGTCTCCACAAACGATCATGAAAGCCGCGCCATTTGAATATTCCCGCGTAGCTAACGTCGACGAAGCCTGTGCGATGCTGGCATCCGATGAGAACGCACGCGTTATTGCGGGCGGTCAGACGCTGGTCCCGATGATGGCGATGCGGTTGGCGCGGCCCACGCGACTTGTTGATATCAATCGCATCGCTGAACTTTCCTACATCCGGTCAGACGGCGACGTGACCTCAATCGGCGCTACCACCCGGCAATGTCTGGTCGAACGTGATACGCAGATTGCAGCCAACCTCCCGCTGCTCGCCCGCGCAATTCCTTTTGTCGGACACGCGGCTACGCGCGCGCGCGGCACGATAGGCGGTTCACTTGCCAACGCTGATCCGGCGGCGGAATTGCCGTTGATCGCCATCACTTTGGACGCAATCTTAACTTATCGCCTCGCAGGTCGAACCGAAAAGATAGCCGCGCGTGATTTCTACATCGGGCCAATGACCACCAGCTTGCCCAGCGGGGCAGTACTGACCTCGGTGCAGTTTCCCAAATGGCTCGGAAAAGTTGGCGCCAGCTTCTGTGAGGTGAATACACGACGAAGCGACTTTGCCCTCGTGGCCGCCGCAGCACAGGTCGAACTCGGCGATGGCGGCAGATGCAACCGTATCGTCATTGGCATTGGAGCGGCGACAGACCTTCCCATTCGGCTGGCGAGCGCTGAGAAACAATTGAAAGGCGGCACACTCGACGCCGTCACAGTTAAACGCGCGGTCCTCGAAGCCTTGGCCGATGTCGCGCCCTTGTCCGACCTACACGCCTCGGCCGAATACCGTCGCAGAATTGCCCTCAGTCTCGCCACTCAGGCGGTTGCTGATGCACGCTCTCAAGCCATCGGAAAGAAACGCGATGCGAATTAACCTCACCGTCAATGGCATTGAACATGCACTCGAGGTTGAACCACGCACGACGCTGCTCGATTGCCTGCGCGAACATCTCGGTCTTAAGGGCGCGCATGTCGGTTGCGAGCACGGCGTTTGCGGCGCTTGCACCGTCCTGTTTGATGGAGTCGCCGTGCGCTCGTGTTTGATGTTTGCACCGCAAGCCGAAGGAACGCCAATTACGACGATCGAAGGCGTCACACCTGGCCCCGGCGAATTGTCGCTGTTGCAGGATGCCTTCTGTGAAACGCATGGTTTGCAGTGCGGTTACTGCACTCCGGCCATGATCCTTGCGGCGCACGCACTGCTTGCTGACAATCCGGACCCAACCAGAGACGACATCGTCGATGCGATTTCGGGCAATCTCTGCCGCTGCACTGGCTATGCTCAGATAATAGAGGCAATAGCGCTGGCGGCGGACCGCATACGCGGGCGTAACCGTCCCTCGGAGCTTCAAAGGTGAGTGCTGACCAATATCGGTTTGTGTCAGCCGATCGGCGCGTGCGCGAGGATCGCCGCTTCGTCGCAGGCAAGGGCCGGTTCGTCGCGGACATCGACCTGCCCAACACCAAACATGTCGCATTGTTGACCTGCCCCCACGCCGCAGCGCGTATCATCTCGATCGATAAGCGCGCCGCCCTCGCCATGCCCGGTGTTCATTACGTTCTGGATGGACGTGAACTCGCCTCCGCCACACTGCCGCTGATGGCCGGGCTCGACACGCCAAACGCGCCGCGCCGCCCGCTGGCAGTCGACTTCGCCCGCTATTCCGGCGAATGGGTTGCTGCCGTGGTCGCAGACACGCGGGCGCTCGCTGAAGACGCTGTCGAAGAAATCGATGTCCGCTACGAGCCCCTGCCCTTCGTGCTCGACGCCGAACAGGCGATCAAACCGGACGCCGTGCTGGTACATGCGGCGCACGGCTCCAACGTCCTGCTCGACAGGACGTTCGTCTGGGGTCAGGTCGAGAACGATTTTGCCGCAAGTCCGCGTCATCTCTCGGTGCGAGTAAAATGGGCACGTTCATCGACGGTGCCGATCGAAACTTTCGGTGTGGTGGCGAACTGGGACCCCTGGCGCGACGTGCTTGACGTCTATGCCTCGATCCAGATGCCGAAATATCCTGAACAGATCGCCATGGCGTTGCGCCTCCCTGCCTCGTCCGTGCGCGTGCACTACGACGTCGACGTCGGTGGCAGCTACGGCGTCAAACGCGGCATCAAGCATTCGGTTCTGGTCGCCTATCTCGCGCGCCGGCTCGGATTTCCTGTGCGGCTGCTGGAGGACCGGCTGGAAAACATGCGCGGCGGAGACGCGCATGGGCCGGAGCGGCTGTTTGATATAGACGTCGCGTTCGACGACAGTGGCCTCATTCGTTCAATGAAAATGCGTGCGCTGGAGAATATCGGCGCCTATGCCGGGCGCTCGCCTTTCCAACTCGGAAAGCCCATCGGCGCCATCGTGGGACCGTACAAAATCAAGAGTGTTCAGTATCGTGCGATCGCCACACTGACCAACAAAACTCCGCAGGATGCGGTGCGCGGCTTCGGCCAGGCACCGACCAATCTGGCGCTCGAACGCATGATGGACGAGGTCGCAAATGCCGTCGGCCTCGATCCGCTGGAGGCGCGGCGGCGCAACATGATCCAGCATGAGGAATTCCCCTACACGATTCCGAGTGGAACCACCTATGACAGCGGCGACTATCACCGGGTTGTCGAGAAGGTGGTGGACCACACTATCTACGACGAGATGAAAGCCGAGCGTGATCGGCTGCGCGCTGAGGGCAAGCTCGCCGGCATCGGCGTCGCTGCCTGCTTGGAGCCGAGCGGCGGCAACGCCTCGTTCGAGCCATTGCTAAACCCCAAAAACGCCACCACAACCTGGATGGAGTCGTGCCGCATTGATGTCGATCTCACGGCCGCGATCACCGCGACCATGCACACCTCCTCGGCCGGGCAAGGCCATGAGACGCTGGTTGCAACTGTGATCGCGGAAGTTGTCGGACGCGACCCGGACGGCATTCGTGTTGTGCGCGCGAATTCACTCAATTCGCTGCCAAGCAATAGTCCTGTCGGCAGCCGCATGGCGATCATGCTCGGCGGTGCTGCATTTCACGCGGCCCACAAACTCAAGGCCAAGCTCACGGCCATAGGCGCGCACGACCTCGGCATCCCGGCCGAGCGAGCAGTCTACGAACACGGCAACGTTTACGACCGCTCGGCGCCTGATAAACGGCGCACCTGGGAAGAGCTCGTCGCTATAGCCCACCGCAATTTCCACCGGTTGCCGGAGGGCTTCGAGCCGGGCCTGGCGGTCGCTCACGTCTATCAGGTGCCGACCGGCGGCGCGCTGCCGACGGCGGATGGGCGCGTGCACATGTATCCCTGCTTCTCATTCGAATTCCATTTGCTTCTACTCTCAATCGATCCCGATCTCGGAACGCCGAGAATTTTGCGCTACCGGCTCGGCCACGACTGCGGCACAGTGATCAATCCAAAAATCGTGCGCGGCATGACGATGGGCGGCATCGCGCATGGTATCGGCGCTGCACTGTACGAGGAGTTCGCTTATAATGAGGACGGGCAACTCATCGCCCAGACCTTCATGGATTATCTGCTGCCGTCCTCACACGAGGTACCGGCGGTTGAGATCATCCATCACGAAACACCGTCTCCGCACACCGTGCTTGGTCAGAAGGGTTCTGGCGAGTCCGGTTATCTCGGGGCGCCGGCAGCCATCGCGAATGCGGTCAACGACGCGATCAGGCCGCTCGGCATTTCCATCAACACGTTGCCGCTGAACGCGTCGAAACTCGGCGATCTGATAGCCGAGGCGCACGCACGCATGGGAAACTGAATGATCGTCGATTGCCACGCCCATCTGGTGCCGCCGGACCTTCTGGCCGCGATCCGCAAAGATGCGGTGCGATTTCCGAACGTTCGGCAGATCGAAGACGGGGGGAGCCTTGCCTTTGCATTTGCCGGCGGAAAACCGACGCGCCCGGTGTCGAAAGCGCTATCCGACATGCCGGCGCGGCTCGCCTGGATGTCCAAGCAGGGCATCGATCGCCAGGTCGTCGGCGGGTGGGTCGACATGTTCGGCTATGAATTGCCTGGCGCCGAAGCCGAGGCGTGGAGCCGGCTCGCCAATGATTGCCTGCTTTCTGCGGCCAAGTCGGAGCCGCATTTCGTACCGCTCGCGACCGTGCCGCTTGGTGACGGCGCGCGCGCTGCCAGCGTGCTGATGGCGGCCATGGCCGCAGGATTTCCGGGTGCCATGATCGGCACACTGCCGCGCGGCGTCGGCAGCAAATTAGATGACGCTGACCTCGATCCGTTCTGGCAGGCCGCGGACGAGACTGGCGCGATCATCCACATTCACCCAAGCTTCGATGCTGGCGACGCACGGGTGAACGATTTCGGCCTCGCCAACGGGTTAGGCCGCATCACCGATGCCGCGGTGGCGATGGCGCGACTGATCAGCGCGGGTCACGTCGCGAAGTACAAAAACGCCAGGATCTTTGCGCCAATGGGCGCCGCCGCCCTGCCGTTCGTGATCGGCCGCCTCAAACGGAATGCACAAATCACACCCGGCATCGGCGACCCGGTCGAGGCCCTGGCGCAGATCTATACCGACACCATCCTGCACGATGCACGCGTGCTAAAATTCGTGGTCGAGATCATGGGCACGGATCACCTGATGATGGGGTCCGACATGCCCTTCCCGATTGGCGACACCGAACCGATGAAAATTGTCGGCGAGGCAGGTTTGTCCAAAACGCAAAGCGATTCCATCAATGGTGGACTGGCGGCAAGGCTATTCAAGATTCAATGACAAAAGAAAGTGGCCAACGCCCCCACTGCGAACAGCGACTTGGAGGAGGAACAGAATGTCAACGATTCTGCGATCGGCGGCGAGCACCATCGCCGCGCTTGCGCTCACGACGCTTGTAATACTTGCCCCTGCCGCCGCGCAGGAGCCGGCGAAAGTCACCATTGTGGTTTTCGGCTTTCCATCCCTCGGCGCCTTCATGCCGCCGGTGATAAAGGCGCAGAAGCTCGACATCGCGCACGGACTGGATATCGAGTTCGTCGAGCGCCCGCCGGACGCCTACACGACGCAGTTCAATTCGGGTGAGTTCAAAGTCGGCGGCAGCGCCGCCGTCCTCACGGTCGGACTTGCCGACGCCCGCGGTGTCAAGGTGAAGTATCTTTTCAATCTGTTCGATTTCTGGGGGACGGTCGTCACCTCGCGTCCCGAGATCAAGTCGGTCAAAGACCTCGAGGGCAAACAGCTCGCTGCCGCCAGCTCGACCACTAATTTCGTGATGTTCGAATTCTTCGCCAAAAAGCTCGGCATGGACCGGTCGAAAGTACAGGTCGTCAACACCGCACCACCGGGCCTCGTCGGCTACGCGCTGGCTGATCGCGCTGACGCCATTCAAATCTGGGAACCGGCTTATACGCTGCTCAAGGCAAAGAAGCCCTCGATCCAGACGCTCGATACCCAGATAAACAAAACCTGGACGGCTTTCGCCGGAGGCGAGCGCATCCCCTATCTTGGGGTCGCCGCGCACAGCGACTGGATCGAGCAGAACCAGGCTCTCATTCCCAAGCTTTACGCGACCTATAAGGCGGCAGCCGATTTCATCGGCAAGCATCCGGAAGAAGCGGCCGCCCTGATCGCACCGAAATCGACGCCGGAGGATCGGGACGCGTTGGTCTCCTTGATCAAGGCCAACGACAAACTCGGCATGAGCGTCGTGCCCGCCGGAGAGGTCGCCAAGCAGATCGATGCGGTCTACAAAGCCGGCCTCGATGTTGGCTACTTCAAGTCGGCGCCGTCGACGGACACCATCTACGTCAAGTCGATGAAATGACCAACTCGCGCACCATGCGCCTTCTGCAAGGCGCCGCCGGCCTGATCGCGCTCGCGGCGGGTTGGCAGATCCTGTCCATGGTGTTTCCGCACTATCTGTTCCCGCCGGTCCCGGAGATCTTTTCGCGCACCATCGAGATCCTGACCACTGGATCCCTTTTGATCGATGTGCTGCTGACCGCCGGCCGAATTTTCGGCGGGCTGTTCGGCGCCTTCATTCTCGGCGGCATTCTGGCAATGATCATCGGCCAGTCGAGAACCGCGGAGAATTTCATCGCGCCAGTGTTGACCTTCTTCCAGGGCATTCCGGCACTGTCGTGGGTGGTGTTCGCCATCATTTGGTTCCACGGCATCGAATTCCGTGTGCTGTTCATCATGGTGATGACGACGCTGCCCGCCTTCACTTTTCAGATTCTCGACGCCTTCCGCTCGATGTCGAAGGACCTGTTCGAGATGACCATGGCGTTCCGGCCCTCCCGTTGGACGCTGTTCCGGTTTCTGATTGTGCCGACGATCGTGCCCGGCATTCTCACGGCCTGGAAAGTTAATCTCGGCAATGCCGCCCGCGTTGTGGTGGTTGCAGAACTGGTCGGCGCCACCGGCGGCGTCGGCTATGAGTTGTTGCGGCAACAGCAATTGTTCGACATGGCCGGCGCCATGGCCTGGACCCTGCAGCTCGTGCTGTTCGTGCTGGTGGTGCAGCTGACGATCACGGCAATCGAGAACTGGGCCTTGCGCTATCGCGCCGTGTCCGAACGGGCCATGTAGCTCATGTCGGATATCGATCCGGTCATTCGCTTCAAGGAAGTCAGTAAGACGTTCAAGCGTCCGGACGGACGCGGCGATTTTGTCGCTGTCGACAGACTGTCTTTCGAAATCGCCAAAGGCGAGATCGTCGCTGTCCTTGGCAAAACCGGCTGCGGCAAGTCCACGATGTTCAACATTGTGGCCGGACTGATCGAAGCAAGTTCCGGCGAGGTGAAAGTGATCGGGCGCGATCCGTTCCGGGAATTCGACTTCTTCCGCGGCAAGATCGGCATCGTGTTCCAGAACGACCGCTTGATGCCGTGGCGCACTGCATTCGACAACGTGCGGCTGGGCTTGCAGATCCTCGACACCGATCCGGGGCATGCTGAGGACACCGCGCGGGCATGGCTCAAGCGGCTCGGCCTCTCCGGCCATGAGAATGACTATCCGCACGCATTGTCAGGCGGCATGCGTCAGCGGGTGTCGATCGCACGTGCGTTTGCGGTCGATCCGGAAATCCTGTTGTGCGACGAGCCCTTTTCATCTCTCGACGAGATTACTGCACGGGACCTACGTACCGAATTCGTGCGTCTGGTACGGCAAAGCAACAAGACCGCCATATTCATTACACACCAGATTAACGAAGCCATGGAAATCGGCGACCGTGTGCTGGTGTTTCATCGACCCGCGCGCATCGCTTACGAGGCGAGACTTGGCGCAGCGATGACTGAAGAGGCTCATCGCAGAATGAACGAGGACATCATGCGAGTACTGGCGGTGGAGCATCCGCCGCAGGCTTTGGATGCATGATCAACCCAAGCTCTTTCACGCACAAAGCGAACTAGCGCTGGCCACACCGCACCGGTCATGCGCCAGCGGGCCCGACGCGGATGCCGAACACTCCCAATCGCTCAATTGAACATTTAACTTCGTCTCCAGGGAGAAGCGGACCAACACCTGCGGGCGTTCCGGTAAGAACGATATCTCCAGCACACAACTCATATTGTTTTGATAGCTGAGCGATGATTTCCGGCACGTTCCAGATCATCTGGCCGATATCTCCTTTCTGCTGGACAATTCCGTTGACGGATAAGCCGATCGATCCTTTGCGGATCGGGCCGGTTGTCTCGATCCGGTGAATGGAGCCGCACGGAGCGGAGTGGTCGAATGATTTCCCCATCTCCCAGGGCAGGCCGCGTTTGGCCGCGTCGCGCTGCAGGTCGCGGCGTGTAAGGTCGATGCCAATGGCGTAGCCGAAGATGTGGGTCTCGGCTGACTGAACAGAAATCTTGGATCCACCCCGCCCGATCGCCACCACAAGCTCGACTTCGAACTGAAAATCCTGCGTCCCGGGAGGATAAGGCACCACCGCTCCGTCGTGGACGATTGCGTCGGTGGGCTTCTGGAAAAAGAACGGCGGGTCGCGCTCGTCCGCCTCCTTCATCTCGCGAATATGGTCAAGATAATTGCGGCCGACGCAATAGATTCGGCGCACCTGAAACCGCGCGTCGTCTCCGACCACGGGAAGTGTGACTGGGTTGTCCGGCATGGTCACCGCCTGGCGAGTGTCACCAGGGTCTCTCCTTCGCGTTCGTAATGTGGTCGCGGTCGGGCGGCGTGAGACACAGCCCGATACAGGAATAGACGAGTTCGGGATGAGGATTGTGGCCACGATGGAATTTTCCAATGGGCTCGGAATAGACGTCGCCGGCCTTCGCCTTGACCAGCGTGCCCTCCTGGAAATGCGCCTCGAACAGGCCCTGCGTGCAGACGAAAAACGTCGCGCCATTGTGGCAATGCCAACTCGTGTAGCCGCCGGGCGCGATCTCGCCGCTGAAGACGAACACCTTGGCCTGCGGATCCCTCGGAAGGGAGCCGTACACCGAATCGAGCAGGACGTTCCGCTTGTGCTGCTCGCCCGGTTTGAGAAAGCCATCAAGCTGCAGTTTCAAGTCCTTGTATTTGTCGAGCATGTCTCTCGCCCCTGCATCCGCTAGCTGCCGAACGTGACCCCTTCCGAGCCGCGCGTCGCCCATCCCGTCATGCGCTGCTCGATGGCGACACAAATCACGTACATTCCTACTCCCATCAAGCCGGTAACGATCAGCCCCGCGAAAGCCAGTGGAACCTCGAAGCGCGACGACGCTACGAGCATCAGGTGCCCAATGCCGGAATTGGCAGCGACCGTCTCGGCAACGATTGATCCGACGAAGGCGACCGTCATCGCGATCTTCAGCGACGCGAAGAAATAAGGCATCGCCCTCGGCAAGCCGACCTTCATGATGACCTGACGTCGCGTGGCGCCAAGTGCGCGAAGCACATCGCGCAGCTCCGGTTCGACAGTGGCAATGCCGGTAGCGACATTTACGAGAATGGGGAAAAACGAAAGCAAGAACGCCGTGATCACGGCGGGGATTGTGCCGATCCCGAACCAGATGACCAGCACAGGAATGACCGCGACTTTCGGAACGGAGTTGAATGCGATCAACGCCGGATAAAATCCGTCATAGATGACGCGCGACGATCCAAGCGCGACCCCGCCTATTCCACCGATCACGATAGCGAACGCGAAGCCGATCAGCGTGGTCATCAAAGTCTGCCACGAATTTTCGAGAATCGGCACGCGCCATTGCCACATCGCCGCAAAGATCGCCGACGGCGCCGGCAGCACAAACTGCTAAATCTGAAAGACGCGGACAAAAATCTCCCAGAAAACGAACATGCCCGCGATCACGACCCAAGGCAGCGCCTGCCGCACCAGCTTGCGCTCGAAGAAGCTTGTCCGGCGCACGATAACCGGAAGCTCAGCACTCTCGGCGATCGTTACGCGGCCGCTTTCGATCTCAGGCTGCGTTTGCGCGTGCTGCACTGATGTGCTCCCGCAATTCGTGCACCAGCTTGACGGATTCAGGCTCGTAGGTGGTTTTAAGATCCCGCGGACGCGGCGCCTTCACCATGCGATCCAGGATAATCCGGCCTGGCCGCGCGCTCATCACCAGCACGCGATCCGCCAAGAATACAGCCTCGCGCAGGTCGTGTGTGACCAGGATCACCGTCGGACGACGGGCCATCCACAATTCCTGCAGCGCCAGCCATAATTCCTCGCGCGTGAACATGTCCAGCGCGCCGAACGGCTCGTCGAGCATCAGCAACGACGGTTCATGAATTAGCGCACGGCAGAGCTGTGTGCGTTGTTGCATCCCGCCCGACAGTTGCCACGGATGCTTGTCTTCGTATCCCTTCAAGCCGACGAGTTCGAGAACATCGCGCGCCTTCGCTTCGTAGGCGCGCCGCTCCCGGCGTAACCGGCTCGCGTGCGGCTCGACGATCTCGAGCGGCAGCATCACGTTCTGCAATATCGTACGCCACGGCAGCAGCGAGGAGTTCTGAAAAGCCATGCCGACGATGTTCAGCGGCCCCACCACGGGCTTGCCGCCAACGTTGACCTGTCCGACTGTCGCGGGCCAGAGGCCGGTCACGACTTTCATCAGCGTGGATTTTCCGCAACCGGACGGCCCGACGACGGCTACGAATTCCCCCTGCTCGACTTCAAAGCTGGTGCGGTGGAGTGCAAGCGCCGTTTCCTCGTCGTTGTAACGGAGAGAAACGTCCTGAAGTCGAACGAAACCTGGCACAAGCTTTCCCCAACTACGCAGCAACGATGGCGGGACCGCTTCCCGGCCATGCAAGTTGCGGGCCGGTGCGGCCGGGCTCTCTATTTCTTCAGTATGCTCTTCTGCATCATCGCATGCACGCCTTTGACGTTGTTCACAGTCTGCGTCACATGCAGGTCGCCGGCGAAGCTGCACATTGCATAAGCTTCGTCTTTATGAATACCGGTCATGCTGACGATCCAGTCGATCATTTCCTTGAGCGCCTGACGAGCCGCATCGTCGAGATCGGTATCGAGGCCGAACGTAATGTAGTGGGTTGAAGTCTCCGCGCGTGGCATTTTCCAGCCGAGCTTCTTTTTCACGTTGAATTCGAACGTGCCCGACAGCGCAGTCTCGATCGCTGTTCCGTCGACTTCACCGTCGCCCTGCGCCGCATGACCATCACCTGTCGAGAACAGCGCGCCCTCATTCCAGACCGGTAGAAAGATGGTGCTGCCTGCCGTCAATTCCTTGCAGTCGAGATTGCCGCCGAACTCACGCGGCTCCTTGCTGTTCTGCCGGCCGAATACCGCTGCCGGGGCCACCGCAAGCTGCCCGAAAAACGGCGCCATCGGGATTTTGAAACCCGATGCCGTGGTCGCGACATTCGCTTTCAGATCGAGCGGCACATGCGTCAACTTCATGTATGGAAAGTCTTCCGGGATCGTCCCCATGTAGCCGCGAAAGACGTTCCAACCCCAATTCTGCCGAAGCTTGATGTCCAGGATTTTGACCTCGAGCACATCTCCCACAGCTGCACCACGGATGTAGATTGGGCCGGTAAAAATGTGATTTCCGGACCCTTTCTTCACCTTCTGGTGGATCTCGACGATATCCGGGAGAATATCGAACCCGCTGTCCTTCGCCGGCATCCACTCGGGATTGCAGGTGGCGCACTCGATCGTCACACGCTCACCGGAATCGATGGTAAGCGCGGGCTTGATCGTGGCGTCGAGATAGCCCCAGTGGACCGTCTCGGGAGTCGCCCGCAGGAGCTTGGTGGTTGCGTTCGCCGTGGTACTCACATTCATGATCAACCTCAACTGCCGGGGATGATTCCGGCTTCCATGCCGTAGCAGAATTTCGAGATGTCGCCGGCCCGCGTGAACCAGATCTGATCCGCGTGCTTGTGTTCGACGCAGTGTTTGATCGCCTTGCGTAACGGTCTCAGCCGGAACGGCTGCCCTAGAATGAATCCATGCAAAGACAGCGCGAAGACGAGCGGCTGAGTTTCCGAGGCTTCAAGCAACTCCTCGAACTGATCGACTACCATGTCGGCGAATTGCCGCCCGGTATGATCTCGCAACGCCAACGTGCCCGCGTCGTTAAGTTCCATCGGATAAGGAACCGAGAGCAACGGCCCCGATCGCGTGCGCATCCAGATCGGCTGATCGTCAACCGGCCAATCGAGCAGATGAGTAAAGCCGCACTCCTTGAGAAGATCGGGCGTTACGTTTGTCTCGGCGGCGCCTGCCCCCATCCAACCGGTCGGACGAACACCCACATGTTTCGTGATGACGTCGACGCATTCCTGGATAACGCGACGCTCATCATCCTCCCACATGCCGCGCAACACCTCGGCATTGGTTCGACCGTGGCCGAGCACGTCATCACCGCGCTGCTTAATCTTTTCGACGATCTCCGGATATTCGTAACAGACCGCTGAATTAAGCAAGATCGACGCTGGCAGTTTAAGCTCATCGAGTAGCTCGAAGAAGCGCCAGTTACCGACGCGATTGCCGTAGTCGCGCCACGCGTAGTTGCGCGAAGTCTGCGGGCCGGTGCGATTGTGCGGATCGATCCCGAGGCCGGCCTGAAACGCGAAGTGCTCGATGTTGAGCGCGACATAAAACGCCAGTCGTTTGCCGCCAGGCCACGAATAGTGCTTCCGCTTCGTGATCGGCAAGAAATCATATCGTTTGTGGTGAGGCAGCTTGAGCATGCGTTACTTCCCCCGACGCGCGTGCGTTTTGCGGACGGCACGCTAGACCAGTTCAAGTCACTTGATCAACGAGAAATTCAGAAGGTCGGCGGCGTATTCACGAACAGAATTCGCGCCTCGCTCTTGCCGCGGTTCCGGTAGCCATGACCGATCTCCGAGCGGAAACAGAACGTGTCGCCAGCCGATAGCTGATACGCCTTGTCGCCGAGAAACAGCTCGATCTCGCCGGCAATGACATAGCCGACCTCTTCGCCCTCGTGCGAGATCAGGCCGAAACTCGATCCGCCCGGCGCCACGACGTGGATATTGCTCTGGAGCAGATGTCCCTTTGCGTAAGGGATAACGCGTTCCATCAGGATCCCGTGCCCGCGCCGCACCGGATCCATCTCAATTCTCGATCGCTGGCCTGCGCGCGTTACAACCGGAGCGTCTTCCTCCTGCCGCGTGAACAGCTCTCCGAGCCCGATATTCAGCACCAAACACAGCTTGTGCAGCACCTGCAGCGAGGGCTCGATCTTGTTGTTTTCTATCTTCGAAACGAGGCTTTCCGAGCAGCCGGCTGCGTCGGCAACGTCTTTCAGACGCGAGCCGCGCATCAGGCGCGCGTGCCGCAATCGCGTGCCGATTGCATAGCGCGCGAGATCGAGAACCTGTGCACCTTCCCGCGCAAGTTGACGTTGGTTCTTGGCGTTGCTTTTCACGCGCAGCGACAATTGGGCGCGTCCCGAATTGATAGTCTTGTCCTTTGGTTTCGGCATTCTTCTTCCATTGGTGGCCCGGGTGGGCAAACCCCACGATAGTCACCTCCGGCCGGACATTCAATTGACTTTCCTGATGATAAAGTTACCGTTTGCGAAAATAGGCGCGAGCGCACAACGCGTCTGCCATCAGAGGAGATCGTCATATGTCCCGACTGAGCACGTACGCCCAGCGCGCCATTGCTTTAGCCGCGGTTCTTTTCGTTGCCCTCTCCGCCTCCGAGGTGCGTGCCCAGGCGCCCGAGAAGAAGGACATCAAGGTGATGATGGACTGGATTATCCAGGGCACGCATGCGCCGTTTTTCGTCGCGCAACAGAAGGGCTATTACAAGGACGCGGGCCTCAACGCGCAGATCGACGCTGGCAAAGGGGCGACCAACGTCGCGGTCAGCGTTGCCGGAGGCGTTTACGACTTCGGCTGGGTCGATATGCCCTCGATGATCAAGTTCAACGCAGCCAACCCGAGTTCGCCGCTCATCGCGGTCTACATCAGCTTTGATGACTTTCCCCTCGCCTTCATAACGCTCAAATCAAAGAACATCCGCAAGCCCGCGGACCTCGACGGCGCGCGCATCGCCGGCGGCCCCGGCACCGCCGTACACGATACGGCCTCTATACTGTTCAAGGCGGCAAAGGCGGAAAACGTAAAGGTCAACTGGCTGCCAGTGCAGCCGCAATTGTTCGGCCCGATGGTTTTGCGCGGCGAGGCTGACGGCACCGGCGGCTTCATCAATTCCAACATCCCGGCGCTGCTGGATGTCGGCATCAAGCTCGAGGACATCTACGCAGTGAAGTATGCCGACTTCGGCGCCAACATGTACGGCCTGACCCTTGCGGCGACCAAGGCCTTCATCGAGAAAAATCCGCAGACCGTACGCGCCATGGTGCAGGCGCTTAACCGAGGCACCATCGACACCATCAAGGATCCAGCCGCTGCGCTAAAAGTAATGAAGGGTGTCGACGCAATGATGAAGGAGGACGTCGAGAAGGTGCGGCTCGACCTCGCGCTCAGCGTCACCAACACAAAATGGGTGAAGGAGCATGGCTTAAGCGTCGCACAACCCGAGCGCATCAAGTTCACGATCAACTCGGTGGCGGCCGCCTATGGCATTGCCAATCCGCCAAAGCCCGAGGACGTTTACAACGACAAGTTCCTGCCGCCGGTTGCCGAGCGAATGATCAAGTGACGGTGACTGAAACGCGCCGGCCGTTATGCGCAGTGCTGCCGCCAGGCTTCGATGATGTTGGCGAAGTTCGGCGGCTGCATGTCGTGGTTTATCGCATCCTGCGGAATGTCGACCCAGGTTAGCGCGCTTCGCGTCCAGATGTGCCCGACTGGAAAGAGCCAGCTCGTATCGTCGAGGTTTCCCGGCTTCACAATAGTGACTTTGGTATTCGCGCGCGGTTCATGAAAGAGGCGGGTGCCGCATGCCGCGCAGATCAGGCAATCTATCACCCGACCACTTTCGTGTTGCCGCTCCCACAGCGCCGGCTTGCCCTCCTCGACAACGACCGCCTCCCGTTCAGCGAGGAGCGAAAGGCTGAAGGCGCTGCCGGACTGCCGCTGACATTCGGTGCAATGGCATGCGTAGACGGCAAGCGGAGCGGACGTGATCTTGTAGGCCACCTGCCTGCACTGGCATCGGCCGGTCAGCGGCAGTTTGAAGTTCGGTTTCATGGAAAATGCTCGGGGAGATGTCGGACAAGGCAACCATATCAATGGGATGGACACAAGGTGCGGACCAATAGGTACCTTTGAAGCGTAAATGTTATTTTGAACAGCGCCCTCACCTTTTCGGCGCACAGATAGCGACTCACCCCTTTTCGCTATAATCGTTGCCTCGCGGCGGAGATTCGCATGGACAAACTGGCGGCGTTGCCGATCGACTGGGCAAACGTGAATTGGCCCTACTGCGTTGCGTTGGTGGTTCTCGTTTTTGCCTGCACCTTTGTTGGAACGGCGCTCTCCATGAAGCGCACATTTCTAAGCTGCCTTTTGACATCTCTTCTGTTCGGTGCGGCATTCATGTTCTGGACCTACTACCCACACAACCTGCCCCTACCAATGTTAGACAAGCCGGATACGACCGCAGCAACCGGGACTGCTGCACAGCGACCATGGTCGTCGGGCCCTCTGCGCGACCCGGCATACCGGTAACTCTTTCTAAAGGGCGACGAGGCTCCAAGTTTTTCACGATAAGGGTGGCAGAACTTGCGCCTGTTATTTTGATGTCTGCTTTCCGGTGTAATGCAGACTTGGCGTTTTGCGCTGCGCAATGTCTGCTCATGACCCAAAGCGGACAGCAGTCCAACGCGGGGCGACGTCTGTATCAGACGAGACAGGTTCTGACGTCTTTGCCTGGTCAGACTAAACCTACCAGAACCGGTAGTTCACTCCGAACCGCACGATGCTCGTTTTAAAGCTGACCGTCGTGTCGATGCCGCATGTGGCCGCGCCGCATGTGGCATCGCCGAGATCGGCATAGAGATATTCAACCTTTGCCGACCAAGGGCCGAGAATTGCATATTCAAGGCCGACGCCTGCGGTCCATCCCGCGCGGTCCGCCGTTGCGGTGAGCCCATTCGCCAACATTTGAACGTCGCCAAACGCGCCGCCCGCGGTGACATAAAACAGTGCGCGGTCGAAGGCATATCCGACGCGCCCGCGCGCGGTTGCGAACCAACTGGTCTGGATCGCGCAACCAGGCGCAGCGCAAATGCCTGTGCCACTGCTGTTCGAATCTCTCATCCAATTGCCGGAGACATCACCTTCAAGTCCGAAAACGAAGTTTCCATATTGCGCATTGAAGCCGAGGGTTCCACCGAACATCCCTCCTCCGGGGCTATTCGACCCGCTGGTAAAACTGCTTGTCCAGTCGGACGTGCCCCAGCCATACCCGGCATTGAGACCGACATAGAATCCGTTCCAGGCAAAATAGGGAGCAACATCAGCGGGCTCGCGATAACGCCCGGCAGGCATATCGGCGGCCAACGACGGCGGCGCCGTCACAATTGTCAGTGCACAGGTAAGAACGGCGAGGACGACGCGGATCAGCATGATGCGATCTCCAGATGGCGCCGCTGTCGGCGCGATTGAAGCAACTCACTGATTTTTCTGGAAAGCTACGCCCGAAACGCGATCAGTAATCGCCCGACTACACAGCGATTCGATCAACTGGTATCAGGCCAAATTCGCAGTTAACGAATCCTTTCAGACCGCCAATCCGGTGTATTGTTTCTAATTGTAGGCGCTGGCGCATATGAACTTGGGCGCTGCACATGTCCGCTTTAGGCCCAAAGCGGACATGTATTCAAAAAAGGCCTCCCCTTTGGGCAATCTGGCACCGGCAAATGAGACTTAAACGAGTATTTTGCGCTTTGTTTGCACTGGCAATTCCAGCGGCGATTTTCGCGCAATCGGCGCAAGGTGAAACCGCTAGCGGCTTAAAGAACGCAGTCATTCTGATCATCCGCCACGCCGAGAAAACGGATGATGGCCGTGGCTTATCATCTCTCGGAGTCGCACGCGCCAAAGCGTATGCCGATTATTTCAAAAATTTCACAATCGACGGGCGAGCGTTGAAGCTGGACGCCATCTTCGCCAGCAAGGACGGTCGGAATAGCCATCGCCCTCTGCTCACCGCAGAGCCGACTGCCGAGGCGCTTGGTCTCAAGGTCAATGACCGGTTCAAAAACAACCATTTCAATGAACTGGTCGACGAGATCAAAAGCCAGCCCCACGGCGAGAACATCCTGATTGTTTGGCACCATGGAAATATGTCCGGACTGCTTCGCTCGCTCGGCGCAGATCCGAAAACGCTCTTTCCCAAAGGCAGATGGCCAGGTCACGTCTACGACTGGCTCATTGAATTGCGCTACGACGAGAATGGTCGTTTGCTTGAAAGCAAGCGAATCAAGTCATTCGGGGACCGTGAATTGAAAGGGTAATTGCTCCACGTCCGCTATTGGCGCTTAGCGGACATCCGCACGATAAATTTTTGCAAGTACGGCTAAATTCCGTTCGGCGTTATACCCATCAGAAACTTCGCTGTCTCAAGAAGAGGCGCCGGCGGCGAAGGGCTGCCTATGGTCGGACGATCCGGTCTCGGCACAACGAAGACAACTCCAATATTTTCTCCATTGGCATCGAGCAGGCCAGCGTCAGCCAAGCTGAAGCCATCTACATACTCCTTCTCCGTAATGACGATGGGCAACTGCAAAAGGAGGCCGCGCTGGGCAAGAGCTATTTTTGCCGCATCCGACCGCGCTTGGTACTGCGCAGTTGACGGCGTCGTCGTTGCGGTCCCCTCAGGCGTGATCAGATCTGCATGGTTGCCTAACCACATGTCGACAATCAGTTGTGCGAGGGCGTCATTTGTGTACGAAAAATCAGCTACCTTATCTTTCCAAGTTCCGGCACTTCTTGCGTCCTTGTAAAGGCCGCGATTCTTTTTGTTCGCCGTGCCCTGCGCCGCAACAACGGTCGGTGCTGCAACCGCTGCGCTGGCCACTACTGCGGCGCTCAAGAAAAGGCGGCGGCTCGAATCCCCAAACGATTTCTCGTTGGACATTTTGGATTCCTTTCCTGGATCATTACGCCGTGGAAATTTATTGTCGGGTCTTATTCCAAGACCTCACTTCAAATTCTAGTTGTGGAACTTTGTGATAGCAAGTTATGGTGGTGGTATCCCGTTAGGTGAAATTCACCCACAGAACGCGCGCGACATACGTCCGAACTTGGGTGTCTACAAAATGATGTTGGCCCTTAGCGGACATCGCTAGTTGCGCTGCATGTGTCCGCTTTTGACCCAACGCGGACATTGATGCTGCAAAACCACCTGTGGGAGTGCTCCCTTTCAGTCTGCTCGCTTGCCACGATACGATGCCCTATCTTGACTGTTCAGGGACGACGATGAGACGGCGCGAGTTCATCACGCTTCTCGGCAGTGCGGCCGTCGATCTGGCCGCTCGCAGCGCTCGCGCAGCAGTCTGAGCGGATGCGGCGCGTCGGCGTGCTGGTTGGCCTCGCCGAGACTGATCCCGAGATGAAGGAGCGCATCGCGGGATTCCGTCAGGGACTTGAGAAGCTTGGTTGGGCGGAAGGCAGTAACCTGCGAATCGACTATCGCTTTGCGCCCGCCGGCGCTCAGGCCCGCTTACTCGCGAGAGAACTGATCGCGCTGCAGCCCGACGTGATCTTGACGCAGTCGACACCAGCCACCGCAGCCATGC
This sequence comes from uncultured Alphaproteobacteria bacterium, assembly GCA_963831515.1. Taxonomy (GTDB): domain Bacteria; phylum Pseudomonadota; class Alphaproteobacteria; order Rhizobiales; family Xanthobacteraceae; genus Pseudolabrys. The sequence goes on along the minus strand of CAWHQL010000008.1, from coordinate 118,451 downwards.
AACAAGAGACCAGAACGATCCCGATCGTCTTCGCTAGCGTCGCCGACCCGATCGGTTCGGGCTTCGTTGCGAGCTTGTCGCGGCCAGGCAGCAATCTCACCGGCCTGTTGCAATACGAGGAGGGCATCACCGGCAAATGGCTGGCGATGCTCAAGGAAATTGCACCGAATCTTACGCGCGCTGCCCTTGTCGCCAATCCAAGAACAGCGGCGTTCGATTACTTCCTGCAGTCGGCCAAAGCGGTGGCTCCATCGCTCGCGATAGACCTGGTGCCCACGCCAGTCGATAACGCCGCCGACATCGAGCGCGCCATCAAAACCTTCGCCCGTGAGCCGAATGGCGGACTGGTGCTGCCGCCAGATACCTCGACCGTTGCCCATCGTAATCTCATTGTCGCGTTAGCAGCCCAGCATCGCTTGCCCGCGGTTTACGCGATCCGTGTTTTCGTCGCAGCGGGCGGTCTCATGTATTACGGGACTGACTTCGTCGATTTGTCTCGACAGGGGGCATCCTTTGTCGACCGCATCCTGCGCGGTGCAAAACCTGCTGACCTTCCGGTGCAGACGCCGACGAAGTTCGAAACTGTCGTCAACCGCAAAACGGCGAAGGCACTTGGCTTGACAGTTCCACCGGGCTTGCTGATCGCCGCCGATGAGGTCATCGAATAGCGATCCTTTTTGCTGCGCTGCGTGAGTCCGCTATTGGCCCTGAGCGGACGTATGTGGCGACGTCTTTACTGTACCACCACGGTCGTACCGACCGGTACCCGGTTATAAAGATCTGCGATGTCCTCGTTCCTCATCCGGAAACAGCCGGATGATTCCGCCTCGCCGACCGAATCCGGATCGTTCGAGCCGTGAATCCGATAGAGCGTACTGCCGAGATACATCGCGCGCGTGCCGAGCGGATTGTCAGGATCGCCGCCCTTCATGTGTCTCGGCACATCTTTTTGCCGCGCGATCATCTCTGGCGGCGCCGTCCAATTTGGAAATTCTTTCTTTGCGGTGATCTTGTGCGTGCCCTTCCACTGGAAACCGGCCCGGCCGACACCGATGCCGTAGCGTAGCGCCGAGCCGCCGCCTTGAACGAGATAAAGCCGCCGCTCTGTCGTGTTGATGACGATGGTGCCTGGCGCATATTTACTGTCATAACGCACCGTGGTGCGCCCGAGGTCCGTCCCATCGAAACCAAAAATATTGTAGGCGCCCTTCTTGCTTGCGCCGCCGCGCAGCAGTTCGCTATCGGACTGGGCTTGCGCGAGACTGACGGGACCAAGTAGCGCGGCGATTGCGGCTACGATCGCAACATGACGCATCAACACGAGTTCTATCCCCAGATGGAAATGGTGCAGCGCTGTAGGGCTCAAGTCTACGGTCTCTCCCGCACGTCGGCAATTCCCCAATCACGACATGGTCGGGCCCGCGCGTGGTTCGAGCAGTGGGCCATGTCCGCTTTCAGGGTGGAGCGGACATCGGCCGTCACGTAGAGCTGATCTCCGTCACTCCACCGGGGCGTGAGGCGCGCGGTCTCGAGCGGGGCAGTCCGCGTAATTGCGGAGACAGTATTTCCACTTGCCGCAAGTACAGAGAGGCGGCTTCGGTGCTTCCTGCACTGGCGTTGGAAACATTCCAAGGATGTACAGGATAATAACCACCACATTGAGCAGCAGGTAAATAACGAGAGACAGAAACACAAACTGCACCGCTATGCGTGCCACGAAATACCACGTGATTAGTTCGGTGGCATTTCCGCTTGCGTCAGTCATTTTCCGTTGTGTCCGGACTGAAGGCTATCACCGCACCGGACGATTATAGGCCCCTGCTGGCCCCGTCGCAGGGGGCGCGGTCACTAGCGGCAGCCAGCTATGGCTCCCTTTAGGTCAATTGATGTCACATAGGGCCGGACTAAGTATCGGGGTGCGGAAATCCGATCCGGCGCATGATCGCGAAATAGAGGAGCTGCGATCCCAGGTTGGACACGGTACGGGGCCAAGTGTTTCAAGGAGACAGGGCCATGAGGGTGATACTAAGCACAGTTTCAATGGCGCTAGCGTTGGTCGCAACAGAGGCATCGGCGCAAAGCGTGAACTTGACAGGTCGGTGGCAATGCGTGGCCTCTTGCGTTGCCCCGCCGGGCAGATATGCCTTCATCACGCAAAATGGCTGGGAGATTAATGTAGTCAATGAGTTGGGAGTGGCGTCGAGAGCCTGGTTCAATTGGCCCGGTCGGATCTGGGTGGGTAGGGCAAACGAAGGCGCGGTCTATTCTCCCGATGGGTTCACGCTCCAGTTCGACCGCGGAACTGTCTGGCAGCGCGCCCCGGAACTACCGCCACCGCTTGTCCGCCGCAGGAAATAGCCACGGCGCGCTAGACTTGGAATTCTTTTCGCCAGCTTCGATTCTCGCGAACGCGATAAATGGCCACGCAAGTCTTTGGCTAGCGCCCCATGAGCTGCTCGTAACCAACGGCATTTGACGTTGAATTGTGCCGTCAACGAGCTCAATGCCATAACGGCATGGGTAGAAATCGGTGTGGCGCCGGATCAGATCATCGCAGCTAATCACAATACGAGCTCTCCGGGCACCGCACCGTTCGATCCGCGCGTTGCGTCGAACTTCCCAACTGGAGGCACGCGGCCACTGTGCCCGTATCCCCAAACCACGCAATACAAGGGGTCAGGCATGACGAACAACGCCGCCAATTTCGTATGCGTGCGGCATGACGAGCGGCTTGACATAGACGACGATGATGACGACGAGCACGGTCAGCACGCTGAACGATGAACTGATGGCGAGATAAGGGGGTCGCAAGAACCCCTTATCTTCGACCTTCCGAGTACCGCTGCAAATTGCTACCGTTGCGCGATTGACGCTCGGGGCAAGCAATGAGGCGACGCGAGTTCATCACACTTCTCGGCGGTGCTGTCACAACCTGGCCACGTACCGCCTATGCGCAACAGATCGATCGCATACGACGCATCGGCGTTCTCATGGCGTTCGATGAGACCGACGCTAGGGCAAGAAATTGGCTTTCCTTGTTCGACGACGAGCTCGCGAAGTTGGGTTGGAGCGGGCCTCGCAAGCCACACACGGACGTTCGTTGGGCCGGTGACAACGTTGCGCGTATGCGAACGTTTGCAAAGGAATTGGTAGCTCTTCAGCCCGATGTCATTCTTTCATTCGGGACACCCGTTACCGCCGCTCTCCAGCGCGAAACACATACTATCCCGATTGTGTTCGCCATTGTCTCCGATCCTGTCGGAGAGGGCTTTGTAGCAAGCCTGCCCCATCCCGGCGGAAACATTACGGGCTTTCACAATTCCGAGTCGTCAATTGGCGGCAAGTGGATGGAATTGCTTAAGCAGATCGCACCTTCAGTGACGCGGGCCGCCATGATCTTCGACCCGGATACAGCGCCCGGACATGGCAAGTATTACATGCCCGACTTCGAAGCATCAGCACGCTCGCTCAATGTTCAGCCGATTGCAGCGCCCGTGCACAGCGTTGCCGAGCTTGAAAAGGTAATAATTGATCTGGGGCGCGAGCCTGGAAATGGTTTTATCGCAATGGCAGACTTTTTCTTATTCATCAATCGTGAAACCGCAATATCGCTGGCGGCCCGCAACCGCATACCCGCAGTTTATCCTTGGCGCGACGTTGTCGTTGGCGGTGGTTTGCTTTCGTACGGTCCCGATCTCGCAGATATCGTCCGCCGTGCAGCGCCGTACGTCGATCGCGTTTTGCACGGAGAGAAGCCAGCCAATCTACCTGTGCAAGTGCCAACCAAATTTGAGATCGCGGTTAATCTCAAAACTGCCAAGGCACTTGGGCTTGAAGTGCCGCCTTCAATCCTAGTGAGTGCAGATCAGGTGATTGACTAGAGAGTGTCTGCTTCTGGCCCTTAGCGGACTTAGGCTCACGCACTGCACATGTCCGGTTTTGACCCAACGCGGACATGTGCACCCGACCTTACGGCCCGCCACCAGTCCGATGGCGGGCCAACCGGTATCATTGCTGCGCGAGGCCTAAACCTTGACCACCAAACATGTCGTTCATGACTTGCGAGGTCGAATTGCAAGCGTGATTGAGACACGGCAACCCGAAGCCGGCCTCTAGCGTTCGCAGAAGTGAGAAATGGTCGTAAAACTGATTGCTGACGCGGCCATTCGTTGCGTAGTTGGTTTCGACCAACATTACGACCTTGTTCACAGCGTTTGAGAAGTCGTTCTCGTCCCAAACCAATACGATAGCGTTGCGACCACGGTTCCAAGCGCGCGAGGCCTTTATGCCACTAACAAGTTTTGCGACCTGTGCGTCGCCTTGAGCCATCAGGAAGCCAGCTTCCGCAGGAGTATTGCTGCTGCAGATCGGCGTACCGCCGGACACGAAACCGTGCATGTCATGGCATTGATTTGGCACGATGACCGACAAGTCCGGTGCATCAGATTGGAGATCAACCCAAAGACCATCCGGACCGTCAAAATCGACAACTTGAGCCAGACTTAGCTTGTCATTCTCGCCCGTTTGGATATTGCGAAAATACGCAAACGGGTTGTGCTTAACCGCGTATAGCTTTTGGATTGGTCCGGGTGCAAAGACGGACGTAGGACTGAGATTAGACCACGCTCCATCGGAGTAGTTGACGCCTAAAACATTAGGATCGACGGTCGGCAAGCTTTCCTGATAGGTCTTCCAATTCTTATGTCTCGCGACAAGCTGGTCAGCGATTGACTTCGGAGTAAACGTCGACGACGGATAATTGCGAAGTGCGCAGTTGTTCGGTGTCGGCGTCCCGGTGATTGTCACCTGGCCGTTGCAATCAGTGGATTTCGTCGCGGTCGCAACAACTGCATTATCAAAACCGGCAACCGAAATAGGCGTGATTGCACCAACGCACCCAGTGCTGCCCGGTGCATTGTCGACGCATCCTTTGCCGACCCAGTTTGGCCAGAAGTCATTCGACACACCGAAATTGGATCCGCCCACAATCTCTAGATAGTTCGGGGCGCTGGGGTGCCCAACGGCAAAATAGTTCGCGGCCCGATTAGCAACCTTCGCGTATTGATTGATGAATGGCGCGTTCGGATTGCCGAGAATGTCCGTGTCAGTCTGGTTTTCCATGATAATCAGGAATACATGGTCAAGCTTTCCGAACCGGCTTTGCGGTTCACCCATTTCGCCTGCACGCACTTGCACACTTGCCACGACCGTAGCCGCAGCGAGAGCAACTAATAACTTCTTCATGTAGTCCCCCCGAGGGTTGGATTGAATTGACGGGGGAACTTCCCAAGTGCAAATGACATCGCCGTGTCGGAATGGCGACAGGAGCGCCAGCCGAGTGCGGCGATTGCTTTTAAACCGAGAAGAAAATCTTTCGAACTTCCCGGCGGTTCTCTGGTTCGACTAGTTACTAGTGACTAGTTTTTATAACAAAGCAGTGACCGAAAAAATTTACTGGTGTTGATGGTGGCCGTGTATTGGAATTTCGACTTATCCATATCCCCGCAGTTCGGTATATCGAAGAGCCTGCTCCGGCGTCAGGATGTTCGCGGTTGAAAGATGATATTTCAAACGGGCTGCCCGCAGCGCGGCTTGCGTAGCGCCAATCTTCTGTGTTGTTGCTTCTAAGTTCGGGCGAGTGATCGTGTGGTTCGCAAAATCATTATTCAGGCCGCGCTCTTGTGAAATTAGCGAGGTCCCAAGTGGGATTGTCTCCGCCTTCATCGCTTCAAATAGCGCCTTCAATTTTGTTACCTGCTCGCTTGCCGCGGAGTTGAACGGTTATCCCGGCCCGATCCACGCAACCGAACTCGCAGGCGATCTGCGCTGTCCATCTCGCGAGTGACCAAATGCGGCGACCGAATCGCGGCAACCGATTGAGATCGATCCAGGTCTTCCCTAAAAAAAGGCTGTTAACGCAGCTGGCGGTCCCACCTATTTGACTTACATGATCAGCATGACGCAACGCGGAGATAACTGATGAAGCGGCTTTTTATATTGGCGATACTGGTTGTTATGTCTAACTATTCTGCACGCGCCACAGACCTGGGCTGCGTTAGCACCACGTTTAAGGCGCTTTCGCCGAACGACAAGGTTTGCGTTAGCGTGTTTGAAGATCCGCAAGTGCCTGGCATAGCGTGCGACATTTCCCAGGCGAGAAAAGGCGGATGGGGTCAGCCACTTGGCTTAAACGAAGATCCATCTAATTTTTCGGTGGTGTGTAGACAAATTGGTCCGATAGACGTCGACCTATCAAAGCTAGGTGAAAATGAAGAGGTGTTTAGTCAGAAAACAAGCATTTTTTTCAAGACAACTCGGATTTATCGCATGGTGGATAAACCTCGGAACACACTCGTCTACGTCGCTATCAGTACAAAGATAATCAATGGTTCGCCGGCGAATGCGATCAGCGCCGTTCCGATCATGCAGTGGCAACGCTAACGAGCGAATGTCTGCTCTTGGGAGTGGAGCCGACATGGCTTCGGCGACGCACAATGTCTGCTATTGCCCTTAGCGGACATTCGGTTTTACACCGCATATGTCTGGTTTCGGGGGTAAAGCAGACCTGACGTAGTTCGTCCCTTGAAACTCTTAGACGGGACCAACTGTTTCTTGCTCGTTCACAATGACAACCGACACGTCGCAAGCCATCAGTGTCCCGTAGCAGTAAGGTTGGAGGCCACGCTGCTTAAACAGTTTGTAAAATCAGCAATCGGCCGTCTCGACCGGCTGCCGCATGGCGTTAGTTTTGCCGCCGATTACCGTCGCAAGTTCCCACAAAAACCAATCAGGTTGATATTCGATGTCGGCGCCAATGTCGGGCAATCGGTTATCGAATTTCAGCAAGACTTTCCATCCGCAACGATATTGTCATTTGAGCCTGACAAGGATTCTTTCGCCATCCTGCAAAGAGCCAATGGCCGAGCATATAACCTTGCGCTTAGCAGTTCCCCAGGACAACTGCGCTTCGACAACAGATCGCCCGACTCGACGATCCGTTCAATCGCCAACGATCAGGGTGACGAAAGCCTGCCTATCGTCTCAGTAACAACCGTCGACCATTTTTGCTCTGAACAGAATATCAATCACATCGACTTGCTGAAGATCGACACCGAGGGGCACGATCTTGAAGTTATATCGGGCGCATCCAGGATGCTGCGCGACGGGGGCATAAATGCTGTGATCGCCGAATGCTCCCTCAAACAACAATCCAAGCGTCTCGTTTCATACTCGCAGCTTCAGGCCGCTATGCGGGATCGCGGGTATGTCTGCTTCGGTATCTACCAACAGGCGCTCGGCGGTAATGAAATTAATTGGGGCAACTGCGCGTTCGTTCCTCAGAGCATGTGACCCGAGTTAGTTGATGGTGCGTCGGAATAGTCCTGGAAGATGGCCTTAAGGGGCCAAAGTTAGTTCGAACGAATGCCTCACCTTTTAGCTGACGCACGATCACTTCCAAATGCTGCGTAGGTCTCTGGAAATGTCGCCTTTGGGGGTAAAGCGGACATCGCCTTGCGGGCTGGAAATGACGCAAATTGGCCGAAAATTCGCGCCTAAGGAACGCGATCTGCCGCTGCCCGATACTGGCAAACAAGGAACTTAGGGGGTGCACGCCCGTTGCATTTAATTCGAGGGGCAATCAGAGGTGTGAACATGACACTAAGCAAATACGTTTTGGCTGCCGGAACGGGCACAGTGATGTTGGCCTTCTCGGCGGCAAGCGCTTCAGCTGCGTATGCCTGCGTTGGCAACGTGTGCTGGGTGACTAAAGAGAGGTACGAGTATCCGACGGAGTCCAAAGTCATTGTCCGGGAAGAGACATGGAAACCCAGTGCGGACATTACAATCCGCGATGCGGGGCCAGGCCGTGGATATTACAGAGGCAGCGCTTGGACGAGTTGGTAACAGACGCCCTGAGCGTTTTATCTATTGAGGCCGCCTCAGTTGGCGGCCTCTTTATTTGTTTCATCACAACGCAATGTCTGTTGTTGGTCTTTCTTTCAGGAAAGCCTATGGTTGCCTTCGCTTAGAATGCGAGTTGTCGTTGTGCTTGAAGAACTTTCGAAGATCGCTCAAAAACTCGGTCGATTTGATGCCGAAGATAGTCTTGTCCGCATGCTTGCATCACTTGTGGCGGCGTCCCGTGAATTTATTGGCGTAGCCGATCTCGAGGGCAACGCACTATTCGTCAACGATGCGGGTCGTGATCTGGTCGGACTGCGAGACTTAGAAGCGGTGCGTTCAACCCGGATCATTGATTATTTCTCACCAGACGACCACCGTAGAATTCTAGCTGAGGTTTTACCGACTGTTCGTGACAGTGGTTTTTGGGAAGGTGAATTGACATTTCGGAATTTTCAGACCGGGCAACTCGTACCGGTTCTATACAACATCTTTCCAATTCGTGATTCAGCAGGCGCAGTCACCGCTTACGGAACTGTGACGCGCAATCTGACTGAAAGTAAATCCGCCGAGCAACGGCTGCGTTCGCTGGCGTCTATCGTCGAGTCGAGTGACGATGCGATTGTAAGCAAGAATCTCGACGGAATTATCGCAAACTGGAATAAAGGGGCTGAGCAGATATTTGGCTACACTTCCGAAGAAGCGATTGGTCAGCCCATTACAATTTTGATTCCGGCAGATCGGCAAAGCGAAGAGCGTGAAATTCTAACGCGCATAAGACGGGGGGAGCGCATCGACCATTACGAGACGGTCCGACAACGCAAGGACGGAAGCCTAGTCGTCGTCTCGTTGACCGTCTCTCCCGTCAGAAATGCGGATGGCCAGATTATTGGAGCATCGAAGATCGCGAGGGATATTACGGCGCAGAAGCGGAGCCAAGAGCAAATCGCGACGTTGGCCCGGGAAGCAGAGCACCGAAGTAAGAACCTGCTCGCGACTGTGCAAGCAACTGTGCGGCTTTCTCAGTCCGAAACACCCGACGGTCTAAAACGGGCAATTGAGGGACGCATTCAGTCGCTTGCAAATGTCCACTCGTTGTTTGTCAAGACGCGTTGGATTGGTGCCGATCTATCGACGATAGCGACACAGGAGCTCGCTCCCTATTCCGAGAAGAACCGCGTGCGCATAGACGGTCCGCCAGTGGTGTTAGAGCCTGATGTTGCTCAGACCATTGCTATAGCCTTGCACGAGTTGGCGACTAACGCCGCTAAGTACGGTGCTTTGGCAGTGCCCGACGGCCAAGTCGAACTGAAATGGTTGCACGACCCCGACGGACGGCTACACCTGCGTTGGACGGAGTTGAGCGGACCGAAAGTGCGAGAACCGGCGCACAAGGGATTTGGCGGGCGGATTATTGATCAAATGATCGCCCAGCGGTCCGGAAAAACGCATTTTGACTGGCGTGCAGACGGTCTTGTCTGCGAAATCACTCTAAAGGTGTGAAGCACCTCCAGTTGGTCATCGTGGACTACACGTTAGTGATGCCAGAACAGCGCCAACAGAATGATGATCGGCAACGGAACGCCTAACAGCCACAGTAATGCGCCGCGTCCAAAACCCATGAAAGCCTCCTGTTTGATTGGAATAGAACATCCACCGGCGTCGTGAGTTCCAACGCTCTCGCTATGGGGGTGGCACCGCGGCATGCGCGCAGGACGACGCTAGGCAATTTTTACACTCAGCATGTCGGATTTTATTGTCGCAACGCCGCCTCGTCGGATAACCATCTCGCTCGTCTGAACCTCCCCTTGGATCGACGATTGAGAGAGCCGCAGAACTTGGCACTGCGGCTCTTTCTTTGCCTGGTGACCAAAGCCGCGAAAGCGGGGAACTCAAGACGAGTCCGCTGACTTGGTAGGTAAACCATTGGAAGGACTGTCCATGATTACTTCCAGACGAAAGCACCTATCTCGAAACTGCGTCGACGCTTCGGACAAAGTGTCGGTGCGGCAGTGGCGCAAGCGCCTTGGCAAGTCGGCGCAGGAAGTGGAGGCCGCCGTAGCCAAGGTAGGCAACAACGCCGAATTTGTAGCTAAGGAACTAGAGACGAAACGGGCATGAGGACCGTCATGCCGTCAACCGAAAGATCACGGCTAAGGCGTTTTGACCTGTTGCTTGGCAGTGGTGTGCTGGCGTTTCTGCTGCTGGTTGCAGCAATCGGTGCTTTTATCTGGCTGGAGTCGTGATGCTGAAGCGGCGGTCCCTTCCTGGAACGGTATGGATATCGCGGCGTTGCAGTGCAATGCCTTCGCCTCAAGCCGAACACTGCCGCCGAAAAGCAGATGAATGTGAGGAGGAAGCGAGCCGATCCGCATCGTCATCGCTTGCGCGCACGTGGCTGGACCTCGCCAGACAGTGGCGCGAAATGGCAGACCGAATAGATCGGCAGCCGTAGGCGGCCCGAATAAGTGGGGCCTCCATCGTCGGAGACTGTTCAATACAGGACGTCTTGTGCGCTGTACCGGACGCCTCCTGATCGAGGACCGCGCCAACGTTAGGGGACGGGGGACGCGGCCGAGCGACCAGTTGTGGCGGCCGGCACACAGCAAGTTGTGAGAGGTTGGAATGTTCCGTCCGTTGCGCGTGCGTTTCGACTAATGCGCGCTGCCCGCATTTGCGCGAAGAAATTCGCAAAACCCAGTGTTGAAAAAGTTCTTGGAACCGAATGATGCCAATGGAACTTAAAGTTCCGTGTCTATTGCAGCTTACAAAATTGGAGAACAACAATGTCGGTCGGAACCATAATACTGATTATTCTGGTTATCGCCCTACTCGGCGGCTTCAGCGGCGTTGGCGGCGGTCCGTTCTACGGCACCGGTTACTATGGCGGCGGCGGGCTTGGACTCGTAATCGTAATCCTGCTGATCTTGCTTCTGCTGGGAAAATTGTAAACGCATACAGGCTACGTCGTTCACCAGCCGACAGATGTACTTCTTACAATCTCGCTGCCAATTTTGGTCCCAGTGACTGTCTTATGTTTTCGGCAGACGAAAGCCCAGCGACTGCGAGTCCTGTCTTCGGATCAATCCGCCTTACCGGAGACGCGGCTCCTTGCGAACCGTATTGCGCCTCTAATGCTCTTTTAAACGCTTCGTTCGCGGCCCGCCGGTATCTTGGCGGCCGCTTCGTCCTGGCAAGCACTCTGATCTTGTTCAAAGGCGTTCTTGTACTCATTTCATTTCGTCCTGATGACCACAATAAGTGGGGGCCGCCATCGGGCAAGATGGCAGCCCCGAGAGACTTAATGCCACTGGATCCGGTTGGGGGTATGGGGGGACATACGGGGACCAAGCCAGTGGCGCTTCATCTAACTCGCCTTTGAGGGATTTGTTCCGAACAGGCTGACCGGTGCATCGCCAACGAGGGCACACGGTTGGGTCATTGGCTCGATCGATTTTCGAGCATGGCGCAGTCCCGTTGGTGCCATCCTTGGAACAAGTGTGCGACTGGCTGCGTTTGACATCATCTTTTCAACCCAGAGAGGTGATTCGATGCGCAAAATTCTACTAGGCGGCTTGTTGGCCGCGACAATGATCATGCCGGCCTCCGCGGCAGACGTGATGTGGCGGTCGTCAAAGCTGATCGGTTTGAATGTTTATAATGATAAGAACGAAAAGCTCGGCGATATCAGCGAGGTTCTCGTTGACAAGTCTGGGAAGGTGGATGGGGTTGTAATCGGCGTTGGCGGCTTCCTTGGCATGGGCCAACACGACATCAAAGTGGACATGAGCAAACTCAAATTTGTCGATGAGCCCGCCCGCACTGCGTCAACTGACACAACCGGGTCAGCGACGAAGACCGACAATCGTCCCGCTACAGCGACGACAGCGGCTACCACCACCAAAAACAGGTGGTATCCCGACCATGCAGTGCTCAGCGGAGCAACTAAGGACTCTCTGAAGAATATGCACGAGTTTAAGTACGACTAACCGCTAGCTCCTTACCAGCATCGGGACGGCGTGGGCCGGATGTTCGCCATGCCGTCCCTGCTACTTTGTAAACCAATCAGTACGTTATCGCGCCGGCGTAGTCTGCTCGCAAGTGCAGTGCTGTATGTCCGCTTGTGACCCAAAGCAGACATGCAGCACTTAACGGGTCTTGTTTGAACCGTTACCATTGAGACTCTGTCCTGATCCTCGGGGGAAGCAATGAGGCGGCGCAAGTTCATCACACTTCTCGCTGGCGCGGCTGCATGGCCGCTTGCCTCGCGGGCACAGCAAGTGGCACTACCGGTCATAGGGTACATCAGTGCGGGCTCTCTCGGACCGCGCACATTGGCAGCACTTCGCCAAAGTTTAGCTGAAGCCGGATACGTCGATGGTCGCAACGTGGTGATCGAATCTCACTTGGCGGAGGGTCAGTACGATCGGCTACCAACAATTGCTGCCGAACTTGTGCGCCGCCAGGTTGCCGTTATTGTCGCAAGCCCTACACCGGCAGCACTTGCGGCAAAAGCAGCGACAAAGACGATTCCGATACTGTTCGCTGCCACCGACGATCCCGTCAAGCTTGGTCTCGTGGCCAGCCTCGCACGGCCTGGCGGAAATGTGACCGGCGTCAATTTTTACATTGCGGAATTTGGTTTGAGCGCCAAACGCCTCGGATTGCTGCGCGAACTGGTTCCTCAAGCAACGCGCATTGCCGCTCTCGTCAATCCAAAAAACACTGAGACCGCGGAGGCCGTTACGAAGGACGTGATAATGGCTGGCTCGGCTATCGGGGCGCAGATTGAGGTCGCTCATGCCAGCGACATCGGAGAGATCGAAGCTGCTTTCACGACATTCGTTAGAAATCGCGTCGACGCGCTCTTAGTTGGCACAGATCCATTTTTTTACAGCCGACGCTTGCCCCACGCTGTCAACGCGGCACGCTATCCCAACCGTATATACTGTACGCGAGTATCCGGAAGCTGGCGGCCTGATGAGCTATGGGACGAGCGTAAAAGAGGTGTATCAGCAGCTCGGCGCTTATGCCGGTCGCATCCTTAAGGGTGAGAAGCCACCTGATCTGCCGGTAGTGCAGATGAACAAGTTCGAACTCGTTATCAATCTTCCGACTGTGAGGGCACTTGGCCTTAGTGCGCCACCTTCGTTGCTCGCTCGTGTCGACGAAGTAATCGAATGAGGCGGGCCATGTCCGCTAATGGTTCTTAGCGGACATCGCTAGCTGCGCCGCACACTTCCGCTTTTTGACCCAAAGCAGACATTCGAGGAACACGGCTCGCAGGTTCACCGACTATTGCCTGGAAGGCCGGGACGACAAATAGGCTTTCGGCGCCGGCAGCCAGCTCTTCCTGAGGACTTTCTGCGCAAGCTTGCGGTCGAGGTGCGGCCCGATCAGCGTCTCGAAGGCGAAGGCGGCCTGGCGGTATTCATCGGCACAACCCTCCGCCCGCTCCTTCGGGAGATATCCCTTCGCCACGACGTCACCGAATAGTTTTGGGTCGGCGCCGTAGGCGATGCACATGACATTGTACAGGCGTTGCGCGGGCGTGGCATGCTCGTTCGCGAACCGCTCCAGCTTGGGCGTTTTTGTCTCGGCTTTCGCTTCGGTGAAATAGGCGTAGGCGACACCACCGATAAGTCGGCGTGCCTTGTCCTTCCCAAGTTGAAGCTCGATGTAGGCCGCCACCTGATCGGCCGCGTCTTCTTCGCGTCCGAACACCGGCAACTTGTAGATCTCGAAGATCGCGTGGCCGAATTCATGCAGAGCAGTGTCGGTCACGGGTCCGAACAACGCATCGACCGGCGTGATGCCATCCGCGGTGGTTTCGCTCGGCGCGGTTCGCCAGATCTCCTCGATGTATTCGTAGCAGATCGTGATCGCCCCATCCTCGTACCAGGCGTTGGATTTGCCATCGCAGCCCTCGGTCTTCACGAGCAGCGTCCGTGGCAGACGGAAGGCGCTGAGAAACTCGCGCAGGTTCTCGAGCGCGCGTATTTCCTTCAGCTTGCGGTAAATCACCTGGTGCGCAGGATTCTTCGGGGCGACGTAATCAATCTTGATCCGGTTTGGCTTTGCAGCGCCCGCCTGCGCGGCCGCCGCAATATCGGGGGCGAGAAAGACACCAACAAAGGCGATCGCCGGAACCAGGAGAAGTCGCAACGCACTCATCATTCACGATCCCCGCATCCGCGAGATTCCTGAGGCCGAGATTGGACGGCGACGTCAAGATCAACCCGGGATTCCCCAGATAAATCCGCAAAGGAATATTTGCGCTTTACCAACCCTCCTGCAAGACCGGCGCGCGGTGCCGACGGCTTCTGCCCGCTTTTGGAGCAGGAGCGGACATACCGGTTTGCGTTGCGAATGTCCGCTAATGACCCAAAGCGGACATCGGTGTTCTCAAAAGCCGCTCCTCAGAAGCGCATCTAAGCGGTTCAATTGCCCTCGGTTGTGTACCCCGTAGTTTCCCATGCGCCTGCCTAGTAATTTTACTAGGTCACGCCGAAATTTTTTCCATTCAACGTCGCGGCTCAAGATGTAGCCGTATGATGCGCAGCGCACGGGAGCCTATAGTGTTGGGCTACGGTCCAACTGTATGCACCGCCAGAGGACGCATAAAGTTAGCCACGCATTTAGTGGGAGGACCATCGTGAAGTTTCACTTATCTTTTGCTGCTTTTTTGAAAGCCCGTGCTTTAACGACATTGCTAGGCGCAGGGTTAGTCGCGTTCGGTCTCAACGCACCGATCGGAGCCAGCGCTCAGAGTCTCACCGAACAAGAGGCGCTTGCTATTGGTGTTGACGCCTATCTTTATTTCTACCCGCTAGTGTCAATGGACTTAACGCGAAAACAGTTCACCAACATTGAGCCCGGAAAAGAACTCGGCAAAGGGCCAATGAATATGTTCAGCAACATCCCGCAGTATCCGCCTGCCGATTTCAAAGGCGTGGTGCGGCCTAACTTTGACACCCTTTATTCTCCTGCTTGGCTCGACATGACCAAGGAGCCAGTGGTGGTTTCCGTACCGGATACCAACGGACGCTATTATCTGCTTCCAATGCTTGACATGTGGACCGATGTATTTGCCTCGCCGGGTTGGCGAACCACAGGGACGCAGGCGGGAAATTATCTGGTAACACCTCCGGGCTGGAACGGGACAGTTCCAAACGGAATGGCACAGATCAGCGCGCCTACTCCTTACGTCTGGATCATCGGCCGAACGAAGACGGATGGTCCGCCAGACTATGACGCGGTTCACAAAATACAAGCTGGCTATAAGGTCACTCCGCTCTCGGAGTGGGGCAAACCAGCAAAGTCACCTGACGTGAAAATTGATCCAGGCGTCGACATGAAGACCCCGCCAAAAATTCAAGTTGATACAATGCCGGCTGACAAATTTTTCGCGTATGCCGCCGAGCTTCTCAAAATCCACCCGCCTCACATCACTGACGAGCCGATGATCGCGCGGTTGAAGAGAATCGGCATTGAGCCCGGCAAAAGCTTTGCCTTGGAAAAAGTCGATGCTGCCATTCGCAAAGGTTTAGCGACCGCTCCCGAAGCGGCGCAGCAACTAATGACGTGGAAGATGCCCACTCTCGCGCGCGTCGTGAATGGATGGTCAATGAACACTGATACTATGGGCGTGTACGGGAATTACTATCTGAAGCGCGCCATCATCACTCAGTTTGGCCTCGGCGCGAACGTGCCTGAGGACGCCACATATCCGATGAATTTGACCGACGAAACGGGCAAACCGCTTGACGGGGCGAATAAGTACACATTGCATTTTGAAAAGGGCAACACGCCGCCTGCGGACGCCTTCTGGTCGGTTACCCTCTATGATGCGGATGGCTTCCAAGTTGCTAACCCCCTCAATCGGTTTGCGGTCAGCAGTTGGATGCCATTCAAATACAACGCTGATGGATCGCTGGACTTGTATTTTCAAAACGAAAGCCCCGGCAAGGATAAGGAAAGCAACTGGCTCCCCGCTCCGAAAGCGGGCTTCAACTTGGCAATGCGCATTTATGCCCCCAAGTCAGATGTCATAACGGGAAAATGGAACCCGCCACCTGTCACGCGACAGGGGCTTCCGCATTTAAGCACTCAATAAGTTGCTCAAAGTAGTAGCGCCACTGGCTCTTGCACCGCACATGTCCGCTATTGGCCCTTAGCGGACCTTGGCTATTGCACTGCAAATGTCCGCTTTCGGGGGTAAAGCGGACATATCGAGCCCTGTAAACGCCGGTCCCGTGCTGCCCTGGTGCAACCCCTTGCAGTTCAACTGCGATACCTTCGTAACGGATAAAAATATCCTAGTTAAAATCAGGCAGTTGACGGCATCGGTAAATAACTTCGAGTACCGACCGTCAGATTATTGATCTGATTGACGGCGAGCGACCAAATGAGGTGTTCGCTATAGTCCCGAAAGCCGACATGTGCAGCGCGAAAGACGATGTCTGCTTTGGGCCAATAGCGGACATCGCAACTTGGTTAAAATGAAAGCGTGGTGGCGGCGCTACTTGACCTTTTCCCAGACAATAACGCCCACGCCTTCACGACCATCGATTGGGCTTTTGTTGGGCGCCGTTTTTATCGTTAAAGTGTCTCCCTCAAGCTTATAGAACCTTACCTGATCGGTTCCGGCTCGAGCGCCGTTCCACGAAATGTCAACGTGATGGATCACCTTGCCACCGTCAATCGTGTAAGTCCCGGTGTAAGCGATCATTGATTTATGCAGTTTGACTCGCTCTTCATCGGTCGGGGCTTCTTCGTGCGGCTTAATGCGATCACCAGCTACGAGAATTGCATACATGCGGCCATCACTTGAATAGCCGAGGAAGCCCTCCGGGTGCTCACCAAGCTGATTGTAGCGCTCGCCCGTCCCCGCTATCTCGCGAACAAATGATTTCAATCTCCACGTGCCGACGACCGGATTATCTTCTGCTAACCCGCTCGTCGGTATCAATAAGAATGCCAAAGCTGCAACGACGGCGAGCCCTTTTGTAGTCTGCCGATATTTTCTCATCAGGCCGCCTCCGCCCCAAAGACCCAGAACTGAGGCATCGTATCGTGCGAAACCAGCAAACCAAAAGGGGGGACAACAATGTCCGCATTGGGTCATAAGCGGACATTCAGCACTGCGATCGTCACGTCCGCTTTACCCCCGAGAGCGACATCCAATGCGTCACTATGGGATGTCCGCTAAGGGCCAACAGCGTACGTGGCAAAGGGTGCCTTGCCCCACCTTGTGGCCTCACCCGCTTTGACTGATGCTCCCGGCCGCTGAAATGACGCAGCAATCCCATGGGAGAACGAGCATGCTGTTCATTATGTCCATGAACTTCACCGAGCGGGGCATTCGCGAAATCAAAGATGATCCCAAACGCGCGCAGGCGGCGAAGGATCTTGCCAAGAAATGTGGCTGCGAAATTAAACAAATGTATCTCACCTCCGGCAAATACGATGTGATGCAGATCATCGAGACGGCGAACGGCGACAACGTTGCCAAATACGCGCTGGCCAACGGCAGTTTGGGCTTTGTACGCAGCCGTACCGTCCGCGCCTGGCCGCCGGAAGAGTTCACGAAAATCATCTCCGAACTGCCGTAAGCGCCGCTCGCTCGATCGAAAAGGCCGCATCATATCCGGCGCCCCCGGCTTGCCATGCCCGGGGGCGGGCGAATGTCCGCTTTGGGTCAGAAGCGGACATTGACGGTTCCCTTCCGCGGCAATCGTTTTTGCCGTTACGATGGCGCAACAGGAAACTTTTAGATG
This sequence comes from uncultured Alphaproteobacteria bacterium, assembly GCA_963831515.1. Taxonomy (GTDB): domain Bacteria; phylum Pseudomonadota; class Alphaproteobacteria; order Rhizobiales; family Xanthobacteraceae; genus Pseudolabrys. The sequence continues at coordinate 100,770 of CAWHQL010000008.1, read as the reverse complement.
GGAATAATGAACCTCATCAGTTGGCTCTTTGGGGCAGACGCCGCCGCTCCGCCGGATGCCAGGAAACTCGACGGAACAACCGAGGCTGCCCTTGCCCGTTCCTTATCGGCATTGCCACCAGACGAGCGAGGATGGATCACGTTTGCCGAGGCGCGCATCTTATTCTCGACCGAGGGCTCACAATACGCGTTCGGAGAAACGGACCGGGACGGCAGAAGAAATATCGAGTCGTTCGCTACGCAGCACCGGTCCGTCATCAACTTCATGCCGATAGAGGACCGGGTCTATTTCGTACGCCGCTGATTGATTTTTCGTTGCAAAAGGAGCTGGCGGACATAGCCCTCGCGTCGCAAAATGTTCGCCTTTTGACCCAAAGCGGACTACGCGTGCGCAGATCGGTTCTGGCAGCGTACTTGTGACGAGTTGCGTTTAGTGTTTCTCACGCCACTTTGGACCCGGCCCGCGCATGTAGTGCTGCTCAGGATGGTACGCGGTCGCTTTCCAAAGCTGGGATACGGCTGACACGAATGATAAAAGCAGGTGATACATTTCTTTACGTCCGCTGCTTCATGTTCAGTTCAAGTGTGCCGGGCACCATCACGACCGCGTAAGTGTCGGGAAAGAGGATCTCACCCCGCAGCCACAGCCATATACGACCGCAGTGCGCCGTCATATAACCGCACCGCAACATTGGATAGAATTGCGCAGTACCCTAGCCTTTGGGGCTGGAGTGCTGCCTTAAAGCCACAGACTCTTGAACCGCCGGTTCCATGGCGACCTCGCTCATTTTACAAGGGATGAACTCTTGAACGAATGTCCGCGCTTGGCACTTGGCGGTCACAAGGCCTTCTACTGACCCAAAGCGGACATCGATGGCGCGCCTCGTGTCTCGGGCATCAGCGCAAATACAAATAGCAGTCCGACCACGCCGATGCAGGCAAGTAGCAGGAAAGCAATCGCGGCACCGGACGTGTCGGCGATGAATCCGGCAAGTGTCGTACTGAACGACGCTCCGATGCCAACGGCAGCGCCAATCAGTCCTTGAGCAAAATTGAAATGCCCGCTCCCGCGCGTTACATCCGCGATGATTAGCGGAACCAGCACGCCAAGTGATGCAGCGGATATGCCGTCAAGGAGTTGCGCCGCAACGAGCAAGTAAGGGTCGCTCGTCACCGCGAATATTGCACCGCGGACCGAAAGCGCCACGAAGGTAAGCAGCAAAAGCGGGCGACGGCCCCAACTTTGCGCCTTCACTCCGATCCACGGTGCGATGGCTACAACCACGAATTGCGGCATGAGAATACATATTGATAGCACCAAGGCGGCCGTTTCCGGGGCCCGCTTTGTCAATATTCCGGCCAGGATTGGCAGCATCGCAGCGTTGGCGAGCTGAAACAGCGTGATCGTGGCGGCAAAACCAAGGAGCACGCGATTGTGCATCAGGCCCGAGATTGTATCGAACCAAGTGCCTACTTCACTCTTTGAGATTCCTCCACGGGCAAGTTCTGAATCAATTTCAGATGAGCTGATCTGTGCCAGTGCGATCAATGTTGGGACGCCGAGCGCGGCGGTGAGAAAGAAGATTGCCTGATTTGAATAATAGTAGGCGATGCCTCCTGCCACCCCTGCCGCGATCGCATTTCCCAATGACAGGAAGCGCACGTTGCGCCCGAGCCTAATGCTAAATAAGGCATGGCCGACCAGGCCAAGGCTAATTGCGACAAGCGTAGGCCCGAGTAATGAACTTGCGATCGCGTGCAGTATTTTGGCAGCGATCACCGAGTTGAAGGTCGGCCACAGTGCAAGCAAGAGGGCGCTGGAGCTAATCGACGCCACTGCAAGAGCGGCGAGCAGCCGTTTGGTAGGCACGCGATCTACCAGCGCGCCGGCCGGAACTTGCAATGCGAGACCTGTGATCGTCCCGATCGTCAGAATGAGACCGATGTCGAACTGCGTCCACGCCACCGATGTCAGATAGGTGGCAACGAACGGCCCCCACCCCGTCTGAATATCGGCGACGAAAAACGCAAACCAATCGAGACCCCGAAGGCTGCGCTGCGACGCCATGGCTCTGCGAACCTTCGTCTATTTCTAACAATGATGAACCTATTTGGAATAGAGCCCGGAAAGCCCGGCCACGAATTGCTGACGTTCATGCGCCCTAAGTGCGCGCACATTGAAACGGCTGCGCGAGAAATCGCATAACTAAATACGTCATCTCATTAGAGAGAAGCCCCGCCGAAGCGGGGCGACGTGGGTAGAATTTATTTGCGGACCTTTAGATTGCCTGCCGACTCTTTGCCTCTATCGGAAACAATCTCATAGTCGACGGTCGCGCCTTCATTCAGGGTTCTTAAGCCAGCTTGCTCAACCGCAGAGATGTGCACGAACACGTCCTTGCCACCACTTTGCGGTTGAATGAAGCCGTATCCTTTTGTTGGATTGAACCATTTAACAGTACCAGTAGCCACAGTACGCTCCATAGAATGTTGCACCGGTCAGATTGCCGGGCGCAGTAACCTAGCATTGCAAGTGAACTGTCGTCGATGTCGGCTATTGGCCCAAAGCGGACATTCCTCACTCGCCGCGATGTCGCCGGTAAAGTGGATTACGCTTTAGTGCTGCAGATGACGCGTGGTCCTAGGCGGAGGGCGCACTGCCCCCCTTCCTAAGCGTGCCGCCGAGTTCATAACCGGCGGTACTCGGCGGTGCCGCAGCCTGGCCGCTCCATACGCTATGCGCGGGCAACAAACATCAAGCCAGCATCGGTTACTTGGGCGCTGGTCGCCGTACCGATACGAGCACGCACCTTATAGAAGCACTTAGCAAGGCTTGGTGAAAACTGGATTGGTCGAGGGCAAAGACCTGTGCTCGAATTGGCTAGGCCGAGGGGCACTACGAGCGCTTCCCTGCTCTTGCCCGCGAGCTGGCTGGCCACGGTGCTCGAGTAACTTATGGTCGCAACGATCGCGCGCCCGCGTGGCGCAGCGCGCCACTTCGCCATTCCGATAGTCATGGCGAGCTTCAATGATCCCGTGGCTAACGGGCTTGTGAAAAGCCTTGCTCGGCCTGGTGGCAATACGACCGGTTGGCAACGTTGAACGAAGACCGTCTCACTGACAAGCTGTTAGAACTTCTGCGTAGCTTTCTTCCGAACGTGCACCTGTCGGTTTCCTGGTGAATCCGGACGGGCAATCCGGCGAACAAATGTATTATGCTAGATCGGGTGGAGTTCGTGCTTGCCGCTTGGCAGCTTCCGTGTCAACGATCCGCATGAGCCGACCGAAAGCGATCCGCCTTCGGCGCATCGTGCACATGGCCCGATGACGGACTGGTCATGGCAACGATCCTGTCTTTCTGGATCTGAGGATGCAGCTTGCGGCGCTTGCCGGACGCATCGGATTCCAACGGTCTACGATGGTCCGACCTGTCCCGCGCCGGTGGTCTGGTCAGCTTACTGGCATCCGCCGCGTCGAGAGTTTCCGTCGATCGGCGGGTTTATGTAAGACGGATACTCAACGGAGTGAAGCCCGCTGATCTTCCGTTAGCAGCCGACGAAGTTTGAGCTCGGTTAATGCGAAGACTGCCAAGGCGCTCGGATTAAAACTGACGGTGCCGCTGAGCAGTCTAGCCGCACGAGGTGATCGATGAGGACAATGTCCGCTATTGGCCCATAGCGGACATCCAGAGCTGCATTGCACACGTCCGCTTTCGGGGGCAATGCGGACGCAATTTAGATCGGTGGATTACGTATGATGGTGCGGTCGAGAGGACTCGAACCTCCACGATTTTCACCGCTAGCACCTCAAGCTAGTGCGTCTACCAATTCCGCCACGACCGCATGGGGAGAGGAACGACAAGGCCTAAGGCCCATCGTCCCAATGATCGCTGCCATGTAACAAATAGGATGTTGACGGACAAGGCCCGCGGCCGCCCCGCCAAGACTTAATTTCGTTGCAGTGTCAGCCCCTTGGGAAGGCTATTCATCGCATATCGGGAGGACGGGGAAGTAGTTCGGCCACGGTGACCGCAATGCGGTTGCCGTTCACGACAACCGTCCCTTTAGCCACCGGTAGATTATTGGCGAGGATGCTCACGGCATCTTCCTCCGAAGCGTCCAGTTCGATGATCGCGCCGCGGCCGAGCCGCAGCACCTGGTGGATTGGCATGGATGTGGTGCCGAGCACCACCGTGATGTCGACGGCAACCTTGTCGAGTGTGGCCACTTTTTTCCCTATTGCGCAGAGGCGCGACGATGAGCAGGTATAAGGTCACCATGGTATGGTGAATGAGTGGTTAACGCGCGAAATACATTGGCAATCGGACTTCCAGCGCCGCCCGGATCGATGCCGGTCGAATGGCGCGTCACCGATTCCCCGGTCTCCTACGAAGAGGCGGTCGAAACCATGGAGGCGCGCGCAGCGGCCATCGCTGCCGGACGGGCCGCTGAGCTCGTTTGGCTGCTGGAGCACCCGCCCCTCTACACCGCCGGCACCAGCACGAACCCAACCGACGTGATCGACGCTCGCTTCCCCGTCCACGAGAGCGGCCGTGGAGGTCAGCTCACATATCACGGGCCAGGACAGCGCGTGGCCTATGTCATGATCGATCTGCGACGTCGCGGGCCGGACGTGCGGCGCTTCGTCGCCACGTTGGAAGAATGGATCATACGGACTTTGGCTGCCGCCGGCGTGCGTGCCGAGCGGCGCGAAGATCGAATTGGCGTCTGGGTGCGGCGGCCTGAGAAAGGCGAAGCTTACGAAGACAAAATTGCCGCCATCGGTGTCCGCGTGAAACAATGGGTGACGCTGCACGGCATTGCCATCAACGTGAACCCGAACCTCTCGCACTTCTCCGGCATCGTGCCATGCGGTGTGAGCGAAAAGCGCTACGGGATTACGAGTCTTTCCGATCTCGGCGTTCCGGTTTCGCTGACAGATGTCGACGGGTTTCTGCGCCGAGAATTCGAGCCGCTGTTCGGGCCGACGAGCGCTCAAACTGTGGGCAAGACCTCAAACGAATCGCCCCGCGCTGTTTCCGAAAGATCGGTCCCCGTCCCTTCCCGCTGATCAAGCGCACTGACGCGTGCAGCCATTGGCCCGCGTCGGCAAGCTTCAATCATCGCCTCGACAACCGGTCGCGGACCGGCAAAGACGGCTTCAACCGATCCGTCACGGCGGTTACGAACCCAGCCGCGCAATCTGCGTCGCATCGCCTCGTCTTCTACAAAGGCACGATAGCCGACCCCCTGCACCCGGCCCTGCACCACGACATGACGAATGATATCGTCACTCACGCGCGCTCTCCCGATCGATGGCCCGCGCGCCTGTGTATCGCGAGTTGGACCAGCGTTCCACGGAACGGACGTAGGGCTCAGGCAGATTCCATTCGCGTGCTGCTGCGGCAATCCGCTCGACATAGCCTGGCCTCGCCATGCCGACTGCTCTTCGTCGCAAGATATAAATCATCGCGCGCACACACCGCGATCCATGACGAACCGGCAAATGCCGGACGTCGTAAAGACCTTGGTGCAGAAGCTCGTAGGCGTGAAGCGCTGCAATATCGCGCGGGGTCAGCCGCCACAGGACGCCGTGGACGGTGTCGCCCCGGCTTGCGCTGACGGAACCCCATCCATCAATGCCGACGAAGAAACGATAATCTTCGAGTATGGCAGGACCCACCGCCCGAGCGCCGGGACAGCGACGCTTCATGGCCGAGCGATCCATATTAGAGCCATAAGCGAAATAGAGCGTCATGACCCCGACATAACAGAGCTTGCCCGCCGGAGTCAGCGGGTCAGGCGAATTCCAGGATTACCGCATCTACCGCAAGGCTATCGCCCGGTTTTGCGTTGATCTTTTTTACGGTGCCGTCGATTTCTGCGCGCAGAACGTTCTCCATCTTCATGGCCTCGACAACCGCCACGAGCTCGCCGGCCTTGACCTCCTGGCCTTCCTTGACTGCGATCGAAACAACAAGGCCCGGCATCGGACAAAGGACCTGCTTTCCCGTATTGCTGACTTTCTTCGGCGGCATCAGCCGTGCATAGCCGGCCTCCCGCTCGGTATAGACATAGGCCTTGGTTTCCACGCCGCGGTAGCTCAACGCAAAACCGTTTGGAACGGGACGCACCTGCACCGCAACCGGCCGCCCGTCGATCGTGCCGCTCCAGATCACATCGCCTGGCTTCCAATCGGACTGCAGTTTCAAGCCGGGCGCTTTGCCTCGTTCGAAACGAACATTGATGACTCCGTTCTCGCGTTTTACTTCAAGCTTGAGCTCATGGTCGCCGAGCCACAGGGCCCGTTGGCTTTCGCGGGTAACGCTCTGACCATCAAGCTGCCCGGAAATGCGGCGCTTGCGCTCGCCTAAAACGTGGTCAATTGCGGCGGCGACAGCCGCGAGTACGTCGCCTGTCTCACCCTCCGGCGTCTGCGCATGAAACCCGCCGGGAAATTCTTCAGCAATGAAGCCGGTGGAAAGTTTGCCGGCCTGCCAGCGGGGATGCGCCATCAGCGCCGCGAGGAACGGAACATTGTGGCGGATGCCGTCGATGACAAACCGATCGAGCGCGTCACTCTGCGCTTTGATCGCCGCGCCGCGTGTCGAGGCATGCGTCACCAACTTTGCAATCATCGGATCATAGAAAAGTGAGATCTCGCCCCCCTCGTAGACCCCGGTGTCATTGCGCACGGTAATCCCGTGAGTGCTTTCTTCTTGCGGCGGCCGATAGCGCGTCAGCCGACCCGTCGAGGGAAGAAAGTTTCGATATGGATCCTCGGCATAAACGCGGCTTTCAACCGCCCACCCATTGGCCTTTACGTCGCCCTGCGCAATCGAGAGTTTCTCTCCCGCGGCAACACGGATCATCTGCTCGACGAGATCGATGCCGGTGATCAGCTCCGTCACCGGATGCTCGACCTGCAACCGTGTGTTCATCTCAAGGAAGTAGAAGCTCTTGTCTTGCCCCGCGACAAACTCCACGGTCCCCGCGCTGTCGTAACCGACAGCCTTGGCAAGCGCGACTGCCTGATCGCCCATCTTCTTTCGTGTCGTCGCATCAAGCAGAGGACTCGGCGCCTCTTCGATCACCTTCTGATTACGCCGCTGGATGGAGCATTCGCGTTCGCCGAGATGAATGACGTTTCCGTGCTTGTCGCCAAGCACCTGAATTTCGATGTGGCGAGGATCGGTGATGAATTTCTCGATGAATACGCGTTCGTCGCCGAAAGAAGATTTCGCTTCCGAACGAGCGCGCGCGAACCCTTCGGCGACCTCGGCTTTGCTGTGCGCAATACGCATGCCCTTGCCGCCGCCGCCCGCACTCGCCTTGATCATTACCGGATAGCCGATCTCGTCGGCGATCCTGATGGCCTCCGTCTCGCTTTCGATCACCCCGAGATGGCCAGGCACCGTCGAGACTTTGGCGGCAGCAGCCGCTTTCTTCGACTCGATCTTGTCGCCCATGGCGGCGATGGCTTTTGAATTTGGGCCAATGAACACAATGCCCGCGGCCGTGAGCGCCTTTGGAAAGGCCTCTCGTTCTGACAGAAAGCCATAGCCAGGGTGAACGGCCTCGGCGCCGCTTTGCTTGCAGGCGTCGACGATCTTTTCGATGACGAGATAGCTTTCAGCCGCCGGGGGCGGCCCGATGGCCACCGCAGTATCCGCCATCTCGACGTGCAAGGCATCCTTGTCGGCCTCCGAATAGACGGCGACCGATTCGATTCCCATCTTGCGCGCGGTTTTGATGATCCGGCAGGCGATTTCACCGCGATTGGCAACGAGGATACGCTTGAACATTCCGTGTACGGCCCCAGATGCCGGCCCTTTGGCTTGCGGCGTTATGGCAAAAAAGTCAATCGCGTACCTTTGGCAGCGGGGCTGTTACAATACTGTCTTGCAGCGGGCGTATCCACCACAGCACGTCCACCCGTATCAGGAGAATCCGCGTGTCACTCCGCTCAAAGCTGCTCGCAGCCGCGTGCATCGGCGTCCTTATGCAAATTGTGCCCGCGGCCGCTCAGAGCCAGCGCAATCTCATTCTTTTCGTTCCCGATGGCCTGCGACCCAATTCCGTGACACCGGAGACCGCGCCTACGCTCGCCGCCGTGCGCGACAAGGGCGTCAATTTTGTTAATCCGCACTCATTATTCCCCACCTTCACCATGGCCAACGCCTCGGGATTGGCCACGGGTCATTTTCTCGGTGACACCGGCGCTTTCAGCAACACGATCTACACCGCCTATCCGGTGCCGACGGCTGGTGGCAGCGTCACACCATTCATCGAAAACGATCCAATCCTTGGTGATATCGACGCGCATTTTTCCGGCAACTTCGTCGACGAGGACACCGTCCTGTTCGCGGCACGGCGCCAGGGTTTCAGCACTGCGGCGATCGGCAAGCTCGGCCCGACCTTGATGTTCGATCACACCGAGCGCACCGGTGATGCGACGATCACTATCGACGACTCCACGGGCAGCAAACAAGGCATTCCGCTCTCGCAAGAAATGCAGGACGCATTGAAGTCAGCCGGCCTGTCTTTGGCGGCCCCTTCCCGCAAAGACACGCCGGGCGATAATTCCAATGCGGGAAATTTCGAAAAGCCCGGCACGTTGGTCGCCAACGTCGTGCAGCAGAAATATTTCGCGGATGTCGCCGCGAAGGTCGTACTGCCGATGTTCAAGGCACGAAACAAGCCGTTTGTGCTGGTCTTCTGGTCGCGCGATCCCGATGGCACGCAGCACAACCAAGGTGACAGCCATCTGAAGGTCTTACCGGGCATCAATGGGCCAACGTCTCTCGCGTCCATCAAGAATGCCGATGACAATCTCGCGGATCTGCGCAAGGCGCTGGATGAGCTCGGTCTTGCCGGAACAACCGATATCGTCGTCGCTGCCGACCATGGTTTCTCGACAATTTCGAAAGAAAGCAAAAGCAGTCCGGCCGCGCAGGCAAGTTACGCGGACGTACCGGCTGGATTGCTGCCACCGGGATTCCTGGCCATCGACATCGCCAAGGCCCTCGATCTGCCGCTGTATGACCCTGACGATAAAAACAAGATCGTCGAAGCGGGCAAGCATACAAGCCGCGGCAATGGCCTGATCGGCAACGATCCGGAAAAGCCAGCCGTCGTTGTCGCCGCAAACGGCGGATCAAATCTGATTTACGTTCCGGACAAGGACGCCACGCGTACGGGCAAGGTGATAGACGCCCTGTTGGCGCAGGACTACGTCAGCGGATTGTTTGTCGACAGTGACATCGGCAGTTTTGCCGGCACCCTGCCGCTTTCTGCCATCAACATGCAGGGCAAGGCACGCACACCGCGGCCTGCGATTGTGGTCAATTTCCGCTCCTATGCCACCGATTGCGGGCAACCCGTGATGTGTGCCGTGAGCGTCGCAGATACGGGTCTGCAGCAGGGCCAGGGAATGCATGGCAGCTTCAGTCGCGCCGATACCCTTAATTTCATGGCAGCAATCGGACCGAGCTTCAAAAGCGGTTTCGTCGATCGGACGCCGGTGAGCAATGCCGACATCGGAAAGACCATCGCTCATGCCCTGGGCCTGAATATTCCATTGAAAGGATCGTTGCAGGGCCGCGTGATAGAAGAAGCGCTTCCGGGCGGCGTGGACCCGACAACGGAAACATGGACCGAACGTGGGACACCGGGCGAAAATGGTCTTGTCACCGTTCTGGTTGGCCAAAGCGTTGGCAAAACGCGTTATTTCGACGCCGCGGGTTTCCCCGGCCGGACCGTGGGTATGGACGAGCGTAAAGCTGCAAGCCGCTGACGGCCTTCGCCCGGGTGGAAAAAGCTTTTCCACCCGGCGCCTTAGCGTCGTTCTTTTCTTCTCCAACGCGTGTATTTGACGACGCAACAATCCTTCGTGGCGGCGTCCCTATTCCCCTCCGACGTTGCCCCCTATATTACGTGGCACACGTGTATTCCATTTGAGTGGAGGTTGGTGATGACATTAGCGATTGGCGATACCGCACCCGATTTTGAAGCTGAAACGACGGAAGGCAAAATCCGCTTTCATGACTGGCTGGGAAGTTCCTGGGGCGTGCTGTTTTCGCACCCGAAGGATTTCACGCCGGTCTGCACCACCGAACTCGGCACAATGGCCCGGCTCAAACCGGAATTCGACAAGCGCAATGTAAAAATCGTGGGCCTGTCGGTCGATCCAGTCGATAACCACAAGAGGTGGGCCGCCGACATCAAGGATGTGGTTGGCTTTGCCCCGAACTATCCGATGATCGGCGACACCGAACTCAAGATCTCCAAGGCCTACGGGATGCTGCCGGCGAGCACCTCAGGCAGCTCGGAAGGCCGCACACCAGCCGACAATCAAACCGTCCGCAACGTTTTCATCATCGGTCCCGACAAGAAGATCAAATTGATCCTGGTCTACCCGATGACAACCGGCCGCAATTTCGATGAAGTCCTGCGCGTCATCGATTCTCTGCAGATGACGGCCAAGCATCGCGTCGCCACCCCGGCCAACTGGAAACAGGGCGAGGACGTGATCATTGCTGGCTCGGTAACCGATGATGAAGCCAAGAAAATCTGGCCGCAAGGTTTCAAGGCGCCGCGGCCTTATATTCGCATTGTGCCGCAGCCGCGCAGTTAGCCGAACTCACCGATTGCGCAGCAAAGGCGCGGGCTTTACCGTCCGCGCCTTTGTTATTTTAACGACGGCTGGGAGCGACGAAGATGAATGAAGCGGCGAACAAGCAACCGCCCTTTGCCGAATTTCTCGGCCTGAAGATCACCCACTTATCGCCCGAACGCGTAACGGCAGAACTGGTCGCGCGGGCCGAGCTCAATAACCGGTTCGGAATTTTGCACGGCGGAGCGCTCATGGCCCTTGCCGACAATCTCGGTGGGACCGCGACCACAGCCAATCTCAAGCCCGGCCAGTCGACGACCACGGTCGAAAGCAAAACCAATTTCTTTGCCGCCGTACCCATCGGCGACGTGGCAAAAGCGGAATGCACGCCCCTCCACCGCGGCCGCACCACCATGGTCTGGCAAACGCGCATCACACGCAGCGACGGCAAGCTGTGTGCACTGGTGACGCAGACGCAACTCGTGCTGGAGCGGGAAAAGCAGTAGTCAGGTCTGTCGCGCGCCGCGGTTGGCGAGCACGACGCCGCCGGCGCAGATCAACATCCCGACGATCGAAAGGGCGTCCAGCCGCTCGCCGAAGAGAATGAAGGCGAACAAAGCCGTCACCACCGGGACCAGGTAGAACAAACTAGCGAAGCCGGTCGCGGCGGACCGGCGGATAAGCCAGTACATCAGGCCGACCGCCGCAATCGACAGCACCAGCACAAGCCACGCGAGCGCGAAAACGAGCTCGCCCGTCCAGTGGATCTCGCGTGTTTCAAACGCAAAGGACCCGAGCGCAAAAAGCACTCCCGCTCCGATGTATTGAACAAGGTTCCCTGAACGCCAGTCGATCGCGCCGCAATAACGCTTTTGATAAAGCGTTCCCAACGTAATACCGATGAGGGAGAGAAAGCTCGCGATCCAGCCAAGCGTAGAGCCTGCAAGCACGATGTTGCGGTCGTGCAATACGAGCAGAACACCAAGGAGACCGAGCACGAGCCCGATCCACTGCACCCGCGTCACCGTTTCGCCCATGAACCGGTTGGCGATGGTCGATGTCAGGATGGGTTGCAGTCCGGGGATCAAGGCCGAAATGCCCGCCGGCACGCCCTGGCTGATGGCCGTGAAGACCCCGCCGAGATAAAGGCCGTGCACCAGCGAACCTGCAACGAGGCTGTGGCCGATCTCGCTTGCATCGGGGGGTTTGGCAGCTCCGATGATCGCTATCGCAGCCATGATCAAGACGACAAAAAACATGCGTACTGCGAGGAATGTCAGCGGCTCGATGTAAGGCAGGCCATACCGGGCACCGATAAAGCCGGTGCTCCACAGGAGCACGAACAACACCGGCGCAGTCGCAATCGCCAGTCGACTAAGACTTATCGAGATCTCGGTGTGGGAGCTAACGGAATATGGCGGGCGGCGTGCCTATACCACTTTTTGGGCTTGCCCGTCTTCTCGGGATGGGGCCCTATACGGTCGGGTCCGAACCGGCCCGCACGGGGATTTGATTGGGGCCTTCGCTATGAGATTGCTGGCGTATTACATCGTATTCGTCCTGGTCGGCATGGTGGTGGCCTACCTGATTGGTCGAGCCGTCGAGCAATGGTCGGCAGGCGCGAGTTTGCCCGTGTTCCTCGCATGTTTCTTTTTTGTTTTTTGGGCTGCATGGCGGCTGGCGGTGCGAGTGACCTGATCACTCGCGGGTTCCCTCTCCCCGCAAATTTCGGAACCGGCACCGCACCTAGCGGGTTTCCCCATTTCGAGACGACGCACAGTGTCTCGAAACATGGAGGAACGTCATGACTGATCCACGCTTTACCGATCCGCGCCTCAGCGATCCGGTGATACGCCGCGATGAGAGCGCCGCTGGCGGAATGTGGGGTTGGATTGCCGGTGTAGCAGTATTGCTGTTGATAGGGTTTCTGATCGTTGCCGGTTGGAACAACAATAGCACGACCGCCAGCAATGGGTCGTCGATAACGCCGCCGACGACGACGACGCGAACGACGCCCCCGCCGGCCACCACGGGCTCCGGCGCAACGTCAACGCAGCCGCTGTCGCCGCCTGCGTCGACACCGTCGGTTCCGTCGACGACGGCGGAGCCACCTAAGTCGCAATAACATCTTGCAAGGTAGCCAAATCGGTCCCGGCGCTACTTGGCGCCGGGACCGATTTGGAATTTAGAAGTGCACGTTCAGCCGAGAACGGAATGGATTCCGAAGCCAAGTGTCGCGCTTGCGACCGCCTCTATCGCTTGAAATTCAATTCCTGACAATTCACTGCTGACATAGGGGAACAGGAAACCCCCGAATGGCAGCATCACAGCCGCAACAAATCCCACGCAGAGCAGTTTGGTCAACAGCGCTTCATCGAACATGAAATGTCCCCTTCCCCGGACAATACTTTGCATAGGGGAAGGCTGTCCGGCAATCACTTAAAGGCATCATCGATCGGAACGCGATAACCATTGGCCAGCCGGTTCGTCTCATTTGCCATTCCCACAACAGCCATGACTTCACCGAACATTGCCTCGCTCATGCCGGCCTTGCGCGCCGCGAAAGTGTGGCTGGCGATGCAATAAGGACAGCCATTCGTCACCGAGACCGCAAGATAGATCATCTCCTTGACGAGCGGATCAAGCGCTCCCGGCGCCATGATCTGCTTCACGCTTTCCCATGTGCGTTTGAGTGTCGCCGGATCGCGCGCAAGATATTTCCAGAAATTGTTCACGTCCGCGACGTTGCGGGTCTTTTTGATATCGTCATAGACCGCGCGCACTTGAGGTGAAGCGTCGGCATATTCAATAGGTGTCGTCATGGCAGCTCCTCGATACGCAAAGGTCGTTGGGCACCGATATTGTCATTGCCGGCCTCAAACCGGCAATCCATGATGCGCAGCGGCGACACCAGGAAAACGCACGCCGGAGAAGGATCCATGCCGAAATCACCGGACTATTTCGCTGGCAAGACCGTCATCATTACCGGCGCAGCCAGCGGGATCGGCCGCGCGGCGGCACTTATTTTTGCTCGTGAGAAGGCGAACGTCGTTTGTGCCGACATCGACGAGGCGGGCGTGGAAAAGACCGCCGAGAAAATTAACGCCATCGGCAGTCAGGCGCTGGCACTGGCCATCGATGTCACCAAACGCGCTGCCGTTGACGATATGGTCCAGCTTGCCATCGACGGATTCGGCAGCGTGCAATTCCTGTTCAACTCGGCCGGCGCCGCGATAAGACGCGCAAAGTTTCTCGAAATCGACGACGCTCTTTTGGACAAAACCTTCGACCTGAATGTCAAAGGCACTTTCTACACCATGCAGGCCGTGCTGCCGCACATGCTCGCCAACAAGTTCGGCGTGATCGTCAACATGGGCAGCATGGCGCACAGACGTGGTGGCCCCGGCTCATCGATACATTACGCGGCGGCCAAGGGAGCGGTGGTGACCATGACCATGGGCGTTGCGAGGGAGTTTGCGACGCAGGGGATCCGAGCACTTTCGATCTCGCCCGGACCCGTCAAAACACCATTTCAGGCGGCGGCGAGCAGTTCACCGGAGCTTGTAAAGCGTTTCCTCGAGGATGTGCCGATGAATTGCTTCGCCGAGCCCGAGGAGATTGCCGAATTGGTTCTGTTCATGTGCTCGGACGCCTGCGAATTCATGACCGCCGACACCGTTTACGTTAACGGCGGTGGCGGCTGGCGCTGATTGCGGGCGTAAACGGGCTTTCAAAAGGTCGCTGAATTCGCACGAAATAGGCCCGGGGGCTTTGACTTGGACCACGCTTCGGCGTCAAATTGCGACGTGTGGGAGGCGTAACAATGAGTATCAAATACTTTGCCATCTTTGGCGTCACTGTCGCGGCCGCATTGGCCTGGGCGCCGCTGACAATTCCAGCAAATGCACATGGCGGTGGATTTAAGATGCACTCCGGCCATTTCGGAAAGCACTTCCAGCATTTCCGACACGGTGCGCGTAACAGAAATTTCAATCAGTGGTGGCCGTACGCGGGGTACGGAGGCCTTTATGCCGTTCCGCCCTATGACTACGGCAACGTGAACTACGTCGAGCCACCGCCGATCATCTACGTTTCACAACCGCCGGCCGCACTCACTTGTCAGACCACCAAACAGATCAAGACAGTACCGTCAGAGAGCGGCGGCACTCGAGATATCACAATCACACGCTGCTGATTAAACCGCGAGCGACGTACGCGAACGAGAGCGAGGCCATTTTTTTTGTCGGCCTTGTGAAACCGTGAAAGCTTGTTCGTCGTTGTAACAGGCGTGCCATAATGAAAGCGCGACGATTCGAATAGCGCAGAATGTCGGGGGCACAACCTAGAACCATAGGAGGAACGCGTGACCAAGATATTTTCTCTCGGATTGCTCATAGCTGTCAGCTTTTTTGGTGTTGCCGCTGCTCAAGCAATGCCGGCCGCGCCCCTAGACCAAACGAGGCCCCACCTGACTATGCCGGTGGCCGGTGGCTGCGGTCCGGGCTGGCATCGTGACTTCAATGGCATATGCCGTCCCAATGTCGCGCCACGCGCAGTCGTAGTTGCGCCAGTCCCCATGGTCGTGGCCCCCGGAGCTTGCGGTGGTCGCGGGAGCCATCGGGTTTGCAACGCCTACCGATGCTGGCGTGTTTGCAATTGATGAATCTGCAAAAGATCTTTTCGCCAGATAAATTTGGCCCCGCCTATGCGGGGCCTTTTTTTCACAGTCGGCTCTTACAACCAGATTTGTATGTCATCCATCCACTAAAAATTTGGCCCGGAAAATCCGGGCCAAACTCTGTCTAGTTTCGGCGGCAATGACCGTATGGACCACGATGCCATCCACGGCCACAACCTCCGGCAACGTGTACGACATGGCTGGAGCCATTGGTCGCGCTTTTAAGTGCTGACACCGGCATGGCTCGCGCACTGAATGTCATAAACGTGAATACGGCCACAATT
The DNA here is from genome assembly GCA_963831515.1 of uncultured Alphaproteobacteria bacterium. Lineage (GTDB taxonomy): Bacteria > Pseudomonadota > Alphaproteobacteria > Rhizobiales > Xanthobacteraceae > Pseudolabrys. Next base: position 85,195 of record CAWHQL010000008.1, on the reverse strand, counting down.
GCCGTGAACAATACTAATTCCTTGGGCATGGAGAACTCCCAGGCTTTATAATTGACGTCGCCCCGGGCACATCCTAGTGCGGTTGTCTGGTGACGGCCGCAAAATCCAACGGCAATGAACGTAACTTCTCTATAAACGCGCCAATCCGTGCTGCACTAGGCTGCTTTCCCCAGATGCACGAGATTGGCGTTTGCCAGCTCAAGCATCGCGGCCTTTTTCGCGCTCGCCATTAGATCGGCAACCGGAATTGTTGCGGACTCATTTGCGCGCACGAATGGCAGCCGAAGATACGGCGGTTCCCGGAACCAGACGTATTCGAACAAATGACCCGTTTCGACATGCTCTACAGCGATCGTGCGCCCGAGAATCTTGATGCCGAAATCGCGGATGCACCCGCCTGTCGCAAGCTTTGGTGACTGGAGCCCGAAGATCCGGTGCAATACCGCATCGATCTCTGTCGGAAAAAACGGCTTGTGCATGATCGCTGCCGCGCCAAGCCTAATTGCTTCGCGCTCACGCAACGCATTGTGCTCACTTGAAATCATCACGACTTTTGCCTGAGGGTTCGCAAGCATCAGTCGCTTAAGCGTTGCATGGCCATCCAGGCCAGGCATGTTGACGTCAAGAAACACAACGTCAAACACCTGCGTGTTGCATCGCGCGAGTGCGTCGACTCCAGTGCACGCTTCGTCGATATTCAAATGAAATACGGAGCTGCCCAGCACCTTGCGCATGACTTTCAGAGACACCCGCGAGTCGTCCACAAGGAGGACCCGCATCGAAGTGGTTATACGGCGGTGAGTTGTGAGGATGGCGTCGATCTCCGGCCTGCCAAAAGGCTTGGTCAAAAATTCGTACGCATCCAACTGGCGTGCCAGATCAATACAGCGCCTGTTTGCGGCGCCCGACATCAGAGTGACAAAAGTCTTGTTCCCCGCAATGCGCGCAGCCCACAACGCGTCCATGCCACCCATCGTCGGCATATGAACGTCAATGAAGGCGAGATCCACTCCATCGTCGAGCGCATTCAGACATTCGATGCCATTGTAGGCCTGAGTCACGTCCGTGGCGTAATCGACCGGCAAAGCATCGCCGATCAATTGATGCACCGCATTTGAATCATCTGCGATGAGTACTCTTGGTTGTCCGACCGCCATGGATTGTCCCTCCGTCAGACGCCACCCTGAGCCCACCCGGAGAGAAAATGCATCGCAGCGAGGAATGTTCAAGGGACAGCAGAAAGACAAAGGGGTTCCTGGATAATTTCTGCTTCGATTCTTCGCGTCGATTTTAGTCAATTGCGGCTAGTATCTTCGTACCGAAACGAACTCCGGCCTATTTTTTCTTCAGCACAGTCAGGCGATACGCTCTTCTACCAGTGTCACGATATCGCGCGTCCGGGCCACGCCCTCGGGCCACGACCGGTTGAAGTCGGCGATCATTTCCTTGAATTCGTCACAGCCGAGCGCGGCGTCGAGTCGGGACTTATCGGCAAACTGATAGACAGCATAGTGCACGCCCTGCTCCGTCTCACTCCAGAAGCGCCACGCCTTCTCGCATTTGAAGACCCGCATGGCCCAAGGCAAATGGTCGTTCGAGTACCAATGATCGAATTTCGTTCGCAATGGCACAGCGACGACCGCACGGACCATAAAGAGTGACTTGGGCATCTCTAGACCGGCAAATTGTCGTGCTTGCGCGCCGGCATCTCCACGTGCTTGTTGCGCAACATCGCCAATGCGCGTGCGATGCGCCGACGCGTTGAATGCGGCATGATCACATCGTCGATATAGCCTCGCTCCGCGGCGACAAACGGCGAAAGAAAACGCTCTTCATACTCCTTCGTCCGGGCGGCGATCTTTTTCGGATCATCCATATCGGCCCGGAAGATGATTTCAACCGCGCCTTTGGCGCCCATAACCGCGATCTGAGCCGTCGGCCACGCGTAATTGACGTCTCCACCGACGTGCTTCGACGCCATGACGTCATAGGCTCCGCCAAACGCCTTGCGCGTGATCACGGTCACCAGCGGCACAGTACATTGGCTGTAGGCGAACAATAGCTTGGCGCCATGTTTGATCAGCCCGCCGTATTCCTGGTCCGTGCCGGGCAAAAAGCCGGGAACATCGACGAAGGTGACGATGGGAATGCCGAAAGCATCGCAGAAGCGCACAAAACGAGCGGCCTTGCGCGAGGCATCGCTGTCGAGCACCCCGGCGAGCACCATAGGTTGGTTAGCCACGAAGCCAACAGTGCGGCCGGCAACCCGACCGAAACCCGTGACAATGTTCTTTGCGTAGGCCGATGACAGCTCGAAAAAATCACTCTCATCGGCAACCCTTAGTATCAGTTCCTTGATGTCGTAGGGCTTGTTGGGATTGTCAGGGACTAACGTATCGAGAGACTCATCGATGCGGTCAGTTGCGTCCTGCGTAGGCCACTCCGGAACTCCACTTTCGTTATCGGACGGCAGGAAATCGATCAATCGGCGCATCTGCAACAGACACTCGACGTCGTTCTCGAAGGCGCCGTCCGAGACGCCTGATTTAGTGGTGTGCACCGAGGCCCCACCCAGCTCCTCGGCGGTCACAACCTCGTTGGTCACTGTCTTCACCACGTCCGGACCTGTGACGAACATGTACGACGTGTCGCGAACCATGAAAATGAAATCGGTCATGGCAGGCGAATAGACATCGCCCCCTGCACATGGGCCCATGATGACGCTGATCTGCGGTATGACGCCCGAGGCTACTACGTTGCGCTTGAAGACTTCACCGTAGCCACCGAGCGCCGCGACACCGTCCTGGATGCGCGCACCGCCCGCATCGAACAGTCCGATGATTGGGCAGCGCGCCTTCATCGCCATGTCCTGCACTTTGATGATTTTTTGGGCATGCGTCTCCGACAGCGATCCGCCGAAGACGGTGAAATCCTTGGAAAACAGATAGACAGCGCGACCGTTGACTGTGCCCCAACCGGTGACCACACCGTCGCCGGGGATTTTTGTTTTCTCCATCCCGAATTCGTTCGAGCGATGCTCGACGAACATGTCGAATTCCTCGAAGGAGCCCTTGTCGAGGAACAACTCGATGCGCTCGCGCGCGGTCAACTTGCCGCGCTTGTGCTGCGCTTCGATACGTGCCTTGCCCCCGCCCAGGCGTGCCTCCTCGCGGCGCTTTTCGAGTTTGTCGAGGATGTCTTTCATGGAGTTAGAGCCCCTCGCCGTGTATTCCGGCCATCGATGCATACCACACCACAGGCGTCGTCCCCGCGAAAGCCAGTGTCGATCGCGGGCTTGAGTTCGGGCTTGGCAGCCCCCCAAAGCCTGCTTACAAGCGCCCCATGAGCGAACCGCAGACAGCCGCCGAACTCATTCAGCAGGGCCTGGTCCACCACAAAGCTGGTCAGATTTCTCTGGCCATGGACCGCTATACCCAGGTGCTGCGCAATGATCCGCGCAACGCAGATGCGCTCTATTACATTGCACTGATCGCCTGCCACGAAGGCCAGTTTCAGCAGGGCATCGATCTGGCCCGACGTTCGCTGTCGTACCGTCCGCGACAGGCTCGGGCATATAACCTGATCGGTCAGGCACTCCACCGGATGGGAAAAATCGAGGATGCCCTGCAAAGTTTCGACAGCGCGGTCGAATGCGACCCTAAACTGGCGGACGCGTACAGCAACCGCGCGAATATGCTGAGCGAACTTGGTAGAAACAGTGAAGCTCTGTCGAGCTTCGATCGCGCTCTCGCGATCGACCCAAATTCGGCACCCGACTGGATCAACCGGGGAGCAACGCTCCATGGTGCCGGGCGCCTCGACGAAGCGATTGCCAGTTACGACAGGGCCATCGCGCTCGATCCGGATTTCTGCGTGCCGCATTGCAATCGAGGTCACGTATTGACCGACCTGGGTCGCGACGCCGAGGCGCTGGCAAGCTATGACCAGGCCATCGCGCTGGAGCCAAAGATGGCCGAGGCCTATCTCGGGCGTGCATTGGCGCTGAAGAAACTCGCACGCCTTGATGATGCGCTGGCGAGTGTCGACAAGGCGATAGCCATAAAGGCCGATGTCGCCAAAATGCACGAAGCGCGCGCAAGCCTGTTGCGCTCACTTGGACGCGAAGATGATGCGCGGGCAGCTGATACCCGCGCCGCCGACCTTCAGCCGAAGAAAAACGAGCCTTCACAAAGCTGACAATTGCGCGGCATACTGTGGGAGGAATTCTTCGGGGGGGCTTATTTATAACCGAGGACGTCTATCATGAACAATGCCAAGCCTACAGCGCGACTGACCACGCCGACCGATCTCGGCGCCAATGCCCAAAAGGACATCACCGGGGCGCTCAACGCGTTGCTGGCAGACACTTTCGCGCTTTATATGAAGACCAAGAATTTTCACTGGCACGCCAGTGGGCCGCATTTCCGCGATTATCACCTGCTCTTCGACGAGCACGCCGACCAGATATTCGCCACGACCGATGTGCTCGCCGAGCGTGTTCGGAAGCTCGGGGGGACTACACTGCGATCGATCGGCGATATCGCGCGCCATCAACGCCTCGCCGATAATGACGCAGTCTATGTCGATCCGCAGGACATGCTGGCCGAGCTGCGCGAAGACAATCAGCGTGTGATCGCGGCGCTGCGCGAAACGCACGATCTCTGCGACGAGCACAACGACGTGGCAACGGCAAGTTTTCTCGAGACATTCATCGATGACGCCGAAAGGCGTGTTTGGTTTCTCTACGAAGCCGGACGTCGGGGCGATCCGACCGGACATTGATTTGGATGAGTTTGATGATGCTCGCCGCGCCTTCTTCGTACGGAAGGCGCGGCTGCTCTATGTTCATCTCGGTTGCACTCGACGCAATTAACCGACAAAACCCAGAACTGAAGCTGCCGCCCTGAACTCAGCCTCACGATAGGCTCGGCGTTCGAGCGCAAGTTCGTCGCGACCCCATTGGGCCATCTGCCAATCCTCGTCCACGTGCGCAGCCGTCCAGGCTGAATCGATATCGATCGCGCCCTGCGCAATCGCCAAAGCCAACAGTGCCGAGCCGGTCAACGTGGTAATCGAAGAAACCGCTGCGAGCCGCCATGGGTCGCGAGGAATAACGTTTTGCAAAGCCTCGACGGCTTCATCAGGCTGCGCCACGTGCACGACACCTTGCGCCAGTTTGAAATTCGCACCGAAGGCTTCGCGTGTCCAAGCGAGCACCGGGTCCCAGGCTTGCGATTGTTTGTCGATGAGTTTCAGGGGCGCTTCTGCGCGGTAACAAAGTAAATCGCTACCAAGATATTTTGCGATTTCCTCCGCGACAGGCTCGGAGTTTTCGCTGACCGCATCAATCACGGCGTTCGCAAGCCGCGTGAGCGGCATGTGCCGCGGGTCGATGTACTCGCCTTGCGCATCCCATTCCGCGGCAATGGCGGCGGCGAGTGCCCGTGTCGGCGCGACAAAAGCGCGCCGTCGCGGCGTGAGGATAGGTCTGCCATCGAGCGATATTCCGACACCGCCCTGCGCGTCGGTTAGTTCTGCCTGCTTGTAGAATCGCTTTCGCAGACGCGGCCGAACGGCTTGCCGCGCCGCTTCGGTCGGATCGAGCGGCTGGTTCTCGAAAATCTCGGTGAAAATCTCACGCATTGGGACGGTTTGTGCAGCGCAAAATAGCGAGGAACTTCGTTCCTTACATGTTAATTCAGATCGGAAACATTAAGGACGAAAATGCCATGCTCTCGCCGCTTTCACGGAGCGAAAAACCTCAGAGAGACTTGTGGTTGGCGGGACTCATACACCGAAGGATAAGTAGCCTTGCCTGGTCCCAGCCAATATTATCACCCTCGGATTCGTGCCTGGAAATGGGCGGATCGGTAGGGAGCGGAGCCGCCGGGGGGCTGTAACGCGACGTCGCTTTGAGTTGTGCGGAAGTAGCGGGGCGCGTTTCGAGGAGTCAATGAAGAATACCGACATTTCCGAGCCTGACTACTTCCACAAGGTCGTCGACTGCCAGTGGGCTTGCCCGGCACATACGCCCGTCCCGGAATACATTCGTCTGATTGCACACGGCCGTTATTCCGACGCCTACATGATCAACTGGCGCTCGAATGTGTTTCCTGGGATTCTCGGTCGGACCTGCGACCGCCCCTGCGAGCCAGCGTGCCGGCGCGTACGCGTGGAGAAGGAGCCGGTGGCTATTTGCCGCCTGAAAAAAGTCGCGGCCGATTACAAAGACGACATTCGCGACCGTCTGCCAAAGCCCGCATCCAAGAAAAACGGCAAACGCATAGCCTTGGTCGGCGGCGGCCCTGCCTCTCTCACCGTCGCTCGCGATCTTGCCCCTCTCGGCTACCACTGCGTGGTCTTCGACCAGGACCCTAAAGCTGGCGGCATGATCCGCACGCAAATTCCTAAATTCCGCCTGCCGGATTCCGTCATCGACGAAGAGTGTGGCTACATTCTCGACCTTGGCGTCGAGTTCCGTCCCGGCACGCGCATCGACAGCATGAAGGCGCTGCTGGGCGAGAACTGGGACGCAATCTTCGTCGGATCGGGTGCCCCGCGTGGCCGCGACCTCGATGTCCCGGGGCGCAACGAAGCAGCCAAGAACATCCATATCGGCATCGACTGGCTGTCTTCTGTTTCTTTCGGACACATTTCCAAGATCGGCCGCCGCGTGGTCGTTCTCGGTGGTGGTAATACCGCGATGGATTGTTGCCGCTCCGCCCGCCGCCTTGGCGGCGAACAGGTCGATGTCGTTGTGCGTTCCGGATTTGAGGAAATGAAGGCGTCGCCCTGGGAAAAGGAAGACGCCATGCACGAGGGCATTCCGATCCACAACTACCTCGTGCCCAAAGAATTCACGCACGAAAACGGAAAGCTTACCGGCATTACCTTCGAGAAAGTAAAGGCCGAATACGACGCCAAGGGCCGGCGCAAACTCGTACCCTCCGGCGAGCCCGTCCAGCATTTCCCCTGCGATGACGTATTGGTGGCCGTCGGCCAGGAAAATGCTTTCCCGTGGATCGAGCGCGATACAGGCATCGAATTCGACCAATGGGATATGCCGAAAGTCGATACCAAGACGATGGCGTCTACTCACCCGAAAATCTTCTTCGGCGGTGACGCGGCCTTCGGTCCGAAGAACATCATCTGGGCCGTGGCGCACGGGCATGAAGCGGCCGTGTCGATCGACAAGCGTCTCAATGGCGAAGACCTCGACGACCGCCCTATGCCTGCGGTCGAGGTGATGAGCCAGAAGATGGGTATCCACGAGTGGAGCTACGACAACGAAATCGCACTCGACAAGCGCTACAAGGTGCCGCATCGCGACAAAGTCGTCGCACTCAAGGATATCAAGGCCGAAGTCGAGCTTGGCTTTGACGAAAAGCTGGCACTCTCAGAAGCCGGCCGTTGCCTGAATTGCGACGTTCAGACCGTATTTTCGGCGCAGCTCTGTATCGAATGCGACGCCTGCGTCGACATCTGCCCGATGGATTGCATCACGTTCACCGGCAACGGCGAAGAAGCCGACCTGCGCCAGCGGCTGAACGCGCCATCGCACAATCTCACCCAGGATCTGTATGTTCAGGATGGCCTCAAGACCGGCCGCGTTATGGTCAAAGATGAGGACGTCTGTCTTCACTGCGGCCTCTGCGCCGAGCGCTGCCCGACGGGTGCCTGGGACATGCAGAAATTCCTGATCGATATGACTTACGCAGGGACTTCATGCCGACCGCCACGCCGATCAGCCGCGTAAACGACTTCGTCGTTCGCTTCGCCAACGTCAACGGCTCGGGTTCGGCGAGCGCGAACGAGATGTTTGCGCGTGCGGTTATGCGAATGGGGATACCCGTCGCTCCGCGCAACATCTTTCCCTCAAACATTCAAGGTCTGCCGACTTGGTATGAGGTCCGCATCTCGGAAGCTGGCCACCTCGGCGCTCGCGGCGGCACGGACCTGATGGTGGCGATGAACCCGCAGACCTTTGATCGGGATATCGCCGGCATCGAGCCAGGCGGTTATCTGTTCTACGATTCGACCAAGCCGATGCCGGCGTCGAAATTCCGTGATGACATCACGGTTATTGGCGTGCCGCTCACAGCCATCTGCAACCGCGAATATACCGATCCGCGCCAACGTCAACTGTTCAAGAACATCATCTATATCGGCGTACTCACCGCCCTCCTCGACATGGATGTGAAGGTCGTTGAGCAACTCATTGGCGAACAATACAAAGGCAAGGACAAGCTGATCGAGCCCAATATCAAGGCGCTCCATATCGGCCGCGACCATGCAGTTCTGAACCTGCAGTGCCCGCTCAGCATGAAGCTCAGGCGCGCCACAGCTGTCGGCGATCGGATATTCATTGAAGGCAACTCGGCTGCGGCCCTCGGAGCGGTTTATGGCGGCGCAACCGTATGTGCCTGGTATCCGATCACTCCTTCATCTTCACTTGCGGACGCCTTCACCCGGCATTGCGCCAAGCTGCGCATCGACGCGGACACCAAGCAAGCCAAATACGCTATCATCCAGGCCGAGGACGAACTTGCCTCGATCGGCATCGTGATCGGTGCCGGCTGGAACGGTGCACGTTCGTTCACTGCAACGTCAGGCCCCGGCATTTCCTTGATGCAGGAGTTCATCGGGCTCGCTTATTTCGCTGAAATTCCTGCGGTTCTATTCGATGTCCAGCGTGCCGGTCCTTCGACAGGCATGCCGACCCGCACGCAACAGTGCGATGTCACGTCCTGCGCCTATGCTTCCCACGGCGACACCAAGCACGTTTTGCTGTTCCCCGAGGACCCGACCGAGAGCTTCGAATTCGGCGCCCAGGCCTTCGACCTCGCCGATCGCCTGCAGACACCGATCTTCGTAATGCTCGACCTCGACATTGGCATGAACCACCACCTGTCCAAGCCGCTCGCATGGGACGACAGTCGCAAGTACGACCGCGGTAAGGTCATGACGGCGGCCGAACTCGAAGCCGGAAAGGAATTCGGGCGCTATCTCGATGTCGATGGTGACGGAATCCCCTATCGCACCTATCCCGGCACGCATCCCACCAAGGGTTCGTTCTTCACACGAGGTACTTCGCGCGATCGTTATGCCCGGTACACGGAAGAAGGCGCGCCTTACGTCGACAATATGCAGCGGCTGATCCGCAAGTTCGAGACCGCCAAGGATCTTGTGCCGCGGCCAATGATCGCGAATGCGGGAAAACCCACCAAATATGGGGTGATCTACTACGGCTCGACCTCGCCCGCGATGGACGAGGCGATCCACATGATCGAGGCGCACGGACATGGGCTGGACCGCATGCGCGTGCGTGCTTTCCCCTTTCATTCCAGCGTCAACAGCTTCGTCGCCGACCACGATTTTGTGTTCGTAGTGGAGCAGAATCGCGACGCGCAACTACGCTCCCTGATCGTCAACGAGTGCGGCATCGACCCGGTGCGGCTGGTTCCGATCCTGCACTATGACGGCACGCCCATTACCGCCCGTTTCATCGCCAAGGCCATCGGCGACCACCTCGACAAACTGACGGTGAAGCCGATGAAGGTGACCTCATGACCTATCTCGCTAAACCGAAATTCCACCATCCCGACCTTCCGAAGAATTCGCTCGGCTACACGCACCGCGACTATGAGGGCACTGTATCGACCCTCTGCGCGGGCTGCGGCCATGACTCGATCACAGGCGCGATCATCCAAGCCTGCTTCGAACTATCGATCGAACCGCACAGGGTCGCCAAGATTTCAGGGATCGGCTGCTCTTCGAAGACGCCGACCTACTTCCTCGGCAATTCGCACGGTTTCAATTCGGTGCACGGCCGCATGCCGTCTGTGCTAACCGGCGCCAACCTCGCCAACCGCGATCTGATCTATCTCGGCGTGTCCGGCGACGGTGACAGTGCTTCGATCGGGCTTGGTCAGTTCGCCCACTGTCTGCGGCGCGGCGTGAACATGGTCTATATTGTTGAGAACAATGGTGTTTACGGCCTCACCAAAGGACAGTTCTCCGCCACTGCGGACCGCGGCTCAAAATCAAAACGGGGCTTTATCAACACCGACAATTCCATCGATCTCGTCGCGATGGCGCTGCAGCTTGGAGCGAGCTTCGTCGCTCGCTCCTTCTCCGGCGACAAGCATCAACTGGTGCCGATCATCAAGGCGGCGATCGCACACAGGGGAGCGGCTTTTATCGATGTCATCTCCCCCTGCGTGGCCTTCAACAATCACGCGGGTTCGACCAAGAGCTTCGATTTCGTGCGCGAGCACAACGAGGCGGTCAATCGGCTCGATTTCATTTCCAGCCGGATGCCGATCGAGGTCAAATACGAACCCGGTACGGTCGAGGTTGTCGAACAGCACGACGGCTCAAAACTCGCGCTGCGCAAGCTGGCTGCTGACTACGACATTCACGACCGCACGGCAGCACTCGGCTTCCTGCAGCACCATGCCGCCAAGGGTCAGATCGTCACCGGCCTCCTGTATGTCGAGGCCGAATCCGAGGATTTGCACGCACATCTGCGCACGGTGCAAACGCCGCTGAATGCTCTCGGCGAAAACGACCTGTGCCCGGGTCAGGCCACTCTCGACAAGTTCAACGCGGGCTTGCGCTAGCTTGGAATTTCGTCAGCTCGGCCGATCCGATGTACGCATCGCCCCGCTCGTGCTGGGCTGCAATGTGTTCGGCTGGAACGTCGATGAGCCGACTTCACATCTTATCCTCGACGCTTTCGTGGATGCCGGTTTCAACGCCATCGACACCTCAGACAGCTATTCACGGTGGGTGCCGGGCCACGCCGGCGGTGAATCCGAAACCATCATCGGCAGCTGGCTGAAATCGTCCAGCAAGCGCGACAAGATCATGCTTGCGACCAAAGTGGGCGAGGACATGGGCGAAGGCCGCTCACTCCGCAAGGACTACATTCTGCGCGAATGCGAGGCCTCGCTGCGGCGGCTGAAGACGGATCACATCGATCTCTACCAAACTCATTTCGACGACGAGGTGACACCGGTCGCTGAGACGATGGAGGCTTTTGCGGCGCTGATAAAAGCCGGAAAGGTGCGCGCCATTGGCGCTTCCAACATGAGTCCAACGCGCCTCAAGGCGTCGCTTGAGGCCAGCAAGGCGCTCGGTGTGCCGCGCTATGAGACGCTGCAACCGCTCTACAACCTGTCAGATCGAAATGAATTCGAATCAAGCTATGCCGCGCTGTGCCGGCAGGAGAACATCAGCGTCATCCCCTATTATGGATTGGCCGCTGGTTTCCTAACTGGCAAGTACCGCACGCCCGCCGATGCCGACAGAAATCCTGCGCGTGGGGCCAGGCTGAAGAAATATCTCGACGCGCGCGGCACGCGAATCCTGGAGGCGCTTGACGATGTGGCCGCGCGCCACAAGGCGATGCCGGCGCAGATCGCACTCGCCTGGCTGATCGGCCGCGTTACAGCGCCGATTGCAAGCGCCACGAGCCTGGTGCAGCTCAAAGAGATCGCCAAGGCGCCACAGATCAAATTGACAGGCGATGACCTCGCCGCACTCGATCGAGCAACCGCCTCCTCCTGAAAGCTTCAGGGGCGCCCCGCGCGGCACACGGGACGCCCCTGACGTCTCACGCAACAAAACTCATTTTCTCAGGCGTCCTTCGGCTTACTCATCTCGCGCCTCCAGTGCTTTTTTCATGTCACTCAGCGCCTGCAGGCGCGAACGTTCAAACTTTACGATCCAGCGTTCGCCGATCTCGTGGATCGGCACCGGGTTGAGGTAGTGCAACTTCTCGCGGCCTCGTTTCACGGTCGCGATCAAATTGGCTTCCTCCAGAATTCCCAGATGCTTGCTCACCGCCTGGCGCGTCATATCCAGGCGTTCACACAGATCACCGAGTGTCTGGCCATTTTCGGCCCGAAGACGATCAAGCAATTCCCTTCGGCTCCCATCCGCCAACGCTCTGAACACTTCATCCATGGATGATAATATGCAACCTTTTGGTTGCATGTCAAGGAAAGTTTCAAAGATGGAACTCTGCCTCGGTTGCAGCGTTGACCGCTCGCATGAGCGCAAGAGCCCCCGCCATCCGCGGAAGTCATCAGGCCAAGTCGCGCAAAAATAGACGCGGCAACGGAATCACCAAAGAAGAAGTCAAGGACGTCGAGGAACTGGCAACTCCGCGCACGCCGGTCATCTACGAAGTCGTGCGTCGCCTCGGCGAAGAAGAGATGGCGCGGCCCGGGACCTCGCTATGGTGGTCGGGAGTCGCCGCAGGTCTTTCGATCAGCTTTTCGTTATTGGCGCAGGCAATCCTTCGAACGCATCTCCCCGATGCACCCTGGGAACCGCTCGTGACCAGTTTCGGATATTGCGTCGGCTTCATCATGGCGGTGCTGTCGCGTCAACAGCTCTTCACCGAAAGCACAATCACCGCTGTTCTGCCGGTCGCAGCCGAATTCACCTGGAAGAATGTCGGGCGCATGATGCGACTGTGGGTGATCGTGCTCGCAGCCAACCTTGTCGGCACGCTTTTCGCAGCGCTGTTCTGCACCTACGCCCCCGTACTTCCGACGGAGGTACACGACGAAATGTTGGCCATCAGTCGTGACCTTCTGGGCTACAGACTGGTGGGAAATGGTCTTTCGCGCCATCGCTTCCGGCTTCCTGATGGCCGCCATGGTGTGGTTGATGCCGGGGGCCGAACGCACCCAATTCCACGTGATTGCGTTGATGACGTGGCTGATCGCCGTTGGTGGATTTACCCACATCGTAGCGGGCAGTATGGAAGCCTACCTTCTGGTTCTGGCTGGGGATTGGGCGTGGTGGCAAATGATCGTGCAGTTCATTCCGCCGGTCCTGATCGGGAACATGATCGGCGGTACGGCGCTGTTTGCCCTTATCGCGTATGCACAAGTGATGGACGAAATTTGACGTGAGTTGGAAACCGAGCCGCAAGAAACGGCCGCAAGAACTTCCAGCGTTACTTGAAGTTACTGATTGACGCAGGCGCCCATGTAGCTGCCCCGATCAGCTCCCTGACCAAAAACGCCCGCCTGGTGCGCGCATCGCGCAGCGCGATCCTGGGATGTCTCGGCGCCACCGCGACCAGATCCCGACACAGTCGGCAAGTTCGGCACCACCTTCCCGGTTTGGGGTACATAAAGGTCCGGAGGAACCTGCGCCTTCGGCACCGGCACAACGGTCGATTTCGGCACCTTCACGGTTCCGCGCGGAGACTGGTACTTCGGTGCAAGCCAAGGCTCGGGCTGGGAAGGCTTATAGCCCTTCTCCGGAACCATGATGCTGTAGTTGTCGCCGAGCACGCTGTTTTGCGCATGCGACGGCGCTGTCGATATCGCCGACAGGACAATCCCTATGGCTAGCAATGGCCGACGCATGATCCCTCTGACATAGGAACCCCACGGCCCGGAGTCTACTCCTCAGGTGCTTCCTCGATCGGGTCGTAGCGCTTGGCGTCGAAGCCAAGCAAGTTCCAGGACTGCACCATATGCGGCGGCAGCGGCGCGGATACATCGATTGCCCCGCCGCGTGGATGCGGTACGGCGATACGGCGGGCCAGAAGGTGAAGTTTGTTCTGAAGTCCGCCCGGTAGCTCCCAGTTTTCTTTGGTGAAATATTTTGGGTCCCCGACAATCGGGTTGCCGACATGCGCCATGTGCGCACGCAGCTGGTGGGTACGGCCGGTGACCGGCTTGAGCGAAAGCCAGGCAAGGCGTTGCGCCGCCGTCTCAACCACCGCGTAGTAAGTCACCGCATGGCTGGCGCCTTTCTCCCCATGCGCTGCAATACGCATGAACAAATCCTCTTCGCGCTCCTCCTTGGCAAGAAAAGTCGAAATTCGACCCTGGCGCGGCTTTGGCACGCCCGCGACCAGCGCCCAGTAGATCTTGCGTGCCGAACGCGAACGGAAAGTTTTTGCCAGCGCAGCGGCGGCAAATCGTGTTTTCGCCACCAGCAGGCAGCCGGCGGTGTCCTTATCAAGCCTGTGCACGAGACGGGGGCGCTGGCCATCCGCTGAGCGCAAGGCGCCAAGCATGCCATCGATGTGCCGCGTTGTCCCTGAGCCGCCCTGCACCGCGAGGCCCATCGGTTTGTTGAGGACCAGAACGTCGGCATCTTCGTAGAGGATAATCGACCTTAGAAAGGCCCGATCCTTGTCGGCTGCCGGTGCATCATCGCGTGGAGGTGGCGGGGCAATTTTCAGCGGTGGAATCCGTACCGTGTCCCCGAGACTCAAGCCGCGCTTTGGGTTGCGTGCGTTTTCCATTTACGCGCACTTCGCCTTTACGAATGATGCGCTGGATGTGGCTGAACGACAGTCCAGGAAACCGCGCTTCGAAAAACCGATCCACGCGCATCCCGGATTCGTCGGGACTGACGGTGGTGATTTCAACCTTGCCATCGGCTCTGACTGTCGGAGCAGTGGCCGGCGATTTGGCACGGCGGGGATCGACGGACGGAGGTTTTGCATTAGTGCCCTCGCCCGGACCGTCTGCCCGAAAGTGACGAGGCTGAGATCCTTCCCGCCCGCGCCCTTGGCCTTTGCCTCGGTTGCGATGGCGCGGTCCCGCCATCTGGCGTCCACCACCTGGCTGGCGTGGGCCGGAGCGTTCGCGGCTCATGCCCCGCCCCGCTCTTTTCTCAGTTTTGCCCAGTACTCCAGACGCTTTCTGATCTCTCGCTCAAAACCGCGCTCGGGAGGATCGTAGAACTTCTGCCGCTCCAGTGCGTCGGGGAAATAGTTCTGGCCCGAAAAAGCCTCCGTCGCATCGTGATCGTAGGCGTAGCCACGACCGTAGCCTTCCTCCTGCATCAGCTTGGTGGGTGCATTCAGAATGTGCTTGGGCGGCAGAAGCGAACCAGCTTCTTTCGCAGTGCGCATGGCCGCCCCGAAGGCCGCGTAGCCAGCGTTCGATTTCGGCGCCGTGGCGCAATAGATCACCGCCTGCGCTATGGCAAGTTCGCCCTCCGGCGAACCAAGGAAGTCGTAGGCATCCTTGGCGGCGTTTGCGATCACCAATGCCTGCGGATCGGCGAGCCCTATATCCTCGATCGCCATGCGGACGACACGGCGCGCAATATAGAGCGCCGGCTCGCCTGCATCCAACATGCGGCACAGATAGTAAAGCGCCGCGTCGGGGTCAGAGCCGCGCACCGACTTATGCAGCGCGCTGATCAGATTGTAATGGCCATCCTGCGACTTGTCGTAGATCGGCGCACGCCGCTGTACGATTTCCTGCAGTTTGGCCGAATTGAACATTTCATCCTTGCGTGCGGCTCGCCAGACCTCCTCGGCCAAGGTCAGCGCGGCGCGACCATCACCATCGGCCATGCGCTTGAGCGCATCGCGCGCTTCGGCATCAAGCGGCAACCGCCTGTTTTCGATACCTTCCGCCCGATCGAGCAGTTTCTCGATCGCCGGCGCATCCAGAGAATGGAAGACCAGCACCCGCGCGCGCGACAGGAGCGGCGCGTTGAGTTCGAAGGATGGGTTTTCAGTTGTGGCGCCGACCAAAATGATCGTTCCATCTTCCATTACCGGAAGGAACGAGTCCTGTTGCGCACGGTTGAAGCGGTGGATCTCATCAACGAACAGCAGGGTACCCTGCCCCATTTCCCGGCGCCGGCGCGCTTCCTCGAACACCTTTTTGAGGTCGGCAACCCCGGTAAAAATCGCGGAGATCTGTTCGAAATGCAGATCGGTCGCCTGGGCCAGAAGCCTTGCCACCGTTGTCTTGCCGGTGCCCGGTGGGCCCCAGAACACCATTGAACCAAGCGAGCGCGTCGCCAGCATACGAGTAAGCGCGCCATCGGGCCCGAGCAGATGATCCTGGCCGACGACGTCTTCGAGTTTTTGCGGCCTCAGCTTGTCAGCAAGTGGACGCGGCGCATCCTTCTCGAGGCCCGCGGCTGCAAACAGGCTTGCACCGGTCGCTTTGGCACGCGAGGTCATCCGCTGAATACCGCGGAAATCTTCTGCCCGGCGCGCAGGATAGTGATGCGCCAACTGCGGTTCGGAGTGCTGGTCAGACGCTCAAGATCGCGCGTCTTGTTGATGCGCTCGCCATTGACTTCCTGGATGACGTCTCCGCGTTGAAAGCCAAGGTTGCTCGCATACGAGCCGTTATCGACATCGACGATCGCAACTCCTTGGTCGGCGTTTTGCAGTTGCAGCTCTTCGGCGAGTGCAGGAGAAAGATTGGCAATCTTCACCCCGGAAAAAGGCGAACGAGAGCGGATAACGATCTCGTCGCGCGGTGTGGCAGGTGCGCTGCGCAAG
This sequence comes from uncultured Alphaproteobacteria bacterium, assembly GCA_963831515.1. Lineage (GTDB taxonomy): Bacteria > Pseudomonadota > Alphaproteobacteria > Rhizobiales > Xanthobacteraceae > Pseudolabrys. The sequence goes on along the minus strand of CAWHQL010000008.1, from coordinate 68,901 downwards.
GACACAGTCGCCGTCTGCTCGCGCCCTCCACGGAGGATTCCCAGTCGGGCGCTGCCACCCAGCGCTTTCGTCCCGAACCGGTAATCGAAGGCGTTGGGATCGTCGACGTCTTGCCCGTCCACCGAAAGAATCAGGTCCCCTGCTTTGAGGCCTGCGCCGGCGGCGGGACTATCGGCGGTGACGTTGCTCACCAAGGCGCCGGCCGGACGCTTGAGACCCATGCTGTCGGCGATCTCGGGCGTGACGGCTTGCAGTTTTGCACCGAGCCACGGCCGTACGACCGCGCTGCCGCCAGTCTTGGCGGAGGCAACGACAACCCGCACCATGTTGGCAGGAATCGCAAAACCGACGCCTTGAGAACCGCCCGATCGTGAGAAGATCGCGGTGTTGATGCCGATCAATTTTCCAGTGAGATCCACGAGAGCGCCGCCGGAATTACCTGGATTGATGGCGGCATCGGTCTGAATGAAGAAACGGTAGTCTGAAATTCCAACCTGCGTCCGTGCCAGTGCCGACACGATACCATGCGTCACCGTTTGACCGACGCCGAACGGATTGCCAATGGCCAACACTACATCGCCGACCTGCAACGCATCGGAATCCGCAAATTCCAACACCGGGAATTGCTCGTGCCCGTCCTTGATGCGCAGTACCGCAAGATCGGTTCGCGGGTCCTTGAGAACAAGCGTCGCCTCAAACTCGCGCTTGTCGGCGAGCGACACTTTGACCTCATCGGCGCCCTCAATGACGTGATTGTTCGTCACGACCAGGCCAGAAGGATCGATGATCACGCCCGAGCCCAGAGACCGCTGCAACTGATTGCCTCCGCCTCCACCCCCGGCACGCCGAAGAACCGGCGGAAAATCGGGTCATCCAGAAGCGGATTGCGGTTTTGCACCACTTTGGCGGCGTAGACGTTGACCACCGCAGGCGCCGCGTGGTGCACGACCGGGGCATAGGACAGGCGCAGTTCGGATTGCGTGGGGAGCCGTCGCTCCTGGGCCGCGGCAGCGGACGTCAACGAAACGGAAATCAGGATAGTGGTCAGGGTCTTCATGGACATTGGTTCGAATCCCGGCGAATGACCGAGATATAGGCCTCTAAAGGGCTTAAATGAAGGCCACGCGGCGCAGGCCTGTCAGATGCGCCAAAGCCCCTAAGCGCGGCACCTACTCGACCGCCGGCACCGTCCGCAGATAGGCGACAACTGCGTCGAGGTCGTCAGGCGTCAGCGTCGCATAATATTGGTAGCCCATCGGGGGCTTGAGATTGCTCCCGTCCTTGCTGACCCCGGCTATGATCGCGCGCTTGATTTCGTCGTCGCTCCAGGCGCCGATGCCTTTGGTCTTGCTTGACGTGATGTTGCGCGACACCGAGACGCCCCATGGACCGGGAAATTCAAAGCCTCCGGCGCCCAGGCGGTCCCACTGCCGCGCACCTTTCTCCATGGGTGTGTGGCACTCCATGCAGTGCGCGATCGTGACGAGATAAAAACCCTTCTTGACCTTGTCGCTCATCATGCCTTCGGTGAATGCCTTCTCACCACCCGGAACCACAATCTCAAGCTGGGGCATCTTGTAGATCGGATCCGCAACTTTGTTGGTCACCGGTTTCAGGGTGCGCATATAGGCGACGACAGCGTCGAGATCGCGATCGGTCATGATGTGGTAGAAGCCGGTAGGCATGATCATCGCCACATGCACATCGTTCGGCCGAATCCCGGTGCGCATAAGTGTCTTGATCTGCGCATCGGTCCACGTACCGATGCCGGTTTCCTTGTCGGGAGTAATATTCGGGGCGGTCACCTTGAACGGAGGCTCATCCCAGGACAGCCCCCCGGAAAAATCCTTGCCCGCGATCGCCGCCGGCGGACCCTTGGGTGAATGACAATTCCCGCAGGTCAGAATCCCGTTGACCAGATAATCGCCGCGCTTGACCAGATCGGACTGCGCGTTGGCCGTGCCGATCAGCGCGGCGCCTAAGGTCAATGCCAAAACTGCTCGTACGAACCATCATACTGCCCCCAGCTGATCGGTCTTCGGCGGCGATCATAGCTGCACGACACCGTCAGGCAAACAAAAAGGGCGGCGCAAGCGCCGCCCTTTAGAAATCCAAGCCGGAGGTTCAAGCCGCCGCAGTTGCCGCTTCCTCGACCTTCGTCTCCTGCACCGGCCCTGAATCCTTGCCCTTTGCCTCGACGTCGCGGTCGACAAATTCGATGACCGCCTTCGGCGCGTTGTCGCCGTAGCGAAACCCAGCCTTCATGATGCGAGTATAACCGCCCTCGCGATCCTTGTAGCGTGCGCCGATCACCTCGAAGAGTTTTTTGACCTGCGCGACATCCCGGATCTCCGCGATAGCCTGGCGGCGAGCATGCAGGCCGCCCTTCTTCGCCAACGTCACCAACTTCTCGACAATCGGCCGCAATTCTTTCGCCTTGGGTAGCGTCGTGACGATTTGCTCGTGCTTGATCAGCGACGCAGCCATGTTGGCGAACATCGCCTTGCGATGCTCCGCCGTGCGGTTGAGCTTGCGGTGAACCTTACCGTGACGCATGGCGTACTATCCCTTCATTCCCGTGCAGCCGCGCAGCGGCTCAGTAGTGATCCTCGAAGCGCTTTGCCAGCTCTTCGATGTTTTCCGGCGGCCAGCCCGGCACTTCCATGCCGAGATGCAGACCCATCTGAGCGAGCACTTCCTTGATTTCGTTAAGCGACTTGCGTCCGAAATTCGGTGTCCGCAACATCTCGGCTTCGCTCTTCTGCACCAGATCGCCGATGTAGACGATGTTGTCGTTCTTCAGGCAGTTGGCGGAGCGCACGGACAGTTCGAGCTCGTCCACCTTCTTGAGGAAGGCCGGATTGAAGGCCAGGTCCGGAATTGCCTCGGCGGCGGCTTCCTTGCGGGGCTCCTCGAAGTTCACGAATACGTTGAGCTGGTCCTGCAGGATGCGCGCTGCGTATGCGAGCGAATCTTCCGGAGAGACCGCGCCATTGGTCTCGATCGTCATGGTCAACTTGTCGTAGTCGAGGATCTGACCTTCGCGGGTATTCTCGACTTTGTAGGAAACCTTGCGGACCGGCGAATAGAGACTGTCGACCGGAATGAGACCGATCGGCGCGTCCTCCGGACGGTTGCGTTCCGCCGGCACATAACCTTTGCCGGTGTTGACCGTGAACTCCATGCGGATCTCAGCGCCCTCATCGAGCGTGCAGAGGACAAGGTCGGGGTTGAGCACCACCACATCGCCGACCGTCTGAATGTCGCCGGCTGTAACGGTGCCAGGGCCCTGCTTTTTCACGACCATGCGCTTGGGACCTTCGCCTTGCATCTTGATGGCGATGTCCTTGATGTTGAGCACCATGTCGGTGACGTCCTCGCGCACTCCGGCGATCGAGGAAAACTCATGCAGCACACCGTCGATGTGCACCGACTGGACAGCCGCACCCTGCAGCGAGGACAGCAGAATGCGACGCAAGGCGTTACCGAGCGTTACACCGAAACCGCGCTCAAGCGGCTCGGCAACCACCGTCGCAACCCGCGCAGCGTCGCCGCCAACGGATACCTGGAGCTTGTTCGGCCTGATCAGTTCCTGCCAATTCTTCTGGATCACGTCTTCACCTTTTCAGCGGCGCGGCCTTCTCGCGCCTAGCGCACCCCACCCGCCGCGTGGGGAAAATCTCGGCGGTAGCACGCGCGCGGGCCTTACAGTCCGCGCGAAGAAAATTATACGCGCCGGCGCTTTCGCGGACGGCAACCGTTATGTGGAATCGTGGTTACGTCACGGATCGAAGTAATCGTGAACCCGGCTGCCTGTAGGGAACGCAGCGCCAACTCGCGGCCCGAGCCGGGTCCCGACACTTCGACTTCAAGTGTGCGCATGCCGTGCTCTTGCGCCTTCTTGGCGGCATCTTCGGCGGCGACCTGCGCGGCATAGGGCGTTGACTTGCGTGAGCCCTTGAACCCCATGGTCCCGGCCGAGGACCAGGCGATCGTATTGCCCTGCGCGTCGGTGATCGTAATCATGGTATTGTTGAAAGAGGCGGCGACATGCGCGACGCCGGACGCGATGTTCTTTCGTTCGCGCCGACGGACGCGGGTGGCTTCCTTACCCATTCTCAATCCTTTCGCGCCCGCGCGCCGTTACGGCGCAGGCCTCATCCTGTTTATCAAGTCGGTCCCGGGGTCTTCTTTTTGCCGGCAATGGTCTTGGCCGGGCCTTTGCGGGTGCGCGCATTGGTGTGGGTCCGCTGGCCGCGAACCGGCAGCCCCTTGCGGTGGCGCAGACCGCGGTAGCAGCCGAGATCCATCAGTCGCTTGATGTTCAACTGAACTTCGCGCCGCAGGTCACCCTCGACCATGTAATCGCGGTCGATGATTTCGCGGATCTGCAGCACTTCCGCGTCGGTGAGTTGCGACACCCGCCTCTCGGCCGGCAGATTAACCTTGCCCATGATATCCTGGGCAATCTTCTGCCCGATGCCATGGATGTATTGCAGCGCGATCACCACGCGCTTGTTGGTCGGTAGATTGACGCCCGCGATACGAGCCACTTAACTTCTCCTATATCGACCGGCGGCGGAGACCGCGCCGAATTCTCTTTTCCCTGGAATGGGATAGCGCAAAGCGTAACACGACGCCCGTCCCCGCCTTCTTGGGGCCCGGCATCGCGTCAAACTCCTGAATGTGCAGCTTATTAAGGGATTCATCGTGCTCTCGTCAACCTCCGCCTGGTACGGTTTTTGGCTTTTCCCGGCCTGGTTTTGCGCTTTTTCAGGGTTGAGCGCTTGCGGCGTGCACTGGCCTTGGCGGCGACGCGCCTTGCCGGCTTGCGAGATTTGGGCTTCCGCCGGGCAGCCTTGGTCCTACGCGGTTTTAAGGGCTTCAAATGGCCCGCTATGGCCGCCGTGACGTCGTCGATCGAGGCCATTCCATCAACGGTCTTGAGCATGCCTTTGCTGGCATAATAGTCGACCAGCGGCGCTGTCTGCGCCCTGTAGGCCGAAAGGCGACCCTTGAGTACTTCCGGGTTGTCGTCCGCGCGGACCTTTTCGCCCCGGCCAGTCATTTCAGCCACACGCTTCTCGATGCGCTGAAGGAGAATGCCCTCATCCACTTTCAGCTCCATGACCGCATCGAGTTCGAGGCCGCGTTCGGCCAACAGACGATCGAGCGCCTCTGCTTGCGGCACGGTCCGCGGAAATCCGTCAAGTACGAAGCCCTGCTTTGCATCGGATTGTCCGATGCGATCAGCAATGATCGCGACGACGACGTCATCCGGCACGAGTTCGCCACGCTCCATGAGGCTCTTCGCGCGCAGGCCCACGGGTGTTCCGGCCGCAACCGCCGCTCGCAGCATGTCGCCCGTCGAAAGCTGGACTATTCCGTGTTTGGCTATCAGGCGCTGCGCTTGCGTGCCCTTCCCCGCCCCCGGCGGGCCGAGCAGGATCAGTCTCATCGCGTCCGACCTCGCAACTTGGAGCGCTTGATCAGCCCTTCATATTGATGCGCCAGCAGGTAGCCCTGGATCTGCGCCACCGTGTCCATGGTCACGCTGACCACGATCAGGAGCGATGTGCCGCCGAAGTAGAACGGAACGGCCGCGTACGAGATCAGGATTTCGGGAATGAGACACACAATGGCGAGATAGAGTGCGCCAACAACGGTGATGCGCGAGAGAACATAATCGATGTACTCAGCCGTTCGCTCGCCCGGGCGGATGCCCGGGATAAAGCCGCCGTGCTTCTTGAGATTGTCGGCGGTCTCCGTCGGGTTGAACACGACCGCCGTGTAAAAGAAGGCAAAAAACACGATGAGCGCAATGTAGAGAATGAGAAACAACGGCCGGCCGTGGCCAAGCAGCGTGGTTACGGTCGTCAGCCAATTGGGCCCCTGGCCCGCGTTGAAATTGGCAACCGTGGTCGGCAGCAAAAGCAGTGACGATGCGAAAATCGGCGGAATTACGCCGGATGTATTGAGCTTGAGAGGCAGATGCGAGGACTGACCCTCGAACATGCGGTTGCCGACCTGACGCTTAGGATACTGGATCAACAGGCGGCGCTGCGCACGTTCCATGAAAACGATAAAGGCGATGACAGCGACGGCCATCACGATCACCGCAAGGATCAGACCGGTCGACAATGCGCCCTGTCGACCGAGTTCGAGTGTCCCGGCGATCGCTGAAGGCAACTGCGCTACGATGCCGGACAAGATTATAAGCGAGATGCCGTTGCCGATGCCGCGCGAAGTTATTTGTTCGCCCAGCCACATGAGAAACATTGTGCCGCCGGTGAGCGTGACCGTCGTCGACATCAGAAAAAAGATGCCCGGGCTGCTGACAACACTGCCGGTGCCCTGCAGACCGACACCGATGCCGTACGCTTGAAACGCCGCAAGAATCACGGTGAGGTACCGTGTGTATTGATTCATGATTTTGCGGCCCTGCTCGCCCTCCTTTTTGAGAGCTTCGAGCGTCGGCGAAACGGTCGTCATCAACTGAATAATGATGGACGCCGAGATATACGGCATGATGTTGAGCGCAAAAATCGCCATCCGGTGGATGCCGCCGCCGGAAAACATGTTGAACATGCCGAGAATGCCGCCGGCCTGGGTGTTGAAGATCTGTTCCCAGGCGTTCGGATCGATGCCAGGCAGCGGGATGTAGGTTCCGAGGCGATAAACCAGCAGCGCGCCAACGGTGAACCAGATTCGCTTCTTCAGCTCTTCCGCTTTGGCGAGCGCCGAAAAATTGAGATTGGCTGCCAGTTGTTCCGCTGCAGAGACCATGGCCGCTCGACCCTTTCGCTGTCATGCCCCGTGAGACCGAGGCATCCTTTCTTCACAGCCCTCTAGATAGGGGCGATGGTCCAAAACTGTAGTCCGGGGCATTTTGGACACACCCGGACGAGAACAGCGCCACGGACCGATTATTCGGCGCTCTTCTGCTCGCCTTGCGCTTCGGCCTTAGGCTTTCCGCCCTTCGGCTTGTCGCCGCCTTTGGCCGCTTCCAGTGACTTGCGCTTGTTCTTGCCCTTCGGCACCTCGTCTTCTTCTTTGGCGGGAGCCAGAATCTTCACCGAGCCGCCGGCCTTCTCCACCGCGGCAATTGCCGATTTGGAGGCGCGCCAAACCGAAAATTCAACCTTGCTTTTGAGTTCGCCGTCGCCGAGGAGCTTCACTCCGCCCTTCTCGCGGCGCATCAGCCCGGCCTTGACCATGGCCGCGGCATCGACGGGCGCCTTGGCGTCGATCAGGCCGGCGTCAATCGACGCCTGAATCCTGCCGACGTTGATCTCGTTGAGCTTCACAGCGAAGGATGTGTTGCGAAATCCGCGCTTCGGCAGGCGACGATGCAATGGCATCTGACCGCCTTCAAAGCCCTTGATGCGCACGCCTGTACGCGCGGTCTGGCCCTTGCCGCCGCGACCGCCAGTTTTGCCCATGCCCGAGCCAATGCCGCGACCAATGCGCATGCGTTTCTTGCGTGCACCCGTCTTGTCGGCAATCTGGTTGAGTTTCATCGTAGCGTCCTTTTACTTCCCGTCGCCGATCACGCGCACAAGGTGCTGCACCTTGCGAATCATGCCGCGGGTGGCCGGCGTATCCGGTACATCGCGCATGCGGCCGATTTTGTTGAGGCCAAGGCCAATCAGCGTCGCGCGTTGATCGTGGTGCCTCCGCTGCGGACTGCCCACCTGCTCAACCTTGATGGTCTTTTGTGCCTGAGCCATGCGTCACTTTCCTCAATCGGCCGCGGCTTCCGCGTCACCGTCCCGACGGCGCGACTGCAGCGTGGAAACCTTGATATTACGACGCGCGGCAACCGAGCGTGGTGAGTCCTGGTGCTTGAGCGCATCGAAGGTTGCGCGCACCACGTTGTACGGATTGGACGAACCGAGCGATTTGGCAACGACGTCCTGCATACCAAGCGTCTCGAAGACCGCGCGCATCGGACCGCCGGCGATAATGCCGGTTCCCGGAGGCGCTGCGCGCAGGAACACTTTGCCGGCACCATGCCGGCCGAGCACGTCATGATGCAACGTCCGGCCTTCGCGCAACGGAACGCGCGTGAGGCCGCGCTTTGCAGCATCGGTCGCCTTGCGAATTGCCTCCGGCACCTCGCGTGCCTTGCCGTGACCGAAGCCGACCCGACCCTTCTGGTCGCCCACTACTACCAGTGCCGCAAAACCGAAACGGCGGCCGCCCTTGACCACCTTCGCGACGCGGTTGATGTGCACCAGTTTATCGGTGAACTCGCTGTCACGCTCTTCACGGTCGCGGCCGCCGCGCTCACGATCTCGTCGAGGTTCATGTGCCATGTTTGACCAATCCGTTAGAAGTTGAGGCCGCCTTCACGCGCGGCGTCGGCCAGCGCTTTAATGCGCCCGTGATAGAGATAGCCGCCGCGGTCGAACACGACGTCCTTAATGCCTTTTTCCTTGGCTCGCTCGGCAATCAGCTTGCCGACCGCCTTAGCCGCGGCGATGTTTGCTCCGGTCTTGGCTTCCTCGCGCAGCGACTTCTCGACCGAAGAGGCCGCAACCAATGTCGTACCTTTTGTATCGTCGATGAGCTGAGCGTAGATGTGCTTTGACGAACGGAAGACCGATAGCCGCGTACGTCCTCGCGCCGCGAGCTTTATCTTGCGTCGCACCGTGGCGGTCCGTCGTGCGGTCCGGTCAGTTAATCTCGACATGGCGCGCCCTCTTACTTCTTCTTTCCTTCCTTGCGGAAGATGTACTCGTTTGCGTACCTCACGCCCTTGCCCTTATAGGGCTCGGGCGGGCGATAGCCGCGGATCTCGGCCGCGACGTGTCCGACTTTCTGCTTGTCGACACCGGTCACGACGATTTCGGTCGGCTTCGGTGTCGCAATCGCAATCCCTTCCGGGATTGGAAAATTCACATCGTGGGAAAAGCCGAGCTGCAACTGCAGGTTCTTGCCCTGTACCGCCGCGCGGTAGCCGACGCCGGTGATTTCCAGCTTCTCCTCGAAGCCCTTGGTCACGCCCGCCATCACGTTGGCAACCAAGGTCCGTGAAGTACCCCACATCGAAAGAGCGCGTTTGCTCTCGCCGCGTGGCTCGAGCTTGATTGTGCCTTTGTCCATGGCGACCGAAACATCGTCATGTACAACGACCTGCAAGGCGCCTTTCGGCCCTTTAACCTTCACGGTCTGACCCTCAACGTTAGCCGTAACGCCGGTCGGGACCGCAACCGCTTTTTTGCCGATGCGTGACATCAGAACACCGTGCAGATGATTTCGCCGCCCACATTCGCCTCACGTGCGTCGTGGTCGGCCATGACGCCCTTCGGCGTCGACAGAATGGCCACACCAAGACCATTGTTGATGCGCGGCAGGTTTCGTACTGCCACATAAACACGCCGGCCAGGTTTTGAGATTCGCTCGATCTCGCGGATGACCGGCTCGCCGTCGAAATACTTCAGCTCGATCTCAAGCTCGGACCGCCCGCTCGCATGCGCCACGCTGGCGTAGCCACGGATAAAGCCCTCCGTCTTCAACACCTCGAGCACGCGTTCGCGTTGCTTGGAACCCGGCATCGAAACCTTCGACTTGCTGCGCATCTGAGCATTTCGGATACGCGCGATCATGTCGCCGATCGGATCGTTCACCATCGCGCCCTCCTACCAGCTCGACTTCACAAGGCCAGGGATCAGGCCTTTGGAACCAAGCTCGCGCAAAGCGATACGGCTCAATCGATGCTTGCGGTAATACGCGCGCGGACGGCCGCTGAGTTCGCAGCGATTGCGTATCCGTGTCTTCGACGAATTGCGCGGCAATTCAGCCAGCTTCAGAGTGGCGGCGAAACGCTCCTCCATCGGCAGCTTCTTGTCGTGCGCGATCGCCTTTAGCTTCGTGCGCCGGTTGGCAAACTTCTTTGCCATCTTCCGTCGCCTGTTGTTTTTCTCGACCGAACTCTTCTTAGCCATACTTTCGCTCCTTGCGGTTCCGCGTATAAGGCTTGGCCTTACTGCCGGAACGGGAAGTTGAACGCAGTCAGCAACGCGCGCGCTTCTTCGTCGTTGCGCGCGCTGGTGCAAACGGTGATATCGAGTCCCCAGGTATCGGTGACCTTGTCGAAGTCGATCTCTGGAAACACGGTGTATTCCTTGATGCCAAGGCTATAGTTGCCGCGGCCGTCGAAGCTTTTCGGACTGAGCCCGCGAAAATCGCGGACGCGGGGCAGCGCGATGTTCACCAGCCGATCGATAAAGTCGTACATGCGCGCCTTGCGCAGTGTGACCTTGCAGCCGATAGCTTGACCGTCGCGCAGCTTGTAGGTCGCAATCGACTTGCGCGACTTGGTGATCACGGTCTTCTGTCCCGCAATTAACGCCAGATCGGAAGCCGCGTTATCCACCTTCTTGCGGTCGGCGACGCCCTCGCCGATGCCCATATTGAGCACGACCTTTGTGATCTTGGGCACCTGCATGCCGTTCGTGTAGCCGAACTTCTTGGACAGCTCGCCGCGTATTGTCTGCTCGAAATGGGTCTTCAGCCTCGGAACATAGTCGGAGCGCTCGCGTGGCTTCTTCACCTTCGGAGCGTCGCTCTCTTTGGCGCCTTTGGGCGCGCCGCCATCCTTGCCGCCTTTCGGGGCGCCCTGGGGCTTCTGCGTTTTCTTGGGCTCGTTGCCCGGTTGCTGAGTATCAGCCATCGATCTCGACTCCGGAACGCTTGGCGATGCGCACTTTCTTGCGCGAGTCGCCTTGGCCGACGAACTTGAAGCCGACGCGAGTCGGCTTGCCGTCCTTGGGGTCGGCGACGGCCAAATTGGATAGGTGCACGGTGCTCTCTTTCGAGACGATCCCGCCCTCCTGCTGCGCACTCTGGCGTTGGTGGCGCTTGACCATATTGATGCCGCGCACGAGCGCACGATCCTGATCGGGACGCACCTCGATCACCTCGCCCGTACGGCCTTTGTCACGGCCCGTGAGAACCACGACCTTGTCGCCCTTGCGGATTTTGGCGGCCATCACAGCACCTCCGGGGCGAGGGAAATGATCTTCATGTGGTTCTTCGCGCGCAGCTCGCGCGGAACCGGCCCGAAGATACGAGTTCCCACCGGCTCCATCTGCGGCGTGATCAGAACTGCAGCGTTGCGATCGAAACGGATGACCGACCCATCGGGACGCTTGATGTCCTTGGCGATACGAACGACGACGGCCTTCATGACGTCGCCCTTCTTCACGCGGCCACGCGGAATCGCCTCCTTCACCGAAACGACAATGACGTCGCCGATGGTGGCGTATTTGCGCTTGGAACCGCCCAGCACTTTGATGCACATGACGCGACGCGCGCCGGAATTGTCCGCCACGTCGAGGTTGGTTTGCATCTGGATCATGATGCGGCTCTCACTGTCTGGTCGCTAATGCTCATTGAACTTTTTGCTTCTTCTCGCCACGAACGACTTCCCAGCACTTGAGCTTGGAAATCGGCCGCCGCTCTTCAATCCACACGATGTCGCCGACCACATAGGTGTTGGCCTCGTCATGCGCGTGGTACTTCTTCGAGCGACGAATGGTCTTTTTCATCGTTGGGTGCGTGAAACGACGCTCAACGCGCACAACCACGGTCTTGTCCTGCTTGTCGCTCACGACAACGCCATGCAGTGTACGCTTCGGCATCTCGAACCTCTTATTCCTTCGATTTCGTCTTGGCGCGCGACTTCGGCTTCGCGGCAGCCTTCGGTTTGGCAGTTTTGGTCTTTTTCGCTGGTGCCGGTGCGGCCTCCGCCTTCGGAGCGGGCTCAGGTGCACCGACGCGCTTCTGCGCCGCAATCGTCTTCATGCGCGCGATGTCGCGCCGGATCACGCGCACGCGGGACGTATTCTCGAGCTGCCCGGTGGCACGCTGAAAGCGCAGATTGAACTGCTCCTTCTTAAGCTTGAGCACTTCGTCATCGAGTTGATCGAGCGTCATCGCTCTTACGTCGGCAACTTTCATGACATCACTCGGCGATACGTTCGATGAAACGGGTTTTGACGGGCAGCTTGGCTGCGGCAAGCCCCAGCGCTTCTTTGGCGACAGCGACCGGGATGCCGTCAACCTCGAACAAAATGCGACCGGGTTTTACGCGCACGACCCAAAGCTCCGGCGTACCTTTGCCTTTGCCCATGCGCACTTCGATTGGCTTCTTCGAAACCGGCACGTCGGGAAACACCCGGATCCAAACGCGGCCCGATCGCTTCATGAAGCGGGTGAGCGCACGACGCGCGGCCTCAATCTGGCGCGCGGTGACGCGCTCCGGCTCGAGCGCCTTGAGGCCGTATTGGCCAAAGGCAAGCGTGGTGCCACTCGTGGCGACACCGTGAATGCGTCCCTTGAACGCCTTGCGGAATTTCGTGCGGGTCGGTTGCAACATGACCTAAAACTCTGTCGTCCTCTCAGGCAGCCGTTTCGCGGCGCGGCCGGCCGGTCTCGCCTTCGGCGAGCTTCTTGTCTTGCGCCATCGGGTCGTGCTCGAGGATCTCTCCCTTGAAGATCCAGACTTTCACGCCGCATGTGCCGTAAGTGGTGAATGCCGTTGCGACGCCGTAGTCGACGTCGGCGCGCAACGTATGAAGCGGCACGCGTCCCTCGCGATACCATTCCATGCGCGCGATTTCGGCCCCGCCCAGGCGACCGGAACAGTTGATACGGATGCCTTCGGCGCCAAGACGCATCGCCGACTGCACGGCGCGCTTCATCGCGCGGCGGAATGCAACGCGGCGCTCGAGCTGCTGAGCGATCGATTCAGCGACGAGCTGGGCGTCGAGCTCGGGTTTGCGAATTTCGACGATGTTGATCACCACGTCACTGTCCGTGAGCTTGGCAACCGACTTGCGCAGTTTCTCGATGTCGGCGCCCTTCTTGCCGATCACCACGCCTGGACGCGCCGAGTGGATTGTCACGCGGCATTTCTTGTGCGGCCGCTCGATCACGATGTGCGAAACCGCCGCCTGCTTGAGCTGCTTCATCAGCTCTTTGCGAATCTTGATATCTTCGTGCAGCAGGGAGCCGTACTCGGCCTTGCCTGCGAACCAACGCGAATCCCAGGTGCGGTTGATACCGAGGCGCAGCCCGATCGGATTGACTTTTTGACCCATCGTTTACTCCTCAGGCTTCCGCCCGTGCCTCAACCTGACGCACCACGATGGTCAGATGAGAAAACGGCTTTAAGATACGTCCGACGCGGCCGCGGCCGCGCGGGGTGAAGCGCTTGATGACTAGCGCTTTGCCCACGTGAGCCTCGGCGACGACGAGTTCGTCGACGTCGAGGTCGTGATTGTTTTCGGCGTTGGCGACCGCCAATTCCAGACACTTGCGCACGTCCTTTGCGATGCGCTTGTGCGAAAACTCAAGATCGGCGAGCGCGCTCGCAACCTTTTTTCCGCGGATCAACTGCGCGACGAGGTTGAGCTTCTGCGGAGAGATCCGCAGCATTTTGCTCACAGCCTTCGCCTCGTTCTCGCCGAGGTCTCGCTCGCGTTGGCGCTTGCCCATGTCGTTACTCTTTTATCTCTCAACTCGCCGGCGCAGCGGCAGATGCCGCCGGAGCGGCGCCCGACGCGGCAGGTGCGCTTGTGCGCTTGGCTTTGCGGTCGGACGAATGGCCGTAGAACATTCGGGTCGGCGCGAACTCACCGAACTTGTGACCGACCATTTCTTCGTTCACCAGCACAGGAATGTGCTTTTGCCCGTTGTAGACACCGAAATTCAGCCCGACGAACTGCGGGAGAATGGTCGAGCGCCGACTCCAAATCCTGATCATCTCGTGGCGACCCGATGAGCGAGAGGCCTCTGCCTTACGCAGCAGATAGCCGTCGACGAAAGGGCCTTTCCAAACTGAACGCGTCATAGCTCCGTGTCCTACTGCTGCTTCTTCTTGCGATCGTGCCGACTCGCAACGATGAAGCGTTCGGTACGTTTATTCTTGCGGGTCTTCTTGCCTTTGGTCGGGAAGCCCCACGGCGTGCTCCAATGCTTGCCGCCTTTGGTGCGTCCGCCGTGCGGGTGGTCGACCGGATTCATGGTGATGCCGCGGTTGTGCGGCATACGACCCTTCCACCGCTGGCGACCCGCCTTGCCAATCGTGGTGTTCATATTGTCCGGGTTGGACACTGCGCCGACTGTTGCCATGCAACGGCCATGCACCAGGCGCTGCTCCGTGGTGCTCAAGCGCAGGATGACGTAGTCCTGATCGCGACCGACAATCTGCACGTAGCTGCCGGCAGAGCGCGCAAGCTGCCCGCCTTTGCCGATCTTGAGTTCAACATTGTGCACGATCGTACCGACCGGGATATTGGCGATCGGCATCGCATTACCAGGCTTCACGTCGGCGTGCTCCGACGCGATCACGCTGTCGCCGGCGGCAAGCCGCTGCGGCGCCAGGATATAAGCGAGTTCGCCGTCCTGGTATTTGATCAGCGCGATGAAGGCCGTGCGGTTCGGATCATATTCGAGACGCTCGACGGTCGCTGGCACATCGAATTTCTTGCGACGGAAATCGATCCGCCGATAGGCCTGCTTGTGACCGCCACCACGGAAACGCGACGTGATGCGCCCATTATTGTTGCGCCCACCCGTCGAATGCTGCCCTTCGGTAAGCGACTTGACCGGCGGCCCCTTGTACAGGGTCGAGCGATCGACGATCACCAGCTGGCGCTGGGCCGGCGTCACCGGATTGTATGTTTTTCAACGCCATCGCAACGCTCTCCCTACAATCCCGTGGTCACGTCGATCCGGTGACCCTCTTCGAGAGTCACGATCGCGCGCTTCACGTCGGACTGTTGCCCGATCCTGTTGCGGAACACTTTCAACTTGCCCGGTCGGGTGAGCGTGTTGACGCTCTTGACCTTGACGTCGAATAGCTTCTCCACCGCTTCCTTGATCTGCGGCTTCGTGGCGTGCTTCGCCACCTTGAAGGTGACCTTATTGTGCTCTGACGCCATGGTCGCTTTTTCGGTAATAACCGGAGCGATGATGACGTCGTAATGGCGCGGATCGCTGGTGCTCATTTGAATCGCGCCTCCAGCGCATCGAGCGCCGCCTTGGTCAGGACCAAAGTCTTGCGCCGCAGGATGTCGTAGACGTTGATGCCCTGCACCGGCAGCACGTCGATATTGGGAATGTTGCGCGCGGCGGCCTGGAAATTCGTTTCAATCTCGGCACCATCAATGATCAGCGCGTTTTCAAGCCCAAGCTTGTCGAACTGCTTGGCCAGCGCCTTCGTCTTGGAGTCTTTCACTGTGGCCTTGTCGAGCACGACGATGCCGCCATCCTTGGCCTTCGACGACAAAGCGTGCTTGAGCGCGAGCGCACGAACCTTCTTGGGCAACTCGATCGCGTGACTGCGCACAACGGGGCCGAAAGCGCGACCGCCGCCGCGGAACTGAGGTACGCGGGCCGAACCGTGACGCGCGCCGCCAGTACCCTTCTGCGCGTACATTTTCTTGCCGGTCCGCCAGATTTCGGCGCGGCCCTTGGTCTTGTGTGTCCCGCGTTGGCGCTTGGCAAGCTGCCAGTTAACGCAACGCTGAATGATGTCGACGCGTGGCTCCAGACCGAAGATCGCATCGGACAGCGTGGCCTTGCCCGCATCTTTTCCATCGAGAGCGATGATCTTGAGCTCCATCACTCGCCCTCCTTCTTCGCCGCGGCAGCGGCTTTATCGGCAGCCTTCGCGGCCTTGTCTGCGGCTTGTGCCGCTTGCGCCGCAGCCTTTGCCGCCTCATCGGCAGCGTCGGCAGCCTGCGCTGCCGCCTGTTCCGCGGCGGGCTTGCTTTCAGACTTTGGGGCGGACTCTGCTTTCGCTTCAGCCGCCTCGTTCACCCGGAACTTGCCGGGCTTCGGGGCTTCCTTGGGCAGTTTTTTCTTCACCGCATCGCGCACCGTCACCCAACCGCTCTTGGCGCCAGGCACCGCGCCCTCGATCAGGAGGAGGCCACGCTCGACATCGGTCTGCACGACCTTGAGATTGAGCGTTGTGACACGTTCAACGCCGAGGTGACCCGGCATCTTCTTGTTCTTGAATGTCTTGCCCGGATCCTGACGGCCGCCGGTGCCGCCAATTGAGCGGTGCGAAATCGAAACACCGTGCGAGGCGCGCAGCCCGGCGAAATTCCAGCGCTTCATGCCGCCGGCAAAACCCTTGCCGATGGTGATGCCGCAGACATCGACGAACTGGCCGGGAATGAAATGATCGGCCGTGATTTCCGCTCCCACCGGTATCAACGAATCCTCGGTCACGCGGAACTCTGCCAGCTTGCGTTTGGGCTCGACGTTCTGCTTGCCGAAATATCCGCGATCGGCCTTGCTCATGTTGTTGGAACGGCGCTCGCCAGATCCGAGCTGCAGCGCGACATATCCATTCTTGTCCTTGGTGCGGTGAGCGACCACCTGGCACTGCGCAAGGCGCAGCACCGTCACCGGCACGTGTTCACCGGCATCGGTGAAAACCCGGGTCATTCCGACCTTCTGTGCAACTACGCCCGAACGCATTGCTAACCTACCCCGGCCTTATAGTTTGATTTCGACGTCGACACCCGCAGCGAGGTCGAGCTTCATCAGCGCGTCCACCGTCTGCGGTGTCGGATCGACGATATCCAAGAGGCGCTTGTGTGTGCGCATCTCGAACTGTTCGCGGCTCTTCTTGTCGACGTGCGGCGAGCGGTTCACCGTGAATTTCTCGATTCTGGTCGGCAGCGGAATCGGTCCACGGACCTGCGCACCGGTGCGCTTGGCCGTGTTTACGATCTCGCGCGTCGATGCATCGAGGATGCGGTGATCGAACGCCTTGAGCCGGATCCGGATATTCTGGCCGTTCATTTTCGTTTCTCTCGTCCGTCGTGCCCGCCCGTCAGCCGGACAACCACGGAATGGCTAACCTAAGTAAAATGTGATGGCCGGGTTTCGCCCGGCCATCACGCCTCAACACGTTACTCGATGATGCTCGCCACCACGCCGGCGCCGACCGTGCGGCCGCCCTCGCGAATGGCGAAGCGCAGTTTCTCCTCCATGGCGATCGGCACGATGAGGTGCACTTCCATCGCCACGTTGTCGCCCGGCATGACCATTTCCGTGCCTTGCGGCAGATGCACCACGCCCGTGACGTCGGTCGTGCGGAAATAGAACTGCGGACGATAGTTGGTAAAGAACGGAGTGTGACGGCCGCCCTCTTCCTTGGTGAGGATGTAGGCTTCCGCTTTGAACTTAGTGTGCGGCTTAACGGAGCCGGGTTTGCAGAGCACTTGGCCGCGCTCGACTTCCTCGCGCTTGGTGCCACGCAGCAAGCAGCCGACGTTGTCCCCTGCCTCACCTTGATCCAACAACTTGCGGAACATCTCAACGCCGGTGACGACGGTCTTGGTCGTCGGCTTGATGCCCACGATCTCGACTTCCTCGCCGACCTTGATGATGCCGCGCTCGATTCGGCCCGTGCAGACCGTGCCGCGGCCGGAAATGGAGAACACATCTTCTACCGGCATCAGAAACGGCTGGTCTTTCGGTCGCTCGGGCTGCGGAATGTACTCATCCACCGCCTTCATCAGAGCCATGATCGTTTCTTTGCCGAGCTTCTCATCGGTGCCTTCAAGCGCCTTGAGTGCCGAGCCCTTGACGATGGGGATCTTGTCGCCCGGGAAATTGTATTTCGACAGCAGCTCACGCACTTCGAGCTCGACCAGCTCGAGCAGCTCCGGATCGTCGACCATGTCGACCTTATTCATGTACACGACGAGCGCCGGCACGCCGACCTGACGGGCGAGCAGGATGTGTTCGCGAGTCTGCGGCATTGGGCCGTCTGCCGCGGAGACCACAAGGATGGCGCCATCCATCTGGGCAGCGCCTGTGATCATGTTCTTCACGTAGTCGGCGTGGCCCGGACAGTCGACGTGCGCGTAGTGGCGCTTGTCGGTCTGATACTCGACGTGCGCGGTCGAAATGGTGATGCCGCGCGCCTTTTCTTCAGGCGCCTTGTCGATCTGATCATAGGCGGTAAACGTGGCGCCGCCCTTTTCGGCCAGCACCTTGGTGATCGCCGCCGTCAGCGTCGTCTTGCCGTGGTCGACGTGACCGATCGTCCCGATGTTGCAATGGGGCTTGGTCCGCTGGAATTTTTCTTTGGCCATGGAACTCTCCGTTCAGATCCTTCTGTTATCCTCGTGCCCGATCACGCGAATTTTTTCTGTACTTCGGCTGACACGTTCGCCGGCAGCTCTGAGTAGTGATCGAATTGCATCGTGAATGTGGCGCGGCCTTGAGACATCGACCGCAGATTGTTGACGTAGCCGAACATGTTCATCAGCGGCACCATCGCATTGATGACGTTGGCGTTCCCGCGCATGTCCTGACCCTGAATCTGCCCACGTCGCGAATTGAGGTCGCCAATGACCGAACCGGTGTAGTCCTCCGGAGTCACGACTTCGACCTTCATGATTGGTTCGAGCAGAACAGGCTTCGCCATTTGCAGCGCCTCCTTGAGGCACTGCCGCGCGCAGATTTCGAAGGCAAGCGCGGAAGAGTCGACGTCATGATACTTGCCGTCGATCAGCGTGACCTTGAGGTCTACGACAGGAAACCCCGCCACCACACCGGATCCGAGAACCGACTCCAACCCCTTCTCGACGCCGGGGATGAATTCTTTCGGCACCGCGCCGCCAACGATTTCGTTTTCGAACTCGAACGGCGTTCCGGGTAGCGTCGGCTCGGCGACAATCTTGATCTGCGCGAATTGACCGGAACCGCCGGTCTGTTTCTTGTGGGTGTAACCGTGCTCAACACGATGCGTGATCTTTTCGCGGAAAGCCACCTGCGGCGCACCGATATTGGCGTCGACTTTGTAGGTACGCTTGAGAATGTCGACCTTGATGTCGAGGTGAAGCTCGCCCATGCCTTTTAGGATGGTCTGGCCGCTCTCCTGATCGGTAGACACGCGGAACGAGGGATCCTCTGCCGCGAGTTTCGCCAAGGCGACGCCCAGTTTCTCCTGGTCGGCCTTCGACTTCGGCTCGATCGCAATCTCGATGACCGGATCGGGAAACTCCATCTTTTCCAGGATCACTGGCTTCTGCGAATCGCACAGTGTGTCGCCGGTGCGCACCTCTTTCAGACCCGCCAGCGCGACAATATCGCCGGCATAGGCTTCTTTAATGTCTTCGCGGTTGTTCGCATGCATCAACAGCATGCGGCCGATACGCTCTTTGCGCTCCTTCGTGGAATTGATGACGCCGGTGCCGCTGGTGAGCGTGCCGGAGTAGATGCGGCAGAAGGTGATTGTTCCGACGAAGGGATCGTCCATGATCTTGAAGGCAAGAAGCGCCATTGGCTCCTTGTCGTCGGCCTTACGGATGACCTCGTTGCCCTTGTCGTCCATGCCCTTGATGGCCGGAACGTCCAGGGGGCTCGGCAGATAATCGACGACAGCGTCGAGGAGCGGTTGAACGCCCTTGTTTTTGAACGCCGAGCCGCACAGCACCGGGAAGAACGCTCCGATGACGACGGCCTTGCGGATAAGCCTTTTGAGTGTTGCCTCGTCAGGCTCCTTGCCTTCGAGGTAGGCGGTCATGGCGGCGTCATCGAGTTCGACCGCAGCTTCGATCATCTGTTCGCGATACTTCTTAGCATCGTCGAGCATGTCGGCCGGAATGTCGATGTCGTGGTATTTGGCGCCGAGCGACTCATCGTCCCAAACGACGCCCTTCATGCGGACCAGGTCGACAAGACCTTTAAAGTTCTGCTCCGAGCCGATCGGAAGCTGGATAGCTACTGGCTTTGCGCCGAGGCGCGTCTTGATGTCGTCGAGACACTTGAAGAAGTCAGCGCCGATCTTGTCCATCTTGTTGGCGAAGACAATGCGCGGAACCTTGTACTTATCGCCCTGACGCCAGACCGTCTCGGTCTGCGGCTCTACGCCTTGGTTGGAGTCGAGAACGCATACGGCGCCGTCGAGCACGCGCAGCGAACGTTCCACCTCAATAGTGAAGTCGACGTGTCCAGGCGTATCGATGATGTTGAGGCGCTTTTCTTTCCAGAAAGCGGTCGTCGCAGCCGATGTGATCGTGATGCCGCGCTCCTGCTCCTGCTCCATCCAATCCATCGTTGCGGCGCCTTCGTGCACCTCACCGATCTTATGGCTCTTGCCGGTGTAATAGAGGATCCGCTCAGTCGTCGTCGTCTTTCCGGCATCGATGTGCGCCATGATGCCGAAGTTGCGGTAGTCCTCGATGGGATGGCTGCGGGGCATAGGGGGTCAGTCCTCGAAACTTTCTGCTGTCACCAGCGATAATGCGAGAAGGCGCGGTTGGCTTCCGCCATCTTGTGAGTGTCTTCGCGCTTCTTGACTGCGTTTCCCCGATTATTGGATGCATCGAGCAGCTCGGACGAAAGCCGTTCGGTCATCGTACGTTCATTGCGTTCGCGTGCCGCCGCGATAATCCAGCGGATGCCAAGCGCCTGACGACGCGACGTGCGCACTTCCACCGGCACCTGATAAGTTGCGCCGCCGACACGACGTGAGCGAACCTCGATCGAGGGCATCACATTGTCGAGTGCCTGCTGAAATACGTTGAGCGGATTTTGTTTGGTCTTGCCCTCGATCATTTCGAGCGCACCGTAGACGATGCCTTCCGCCACGGATTTCTTGCCGTCGTACATGATGGCATTCATGAACTTGCTGACGACAATATTGCCGAACTTCGGGTCCGGGATGATGTCGCGTTTTTCGGCGGCGTGACGGCGAGACATGACGCTGATCCTTACTTGGGCCGTTTGGCGCCGTATTTCGAACGGCGCTGCTTGCGGTTCTTAACGCCCTGGGTGTCGAGCACGCCGCGTAGGATGTGATAGCGAACGCCCGGCAGGTCCTTCACGCGGCCGCCGCGGATCATCACGACCGAATGCTCCTGCAGGTTATGGCCTTCGCCCGGAATGTAGCCGATGACTTCGAAGCCGTTGGTAAGACGCACCTTCGCAACCTTGCGCAGCGCCGAATTCGGCTTCTTGGGCGTCGTCGTGTAGACACGCGTGCAGACGCCGCGCTTCTGCGGCGAGGATTCAAGCGCGGGCGCCGTGTTGCGCGCCTTGAGCGGGTGCCGTGGCTTGGCAATCAGCTGGTTGATCGTCGGCATCGTTGGCCTTCGCTACTTTCGTTCCTTGGAGACGCGAAACGGAATCGTCCGCGTCACTCCTCTGCATCTCTCACGGACTAACCGTCCGCAGTGTTCGGGCTTATCGCCCCACGCGCTGTTTGCACGCGCAAAACGAAATCGCGCCATCCGCCAGATTGCGGCTGGGCGCTCTTCCGGTCGGACGACCACATTGCGGTAAGGCACTGCGGCCGTTCACTCTTAAAGTCTGACAGGTGCTGTCAGTGGCAGCGTTTGAGCTTCATTCGTCGAGGCGATGCGCCAGCAAGCTTTCGAGAAAAACGCAACACTCTCAAATACTTACCGGGCGGCCGTTCCGAACAAGCGAAGCTCACCGCCTGCCGAAAAAGTGTGGGGTATGTATCGGCGTGACCCCCTTAAGTCAAGCGGAAATGGCCGAAAAATCGAGTTTTGCAGACGTCGGAGAGCAGAATACGTAGGAATTGAGAAGACGACGTCTATTGCGCGGTGACCCCGGTCTGCTTGATCACCCTAAGGTATTTCGCGCTTTCATTTTGCACAAAATCCTTGAATTGGCCGACCGACATGGGCGTGACGACCGCCCCAGCCGCTTCAAGCCGCGCTTTCACATCAGGATCTTGGATCACCCGGTTAATCTCCTTGTTGAGGCGGTCGATAATCGCCTGGGGCGTGGCCCGGGGCGCGAAAAAACCGGCCCATAGCGTGAAATCGTAGTCCTTATTACCGGTGAGCTCGGCCACGGTCGGGATATCGGGCGCCGCCGGCGAGCGGGTGGCTGATGACAAGGCCAGTATCTTGAGCGTACCAGCCTTCAAATGCGGAGCCGCCGCCGGAAATCCTGGGAAATAGAAGTCTACGTGATTGCCGATGAGGTCATTCAGCGCCGGTCCAGCGCCCTTGTAGGGAACATGGGCAAGATTTTCGTCGAACTGAAGCTTGAGCAGTTCACCCGCGAAATGACCCGGCGTGCCGATACCGGCAGACGCGAAAGTCATTTTCGGCTTCGCTCTCAAGGCTGACAGGAACTCCGACATCGTCGAATACGGCGCCTTGGCCGGAACAACGAGTGCGAGCGGCACGACGGCTGCAAGCGCAATCGGAACAAGGTCCTTGTCTGGATCGTAGTTGAGGCCTTTGAGCCAATGCTGGTTGACAGCCATTTCGCCGGTCTGCCCGACCAATAACGTGTAGCCGTCCGGGGCGGCGGTCGCCACTGAATGAGCTCCAATGGCTCCGCTTGCACCAGCGCGGTTCTCGACCACGACCGACTGTCCGAGCGTGGCGCCAAGCTTGTCGGCTACCGAACGCGCGACGATGTCTCCCGTGCCGCCCGCCGCATAGGCGACGACCACCTGGATCGTTCGGGTTGGGTAGGCCTGACTCCAGCCCTGCCCGCCGCTGATCACAACGAGTTCCGCGGTCGCGAAACCAACGGCAAGCGCGCGAATGCGTCGCATCATCATTGCACCTGCGCCTAGTTGATGAGGCCTGTGATTAATAGTGTCGCGACTATGGGGAAGAAATGCGATTGGGTTCGTTTCAAAATTTTACTCTTTTCTCGTTAGTTTTCCCGTGTCTCTTCTTTTGGTTGCAGCCGCCATAGGAAAGAAGGCGCCGCTCACAGACACTCCTGCCGCCCGCTCGTTTTAGACCAACTCCGTCGGCGATTTCGCGGGTTAGCTGGGTTCGTTTCGTCAAAACCGACGTCTCAACCATTTCTGCCTTTTGAATCGCTTGCGCGGACGTACGGCCAGGCCGCTGCCGTTTTCGTCGACAACTCACCTTAATCCGGCCTGGCACGCCCGCGCTCCTAGTTCTTGATGAGGCGGTAGTGCGCACATTTGGACTCGTGCTCTCTCGGGCGAGCAACGCGGTACCCGCCACGCAAGTGACGAAAACTCCGATCCGTGCGGACCATCGACCCGGATTTCATCCCGACGACACAACGCCAATTCCGCGCCCCTCACGTTACTATGGCCGTCGGCAATATCCCCCGCTGACAGAACGGCTGCGCAGGCAAAGTGCATCTCTGGCCCCACCCCTCGTCCCGTTAGGAGCAAGTCCGGAATACGGTCGCATGACAAGAGTCAGGTCGCCTGGCCGAACCGACCACGCGACAAGGCACACTCAGATTTGTGGCTTCCGAGCCGTGCGTCATCTGCGAGCGGCAGTTGAACCTACTTGCAGACGCGGACGGGCCGCCACGCGACCCAATACAAGGTTTCAATACGTGTCCTTTGATAGCAACGCAAAAAATATCCGGGGTCCGCATAATAGGAAAGGTCGGCGTAGAAGGCCCAGGATACGCTTTGACGCTCTGTTGTTTTTCTCGAGTTTCTTTGATTCAGCGAAACACCCGAAGGATTCCACAAATTGAAGTTGCCGTACCGTGGCGCGCCACTAGCTGGGGCCGCTCGTAGATCGCCCAAAACGCCGACAGCGGCAAAAACAACGATCAAGATCTTGCGCAGCATCGGGATCTTCTGCCTCCAGGTGTATTTTCAAACCGTATCAGACCGGTGAGCCCAAATTTCGAGATCGATGATCATACTTAACACCCCTCGCAAACTGCCCCACCCGATCGCTGGCGCCCGCATCCGGTCGCGCCCGGCGCAGCGATCGCTTCGGGACAAAGTTTTTGAGGCTTTCTGCAACGGGTCAAAGTTAATCCAACACGGGTAACTAGCAGTTTTCACTCGCCAGAACCGTTGCCACCAAAGCCGCTTTACTTGTGATCCCTGTCGGCTCAATTTAAAATTTTTGTCAGCCGCCGCCGGCGCCATATGCAATTTCGCAGATTGAGAAGGCACAATGAACAAGTCGGATGCGTTAATAACGTTTGTTGTTCCGTGCAAAGGGAGACTGGAGCAACTAAAGATGAGCCTGCCGCGGCTCGTTGCACAGCAAAACTCGTCAGTGACAGTGGTTGACTCGGATTGCCCCGATGGCACCGCCGCTTGGGTTGGCGCAAATTTCCCGACTGTTAAAATTGTTCGCGTGAATGACGAGGGGATCTTTAACTTAGGGAGAAGTCGGAACAAAGGATTTGAAACCGCCTTTACAAAATGGATCTGCTTTATTGATGTCGATGTCGTTTTAAAGAAAGATTTCGTAACTTATCTGGCTCCGCTTCTTTCGCGAAGATCAGCTATTTTCTATTCGAGTACAATCGAGAAAAAGTCGGCGTATTTGGTTCTTGTATCGTCCCTCGCGCTGCACTGAAGAGCATAGGATGTTACGATGAAGTCTTCGAGGGATATGGCGGCGACGCCAGGGACCTTTATTACCGACTCGAAAGGACAGGACTACAAAAACAATTTTTAACACATGAATTTGTTGATTTTGTCGCGCAGCACGCGGACGCATTGCGATCCAAATATTACGAAGAGAAAGACATTCAGAATTTCGCAATCTTGCAATGCGTTATACAGGTTGGCGAAATTGAATCTGGGATTGCTTGGTCAGGACTGCAATCAAGATATAGAAAGACGCCGCGCACTATATGAAATGGCGCGCGAGACAGTTAAGCGCGCGCTTGCTGACACGGATCATAGAGCTGAGCTTGAGTTGGATATTCCAATCGATAAATCCGACAAATCCAATTTTAATTTGGCTCAGTTCGAGCGAAAGGTCACTCTACAAGTTGATGTTTCAAGTATCGCTAAAGATGAGTAGTGCTAGCCAGCTTTCCTGAAGGCTCATGATTCCGGATCAAATTTTTGTGATGAACGATATAATTCTGATCGGTGGACGGAAAAATACGGAAAATATTTTTCCTGAGGAGATTCTGTGCCTTCTAAAGGTTCGGAATGAATCACTGCGAATACGATCTGTTTTGGAGCATCATCGAGCGATAGGCGTGAATCGATTTTTCATCGTTGACAACTGCTCGGATGACGGAACTGTAGATTTTCTTATGTCCCAATCCGACGTTGCCCTGTTTGCTGCGCATGAAGAATTCAAATCAAGCCAGGCTGGTGCAAAATGGCTCCATTCAATTTTGGACACTTTCTGCGAAGGTCGGTGGTCACTCGTCGTGGATGGTGACGAACTGTTCGTATATCCCTATTTCGAAAATAATGGTCTGGGTGTGCTTTGCGGATTTCTCGATAAATTTGACCACACGGTGATGCTTGCAACCATGGTGGACATGTATTCGAAAGCATCGATTTCTGAAACGGTGCACAAGCAAGCGAGTTCGTTATTGGAAACATGTCCCTACTTTGATCCCGGCCCTTACGACGTTTACCCGTCTCCCGACTTTCCATTTATTAAAATTCGCGGCGGCGCTCGACGCAGATGTTTTTGGGATGCCAACACGAATGGGCGTCCTCCGGCCCTCAGCAAGGTGCCTTTGATCAAATGGCAAAGGGGATACAAGTACATCTCGTCGACGCACGCTATGTTTCCCGCACCACAGACTATCCCTGAGATTTGCGGGGCGCTGCTGCACTTCAAGTTTCTCGACGACTTCCATCATCGAGCAAAGGTTGAATCAAGCCGAGAGCAGCTCTACGCCAACGCCACACAATACAAAGAATATCTCAAGAAGATGGACGAACGTCCCGACATGAACCTTCACTATCGTGGATCAATCCAATACCGGAATAGTCCAACCTTGCTGGAGCATCGATTGATCAGGAGCGTAGTCGAATGGGACGAAGTCTGTGTCAGCTCTAGCGGGCGCTAACTTCGAGCTCATCGACAAGACGACCGAGATCTTCCCGGCAGTTGTGGGGTCGCCGTTCACCGGCAACGCGAGCCCGAGAAGCACAAATGCTGTAGCGGCATGATCTGCCCGACGCTGGCGACGCTGCCGATGTGTCTTGTGGTTGCACACGCACTGCCGTTACTATCCATCTTCTCGCCGCGCCACGAAATAGTCGCGCACATAGTCATGCATTTCGGGTCGGTCGGAATTCCAACGCCAAGCTGCGTTGCGATCCGCGGCAATATCGGTAAAGGGATCAAATTGGAAGCGCCTGAATTCTTCGTTGCGCGCGCGATAGCGGCGATGCTCCGTCTTGCCATGCCATAGATGGAAGATATTGCCTTCGACGAACCCGACGTTCGAATTGACGACTTCGTGGAAAGGTTGCGCCCATGCCAAATAGTGATCACGGTGTAAGGGTTGAAGTCGCAGCGCGTCGTCAAACCGACCATATGCAGCGCGGACGATGGCGCTGTCGGTGCCGCCAATAACGCAGGCATCGTAAAGACGATGGTCCTCGAGCAATTTACGGGTTGCTGCCCAGACATAGCCATGCCCGCACGAAATTTGTGAAGCGGGGGTGCCCATGCAGGTCGCCACTGGCATGCCCGACCCAATCATAAAAGGCGAGCCATACAATAACTCGGCATCGGGCGGTATTTGTTCGCCCGGCCTCCAATCAGGCGGCATCCGATAGACGCGACTAAATAGTTGAGCGATCGGTGAGTGCTCAAGAAGTTGTGCCGTAACCTCGGGCCAATCGGCAGCTTCGAAAATGACGTCGCAATCCACCCACGTGACATAGCGGCAGGAACTGGGGAGTGCTTGCAAAGCCAAATTTAGCAGACGCTCCTTCTGCCACAGAACATCACCGCCGCGCAGCCGGATGACTATGTCTGCGTCTTCCTTACGCAACTCAAAATTGTCATCAAATGCCAATTCTATTGCGATCAGCGGGACTGCCAAATGTTCGCGGAACAAACGGTAGTTTGGGTATTTGCGCTTATAGTGCACCGGGTTCCAGAAGGAAGTGACCGCCCAGAAATCAGTTGGGTCCCGCCCCGAAGGGGATTCAAATATTTCCATTGTGGATTGGTCACCCAGTCGTCGAGCGAGCGTAATCGACTATCAATTATCACACTCTATCTTAGCGACAAGGCGTTACGGCCCGTCCGCTCGTAGAGATTGCCGCGGTCCGCATATGATTTTCACCCTCGTACGTTCTGCATTAATGCAATAGGCTCCCAATCGGACTGGGCATAATTGCAAAGCCGCCGTTAATCGCCCTCACTCTGTGCCCGCATTTCAATGAGTAGGCTTGCGCCTGAGTCATCATGCAAAGTCTTGACGGTCATGGCCCACGTCGAAAGATGCTGCGCGTTGACAAGATTTGTAAAACGTTCACGCGAGCGAGCGCGGGCGCGATGATCTGGAGGTCCTGCGGGATATCTCGTTTGAGGTTGCGACGGGCGAGTTCGTTTCGATTATCGGTCCGAGCGGTTGTGGCAAAACAACGCTGTTACGCATCATTCATGGTCTGGAGCCCACCACAAAGGGCACCGTATCGGTATTGGACCAGTCCGCAAAAGGACGTTCGCCGTCAAGCGCGATCGTATTTCAGCACTTCAACCTTTTTCCGTGGCTAACCGTCTCCAAAAATGTGGCCTTTGGACTGGAGGTTGCGAAAGTTTCTGCAGCGGAATGTGCTGCGCGTACTAATCAGTACGTACGCGTGGTTGGACTCGAAAAATTTGCGAGTCACTACCCGCACGAGCTTTCAGGCGGCATGCAGCAGCGCGTTGGTTTGGCGCGTGCGCTCGCTCTTGATCCACAAATCCTATTATTGGACGAGCCATTCGGCGCGCTTGACGCGATAACGCGCGAACAGCTTCAGTACGAAATCGCAGAACTCCTGGTGCGGTCGCCAAAGACTGTTGTCTTCATCACGCATAATATGGATGAGGCAATTTTCTTCTCCGATCGAATTCTAGTTATGAGTTCACGGCCAGCGCGCATCCTGGAAGAAGTGCGCGTCGAACTTCCTCGTCCACGACAAGTAGATAACGTTCGGGCTAGCCAGCAATTTGCCGAGCTGCGTAAGCATCTTTGGTCGTTGCTCTCGCAAGAGGCGATGGTGCCATGACCAGACAAATTGATATCAAGCGAAATCAAAGCATTAACCGGCTGGCAATACATCTTTCCGTGTTGGTGGCGTGGGAGTTGTTGTCGCGTTTTGTCGTGCCACCACAGTTTTTGCCGCCGCCCAGCGCCATTATCCGCGCCTTTATTACGACGACCAAATCAGGGGAGCTGCCACGTCAGCTATTGCAGACCTCCAGTGTGCTTTTATTGGGATTCGGCCTCGCTATCGTTTCCGGCATGGCAATTGGAATTGCCATGGGCATGTTTCCAACGCTACGCCGAATCCTCAATCCATACGTCAACACGTTTAATGCGATGCCCACAATCGCGCTGGTCCCTCTCGTTATTATCTGGCTTGGTCTTGAATATGAGGCGAAGGTGTTTCTGACGTGGATCGTCTCTTTGTCCACTGTCGTCATTAGTGCGGAAACAGGCGTCACCAATGTTTCCCCGGCGTTTATCGAAACGGCTCGTGCGTTCGGATGCAATAAGCAGCAGATCTTTCGGCGCGTGATCCTTCACGCCGCTGCGCCGTATTTCGTTGCCGGGATTCGCCTTGCGCTCGGCCGCGCACTTGTTGGGGTCGTCGTTGCCGAAATGTTTACAGCCCTCGCTGGGCTTGGATATATGATCGTATTATATGGCAACACGTTTCGAACGGCAGAGCTGTTCGTTCCGATTGTCGTTCTGGCAATTCTCAGCATTACGATTTCAAAACTGATCTATTATATCGAAAGCAAAATCGCGCCGTGGCGAGTCATGCAAGAATAATGATGATAGGCACTTTTGCAGACTTCCTTGAATTCAAATTGAGCCCTTGATCAAATGCTGCTATTTCATTTTGGGCAAGGTCGGTGCGAGGCTTGGATCATCCGCAGCGAGGTGCAATGTCACGCCGCCGCTTTCTCACCTTGATGGCCAGCGCGTGTAGCGTGCTCGCTTCACCGCGCGTACTTCGTGGCCAAGGCCAGACCTCGATTAAAATAGCAGCGGGCGTTACGCCGCCATCTATTCATAACATCTATCTCCATGTTGCGTACGAGCGCGGCTTCTTTCATTCCAACGGTATCAATGTGACTGACTTATTTCAGTTGCGCGGAGGCCCACTCGCTATGCAGGCCATTACTTCCGGTCGGGTCGATGCTACGGCGGTTGATCCGGAGGGCTTGCTGGCAGCAGTCGCAAATGGCCATGCCGTTCGCGCGGTCTCGGCGCCGGGCGCACGCATTTCTTATATGGTTGCGGTTCGCAAGGAGATAGAATCGGTTGCCGATCTGCGCGGCAAACCGTTCGCCATTTCGCGGCCGGGGGCTATTTCGCAATACCTAATGTACCCGTTACTTGATAGCGCCGGCGTGCCGCGCGATTCAGTGCAATGGTTCGGCGTCGGTGGGGGGTACGAGCGCATGCTTTCGCTCTTGTCCGACCGGGTGAAGGGGGCATTGCTGAACGTCGATTTTGCGATGGAAGCGATCAATGATCCTAATATCAGGATCATCAAGTCCATGGCCGAGGTACTGCCGGAGTATCCGGTCGAGCTTCTGGTGCTCCGCAACGACATAATAGAAAAGAACCCTGACGCAGCGACGGCAATTACAACAGCCCTGATCCAGGCTTGTCGGTATATCGTCAAAGACAAATCTGGAACCATCGAAGTCGCGCACAAGTATATTCCCGGAATGAATACTGCAGTGCTTGAGCGCGCTTACGACGAACTGCTTCGCATCAGGGGTTTCGGAGTGAACGGCGGAATGACGCCGGCGAACCTCAAGATTGCCTATGACCTGGCTCTCCAGAACAATCAGATCGATCGTCCAGTACCGATCGACAAATGGGCTGATTTCCGTTTTCAACAACGTTCGATCGAAACTTTGGGCCACTTTTCTGGATAAGCCCGTTCGTCGCCGCGCCATCCGCAAAGTGCGGGAGGCGCGGTATCGCAAGCATGGCCAAGCTCTCGGCATTGGGTAGTGGCGCCGTGCTAAGCTTCCCGTTTCGTTGTTTGGCAGCTTGTTGATCGGGCCCTAATTGTTGTCGCTTTGGCTCAAACAACTGCGCAACGATGTGCCCGCCTCCAATACAACGCACTGCCGCGCGTGTTAGCCATCTTCACGCCTGTTTACAAAATGGGCTTCTTAGTTGTTCTGCGAGTGCTGACTTCGGCTTTGTCCAATGCCATGCACCGCTGTCGCCAACGTAAACGTCAGTTTCGGGATCGAAATCAGCAAGAACCTTGAAACGGTCTCTATAGTTGCGGTTTTTCGCATCGCCATGCCAAAGATGATAAATCTCGCCTGGTATGTGGCCAACCTTACTGGCTACCGTTTGATGAAATGGTATTCCCCACTGCAAATAGCTCTTGGTTCTGGGTTCGTTGAGGGAATGAAGTTTTGTGAGCGAATTCATCGTCCCAAAAGCACTGTTTGCAACATACAAATCACCAGCCCCAATAATTGCCAGATCATAGAACCCGTGTTTGGCGAAAATCTCCGTTTTGCCAGCCCACGCAAGGCCAGGATTAAAGACGATCGCACCTTGTGCTGAGACTGCAAGTCTATCGAGTGGCAATACGTTGTCTTTTTTATAAAGAGCGACGAGCCCAGGAACCGCCGGATAGGCGGCGTAATTGCACAAAAGCTTACCGGAATCCTCCTTGTTCAGATAAATGGCTTTGGAGAACAGCTGAACGATATTGCACTGTTCTTTTAACTGCCGTTCCGCTTCTTCAACCCAATCGTCTCTCCCGAATAAGATATCGCAATCAACCCACGCAAAAGTTTTGACATCGCTCGGGAGCGCTTTGATCGCAATATTCAAAAGCCGTTCTTTTTGCCAAAGAATTGCACCGCCAGACAGCTGAATTAATACGTCAGCATCGTTCCTCGTAAGCTCGAACTCCCCGTCAAAAGAAAGTTCTACTGTCACAAGGGGGATATGCAGACTGTCGCGAAAAGTTCGATAGTTTGACAGACGCCGCTTGTATCGAACCGGATTAAAATAAGTGGTCAGTGCCCACATCATCAGCTCTTATGGCGCTGACAAAGGCAGAAAAACTGGTTCCGTCGTTTCAACCGTCTTCCTTTCGATTTCTGAAATAATCCTTCACATTTCGTGCCAGTTCAGCCTGAGGATCGCTCCATAACCACGCTCCGCTTGTTGCGAGTCGGATATCACGGTACGGATCAAATCCAACCATTAGTTCATGCCGACGCATGTAGTTTCGATTGGCTAAGTCCCCATGCCACAGATGGTAGATCGTACCGGGGATAAACCCAACTCTTCCACCAAATGATTCCTGAGCTCGTCTTGCCCACTCGACATAGTGCTGTCGTTGCACGTCATTTTGCTTGAGCCGATCCATAGCAATCTCAAACTCGCCGTAAATAGCGCAAAGAAAAAGAATATCATTTCCATCCAACACCCCGTGATCATACAATTTTGTGTCGCAAATAATCGATTTCTTCGCTGCGAATGCAAAGCCGTTCGCCGGCCAAGGCCCCGTACGTTTGTCTGTAGACACCGCTCTCACCAGACACACGTCTTTGAATTCACCATCACGCAACTCACTTCCTGCACTTGAACGCACCAAATTCGGGATCGAATTAAACTCCAGCTTGTCGGTGCTACATCTGTCCAAATATCGCACCTCCGAAAACAACTGTATTACATTGTCTGATTTCAAAGCTTGTTTCGCGGCCTGCGGCCAGTCACTTGACTCGAAATACAAGATCACAATCGATCCAAGCGACATCCTCGACATCACCAGGCACAGCCCCCAGCGCAATATTCAGGAGTCGTTCCTTTTGCCACATGATGTCGCCACCTGAGAGTTGGATCAGATGGTCAGCATCACTAGGTGTCAGCTCGAACCTCCCATCGAATGACAACTCGACCGTCAACAAAGGCGCATTGAGGCGCGACCTAAACGTCCGGTAATTCGCGAGACGTCGGCGCGATCTCATAGGATTGAAATAGGAGGTGATAACCAGCATGGATCTTGCGCCCGAGCGACCTACGCAAGCGAACTCGAAAAAAAGAGACGCTTCGGGTTTCCCGACCAGTCGATGTCCTTAACTGGTACAATTTTGACATCGAATACCGGATCGGTCGCCTTGATCACAAGATTCTTCAACTTCGCTTCCTCGTCGGAAGAAATACTTTCTCGGCCCCCCAGTTCGACCGTGATGGTCCCGACCTCGAGTTGCTTCACACGACACTCCTTGAAGGCGACTGCCTCAAGAATGGTTCGTGTCGAAAGATAAAAGGGCAGCAACTTCCCATTGGGATGCCGAAGGAAATGCTTACCTCTCCCGTAAATATTGGAGATTGTCGGCCCGTCATGACCGCATCGGCACTGACTTTCCAGCTTGGCAAAATCGCCAACGTCGTAACGAACGAGCGGAGTTGCATACGAATGCAAATGAGTGATCAACAGGCGCCCTAACGAAACGCCATTGAACGCCACGCTCACTTCGTCATCACACTCAACGATGACGTTAGTGTGCGCTATATGAAAATATCCCTGATTTTTCGAGCACTCATAGGCTATTGGGCCAACCTCGCCAGCCGAATAATTCGACAACGAGGGTATCCCGATTTCTCCCAATACCTTGACGATTTCCGGATCGCGATAATCGGAGTTGTGAATCCACAGTTTGACGCCGAGTCTCTTAATGAGATCCGCGCCTCCATTGTTCATGAGTATATCTAGATAACGGTTTGGACAGACGAGATACCCGACCCGGTCCTTGAGCAGCTCTTTTATTAATGCATCATCGTTGTATTTGTAGATGATCTTCTTCCCTGACCCATTTCGGAAAATCGCGCTTAGAGAGCCTGCCCAGGACTCACTGAGTTGAACAGCCGCCCCCCCTTTTTCCAAACTGGCTAGGCTTGCGCTTGGGGCGATGTGAACCAAATTTTCGTCAAGACTTAAGCCGTCAATAAAATACTGAGCCATGCCTCTGATTGAGTTGTAGTAGCCATTTTCGGGAGTGACATAAACTTGGACAGGCGTCCCAGTTGACCCTGTAGAGGCATAACTTGAAGCCGGCGTCTTTCCATCGCGCGCGACCAGCGAACCATCGAGTTCGCATTGAACTGCAATATCGTCGCGACTTTGAACCGGGAGAAATTTGATGATGCCGGGACTGATTGGACGGGACGGCATCCTCTGCCGCCAAAACTTCGAGTTTTTCTGAGCGTGCTTTAACAGGTTTGTCAGCTGGCGGCTTTGCCACCGTTCGCGCGCTTCGCGCGGGCCGTTTTCGATGAGATTGATCGCGGTGATGTTAGCAAGATCAATTTGAACCGATTGGTCCAGAAATGTGAACGGAGAATTGCTGTACCCGTTAGCGTTGATAGGTCTCCCGGTCAGATCAGAGAACATTTACGCTTCCTTGCCGACAGCACCGTTGTATCCACCCCGACGGAGTCGTCACCATCTTTTTGGATATTTCCCGTCACTTCGACAGACTGCGCCTATTCGTCTTCCGCCCTGTCGATAAAATAGTTCGTCAGAAAGCTTTCCAGTTCGGGACGGGGCCGAGCCCACCGCCAAGCCCCGTTATGACCCACCACAAGATCCGTCTCTGGCTCGAATCCAAAGTCAGCAAACAAACGATGGCGGCTGCTGTAATTGCGATTGATAAAGTCACCGTGCCAGAGGTGAAAAACGCGACCTGATACGTGACCGACTTTGCCGGCCACATCCTGATAATACGGTTGGGCCCACTTCAGATAATGTTCTTCCTGCGATTTGTTCAAATGATGAAGCTGCGTTTCTTTGTCGAACTGACCATACATGGCATGCAGCATCGCCCGATCTCCACCACCGATAATCATAGCATCGTATAACCCATGTTTTTCGAGGATTGACCTTCGGGCCACCCAAGCCATTCCCGTCACGTACGACCTTTTGCTTGATGCGTTCATGCTGCCCCACGATGCCGCATCAAATTGAGCACGCGCATCGCCGTCGATCAGGCTGACCAGACTACGTCCAGTCGAACAAAGTTCCGTAAGATTCGATAGGTGACCGTCGGGTTTGAGATCTACGACTTCGGAAAAAGGCTGAACAACGTTGACGGTGTCGAGCTGACGTTCTGCCTCGTCGATCCAATCCTGTCGTTCGAAAACGACATCGCAGTCAATCCACGCAACATTTTTCACATCACGCGGCACCGATTTGACCGCGAGATTGAGAAGTCTCTCCTTTTGCCAAAGGACGGCGCCACCCGAGATTTGGATCAGGACGTCAGCATCGTCGTCCGTGAGCTCAAAATGGCCGTCGAAAGAGAGCTCAACTGTCACAAGTGGAGCCCTGAGATTCGCGCAAAAAAGCTTATAGTTGGCGAGACGTCGCTTGAATCGCGCAGGGTTATAGTACGCCGTTACCGCCCACATCGAGTTTCTCTACATACTTACGTTGCGAATACATCCGGAACGACCGAACTTCTGACAACTCCGGTGGATATGAAAGCGAGAGCTTTCGTCGTAGCCAATGCCGCAAATAATTGAATTCACGGCAACTTTGTAATTTGCCGTTTTGATAGGCAGTGCAATTCTTGCCATGTGTGGCAGAAATACAATATCGGCAGGTATCTATTCCCTCTACTGTTGGCCACATAAGAAGAAAGAAAGCTGATTACTTAAAGTTGAAGCGGGCGCAAGTTTCTCTTGTTCGTGGTTTTTGGGGGTCTCATGAAGAAAAAGCTTTTATTGAGCGTCGCCTACTTTGGTGCAGCCGCCGCAATTAGTTCTCCCGCTCTAGCAGCACCACCGCCACCACCGCCGCCAATGTATAACTGGACGGGCTGTTACATCGGTGCCAATGCCGGTTACAGCTGGGGGCGCGCCTCTGCCGACGTCAACGCACCCAGTTTGGGACTTCCATTTGGCGCCAATTTCGACATGAACGGGTTTATCGGCGGCGGGCAGGTCGGCTGCAATTGGCAATTCAGCAATGCGGTCTGGGGACTGGAAACGGATTTCCAGGGTTCCGCGCAAAAGGGTAGCCGCTTTGCCGCTTTCAACTTCAGTGAAGGCACATCGAGCCACAACATTGAGGCGAAGCTTCGGTGGTTTGGAACGGTGCGCGCCAGGGCCGGCGTGCTGGTGGTCCCAACAGTCTTGCTGTACGGAACCGGTGGACTTGCTTACGGCAACGTCCAGGTGACCGACACAGTTTTCTCCAGCAACTTTGGCACGGCTTCCTTCAGCAGCTCGGATACGCGTGTTGGCTGGACCGTGGGCTTCGGCGTAGAAGGCCTATTCTTCAACGCCCCTCAATGGACGTGGAGAGTTGAATACCTTTACATGGATCTCGGATCAGTCAACGGATCCGGAATAGACCCCAATGGCCAGGCTGTCGTCTGGAACGCAAGGATCACAGACAACATCGTTCGAGGCGCCATCAACTTCAGATTTGGCCCTTAATAAAATCGAACAGCAAAAACCCCGGGCAATGTCCCGGGGTTTTAGTTTGACCGCCATGCTGAGAGTGCATCAGGCGACAAGTACAGCTTTCTCAAATGCAACGAGCGCCTAGCGCGACGTAGCCGCCGTCAACGGTGACGTTCTCCTGATATTTAAAATCCATATAGCCGCGCAGGATTGTCCGCAAGAATGCGCTCGGTCAATTCAACCGAGCCAACCGCGGCCATGAAATCATCGACCACCGTTTCGTAGCGAAGATTGCGATAAGCTCCGAGCACGTTGCTTCCGAACTGCTCGTCATGTGGTGGCGTATGAGGCCAATCGCTGCCCCAAACGCAGCGATCAGAAGCCACAGCTAGAATAGCAGCAAGCCAAGCAGGGTCGGGCTTGGTTGCCAGCGGATTTTCACTGACGCGGTAAGGTGCGGACAGTTTGATCCAGACGTGCGGCATCGCGAGCAACTTGAGTAAAACACGGCTTTCCGGCTCGGCAGGACCAAGGCTCCCGTAGACTCCATAGTGATCGATCACCACCGGCACGGGGGAATTCTCGAGCAGCGTTACATTCTCGGAGAGCATCGCAAGCGGGGCGATGACTTCAACGTGCCAGTTCAGCTCTTGGGCGATGCCGACGATGTCCGAAAAGCGATTTGCCAGCGGCGCCTTTTCGCGCAAGGGACTGTAAAGATTGATACGCAGGCCACGTACGCCCTGTGCCGCATAGGTCGAAAGCGTGCGCACAGACGTGACGCCTGGGTTGATGACTGCAACTCCGCGCCCACGACCGGCCAAGGCGTCGAGACTTTCAAGCAGCAGACTGTTGTCGACGCCATAGAAGCTGGGTTGCACGATCACGAAACGTCTGACCGCGCGGGTGGCCGATACATTCTCAAGCTGTTTCAGTGTGGCAATGTCGGCCAGATAGGTGCGTTCAGCGACCTGCGGATAACGGTCCGGCGGACCAACAATGTGGACATGGCTGTCGCAGCGCATGGCGGTTCACGCCCGCAGCCGCGCTGCAACGGCCTCGCCGGTTTCGCGGGTCCCAAGACGGCCGCCGATGTCGCCGGTCGATTCTTTGGCGCCGATCGCTGCCTCGACGGCCTTTTCGATCGCGGCTGCCGCAGCCTGGAACGCGTTGGCCTTCTTGCGGCGGCCATGCCAGGCAAGCAACATTGCGACCGACAAAATCAGGGACAACGGGTTCGCCACGTTTTTCCCGGCGATATCGGGGGCCGAGCCGTGCGCGGCCTGCGCCATTCCATGATCGGTTCCCGCATTTAGCGAAGCAGCAAGACCCAGGCTGCCGGCGAGTTCGGCAGTCAAATCGGAAAGAATGTCGCCGTACATATTGGTGGTGACGATGACGTCGAAGCGCTGCGGGTTGCGGACAACATGTGCCATCATCGCGTCGACAATGACGTCGTCCACGGCGACGGCCGGAAAGTCCTTCGCCACCTTTTGGCACAACTCGATGAACAGGCCATCAGTGACTTTCAGAACATTCGCCTTGTGCACGATGGTAACGTGCTTGCGCCGACTCATCGCCAATTCGAAAGCAGCGCGTGCGATACGCTCACTGCAGGCGCGCGTTATGCGGCGTAGCGAGATTGCGACGTCTTTCGTTACCAACATCTCCCCGCTCCCCGCCTCCATGTTGCGGTCGGCATAGAAACCTTCGGTATTCTCGCGGGCGACGATCAGATCGAACTCTCCGCATCGCAGCGGGAATCCGGCGTAAGTCCTGGCTGGGCGGATATTCGCGAAAAGATCAAGACTTTTTCGCAGCGTCATCGAAGGGTTGATCTCGCCGCGAGCGGGATCTTTGAACTCGAATGTGGAGGTCGGGCCGAGCACCACGCCTTCAGCCCGACGCGCCTTCTCGACGATGTCGGCGTGAATCGTGCTGCCATGAGTGCGCAGACCGGCATGACCAATCGCGGCTTCTTCGATGTTCAAGCGCAAATCAAAGCGGTCGGAGACCGCGCGCAGTACAGAAAGTGTGGCGGCCGTGATTTCAGGGCCGATACCGTCACCGGGAAGGACAAGGAGGTGCATGAGGTAAATTCCAGACGTGCGGGGCCTATATCATCCCCTATTCCCTCGCAAAGAAAAGGGCCGCCCGAGGGCGGCCCTTCGATTTCGTGCAGTGATCGCTACTCCGCCGCTGGCAATGCCGCCGGGGCTTCCTCCGGCTTGGCCGCAGCCTTGGCGGCATCCTTCTCGCGCTCTTCGAGAATGAGTGCGTCACGCTTGGTGGCGACCTCGCGCAAGCTGTTCATCATTGCGCCGGTTCCGGCTGGAATGAGACGGCCGACGATCACGTTCTCCTTCAGACCGTCGAGCGTATCCGCCTTGCCGTTGACAGCGGCCTCGGTCAGTACGCGCGTCGTCTCCTGGAACGATGCCGCCGAGATGAACGACCGCGTCTGCAGGCTGGCCTTGGTGATGCCGAGCAGAACCGGATGGCCGGTTGCGCCCTTCTTGCCCTCGGCTTCCACGCGAGCGTTGATCTCGTCGAGCTCGACCTTGTCGATCTGCTCGCCCTGCAACAGCTCGGTCTCGCCCGTGTCGTCGATCTCGACTTTCTGCAACATCTGGCGAACGATCACCTCGATGTGCTTATCGTTGATGTTGACGCCCTGCAGCCGATAGACCTCCTGAATTTCGTTCACGAGGTAGGCAGCCAGCTCTTCGACGCCTTTGATGGCGAGAATGTCGTGCGGAGCGGGATTGCCCTCGACAATATAGTCGCCCTTCTCGATCACGTCGCCGTCCTGAAGGTGAATGTGCTTGCCCTTCGGGATCAGATACTCCTTCGGCTCGTCGCCCTTCGCCGCCGGCTCGATGGTGATGCGGCGCTTGTTCTTGTAGTCCTTACCGAACCGCACCGTACCGCCGATCTCGGCGATGATCGCGGCTTCCTTCGGCTTCCGCGCTTCGAACAGCTCCGCCACCCGTGGCAGACCACCGGTGATGTCGCGCGTCTTGGCGCTTTCGGTCGGGATACGCGCAATGACGTCGCCCGCCTTCACGTGTCCGCCCGGATCGACCGAGATGATGGCATCGACCGCGAGCTGATAGCGGGCCTCGCCGCCGCGGGCGAGCTTGAGGATCTTATTGCCGGACTTGATGATAAGGGCCGGACGCAGGTCCTGCTGGTTTCGTGAAGAGCCCGTCCGCCAGTCAATGACGACGCGCTTGGCTATGCCAGTCAACTCGTCAAGCTGTTCTGACATCGACAACCCGTCGACCAGATCCTCGAACTCCACGTTGCCTTCGACCTCGGTCAGGATCGGTCGCGTGTAGGGATCCCACTCGGCGATGCGCTGACCGCGCTTGATCTTCTCCCCGTCCTCGACGCGTAGCCGGGCGCCATACGGGATACGGTGATGCGCGCGCTCGGTGCCGTCTGGGTCGACCACCGCCACCACCATGTTCCGCACCATCGCCACCACCTCGTTGTCCGAGTTTTTGGCGATGTTCTTTCCCTTAAACTTGATCTTGCCGTCGAAGTTCGATTCGATGAACGACTGTTCGGAGATCTGCGCCGCGCCGCCGATGTGGAAGGTCCGCATGGTAAGCTGGGTGCCCGGCTCACCGATGGATTGCGCAGCGATGACACCAACCGCCTCGCCCATGTTGACCGGCGTACCACGGGCGAGATCGCGCCCGTAGCAGGCGCCACACACACCGTTGGCCGCTTCGCAAGTCAATACAGAGCGGATTTTCAACTCCTGGACGCCGCCAGTAGTGATGACTTCGACCTCAGGCTCGGTCAGCAAGGTTCCGCGCTTCATCAACGTTTTGCTGCTGGTCGGGTCTTTCACATCCTCCGCCGTGGTGCGGCCAAGGATACGTATGGCGAGCGATGCAACCACGGTGCCGGCATCAATGATGGCGCGCACTTTAATGCCGTTCTTCGTGCCGCAATCTTCTTCCGTGATGATGCAATCCTGCGCCACGTCGACCAGACGTCGCGTCAGGTAACCAGAGTTCGCTGTCTTCAAGGCGGTGTCGGCGAGACCCTTTCGGGCGCCGTGCGTCGAGTTGAAGTACTCGAGCACCGACAGGCCTTCCTTGAAGTTTGAGATGATCGGGCTCTCGATGATCTCGCCCGACGGTTTCGCCATCAGGCCGCGCATGCCGGCGAGCTGACGCATCTGCGCAGGCGAACCGCGCGCACCGGAGTGCGCCATCATGTAGATCGAATTGACCTGCTGATCGCGACCTTCGGAATCCTTCTTGGTGGAAGAAATTTCGCGCATCATTTCTTCGGCGATGCGGTCAGTGGACTTTGACCAAGCATCGACCACCTTGTTGTACTTCTCGCCCTGGGTGATCAGGCCGTCGTTGTACTGCTGCTCGAACTCCTTTGCGAGTTCGCGCGTCGTCTCGACAATCTTCCACTTGGACTCCGGCACCACCATGTCGTCCTTGCCGAACGAGATGCCGGCCTTGAACGCGTGATAGAAGCCGAGCGCCATGATGCGGTCACAGAAAATAACCGTCTCTTTCTGCCCGCAGTGGCGGTAGACGGTATCGATCATCGACGAGATCTCGCGCTTGGTCATCAAGCGGTTTACGATGTCGAACGGAACCTTCACGCTCTTCGGCAGTACGTTACCGAGTACGACGCGACCCGGTGTCGTGTCGTACCACTTCTTGAACAACTTGCCGTTCTCGTCCACACCTTCCCAGCGGTATTTAATCTTGGTGTGCAGGTTGATGACTTTTTCATGCAGCGCATGGTCGATCGCAGCCATGTCGCCGAAAGTCTTGCCTTCGCCAGGCATTCCTTCGCTCAGCAACGAGAGATAGTAGAGGCCAAGCACGATATCCTGCGACGGCACGATGATTGGTTGTCCATTCGCCGGGTGCAGGATGTTGTTGGTCGACA
Organism: uncultured Alphaproteobacteria bacterium; assembly: GCA_963831515.1. GTDB lineage: Bacteria > Pseudomonadota > Alphaproteobacteria > Rhizobiales > Xanthobacteraceae > Pseudolabrys. The sequence continues at coordinate 28,584 of CAWHQL010000008.1, read as the reverse complement.
TCATGAGCACGCGCGCTTCCAGCTGCGCCTCAAGCGACAGCGGAACGTGCACAGCCATCTGGTCGCCGTCGAAGTCGGCGTTGAACGCTGCGCAGACCAGCGGATGCAGCTGGATCGCCTTGCCTTCGATCAGCACCGGCTCGAAGGCCTGAATGCCAAGGCGGTGCAAAGTCGGAGCTCGGTTGAGCAGCACCGGATGCTCGCGGATCACCTCGTCGAGGATGTCCCAAACCTCCGGCTTCTCTTTTTCGACAAGCTTCTTCGCCTGCTTGACGGTTGTGGACAGACCTTTGGCGTCGAGTCGCGAGTAGATGAACGGCTTGAACAGCTCGAGCGCCATTTTCTTCGGCAAGCCGCACTGGTGCAGCTTGAGTTCGGGCCCGACCACGATCACCGAGCGGCCGGAATAGTCGACGCGCTTGCCGAGCAGGTTCTGCCGGAAACGGCCCTGCTTGCCCTTGAGCATGTCGGCGAGCGACTTCAGTGGACGCTTGTTGGCGCCCGTGATGACGCGGCCGCGGCGACCATTGTCGAACAACGCATCGACCGCTTCCTGCAGCATGCGCTTTTCGTTGCGGATGATGATGTCCGGCGCCCGCAGTTCGATCAGCCGCTTCAGACGGTTGTTGCGGTTGATGACGCGGCGATAGAGATCGTTGAGATCGGACGTGGCGAAGCGTCCGCCGTCGAGCGGCACGAGGGGCCGCAGATCGGGCGGGATCACCGGCACGACCGTCAGGATCATCCATTCCGGCTTGTTGCCCGAAGCGATAAAGGCCTCGATCAGCTTGAGCCGCTTTGCAAGCTTCTTCTTCTTGATGTCGCTGTCGGACTCCGCGAGTTCGGCGCGCAGTTCAGCCTGCATCTTCTCAAGCTCGATGCCCTTGAGCATCTCGCGGATTGCTTCCGCACCAATCGTGGCAGTGAAGCTGTCGGTGCCGTATTCCTCCTGTGCCTTGAGGTATTCGTCCTCAGACAAGAGCTGCCGGTCCTTGAGCGGGGTGAGTCCCGGCTCAAGCACCACGTAGTATTCGAAATAGAGAATCCGCTCGAGATCCTTGAGCGTCATGTCGAGCAGGAGACCAATGCGGCTCGGCAACGACTTCAGGAACCAGATGTGCGCAACTGGGGCGGCAAGCTCGATGTGGCCCATCCGCTCGCGTCGCACGCGCGACAGCGTCACCTCAACGGAGCACTTCTCGCAGATGATGCCCTTGTACTTCATGCGCTTGTACTTGCCGCACAAGCATTCGTAATCCTTGATCGGCCCGAAGATGCGCGCGCAGAACAGACCATCGCGCTCAGGCTTGAAGGTACGGTAGTTGATCGTCTCGGGCTTTTTGATCTCGCCGTAGGACCAGGACAGAATCTTTTCCGGGCTCGCGATTGAAATCCGGATCTGGTCAAAGACCTGAGCCGGAACCTGCGGGCTGAAAAGATTCATAATCTCTTGATTCATTCGTCTTCTCCTCGACCGGGGAATGTCGATTCCCCACCTGTCGTTGAACGTTCAACCGCGGAGCGGTGCCCTCACCGCTCCGCAACGTGTCATTACTCCGCCGCCTCGGCCGTCTCCGGACCTTGTCGCTGCTGCTTCGAATTGTGCAGATCGACGTTGAGACCGAGCGAACGCATTTCCTTGACCAGCACGTTGAAGCTTTCCGGAATACCGGCCTCGAAAGTATCGTCGCCGCGTACGATCGCTTCATACACTTTGGTGCGGCCGGCCACGTCGTCCGACTTGACCGTCAGCATTTCCTGCAAGGTGTAGGCCGCGCCGTAAGCTTCGAGGGCCCACACTTCCATTTCGCCGAAGCGCTGGCCGCCGAATTGCGCCTTGCCGCCGAGCGGTTGCTGGGTGACCAGCGAGTAAGGACCGATCGAACGGGCGTGGATCTTGTCGTCCACCAGGTGGTGCAGCTTCAGCATGTAGATGTAGCCAACCGTGACCTTACGATCGAACGGTTCGCCGGTGCGTCCGTCGAACACAGTAACCTGGCCGGAATGGTCGAGGCCCGCGAGGTCCAGCATCTTTTCGATGTCGGCCTCTTTCGCGCCGTCGAACACCGGGGTGGCGATCGGAACGCCGTGACGCAGATTGCCGCCAAGCTCGATAAGGCCGTCCTCGTTCAACGACTTGATGGTCTCGTCGTCGCCGTAGACCTTCTTGAGCATGTCCTTGAGCGGCCGCGCGTCGTGCTTGGAATTATAAGCGTCGACCGCCTGTCCGATCTTGAGTCCGAGGCCTGCGCAGGCCCAGCCAAGATGTGTCTCAAGGATCTGGCCGACGTTCATGCGGCTCGGCACGCCGAGCGGATTGAGCACGATATCGACCTGGGTCCCGTCCTCAAGGAACGGCATGTCCTCGACCGGCACGATCTTGGACACAACACCCTTGTTGCCGTGACGGCCGGCCATCTTGTCGCCGGGCTGGATCTTGCGCTTCACCGCGACGAAGACCTTGACCATCTTCATCACGCCTGGCGGAAGCTCGTCGCCCCGCTGCAGCTTCTCGACCTTGTCGAGGAAGCGCTGCTCGAGCAGCTTCTTCGACTCGTCGTACTGTTTGCGGATCGCTTCGATCTCCGCCATCAGCTTGTCGTTGGGCGAAGCGAACAGCCACCATTGCGAGCGCGGATACTCGTCCAGCACCGCCTTGGTGATCTTGCTGTCCTTCTTGAAGCCCTTCGGACCGGCGATGCCGGTACGGCCCTCAAGCAGTTCGGCAAGTCGGCCGTAAACGTTACGGTCGAGGATCGCCTGCTCGTCGTCGCGGTCTTTGGCGAGACGCTCGATTTCTTCACGCTCGATCGCGAGTGCACGCTCGTCCTTCTCGACGCCGTGACGGTTGAAGACGCGCACTTCGACGACCGTACCCTGGACGCCGGGCGGCACACGCAACGACGTATCGCGAACATCCGAAGCCTTTTCACCGAAGATGGCGCGCAGAAGTTTTTCTTCCGGCGTCATTGGGCTTTCGCCCTTCGGCGTGATCTTGCCGACAAGGATGTCACCGGCATGGACCTCGGCGCCGATATAGACGATGCCCGCTTCGTCGAGGTTCTTGAGCGCCTCTTCCGAAACGTTCGGGATATCGCGAGTGATTTCTTCGGGGCCGAGCTTGGTGTCGCGCGCCATCACCTCGAATTCTTCGATGTGAATGGACGTAAACACGTCGTCTTTCACGATCCGCTCGGACAGCAGGATCGAGTCCTCGAAATTGTAACCATTCCACGGCATGAACGCGACAAGCACGTTGCGGCCAAGCGCGAGTTCGCCGAGATCCGTTGAAGGACCGTCGGCGATGATGTCACTCTTATCGACACGGTCACCGACCTTCACCAGAGGACGCTGGTTGATGCAGGTGTTCTGGTTCGAGCGCTGATATTTCATCAGACGATAGATATCGACGCCTGGCTTGGTCGGATCGGTCTCGCCGGTGGCACGAACGACGATACGGGTGGCATCCACCTGATCGACGATGCCGGTACGACGCGCCGCGATCGATGCGCCTGAGTCACGAGCGACAACACCTTCCATGCCGGTACCGACGAAAGGCGCCTCGGCCCGCACCAGCGGAACCGCCTGACGCTGCATGTTCGAGCCCATCAACGCACGGTTGGCGTCGTCGTTCTCCAGGAACGGAATGAGCGCGGCGGCCACCGACACAAGCTGCTTCGGCGACACGTCCATGAAGTCGACCTTCTCGCGCGGCACCAGATGCACGTCGCCGGCCTGCCGGCAAACGATTAGATCTTCGGTGAAGCGACCGCGGTTATCGATTGCCGCATTGGCCTGCGCGACCGCGTGGCGGGCTTCTTCCATGGCGGAGAGATAGATCACCTCATCGCTGACGCGACCGTCCTTGACCTTACGATAAGGCGTCTCGACGAAGCCGTACTTGTTCACGCGCGCGTAGGTTGCGAGTGAATTGATCAGTCCGATATTAGGACCTTCCGGTGTCTCGATCGGGCAAATCCGGCCGTAGTGGGTCGGGTGCACGTCGCGCACCTCGAAGCCCGCCCGCTCGCGCGTAAGACCGCCCGGGCCGAGCGCCGACAGGCGCCGCTTGTGGGTGATCTCCGACAGCGGATTGGTCTGATCCATGAATTGCGACAGCTGCGAGGAGCCGAAGAACTCGCGCACCGCGGCCGCCGCCGGCTTGGCGTTGATCAGGTCCTGCGGCATCACAGTGTCGATATCGACCGAGGACATGCGCTCCTTAATCGCACGTTCCATGCGCAGCAGACCGATGCGATACTGATTTTCCATCAGTTCGCCGACCGAGCGCACGCGGCGATTGCCGAGATGGTCGATGTCGTCGATCTCGCCCTTGCCGTCGCGCAAGTCGACGAGCGTGCGGATCACCGCGAGGATGTCATCGCGGCGCAGCACACGCATCGTGTCGGGCGCGTCGAGGTCGAGACGCATGTTCATCTTCACGCGGCCAACAGCCGAGAGATCGTAGCGCTCGGAATCGAAGAACAGCGAGCGGAACATCGCCTCGGCGGTGTCCACCGTCGGAGGCTCGCCGGGCCGCATCACCCGGTAGATATCGAACAGCGCGTCCTCGCGCGTCATGTTCTTGTCGACCGAAAGCGTATTGCGGATGTAGGCGCCGACATTCACGTGATCGATGTCAAGCAGCGGCAATTCTTTGTAGCCGGCCTCGATCAGTATCTTGAGGTTCTTCTCGGTGATTTCCTCGCCGGCCTCCATGTAGATTTCGCCGGTGCGGCCGTTGGCCAGATCCTCGGCGACGTAATGGCCAATCAGCTCGTCATCAGTCATGCGCAGGGCCTTGAGGCCCTTCTCTGCGAGCTGACGCGCCTGACGAACGGTGAGCTTCTTACCCGCCTCGACCACGACGCGGCCACTGTCGGCATCGACGAGGTCGTTGACCGCCTTGTAGCCTTTCAACCGGTTGGCATCGAACGGCACGCGCCAGCCGTCTTTGGCCCGCTTGTACATGATGTGTTTGTAGAAGGTCGCAAGAATCTGCTCGCCGTCGAGGCCGAGCGCATAGAGCAACGACGTCACCGGAATTTTGCGCCGGCGATCAATACGCGCATAGACAATGTCCTTGGCATCGAACTCGATGTCGAGCCACGAACCGCGGTACGGAATAATGCGGGCAGCAAACAGGAGTTTACCCGACGAATGGGTCTTGCCCTTGTCGTGATCGAAGAAGACGCCCGGCGACCGGTGCATTTGCGAAACGATAACGCGCTCGGTACCGTTGACGATGAAGGTGCCGTTGTTGGTCATGAGCGGAATGTCGCCCATGTAGACATCCTGCTCCTTGATGTCCTTGACCGAACGCGCGCCCGTCTCTTCGTCGATATCGAACACGATCAACCGCAGCGTCACCTTGAGCGGCGCGGCATAGGTCATGCCGCGCTGGCGGCATTCGTCGACGTCATATTTTGGCGGCTCGAATTCGTACTTCACGAATTCGAGTTGGGACGAATTGGAAAAATCGGAAATCGGAAATACCGATTTGAATACGGCCTGAAGACCTTCGTCAGGTCGACCGCCCACCGGCTCCTTCACCAGCAGGAATTGGTCGTATGATGCCTTCTGAACCTCGATGAGGTTCGGCATCTCCGCCACTTCCTGAATTGTCCCGAAAAACTTTCTTACGCGCTTGCGACCGGTAAACGTCTGCGCCATCTTTTTCTCTCTCGATTCGATTTCGGCGGGCGGCGCGGGCGCCTCTCCGAACAGCCGCATTCCATCGCGACCATCGGGACAGGCGTCGGGGCCGTCCGGTTCTATGCGATTCGGGCTTAGCCCGGACCACTCTGCTTTTCACCGTGACCGCGGATCGCGGCTACGGCCGTCTCTCCTGTCCGAGACCCCCGGGTTAACCCCGGGGATTTCGTTTTTCATTCGACCCCCGGGTCTCGCTGCACTCGCCCGGGGATTTCGCTTAAGTAAGCGTTACTTACTTAAGCTCAACCTTCGCGCCGACCTTTTCGAGCGTGGCCTTGATCTTGTTGGCCTCGTCCTTGCCCACGCCTTCCTTGACGGTCTTCGGCGCGCCCTCGACCAGATCCTTGGCTTCCTTCAGCCCGAGCCCGGTAAGCGCACGCACTTCCTTAATCACCTCGATCTTCTTGTCGCCTGCGCCGGCGAGAACGACGGTGAACTCGGTCTTTTCTTCAGCTGCGGCAGCCGCGCCGCCGCCCGCAGGGCCCGCCGCAACCGCAACCGCGGCGGCAGCCGAGACGCCCCACTTCTCTTCAAGCAACTTGGCGAGATCCGCCGCTTCAAGGACGGTCAGGCCAGACAATTCATCGACGATCTTCTGTAGGTCAGCCATTGTTCAATTCCTATCGGTTCGAACCAGAGAATGAGTGTTGAGCCATCAGGCCGCTGCGCCCTTGGAGGCATAGGCTTGGACCACACGCGCGACCTTCGCCGCGGGAGCGTTCGTAAGTTGTGCGATCTTGGTCGCCGGAGCCTGGATCAGGCCGACGATCTTGGCACGCAACTCATCCAGTGACGGCAGGGCGGCGAGCGCCTTGACGCCATTGGTGTCCAGAGCCGTCTTCCCCATCGTCCCGCCGAGAATGACGAACTTCTCGTTCGCCTTGGCAAAATCGATGGCGACCTTCGGTGCCGCGACGGGATCGCCAGAGAAGGCAATCACTGTCGGCCCCTTCAGCAGGGGCGCGATGGCGGCGGCGTCGGTGTCCTTGAGTGCGATCTTGGCGAGACGGTTCTTCGCGACCTTCACCTGCGCACCAGCCTGCTTCATCTGCTTTCGCAGAGTCTGCATCTGGGCAACGCTGAGGCCGGAATAGTGAGCCACCACCACGACGTTGGAGGTCTTGAAGACCCCGTTCAGTTCAGTGATGGACTCCGCTTTAGCCGCTCGATCCACTGCAAGCTCTTTCCGGTTTGGCGGTTGGCCCGCGTGATGTGCGGGTGCCGCCGGGTTGCTACCAGCCGTCCCGCTTAAAAGTTCACACGCAGCGAACCGGGGCAGGACGACATCTGAAAAGCCTGCCCCCCGACACGACGTTGCGGTCGCAATCGGGTCTCCGAGGTTCGAACCAAATCGGCGCAACCTCGCGGTCACGCAAACTCGGGTCGCTTCCCCGTCTGTGCTGGCCCCTCGTCGGGATTAAGCGTCAAGTCTTCGCAGACCTTCGGCGCCGGCAGTCTTGGACAGGTCGGCTGGCCCGTTGCGGGGACAGCCTTGCGCACTCTGAATTCTCAATGGCATCGGGCTTCTTCCCTTCAGAGATCCCACTCGGGCATCTAAAGGAATAAGTTCCGCTCACCATAGGTTTTTAGAGACGCGCAAAGGCGTGCCGACAAATTGGGCCGGCACGCCCGATGCATCCCATTTAGACCTTCGAGCCCGTTTTGCCAAGGGTATTCTTCGGGGATTCTCGCGAAATCCCCGAGACCAGGCACACCATCGCCATACCGGTCAGTGGGCGGCCCCGGAGCCAAATAGGCTCGGGATTTCCACCTTTACTCCCGGCCCCATCGTCGAGGAAATCGCCACCCTGTTGATGTAGTGGCCCTTGGCCCCTGCGGGCTTGGCTTTCTGGACCGCGTCCGCAAAGGCCTTGATGTTTTCAACCAGCTTGTCCTCGGAGAACGAGGCCTTGCCGACCCCGGCCTGAATGATGCCGGCCTTTTCAACGCGGAACTCGACCGAACCGCCCTTCGCACCCTTTACGGCATTCGTCACGTCCATGGTCACCGTACCAACCTTCGGGTTTGGCATGATGCCGCGGGGGCCAAGCACTTTACCGAGGCGTCCTACCAGCGGCATCAGATCGGGCGTGGAAATGCAGCGGTCGAAGTCGATTTCGCCCTTGCTGACCTTTTCGACGAGGTCCTCCGCACCAACAATGTCGGCGCCGGCGGCCTTCGCTTCATCGGCTTTGGCGCCGCGAGCGAATACACCGACGCGCAACGTGCGCCCGGAGCCATTCGGCAGCGTGACGACGCCGCGCACCATCTGATCGGCATGCGTTGGGTCGACGCCGAGGTTCATCGCTATCTCGATCGTCTCGTCGAACTTCGCCTTCGCGCGCTCCTTCACCAACTTGACGGCCTCGGCGATCGGGTAGGATTTTTCGCGATCAACGCCTTCGCGAATGGCTTTCGTGCGCTTTCCAATTGTCATGGCTGTTACTCCGTCACCGCCAGGCCCATCGAGCGGGCAGAGCCTTCGATCATCTTCATCGCCGCCTCGACGGTGTCGCAGTTCAAATCCTTCATCTTCTGCTCGGCAATCTCGCGAACCTGCTTCTTGCTCACCTGCCCGACCGGCTCGCGGCCGGGAGTTTTTGATCCGCTTTCGAGTTTGGCCGCCTTCTTGAGAAAATAGGACACCGGCGGCGTCCTCATCTCGAAGGTGAAGGAACGATCCTGATAGGTTGTGATGATCACCGGGATCGGGATGCCCTTCTCCATCTTCTGGGTCTGCGCATTAAACGCCTTGCAGAACTCCATGATGTTGAGGCCACGCTGACCAAGCGCCGGCCCGATCGGGGGCGACGGATTGGCGGCGCCGGCAGGCACCTGCAATTTGAGGAATCCAGTAACTTTCTTTGCCATGTCTCACTCCGTTAGTGGTGCGGATCTTGACGGTTGGCAACCGCCTCACCTCCCACGTCTGCTGCACTAGTGACCAGGAAGCCCGGCCACGACGTAAACTTAAAGCTTCTCCACCTGTCCAAATTCCAGTTCAACTGGCGTTGCACGGCCGAAGATTGACACGGCCACTTTCACGCGCGAACGCGCCTCGTCGACTTCTTCGACAACCCCGTTGAACGAAGCGAACGGACCATCCGAAACGCGGACCTGTTCGCCAACCTCGAACGACACCGCCGGCTTCGGCCGCTCGATGCCTTCCTGCACCTGATGCAGGATGCGGTCGGCCTCTGCGTCTGAAATCGGCATCGGCTTCTTGTCGGTACCGAGAAAGCCGGTGACCTTCGGCGTGTTCTTGATGAGATGGTAGACCTCATCGGTCAGATCCATCTTCACCAGCACATAGCCGGGAAAGAACTTGCGTTCGGTCTCAACCTTGCGGCCGCGCCGTGCCTCGGTGACTTTTTCCTTCGGGACCAGCACTTCGCCGATATGTTCGACGAGGCCACGTTGCTTGGCCTGTTCGCGGATCGAGTCGGCGACCTTGTTTTCAAAATTCGAATAGGCGTGGACGATGTACCAGCGCTTGGGCTTGGTCGACGTCGTCGCGGTAGCTGTATCGTTCATCCCTCTTGAACCTTCAGGTTCCGATGCCGAGCACGAAAGTAACGGCGATGCGGATCACTTGATCCGCGACCAGGAAAAAAACCGAAGCGATCGCCACCATGACGAACACCATGGCGGTCGTGATCGCGGTCTCCCGGCGCGACGGCCAGGTCACCTTGCGCGTTTCTTCGCGCACTTCCTGGATAAACTTGAACGGAGATGTCGCCATTCAATGCAGTCTCGATCTCACGTGTTGTTCAACAAGTCCCAATGTAGTCACGACCGCCACTTTGCGCAGGTCTTGCCGGTCGTCGATTTAACGCCGGACCTGAGCCTGGCAGGAGTGGCAGGACTTCGAACCTGCAACCCCCGGTTTTGGAGACCGGTGCTCTAGCCATTGAGCTACACTCCTCCGAAAGCGGATGCGGCGGACCATAGAGGCCCGCCGCGGCGATGTCATGCATTATACATCGGCCGAATGCAAGGCCGGGGGCCGCGGAAACGAAGGATTTTTAGCCGCCCCGTCATAGGGGGCTAGGGCCCGAACCCTCGTCTAGTCCTACCACCGCCGAGCTCGTCTTGACCGCGCCCCGCGTCTCTAACACCGAATTCGCAATGCATAGCGCCACGTCGAACGCACCATTGGCTGCCCGTCGGAGCATCCAACGATCCGGGCTGATCGCACCACAGGCGCGGCTCAAGAGCGGCTCCAGTTCGGATGTTGCCCCGAGTTTGTGCACCAGCGCAGATGTCGGAAGTCGAAGTGCTTTGCGTAGCGGAAGAAGTGCCCGAGCTGCACGAAGAAGCCGTCGGACGCGTGCCGCAGCCGAAAGGCAGTAATGTGTTTACGCCCGCACTGCGGGCAGCGGGTACGCACGGTGTATACGACGCCTGACTTTGCCGTTTCGCGCCAGGCGGGTGAAGATTTCATGTTCGTCCTTGAATCATTAATCCAGCTTTCCGGCATAAAGCGGACACAGGCGCCAAAGGCGTCGATTTGCCCTTTTCTTTAGTTGTGCGGTCTATTTTGCACACTCCCAGATTGTTTTCAGAAAAACGCATACAGCAAGGTTGCGCCTGCACACTCAAAAGTTACATGCGGAGAGACGAACGCCGAATTATTCGGCCAGCCTAGTTAAAAGCCATCTTTAAACGGGGAATTTATTGCCATGACGGACGCTAACAACAAGACACGTATTGTAACGCCGGGTCCTGCAACGGAAAAAACTGAAGCCACACCCGCACCTGATAACGCGGCTCCGGTTCGGACGGGTAAAGAAAGCGAAGCCCGTGTACGCGAGATCCGGGCGCGCGAACAGGACCTCTGGGATTTCCAGCAGGAGCTTATTCGACAAACTTTGGCGCTTTTAAACAGCATGAAAAACCATCCGGCAATTTTGCCATTGCTTCTCGAGTTCAATGAGGTGATCAACTCGATCCTGGAGTCATCGGCAGAAGAATGGCTCGAAATCGCGCAGGGGTATCTGCAGCGGTCTAAAGATTATGCCGAGCAAGCGGCAGAGGAAAATGATCCGCAAAGCAAACGACAGCACTTGGCGAATTCGGAAAAGGCGGCGTCGAAGGCGGCGACGATAAAAAAAACAACAGACGAAATAATGCAACGGGTATCGGCTCGCAAGGAGGAACTTGCCGCGTGCGCTGCTGCGCTCACCAAACTTAATGATCAGACCGCTTTATTGCCTCAGAACACCTGTCCTCTAGTCGACCAACCATTTTGAACCACTACTACATTGAACCTGGAGAAAGCAGCATGCATAGCAAGAACGATCCTTCCAATCCGGCCGCTTCAAGTGAGGCCGCCGCAACCGAGAAGCAAACAAACGCAACAGCTGACGCCAAGCCGGCCGTCGAGCCCCAAAGTAACGTAAACGAAGCGCCTCTTCAAAATGGATCAGCTCAGGCAACTGCGGAAACGGGCGACTCGAATCGTCAATTGGTTTCAAAGAAAGTGGGAAACCAAAACGCACGCAAACACGGCCTGTATTCCAACTGCGTCCTCCATGACTGGGAATCGCAAGACGATTTTAATTGCCTGCTGCAAGAACTTAGGGATGAATGGAAACCCAACGGACGCAGCGAGGAAGACGCGGTTTTTGATTTGGCGTACCTCACGTTGCTCAAGTGGCGTGCCATTGCATCTGCAAAGCTTCGCTTTTGCCAGTCAACTACGTCGGACGAATTAAAGTCCGGGGAGAGTTCTTGGGATGACATCATTGAGCACCAGAAAAAGGTGCCTGCGCATGCCCGCGGTGCACTTACCGTGGCTAATAAACTGATGGAGGCTTCGACAGCTACTTATGAGAAGATCCGTAAACTTCCATACTGGACGGAAGACTCCGAAGGAAAGGAAATTCAAGATCAGCTTTTCCATCTTAAGCACGATTTAAATACCCTCAATCAACAAGTCAGAAAACAGGTTATTGAGGGCGTTCGGGCGCTCGTGAAAACGGTAGAGGATTCCGCTAACCGCTTTACAGAAGCGTATCAAGCGGATGAGATCGAGAAGGAAGTTGATCGACTGGGCAAGTTTGACGCTCGTATGGAAAAGATCGTTCGGCGCATAATCCAGATTAAACTTTTTAAGCGCGTTGATGGTGTCGACAGTTCCAACGCGCCTTTGCTGGAAGCTCCCTCTCTGGTTCCTAGTCAAGGTTCTACGGAAAAGTCGTCGTCACCGACTAACAAGAAAAAATAGGGCGGTGCCAAGCCGATTAGCTGGCCTCATTTTGCAACCAGTTCGCGAAGCGATTGTCGCAGCAGATCATTTAGACCTCTTACTTCGTTGACGTTTGCGCAACCGAACACCTGGTCCTCCGCCGTTTTCGTCGATGAAATCGACCCCAGCGCGGTCGAAAGCTTGCCTCAAGACAACAAGGGTTGCGCGCCGAGGTTCGGTGGTCGCTGCTTCGATCTGTCGAACAGTCACGATCCCGAGGCCTGCATAATCGGCGAGGTCTTGTTGGCTCCAATCGAGGAGGCCCCGGGCTGCTCTGCACTGAGCGGCTGTCACCATGGACGCACTATGCTTTGATTCGATCGATTCTGTCGAAAAAGTTGACTTTCACTGAACTATCGATTATAATCATTTATATCTATTATAATTAAATAAAAGATATTGGGAGGCGTTGTGATGAATCTCGAATTCTCGGCCCTGAGGTACCGCGCAATCCGCGATCGTATCCGCGCAGAGGCCCCACAAATCGACGAAACAACTCTCGCGGACACTGTCGAGGGCCTCACTGACCTGCACGAAATTGTCGCCGCCATCATCCGCTCGGCGCTCTCCGACGAAGCCCTGGCCACAGGGCTCAAGGGCCGGATTGCCGACATGCAAGGGCGTTTAGACCGCCTGGAGGATCGCCTAGCCAAACGCCGGAAGATCGCCAAAGATGTCATGGTTGAGCTCGATCTGAAAAAGATAACCGCTCCGGATTTCACGGTCTCGATCCATCCGGGCATGCCCACCCTCCTCGTGCTCGATGAAGCCGCGATACCCAACCTCTATTGGTTGCCAAGCGCGCCACGGCTCAACCGACAGGGATTGCTCAGTGAGCTCAAAGACGGCGCCGACATCAAAGGCGTTAGCCTCTCCAATCCAGAACCTGTCTTGAGCGTGAGGACAAAATAATGGGCTTCTCAACAAAACAGGCGCAAGCGCTAAGACGTAGCTTGGATGGTCGGCACGTCAGAACGCGCGAGGTCAATGGCCGCGACCTTTCCTACATCGAGGGCTGGCATGCGATGTCGGAGGCTAATCGGATCTTCGGGTTTGATGGCTGGAACCGGGAGACGGTCGAGTCCCGCTGTATTCTGGCGCGTGAGAACCGCGGTAGCTTTCTGGCGGTCTACATCGCTCGGGTCCGCATCACCGTCCATGCAGACGGTACAGCCGTCATCCGTGAAGGACACGGCACCGGCGAAGGACGGGGCACATCGCCGGGTGAAGTCCACGACGTTGCCCTCAAGGCCGCTGAAACCGATGCGACCAAACGAGCCCTAGCAACTTTCGGTCGACGTTTTGGGCTTGAACTTTATCGTAACCGTAACGCTCCCCTCTCCAAAGCGGCCCCACTCTCCCCGCCTAAAACATTTGATACGGCGCCACGTCTCGGATTTCATCCGGACCATACAGCCCCGATTCCGCAAAATTCGTTCGTTCAACACCTTAGCGAGGACAATCGCTGCACCGATCACCTGTCAGCAGATACCCAATCGCTTTTGCCAGTCGCGCCCGCTTCGGCGCCAGCTCAGATCGACAAAAGTGTTCTGACAATCGCCGAGCCCAGACGACTGCGTGACAAGTCGCATCTGAAATATATCGCCACCCAGCCTTGTTTGGTCTGCGGCCGGCAACCGTCCGACCCACACCACTTACGCTTTGCTCAACCGCGGGCGTTGAATTTGAAAGTGAGCGATGAGTTCACGGTGCCGCTTTGCCGTGGCCATCATCGCCAACTCCATCAGGTCGGCAATGAGATTGCCTGGTGGGAGGACCTTAACATTGATGCGCTGGAAATTGCCCAGGGTCTTTGGGAACAAACGCGGCCGAAATCAGCGCCGGCTGATACGCGAGTTAATGCGATTGGGACCTCCCTTTCGTCAGAAAACAATGCCGACCAGAACGATCAGTCAGTTGGCCCGACATAAGTGGCCGGAAAGCGTTTGATGTTCTTGGCTTTGTCTTTCGCGCACAAACGAACTCGTGGGGCGCAGCTGCCTCTGGCCCCCCACCCAAACCAAACTGAACCCGAATCACTTGATCGGCTGGCCTGAGAAAATGAAACTAACTTCACGCCGTTCAGCTCTTTTTTCAGCTGCAATCATTCCTGCCGTTGCGCTGTGCAGCTCGGCGCGAGCAGTCGGCGCAGATGTTGTTCTTGTGGCGCTCGGCCAGCGGTTTGATGCCTTGGCCGCGCAGATCGACCACAGCATCGACCATGGGTCGGACATCGCATGGCAGGCGCTAGACGAGGCCGTCCTTATTCACGCGGAGATAGTCGCTACACCCGCTACCACTATGGAGGGCCTTTACGTAAAAGCGCGGGCCGGGTGCTGGGCGCTGTTCGGCGATTTGGACGCCGACGAGTGCTCGTCGGCTGACCACCGAACAGGTCTCTCAATAATGCGCGATCTAATCCGACTGTACCAGCCAAGCCTAGAACGGCCGGGCGCACTGAAAAGGCTTATTGAACACACTACCGAGAACGGCGACACACATTCGCCAGGGAAGCCTACTTAACACGACCCTAAAAGAATTAAGCCTAAGCGCGACCGAGCAGAACATGTGACCAACAGCGAATGGACAACGTTCGGAGTGCCGGGCACGGATGCTTCGATTGGCGCCGCTGGCTTCATTGGTGGCGTGCAAATGGGTTGGAACTACCAGTTCGCTGGCGGTTGGGTCATTGGCATTGAAGGCGACTTCACGGGATCAACCATGAGCAAGTCGGTGAATGGCTGCTTCTTCGATCCGACCCAGACCTGCGTGAAGGGTGGTGCAGCCTGGGGTCATTTCAACTACGAAAACCCTGATCCTGCAAACAGCGGCGAAACTTTTTCCGCCAACCAGACGCGCACGGGTTGGACGATCGGCGGTGGCTGGGAATACGCCTTTACTCCAAACTGGAGCGCAAAGATCGAATATAACTTCCTGGACTTCGGTAATGATACCGTGACCCTTGCCGGTCCAACTACGTCGTTCACCGAAAATATCAAGAACGACATCCACCAGGTTAAGCTTGGCGTAAACTATCGCTTCGGTGGTCTCTACTGACGCCGTTGGTGGCTGCTTTCTGGTGTCAACTGAAAGTCTTTGAGAATCCTGGAGCGGGTGAGCGGAATCGAACCGCCGTCATCAGCTTGGAAGGCTGTTGCTCTACCATTGAGCTACACCCGCAATACACGCCGATTACCGTAGTCAGTTCGATACGGCAAGCTGGAAATCACCCTTGAATCCTTGTGAACATCGACCGGTGTAGGCACGTGGGTGGTGCCCGGCCGGTAGAAATTTTCCAATCGGTGACCTTGTTACTTTTTTGACGCCGGCATAGGCGTCGAATGCTGTGGCCTAGGTAACGCAACAGCCCGAAAAAGTACCGGCGGCGACTTCCAGCCGAGCGGAGTTGGAGGCAGCTGTGGTGTGCATTCGGTTAGCAAGGTTTGACCTTCAATATTTTTGAGCTCGAACACAATGCCTGGTCGAGCCATTTTTTTGCACTCGTGCCATTGAGCAATCGTCACCCATTCGCTCATGTGTGCCTACTCGCCACCCATTGGACTTACAAATGCACGCGTTGTTTCAAGTGCTTCCTCCACGCTAGGCATCTTAAGCGTGAATGAAATCGCTTCCGGTAAGCACGCTGGCCGCAATTGACTTGAGCACAACGGCCATGTCGGCCCCAGACTGATTTTCCGCAACCCCGCTGCTATTAAAGTAGACGAGCGTGTCAGCGCCATTCTGAATCCATGCGACACTGTGTGCGGCGATCTGGCCGGACCCGGAAATTAACCCTTGAATTGCCGTGATCCCTGAAATTATCGACGTGTCGATAAAATCCGCGCCGTGAACAAAATTGTTGATCGAATCTTTCGCCCACAGGGTCGATTCTGACGTGTTGCGGAAGACAAAATAGTCGGCGCCGCTGCCACCGTTCAGCGTATCGGCACCGCCTCCACCGATAATCGTGTTAGTGCCACTGCCCCCGTAATGGTGTTCGCACCGGTGCCACCGTTGACTATGAGGTTACCGCTGGACGTGCCAGCAGCGAGACTGCCGTTGTTGCCCAGCGTCACCGTCGCTGCCGCCGAGCCGGCCAGAGCGTCAGCGCTGCGTTGCTGCCCCAGCCGTTGCCCAGCGCCGTTGCATTGATCGTCACCGTGTCGTTTGCACCATTGGCGGTGATCGAGGTCGCCCCGGACCCGGTGGTGATGGCGAAGCTGTTGTCGGTCGCATCCCCCGTGGTCACGGTAGAGCGCCCCGGTCAGGGCGCCGACATTGAGATTGCCGACCAGGCCAGTGACCACTTCGGCCGCCGAGCCTGACAGCGTCAGGGTCGCGTTCTCCGCCAGGGCGCTTGCATCAACCGTCACCACATCGCTGTTGCCGCTCGCACTGATCGAGGTCGCTCCCGATCCCGTCGTGATGGCAATGCCGTTGTCGGAAGCATCCCCCGTGGTCACGGAGAGTGCCCCGGTCAGGGAGCCGGCATTGAGATTGCCGACCAGCCCGGTGACGGTCTCTGCCGCCGAGCCTGCCAGGGTCAGCAGCGTGTTCTGTGCCAGCGCGGTCGCGTTGACCGTCACGGTATCGCTGCTGAAGTTATCGCTGATCGCGGTCGCCCCCGAGCCGGTGGTGATGGCGATCGTGTTGTCGGTTGCATCCCCCGTGGTCACGGAGAGTGCCCCGGTCAGCGACGTGGCATTGATGTTGCCGACCAGCCCGCTCACCACTTCGGTCGCCGAGCCCGCGAGCGTCAGCGTCGTGTTGTTGGCCAGCAAAGTCGCATTAACTGCAATCGTGTCGTTTGCGCCGCTCGCCGTAACCGAGCTGGCTCCCGAACCGGTGGTGATCGCGATATTGTCGTCGAGCGCATTGCCCGTGGTCACGTTCAATGCCCCGCTCAGCGAACCGGCCGCCAGGTTGCCGACCAGCCCGGTAACCGTCTCAGCCGCCGAACCGGTCAGCGTCAGCAGCGTGTTCTGCGCCAGCGCCGCTGCGTTGACCGTCACCACATCGCTGTTGCCGCTCGCGCTGATCGAGGTCGCCCCCGAGCCCGTGGTGATGGCAATCGTGTTGTCGGAAGCATCCCCCGTGGTCACGGAGAGCGTTCCGGTCAGCGAAGCGGCATTGATATCCGCGACCAGGCCAGTGACGGTCTCTGCCGCCGAGCCGGCCAAGGTCAGCGTTGCGTTGCTGCCCCAGCCGTTGCCCAGCGCCGTTGCATTGATCGTTACCGTGTCGTTTGCACCATTGGCGGTGATCGAGGTCGCCCCGGACCCGGTGGTGATGGCGAAGCTGTTGTCGGTCGCATCCCCCGTGGTCACGGTAGAGCGCCCCGGTCAGGGCGCCGACATTGAGATTGCCGACCAGGCCGGTGACCACTTCGGCCGCCGAGCCTGACAGCGTCAGGGTCGCGTTCTCCGCCAGGGCGCTTGCATCAACCGTCACCACATCGCTGTTGCCGCTCGCACTGATCGAGGTCGCTCCCGAGCCCGTCGTGATGGCAATGCCGTTGTCGGAAGCATCCCCCGTGGTCACGGAGAGTGCCCCGGTCAGGGAGCCGGCATTGAGATTGCCGACCAGCCCGGTGACGGTCTCTGCCGCCGAGCCTGCCAGGGTCAGCAGCGTGTTCTGCGCCAGCGCGGCCGCATTGACCGTCACGGTATCGCTGCTGAAGTTATCGCTGATCGCGGTCGCCCCCGAGCCCGTGGTGATGGCAATCGTGTTGTCGGTTGCATCCCCCGTGGTCACGGAGAGTGCCCCGGTCAGCGACGTGGCATTGATGTTGCCGACCAGCCCGCTCACCACTTCGGTGGCCGAGCCCGCGAGCGTCAGCGTCGTGTTGTTGGCCAGCAAAGTCGCATTAACTGCAATCGTGTCGTTGGCGCCGCTCGCCGTAACCGAGCTGGCTCCCGAACCGGTGGTGATCGCGATATTGTCGTCGAGCGCATTGCCCGTGGTCACGTTCAGTGCCCCGCTCAGCGAACCGGCCGCCAGGTTGCCGACCAGCCCGGTAACCGTCTCAGCCGCCGAACCGGCCAGCGTCAGCAGCGTGTTCTGCGCCAGCGCCGCTGCGTTGACCGTCACGACATCGCTGTTGCCGCTCGCGCTGATCGAGGTCGCCCCCGAGCCGGTGGTGATGGCAATCGTATTGTCGGAAGCATCGCCCGTGGTCACGTTCAGTGTCCCGGTCAGCGCAGCGGCATTGAGATCTCCGACCAGGCCGGTGACCACTTCAGCGGCCGAGCCCGCCAGCGTCAGCGTCGTGTTGTTGGCAAGCAGAGTCGAATCGACATTAAGTGCGATGCCGTTTGAGTCGGTGATGCTGGTCGCTCCACTTCCGGTGATCACATTCACAAGACCAACGTTGGCAGCATTGGCACCCAGCGTAACAGTGCTGCTTTGTCCAGAAAGCCGCAGAGTTTCGATACTCGTTACATTGAGGAAGCTTGCGTCCGTCAGCGTGGCACCCGCCGTCATCGCAATGGTGTCATTACCAGCGCCGCCGGCAACTGTTGCTGCGCCGAGATCGGCAGCCGAACCGAAGTTGAAGATGTCGCTGCCGCTGCCCCCCGTGAGTACGTCGGCACCACCACCACCGGTGATCGTATTGGTGCCGTTGCCCACCGTAATCGTATTGGCCCCTGTGCCAGCGGTCACTGTGAGATTGCCCGCATAGCTTCCAGCCGCAAGGTTGCCAGCGTTGAGCGTCACCGTGGCTGCGCCATTGCCCGTCAGGGCAAGGGTCTGCCCTGCAGTGAGCGTGCTCGCCGTGATCGTGCTTGCCCCGCTCCCGGTGGCAATCGACAGACCCGAGGCACTTGCAGCCGTCGTGACATTCAAGGCGCCGGTCACGGCATTCGCCGCAAGATCGCCCTGCAGTCCCGTCACCGTAAATCCTGCCGATCCGGAAAGGCTCAATCCCACGTTATCGGCCAGCGCCGCTGCGTTGACTGTCACGACGTCGCTGTTGCCGCTCGCGCTGATCGCGGTCGCCCCCGAGCCGGTGGTGATGGCGATCGTGTTGTCGGAAGCGTCGCCCGTGGTCACGTTCAGTGTCCCGGTCAGTGCGCCGGCATTGAGATCTCCGACCAGGCCGGTGACCACTTCAGCGGCCGAGCCCGCCAGCGTCAGCGTCGTGTTGTTGGCAAGCAGAGTCGAATCGACATTAAGTGCGATGCCGTTTGAGTCCGTGATGCTGGTCGCTCCACTTCCGGTGATCACATTCACAAGACCAACGTTGGCAGCATTGGCACCCAGCGTAACAGTGCTGCTTTGTCCAGAAAGCCGCAGAGTTTCGATACTCGTTACATTGAGGAAGCTTGCGTCCGTCAGCGTGGCACCCGCCGTCATCGCAATGGTGTCATTACCAGCGCCGCCGGCAACTGTTGCTGCGCCGAGATCGGCAGCCGAACCGAAGTTGAAGATGTCGCTGCCGCTGCCCCCCGTGAGTACGTCGGCACCACCACCACCGGTGATCGTATTGGTGCCGTTGCCCACCGTAATCGTATTGGCCCCTGTGCCAGCGGTCACTGTGAGATTGCCCGCATAGCTTCCAGCCGCAAGGTTGCCAGCGTTGAGCGTCACCGTGGCTGCGCCATTGCCCGTCAGGGCAAGGGTCTGCCCTGCAGTGAGCGTGCTCGCCGTGATCGTGCTTGCCCCGCTCCCGGTGGCAATCGACAGACCCGAGGCACTTGCAGCCGTCGTGACATTCAAGGCGCCGGTCACGGCATTCGCCGCAAGATCGCCCTGCAGTCCCGTCACCGTAAATCCTGCCGATCCGGAAAGGCTCAATCCCACGTTATCGGCCAGCGCGGCTCGCGTTGACCGTCACGATATCGCTGCTGAAGTTATCGCGTGATCGCGGTCGCCCCCGAGCCGGTGGTGATGGCGATCGTGTTGTCGGAAGCATCCCCCGTGGTCACGGAGAGCGCCCCGGTCAGCGACGTCGGCATTGATGTTGCCGACCAGCCCGCTCACCACTTCGGTCGCCGAGCCCGCGAGCGTCAGCGTCGTGTTGTTGGCCAGCACAGTCGCATTAACCGCAATCGTGTCGTTTGCGCCACTCGCCGTAACCGAGGTGGCTCCCGAACCGGTGGTGATCGCTATATTGTCGTCGAGCGCATTGCCCGTGGTCACGTTGAGCGCCCCGCTCAGCGAACCGGCCGCCAGGTTGCCGACCAGCCCGGTGACCGTCTCAGCCGCCGAACCGGCCAGCGTCAGCAGCGTGTTCTGCGCCAGCGCCGCTGCGTTGACCGTCACCACATCGCTGTTGCCGCTCGCGCTGATCGAGGTCGCCCCCGAGCCCGTGGTGATGGCGATCGTGTTGTCGGAAGCATCGCCCGTGGTCACGGAGAGCGTTCCGGTCAGCGAAGCGGCATTGAGATCCGCGACCAGGCCAGTGACGGTCTCTGCCGCCGAGCCGGCCAAGGTCAGCGTTGCGTTGCTGCCCCAGCCGTTGCCCAGCGCCGTTGCATTGATCGTCACCGTGTCGTTTGCACCATTGGCGGTGATCGAGGTCGCCCCGGACCCGGTGGTGATGGCGAAGCTGTTGTCGGTCGCATCCCCCGTGGTCACGGTAGAGCGCCCCGGTCAGGGCGCCGACATTGAGATTGCCGACCAGGCCGGTGACCACTTCGGCCGCCGAGCCTGACAGCGTCAGGGTCGCGTTCTCCGCCAGGGCGCTTGCATCAACCGTCACCACATCGCTGTTGCCGCTCGCACTGATCGAGGTCGCTCCCGAGCCCGGTGGTGATGGCAATGCCGTTGTCGGTAGCATCCCCCGTGGTCACGGAGAGCGCCCCGGTCAGGGAGCCGGCATTGAGATTGCCGACCAGCCCGGTGACCGTCTCTGCCGCCGAGCCTGCCAGGGTCAGCAGCGTGTTCTGCGCCAGCGCGGTCGCGTTGACCGTCACGGTATCGCTGCTGAAGTTATCGCTGATCGCGGTCGCCCCCGAGCCGGTGGTGATGGCGATCGTGTTGTCGGTTGCATCCCCCGTGGTCACGGAGAGTGCCCCGGTCAGCGACGCGGCATTGATGTTGCCGACCAGCCCGCTCACCACTTCGGTCGCCGAGCCCGCGAGCGTCAGCGTCGTATTGTTGGCCAGCAGAGTCGCATTAACCGCAATCGTGTCGTTTGCGCCATTCGCGCGTGACCGAGGTGGCTCCCGAACCGGTGGTGATCGCTATATTGTCGTCGAGCGCATTGCCCGTGGTCACGTTCAGCGCCCCGCTCAGCGAACCGGCCGCCAGGTTGCCGACCAGCCCGGTGACCGTCTCAGCCGCCGAACCGGCCAGCGTCAGCAGCGTGTTCTGCGCCAGCGCCGCTGCGTTGACCGTCACCACATCGCTGTTGCCGCTCGCGCTGATCGAGGTCGCCCCCGAGCCCGTGGTGATGGCAATCGTGTTGTCGGAAGCATCCCCCGTGGTCACGGAGAGCGTTCCGGTCAGCGAAGCGGCATTGATATCCGCGACCAGGCCAGTGACGGTCTCTGCCGCCGAGCCGGCCAAGGTCAGCGTTGCGTTGCTGCCCCAGCCGTTGCCCAGCGCCGTTGCATTGATCGTCACCGTGTCGTTTGCACCATTGGCGGTGATCGAGGTCGCCCCCGACCCGGTGGTGATGGCGAAGCTGTTGTCGGTCGCATCCCCCGTGGTCACGGTAGAGCGCCCCGGTCAGGGCGCCGACATTGAGATTGCCGACCAGCCCGGTGACCACTTCGGCCGCCGAGCCTGACAGCGTCAGGGTCGCGTTCTCCGCCAGGGCGCTTGCATCAACCGTCACCACATCGCTGTTGCCGCTCGCACTGATCGAGGTCGCTCCCGAGCCCGTCGTGATGGCAATGCCGTTGTCGGTAGCATCCCCCGTGGTCACGGAGAGCGCCCCGGTCAGGGAGCCGGCCTTGAGATTGCCGACCAGCCCGGTGACCGTCTCTGCCGCCGAGCCTGAGAGGGTCAGCAGCGTGTTCTGCGCCAGCGCGGTCGCGTTGACCGTCACGGTATCGCTGCTGAAGTTATCGCTGATCGAGGTCGCCCCCGAGCCGGTGGTGATGGCGATCGTGTTGTCGGTTGCATCCCCCGTGGTCACGGAGAGTGCCCCGGTCAGCGAAGCGGCATTGATGTTGCCGACCAGCCCGCTCACCACTTCGGTCGCCGAGCCCGCGAGCGTCAGCGTCGTGTTGTTGGCCAGCAAAGTCGCATTAACCGCAATCGTGTCGTTTGCGCCATTCGCCGTGACCGAGGTGGCCCCCGAACCGGTGGTGATCGCTATATTGTCGTCGAGCGCATTGCCCGTGGTCACGTTGAGCGCCCCGCTCAGCGAACCGGCCGCCAGGTTGCCGACCAGCCCGGTGACCGTCTCAGCCGCCGAACCGGCCAGCGTCAGCAGCGTGTTCTGCGCCAGGGCCGCTGCGTTGACCGTCACCACATCGCTGTTGCCGCTCGCGCTGATCGAGGTCGCCCCCGAGCCCGTGGTGATGGCAATCGTGTTGTCGGAAGCATCGCCCGTGGTCACGGAGAGCGTTCCGGTCAGCGAAGCGGCATTGAGATCCGCGACCAGGCCAGTGACGGTCTCTGCCGCCGAGCCGGCCAAGGTCAGCGTTGCGTTGCTGCCCCAGCCGTTGCCCAGCGCCGTTGCATTGATCGTCACCGTGTCGTTTGCACCATTGGCGGTGATCGAGGTCGCCCCCGACCCGGTGGTGATGGCGAAGCTGTTGTCGGTCGCATCCCCCGTGGTCACGGAGAGTGCCCCGGTCAGGGCGCCGACATTGAGATTGCCGACCAGGCCGGTGACCACTTCGGCCGCCGAGCCTGACAGCGTCAGGGTCGCGTTCTCCGCCAGGGCGCTTGCATCAACCGTCACCACATCGCTGTTGCCGCTCGCACTGATCGAGGTCGCCCCCGACCCGGTGGTGATGGCGATGCCGTTGTCGGTCGCATCCCCCGTGGTCACGGAGAGCGCCCCGGTCAGGGAGCCGGCCTCGAGATTGCCGACCAGGCCGGTGACCGTCTCTGCCGCCGAGCCTGAGAGGGTCAGCAGCGTGTTCTGTGCCAGCGCCGTCGCGTTGACCGTCACGGTATCGCTGCTGAAGTTATCGCTGATCGAGGTCGCCCCCGAGCCGGTGGTGATGGCGATCGTGTTGTCGGTTGCATCCCCCGTGGTCACGGAGAGTGCCCCGGTCAGCGAAGCGGCGTTGATGTTGCCGACCAGCCCGGTGACCGTCTCTGCCGCCGAGCCCGCCGAGGGTCAGCGTCGCGTTCTCGGCCAGTGCGGTTGCGTCGACCGTCACGACGTCGCTATTGCCGCTCGTCGTAACCGAGGTGGCTGCCGAAGCGCTGCTGACATTGCCTGCCACGTCGCTGGCGGTCGCGGTAAAGATGTGCACGCCGTCTGACAATCCGGTTGTGAACGTCCATGCGCCGCTTGCATTTGCTGTTGCCGTGCCGATGGCGGTTGACCCGTCGAACAGCTTGACGGTGCTGCCAGCATCCGCCGTGCCTGTGAGCTGTAGCTGGTTTGTATTGGAGACGCTGTTGCCAGTAATGACCGGCGCGCCCGGCGCAACAGTGTCAATCGTCACATTTAGCTTTGAGACCGTACTGATATTGCCAGCTGAATCGGTCGAGGTAACAGTAAAGGTATGAACGCCATCCGAAAGTGGCGCGGTGGTGAAGGCCCAACTCTGTGTTTGATTTCCAGAAGCCGCGTCACGTGCGGTCGAGCTCAACATAGATCCTGCAAGCGCCGCGATCTGGTCGTCGGTCATGTCAAAAGCAAGATTCCAGACGCCCTCGGCGTTGGCGACTACCGATCCCAGCACCGATTGGCCATCACAGACAGTGATCGTGCTGTTGACTTCGGCAACGCCGGTTAGCGACACGACTTTGGTGTTGGTAATACAGTCGCCAACAACGCCACTGTCCGCTGACTGCAGACCGATAGTCGGGGTGCCCGGGCACGTGGTATCAACGATAACATTTGTCGCGGCGGAAACGCTGCTCGTATTTCCTGACGCGTTGGTAGCGGTCGCTGTAAAGCTGTGGTTGCCGTCAGCCAGGGTACTGGTGCGGAGACTCCAGCTGCCGCTTGCGTTCGCGACCACGCTGCCTAGCAGCAATGTTCCGTCATAAACTTTGACCGTCATATTGGCTTGCGCCGTGCCGGCCAAAGTAAGGACGTTAGCGTTGGTAACGCCGTCGCCTGGAATAGCGGTGTCCGGCGTGAACAAACTAATCACCGGTGCCTGAACGACCGGCGGCGGAGGTGGCGGAGGCTGAACGGTTCCAAGCGCCACGGTGGTGTCGGTGAACTGTAGATACTCAACGTTCCTGAGCGTGTCGGTTCCATCCGGGCTGTTCGGGCGCAAATCTGTCACCGTCCAGCTGCCGTCTGAATTCTGCGTCACCTGGTAGGACGTCGAAGAACCGGAATAGACGGCGGTGTCAGTTCCACTGACGCCATCAAGCGTGTCGTTCCCTGCACCTCCGGTCAGCTTGTTGTTGGCAGTATTGCCGGTGATTGTGTCATTGCCTGAACCACCGATAGCGTTTTCGATGAGCGACGCCGGATTATTGTTGTAGAGATAGGCATTGGCGATGTTGCCGATCGCCGTGTGGCCGTTACCGAGATTGGCCAATTGCACCGAAGACGCTGTTGTCCAATTGCCGGGTTGCAGATTGACAGACAGGTTGGTGGTGTAATTGGAGAAATCATACGTATCGTTGCCACCACCGTCCCAAACGGTCATGAAGATGGTGTTGCCGCCGGGAGCGGTCTGCGCGACGCCGTTGATTGTCTCCTGCCCTGTGTTCGGATTCCACTTGTAGACGCTATCGCCATTGTTCGTATTGTAGTTGGCGCCATACATGTACTGCAGCGCGGCGATGTCATAGAGCATCAGCGTCTGCGGAAAACTCCAAGTCGCGTTGGTAAGGCCTTGGGTGGTCGACGCCCCGATATAGGAGCGGTAGCTCATCACCGAATATTCCAGGGAATCGGCGCTGACCGGTACTGCACCGAACGAACCCGACGCGTCTTGCGGATGCTTGAGCCCGAGCAGATGCCCCGTCTCGTGCGTGATGGTCAGCCAGGCGTAGTTGCCGAGCACCGGGTTGTCGTACCAACCGCTCGAACTATTGAACCAAGCATCGCCACCTTCAGGAGAGACCGAAGGATAGTAACCCCAAGCCGTGCTCGGTTGATTTGACTCTGCGTAGCGCAAGTCAGCGCTTTGCGTCGATGTCTCCGCAATTTGTGTGAAAGTGACATTCGCGACTGCCGAATACATATTGAGAATCGACGCGGTCGCCGCTTGCTGGACGGAATTGAAGGCTTGAAATCCAGTGCTCTGCTCGCCTGAGCCGTAAGATCCGCCGTTGAAGCCCGTGTAGTACGACGGGCTGGTCGGAAAACTGTACGTAAAAAAATTGACGCCCCACATGGTCCCGCTGTCGACATAGTCGACATAGCTGATCCCAGACGGAGTTACTGATGTAACTGCTGGCAAACTTCCCTCCCAACGCTGTGAAGCCCCACCCTCGGCAAGGAAGGTAACCAGACAGCCGTAAAAGTCCGGTCAGAAACCTATCTCGACCTTTTTGGAATAAAGAAAGCTTGCGTTAGCCAAACAGAGTTCGCTTCAAAGGCTTTTTCCCGCTGTGAAACGTTGTGTTTTGTGCCGGCAAATTACGCCGAACATTTTTCTTGAGCCTTTGTTAATCATCGGCGCCTGGCCGGTGACGTAAAGTAAGGGAAAATACAGTGGCTCCCCCTAGCGTCCGCGCATCCGTGCGAGAAGACGATCGCGTGGTTGGGGGGTCGCATGCAATTGCTCCGGTCGGCCGTAAGACCTGAAATCAGGTCCGAGTTGTCGGCAGCGCTAGCCGCTTGCCGCGGCGCCTTTATCGCATCCGCGGTGTTCAGCGGCATGAGCAATATCCTCATGCTCACCGGTGCGATCTTCATGCTGGAGATCTATGACCGTGTGTTGCCGAGCCACAGCGTGCCGACGCTCATAGCTCTTATTGTCATTGCGACGGCTCTTTACTATGCAGCGCTGGGCATTCTCGACCTAATCCGCAGCCGGATCCTTGGACGCGTCGGTGCTAGTCTCGATGAGGCGATCTGCGACCGCGTTTATGACGCACTCGTTTGTCTACCACTTAAAGCTGGCAATCGCGGTGACGGGCTTCAGTCACTGCGCCAGCTGGATAGTGCGGGCATTTCTGTCGGGCATGGGGCCGAATGCCTGTTCGATCTGCCTTGGATTCCGCTTTACCTCGCCATCTGCTTTGCGTTTCACACCTTAATTGAACTCACGGCACTGGTTGGTGCCGTTATTCTGTGCGCACTGACGATATTGACCGAGGTCTACACCCGCGATTCCAGCAAACAGAGCGATCGCCCTTGGAGTGTCGCGAAACAATCTCGCGGAAACGAGCCGGCGGAATGCCGAGGCGCTTGTCGCGATGGGAATGACGCGCCGCCTGGCCAGTCGATGGCGTGACACAAATCGAAAGTTCATCGCGAGTCAGCAAAAGACCAGCGATGTCGCCAGTGGATTTGCATCGACCTCCAAAGTTTTGCGGATGGTCCTGCAATCGGCAGTGCTCGCCGTTGGCGCCTATCTGGTCATCAATCAGCAGGCTACTGCTGGCATCATCATTGCTGGCTCGATTCTGAGCGCCCGGGCACTTGCGCCCGTCGACCTCGCTATCGCGAATTGGAAGGGATTTGTCGCGGCAAGGCAAAGCTGGCACGCGTTGAACCAACTCCTCACTTTGTTTCCTGCCCGGACGGAGGTCATGGCGCTCGAGGCGCCCGAAAAGTCCCTCTCCGTCCATTTCGCCAGCGTGGCACCCCCGGGATGCAGCGGCTGGTCGCAAGCAACATAAACTTCGCCTTGAATGCCGGCAGCGGACTCGGCGTCATCGGCCCAAGCGGCTCGGGCGAATCGAGTCTTGCGCGGCTGCTCGTGGGCGTCTGGCAGCCTACACGGGGCAAAATCTGCCTCGACGGAGCATCGCTCGATCAATGGTCCCCGGACGCGCTGGGTCAACATATTGGCTACCTGCCGCAGGACGTCGAACTGCTGGCCGGAAACATCGCTGAAAACATCGCGCGATTTCATCCGAATCCTTCATCGCAAGCCATCATCGCCGCGGCCAAAGCTGCGGGCGTGCACGAGCTGATCGTCAGTTTGCCGGAGGGATATGCGACGCAAATCGGCGAACAGGGCACGGCGCTGTCCGCCGGCCAAGCACAGCGGATCGCGCTGGCTCGCGCGCTTTACGGCGACCCCTTTCTGGTGGTCCTTGACGAGCCAAACTCAAACCTCGACGCCGATGGGGATGAGGCTCTCACGCGCGCAATTCTCGGCATAAAAGCACGAAAAGGCATCGTGATCGTGGTCGCGCATCGTCCAAGCGCGATCAGCAGCCTTGATTTGATTTTGGCAATGAATCAAGGGCAACAGATTGATTTCGGACCCAAAGAAGAGAGTCCTGGCAAAGGTCCTCAAACGGCCCACACCGCTCAAGGTCGTTCACGAAGTTGGAAGTGCGACAGCATGAAGATACAAAGCATTAAAGACGCGCTTGAATTTCTGCAGCGTTACGCATCGGGCAGCGCCGCAGAGGAACCTGCCAGTGCGCGCGAATCAATCCGGCGCTATACGATCGCCGGCGCAGCAGTCGTGGTTTTCTTGACATGCGGCGTAGCCGTTTGGGCGACGACGACTGAAATTGCAGGCGCGCTGATTGCGCCCGGTACGATCGTCGTTGAATCGAATATCAAGAAGGTTCAACATCCGACAGGCGGCGTAGTCGGAGAATTACGTGTCAAAGACGGCGACCGGGTCAAGGTCGGCGATCTTCTGGTGCGGCTCGACGATACGGTTACGCGGGCCAATCTCGCGATCGTGACCAAGACACTGACCGAGCTCACCGCGCGCAAGGCGCGCCTGTCGGCCGAGCGTGACGGCTCTGACCGCATCACGTTTCCTGAAGAGCTCATGCAGCAGGCCAGTGTGCCAGATGCTGCGCAAGTCATGGCGGCTGAGGTAAGACTCTTCGAGCTGCGCCGGACGGCACGTGCCGGTCAAAAATCGCAGTTGAACGAACGCATCAACCAGGCAAAAGACGAAATCGTCGGTTTCGGCGCGCAAAAGACGGCGAAGGACAAGGAAATTTCCTTCATTGAACATGAACTCACGGGCGTACGCGAGCTATACGAGAAAAATCTCGTCCCGATAACGCGTCTCAGCCAGCTCGAGCGCGAGGCAACACGCTTGGGCGGCGAGCGCGGGCAACTCATCGCCACAACAGCGCAGGCAAAGGGAAAAATCGCAGAGTTACAGCTGCAGATCATTCAGGTCGATCAGGACCTGTCGAGCGAAGTTGCAAAGGAAATGCGCGAAATCGATGCGAAAATCGGAGAATTTGTCGAACGTCGGGTCTCAGCCCTCGACCAGCTCAAGCGCACAGACATCCGCGCACCGCAGGACGGCACGGTCTTTCAGTCGACAGTGCACACGATCGGAGGCGTCATTCCGGCTGGCGAAGCGATTATGATGATCGTCCCCGACAGCGATCGGCTGACGGTAGAAGCCAAAGTCAACCCG
>CAWHQL010000007.1:0-79266 GCA_963831515.1 uncultured Alphaproteobacteria bacterium | reverse complement strand
TCGCGTCAGCAGTCTGCGCGAACGGTCCGGCAAGAAGCCGGGCGGACAGAAGGGACATCCCGGCGAGACCTTGCGCCAGAGCGAGACCGTCGTCCCTCAGGGTGTTCTTGGCGCCGAGCGCACGCTGCGCCCACGCGGTGGCTTCGTCCGCACAGGCGAGGCTTGAGAGCTCACCCAGAAGCCGGTCGCGCACGGCGGCTGACGCCTCGGGAGCGAGGGCCTGCTTGGGCGGCGTCCATGGCTTGCGGTTCCTGGCGAAGGCGCCGAGGGTCCCGGCCGCGCCGCCTCCGTTGACCTTGCGCGGATCGAAGCCGTTGCCCGTGTTTGGTGCACCCTCCGCCGGCTGTCCGACGAGGTCCGGCGCATCGAGGTCATCCTCCCCGGCAATTCCGACCAGGGTGAACAGGGCATAGCGCCTGGCATAGGTCAGCGCCGCGCCCATGCGGCGCGGCGTTGCCATCTCGGACAACGCACACACCGGCCAGTCCGAGGCGATCCACTCCCCCGACGAATGGGCAAGCACGGTGGTCAGCGACACCGTCTGGATATCCTGGTCGATGACGGTCGTCTGTAACGTCGCGATCTCATGCTGGCCCAACACCTGGCGCACAATGTCGAGGCCGCTCGACAGCGACGCATAGCGGAAAGTACGGCCGGGCTCGTCCGGCCGGCTGCCCGGCAAGACGCCGGTCAACGACTTCTCCGGATTGGTCAGCGCCATCTGCGCCTTGGCCAGGGCCGCCGCCAGGGCGGCGATCGATTCACTCGACCGGTGCATTGCTCGCCTCCTCCTCGGTCGCCTCCGTTTCGATCACCTCGAAACTGACCGCCCCCGCCTTGGAGCGCTTGGCCCGCACCCCATGGCCGAACGCCTCCTTGGCATCCTCCGGCATGAGGGCCTTGAGTTCGGTTTTGGCCCTCTCATGGTCGAGGAAGGCCGACCGGGTGGAGCAGAACAGCGCCGCGAACTCCGCCCAGGCGTTCGAGGAAGCCATGTCGACGCACCGGCACTGCCTCGATGCGCGGCCGCGGCGGTTCGACCCCGAACAGGCGAGGGGTGTCCCCGAACTGGACACAGCGCCAGAACTTCTTCTCCGCGGTCAGCAGGAGGTGCTGATAGAGCTGATCCGCGGCGATCGAGATCTCCACCCATTTGCCGCCCCCGGTGATGATCGAGAGCGCTGCCATCCTTGCGTGGGTCACCCACATGTTGTGCTGGAGCTGGGCCATGTACTTCTCGGCGGCGAACTCCTCGGAGAACGACCACGGCAGCATGAACTTGGCCTCGTAGACCGCCCCGGTCTGTTCCACGACGCCATCGAGGGTGGCCGCCATCCAGCGGATGACCGGGTGCTTCACCCGGGACTGGACGTTCTTGATGGCGTTCCCGGTATTGCGTTCGTACCGCTGGCGATTGAGGTCCTCGGTCACGAGGCCGAGTTGGACGATGAGGTTGGTGCAGGATGAGAAGGCCCTGATCCGGCTGTGGCAGGAGAAACGAGGCGAGATCGGACCGGAGGACCTCTCCCAATTTCGCTCCTTCGTGATAAGCATGTGCCGCTGACACATGTGACGGCCCATGATCACGCGGGCGTCGGAGCCGCCGATGAAGTCGCGGCGGTGTGCACCTGTGCACTTGTCACAGCCATTTAGTTGGGGACCGCTTCGGCGATTGGTAATATTCACCTTCTCAAGCATGACCTCGGGCCGCATTGAATTGGACGGTGCGAGACCTTGCTGATGCGACCGGCTTGCATCGCAATACGGTCACCAACCTCGAAGTCGGACGGTACGCGGGCGACCCAGAAACGCTCTCGAACATCAAACGAGTTCTGGAAAAAGCCGGCGTCGAGTTCATCGACGAGAATGGAGGCGGACCTGGCGTCAGGCTCCGCGATCGGACTTAAAAAAAGCTCCGGAAATAGGTCGTTCTGCCGCGAACTCCTCCGAGAACGACCACGGCAGCATGAACTTGACCTCGTAGACCGCTCTGGACCCTGCCACCACGCCGTCGAGGGTGGCCGCCATGAAGGCAATGACCGGGTGCTTGACCCGGGTCTGCACCGCCGTGATCGCCCGCCCGGTGTTGCGCTTGCACCAGGTCCGCTTGAGGTCCTCGGTGGCGAGGCCGAGCTGGACGATGAGGTTGCGGAAGGTCCCCCGGCCCGACCTCGCCGCGCTTCTCCTGCCACAGCCGGATCAGGGCCTTTTCATCCTGCCCCATGATGATTCGGGCATCGGAGCCGCCAACAAAATGGCGGTGGGAAGATTCGTATTGAAGGGCTCGTGCCATCCGGACGCTCCTGACGTGCCCGCATCCTGCTGAAGGCAGACGTATCGGAGCGCGGTGAAGGCTGGAGCGACAGCCGGATTGCCGCGGCGCTGGACACCAGCATCGCCACTATCGAGCGGACCAGGCGCCAGCTGGTCGAAGAGGGGTTCGAGGCGGTGTTGAGGCGCAAATACAATCCCAATTCCGCGCGGCCGCGGATTTTCGACGGCGCAGCAGAAGCAAAATTGATCGCGCTCACCCTCTCTCCGGCTCCGGAGGGTTTCGCCCGTTGGAGCCTGCGCCTGCTCGAGGAGAAGGTCGTCGAACTGCACATTGTCGAGCGCGCCAGCGACAACACGATCGGGCGGACGCTAAAAAAAACATTCTCAAACCGCATCGCAAGCAGAAATGGGTGATTCCGCCGGACACCAGCGCGGCCTTTGTCGCCGACATGGAAGACGTGCTGGAGGTCTATCAGAGGCCGCACGATCCGCAACGTCCGCTCGTGTGCCTCGACGAAACCTCGAAGCAGCTGATCATCGAGACGCGCGCTCCGATCCCTGCGAAGCCGGGACGCAAGGCGCGTCACGATTACGAATACGAACGCAATGGTGTCGCCAATCTGTTCATGGTGTTCGCGCCGCTGGAAGGGTGGCGGCTTGTGAAAGTGACCGACCGCCATACCGCCATCGATTATGCCCATATGCTCAGGGATTTGTCGGACGTGCATTTTCCCGACGCGGCGAAGATCGCGCTGGTGCAGGACAATCTCAACACCCATAAGCCCGCCTCGCTCTACGAAGCCTTTCCCGCCGCCGAGGCGCGCCGGCTCGTCGAGCGTTTCGAATGGCACTACACGCCCAAGCACGGCAGTTGGCTCAACATGGCCGAATCCGAACTCGGCGTGCTCGCGTCGCAGTGTCTGGATCGCCGCATCGCCGACAAGCAAATCCTCACCCACGAAGTCAACGCATGGCAGCACCACCGCAACAAGCACCACGCCAAGGCCAACTGGCAATTCAAAACCGCCGACGCCCGCGTTAAGCTGAAAAGACTGTACCCTCAGTTCGGGTGACTCGCGCGACTAGCCTGAGCTGGCTTGATACGGGATGGTCTATGCGCGAGATCGGTGCCTTCGAAGCCAAGAACAAGCTCGGCCAGTTGCTCGACCTCGTCGAGCAGGGCGAAGAGATCACGATCACGCGCCACGGGAAGGAAGTCGCGCGCCTGGTGCCGGCCCGACCGGTACGCAGCCGCGATCAGGCCCGCGAAGCCCTGCAGCGCATGCGCGCGCGGGCCGAAGCAGCGCCAGCTCGGTCGCTTCGATTGGAACGAATGGAAAGCCTACCGTGACGAAGGTCGCCGGTGAGCTTTGGTGCTCGACAGCTCGGCGACCCTGGCTTGGCTCTATAGCGACGAGATCACAGCGGCGATCCGGCGCGTGTTCGAATCCGTCGCCGAACATGGAGCGGTGGTGCCAGCGTTGTGGCGACTCGAGATCGCCAACAGCTTGACCGTCGCGGCGCGACGAGGCCGCATCGATACCGAGTTTCGACGCGCCGCCCTCAGCGATCTGGCAATGCTCGAGATCACGACGGACCTGCACACCGATTCGAACGCCTGGGGCGAGACGCTGCATCTCGCCGACCGATGTGGTCTCACGGTGTACGATGCTGCCTATCTGGAGCTTGCTCTGCGCCGCCGCCTCCCTCTCGCGACGCTTGACGACCAGTTGCGTGCGGGCGCGACCACCTGTGGCGTCCAGTTGCTGGGCAAGGACTGATTTGAAACGGTCCGGGGTTGTAAAGGGAAACCGGATCCTGGGCTGAGCGCCTGGTGGCCCGACATGTCACGATGGACGCTGTTATTATTAACAGTAGAATTTTGACAAACATTAAGAAAGACCCGCTCCGGGTTGTGTAATCTGTCCTAGAGCATTTGACGAGAAGGTTGAATTGATTGTGGATTCACATGACGGGACGAATCAGATTTAACGTCCCCACTGGTACAAAGGGGCCAGTCATGAATGGGGAAGCCTTATTCCGACGATTTGCGCGAACGTGTCGTTGCTGCAATCGAAGCCGGTCATACCCGTGTGAAAGTTGCCGAGTTGTACAACATGGCTTTGAGTACTGTTGGCGGATTCATCAGGCGTAAGCGCGAAACGGGCAGTGTCAGTCCAGACAAGTTCGGCGGGCACAAGACTTTCGCGCTTGAGCCCCATACGGCTCTAGTTAAGGAACTTGTGGCGGAACAACCGGATAGTACTCTTGCAGAGCTTCAAGTTCGCTTGGCGAAAGAAAAAGTGAAAGTGAGCCAATCGGGGATTTCTCGATTCCTCCATCACATCAACCTGACCTTTAAAAAAAAGCATACACGCGGCGGAACAAGATCGGCCCGACGTCGCCGCGGCCCGTAAGGCCTTGCGAAAAGAACAGCTAACCCTTGATCCGAAGCAACTTGTCTTCATCGATGAGACCGCCGCCACCACCAAAATGACCCGCCTCTATGGCAGGGCTCCGCAAGGCAAACGGCTCGTCGATAAGGTGCCACACGGCCACTGGAAAACAACGACTTTCATATGCGGGCTGCGCTATGATGGCGTCACCGCCCCGTTTGTGCTGGATGGCCCAATGGACGGCCCCTACTTCTTGGCCTATGTCGAACAGATTCTTGCTCCAACTTTGAAGAAGGGTCAGATCGTCTTTCTGGACAATGTTTCCACTCATAAGGTCGACGGGGTCGAAGAAGCAATCGAGGCTCGCGGCGCGCGTGCCATCTTCCTGCCGGCTTACAGTCCGGACCTCAATCCCATCGAACAACTCTTCGCAAGACTCAAATCGTTCTTACGCAAAATGAAGGCGCGCACAGTTGAGGAACTCTGGAGAGCAATCGCGTCTTTTCTGAACGGGGTTTCCAAAGAGGAATGCAAAGCTTATCTCGCAAACTCGGGGTACACCTAACCTAATCGAGAAATGCTCTAGATTCGACAAATCTCTGCCGTATACGCCACGGTGGCATGCGCGGGGGCGCGTTACCATGTCGGAAGCGTGGTTCAGGAAATGCGGAGCGCCGCTCCTCGGCGGCGGGATCGGAGTCATTGTCGCTCTACTTCTTGAACTCGCAGGCCATCCGTCGTGGTCGATATTGCTCCTGCTGATTTCCGCGGTAGTCCCTGGCTCGCTGTCCCTCTTTTCGGAACCGGTGTCCCAGCTGCTTCGCCCGTTGCGATCCTTCGGTGGCAGACGGCCGGGCTGGCTGAAACTGGGCGCAACGCTTTTGATGGTCGCAGCGACCGTGACCGTCTGCCTTCTGCTCGATTACAATCCGCGGGTCGCTTACTATTTGCCATTGTTGCCCGCGGTCCTCGTCAGTGCCGTCCTCTTCGGTTTCGGCTCGGGCCTCTTCGCCGTGGTCCTCGGCGTCGTCGCCGCCGACTATTTCTTCGCGCCACCGGTGTTCGATTTCGCCATCACCGAGTGGGAAGACGCGCTCGGTCTCGCGGTGTTCGGGATCGTGGGCGCGTTTCTCGCGCTGCTGATCGCAGAATTCCTGTCGTTCCCCGAATAACCACTCCTCCTCGGCACAGAGCAGATGCGTGCACAAGAAAGCAGAAACAGGCGGCTAAGGCTTCGGCAGGCCGCCGCGCCGCCGCACAGCCTGGCGTTCGCCTCGATGAGGCCGCCGCGGGAGCACTGTCATGAGGTCCATGGCTGGGCACCAAAACAAGAGAAGCTCGCGATCGAACGGACGAGCGGGCGCGATCGGATCAATATTCACGGCGCGATCGAACTCGCGACCGGACAGACCCGATGATCGAGGTCGTAACCGTCAACGCCGTGTCGACGATCAGGCTCCTGGAATCGATCGAGGCGCTCTATCCGTTGTTGGTGCTCATCCATGTCTTTCTTGACAACGCGCGCTATCACCACGCCAGACTGGTGCAGGAGTGGCTTGCCCGACCGGGGTGCCGGATCAGGATCACATTCCGTCCTATTGCCCGCATCTGAATCCGATCGAGCGGTTGTGGCCTCATGCACAGAAACGTCACGCACAACAAATGCTACGCAACATGTGCCCAATTCGCTGATGCGACGCTCAGTTTTCTGCGTGAAAAAGTTCCCCGGAACTGGGCGGACCTCTGTGATTTGGTCACCGACAATTTCCGCATCATCAACCCAAAGGAATTTCGGGTTGGTGAACCGAGTATATGATGCGGCGGCCTTCGATTTCCGCCCGTGAATCCCCAGGAAACAATCAGTCGGAGTTGGTATAATTTGACGGAACGAACCCAATTGTCTTTCCGGTATAATCGGTCGAGTGCCATGGAGCAGCCGGCGCTGCGTTTGCGGAAGAGCAATTACAGTAATGAACGCCAGTTGGCCGATCACTTGATCTGACCAATCAGCCTACGCGATCGCCGCATCAGGGCTCGCCAATGCCGGCGTTCCTCGATGGCTTCACGCGTATACAATCCATTCTTTAGTGCGTTTTTGTTTCCGGGTGGGGCGCCCGATCCCGGCGCACCGCCATGCATTCGACACCGCTTTTTCCAGCCGACGGCCGGAGATCGGCAAGGCTTGCCCGAACGCGTCGTCGCGCCGCAGCGCCGAACTCCACAGCATTGGCCCGATATTACGTGGATGATCGATCGTCATTTTTTCGACCGCGCCGGGGTGGAGCTTTTCGACCGCGCTCCACCGGAACCGTTCTACGCTGGGGCTCGCTAAAAATGATTGGCATTGGAGGTTCTCTTGAATGGGTGATAGTAGGGCGGTGCTTGAGCGCGTCGGCTCTCCGGCACGGGCTCGCGTGCGGTCCGGGTCACGTTGCCGACGATCGCCTGGCCGCCCTCGCTCACCGAGACGTGCTGAACCGTGACCTTCTGCTCCCCACCGGTCCGGTAGCGCTTGAGCGCCTCCATCTGGGCCGTGAAAGTCCGTTCGAGTTGGTTGAACGCGCGTGTGATGCAATCCACCTGGGGTATGCTTTCGAGTTGGCCTAGTCGCTGCGCGAAGTTCAGGATTGCAATATGAGTGGCAGCCATCTGGGCCGCCAGCATCGCTTCAACCTGATCCTTCGGCTTAACGTCTTTGATGACGGCAAGCATGAAATTGAGATTGCGCTCGTCAAGCCGGCCATTTGCCGAAATGACATTTGCGAGTTGCCGGATAAGTCCGCTGTAAAAGTCGAGGTCCGATGTCCCGAGTGCTTCCGTGAGGAGTGCCTGACCGATCACCTCGTCTGGATGATCCAGTGAAATATCTGTCTTGCCCGCGGCTTCCACCACCTTGAGTTGTGGCGCTGCTTCGGCCATTCGGCGGAGATGCTTCTCAATAACGGCCCGTTCCCGCGCATTCGCTCGATACTTCGGTTCCGCGGCCGCCCGCTCGGATTTCTTCGGTTTCATCTGTGATCGAGCTTTCCCTTGCCTCATGTGGCCGCGCCGAAACGCGGCCCGTCCCCGCGAAAATTGGCTCAATTCGCAGAATTGAATTCTATCACAAATCCAATGGGTTGGAAGGGGCGAACCTACTGTGCATGGGGTTGTTTTTAAGAAAAAGATTTTTACTCCCCCCGGGCTCCGTGCAAGGGCGGGACGCGTGGAGGAGTTCTCTACCCGTCGATCACGGGCCGGGGGCATTGCGGCGCGATGTGCGCTTGCCTTCCTCCGGTCCCCTCGGTCCGGTGCTCTTGGAGCGCATTCAGTCGGTTCGCCTAAAACTGCCGCCACGATGTCATCGGCGGGGAGGTCCCGCAGACTGCTCGGCTCCTCCACCTTCGCCGCCCGCACCGTCGGTGGACCGAGCAGGGGATCGAGGTGCGGTTGAATGCGTGCCCCGTCGAGCCGGGTGTGCTGCGAAAGCCGTTGGGCAATCACCACCGGATCGATGCCAGCGGACCTCCACCGATCGACCTCGTCGCCATGCCGGTGAACGGCCCGATGGTGGGTGCGGCAAAGCGGAACGGCACGATCTCATTGCTGCCGCGCTGGCTCGCGGCTGCGTCCCCCCGAAGCGCACCCTGCGCGGTGGCGGATAGGCCGCAGCCCCATCGTCAATGGCTCCGATTTCGGCTAGAGTGAGCGCCTCCCCGATCGTTCCGATGCGCGAGGTCGTCTCGAACGGCGGAGTTTGGTCAGGAGACATTCACAAAGGGGGTACGCTATGAGGGTATTGTTTTCGATCGCTGCGCTCGGCCTGTTGGCACTGCCGGTTGTGCCGGCACAGGCACAAGCGCCGGCACCGGCGCAGACTTTGCCGGAATGGGCCTATCCGGTGGCGCCGACGCCGAAGCCGCTGGACGAAAAAGCCCATCAACCTGGCGGGCAGCACCAAGGCATACACCCAGGCCCAGATCGACGACGGGTTCAACCCGCCGGACTGGTATCCGCAGGACCATCCGCCGATGCCGGAGGTGGTGGCCGCAGGCCGGGCGCCAATGCGCGGGCCTGCGCGTTGTGTCATCTGACCAGCGGCGGCGGGCATCCGGAATCCGCCGCTCATGGCCGGGCTTCCGGTCGGCTACATCATGCGCCAGATGGCCGAGTTCAAGAGCCGGTGCCCGCAAGGGCGCGCGCGCCGCGGCGTCATGATCCCGATCGCCCAGGGCCTCAACGAGGAGGACTTCAAGGCGGCGGCCGAATATTTCGCGGCGCTCAAGGCACCGGTCTGGTACAAGGTCGTCGAGACGGACACCGTGCCGAAGTCCTATCTCGGCAACGGCGCCATGCGGTTTCCGGTGGAGCACGGCGGCAGCGAGCCGATCGGCAACCGGATCATCGAATTGCCGCAGGACGACGAGAGCGCCGAGAGCCGCGACCCGCGCGTAGGCTTCGTGGCGCACGTGCCGCCCGGCAGCATCAAGAAGGGCGAGGCTATCGTCATCACCGGCGCCGCCGGCAAGACGCTGCCATGCGCGATCTGCCACGGCCCCGACCTCAAGGGCCTCGGCGACGTTCCTCCCATCATCGGGCGCTCGCCGATGTATATCTACCGCCAGCTCAACGACATCAAGATCGGCACCCGCAACGGCGACTGGTGCCGCTGATGAAGGGCGTGGTCGAGAAATTGACCGACGACGACATGATCGCGATCGCTGCCTACCTCACCACCAAGGCGCCGTTCTGATCATACGCGCTGTCGTGCCCGGCGCCTGCTGTGCGCCGTGGCTACAGACGAACACATGGCCGGGCTCGCTCCGGCCATGTGCGTATCGGGGGACCGCAAGCGAGCACAGGCCAGGGGCGGGCCCTGGCGGATTGCCCAGGGCGTCCGCTACAATGACGACCGTGCCTCGGGGAGCCGGCCGGGAAGGTCATGCCGGGGTGCCCGCGGCGACGGGAAGGACTTCACCCGAACTGAAGCCGCCGGCCAGGAGCCTGGTCGCCACACCCAAAACTCCGGAGAACATGATCATGAAATCGGAATTGACGCGGCGCGCGGTGCTCGCCGGAGCAGCCGGCGCCACCATCATCGTCAAGCGTGCGCAGGCCGCCGACTACAAGTTCTCCCAATACCACAACCAGTCGATTGACGTGCCGCTGCACCGCAATCTCGTTGCCATGTGGGATGCGATCGGCACCGAGACCAATGGCCGCGTCGAGGCCACGATATTCCCCGAGAACAACAAGCTGGTCGCCGGCGATCCCGCGGCCCTCAAGCTGCTGATCTCGGGCGAAATCCAGTTCTTCACCCTGATGGGCGGCATCATCGGCACGGTGGTGCCGGTCGCCGAAGCGCAGCAGGTGCCGTTCGCATTCAAATCTTCGCCGGAGGCGCACAAGGCGATCGACGCCGCGCTGGGCGCCTATGTGGGCGAGGAGATGGCGGCGAAGGGCATGCACCTGTTCCCGATCGCCGGTTTCGACAACGGCATGCGCCAGGTCACAACGGTGGCGCGCCCCGTGGTCAAGCCGGACGATCTCGCCGGGGTGAAGATCCGCGTGCCGCCGGGACAGATGATCTTCGATACGTTCCAGGCGTTCGGCGCCGAACCCGTGACGACGCCCGCCAACCTGATCTACGACAACGCCATCAAGACCGGCAAGGGTCGGGGCGCAGGAGAACCCGCTGCTCACCCAGGTCTTCAAAATCTACGAGGTGGTGAAGTACGTCAGCATGACCAATCACAGCTGGTCCGGCTTCAACCAGATGGCCCATCTCGCCACCTGGAACGGCCTGCCCGACGACATCAAGGCGGCGATCACGCGCAATGTCGCGAAGTTCGTGCCAGCAGCGCGACGAGCAGGGCAAGCTCAACGCCAGCCTGCGCGAGACCTTCCTCGCCCGCGGCCTCGTCTTCAACGAGATCGACCAGGCGCCGTTCCGCGCACGGCTCGCCGGCGTCTACGCGAACTGGAAGGACAAGCTCGGCACCAAGTGCTGGGGCCTGCTCGAAGCGCAGGTGGGCAAGCTCGGGTAAAGCCCTCTCGCATTCACACCTGTTGGTCGAGGACTTGATCCGTGCGGCAGGGCGCCTCTGCTCCCTCGCCCCGCTTGCGCAGGGCTGTCCGGGGAATGATTCACTGTGTCGCGGTGCATGCTCGGCGGAACCGGTCAAACCGGTACTTTCTGGTTGTCGAGACACAGAAAGGGACCGAGCATGCGATTCTCGATAGCATCTTTGGGAGCCTTCTCAAACCGATCGATCGGCGGCAGTTTCAGGCGATCGTGGACGGGTATGACGGCGATGCCTACGACAAGACGTTCAAGAGCTGGGACCATCTGGTGGCGCTGATCTTCGCTCAGTTGAGCGATGCACCGCAGCCTGCGCGGGTTTGAGACCGGCTTCAACGCCAATGCGCATCATCACTATCATCTTGGCGTCGGCCGACTCGCCCGCTCGACGCTGTCAGATGCCAATGCGCGCCGTCCGGTCGGTGTTTTCGCCGAGACCTTCGCGATGCTGTCGCAAATGGCCGACCGGCAGACGCGGCGCGAAGGCGACGAGATGGTGCGCCTGATCGACGTCGAGCCCGATCCCGTTCGGTAAGATGTGTGCGCTGGGCGAAGTGGAACGGCCGCATTCGCGGCATGAAAATGCATGTCGTCTACGATCCGAAAGCCGATTGTCCGCGTTGCGTCGAGATCACGGCCGCCAACGTCAACGATGTCGAGATCGGCCGTAAGGTCGAGATCGAGGCCGGCGCCACCTACGTTTTCGACAAGGGCTATTATCACTTCGGCTGGTGGACGAAGATCAATGACGCCGAGCCCGGTTCGTCACCCGGCCGAAGCTGAACACCCGCCTTCGCGTGAGCAAGCGCCGCTATGTGCGCAAGATCATCGGCGATGGCTTCAGGATCATCGACGACGCCGAGGTCATGCTCGCCAGCAAGGGCGATTCCCGGCTGCCGATCCCGCTGCGCCGCATTCGCGTCAGGCGCGACAACGGCGGCGTGATCACGCTCATCACCAACGACCTGGAACGCAACGCGGTCGAGATCGCCGCCCTCTACAAGGACCGCTGGCAAATCGAACTGCTGTTCCGCTGGATCAAGCAGCATCTCGATATCCGCAAGTTCCTCGGCACCAACGACAACGCCATCCGCCTGCAAATCCTCGCCGCCATGATCGCCTACCTGCTGCTGCGCATCGCCGCGCGCGTGAACTCGCGTCAAAATTCCGATACTTCGTTTCGCCGAACTCGTCTGCCAGCGCCTGTTCATACGACGCCCGATCGCCGAAATCGATAAGCCTCCTCCCGTCAATCCCAGCAAACGCACGACAAAAGTCTCTCCCGACCAAATGCAGTTCCGCTATGCTTGACTTCGCGAAAAGGCCCCCTCACCCCGACCCTCTCCCCGCAGGCGGCCGCAAGCGGGAGAGGGAGCACATCCGCCACACGGCCCGTAAACAGAACCGCCACGCCGCAGCCGGAGGCGCGCCATGACCGCTCTTCTCAGCGTGCGCGGGGTCAAGACCTGTTACGGCAACATCATCGCGTTGAAGGGCATCGATCTCGACGTCGCACAGGGCGAGATCGTCACCCTGATCGGGGCCAATGGCGCCGGCAAGTCGACGCTGATGATGACGATCTTCGGCAAGCCGCGGGCACGCGAGGGCCACATCGTGTTCGCCGGCCGCGACATCACGCAACTGCCGACCCACGAGATTGCACGGCTCAACATCGCCCAGTCGCCGGAAGGGCGGCGCATCTTTGCGCGCATGACCGTGCTGGAGAACCTGCAGATGGGCGCGCTCGCGGGCGGCGAAGGTGCCGGGGACCGCGACCTCGCCCGCGTGCTCGAGCTGTTTCCGCGGCTCGCCGAGCGCCTCGCCCAGCGCGGCGGCACCCTGTCGGGCGGCGAGCAGCAGATGCTCGCCATTGCGCGCGCCCTGATGGGGCGGCCGCGCCTGCTACTGCTCGACGAGCCTTCGCTCGGCCTCGCGCCGCTGATCGCAAGGCAGATCTTCGACATCATCAGGACGCTCAACACCCGCGACGGGCTCTCGGTGTTCCTAGTCGAGCAGAACGCCTATCACGCGCTCAAGCTCGCCCATCGCGGCTATGTCATGGTCAATGGCGAGATCGCACTCACTGGGAGCGGCCGCGAGCTGCTGGCGCGGCCCGAGGTGCGCGCCGCCTATCTGGAAGGCGGGGCGCGGATGGACGACGCGCGATCCTGAGGCCGGCCTCGCCGGCCATCACTTCTGCGTCTGCTTGAAGTATCTCGGATCCGGCGGCGGCTGGTCCTTCTTGGTCGGCATCAGAATGCCGTCCCCGCTCATGAGGTAGTTGTCGGTGCCGATCGCGACATTGTTGGTGCCCTCGGTGCAAGAAATCCCGGCCCCACTTCGGGTACGGGGTCGGGTCGCGCCGAAAGGTCTTGTCCACGTCCACGGCCGCGTCAGGGCGTGGTCGATCACGGTGATCTCGTCGTGCAGGAGGTTCGGATCGTTCTTGT
This sequence comes from uncultured Alphaproteobacteria bacterium, assembly GCA_963831515.1. GTDB lineage: Bacteria > Pseudomonadota > Alphaproteobacteria > Rhizobiales > Xanthobacteraceae > Pseudolabrys. The sequence goes on along the minus strand of CAWHQL010000007.1, from coordinate 66,085 downwards.
CGAGATGGAACCGCTCCTTGAAGATCGACTGATTGTCGAAATGCAGCGGCAGCCCGCTCGCGTCATAGGCGCGCGGACCCTTGAACGGCCCGCGCGTTTCGACTTCGAGCACGTCGTAGACGCCGTCGCCGTCCTCGTCGATCCATGGCCGATCGAATAGCCCTGATAGGTCGGCTCCACGTCGGTCGGCCAGGGCGCGGCCGTCGGTGAAGATCCGGCGCAGGTCGCTGTCGCCGCAATATAGGTGGTATCCGGCGTCACGATGCATTCCTGCGCTGCGCCGCCATCATGATCGGCATGCCGCCGGGCATGCAACGCACCGCATGGTCGAAGAACATTGCCCTGCCCGCCCTGAGCCTGGTCGGCCATGCTCTCCTCGTAGATCTTCTCATACTCCGGCGTCAGCGGAGCGTGCTGGGCCGCTCCGCACGGCTTGTTGGGATCGAACTTGACTGACCTGGCCGCCGAGCCGGGTTGATGGTGACCCACTGGCCTTCCCAGTTGGGGTACTTCGCCAGGCCCGCGTGCGCGCCGCCGACCGTCACCCTATCAGCGCGGCGGCCGCGACGAACATCCCCGGTCGAGCTGCGGTCCAACATAGATCATCCTCCCATTGCCGGATCGGGCGTCGAGGCCTTCTGCTGAGCCGCCAGTCGGCGAAATCCCAAGCCCCACCAGCCGCCACAAACCGGTCCGGTCAGGGCGCCCGTCAAAGGGAATTTGAACATCGCGCGTTTCCCGTCCGATCGTGGGCGGCCTAGGAGGGTTCCCGCTGACCGCCTGGGGCCACATCGCAGCGCCGCCACAAATATCGCCAACAATGGGCTTTCGCAAGAGCGCCGCCGGTGGTGTTGTCCTTGCGCCGTGTGCGCCGCGTGCCCTTTCGCCTGCCCGGCAAGTGGTGTAACCTGCCGGCATTCATCTCACATAAGAAACACGGCAAACGGCTCAGAACACGGCCACGAGCATCGGGAGGTTTCTGCGATGAGCGGCACATGGAGACGGCGCACCCTCGGTATCACCTTGTTGGCGGCTGTAACTGCCATCGGGCTGTTGGCGGACCCCGTGGTCGGAGCCGCGCAGTCGAGCCTGGAGGGCTGATGGCGCCCGCCTCCTCAAGGGCGCGATCGACCTCCACTTTCACATGGATCCATGGACGCCCGAGGCCCTCAACGGCCAGGCCGGCATCGCCAGGACTGTGCGGGTGGCGCGCGCACGCGGCATGCGCGGACTGGTTATCAAAGACCATAACCGAACCGACGGCGCAGCTCGCCTACCTCCTTCGCCCCGAGCTTCCCGGTCTGGAGCTCTACGGCGGCTTCGTCCTGAACCTGCCCAATGGCGGGATCAATCCGGCCGGCGTGGATTTCATGGCGACGAAGATCAAGGGAGAGCCGGGGCGCATCGTCTGGATGCCGGCCGGCGATACGGCGAAAGAGGTGCGCGCGTCGAAGAATCGAACGGGCCATTCGTGGCCGTGTCGCGCGACGGCGAGCTGCTGCCCGAGGTGAAAGAGGTCATCGCGATCATCGCCAAGCACGGATTGGTGCTCGCTTCCGGCCACATCCTGCCCGAGGAAGCCTTGATGGTATTCCGCGAAGCCAAGCGCCAGGGCGTGCAGCACATGATCGCCACGCACGCCTTCGTATCCACGCCAACCTCCAGACTATTCTGCCGATACAAAATTGCTCTTTGCATTCACTTTTTCGTTCGCCACAATTGGAAGCCAGACTTTGTAATCGATGCCTCAATGAGATCGCGGTCTAGATTGTGGGGAGGCGTTGCCTCTGGGCGTACGACGCCAATCGCGTGCCACGGCCGGAATTGTGCCGGTAGCCTGTGGCCACCCTGATCGTCCGAAAACGCGCGCAAGTCCGGGCTTGTCTCGGACTTAAAAATGAAGATACGCATGAGGGCATTTCTGCGGGTGGCCGTCCCGCTGCGAGAGGAAGCTACGCCTTGTCGTTAGTGCAGCGCTGCGGCGACAACGCGTACCACCAGCACGATGTCTGGTGACACAAAACAACCCAAGTACAAATTAAGCGCCAAGACATATATGGGTACGCGGCACGGCGATATCAAGGCAAAAAAGGCCCAGCGTAGGGGACCTTAGCGGACATCGACACAAGTGACATCAACCGGCCTTTTTGACCGCTTGCGGCAACAGACGCGCGAGCCGCGCAGCCCAAGCGGTCTGTCCGGCCTTGTGGTCGATCAAATCCTGACGAATTTCTAGGGTTAAGTGCGGCAGACCGCGCTGCTCTCCGTGCACCGGGATGGTGTAATCGGTTTCGTCGGTCACACTGTAAGGTTCGTTGTTACCCACGACGATGTCACCTTCCGCATCCAACAATTTGAACATCGCCAGCGATAGGTCAGGACTACGGTTGTAGAGCACGCCGGCGTGCCACGGCCGCGGAATATCCGCATAGACCGGCGTGAAGCTGTGCAATGAGACGAGAATCGTAGGCCGGGCCACGTCGCGTCGTCCGTCGAGATGGGATGTGATCTTTCGGTGATACGGATCGAAGATCTCACGCACGCGCATGGCAACATCTTCGACAGACAACTGCTGGTTTCCGGGAATCTTCGTACCGTCGCTCACGGAAAGGATCGAGGTCTCGCTTCCGGGTCTGCGATTGCAGTCTATCACCAACCGCGAATACGGCTGCATAATCAAGCAACCATCGAAATGCGAGGAGAGTCCCCGTCCCACACCTTCAATCCCAATATCCCAGGCAATATGCCGCTTGAGATCGTCTTGCGACAGGTTGAGATTGTTCAGGCGCGCGGGGATGCGTCGGCCTGAATGGTCACACAGGAATACGAAAGGCGAAACACCGCTCTCCCGTTCGGAAACAACCGCGGGAGGTTCGCATTTATCGATAAGAGAATGGGCCATATAATTTTATGCACGCCTTACAGGCGATATTGCTTAAAGTTTAGGCCAGCCGGAAGGTTCGCTGCGTCGTAGCTTCCAATGACCGGCAGAGTGGACAAAATCGCATGAAGATCAAGATTGGTTTCGAGATCGCCTTTGAGGCACCGCAGCCAACGCCTATGGTTATTCTGCTGAACGTCCACCCATCGCGACAATCCGACCTGCTCACGTCAGATCAGATCACGACAAGTCCGTTGGTCCCGATTCGGCCATACCACGATAGTTTTGGCAACGAATGCGGCCGTCTTTTTCTTCCGCCCGGTCGCACCATGCTGAGCTACAGCGGGATCGTGCGAGACACCGGTCAACCCGACCCGGTGACACCGTCGGCACAGCAAATCGCAGTGCAGGACCTGCCTGATCAATGCATCCTTTATCTTCTGCCCAGCCGCTATTGCGAGACTGATCGGCTGATGCAGCTGGCGTGGTCGCTATTCAAGGACACTCCGCTGGGCTGGCCACGCGTGCAGGCGATCTGCGACTACGTGCACAATCATCTCACCTTCGGCTATCAATTTGCGGCGCCTACTAAAAGTGCCCACGATGTGCATGACGAACGCAGAGGCGTCTGTAGGGACTTTGCTCATCTGGCGGTGACATTGTGCCGTTGTATGAATATCCCCGCCCGTTATTGCACGGGCTATCTTGGCGACATCGGCGTGCCGCCGGAAGAAACGCCCATGGACTACAGCGCGTGGTTCGAAGTTTATCTCTCAGGCGCTTGGTATACGTTCGACGCTCGTCACAATGTGCCACGGATTGGGCGGATTCTGGTCGGGCGTGGACGCGATGCTGCTGACGTGCCTCTGTCCACAAGCTTCGGCCAAACCACGCTAACGCAGTTCAAGGTTTACACTGACGAATTGACAGAGTCCTAGGGACGGCGCGGCTTTTGTCCAATTGTCCGGCGCAGCTTCAGCCTCTTTGCGACCTTGCGCGCGCTAGGGCCAATAGCGGACATGACATTGACCCTTATCGTTTTGGCAACGGGAAGCTGCGGATTTCAGCAGCAACCTTTGGATACTTGGCCACCAGCGCATCCGCGTTGCCGAGCTCGACATCCGCGGGCTCGACGCCGGGCCATTCGGTCGAAGCGCCGAGAAACCAGCGCTGCTTGCCAATGACGCGCGCAGTGTGAAATGTCCCGCCTGGGATAAACAGCTGCACCTGATGGCCTTTGAGCAAATCGGGGCCAACGATGTGAAATTCAGTGGACCCGTCTTCCAGCATCATCAGAACTTCGATCGGGTCGCCGAGATAATAATGATAGAGCTGATCGTTGCGGATGCGGTGGAGTTTCACTGGCTCCTCAGGCGTCAGCATGAAATAGAGCGCTGATCCCGCCGGCCTCCCGTCCGCGAAAGGGGCCTGCAAGCCACCTGGCGCAATTCTACGCTTGCTCACGAAGGTGACGCGGACATAACCGCAGGTCGCATTTGGCGAGAGGTCAAGGAGCTTGCGCACATCCTCGAATGTCATGTCATTGATCATATCCGTACGTCCTCCAGGCATTGCAACGGCCGGACTTTTCTGTGCGCCGGCCGCAGGGGCGCTCAGCATTGCTGCCAAAAATAAGGCCGTATTTTTAACAAAGCTGCGACGGCCGTCCGCAGAGGGTTTATCGTCGAGGGCCATCAAGTATTTTGTCCGTTTTTCACAAACCGGCCGAAAGCCAGATCACTTGTCAGGTGTGTGTTCGTTGTGGGCTGCAACTAAGGGAGCACAGCAATGCGCAGGCTATATTATCTCGTCAGTGCGGCCGCCATCGCAACAATAGTTGTCGCTTTAACGAGCCAAGCTCATGCTCAACCCTTTTCCGAAATGATTGGTAGTTGGGGTTACGGTGGGTATGGAGCGTTCCATATGGTGCTCTGGATCCTCATCCTGTTCGCCCTCATCTTGGGCATCGCTTGGCGGTTCTGGGCCGCAAAACAGCGCACCGCGTCCCCGCCCCGCCCCCGCGACTAATCCAAACGATGTCCGCGTCGCCCCGGAAAGCGGACATTCTGCGGCATGAGCCGCAGGCATGAATAATTTTGAAACGCGACAATCGAAGAATGCGGGGTTGAGTTCCCTGGTCGCGCCTGCTGCAATAGTTTGATCCAGAGATTTTTGGACCCATGAGACATCTTCTGTTCGGCAGCATTCTGCTCACCTCTATCGCGGTTGCATCCGCCGCGTTGGCCGGCGACCTCGCCAAGGCCCGGCAGGAACTTGCGTCAACTGGTAAGCTGCGGGTCGGGGTCGTCTCTGCTCCCAAGGCGGACGCGTTCTTTGTCGTCAAGAATGCCGACGATAGGCCGCGCGGTGTCACAATCGATCTTGGTGATGAGCTTGCGCGGACCCTCAATGTTTCAAGCGAATTCTTTGTCGCGCACAATTCTGGCGAGATTACCGACGCGCTGGCGAACGAATTGATCGACGTGGCGTTTATGCCGGTCGACGACGAGCGCAGAAAGCGCGTCGAATTCGGCCCAGCCTACGTACTGTTCGAGAGCACGTGCCTGGTGCTCGGCAGCTCCGATTTTAGGACGATTGGCGATCTCGACCGAGCGGGTGTTCGAGTTGCCGGCGAAACCAATACGACCACAATTCGCAGCGTTGCGCGCGTGCTCAAGTTAGCGACCATCGTGGCGGTCCCCTCGGTCGGCGAAGCAATCGATATGCTGCGCAATGGCAAGGTTGACGCATTCGCACTGGGGCGCGATGCACTCGCGCCATATCAGGCAGAGATTCCGGGTTCGCGTATTCTCGATGGCTATTTTCACAGGACTGGAATCGCGATCGCAGTGCCAAAGAACCGACCGGACGCGCTTGCCCAGGCGACCGACTTCCTCAAAGAAGCGAAGGCATCAGGCCTGATCCGCCGGTCGCTAGACAAAGTGGGCCTGCAGTCCACAGCGGTCGCGCCTTCAGACTAGTTTGCGGAAAGAGAACGGCTCAAACCCACACGCGGGGTCGGAGGTATAATTTTCTATAATCGCGAAAGAAACGCTTGTAACATTCCTTTGACCGGTGTTTAGCTGTCTTTTATAGAATAAACATAGCGCCGATTTGAGCAACGACGCTTGCGGGCGCTCAATAAATGCAGCTAAAGCGCGGGGATCTCAAAGCCCACGCCAGTGCTGTCGGCGGGGCAAAAATCCCGCCTCCACGATGACGGGCCTTTGCGTCGGGAAACGCGAGGGCCGTCGCAGTAAAGTTGGAGGTCGTACCATGACATTGTTTTCCCGACGTTCCTTGTTCGTATCTGCACTTCTCGTCGGCACGTTGCCGACTGCCACGCTCTTAGCTGCCGATCAGCCGACCGAAATTCGCGTCGACTGGGCGACATACAATCCCGTCTCTATCCTGCTTAAAGAACGCGGCTGGCTCGAAAAAGAATTCGCGAAGGACAATATTTCCATTCGCTGGGTGCAGTCGGCCGGCTCGAATAAAGCGCTGGAATTTCTCAACGCGGGCTCGATCGACTTCGGGTCGACCGCCGGCTCGGCAGCGCTGCTCGCAAAGATCAACGGCAACCCGATCAAATCGATTTACGTTTACTCCAAGCCGGAGTGGACTGCGCTGGTCACACGCAAAGATTCGGACATCAAGACAGTCGCGGATCTGAAGGGCAAGCGTGTCGCTGTCACGCGCGGTACCGACCCGCATATCTTCCTGGTCCGGGCGTTGCTGGGCGTCGGTCTTGGCGAAAAGGACATTCAGCCCGTGCTGCTCCAACACGCTGACGGCAAGACCGCATTAATCCGCGGTGACGTTGACGCCTGGGCCGGACTCGATCCGATGATGGCGACGGCAGAAGTGGAAGAAGGAGCCAAGCTGTTCTATCGCAATGCCGACGCCAACACCTATGGCATCCTCAACGTGCGCGAGGACTTTGCCAAGTCCTACCCGAATTTGGTCAAGCGCGTGCTCGCTGTCTACGAAACGGCGCGAAAATATGCGCTCGCGCATCCGGATGAGGTCGAGGCGGGTTTTATCGCGGTCACCAAACTGCCAAAAGAGGTCGTGGAAAAGCAGTTGCGTGAACGCACCGATCTTTCGAACGGTCGCATCGGCTCACGCCAGCGCGAAACCATTCTGGCGGCTGGCGTTGCACTCCAGCAGGCTGGCGTAATCAAGCCGGACGTCGATGTGAAGAAAGCCCTCGATGAGCTCATCGATGAACAATTCGGGGCTGCAACAAATTGACCATTGCGACCCGGCACGAAGCCTGAAAAGCCCGTAGCCGGGTCCCCTTTCCAAGGTTCACCCGCCATGTGGTCGGTTGCCTTTTAGGGGCATCTTGATGTCTGTTCTGCAAATGAGCGTAGGAGACGAGCTGGCGGAGCCAAAACTTCAGCAGCGGAGGCATTGGCTTCTGCGCTGGAGTCGGCCCGCGCTAGGCCTTTTGCTTCCTCTCGGACTTGCACTCGGCTGGGAAATTTCCGTGCGGGCCGGCCTTTTCAGCGGGCGGCTGGTGCCCCCGCCTTCGGTAATTTTCGCAACATTCGCCGAACTTGCGCGCACGGGGGAACTGCAAAGTCACGCCCTCACGACCTTGGCCCGTGTCGCCGCCGGCTTTGCGATCGGCGTTAGCGTTGGGACAATTCTTGGCGCCATCACGGGCTATTCGGCCCTTGTGCGTCGCGTCATCGATCCAAGCCTTCAGGCGCTGCGTGCAATACCGTCGATTGCCTGGGTACCCCTTTTTATTCTTTGGTTGGGCATCTTCGAAGCATCCAAGGTCACACTGATCGCCGTCGGCGTGTTCTTCCCTGTTTATCTCGGAGTCATGGGAGCGGTGATGTCCGTCGATCGCAAGATCGTCGAAGTCGGCCGCGTGTTCCGCCTGACTGGGACGCAAATGGTTCGCCGTATCCTGCTGCCGGCTGTGCTGCCATCTTATGTCATCGCATTGCGCTCGGGGCTTGGCCTGGGCTGGATGTTTGTGGTTGCCGCCGAATTCATGGGGGCATCCGAAGGACTTGGCTTTCTCCTGGTTGACGGCCAACAACTTGGCAAGCCCGCGCAGATCGTCGCCGCTATCGTCGCCTTTGCGGTTATCGGCAAGATAACCGACTGGATCATTGTCGGCGTCTCTGCTCCGTTCTTGCGTTGGGAAGATCGTTTCAATGCTCCTGCTGGAAGGAACTGACCGTGCTCGTCCTTGAACACGTCGGCAAGGTTTACGCGAACGGTGTCCATGCACTTGATGACGTGAGTTTTTCAGTCGCCCCCGGCGAGATTGTTGCCGTTATCGGCGGTTCGGGCTGTGGAAAGTCGACGCTGCTAAGAGCAATTTCTGGACTTGATACGCCGAGCAAAGGCCGCGTTCTGCTCGACGGTCAGCGCGTCACCGAGCCACACGAGAAGATCGGTATTGTCTTTCAGGAACCGCGATTGCTGCCGTGGCTTTCCGTTTCCCGGAATGTTGCCTTCGGGTTGGAAAATCGTCGCGAGGCCGAACGAGACGCGCTTGTCACTGCCGCCCTGTCGCGCGTCGGGCTACTTGATAAGGCAAGCATGTGGCCGCGCGAATTGTCGGGTGGCCAAGCTCAGCGGGTTGCTATTGCACGCGCTTTGGTGCCGCGGCCAGAGGTCTTGCTCCTTGACGAACCGTTTTCCGCGCTCGATGCATTCACCAGGGTCAGCTTGCAGGACCACTTGCTGGATCTTTGGTCCTATTTCAAGCCAACTCTTGTCCTCGTTACTCACGACGTTGATGAAGCGATTGTGCTCGCTGATCGCATCATGGTCATGCGTCCCCGGCCAGGACGCATCTTTGAGGAAATTGAAGCGTCGCTTTCGCGGCCACGCGATCGGCAATCGGCCGCCTTTGATCACATCAAACGCCGGGTGCTGGCGGCACTTGATCGTTCGCTGGACCTGACAGCGGCGGCGAGTGGCCCAGAAATCAAAGTCAGCGCGGGCCATGCGCTATGGTGGTGAGAGAGGTTTCGAACCGCCGTTAGCCTGCGAGACTTCTCAACTATTCCTTGCCGCGTAGATAAATTTGTAGGTGTGAGCTATGGGCTTTTTGTGTTTTGGCGGCTAGTAGAGCGGCCACCGAAGACCATTGGCCAAATGGAGGGAGCTTGAAAATGGATGCTGCTGAATTGCGAGCGATGCAGGCCCCAATCAAGGCTCGCTATAAAGAAGATCCAAAGGCAGGCCTTATTACCTTGAAAGCCAAAGGTTCGCTCGATGAAGCGAACATTGCCTGTAAGGTAGAGACTGGACGCGCGCTCGCGATCGCCGGCCTTCATCCGGCCACTGGAGGCAGTGGGCTCGAGTTGTGTTCCGGTGACATGCTGCTGGAGGCGTTGGTTGCATGCGCCGGCGTCACTCTCAAGGCAGTATCAACGGCGCTTGAAATTCCGTTGCGAACAGCAACCGTGTCCGCAGAGGGCGACCTGGATTTTCGTGGCACATTGGGCGTCGCCAAGGACGCTCCCGTTGGCTTTGCGCAAATTCGACTGCAATTCGACGTCAGCACTGACGCGTCGCAAGAAAAACTCGACCAATTGCTGAAGCTAACTGAGCGCTACTGCGTTGTGTATCAAACCATCAAAAGCGGGCCGCCAGTCGAGGTTACACTCAAGCGGTCATAACTGTACGGCATGACAAGCATGTCTTGGGTCGCGGCCGTAAAGCGACTCCCGGGAAATTCCCGTGCCCATTGGGAAACTGGTCGTGACTCCAACCAACGGTTGTAGTCATTTGTTCTGCGAACATTGACACTCAAGCTCCAGTGCCCTTGAGGTCCATTTTCGCGGACTACTGCCCGTGCTAGACAGATTGACGTTATGATCCTCAGAGCGCCGCCCGAATGATTGCACTGGTCCGCATCGCGTTGCGGCGCCCCTACACCTTTGTCGTGCTCGCGCTGGTCATCTTCATCATTGGCCCGCTCGCGGCACTGCGCACGCCGGTCGACATCTTTCCGGACATTAGAATTCCGGTGATCGCCGTCATTTGGCAGTATACCGGCCTTCCTCCCGATCAGATGGCCGGCCGCATTACCACGCAGTTTCAACGTGCTCTGACGACAACGGTCAACGACATCGAGCATATGGAGGCGACCTCCTACAATACGCTCAGTATCACCAAGATTTTTTTTCAGCCGAATGTCGATATACGCATTGCGAACGCCCAGGTCACCGCGATCTCGCAGACATTGCTGAAGCAAATGCCGCCGGGTGCAACGCCACCTTTGATCTTGAATTACAACGCCTCGACCGTGCCGATCATTCAGCTCGCGCTGTCAGGGCAGGGTCTGTCCGAGCAGGCCCTCGGCGACCTTGGGCTAAACGTCGTACGCACACCGCTCGTTACCGTGCCTGGCGCTGCGATTCCGTTGCCGTACGGCGGAAAACTACGACAAGTTCAAATTGATCTCGATTCGACGGCGATGCACGCGCGCGGTCTTTCCGGTCAGGATGTCGCCAACACGCTGGCGGCGCAAAATCTGATTACTCCGGTCGGCACGCAGAAAATCGGCAACTTCGAATACTCGATCCAGCTCAACAACGCGCCCTCCGAAATTGCCGCGTTGGGCGACCTGCCCATCAAGGCCGTCAACGGCGCAATGGTCTATGTGCGCGATGTGGCCCAGGTGCGCGACGGCAATCCGCCGCAAACCAACATCGTGCATGTCGAAGGTAATCGTTCGGTCCTTATGGTGGTGCTGAAGAACGGGTCTGTCTCGACGCTCGCAATCATCTCAGGCATCAAAGACAAGCTGGAGCAAATCAAGCCGACATTGCCACCCACACTCGACATAGCGCAGATCGGCGATCAGTCGGTGTTCGTACGCGGGGCGGTGAACGGCGTCATCGTTGAGGGCGTCATCGCAGCCGCCCTCACCAGCATCATGATCCTTATGTTCCTCGGAAGCTGGCGTTCGACGATCATCATCGCGACATCGATTCCGCTTTCGGTTCTTGGCTCGATCGCAGCACTCGCCGCGCTCGGCGAGACGCTCAACATCATGACCCTGGGCGGACTCGCGCTGGCAGTCGGCATTCTCGTCGACGACGCGACCGTGACGATCGAGAACATCAATTGGCATCTCGAGCAGGGCAAGGAAGTCGACGCGTCGATCATGGATGGCGCCGCTCAAATTGTGACGCCCGCCTTCGTCTCGCTGCTCTGCATCTGCATCGTCTTTGTGCCGATGTTCTTCCTGCCAGGAGTGGCGCGCTTTCTGTTCGTTCCAATGGCAGAAGCGGTGATGGCCGCGATGATCTGTTCCTTCATCCTGTCGCGCACGCTCGTGCCGACTATGGCGAATTATCTGTTGCGCAAGCACGCACCGCATACCGACATGCATGGCCTTGATGGCCCGCTGCCGCCGTCGCGCAATCCGTTGGTGCGTTTCCAGCGCGGCTTTGAGGCGGGATTCGAACGCGTCCGTCTCGTTTATCGCGAACTTTTGGAGATGGCGCTCCGCCGTCGGGCCGTGTTTGCCGCCGGTTTTCTCGCCTTTGTGTTCGCTTCGTTCGCACTGGTGCCGTTCCTCGGTCGCGACTTCTTTCCGTCGGTTGATGCCGGACAGATCCTTATGCATGCGCGCACCCAGATAGGCACGCGCGTCGAGGACACTTCACGCCAATTTGCCGAGATTCAGAAGGCAATCCGCCAGATCATCCCGCCCGAGGACCTTGCCGCCCTCGTGGACAATGTCGGGATGCCGGGCAGCGGTATTAATATGACCTACAACAGCACTGGTACCATCGGCACCCAGGATGGTGACATCCAGATCAAGCTCAAGGAAAATCACAAGCCGACGGCGGGCTACATCCGAATACTGCGCGAAGAATTGCCCATCCGTTTTCCGGGGGTCACGTTCTCCTTTCTGCCGGCCGACATCATCAGCCAGATCCTGAACTTCGGTGCGCCGGCGCCTATCGATTTGCAGATACGCGGGCCGAATCTCGCCGCGAACTACGCCTACGCCCAGCAATTGCTGCGCCGGTTGCGACATATTCCCGGCTTGGTTGACGCACGCATTCAACAGTCTTTGAATAATCCTGGGTTCAATGTCGATGTCGACAGGACCCGTGCGCAGTATGTCGGCGTGACCGAACGCGATGTGACAAACAGCATGGTCGTCAATCTTGCAGGCAGCAGCCAGGTTGCACCGACCTATTGGCTCAATCCCGACAACGGCGTCTCCTACCCGATTGTGATGCAAACCCCCCAATATCAGGTGGACACGCTATCGGCGCTGAAAAACCTCCCGATAACGGCGGCCGGGGCGCCGTCGCAGACACTCGGCGCTATTGCCGATATCAACCGCGTCGCGCGGAGCGCGGTTGTCTCCCAGTACAATATTCAGCCCATGATCCAGATTTACGCGACCACGCAAGACCGCGATCTCGGCGCCGTCGCCGCCGACGTGCAGCGCGTGGTCGATGAAACCGCGCAGGACGTACCCAAGGGTGCGCAGGTCGTCGTGCTCGGCCAAGTGAGGACGATGAACAGTGCGTTCAGTGGTCTGCTGTTCGGCTTGCTGGGCGCGATCGTGCTGATCTACTTTCTGATCGTGGTCAACTTCCAGTCCTGGAGTGATCCCTTCGTGATCATTACCGCGCTGCCGGCCGCACTCGCCGGCATCGTATGGATGCTGTTCGCGACCGGCACGACGTTGTCGGTGCCAGCTTTGACGGGAGCGATCATGTGCATGGGCGTTGCCACCGCCAACAGCGTACTGATCATCAGCTTTGCGCGCGAGCGTCTCGCGGAACTTGGTGATGCGACCCAGGCTGCACTCGAAGCTGGATTTGTCCGGTTCCGCCCGGTCTTGATGACGGCACTTGCCATGATCATCGGAATGGCCCCAATGGCGCTCGGTCTTGGCGAGGGCGGGGAACAGAATGCCCCGCTCGGCCGCGCGGTTGTCGGCGGACTAATTTTTGCGACGGTCGCGACATTGATGTTTGTGCCGGTCGTCTTCAGTATGGTGCACGGGCGCGAACGGGTGCGGAGTGCGCCAGCGATCGGAGATACGCATGTCGCGTAATCGCACCCAAAAGCTTGTTACGCGCCGGCGTCTGCACATTGCAGCCATTGTCGGAGGCGCCGTCGCGGTAACGGTAATCGTCACCGGCATTCTGACGCGCAAGGTGGCAGATGCGCGTTTAAGTGAATGGACCGAAAATCAGGCGACACCGGTCGTCGCGGTGATGACACCAGACACCCGCGGAAGGCAGACAATCATCGAGCTCCCCGGTCGCCTTGAGGCCAATTCACAAGCCCAACTCTTTGCCCGTGTCAGCGGCTACATCAAGGAATGGCACGCCGACATCGGCACTCCGGTGAAAGCCGGACAGGTTCTCGCGGAAATCGACGCTCCCGATCTCGACCAGCAGATCATGCAGGCGGAAGCAGCGCTAACGAGCGCTCAAGCTAACGCCACTCTGTCTCAGTCGACACTTGAACGCGGTCAGTCGCTTGTCCAGTCGGGGTTTGTCTCAAAACAGGATCTGGATCAGCGCACTGCGGACGCTGCCAACAAGCAGGGCTTGGTCAGATCGGCGCAGGCCAATCTCGATCGGCTGCGCGTCCTGGAAAAGTACAAGCGCATTACCGCGCCGTTCGACGGGCTGGTCACCGCGCGCACCACCGACATCGGTGCGTTGATCAACGCAGGAGCAAGCGGCGGGCCCGCTCTGTTCATCGTGTCTGACACCAACAAACTGCGGGCTTACGTCAATGTCCCGCAAAACGTGGTGCCGAGCGTAAGAGTTGGTACCAAGGCTCAAATCTCGGTGCCCGAATATCCCGGTCGGAAGTTTCCTGCAACGGTTGAAGCCTCGGCGCAGGCCGTCGATGTCGGTTCCGGAACCACGCGGATGCTGCTTATCGTCGATAACGCCAGCGGCGAACTGATGACTGGCGCGTTCGCTTATGTCCGGTTTGAGATTCCCGCGCCTGATTCAGCCATCAACGTGCCGGCGAGTGCGCTCATTTTCGATCAGAGCGGTCTACGCGTCGCGACGATCGATTCCAATAATCGTGTTGTCCTAAAGACTGTCACGATCTCGCGGGATCTTGGCAGCCTTGTCGAGATCGCGTCGGGGTTGAGTACAAATGACCGGGTGGTCGCAAACCCGCCGGATGGAATCGCGTCGGGCGATGAAGTTCGTATTGCCGGCGAGCCGGAAATAAAAGGCGCACCTGACTCAGCGCCGGTAAAACGGCAACCGCGCGGTTAGATAGGCTAGCAAACAAAGGGAATTATCGAGTCCCCCTTCAGATATTCGGTTGAGTTGGGGGCTCGCAAAAGGACACGCTTTGTTGAACGCTTTGATATCCAGTCCGCCTCTGCCCACCTCGTGGAACGAACTCTATCTGATGCTGGGCACATCATCGGCCGCTCTTATTGGCCTGCTTTTTGTAGCGACCTCATTGCATCTTTCCGAAATCGCGAACGAAGAGATTTATCGACTACGCGCACAATATACGACGCTTATTCTTCTCAGCACGCTGCTGCAGGCTACGGCTGTTTTGGTGCCACAGCCGATGCGCGTCCTCGGTGTCGAGCTTCTTGCCATAAGCCTTTGGGGCTTCTCCTTTCCGCTCACGCTACTTTCGCGAGCAGTCAAAATCCCCGGCGCTCGGGGCCGTGGCGGCTTCTCAGTTCGTCGGGCCCAATTTTTTATCGCGGGCTATCTTGTTGGAATTGTCGGTGCTGGGGCGATCGCCGCCGGCGCGGAATGGGGCATGTACGGCATAACTGTGTCCTATATGAGTTTGCTAATCGCATCGATATGGAATGGCTGGATGATCATGCAAGGCATAGGACGCGGCGAGAGATTTCGAAAAAATAAATAGGCGCTGTAGGGCGAATTATCAGTCCTCGAGCTTTTTGTGACGTCGAGATCATGCCGGCTTTGGCCAACTATTTCAACAATCGCTGAAATATTTCTTGACAGAGTGAATATATTTCAGTTTTTATTGAAATATGAAAAAGGCCGATGCGGTGGCGATCCTCGCGGCGCTGGCGCAGGACAATCGCCTCGACGTCTTCCGCCTGCTCATAGAGGCGGGCCCTCACGGCATGCCAGCGGGCCATATCGCCGCAAGTCTCAAGGTGGCGCCCAGTGCGCTGACTTTTCATCTGGACCGGTTGCGCGACACGGGGCTGATCACCGTCCGCCGCGACGGCCGCTCAATGATCTATGCCGCGCGCATCGAAGCGATGAACAATCTAGTGTCCTATCTTACCGATCACTGTTGTCAGGGCCGTCCCGAGCTATGCCGGCCCACCCCACACTCAGCATCGCGAAAACTGCAGAAGGCACGCTGATGACCGAGCGGCCGTTCAATGTCCTGTTTCTCTGCACAGGTAATTCGGCGCGGTCGATCATCGCCGAAGCAATCTTGAACAGGATTGGTCGCGGACGATTCCAGGCGTACAGCGCCGGCAGTCAGCCCAAGGGGAAAGTCAATCGGGACACGATCCAGCTTCTCCAAGCTTTGGGCTATGAGACCACATGCTTCCGCTCTAAATCCTGGGCGGAGTTTGCCAAGCCTGGCGCACCGCAGCTCGATTTCGTGTTCACGGTCTGCGACAACGCCGCAGGTGAAATGTGCCCGGTGTGGCCCGGCCAGCCTATGACCGCGCATTGGGGCGTTCCCGACCCTGCCGAAGCAAGTGGATCGGAAGCCGAGATCGGACTTGCTTTCAAGGACGCCTACCGGATGCTCGCCCAACGAATTGGCATTTTCACAGCGC
This sequence comes from uncultured Alphaproteobacteria bacterium, assembly GCA_963831515.1. Classification (GTDB taxonomy): domain Bacteria; phylum Pseudomonadota; class Alphaproteobacteria; order Rhizobiales; family Xanthobacteraceae; genus Pseudolabrys. Next base: position 50,417 of record CAWHQL010000007.1, on the reverse strand, counting down.
TTCCAATTCGCAGTCTCGACAAGTTGAGCCTGCAACAAAAGTTGCGCGAAATTGGCGGTGTAACCGACTCAATCGCCAAAGAGCCGACTTGATGCCATCGGTCGCGCAACGTGTCGTTTCCGAGACACTCGGGACAGCATTCCTGCTCACGACCGTGATCGGCTCGGGCATCATGGCCCAGCGTCTTTCCGGCGGAAATGATGCACTGGCTTTGCTCTGCAACACTCTTCCGACAGGCGCGATACTGACTGTGCTGATCCTGATACTCGGACCGGTTTCCGGCGCGCACTTCAATCCCGCCGTGAGCCTCGCGTTTGGCATCCGCGGTGAAATCTCTTGGCCGATGGTGGGCATTTATCTGTTTGCCCAGCTATGCGGCGCTGTTGTCGGTGTTTGGGCGGCGCACCTGATGTTCGAACTTCCCGTATGGCAATCCTCGACCCACGTGCGAACTGGATCAGGCCAGTGGATTGCGGAGGCCATCGCCACGTTTGGTTTGTTGCTCACAATTCTTGGCTGCATCGCACGAGCGCCGAGCGCGATCGCTTATGCGGTCGGATTGTACATTGCGGCAGCCTATTGGTTCACGTCATCGACTTCATTCGCTAATCCCGCCGTTACGTTGGCCCGATCGCTCTCAGATACTTTTGCAGGCATTGCGCCTGCGGGAGTGGCGGCATTTATCGGGGCGCAAATGATTGGAATGACGGCAGCCGTGCTGCTCGGTAGTTGGCTCTGGCGGAAATGTGCGCTGCAAAAGCAGGTGTCCGCTGTGGGCCAATAGCGGACATCCTCTCAAAGGGATGCCGCGGCCGGCTTCGGCTTCCACCGTCGCAGCAAGACAATGTCATCGAGAATAGCTCCAAGCGCAGGGTTAGCGGTCGCGACAACACAGCCGCGGCGCGCGCCGTCTTCCTGAAAGGATGGCGTGGATGGAAAATAAATCGAAAGGTCCGGGAGTTTTGAATTGAGTAGGTATTCCAGATCGAGTCGCCGACCCGGACCGTAGTCATCGAAACCGTAACCTGGGTCATCCGGAACAGCGAAATCGTCGATCATTAGAACAGAACCTGAAAAATGGTCGATGGCCAGTTCCGCTTCCTCACGTAACGGCAAATTGTCACTCCAATGAGCATCAAGGTAGAAAAAAGTTGGCACAGTCCGATCGATTTCTTCGTGCACAACATTTTGCAAAATAGCGACCGAATCCCCCACTCGCAGGTCGACATTTTTCCAGTTGGTCAAACGCGTCCGTGCATATCTGGCGTATTCCTCATTGGACTCCGCGGAAATTACCGGAATGCCCAATTCGGCAAAAAATTCAGTTGTCGTTCCTATAAACGTGCCGGTTTCAACAATGCGCTCAATCGCGCAGTTGGAGATAATCTGTCGCGCGAGCGCAAGCCGCGCTGACTGGCAGTTCATCGGTTTATCCCACCAATTCAATTCTGCCGGTGGTTTCGATCTATCCGATCCATGGCAGTGCTTGTATTTTTTTCCCGATCCACAAACGCAGAGCGCATTTCTCCTGACGCTGGAAAAGCTGAATTTGCTGGAGACAAAAGTAGACGAGGCAGGACTTGCGGCAGCGTCTCGGTCCTGGCTCATTTTTTGTTTCTAATTTTATGTTGCGGCAACACGCGTTACGTAGCGCGCTGGCGACCGATAAATTGACGGACGACCACGTCTCATTAGAATTTCTGTATCCGGCAGCCGCAAATAAAAAGCGCCTAAACATCTTTAGGATTGCCATTCGCCCGCGAATGTCAGTCGCACAAAGATGTGCTCGATAAAATTTTTCTATTCAAAGAGATGGAAGGTCACCTACAACTTTGGTCGAAATTGAATCCGAGAACCTGTTTAATTTTTTTTGATCGGGCGATTGATATCCGCTTTGGGTCAGCGGACGCCCTCACGCGGGCGGCGTGGTTTTAACTTTGGGCCGGCTTGTCAGGTGGCAACTCAAACTCGATTACAAGCTTGGTGTTGCGCTCCGCTTGCTCAGCAAGACGCAGAAAAGCAACGGCCAAATTTTCAAACTCTGCTCGTGTTTGGGAATTGGTTTCGCAATCTGCTCGACTGAACAGTTCAAGAGCTCTTGCTCTATAGCGATCCCCCGGTGTCACCCGCTACCTTTTTTTGAGTGTGTATTGCTACACATCCGCCTAACAGCCGGCGCCGGGCAATCGTTCCGCGGCAGGATGGCTGCGCCTTCACGCCTCCTCTGTCCTCGCTGCAGAGTTCCCATGTGCGGCGTTTGCCTTCAACCTGAGAGGACTGCCGACCACATGCAAAAGTTCCAATGTCCGCGTTGCGAGCATTCTTTCACAGAGGTCAGCTTTCTGCTGAAAGCAGAAATTGGCCAACCCGACTGAGCGGCGATTCAATCTTAAAATTGGAACCTAATGTCGGGGAACGGACTCAACGCTGATGGCGTTTTAGTACAGATCGCGCGCCTGCGAGGCCCGTCGGAGCGCGGTCATCGAGAAAGGGGTCAGCTCTGTGGTCCCCTTATGAGCTGACCCCTTTCTTTCCTTGTGATTGTCGAGTTTTGCGTGTGCGCGCCGACTAATCGGGGAGGTGTGGCATGCGGAGAGACCAGCTTCTTCCGCAACAACGGATCATTGGCCGACCATTTTGTGAATTTTGCGGAGCGCAGATGTGGCTGGCCTGCATAGAGCCAGACAAACCTGACCACGATAAGCGCACCTTTGAATGTCCTATGTGTTCCAACTTCACGGTGAAAGTCGTGAAATATTGTTCGAGCAAAAGCGCTCTGGAGATCAGATTGGTTTCGGGCCGGCGCTACGCTTGGCCCTAGCCTCGGTCGGAATGTCCGCTAAGTGCCAATAGTGGAAATCAACCAAGTCTCGTTTGGTGCAAAAAGAAAGACCGCCTCGCGGCGGTCTCTCCGAAATCCGATCAGATGCAGGCTATTGGGCGACTTAATTCTCAATAGCGGAGATTGGCGTCCCGCGGCTCTTCGGGCAGCTCTTCTTCCGGCTCTTCCCGCGGTATTAGCGCCAGGCCTTCGAGGCCCTTGAGCAGTTCTTCCTCGGTCATGCGGTCCGCCGTCACCTCTGTGTCGTCGGAATCGATGGTGGCACCTGCGCCGGCCCCGATAAGCGGCACTTCGGTCTCGGGTTCGTCGACCTCGACGTATTTCTGCAGGCTATGAATGAGGTCTTCCTTGAGGTCGCCAGGTGACACTGTGGTTTCGGCGATTTCGCGCAACGCCACGACCGGATTTTTGTCGTTGTCGCGCTCAATCGTGATCTTCGACCCCGACGAAATCATGCGTGCCCGATGGCTCGCCACAAGGATAAGCTCGAAGCGGTTCTCAACTTTGTCGACGCAATCTTCTACGGTGACACGGGCCATTGGCTCGCTCCTACACTTCGATTTGTCCTGAAAACGCCCGCTAGATGCGCCGAATCAAGTTAGCGCGATGCGCGTTCCACCGTTGCGGCATAGTACTAATGGCATGGCGCGTCAATGATCAGAGGGCATTCTGATTAATACCCGGCTATATGCCCATCAGAAGGGAACTCCGGCCGAATACCTACACAATAGTAGGCTTTGCTGGCGCTCGCTGGATCTCGCGCATGTCCCCATGGTGCACGGTGGCCACCTGACCATTGTCCCAGGCGATCGTGACTGCATCCCAACTCATTTCGGTGATAATACCGCCGTCGGTGGCATCCCCTCGCCAATAAACGCGGCTGCCTTTCTTGAGACCTTTGGATTCAGCGGCATTCATCGACCTCTCCTCATTGTGCCTTATCATCGTCAGATGAGCTTTTGATCTCAACTGTACGTTCGGCTTTGCGTTGAGCAGATTTTTCCTCGCGCTTTCGCTGTTTTTCCTCGTTCCGTGCTCGTGCTGAACGGTTGCGATCAGCACGTTGCAGACCGTAATTCGGTTTGTAAGCCATATAGCTTCCTTTCGAAATTGACCACTTCGCAAACTAGCTAGTTGCCGGATCGTTCGGACGCTTCCGCACCGAATGGTTGAAGACTTAAAGCCTAGCACTTCACGACCAGGCGACGAGTGGAAATCAGGTCCAATGTCCGCTTTGCCGTCGAAAACGGACATTCGGTGCCGCTGAGTGCCGGCGGGCACCAACCCCAAAATAAAGGCAGGCTGCGTCGTCTATGGTTGCAGCAATCTGACCTGGGCGCCTCCATATAACCTGACAGACACCAAAAGAGCTGAAAGACGGCAGAGGCAATTTTTGCCGCGGAACCAAGCGTACAAAAGAGCATTGCCATTGTAGTTTTTAGAAAGAATAACAATGAAAATCGCGCAGATCGCGCCTCTCATCGAAAGCGTTCCCCCACGCCTTTATGGCGGCACCGAGCGTATCGTCTCCTACGTTACAGAGGAACTTGTCGCACTCGGCCATGACGTCACTCTGTTCGCGAGCGGCGACTCGATTACCGCGGCCAATCTCGTTCCCTGCGTACCTAAGGCGCTCCGTCTCGACGCCAGTGTGCGCGATACGATCCCTTATTACATGCTGATGCTAGATCGCGTTCGCCGACGGGCCGACGAGTTTGACATTCTGCATTTCCATATCGATCAATTCCATTTCCCCCTGTTTCGTAACATCGCGGACCGCACTGTCACCACGCTGCACGGTCGCCAGGACCTCCCCGATCTTCACTCGCTTTATGCGGGGTTCAGCGATATGCCGCTGGTCTCGATCTCCAACGCCCAGCGCCGCCCCGTACCGAACATTAATTTTGTGGGCACCGTCCTCCACGGCATCCCGGTGGGACTGCATCGCGCGGCCGAGGCGCACCGCGGCTATCTTGCCTTTCTCGGCCGCATCTCTCCGGAGAAACGCCCGGACCGCGCCATCGCGATCGCGCGGGCGCTGGGAATCCCTCTCAAGATCGCAGCCAAGGTGGACCGCGCCGACGAGGTCTATTTCCGCACGCAGATCGAACCGCTCCTTGCGGGCGGGGGCGTCGAATTCATCGGCGAGATCAACGACCAACAGAAGTCGCAGTTTCTTGGCGGTGCGCAGGCGCTGCTGTTCCCGATCGACTGGCCGGAACCGTTCGGGCTCTCCATGATCGAGGCCATGGCCTGCGGCACGCCGGTCCTGGCCTTCCGATGCGGCTCGGTGCCGGAAATCATCGAGCACGGCCTCACCGGAGGAATTGTTGACAGTATGGAAGAGGCGATTGCGGTGCTGCCGCAGGTCATCGCGCTCGACCGGAAAAAGGTGCGCCAGAGGTTCGAGCAACGCTTTTCCGCCACACGGATGGCGAAGGATTATGTGCGCGTCTATCATAAGCTGCTGGCATCGACGAATGCGGGCGACCGCCAGGAACAGGATCGTCAGCGTGCACTGCCGGACGGCGAGCATGCCACCGACCTAAGGCTTCAGATTGTTTAGCCTAAGCACGACCGAAACGCTGATCGAGGAGACTCTGGAGACCCCGTTCTACATCCCTGGGACGGGATCCTCGACACGGCCCCGCCGCACCCTCAAGCAGGGCGACTGCTTCGCCGTGCTCGACAGTCACGCCGACATCGGCGCGACGCCCGGTGGACCTGACGGGATCTTTTTTTGCGACACTCGCTATCTCTCGCACCTCGAAATATTGCTCAACGGCTCGCAACCGCTGCTGCTTGGCTCAAACGTCCGCGATGACAACTCCATCCTCATCGTCGATCTGACGAATCCCGACATCCTTCTCGATCAGAAGCTCAGCCAGCCGAAGGATGTGCTGCATGTCGTGCGTACCTTTTTTCTTTTGCGCGGTGTTGCCTATCAGCGCCTGCGTATGCACAACCACGGCAATAGTCCCTTTGACGTCCGGCTTTCGGTCGCGTTTGGCAGCGACTTCGCCGACCTCTTCGAAGTGCGGGGACTGCGCCGTGCACGCCGAGGCGTCGCAACCGTCGAGGTTGGCGATAGCAAGGTTTCGCTTAAATACCAGGGCCTCGATGGCAAACGTCTGCGTACGACCGTGTTGTTTGAACCCGTGCCAGAGCAACTATCCGCAAGCACCGCATCTTACGCCTTCGAGCTGCAGCCAAACGAATCCCGCTCGGTCTATGTGACGGTTAAGTGCGACCCCGGTGTCGTGGAAAACGTCGCACTTCCGTTTCGCAGGGGCCTGCGGGCGGCGTTCCATGCGCACCAGACCGCCAGCCGTGGCATGGCCACGATCACCAGCTCGAACCAGATTTTCAATGAAGTGATGTGCCGCTCGATGGCGGACCTCGCGATGCTGACCACCGACACGGCCCAGGGTCCTTACCCTTACGCGGGCATCCCCTGGTACTCGACCACATTCGGCCGCGACGGGATCATCACTGCGCTGCAAATGCTGTGGTGCGATTCCCGTATAGCCAAGGGAGTGCTGCGACGGCTCGCCGCTTTTCAAGCCACCACATTTGATCCGCGCGCCGACGCCGAACCCGGAAAAGTTCCGCACGAAATGCGTGGCGGTGAAATGGCAGCGCTGCGCGAAGTGCCGTTCGGCCTGTATTATGGCAGCGCAGATGCAACTCCGCTTTTCGTGATGCTGGCCGGACTCTACGCCGAACATACCGCCGACATCGATACGCTTCGCGAGCTTTGGCCAAACGTCGATGCGGCGTTGGGCTGGATCGATGGTCCCGGCGATCCCGACCGCGATGGCTTCGTCGAATATCGTCGTGCCGACGAGAACGGCCTCGCAAATCAAGGCTGGAAGGACTTGCACGACGCGATCTTCCATGCCGACGGCTCGCTCGCGCATGGACCGATCGCGCTGTGCGAGGTGCAGGGCTATGTTTATTTGGCGAAACGCTTGGCGGCGCGTGCGGCACGCCGGCTCGGCATGCAGGCACGCGGCGACGCGCTCGACGCTCAGGCCACCAAGCTCGCCGAACAATTCGAGGCGGCGTTCTGGTGCGACGACATCGGCACCTATGCCCTCGCCCTCGACGGACAGAAGCGCCCATGCCGCGTGCGGACGTCGAACGCTGGGCAGGTGCTGTTCAGTGGAATAGCAGCGCCCGAGCGTGCGGACGCAGTGATGCGCGACCTGATGCGTCCGTCGTTTTTTTCCGGTTGGGGAATCCGAACGGTGGCACGTGACGAACCGCGTTACAATCCAATGTCGTATCACAACGGCTCGGTCTGGCCGCACGACAACTCGTTAATCGCGGCCGGCTTTGCACGGTACGGACACAAGGACGCGATCGATCGCGTGTTCAAAGGCCTGTTCGATGCCGCGGCCTACATGGACCTGCGCCGACTGCCCGAACTCTATTGCGGCTTTCAACGCAGTCGCGAACGCGGGCCGACGCTCTACCCAGTCGCCTGCTCGCCGCAGGCCTGGGCCGCAGGTACGCCGCTCCTGCTTCTGCAATCTTCTCTCGGCCTCGAATTCAACCCCGCCCGAAACGAAATCTTGTTGCGCAAACCCCGGCTTCCGTCATTCCTCGAAGAGGTGACCCTCCGTAATCTGCGTCTTGGTCGCTCTGTCCTCGATTTGATGGTGCGCCGGCACGGAAACGACGTGTCGCTCCAGGTGCTGCGTAACGAGGGGCAGATCATGGTAGCCGCGGTTTATTCGTAACACCAAGTGTAGGTTCAATTGTTCGGAGGGGCTGTTGCCGTTAAACAACGATTTGCGGCGATTTTGGCGCGAGGCTGGAGGCACTGGAGAAGAGAGCAGCGCCTCAGTGTGTATGCCTGCGCCGTCCGGATGTAGCCGAGTATACTATTTAACGTCGGCTGAATATGCGACCAGCAACGTTGTTTTCCGCCGTCTGAAGGTCGCTCGTTTTTCGGAGTTGAACGACCCGTTCGAACTACTCGCGCCGACCGCAGCACAGAAGCGTTTACACTTGGAAATCCGCAAGTACCGCGAAAACTTCGATGCCGAAAACGGGCTTTTGTGTTTCAGTTCGGATTGGATCGACCCGGTGCTGTGGAGCCACTATGGCGCTCAACACCACGGCATATGCTTGGGTTTCAATGTTCCGAATGCGGCCCTCCGGAACGTAAACTACCAGACGGACCGGATGGTGATTGATACCCCGACAATTGCGCAGGGGCTAGACGCAGCATTCGCGGACGCGATCCTGCGCACCAAATTCGAGAGCTGGAAATACGAAAAAGAAAAAAGGATGCTCGTGCCGTTATCAAAGGCAACTCGGGAAGGTCGGCTCTACTTCGTCTCGTTTGATGACGAATTAGCGCTTGCCGAAGTCATTCTTGGACCGCTGTGCACCCTGAACGTTAAAGAGGTCCGCGGAGTAGTCGAAAGGCTACATAAGGAAGTGACGACTTTCCAAGCACGTTTAGCCTTCAATACATTTCATGTCGAGCCCAAGGAAAGTACTGTGCACCTTAACTGACACCGACTTCTTGAAGTGGTACATTCGTAAATTCCTCCGAAACGGAGTATTCGCAATGCTGCTGCAGCAAGGCGAGGTCCGAGGTTACGATTTCAATCGGTCGGTCGTTGAGTTCACGATGCTCAATCAGAGCAATGTAATTCTGTGCGCGATCAGCACCGCGGCGATGGACGATCTTGAAGGTAGGCGCAATGTGAGGCCAGATCAGCGCGTAGATCAGTTCATGCGGCTGCGAGAAGTCATTGAAGAGCGAGCATCACGTAAGTTCTTCGAAGAGAAGGCCCAGGCCGACCGGCCGGTGGTTTTGCGAGCCAACGATTTTTCTAGATAGTCCGCGCAGAGCGTCATCTACGCGATCGGCGACGGCATGCTGTCGCGCTACGCATGAACGAGCGCAAGCGCCACGATATGCGATGAAATGCACGACCGAAACGTAAGGGTGCGTCCGGGACGCGTCGTCGCTGTGTTGGCGGCAAGATCGACTTCGATATCGCCGAATTCCAGAAACACGTGATCCACCGGATAGACGGCCTTGTAGACGGCCTCCTTGACGGCAAACAGCAGCTTCGCCTTGACGAGATCATCCTCAATCTTGCGTCGCTCGCTTTGCGTGGCGACTAGCGCCAGCATGCCGGAGGGCAGCGCACCAGCCGGCTCTACGTCGATGCCAACGCTGGCGAAATCGCGCCGCAAGCCAACGGCCGCAACGGCGATCTCATCGTCGTGCGCCAGCGAGCCAACCACGCCCACCGGCCAGACCGGCGCGCCGCCGGCGCTCTTCGGCACTTGCGCCTCCGGATATCCAAGCTGCGCAAGCAGGCTGCGCGCGACCATGCGCGCCGCACCGCTCGCACGCCGCACGTTCGCGATGGTGGATGAGATCGAGGCTGCCTCTGCGTCGCGAAGCGCGCCCTCGTCACCCAGCGAAATCACGCGATGTCCAATGAGCAGTCCGGGCACCGCGACCGCATCAAGCGCCTGTTCTAGCGACGGCTCGTTCGCAGCACTGCTCACAAGGTCAGTCCCGCTTCGATCTCGCCGCCCGCGGCCTACTCCGCCGCGATGCGGTATTCGCACGCGTCAGCGCCCTCGCCCGCCGAACGGCGCACCAGCTTCGCCGGATTGCCACGCCAGCCGGTATGCGAGTTCGAGCACCTCGCCCTTCATCAGGAACGAGTCGGCATCAAGCACCACGTGATCGCCCATCGTGACGCCGTAGTGCACGAAGGCGCCAGGACCGATCGAGCAGCCGTTGCCGATGCGAATGTGATCCGACTTGAACACGCCCTCTTCCAGCGAGTGGGCTTGCAGCACGGAGCCCTCGTTGATGTTGGCGTAGTCGCCGACCTCGGTCAGCGTGCGCTCGGTGATCGAACGGCCGCAGTCGAACACCTTGGCGCCGATCTTCATGCCCATCGCGCGGAACATCATGGTGCGGAACGGCGTGCCGTAGAACAGGCGCGTGAGCGAGGACTCCGACAGCTTCCAATGCCGCTCGTGGAACCAGAAGTACGGGTCGTAGATCGACGCAATCTTCGGCTCGAGCCGCTTGAAGGCAAGGCTGACGCGCTCGAGCAGCACGAACATCACGATCGAGGCGCCAGCGATCGCCACGGTCGCGGCGAACAACGCGAGCACGCCGAAGCGGTTGTAGTATGTGAGCGCGGCCATCCAGAGCACCAGCGCCGCGAAGAATGACATCCAGCGGGCGGCAAGGAAGATCAGCGCGGTCACCAGGTTGTAGCGATTCTTCTGGCGCAGCCGGGCGCGGCGCGTCTCCGCGTCGAACGAGGCGTTCATGTCGCGGTCGCGGTCGACCATGCGCGGGATTTCGAATGCGGGCGAGCCAAGCAGGCCGGTGTTCTCGCGCACCTCGCCGTCGATCGGGATCATGGTCTTGGTGCCGAGCAGCACGTTCGTGCCGGTCTTGCCGTTCGGCGGATAGAAGATGTCGTTCCCGAGGTAGTTGTTCTCGCCGATCTTCGCCTCGGCGAGCTGGAACGAGGTCGCCGACATGTGCGTGTTGATCATCGACAGCCCGTCCGAAACCATCGTGCCGGAGCCGATGTTGCACAGGAACGGATTGTCATGGCGCTGGTTGGTGCCCATGTTCGAGCCGGTCTGCTCGACCTTGTTCAGGTTCCAGCCGACCTTGCTCATCCAGGTCGTGATGAACGTCGAGTTGCCGAACAGCACGCAGAAGAATTCCGAGTTGCTGGTGCGCAGGATGATGCTCTGCATCAGGTAGTGGAAGCCGAACGCCGGATAGGTGACGCCGGGCTTGAGGAACAGCATGCAGAGACGCGGGATAACGTAGACCGACACAAGCCCCGCGACGATCGAGCCGAAGAACAGCGCGGCGGAGACGCCGAGCAACGACAGCGCCGATACACCGACGCCAACGCCGGCTACGGTCGCGTAGTGATCCCAGAAGGAATAGGCGACGATCGGGAGCGGCACCGCGACGAGGACCAGTGCCGCAAGCTCGAGCGCGGTGAACGTGGCGCTGCGCAGCGTGCTGACCTCGCGGCTCTCGATCGGGCAATAGTTCGACGTGGTCTCGACCGCGGGCGAGCCGTGATAGTGCTTGCCGTCCGGCACGTGCTGGCCGCTCTGCAGCGAAGAGGCGTGGCCGAGTTGCGTGTCGTCGCCCATCGACGCGTTGATATCGATGACGCTTGCTTCGCCCACGAAGGCGTTCGCGCCGATCTCGACTCGCCCGATGTGAATGAAGTTCGACTGCGCACGGTAGCCGAGGACAATCGTGTCCTTGCGCAGGATGGTGTTGTCGCCGATCGACAAGAGGTCGGCGCAAACCGGCCCGTAGCGGCAGCTCAGCACCGCGCCTTTGCCGATCTTCGCGCCCATCAGGCGCAAATAGGCGTTGTAGATGGGCGTGCCAGTGAAGGCCATCACCGGCGAGGTCCGCATCATGGACTTGACGACCCAGAAGCGGAAATAGGCGAAGCTCCAGATCGGGATCGTGCCTTCCTCGAACTGGCCAATCAGCAGCCATTTGGCAAGGATCGAGATACCGGTGAGTGTGACGAACGAAATCGCCGCGAAGAATACCGCGCGAACGTAAAGTTCGACCGCGCCCGATGCCGCGACGGTCCATTCGTAGCCGGCATCGAGCACCCACAATCCGAACAGCGCATAGGCGGCATAGAACACGGCCTGCATGGCGCCGCAGGTGTAGTAGGCGAGGTTGGACGGAACGTGGAACGGCTCTGGCTTGGTGGCGACGACGCCGCCGATGACCTTGTCGAGGTGCTCGGCAAGCCGCGAGATGGTCGGATTGGTGTAGATGTCGCGCATCGACACGTTCGCCATGCGCGGATTCTTGCGGATGGTTGCGCAGACGCGCGCCATCAGCAGCGAGTTGGCGCCCAGATCGTCGAAGAAGTGATGCTCGGTCGAAACGCGGTCGACGCGCAGCACCTCGCACAGCGCCGAATGCAGGATGCGCTCGTTCTCGGTGTTCGGCGCGACGTAGCCGGTGGTCGCCGAGGAGAAGCGGCCGAGCTGCGGCTTCGGCAGCCGCTTGTGATCGGCCTTGTTGGAGAGCGTCATCGGGATCGCCGGCAGCTCTTCGAGGAAGGCTGGAACCATGTAGGCCGGCAGTTTGGAGCGCAGCGCCTGCGAAATCTCATCGCGCGGCAGCTCTGCGCCCTGCTTGAGCGCGTAATAGGCGACGAGTTCGACCACATCCGGCTCCGGCTCGAACGTGGTGACCGCCGCCTGCGCGATCTGCGGCAGGTCAAGCAGCACCGCCTCGATCTCGTTGAGCTCGATGCGATAGCCGCGGATCTTCACCTGGGTGTCGATGCGTCCGCGGTATTCGATCTCGCCGTTCTCGTCGATGCGGCCGAGGTCGCCGGTACGGTAGATGCGGCCGGACGGATTGTTCTGGATGTTGAGGAAATCGCGGATGAACTTCTTCATCGTGAGTTCGTCGCGATTCATGTAGCCGAGCGCGAGGCCGACGCCGGCGATGCCGATCTCGCCGAGTTCGCCGTTCTCGACCGTCTTGTCCTCGTTCGGGTCGAGGATGACGATCGTGTAAGTCGAGAGCGGCACGCCGATGGTGACCGGCTTGTCGGGACGCAGCTCGGTCAGCGTCGCAGTGACGGTCGCTTCGGTCGGGCCGTACGAATTGAGGATGCGGCGGTTCGGGCGATACCAGCGCGCCACGAGATTCTGCGGGCAGGCTTCGCCGCCGACCAGCAATAGCCGCAGCTTCGGCAGATCCTGCTCGATGGTCGCGAGCAAGGTCGGGCAGCACGCCATCACGGTGACGTCGCGCTCGCGCAGAAAGTCCGCAAGCTCATCGCCCATCAGGGGCAGTCCCGGGCGCGCGGGAACCAGCGTCGCGCCCGCGACCAGCGGCACCCAGATCTCCTCGATCGAGAAATCGAAGGCGATGGTCATGCCTTGGTAGATGCGGTCACCCGGCTGATAGCCGTAAAGCTCGGCCGCGACGCGCACGAAGTTGCAAATGCTGGGCTGCGCGATCGCAACGCCTTTCGGATTACCGGTCGTACCGGAAGTGTAGATGATGTAGCAGACCGGATCGTGGCTGCGCGCCACGCCGGTGAGGCGGCTCGCGTCCTGCTTGTCGATCGCGCGCTTGGCAGAATTGATAAACACTTTCTGCACGTCGAGCGGCGCAAGGCGCTCGGTGAAGCTCGACATCGAGACGATCGTTTTGATCTCGGCGTCGCCCATGATGAAGCGAAGACGCTCGAGCGGGAATGCGGCGTCGAGCGGCACGTAGGCGGCGTTCACCTTCATCACCGCGAGCATCGCGATGTAGGTCTCGGCGCACTTCTCGAACAGAAGCCCGACGCGGTCGCCCGGCTGCACGCCCTGCTCGATCAGATAGCGCGCAACCTGGTTGGCACGGCAATCGAGTTCGCGATAGCTGAGCGTGCCCGCCTCGGTGATGACGGCGTCGTTCTCCGAGAAGCGGATGCAGGCTTCTTCGAGGACGTGATTGAGACGCTCGCCTACCTTCCAACGCACTGCGTTGTTGGTGTGCTCGCGGATGACCTGTTGCGGACGGCCGAAGCGACGGCGTGCGGGCTCGATGGCGTCGCGCAGATCGGGCCGCAATTGCGCGGGCGATCGCAGTTCGACGACGGGCGCGCTCACCGGACGGTGGGCACTCAGATTGCGGAGATCGGAAGGCTGGTCCATTGGCGCGCTTGCTTCATCTCTGTTTGGCCAAAGGGAGCTTCACGCAGCAGAATTTCGGCTGCGCTGGGCCCCCTCTCCTGTCCACCAAATGTAGGACTTGGGTGATGAACCTGCGATGAACCTTTCCAAAATATAATAAGAAAATCCGTAGCTTAACGGCCGTTCAGCTTTTCATGAATGGGCATTCAGACGATGCGTTCCAGCTTGCGTAGGTTGCCGGTGCGCGAGCCGGATTCGCGGTTAGCGCCTGCTCTTTGGGCATGCCTCAATCGTGACCTTTGCGGAAGCGCGAAGGCACCCTCGTCGATTCTGACCCCGCATAAACCGTCGACCGCTTTGAGACACCGAAACTTAAAGCGGGATTTCCGCACAAGAAGAACTATGTCCGCTATGGGCCAATAGCGGACATTAGGGTTTGTTCACGCGATACATCTGTGCGCTGCAAAAACGCTTCTGGAATTGTGCCCGCCAACTAGACGGCAGCTATTTCTTGGCTGCATCCGCGTACGGATAGACCATGTTTCCGGTTTTAAATTTGTCCGGCCACAAGATCACCTGATGGTCCGTCTTGCTGAATTGCTCCAGATCATTAGGTGCGACGTTCTGGAATTGGGTAAACACCGTGCGCGGCTCAGTCCAGTCGCCATTCTTGTTGTAGGCAATCTCACCGGCAACGGTCGAGAACTTGTTCTCGTGGATATAGGCGGCAAGCTTGCCATGATCGAGACTTTTCGTGGCGGTTACGGCCGCGGCAAGAATTTGGCCGGCTGCATAGGCAAACGGCACGAAACCATAACCGAACGGATCAATCTTCTCGCCGGCTGCTTTGACCCGGTACTTGGCCAGCACGTCCTGCAGGCCGGGAAAGTTGAATTGGGGTGATGGCACGAAGCTTTCCATGATGACGATGCCGTTCATGAGAGGGCCAAGCCGCATTTTGATCGGCGTCACCAGAAGACCTACCATGGTGCCACCAAATATTTTTGGCGCCAGCCTGACTTCCTGCGCAGCAGTCACAATCCCAACCGTGTCCGGCGGATAGGCCGCGACGAATACAACGTCGGCATTGGAGGCCTGCACAGAGCGTACTACGGCGGTAAAGTCTGTGGTGTTCGGCGGATAGGTCTTGTCATAGACAATATCGAAACCCATTGCCTTGGCGTTTTCACGCGCGCCATCGGAGGCCGTCTTCGCGAATTCAGCATCTGCCGCCAGCAGCGCGACTGTTTTCGGCTTTGGATTCTGCGCCGCCGCTAATTCGAAAAAGCCGCGTGAGAACGCTTTCACGCCTTCGGGCCCGACCGGCACCATCGAGAAGTAGCGATCGTAATTGAAATGGCTGTTCACACCGATCGCCAGCATGGTGATTGTGGTCTTATTGTTCTGAGTGATTGTTGGCATGGCCGCGGCCGCCATATTGGTCGCATAGGGGCCGAGGATCAGATCGACTTTGTCGACGCTGATCAGCTTGCTGTAAATCGTGGGAACGTTCGAAGGATTGCTCTGGTCATCGTAGTAAACCAGCTCTACAGGACGTCCCAGCAAGCCACCCTTGGCGTTGACGTCATCGCGCCAGATCTCCAAGGCGAGCAAAATCTGTTTGCCGTTCGGCGCTACACTTCCGGTGAGTGCCATTGAAAATCCGACCTTGATCGGATCGGCGGCCCGCGCCGGCGCCGCTGCCGACATCCCCACAACGGCGGCAAGCACGGTGGCAGCAATCGCGCGCATCGCACCGGTCATCTTTTCCAACATAGAATCCTCCCAGATTTCATTGTTAGAGACAAAACTACTTCATCATTTCCTCCGGCGGCGTCGGCCCCCACAGATTGGCGGCAGACGGATCCTTGGCCCAAACCTTCGGCCGCTGCGGATTATCGCGGTGCCACGGACGTGGCTCGAAATAGCCAAGCGCTTCGTCCTTCATCTGATCAAGCTCGGCAAACAATTCCGTGATCAATCCACACGGACTGCGGTGGTAGGCAAACAGATTGTGGCCGATGCCGTGTCGTCCCGGGCCCCAAAGCATCTTGTAGCCGTTGAGACTAAGAAAATCGCAAGCGGTTTCCAAATGCGACCAGTCGCGCAATTCAAAGGCTGTATGGAAATGCCGGTTGGAACCGGTTTCCATTAGATTGATGGTGTGATGATCGACACCACAACGCAGGAAGGAGAAAAAATCACCCATCCAATCGGACACACGGAAACCGAGCACATCGCAATAAAACTTGGTAACCGCTTTGGCGTCGGTCACATGAAAGGCCACATGGCCGAGCTTGTGTGGCACGATGCCCTTGCGCTGGAATTTGTGCGTCAGCATTTCCGGCTGCCTGAACACCTCGATCACGGTGCCTTTGGGATCCTCGAAGGAAACCAGCTCCGAGACTGTCGGCTCAGAATCTTTTTTAACTACGGTCTTGATCCCGTGCGCGGCGGTCTGGCGCTCAAACGAGGCGAGATCGTCATCGGGCCCGACCTGAAAACCGAGCCGCACGCATTTTGCCTCACTCCCTTTTCGCAGCACGACCGAATGATGATCGATGGTATGGGCAAGGTAGACCGCATCCTTGTCTCTTTCGATCAGGGTGAGTCCAAGAATATCCGTGTAGTATTCCGCCTGCTGCTGCGGGTCAGGCATTTCATAGCAGGCATAAACGATCTTGCGCACGCCGATCATGGGACTTCTCTCCGATCATTACTGAACGCGTTTTGCGGGTTTTTGATCTCGCTTTGATTCAAAAATTTCAAGAATGGCGGCCACGTCGCGCTCACCGATCACCGGCACTGCCTGCTGGAAAACATCGATGAGACAATCGAGCAGCGGCGTCGCCGCGCCGACGCTCTCCGCCAATTCCTTCGCGCCATACAAATAGTGGGCGAGACCGGGCGCCGATCCCTGTTGGGGCATGAACCGCCGTTCCGCCATCCACGGCGCTCGAATGCCGAACTGGGTCGATCCGCCGCTGCCATTGGCAATCGCTTTGATCATGAGCGACGGGTCGACACCGGATTTCATGCCAATCGCCATGGCCTGCGCGGTACCGGCGATATTCAGGCCTACCAGCAGATTGTTGATCAGCTTGACCTTGGTCGCGGCCCCAAAGGCTCCGAGGTAAAGGCAGAGATCGGCAAAATCGTTGACGACCTGCTCGACTTTGGTTGCCGCGCCCGATCGCCGGCCAGGTAAATGGCGGCCTTGCGTTGCGCGACCATGCCGGGAGTTCCGCTCACTTCACCGTCAAGAAAAACAGCCCCCTTCGCAGCTAGCGGAGCAACGTACCTTTCCTTCACCGGTATGGAATGCGAGCCGAACTCGACCACGATCTGGCCTGGTCGCGCAGAGTGGATCAGGCCATTCGGGCCCATCACGACTTCCTCGAGCGCTTCGTCGCTTGGAAGGCAGGTGAAAACAATATCCGTTTGCGATCCGATATCGGCCGGCGACTTCGCCGGAATGCCGCCCACCTTTGCGAAATCGGCCAAGGAGCTCCGGCGATAGCCAAGCACGCGATAGCCCTTGTTGATCAAATTTTCACAGATCGGACGACCGATCTTGCCGACGCCGACGAACCCGATGGTTTCCATGACAGCCCTACTCAGTGTTCGATTTGTTTCGGCACGTTAAGTGATCTCGATGCTACGGTCGGAGTAATTCACGTTAATTCCGAGCGAGCCTTCCATCACCATCCATTCCCGGATGCGAAAGCTTCGAATGCCGTTCACCACGAACGGGTCGCGCAAGGCGAGCGCTCGCGCCTCGTCTGCACTTGCTGCACGCAGAATGGTAAGTCCGTCGCTGCTCGCGCCGAAATCGAGCGGCCCCGAAGCGAAGAGTTTGCCGGCCCGCTCCAGACCGATCATGTATTCCAGATGCTCAACCAGGTGCGGCCTGAGGTCCGCACCGTTTCCATCCCACAGCACGACATAAAACTTTTTGCGCCACATTCGCTCAGTCAATTCGCGAATACGCGCTTCCGTAGTTGACGACACGCCTCCGCCTCCCGAACTCACTGACTCCAACGCTACACGTCGTCGGCCACCATGCGATTGACCAGGCTGCCGCAGCTATCGATCTCGATCTTCACTTCGTCGCCGACTTTGAGGAATTCTCCGCGTGGCATGCCGACACCTGCCGGGGTGCCGGTCGCAATGACATCTCCCGGCTGCAACGTCACATGCCGGCTTAAATAGGCGATTTGCTCGGCGATGCCGTGCACCATGCGACTGGTATTGGAATTCTGCTTGAGCGTACCGTTGACCCAGAGCTTGATGGCTAGATTGTTTGGATCGGGGACATAGGCTGCCGGCGTAAGCCACGGCCCCATTGGGGCTCCGTGCTCGAAACATTTCTGACCGACCCAGTCATATATGAAAGGTGTTCCCTCGCGCTTCATCAGGTCGCGGGCCGACAGATCGTTGACGATCAAATATCCGGCAACGGCATCGAGCGCCTTTTCCTCGGAGACGTTTCGGGTCGGACGTGCAATCACAGCGCCGAGTTCAGCCTCCCAATCGACTTGCCTGGAAAAGCTCGGCAGCTTGGCCGGCGTGTTGTGGCCGATGATCGAACCCGCGGTGGTCTTGAGGAAGAACCAGGGCTCTGCTCCCTTGGTCATCGAAGGCGCTTTGCCGGTGGTGCGCTTGGCGATCTCCGCCATCTCCTCAAGGTGGTCCCAATAGTTTGCTCCTGCGCAAAACAGCGTGCCGGGATATAGAAGCGGTGCAAGCAACGCAACTTCGCCAAGCAACTTGCCCCCGCTCGCATTTTTGGCCGCTTCGTGCAGGCGCGGATGGACGCGGTCCCACGCGTTGAGCAGGCCCATCACGGATGACGAATTGGGAATCCCGTCGAGCAGCGGGGCGACCGGATGAACGCGATCATCGACCAGCATACCCGCCTGCGGTTGTCCGCTTGTGTCGCGATAGCTCAGCAGACGATAGCCGCTGGACATTACTCACTCCCCGACAGCCACTCATACGCCGCGCGAAATCCGGTTTGGCGACCGGCTTATTGTACTGTAACGTACAGTACGTTCCTCACAAGAGGATGCAAACGGAAAAATATATGCGCCGCAACAGGTCAGCTGCGCGGGTCGGTACACGTCCGAAACCCGCAATTCAGAGAGCTTCCGGAACGCGTCATGTTCCTCTCGATCGTCCGGGAAATCGGATGACCGAGGCTCGGCGGCAGGAGATCGTGCGCAAGGCCGCGGCCTTGTTCATCGAGAAGGGCTATTCGAACGTCACTATTGACGAAATCATCAGGCTGGTCGGCGGATCGAAAGCGACGCTGTATGCGCGGTTTGGTGGCAAAGAGGGTCTGTTCGAAACTGTTATCAGACAACCCTGCACTGACGTCACACACGCGATCGATATCGACCTGGTGGGCGATACGGAAGCGCAACTGACACAAATCGCCCGCAACTTCCTGAAGTCGGTGCTCAACCCGCAGATTATCGAACTGCATCGCCTGATGGTGTCAATTGGCAAGACGTTTCCGGTGGTCGGTTCGCTCTTTTATGAATCGGGGCCCAATACGGCCTATGCAATCGTCGCCAAGTGGATCGCAAAGCAACAGGCTGCCGGCAAACTTGCTGACGGTAACCCTCGTCAGCTTGCGGTCCTCTTTCTTGATATGCTCATAGGCGAACATCAGCTTGCGTTACTAACGTCCCCGCGCCGGTCGACGTCAAAGGCCATCGACAAGACGGTTCGCGCGGCTGTTTCGGTATTCCTGCACGGAGCTGCCACGCGATCCTCTTCACGAAGGCAATACCGATAAGTCGGGCCAGAACCGCATGTCCGCTTTAGGTCAAAAGCAGACGTGTGCGGTCCAATAGCCTGTGAGCTGTTCGCGCGTTTTGGTCGATCACGTTCTGTGCGTGGTGGCGGCACGCGCTGTCGCTGTGGCCGCAGCCGATCGATAGTCCAGCCGCAGCGTCAGGCAGCAGGCTGAGCCGCCGCTGCGCTGGAAGACCGTGAGAGGTGCCTCCACCACTGTATATCCGCGCTTTCTGAGCTGCCCCCGCAGCGTCTCGCTGCAGCTCGACAGCAGAATGGTACGCCCCAAGCTCACTGCATTGGCCGCAAAGCACGCGGCGTCTTCTGCTGCTATCGCAATGCGCTGTTCTGGCGCTACGCGCGCATGAATCTGTGACAGCCCCTCTGTCGTGAAGGCGGCCGGATGATACATCACGGCACCGCACGGCAGCGGACTGAAACAGGTGTCGAGGTGGTAGAAGGCTGGGTCGGCAAGATCGAGAGCGACGCACGGCACGCCGAATTGCGCGGTAACAACCTCGCGCGCCTCAACTCCTGAGCGGAAGCCACAGCCCATCCAGAACATCGCGCGGTGCGCGTCCCAGAGGCAATCGCCGGCACCTTCGAGCGTCACCCCCGGGGGCAACGTGACGACCTCTTTGATCAAACCGCGCGAGCGCAGGGCATCGAACGCCGCGGCATAAACCGGTTCCTCGCCCTGCCGCTGCGGGTAGCGAAAGCGCGCGAGCAGTGCCTTGCCATCGAGCACCACAGCGGAATTGGCGGTGAAGACGAGATCGGGCAAGCCACTCCGCGGCTCGACCAGTTCGACGCTGGCGCCACTGGAGCCGAGCGCGTGGAACAGGCCGTCCCATTGCTGCTGGGCGGTGGCGTGCAGCGCGTCACCGCTTTCTTGCCAAGCGGCCGGATTCATCCAGGGATTGATGCTGTAGGTAACAGCGAAGTGTCGCGGCCGGCACATCAGGAAACGCGGCCGCGGATCAAATTGCGCTGACGTGGTCATCCCCTGCCAAGAACCTTTTCTGTTTGACCCAGCGTGTGCGACTCGAAAGGCGCTGCACGATGCCCAAGATATGGACTCGGCGCGCGAACGCAACGGTGATGCAGGAAACTCACGGCGGTTCGCTCGTTAGACCCGCGCGCTGGAACGATCTGGGAGCCTTGCCGAGCCCTTCGGTCGCGGTCACGCCGCCGACCGCAGATATTTATCGAACCAATCCAGCGTGCGCTGCCAGGCAAGTTTGGCTGCAGCTTCGTCGTAACGAGGAGTCGTATCATTATGGAAGCCGTGATTGGCCCCTACATACACATATCCCTCGTGCGGTACGTGTGCCGCTGTCAGTGCGGCATCAAAGGCTGGCCAACCTGATGTAATCCGTGTGTCAAGTTCCCCGTACTGCGCAAGCACCGGCGCTTTAATATTGGCCGCATCGGCAGCGCTTGGCTGACTTCCATAGAATGGAACCGCAGCGGCAAGGTCAGTGCCCATCTGCACTGCCAACAGGTTTGCAACGCCGCCACCGAAGCAAAACCCGACAGCGCCGAGTTTACCGGTGCAATCCGGGCGCGATTTCAGCCACGTTGCGGCGGCAAGAAAATCTTCTCTCATTTTTGCGCCGTCGATCTGCCTGAAAAGCTCCAAACCCTTCTCGTCATCTCCGGGATAGCCGCCCGCAGACGTCAGCCCATCGGGGGCAAATGCAATGTACTTCGCCACCGCCAATCGCCGCGCCACATCTTTTATGTACGGATTTAGGCCACGGTTCTCGTGAACAACGAGGATCGCCGGAAGTTTTCCCGCATTCGCCGGGCGCACCAGATAACCGTTGATGCTTCCGTTGCCGCGCGGTGACGGCACAGTTGCGGACTCAGCTTTGATCCGACTGTCGTTTTCCTGAACTTGTATCGCCCATGCATAGTTCGGTCGAAGCATGTCGAGGAACGCAGCCGCCGTCATCCCGCCGACAGCAAACTTTTGTGCACCATCGAGAAACTGCCGGCGATCAATGCCGCCATGCACGTATCGGTCAAACAGGTTCAAGAGTTCCTGTGGGAAATCGGACGCTTTCTTTCGTTCCATCGGATTGTTCCTAACTGCTGACCCCTCAGGACTAACAGAATCATGAGGCTACTTAGTGAGCAAGCGCCTCTCCAGGCGTAAGGGTAGCCGTTAACCTCAGGGGCGTGACGTGCTGGGCAAACGCAGAGATCGGCCGCGCAGCGATTGCACCACCCAGCAAGCTGGTGAACTCTCCCTTAGGTCTGTTTCATTTTCGCGATTGTAGAGTCGGGCACCCCCGGGAAATTATTCGCCACCAAATAGCTCGGGCCGGCCTGCACCCAGTGGTCGAGATCGATCTCCTCAAACTTGCCATTGTCCCACGTCTGCACGATCTCAAGATCGTCGTCGCCAGTGTTCTTGATCGCGTGCCCGAAACCCGCAGGGATATAAACCGCGTCACCCGGGTTCACGTCGGTGGCCTTGCCGCGCCCGCCCGATCCGAACAGCACGACCTGCCCTTTGCCGCGCAAGTAGTATTGCCATTCATTCGCATTGACGTGCCAATGCAGATTGCGCTGCTTACCCTTGTTGATGACCATCAGCCCGCCCGACATCGTCTTGGAAGCCGGAAATTCGTCGATCGTAGCAAGGCGGAATGTGCCGCCCGCGAAATCGCGCGCAGCTCTGGGGTCTCGTAGAAGCCTGAATTTGTGCGTCGACTCCTTCGGCCATGGTGCGTCAACGGCTTGCGAAACCGGCACGACCGGTCCCGCTTGGATGTAAGTCTCGCCCTTGGGAAAACCGTCGAATGCGTCCTTTGGTAAGTTGAAGTTGGCTGCCAGGATGTCCTTCGGCGTTACGTCAATCCAATCGGTGATTGAAAACGTGCCGTGCTCGGAGAATGCGCCGTTATCGAACGACAGTATGAAGTGGCAAGGCTTGTCGCCAATACATTGGATCGAATGACCGTGGCCCTTGGAGAAGTACCAAAGATCCCCGGGCTCGAAGTTGTTGATTTCGCTCGCACCGGAGGGTTCGACAACCACAGTTTGGCAGCGGCCATCGATAACGAATGCCCACTCGGCCGCTATGGCGTGCCAATGCAGTTCGCGCGATGCGCCCGGATTCAGGAACATGTGGACGCCTGCAATCCCCTTGCTCACTGGCAGTTGATGGATGGTCGATTCCTTGGCCCAGCCGCCCGAAGTGATTTTTGGAATGCCGCCGTCGAGCGAGTACTTGAAGTTCGGCATCGCCTCGATGTCTTTTGGGTCGTGCTCGGCAACCTTCGCGCCGGGCGGAAGCTGCACAGCGTTTCGAGCAAACCCGCCTTCGCCCGGGTTGCCGCGATCAGTTGCATCAGCTTGGGCCGCATTCTGCATGAGCGCGAGCCCACCAGCACCGAGCGCGGCAGCGCCTAAAAGCGCACGTCGAGTAGCGTCCATTTGACACCTCCTCATGAACACGCGGGCCGTTTTCCGGCGCCGTTCTTTGAAGCTTGAGCCAGATCTATCCGGGGAGAAATTGCCCGAAGGGCCGTAACCGCGGTGTAAACGAGGAAGTGATGCTGCCTGCGGCGCGACGCGGGATGTCCGCTAAGCGCCAATAGCGGAAGACATCAGTCGCTTGTGTCCCCGTGCGCCAAGGGCGCGCGTTCGACTAGAAATTATAGACGCTTCCGCAGACCATAATATCGTCCAGCCGCTCACAATACGTTTCTTGGGGTTCGATTTCCTTGGTGGCCGGATTCAGCCACTTGTAATTCTGCGAAAAAGCCGATTGCTGGCGCGCTAACTCGACGCGCTCTTTGATATACATTTTGCCGTCGGGGTCCTTAGCGTTGATCAGGTTCTTGCCGATGAGATTCTTGCTTTGGCCGGTGGCGAGGATCTTGCCATCGAGATCGAGGACGGTGATGTAAAGATCTCGATCGTGAAACTGTCCGGCCTTTTTTGTAATTTCCGCATAGGCCTTTTCTCGCCCTTGCTGGTTAATGAAGACCACGGCCCGCTGCACCATGGCAATTGCGTCTTCCTTGGTGGCCCACTCGCCTGCCGCGACTGGCAAGCCAGCGAACGCCGCAACCAATGATGCGACTGACAGCACAGTCGACGTACGGATGATCATGATCCTTCCTCTGATCCTGACAGGCCGTCTCATTGCTGCCCCGAAATTCTGAGGATAGCTCATCGTATCAACTCAAAGTAGCACTCTGGAAGGGGCCAATTGCAGAACGAACAATGTCCGTATGGGTCAGAAGCGGACATTGCTCTGGGCCAAGCGAGCCCTTTTTTAGCCATGGTTTCTATGCTTCTCTGAGTCCGATGGGGATCATCCATAGTTTTGGTCAGCGCGCATTTTTTGAAATGCACCGTTCACAGCTTATCCATCGCAATCTCCTGGCGCACATTTGGACTCGCTTTTTTGCCGTCTGCGCCAGTCGTAGTTTTTCTTATCGAAAGCTTCGTCGTATCGCACAGTGCGACTTCCGGAACACTCGATGATATTCGGGCAAGAGATAAGTTGATCTGCGGGGTCAGCGAAGGACTCCCAGGTTTCTCGAAAAAGGACGAATCGGGCGTCTGGCGAGGCTTCGACGTTGACTTTTGCAAGGCTGTCGCGGCTGCCGTGCTTGGTGACACTGCGAAGGTCGAATACGTTTCACTGACGGCGGACGTTCGCTTCAATGCACTCACGGACCGCCGCATCGACCTTCTGTCTCGCAACAGCACCTGGACCATGTCACGCGACCTCGAACTCGGCCTTGAGTTCGTGGGAATTAGCTATTTTGACGGACAGGGATTTCTTGTTCCGACCTTGCTCGGAGCCACAAGCGCTCTTCAACTCAATGGAGCCAGAATCTGCGTCGGTACCGGAACGACATCAGAACAAAACGCCGCAGATTTTTTTCAGAGCAGAAAACTCAAGGTCTCTTTTCTGCGATTTACGGAAGGGACGGACGCTCGCGCGGCATACGCGGCGGAGAAATGCGACGCGTTCACCGCCGATCGTTCTGCATTGGCCGCTGCACGATCGCTGCTGCCAGAGCCGCAAAATCACGTAATCCTGCGCGACGTCATATCCAAGGAACCGCTCGGGCCCGTAGTGCGCAAAGATGATGCCAAGTGGATTGGTTTGGTACGCTGGACGCTCTTTGCCTTGATCAATGCAGAGGAACTCGGGTTGGACTCAAAATCGATTGCGGCGGGCCAGGGACAGCGGGCGATCGAGCTTGCCG
This sequence comes from uncultured Alphaproteobacteria bacterium, assembly GCA_963831515.1. Classification (GTDB taxonomy): domain Bacteria; phylum Pseudomonadota; class Alphaproteobacteria; order Rhizobiales; family Xanthobacteraceae; genus Pseudolabrys. The sequence goes on along the minus strand of CAWHQL010000007.1, from coordinate 25,826 downwards.
CGCCAGCAACAAAGTCACTCGGATTGTCAAATGATTGGCTCGTCAAAGTGATTGTCGGTGTCGGCAATTACGGCGAGATATTCGAACGCAATCTGGGAGAGAACACACCCTTGGCTCTGGGACGTGGAGTGAATGCGCTGTGGACACAGGGAGGGTTGCTGTACGCACCACCGATGCAGTGACCGGATTCGAAAATATGATCAGCAAACTGCCACGGTATAAAGGCGCAACGTTACCAGGAGCGATCCGACGCATTTTTGCGTCAACTGTTCTGCTTTGTATCGCGCTGACAGGGCAGTTTTCTGATGCCCAGGCCCAGATCGTCAGTTCTCCTCGCGATCTTGCCGTGATCCGAATCAATCTCCTCGACCTGCTGGCAAAAGAACCGAATCTGCCACTTCCGATACGCCAGCGTCGCGAGGCGCTGGAAGCCTACTATCAGACTTTCGGCGGCGAATTGCTCTGGCTGGCGAGCAGCCGTGCGAACGCGCTTATTTCGCGACTGAAAAATGCCGAGGCTGATGGTCTCGACCCAAACGACTATCCAAGCAAGCAGCTCGCAACGATCAGCGCGACCGGGCCGTCGGCTGACAAACGCGGCCTTGCCATTATCGAACTCTATTTTTCCTCGGCATTTCTTGAATATGCCTCGGACCTCAAAGTCGGTCGCTTTCTGCCGAGCAAAATCGATCCCAATTTCTTCATCGAAAGTCGCACCATCGATCAACAGGCCGCACTCAAGGATCTCGCGCAGACCGATAGCATCGATCGCTTTTTCGATGCGTGGCAGCCGCCGGGTCAGCGCTACGCTGCACTTCACACTGTGCTCGCGAAGTATAGGACACTTGCCGCCAAAGGTGGCTGGAACACGGTCCCGCTGGGAGAATCTATTAAGCCTGGCATGAGCGACCCGCGTATACCCGCCATTCGTGCCCGACTTTCACTAACCGACGGCGCCAGCGGCGAAGTCGGCGCAGCCGAGGGGCAGCTCTATGGCAATGCATTGGTCGAAGTGGTCAAGCGCTTTCAAGCCCGCCAGGGCCTCGAAGGAGACGGAGTTATCGGATCCACGACGATCGTCGCCATGAACGTACCGGTGCAGGAACGCATCAAGAGCATCATTCTGGCTATGGAGCGCTTGCGATGGATGCCGGAGAACCTGGGGCAACAATATCTGATCGTGAACATCGCCGGCTTCGAACTGCGTCGCGTAAACGCAGGTAAAGTCGAAGAACGCATGGCAGTCGTTGTCGGCAAACCCTATCACCGGACGCCTGTGTTCAGTGATCGCATCCGGTTTCTTGAATTCAATCCATATTGGAACGTGCCGCCGGACATTGCCGTCAACGAGGAATTGCCGGTGCTCCGGAGGAACCCGGCGGGCCTGTCCGCCCAAGGTTTTGAAGTGGTCCGGGGCAATCAGGTGTCGGACCTCAGTTCAGTTGACTGGTCCAGCGTTGGACCGGGGCGTTTCCCATATCAGTTGCGGCAACGGCCGGGGCCCAACAATGCGCTCGGTCGTGTAAAGTTCATGTTCCCAAATTCACACAATGTCTATTTGCACGACAGTCCCGCGCACAATCTGTTTGAGCGCAATGTTCGCGCCTTCAGTCACGGCTGTATTCGTTTGTCCAGACCGCTCGACCTTGCCGAACAGGTTCTTCGCGTGGGCGGTGTACAAGGATGGACCAAGGAACGCATCAATGATGTTGTTGCCTCGACGAAAAATACCGTGGTCAACTTGCGTGAGCCTTTGCCCGTCCACATCACTTACCTGACAGCATGGGCTGATGACGGCGTTGCGAATTTTCGTCAGGATATCTACGGACACGACGCCAAGTTACTTGCTGCCTTGGAAGGCAAATCCATCGCGTGGTGAGAGACACGAGCCAGCGGTTTGGATGCATTTCACAATAAAACTGGCGCACATTTCGCATAATCGGCATGTCCGCTTCACTCCTGAAACCGGACACGTGCGGTGCGACGGCCCATGTCCGCCAAGAGCCAATAGCGGAAATTCTCATTCGCTAGGCTAACGATTCAAAATCCAAACTGCCGCGTTCAGTACACCTGCGAAAGCAACCCATATAGCCAGTGGCACCAGAGAAAGAGCCGCAAGCCGATCGATATGACGAAAAATGACCAGCGTCGCTAAAGTCACACCAAATTGGGGAATGATATTGATCAGACCAAGCAATGGACTGTGAGCCCAAAAAAACATCCACGACCACGCGGCATTGAGGACGAGCAATAGGAAAAACAAGCCAACCGCGTAATAGCGGCGCGTGTCCGGCCTCGTCCGCGCACGTAAAACGCGCCACAGGGCAAACGCCATCAGCGCATAAAGCGTGGTCCAAACCGGAGCAAAAATCCAATTTGGCGGATTAAAGAACGGCTTATTAAGACCGGCGTACCAGGGGGTAAGATTCGGATACGTCGCAATTTGACCGAGAATAGAGGTCGCCGCGACCGCGCCGAGAGCAAATATCGCGAAAGCGATGTCACGTAAAAAACTGGAGCGCGGCTTAATCATTGTACAGGTTTGCTTAGAAGCGAAGGACCTGCAGTGCAAGAGCGGATGTCCGCTTTGGGCCAAAAGCAGACACGTGCAGCGCAGCTAGCGCAGCCATTCGCGCCGGTCACGCATTCAAGGCGCAGGGTTTCAGCGCAACACGCAGCTTTTTTGTGAACGCCCGACGGCCTTTACCTCAAACTGCGTGCCACCGCAGAAATTGTTACTGCCGGTCTTCCGGCCGCGTACCGTAACCGGGCTGTATAACGGAACCGACGGAACCAGAGCCCCTGAGAGCACATAGGTGTTGGAGCCGGAGCCCATAACGATGCCGCACACCGGCACCCAGTACGGGCAACCTTCAAGCGTGGTGGGACCTGCGGCTTTCCGTTTCGCGGCCTCGGCTTGCGTGATCATGCCCGTCGCCGCGCAGACCACCACTGCGATCGCAACTATTCGATCGATTGTCATATTGTCCCCCCATGGTTGGGCCCGTTTCGGGCGGGCTCACAAATAAAACAGGCGGCATCGATGTTGCGCAACCAAAAACGACCCGGAAGCGGACAACTGAAATCGACGGGTCCCGTACCAGGTGCGAGCTGCGTGTCCGCTTTGGATCACAAGCGGACATGTGCGATGCAACTGGGGATGTCCGCCAAAGGTCAAAAGCAGACAGGTGCACTGAGCAGCCTATGTCTGCAAAGGGCCAATGACGGGCTTTCTGCTAAAGCGGTTATGTGGGGCCTGACTAGTCCATGGACTAGCGTTGGCGCGGCCCCAACAACCTCTTCAGTTAAAAACAGGGAACGTAATTCATGGACCCGGGTGATACCCAGCATTTTGGTTGATTATTGAACGAGTCTGGGTAATTGCCGCGCTGATAAGGCATAGGCGCCATAGCGCGGTGAGAACGATAGGCGCCATTATAGGCCGGTCCCGACCCATAAGCGTTATTATAGTAGCGGTAGTTTTGAGCATCGCCAGGTCCTACGCTTGCAATGAGCGCACCAACCATCAATGCCAATGCTGCTATATTTTTAAAAATCCTACTCATGATTGGGCCCTTTCCTTTGGCTCACTCTCCTCCCTCAAACCAAAGCAAAGTCCGACTTTCTACTTGTTGAAGCAACTCAACAAAAGTTGCGCGTAAATTGATAACTCTAGTCCGATATCGCCTGCATGGTATTGCGTAACTCCAGCTGGCGATGACCGCTCTGGGTCAAAAGCGGACATGTGCGGTGCAAAAAGCAATGTCCGCCAAGGGACACAAGCGGACATGTTTTACCTCATTCAGTCATGACAAGTTGCGAGCAAAAAACCCCGGTTTCGAGTTGGCTCTTATCAACAACCGTATTCTCTACGTTGTCTGCATGTTGTCAGGGGCGCATGCTCTTGCAGCATGGTCGATGATTCGCACCAGCACGCCGAGAACGCTGCGGCCATCCTTAAGGTGGCTTACTGCCGTGATGGCGTCGATGTAGCGATGCAGGCAGCGATCCACATGATCTCTATCGCCGCTGCTCTCCTTACAAGTGAATCCGGCCCAGATGAATCGCGCCGTATCTTGCAGATTATCGGTGAGGTGCAGGGAAAAGCATCCTGAACACGCCATTAGAGCGATACTAAAACGGACATAGGCCGCGTGAGGGTGCGGATGCGTGTTCGCTCTGCACCCTCTGTGTTCAATTGTACGAAGAAGATTCAATATTTCGAACGTTTGGACTCGGTTATGTCTACCGAGTCTTTGCAACTTCCATCCGACCGGCCACGGCATCAAGTACAGCCAATTCTGCCTGTTCGACTGCGGCGATGGCGTAGTCGACCGCGAGCCCGGCTTCCCACTCGAGGTGATCAGCGCGCTTTTCAGCAAACCTTACGTCAAGGTCTTGCTTCTTCTGAGCAATACCTTCCTTTATCGACTGCAGGTCATTGGAAACTTTCGTCTGAAACGCGCTCCATTTCTTCGCGGCAGCATCTCCTGCTGATTTCACGCTGTCGCCCGCAGACTTGATGTCGCGATTTACCTTTTCGGCGGCCGCCGTTGCGGCAGCGCGCGCCTGCTCCCTGCGTGCCAGTACTTTGTCGTGCGCTTCCTTCTGCGCGGCGCTGACAGCATCCTCTGCGTGCTTTGCGCGGACTGATAAATCAGCGAGTTGTTCGGAAAGTTTGGCCATGATTTGCTCCTGAAAAAGGCTACCCCCGCCCCAAGAGCTTCACACCGCAACTATAAGAGAGTTGGCTACCGTTTAAATTGGACCATGGGGCAACAGTTATCCGTTTGCCACGCTTCAACTTAGGTAGCCAATGTCCGCTTTGGGTCATTAACGGACGTTCGCGCCGCAAAAAGCTATGTCCGCTTTACCCCTAATAGCGGAATTAATGACGGCGGACGCCGAACGATTAATTAAAAATTAACCTGATTTAATCAATCATTAAGCCGGTCAATCAAACTGTTTGTAACCTGGCGTTTCGGAGGTCGCTCATGGAAGCCGCTACTCAAACCGCCGCTGTTTCTGAATCCTATGTCGTCGAAATCGACGGACAAATCGGCTCGGTATATCGAATTTATATCGAGGCGTTGAAAGCGGGCATGGCGCTTAAGCAAAGATTTCCGGAGCGCCAAATCAAAGTACACGACGCGGACAAACGATGAGCTCCCGTGCCTCAGTCGCACGACGGAAGACCAAGCGAAGACGCCGTCGGGGGACCGATTTGCGAAAAATAAGGCGCTTGCAGTTCGCCTTTCTTGGAGCCGCATTCACAGTTGCCGCGGCTTATCTGGTTATTACAGAAAAGACGGTGAGTGTCGCCTCACCCGAGGCAGCGGACGTCGAAGTCACTTCGGCACTTCCGAGCAGCTTCGAGACCTCCGCATTGTCGCACGCGCATGAGCCATTGCTCTCACCCAAAGCGGAAACCAATTCCGAGACCTTTGAAGAAGAGAAAGCTCGATGGGTAGCGACCTTCGATGTTCTGGTTGAACAGCATGCTCTTGTCGAACGACAAGCAAGAACGGAAAACTTAGCTCAGGATCATTCCCCTGATCTGATGCCTCCCAAGCAGAACTTCTCTCTTCTCGCTTACTACGTTTTTTCTGAAATTCCACCTGCCGAGAAGCCGGCAGATACTCTTTTGCAGACAATGAAAGGTGTCCCAATTGGGACGCCCGTTGAGGAGATCAAACGCGCCTCTGATGCTTTCGGTCTGGATTTCAGCTTCATGAAAGCCGTGGCCAAAATCGAGTCCAACTTCAATCCGAAACAGCGCACTGGGTCGTATATTGGGCTCTTCCAGCTCAGTAAATATGAGTTCAAACGATACGGTTCAGGAAGCATCACCGATCCGCGCGACAATTCTGTTGCCGGCGCTTACAAGTTTGCCACGGAGGCGCTCCTTTTTGAGTACCAGACCGGTAGAAAAGCGACTTTCAGTGATCTGTATCTGATCCATCAGCAAGGATGGCAGGGCGCCGCAGAACACGTCAGCCATCCGAAGCGCGTCGCCTGGAAATCCATGTGCGCCACCGAAGAAGGCAAGGAGAAAGGTGAACGTTGGTGCAAACGGGCGATCTGGGGCAATACACTTCCCGCTATCAAACAGGCCTGGAAATCGGTTGCCAAGCTAACTTCCAGCGCGTTCGTGGGCATGTGGCAACAACGTGTTGACACCCTGTATTCGCGCTATGCGGAAGCGACTACAAAGAATTGAGACATCGATAACCTGCCCCGCACTACAGACAAACCAATCAGTACAATTGCACGCGCGGGTTCGCGGCCCTGACAATGTCCGCTTTACCCCCAAGGGCGGACATTTGCGGTGCAAAAAGCAATGTCTGCTAAGGGCCAATAGCGGACATCGCGCTTCTTATTCGATCACCTCGTCGGCTCTAGCGAGCAAGGACTGCGGAATGTTGAGGCCAAGGGCCTTCGCGGTTTTGAGATTGACGACCAACTCAAATTTGTCCGGCGCCTGCACCGGCAAGTCACCTGGTTTCTCGCCCTTGAGAATGCGATCGATATATCCCGCGGCGCGACGGATCGGCTCGTGCGTATTCGGCCCATAAGAAATCAACCCGCCGTCTGCGGCGTAATACCGATAGGGATAGGTCGCCGGCAATTTGTAGCGAGCGAAAAGGTCAACGATGAGCTTGCGATGCGCCGCTGTGCCGCCCGCCGTGACGATGGCGCCGCCGTCCCCGGCACGTGCAAACGCCTGGACGCCACGCTCAATCTCGCCGGCGTCGCGCACGTCAAGCGGCGTGAGCTCGACACCGAGGGACTGCGCCACCGAGCGAACCGACGCGAATTGCCCGATACCTGCCGCAGACGTCGGATCGCGCAGCACCAGCGCACGCGAAATCTGGGGCACGGTCTGCTTGAGCAACTCGGCCCATTTTCCGCTCATGCTGTACTCAAAATTAGAGAAGCCCGTGGTATTGCCTCCCGGGTGCGCCATGTTTTGCACGAAGCCCGCTCCGACGGGGTCGGGAACGTTCACGAAGACAATTGGAATAGTGCGCGTGGCTTGTTGCAGTGCGCCAACCGAAATGCTGCCAACGCTCAGGATTACGTCGGGGCCGAGCGCGGCAAGCTCCGTTGCGTAACGGCGAAGACGGTCGACATCGCCACCGACCTGACGGCTTTCGATCTTGAAATCGCGACCGCCTTGCCACCCCAATTGTTTAAGGGCTTCCTCAAAAATTTTCAGCCGAACCTGTGCCTCGGGATCGTCCTTTCCAAGAATGTTGAGGATGCCGATGAGCCGCACACGCTCACCTTGCTGTGCACGGCTCACTAGCGGCCATACGACCATGCCGCCAAGTAGAGTGATGAATGTACGGCGCCTCATCGCTGCCCCCGAGGCTCAGACAGGGCATCGTAGCAACTCTCACGTATACTCAGGAAGGGGGTCGGAAACCGAAGCGATGTCCGCTTTGGGCCATTAGCAGACATGTGCGACGCAAACGCCACCGCATAAAATCGCCGTTAAATCGTCAGCGCACGTCCGCATTGCTCTCAGAAGCGGAATTGTCCTAATTCAGTTTTTCCGTTCGGTCGTTGGACCTGCCGAGGAATCAATCTTCTTATGCTTTCTTGGCTTCGGCTGTTGTTCGCTATTTTCGGTCCCGAGAGTGGTAACTCCTGCGCTGTGATCGCCACTGTGGATCAGCCGATCATACTGGCCGCTTACGGTGCTTTGAATATGGTTGTGTTGAGCGTGCGCAGAAGAAGCGAGCGATAGAATAACCAATGCGGCCACGGCGCAGCTGATTTTGATTTTCATCATCATTTTTCCTGTTGCTCTATCGCGATAGTAACCCGCATCATTTGTCTGCGCGACCGGCATGTCCGCTTTTGGGCCAATACCGGACATCTTGGCATGAGACAGAAAGCTCTATCTTGCAGCAACCCGCGCAGGAGAACCCATGAAAGGTCATATGTTGAAGTCCCTGCGAAGTTTGTTAGCGGTTCTTTTCGTAGCTGTTTCGGGTGGCTTCGCGGCATCGGCGGGCGCACAAGATACGGTCAAAGTTGCGGTCGGCCAGATCGATGCTTGGGCCAATCAAGCGCCGACACTTGGCATGAAGGCGGGGATTTTTCAGAAGCACGGCATTGTTTTAGAAAATTTCGGTACTCAAGGTGCCGGCGAGACACTGCAGGCGGTCATCTCTGGCAGCGCCGACATAGGTATCGGCGTTGGCACACCGGGCGCGCTGCGCGTTTTCGCCAAGGGCGGCCCAGTGCGCGTCTTGGCTGCGGGCTATACCGGCGTGGAAGACATCTATTGGTTCGTGCCGGCCAATTCGCCGATCAAAAGTGTCAAAGATATAACTGACAAGCACACAATCGCCTATTCGACCAATGGTTCGACGTCCGACAGTGTTCTGCGCGCGCTGATCGCACATTACGATCTTAAGGCGAAGCCCATCCAGACCGGAGGACCGCCCGGCACATTCACGATGGCAATGTCGGGACAGGTCGACGTCGGCTGGTCGGTAGCGCCGTTCGGGCTGAAGGATTTGCAAGCCAATGCCATACGCGTAGTCATGCGCGGCAGCGATGTACCGTCCATGCGGAATCAAACCGTACGCGTCGAAATCGTCAATGCTGATGCACTCAAGAAGCGGCACGACGTCATGGTGCGGTTCATGCGTGCGTATCGTGAGACGCTTGATTGGATGTACTCAAATCCGCTGGCGGTGAAATACTATTCTGAACAAATGCAAATGCCCGAAAGCCTGGTCGAATTGCAACGCAACGAATTCAATCCAAAATCAGCACTGAACCCGGATAAAGTGTCGGACATAGACCTTGTGATGCAGGACGCGATTGCGGGCAAGTTTCTGGAAAAACCGCTCACTCAGGAACAACTCGCAGAGTTCATCCAGATTCCGCCGCGCTAAGCGCAACAGCCAATGTCCGCTTGGTCAAAAGCAGACACTGGCTTGTTCGCGCGCCAACCTACATGCCAGCGGCCTTCTTGCGCTTGTCGCAATCGCTCCAGTACTGCGGCCAAGTCATCCCCGCTTGTACTTTCCCCGCAGCCTTTTCAGCCTTCCACTCTTTGCCGCAAGCCCGCTCGCGAGCATATTCAGCCTGCTTGGGGTCAGCAGGTTTCTTTGCTGCCGGTTTCGGCGCTGCTGCCGGTGTAGCCGTTGTCGTGGCTGCAGGCGTGGCAGCTTCGGCTCTACATTTCGCGACGAAGTCTTTTTCGGTGATCTTCGCTGCTTCATTAGCAGTCTTGTTAGCTCGCCATTCCTCTTGGCAGGCCTTCACCGTTTTCTTCTGCGCAAAAGAGGGCGTCGCAGAAAATGCAAGGCCGGCAAAAATGAGAAAGAAGCAACCGAGGAACACTGATCGTTTTTCCATATTCAAGCTCCGCGTTGTTCCAATGTCGCATTTGAATTGAGCGCACCTGGAAATCGAGTTGGACCGAGGTCCAACCGATGCAGAATTTACGAAGAAGTTATGTGGTCATGGCTTCGTGTCATTGGACCACGGTCCAATAGCGCCTGACCGGGGACGGACGACACATTCCCGTCGAACTAGCAGCGCGGCCCTTGTTGGCCGCAACCGCAGCATTTTCAAGGAGAGCACGATGGGAAGTCTTGATAACGTTCTTGGCTCGGCAGTGCCGCAAGGCAGTTTGGCAAAACCGCTGATGATCGCGCTTGGTGCCCTTCTAGCGTCAGGGGCTCTCTTCAAAAACGCAAATACCGGCACGACGCCGGCAAGTTCACCATCGTCTCCCCAGCAAGGTGGCGAGGTACTCGGCGGACTGGGCGGTCTGCTCAACCAGTTTCAGCAAAGTGGCCTTGGCGACGTGGTGAAGTCCTGGATTGGAACGGGCCAGAATCAGCCAATTTCTCCAAACCAGCTTGGGTCAGCGCTGGGTCCGCAAATCATAAAAATCCTGGCGCAGCAAACCGGCATGTCGGAGCAGGAAATCTCTACGCATCTGTCCCAGATCCTGCCGAATGTTGTCGACAAGCTCACGCCGAATGGCCGGTTGCCGACCCAAGCGGAACTGGCGAATTTGAGGTGACCCATGTCCATCATCAGCTGGATCATACTCGGCCTCATCGCCGGCTTTGTCGGCAGCAAGATTGTCAACAGGCAGGGCCAAGGCTTGATGCTTGACATCGCGCTGGGCGTTGTCGGCGCAATCGTCGGCGGAGTGCTATTCTCTTTTTTTGGTGCCACCGGAATAACCGGTCTCAATCTCTACAGCATGCTCGTCGCAATTGTCGGCTCCATAGTGGTTCTTTGGGCTTATCACGCCTTTGCCGGTCGTCAGGCGTAGCCGAAGGGTTGAGAATTAGGACAAAGGTATCGGGGGAGACCGCTTGTCCGGCCTGCGCATTTACGGCATCGCCCGCACCCGCGCGTTCCGAGCGCTCTGGATGGCGAATGAGCTCGGGCTCGACTACGAGCACCTGCCGATCGAGATTGGTGCTGACGGCGCTCGCTCGCCCGAATTTCTCGCTATGAATCCAAACGGGCGCCTTCCCTTCATCGTGGATGATGGCTTCGTGCTTTTCGAGTCGCTTGCGATCACGCTCTATCTCGCCAAGAAGCACTCCAATGGCAAACTCTATCCCGGCACGCTGGAGGGTGAGGCAAGGGCTTGGCAGTGGAGCTTTTGGGCCGTCACTGAAGTCGATCGCGGCGTCAACATCTGGTCGCTGCACGCCATCCGCCTGCCGCCGGCCGAGCGTGATGCCGGCAAACGCAACGAGGCCCTGAAGGTTTTGGTGGCCCCGTTCGAGGTTCTCGACGCGGCGGTGGCCAAACAAAAATATCTGCTCGGCAACGACTTCACGGTGGCCGATCTCAACGTTGCCGCGGTCATCAGCCGCGCTGTGGACATGGACCTTTCCGCGATACCGCACCTCAAGGCCTGGCTCACGCGCTGTCTCGATCGGCCGGCCGCGCGAAAGGCACTCGCGCTCAAGGCGAAAGCCGACAATGAAACGCCGGCGGAGGTGACCCGGCGCATCGCCAAAATCAACCGCCTGTAGTCGACCTAGTCGCCCTGCGTGAAAAACGCATCGTCATTTGGCAGCGCAGGCGCTCCGTGCGCAGACGCCTTGACCGCAGTGAGGGCGTCGACAAGGAAGAGAGATTTGGCGCTTTCGCGTGCCAGCTCCTCAATGCGTTTTTGTAGTTTGGCGACAATGTCCGGATGCTTGTCCGCAAGATTGGTCTTCTCAGAAGGGTCTTGCGCGATGTTGTACAGCTCCAGAGCGGAGGGCAGCGGCGTTCGCCAGATCAGTTTCCAGTCGTCCTGCCGCACACCGCCGCGGAATGGCTCGATGTTGTAAACGACTTCGTGACGCGGCGAAGGCTTGCCGTCACTGATCGTTGACCACACGTCAACTCCATCAAGCGGCTTTCCCTTGGTCGAACTCGCGCCCGCGAGCGCTGCAAGCGTGGGAAACATGTCCACGACATGCATGATTTCGTTGTTCTCGCCGGGCTTTATGTGGCCCGGCCAATTAGCGAGTGCCGCAACCCGCGTACCACCTTCGTACAACATCCCTTTCCCGCCACGATATGGTCCGTTGTCGGCGGGCAGCTTCAGATTGGAGACGTCGACGTCTCCGGACAGCATGGCCGTGCGATTGCCGCCGTTATCGCTCATGAAAACGATCAGCGTGTTGTCGCGCATTCCCTTTTTATCGAGGGCCGCAACCACGTTGCCGATCTCATCATCCATCGCAGTGATCATCGCCGCGTAGGCACGCCGTGTCGGATCTTCAATGGTCTTGTATTTTTCGAGATATTCTTTCGGTGCCTGATACGGAGCATGCGGTGCCGTGAATGCGAGATAGAGGAAAAGCGGCGTCTTCGGATCTTGGGCATTGATCCGCGCAACCGCGTCTTTGCCCCACAAGTGGGTCACATATCCCGTCTCGTTCACCGGCTGATTGTTGCGAAACCAATCCTTCACGTTGGCTGACGCGTGTGTGAAATAGTCGACCTCGCCCACCATGGAGCCATAGTGATAGTCAAAGCCTCGCTGGCGCGGCCAGTACTTGCGATCGGCATGCCCCAAATGCCATTTGCCAACCATCGCCGTACTGTAGCCCGCCTCTTTGAGCGCCTGCGGCAGGAGGCGCTCATCGGTCGGGAGACCGTATTTGCTTGGCGTAGGAATAACGGCGGTTTGCAGGCCATAACGGAACGGATAACGGCCGGTCATCAGTGCCGCCCGGGTTGGTGTGCACATCGGCTGAACGTAGAACTGTTCGAGCCGCGCACCGTTCTGAGCAAGCTTGTCGATGTTTGGCGTCTTGATGTCGGAGCCGTGAAACCCGACGTCTTTCCAGCCCAGGTCATCGGCCACAATGTAAACAATGTGCGGGCGTGGAGGCGAAGATTGGGCGCTCGCCGGCGAGACGCTTGCTAGAGCCACGGTGGCGAGACACGCCACAAGTTTCGTTACGAAAAACAAACTACCGACAAGCCGAAGGTCGCGCTGTATCAAACCAGCCTCCAATTGAACAAAATGAATCGTGCCCCGAGCGCACTGAATGGAACAACCGAGTGCCGCAGGTCAACAGCGAAGCAACACCTACCGCGAGTTGAAATGTGCGCTGCTCTAGCCCCGAGAGCAGACATTGATTGCCAGTTTTGGAAAGGCGACTGAGGGCCAATGGCGAAAGTCGCATTGCCTCATTCGATCGACGATCACTCAACTCGTATGGCGTCGTCGGTCCCGGGCCGCCAACACTGCGGCAAGCACCAAACCGCCAATCAGCCCAACGTGCTCCCAGAATGTATTGAAATCATGGAAGCGATCGATGCCGGTCTTGGTCCACCATGAATGTGCGAGCAGTGTCGCCAAAGCCGTGAAGACACCGAGCGCTCCGGCACCAAGCCAGGCCCACCGCCCGCCGCATATTACGAGCACGGAGCCGCCGAACTGGACCAAAATGACCAGTAGCGCCAGCAACCACGCGGGCTCTAAGCCGACGAGATGACGTACCTCCTCAACTGCTCCAGGGAAATGCAAGGCTTTGCCGACGGCGCTGAGCCAGAACGCCGAGGTCAGCGCGATCCGCGCCAACAACGAGACCCACGGCTGAGCCAGTAAATTTGTGATTGTTGTTTCGATTTTTGACACAGGCGACTTTGTCATAGAGGGGGCCGCTAGACCGCCCAACAGGAGCAACCCATCACGCCCCAGAAACTTTGCAAATCAGATGTCGGGGCCTGCGATGCCCAGGAAAAAGCGTGGGTGTGGCCGTGAACGTTGCACGCGCTCCCGCATTGGCAATTTGCCGCAAACTTCATTGGCGCGCGGACATCGGCACGGCGCTGCTGATAGCCACCAAAGGTCCTGACCGGCGACCAGTCCGGCATCGGCGGAGGCAACGCAGGCGCCTCCCCTCTATATTCTTGATCGCCATGAACGACTTTGCCGCCGAGCAAGGTGAGTACCGAAACAATGTCCGCGATGTCGCCTTCCGGGGCCGACATGTAGTCGGCTGACAAAACCGCGAGATCGGCAAGCTGTCCGGTCTTGATGGCGCCCTTCTTGCCTTGCTCGCTGGAGAACCAAGTGTTGCCCTCGGTCCAGAGCCGAAGAGCAGTTTCGCGATCAACGCGATTGCCGGGCGGGTAGAGCCGCGTGCCTGAAACAGTCATCCCCGAAACGAGCCAGGCAAGGGATACCCACGGATTGTATGAAGCAACGCGGGTTGCGTCTGTGCCGGCGCCAACGGGGATACCGGCTGCCAACATGGCGGCTACGGGTGGAGTTGTCTCCGCGGCCTTTGCTCCATAGCGCTCGATAAAATAATCACCCTGGTAGGCCATGCGATGCTGGATCGCAACGCCGCCGCCAAGCGCTGCAATGCGATCGATATTTCGCTGGTCAATGGTCTCGCAGTGGTCGAAGAACCAGTTGAGCCCTTTGAACGGAATATCGCGGTTGACTTTCTCGTAGACGCTAAGCGCCCGTCCGATTGTCTCGTTGTATGTTGCATGCATACGCCAAGGCCACCGGTTCTCCGCGAGCAGGCGAATTACTCTTTCCAGTTCCGGCTCCATCTCGGCGGGCATTTCCGGGCGCGCTACCTGGAAATCTTCGTAATCGGCAGCGGAGTAGACGAGCGTTTCGCCGGCGCCATTGGCGCGATAGCTGTCATCCCCCTGACCGGGCTTCACCAACTTGGTCCAGTTCGAGAAGTCCTCGAATTCCTTCTTGGGCTTTTGCGTAAACAGATTGTAGGCAATGCGGACCGTCAATTGGCCGTCGCGGTGAAGTTGATCGATGATCTGGTAGTCTTCGGGGTAGTTCTGGAAACCACCGCCGGCATCCACTGCACCAGTCACGCCAAGGCGATTGAGCTCGCGCATGAAATGACGAGTTGAATTGAGCTGGTATTCTGCCGGCAGTTTTGGACCCTTGGCCAGCGTCGCATACAAAATCGTGGCGGCTGGCTGCGCCAGCAACAGTCCGGTTGGGTTACCAGCAGCATCTCTGACGATCTCGCCGCCGGGCGGATTCTGAGTATCTTTTGTGTAGCCGACAACGCGCAGGGCCGCACCATTGAGCAAGGCTCGGTCATAAAGATGCAAGATGAAAACCGGCGTGTCAGGCGCGACGGCATTGAGTTCGTCGATCGTCGGAAGGCGCTTCTCGGCAAACTGGCGCTCGGTAAAGCCTCCAACGACCCGCACCCACTGCGGCGGCGGTGTCGCCGCAACCTGACGTTTGAGCATAGTCATGGCGTCAGCCAATGACCGCACGCCGTCCCAACGCAATTCCATGTTGTAGTTGAGCCCACCACGGATGATGTGCGTGTGGCTGTCGATCAAGCCTGGCACCGCGCGCCGACCCTTCAGGTCAATCACTTTGCTGCCGCTCCCGGCGAGCGGCATAACCTCTCGCTCCAAGCCTACAGCCATGAAGCGCCCGTCTTTGATTGCAACAGCGTCTGCCTGGGGATTGCTCAGGTCGAGCGTCGTGAATTGACCGTTGCGGAGAATTAAATCGGGTTGCATGCCTTGGGCTCTTGTACCTGCCAACGTACCCATTCCCGCGGTCAAACCGGTTGCCGCCATAGCCTGCAGGAGCCGCCTTCTCGTCTTTTCCACGGGTCTCTCCGTGCGTTAGTCGACGCTGTTCGTCGCACTCGATATTTGTTAGCGCAGGCCAGCGGCATCGAGGGCCGCATTGCATTGCGAGGAAACCCTTTTCTTGGCGGTGGTCAGGCAACCGACAATATTACCTTGGGACCCCGCGACGACGCCCTGGCAAAGGCGGCTCGCGTCTCTGTCGCACGTTCGAATAACATTAAGCGCTAATGCCGCGCATCTTTTGGAAAGTTTGTCTTGGTTCTTTTGAAAACACTCGAAAACATTATTCGCCTGCACCGGCACACCGCTGCACTGTTGCTTGATTGCGTTGCCGCAGGCAACCGAGGTCCTGGTTTGTTTCGCGTAAGCAAAGTTGTCGTGGACACTAAGAATTAGAATGCCAGCCGAGATAAGCCACACCGGAATGATCGAACGTGTAATTTTTCGCATCATTTCTTCTCCAACCTTTCAGGGTTGAACCAATAGCGTCGCTCCTTCGTGCGTGAGCCGCCCGCGCCGCAGTCTGCACGATATCCGCCCGCGGAAAAATTGCCCGAAGGTCCATAGCGCTTGGATCAAACAAATAGGGAAGCGATGCTGCCTTATCGTGCAACCCGCACAGTAAGCGCACGCGGCAGAACGTCGTGCATTGTCCACTAGGGACAATAGCGCAAGCTAAACTGGCTTTAGCGCGCTGCGCGCACGTTCTTCAGCCCGTTTTGCAAGACGGTCATAGTCGTCGGCGAGCCTCAACATTATTTCCTTGGCGCCGGCATCCTTCACGTCATCCGCCAATGCGCGCATTTCTTCGGCGCGCGAACGCCAGTGCTGAGGATCGTTGATGAAGGATGTCGACATTTCGAACTCGCCGGCTCCGGTTCGCTAAGGCGAGCTTGGTGGTACGACGGTACCTAGGCCCCTGTTATCGGTTTTTGCGCCCTGAGGGCGCGTTGCCGCTAATACCGAATTCTTCGGATTTCGAGCCGAACGCTGCCGTTTCGAATCCCTCGGCCGCCAGGCCACGCTTTAGGAGTTCGCGCACGGCTGCAGCGCGGCTGGGCATGCGCACCTTGTACCGGAAATCATCCAGGAGGGTCAGCTCTTCACCGGAGAGCATGATCTGCAAGCGCTCACCGCGATTTAGATCATCCGCCATGGGTATTTGCCCCCACCTCAAAATCAGGAGTGAGTCGATTACTCATTCCAAGCCGTTGCTTCAATCCGCTTAAAAACGGCCGAAGGCTCATTTGGTTCCCATGGGCCAAAACAATGAAAAACCCACCTCAAAGCAAAAGGACGCCTTTGGCCAAACGGACAAGTCGATGCAAACATTGGTTGCAAGGAAACAGAATTGACCTCTCGGGCGTGTGCCGTAGCGTGGTGCCACGAAACAGGTCGAATGAACGAAAGCATGACGTCATGAAACACATCGAGCTTACAGAACTGGCCGGGTTAACACTGCATCCTTGTCAGCGCTGCGGTGGTGCGATGCGCTTGATCGGCAGCGAGCCTCACCCGGTCGAAGCCAAAACCGATCTACTGACCTATTGCTGCGATGCCTGCGAAGAATTCTTCGTACAACCGATCGCGCACGCCGCGATCTAGGCCTAACTGGTTCGACAGAACCGGACAGGCCGCGATCTGCCGACGACTTGATGAGGTTGTGTTGTGCTAAAGCCCGTTAGTCCAAAGGCCGGACAATGCTATGAACGCGCGCTCCAGGCCCACGAGCGTGCTGACGCTGCGATCGACCCAGTCGCCCGCGATGGCTATCTGGCGTCTGAAACATGGCTCAAGCTCGCGCAAAGCTACGAATTGTCGGGGCGCCTCAGCCATTTCTTAAAAAGGCCGGAGATTTTTCCAATACATCCCGCGTGTGCAAATTGCCATGTACCGATGTGGCTCACAGAAATCCACACCAGCTGTGAGAGGATTGAATATTTTTTCGAATGCAAAGCCTGCGAAGACAAGGTGACGTTGACCGAATAACGGCAGCCGCACCTGAATGTCCGGGCCATAAGCGGACATTTCGCGCCGCGAAGCTATGTCCGCCTTGCCGCCGGAAGAACATCAGCAGCCATACTTTTATTCGCGATCTAGCCGTTCAGTTTCGGGGCAAGCGTTGTGTCTTCTTTGGCGAGCGTGGTGCCGTCACCTGAGCGTTCACCGTTCTCCGTTCTCACAAACGCGATCCAGTAATCACGGCAAGCGCTCTCAAATGAGATTCGGCGCGGATCGTTCCTATCCACATCCTGCGGGGTCATCGTCGTTTATCCTCTTAGGTCTGCAACTCTTCAGGGGGCGATTGTCCGACTCATGAATTCGGCAAGTTCGTGGGGCTGGTTCAGACCGCGGGAAGCCCGGTCCGGGCGTCGCTGCTGCCCCAGTTCATCAATTGGTTGAAGGTCTCCGACATCGTCGAGCAGGTGCTGAACAATGTACGCCGCGATGTGTGTGAAGCCGCTGGAGGCAGTGGTTCGATATGGATTGAATGTCATCTCAATTTCCCCTCTGTCCCGGCAGCAGAATAAAAACGTCGCAACCCTGTCGTAGCGAACCGTGGACGCCTTGGATGTGTTGGCGATCACAAGTCGGCAAATAAAAATGTCTCACCCCTCAGCGGCATAAAAAGGCAAAAAAAGACCGCTGCGCGGGGACGGCAGCGGTCCTTTTGGATCCGACGGGCTGGGGTAAACCGTTGGGGGACGGTAATCCACGTCGGTTGGGCTCGTTGAAGTGATAATGGCCCAAGGCGTGTATTGATTCTGTGTTGCAGATCACAATTTTGCGCTTTCGCAAAACTTCACCTCGATGTCTCCTTTATCCCCGAAAACGGACATTCTGCGCGGTGGCATAGTCCGCTAAATGCCAACAGGGGACACCGTGCTGACTATTGACCCGGCAAATTACAGGCGTAGGCTCAGGCCAACGTTGATGGGGATGGAGTTCCCCGATACCCGCCGCAAGGCTGATGACTCCTACCGGGCGCTTCCGCGTCGGTAGGAGATTGTCTCCCCGTCAGGTGCCCAACAAGAGAGGGCACTATGTTTGCACCGCTCCATTGGGACGTTTTGGAAACAGTGGTAGATTTCGATCTGCCATTACCGATCTTCATCGCAATGTATTTGGCTTTGGCAATATGCATTGGGATTGAAATGATTTCTGACGAGTTGAACGCCTAACGGCGGAAGAATAATCCTTGAACCCACAACTCATCGCCGCTGTTGCGATTGGCGGAGCCATTGGTTCTGTTGGTCGATATCTCGTAGGCGTCTGGTCGGGAAGACTATTTGGTCTCCGATTTCCCTTGGGGAACTTTAATTATCAATATTGTCGGTTCATTGCTGATCGGGGTCTTTGTGGAATTATTCGCTCTCAGATGGGACCTGTCGCAGTTTTGGCGGGTATTCCTGACCATAGGTATTTGCGGTGGGTTCACAACGTTTTCGACGTTTTCACTTGATGCGTACCTGCTCATAGATCGCGGTCAGCTCGCGGCTGCGGCCGCTTACATGATTGCATCGGTTGTGCTGTCTATTGGTGGCCTGTACGCCGGGTTGCAATTAATCCGAGCCGTTTCCTGATTGGGTCTCGCTTCCTGCCGGGCTTGGCGGATGGCGCATGTCCGCTTTTTGGTCAGCACTGAAGCGGGGTATGGCGGCTTTCCCAGCATTCGCCCCACGTGACTGTTGGCACTTTTTTTGCGTCTTGCGGTGCGTGCACCAGGAGACCTCGGAAAAGCCGAGGTCCACAGATCGAGAAAGCGACGATGACAATAAAATCCTTTCTACTGACCTGCGGCATTTTCTGTGGGGGCTATGTCACCAATACGATGCTCGATACTGCCATAGAAGCCGCCGAGAGTTACTTTCATGTGCATGCGGTTGCCTATAAAATCGACACCAATGGCTACGTCATATGCAGTCCTGAAAAACCGAAAATAACGCTCGCCGCCGAGGGCAATTAAATACGACACGGCTGCCTCGGGTTCACGTCGACCGTCGTTTGCATCTCGCGGCTTGCCACTGTAGCGGAACTTTATCTCCGCGCTGACGCTTACCATTCTGATTTCAGAATGGTGCAACGATGTCGGTTCGATCAGTTCTGACGATTGCCTGCTGGACGGCTATCACGTTTTCAGCCGCGTTCGCGCAACCTGAGCCAAGGTCGGCTTCCCACCAGACACTCAAAAGTCCATCGGAGTTTGAATCGATCGGTAGCCAGGAAGAACGATCACGCGCGATCTTCGCCGAGATCGGAAAAGTACTTACCAATCCACGATGCATGAACTGTCATCCAGCGGGCGATCACCCGCTTCAGGGCGCTGAACATCGCGAGCATTCGCCACCAGTGTGGCGCGGGGAGTTCCGGTGCGGGCGTTCCCGGTGCGAGCTGCGCAATGTGCCACACCGAAAGCAATTTCACGCTGCACGAAGCCGCGCGTTATCAAAGCATTCCCGGAAATCCACGCTGGCAGCTCGCGCCGTTGTCGATGAGTTGGGAAGGAAAAACGCTCGGCGATATCTGTCGACAATTGAAAGACAAAGACCGCAACGGCGGACGCGATCTCGCAGCGCTGCAGGAACATGTTGCCAAGGATGACCTGGTGGCCTGGGGGTGGAATCCCGGACCAGGTCGCGAGCCAGCACCGGGCAGTCAGGAAACGGCCGGCGCTTTGGTTCAAGCCTGGATCGATAGCGGAGCGCATTGTCCGTAATCAGAAGTCGGGCACGCAAATTTATACGTCTTTATACGTCGGTTATCGACCAAGACAGCCGTCGGCTAAACTCGGATGTCCACTTTGGGTCATTAGCGGAGATCTCGCAGCGCCATCAGCATGTCGACATCAGCCAAGTTTCAGTCGGTCGCAGAGGGCCAATTTGCGGCGTGATATCCTTCCTCTGATTGCAGCGAAGAGGAGCGGTATCCATGACGTCTTCAAAAACAGCGAAACTTACTGCTTCCGCGCCGGTGCTATTTGTGCGCGACGTTTACGCAGCAACCAAACACTACCGTGACGCAATGGGATTTTCGTTTGGGGAGATTTTCGGTGAACCTCCGTCTTTTGCGATTCTAAAGCGCGACAACATGTACGTAATGGTGAAACAGATTGAGGATCATAAACACATCGTTCCGCGCTGGACTGTTTCAGCCGGACTTTGGGACATGTATTTCTGGGTCGATGATGCCGACGCTCTTTATAAGGAATTCGTAGAGCGCGGCGCAAAAATCGACTATGGGCTGTGCGATCAGCCGTACGGTTGTCGCGAATTCGGTACGCAAGATATCGACGGGCACGATATCGGGTTCGGCCAGGTCATTTCATGATCGCCCCAGCGGCACGACCGCTATGGGCCAATAGCAGACATTCGGCACAGCAAAACAATGTCCGGTAAGTGCCACAGCGGACAGACGCACGTATGGCCACGGAAGTGGCTGCCAACTGGGACGGCCTTACTTTCGTTCGGCAACGTTTTTGATGACTATTCTCGAGAGCTGAATCACAAGCTCCCTGAGCTGGGCATTTTCCTCGACCAGCGCAGTTACATCCATATGCCCGTTGTTATCCCGCCGTGGCGATCGCGTAGTATAATTCTCATGCTGGCGCGGTGACGGATGTGCGCTGCCCATGGCAGACCCTCCTTCGAGGTTGCCGTATCGTCTCTTCGCCCCTGCTAGTGATTTTCGGAAAGTACGTGAGTCGTGGATCCAGCACAGATATATTTTGTGTAGAGATTTTGATAGCAAGGGAGTGCCAACATACCTCCCAATCGGAATTAATACGCGGCGGCACGTCCGTGATGCGAACGCCAAAGTGATTTTGGGCAATGGCCGGTGAATTTGAAGTAATTCAATAACAATTTTTAAACCAGCCACCGAAAACTCTTCTTAACAGCGTAACTGTATTGTCCTCCAAGGGGCGATGACTGCTGTTTCACAGGAGTTCTCGCATGTTTAAGGTTCTCGCGTTTCTGAAAGACGAGGCAGGAGCCACCGCGATCGAATACGGCTTGATCGCGGCGGGCATCTCGGTCGTGATCATCGCCACTGTTAATGCGCTCGGAACGACCCTCAACGGCACGTTCAACTCCATCTCGACCCAGCTCAAGTAAATCGATGTTTGGCTAGACTGTTGAGGCCGCCTAGGACAGGCGGCTTTTTTGTTGCGCGCCGCTTCTGAGGTTCGCTTTGGGTCACGGGATGAGGCGAGCCAAGAGAGCGATGCGTACCGCATGGGGTCTGGATTTGGCCTTGAGCTTTTTGCGCACGGCATAGAGAAGGTTGTTTACCCGGCCAGTGCTGACGCCAAGCCGATCGGCAATCTCTTGCTCGCTATCACCCAGCGAATAGCGGATGAGGCTCAATTGCTCCCGCGGCGACAGCGGGGCAGCGACACTATCGAGCTTTTTTTTGCGCGCCGCCATCAACTGTTCCATTCGCGCCGCGGCGAAATATGCTGCTATGTCCAGGATTTTGCGGTCGTCGTCTGTTGGTTTGAAGACGGCCGGGGTCCAGAAACCGACCGTCCATTGCCGGTGCGAGCAATATAGACCGTCTGCCATGCCATGACGTTCCGCTAGTTCGTGGAACCAAAGGCCATCACGAGTTGATTTTAATCGTTGGCGGTGCTCGCGCCATGTCAATAATGCCGGAGTCCGGTTTAACCGCGCATACTGTGCCATGGGCGTGTGGCCGTAATGGGCATAAGCCTGCACGAACTCCGGATAGAATCCCTTCGGCACGCTGGCGTGAACGAAAACGTTGCGACCGAGGAGATAGCTGGTATCGCGATCATTAATAGTTGATCGCCACGCAGCGTAGACGCGGGCACCCTGCGGTCGCGCGATGTGTCGGTCCAACGCATTGAGCACGTCGATGAAGTGATTCAGGCGTTCTATTTCATCGACGAAAAGGGGGAGCTGGGGAAGCCTGATTTTCATTTCAAGCACCCGGTGCAGATTGCACTAGTCGCTTCATTAGCTGAAAAGTGCCTTCAAGACAATAAAAGCGATGAAATGCGGTCTTTCGGGTCTCGGTGCTGCCACATATGCGTCACCGCTCGTCCGGTTGAAGTTGGCGCGTACCACCGCATCTCATGAGATCGTCGCAATGATAAATTGCACGTCTCTGCGTTCGCTTGAAAACGTGCCAGCACAGGTAACTTAAATCCGATCTGATGCGCTATTCATCAGACTTGGGCGGGAGAACGGCAATTGCAGTGGTCGTTGGACCCGCTGAACGTGGTTCTTGCAACCGAGCGCGATGGCTCCGTCGAACCATCACTTGGCGCGGGATCGGCGTCGAGAGTGAAAAGCGAATCCAGTACAGAATTTATGGTTTTTCTGGTCGACGATGACCACGCGATACTGGAAAGCCTGACAAGACTTCTCCGCACCACCGGCTATAGAATCAAAGCGTATTCTTCGTCAGAAACATTTCTTGCAGAGCACGACACGTCCGTGCCCGGCTGTGTCGTGCTGGATATGGCCATGCCAGTCTTGAACGGGCTGGATGTGCAGCGCGTGCTCAAGCGCCAGGATTCTGAGCGGCCCGTCATCTTTCTCACCGGACACGCGAATATTCATTCAACCGTTCTCGCGATGCGAGCAGGTGCGACCGACGTCCTCGTGAAGCCGGTCAACGCATCCACCTTGCTGCATGCGATAAAATCAGCCGAGGAACAAGACAGGATAAACCGTTGCGCCGAGAGGGAACGTCGGGCGACCTTGGCATTGCTTGAGAAACTCTCGCCGCGCGAGAAAGAGGTCCTCACGCACGTCGTTGCGGGCAGGCAGAACAAGCAGATCGCCGGCGTGCTCGGAATCAGCCTGAAAACGGCCAAAGTGCACCGCGGCAACATGATGGCAAAGATGCGGGTCGGAAGCGTGGCCGAGCTGGTTCGAATGACAACCAGGCTCTCCGCTTAGGGTCAAGAGTGGACGCGTGCGGCGTAACTAGCGATGTCCGCGTTGCGCCATAAGCGGACGTTCACGACATAGTCGCTTGTGCCGTTATTCCGGCCGAGCGCGGCGTTTCGCTTGGCGCTTTTTTTCTGTGACGTTGCCGACATAGTACGGACTTGGATTGCAGAAGCCCCTATTGCCAGCCAAAATATTGCCTCTGCGGTAACAGTCATCGAACGAGCGATATTGGCAATCCCAATACGCGCTACCTTTGCTGAGTTCGATCACCGCGCACCATGGGGCCTCGTAAGCCTGAGCCGTTGGACCGAAGGACACTCCAGCGAGAGCAGCGAAAGCTGCAAAGATCAGGCGCATCATGGTCACCTCCGTCTGGATGCCGGTGATAACACCGAACGGCCTGTCAGTATTCACCGCCGACATCATCGCCTTTCGCGTGATGTCCGCTAAGGGCCAATAGCGGACGTGAAAAGGCCCGCAACGTTTGGACAACGTTACGGGCCGCTATTGCACTGCCTCTCAGTAGTAGCGCCACCCGGCGCAAACGCCTCCGGTCCAGCGAATGCACCTGCGGGCTTGGCGCTTGGTGGTTCTTGCCACGCAGACACCAGCAACCCGTGTCATGCCCGGTCCGCATCCGTACGCGGCTTGCGTGGTGATGACGTCCGGCCCTTGAATCGGCGCCACTGGCATTGCCTGTGCTGACACTGTGATGGCTAAGGCGACGACGGCAAAAGCGATCAATCGCATCATGCGTTTCTCCCATGTTGTGTTTTTTTCGAACCATGCATAGTCGCGACTTCTGGTCGACCAGCGTTGACCCACATCAAAATGCTTGTGAACCGCCGTCACATTGGACCCTGGCCCAAATGCCGCTTGCCTCCGTGACGTGCGTTTACTTCGCTACGCAATAAGGCTGCGAGGCGCCCGGATGACACAAGCCTGGGCGGCAGGCATTGGTGCATTGCTCCTTACTATGGCCGCGGTTGGCGCATCCGTTCAAACAGGTCTGGCGTTCAGTCGTCAGCATGATAGCGGCAGCGGCATCGGCGTCGCCTTTGGCGGCGGCTGCCTGCGCTTCCGACAGACTCATCGGTCCTTTTGCTGCAAAAGCAAAACTCGGCGGCAAGGCTACCAGCAGAATACACAGCACGAAGCGTCGCATGACGGAATCTCCCTTCTTCGCAGTTACTCGCTGCGAAAAGAATGTCTGCGGACGCCGGCGATTGTACCTTACGCCGTCCGCCGGATTGCCCGTCCAGCAAATATGAGGATGCACGCCCCTATAAAGCCGGAAATCAAATAGCCGATCCAACCACCGCCGAGCGATAAACCGAGCATATTGAATAGCCAGCTAGCGATTACGGCTCCTACGATGCCAAGGACGATGTTCATCAGGAGGCCCATTTGGCTTTTCATGAACTGCTCGGCAAGCCAGCCTGCAACTCCGCCGATGATGATGGCTGCAATCCAACCTACTTGTGGGTCGTTCATGGCTCATCTCCTTAATATGTGTTTGACGATACGAAGAACGGGCTGCCCTTTGAATTGGACCATGGGGCAACTTGGGTCATTAGCGGACATTCCAATATTTGAGCGTCATGTCCGCTTTACCCCTGAAAGCAGACTTGTGCGATGCACTGGTTCATATCTGCTTTGGGTCAAAAGCAGACATGTGCAGCGCAAAAGCCGAAGTCCGCTATGGGCCAAAAGCGGACATCGCCTGTGCTAATCGACTACAGCGTCGGCGCGATCGAGCAGCGTGCGCGCCACGTTCAGGCCAAGCGCTTTGGCGGTTTTGAGGTTGATTACAAGCTCAAATTTGACTGGTTGCTCGATGGGCAAATCGGCGGGCTTTGCTCCGTTCAAAACCTTTTGCACATAGCCAGCCAAACGTTTGGCCTCGAAAACCCAACTCGGTCCGTAGGACAACAATGCACCACTGTCTACGAACTCGCGCCACGAAGCGATCACGGGAAGGCGATGTTCCTGGCCGTACCGAGCGATTTGGTCGGCGACAAGGCCAGTCAGCCGTGACGAGATAATGAAAAGGCCATCGGTGCCACCCGCACTGGCCGCATGCAGCGCTGGATCGAGATCAGCAACGTTCTTTATTGGGTGGGTCGTTAGCTCGATGCCAAGCGATTCCGCTCCGCGCCGCGCAAACGTCACCTCGTCGTCGAAATGCTGAGGATTGAATATTACCGCAACGCGCTTTGCGGTAGGCGCCAGTTCCTTGAGAAATTCCATCCGCTTGGCCGCCATTTCATCCGTGAGGAACGTGATCCCGGTAAAATTCATACTCGGCCGAGCCAGAGACTCAGCAATTCCCGCGCGCATCGGGCTATCGCTCACGCCACCGACGATGGGTATGCCGCCTTTGCTTGCCTCGAACAGCGGCTTGATGGCATCACCGCCAACGGCGAGCAGAAGGTCGGGCTTTTGCGCGACAAGTTCTAAGGCTAATCGCGCAAGTTGATCCGTTTTTCCATTGGCATAGCCGAAGACAATTTCAATGTTACGGCCATCAACGAGCCCGACCTGCGCGAGTGCGTCCTTCAACGACTGATCGATTGGACCCAATGTTGCTCCGCCGTACACAAGCCACCCAATCCGGGGCAACGATTTCTGCGCATGCGCAGCAAGTGGCCCGGCAGCAACCGCACTTCCGAGAAACGTGATGAACTCGCGTCGTTTCATTGACGTCCCTGAAGCTATAACAGGCCATCGTACGACCTAAAGCAGCATCCCGAAAGATCGGGTTGATACCGGTGGATGTCCGCTTTGGGTCATTAGCGGCCA
>CAWHQL010000006.1:0-552414 GCA_963831515.1 uncultured Alphaproteobacteria bacterium | reverse complement strand
CTTAAGGTACTCGACGATTTGCGGGCCGGTCCCACGCAGGATCTTCAGTTCAATTTCGCTGAAACTCTTTCGCAGCTCGTTGACGTGCGACAAGATGAGGCCAAGCTCGATGCTGCCTGATACCGCGAGCTTAAGCGCGCCGATCTCTCCGTCGTTGATCATGGCAGCGAGCGCACGCGCGCTCTGAGCGCTATCGTAACACTGCTTGAGTAGCGGAAACATTCTCTCGCCAAGCGGCGTTAGCATCGCATGGGGCCGCTCGCGCCGAAAAAGATCGCCGCCCAGCTCACCTTCCAGGAGCTTAATCGCACGCGTCAGCGACGGCTGGGCGACGTGGCACTCCTCCGCCGCGCGCGTAAAGTTTAGCGTCCGCGCGACGGCCAGGAAGTATCGAACTTGGTGCATTTCCATGTTTACGCTGTCACCGAAATATCGGTCCGCCGGCGGTTTAATTAGGCCTTCCAGTGCCCGACCAATTCCTTATCCGATGCGAAGTTGCCGCAACGTTGCGATGAGTGCCTGAGGCTCCATGCGTTCGCGGAATTCTATATTAACCTGCCGCGCCTTCACCCGCCCATCGCGCCCGACGATAAATTTCGCCGCCATTGGCAGAAAATAGCCCTGATTTCCGTGATATTTTTCAAGCTCTACACCTGCCTCTTTGTATAGCCGCTGGATCTCGGGTCCGACCCAAAAGATGAGGCCCAGTAAGAGCGAGTAGCCGAGGTCGATGTCGCTCAACACCGGGAATGGCAAATCGTTTTGCGCGACATAGTCGCCCGTAAACTGTGCGCTATCCGGCATGATCGAGATTACGCAGGCTCCGAGCCGCGCAATTTCACTGTGAATTGTTGCGAGTGACCGGAGTTCGAGCTTGCAATAGGGACACCAATGCCCGCGATTGATGCTGATTACCACCGGCCCCAATGCAAGCAAGGACGAGAGCGAAATGAGGCGGCCGTTCTCATCCGGTAGGTTGAATTCAGGCATCAATTCGCCGAGCCCGGGGCCAACCCGCCCCTGATCGATCATATTCAGCCGTTCAACAAGATCGTCATACGCTTTGGCGAATTCGGGACGCCGATCACTGCTGTCCTTACGATATGCCGATAGTCTGGAACTGAGCGAAATGTTTTGAGTTTCTGCTCGAGTTAGTGCCTCAGTCATCGACCGAGGGGATGATTTTAGATCTTTCAATTTGTCCTCGGTCGATTTGGCGGTCATCGTTCCCACCATGAACATAGGAATAGCACGGGAGCGGATAGCAAAGGGCTATCGAATTTATTGTCATTTAGAGAATTCAGGGAGGGGCATTGGCTCGAGTGGTCTTCCCATTGAGTTTCCGGTCGGGTGCGGCAAGCAGGCGGCAGAGTGCCGCAAACGCGGCAACGGTGCGTCTCGATCAGTCTTCACGAGACCGACCAATTGCGGACCCGCCTAATCGCGCCTTCGTCGTACAAGCTGGAAGACGAAGCCGGTGAGTGAATGTTTGTCACCGCGGGGGTCGTCCGTGACGGGACCAATCCGATCAATTCCACTGCTGTGCTTCTCGAGCCACTTTGGGCCAGGTCCACGCATGTAGTGACGTTCAGGATGGTAACGCTTGATTGGTTTAATCATTGGCGCTCTCCTTCGGCCATCAAATTGCACCGAGGATCTGTCAAGCGGAAATACCAAGTGGCTATCAACAACCCAGCGGGCGGCTACCGGCGTGTCACACGAGCCGAGCGGGTGCGCGGAACCATGGCGTAAACACGCATCCCGCTATGACGCTCAGGGGAGAAGTCGGTTTAGAGCCAAAAGACATTACGATGTTGCCAGTGCCGTTGTCCGGATCGAACGACTGGGCAAATGCGGGCGTGGCGATGACCGTCAGCGCAGCCAAGGCGGTTAGAAGCCTCTTCATGTAGCTTCTCCTGTGATTGAGATTTCACGTGAGGAGACTGCAAAACGCGCTGAGTTATTCCCGCGGGCTGAAGGCCAACGCCAGATTTCAGATAACGTTTTTTTTGAACAAAGAGTGAGGAGGAATAAATCTCGCGCAGTGGATGAGAGCAGATAGCAAAACGCTATCGGATCAATATTCATTTTAGGGATGGAGATCGAAGCAACGGCGCACCATAAGAGCGCCAGTAGCAAGAAATCCATCTTGCTTCAAAATAAAGGACTCTAACCATGAAGACCATCATCCAGATTATCGTTGCTTCCATTCTGTCGGTTGTTGCACCGACGTTTGCCCACGCTGCGTATCTGCAATCTCATGCCGCGTATCAGCAAAGCGCCGTCGCGGGCTGGGGTAATGCCTCAACTCCCGGTGCCAGCTTCGGAAAGGACGACACGTTCGGAGTAACAAGCAAGGCCACCCGTGCGGTTCGCGGGCTCGATGCTAGGGCATATGCCCCGGCCGCTTTGGTGGGCTGGGGTAATGCCTCAACTCCCGGTGCCAGCTTCGGAAAGGACGACACGATCCCGTCAGGAAGATAAGTCGGAAAATAAAAGAGCCGCAGTACCTCCAACACTGCGGCTCCCTTTTCAACGGCAGATGTGACATGAAGAAGTGTGGTGACTCTCGAAAATTTCTTTCAGTAGCACTTGCGCTAGGCGTGCTGGCCAATTCAGGTGGCAAACCAGCATTTACAAAGGACCGTCATCTGACCGGCGCGGCACGGTCGGTCGTAATTCACGACTGAGATGTGATGAAGTGCTGAATGTCCGCTATTGGCACAAAGCGGACATCGGCTTGTGCGCTGCACATGTCTGCTTTTGACCCAAAGCGGACATGCCATCTGTGGTGTGATGATAGTGGCTAGTGGGTTCCGTATTAAATTTGTGGCCGGTACCCGACATAGCTGGCAACGGTTAAATGGTCTTTCTGTTGTTTCCGCATGAAGCCAAATGTTGAGTGCAGAAAGTTGGCCGAGCTGCTTCGCAAGACAGCGAAGTCGGTGCACGACGCCGAACTGAGGGCTGAGTACGAATATTTAGTGAGAGGCTTTCTACGCCTCGCAACTCAATTCGAGCAAGATATGGCGGCGGACAAAGTGCCCCATAAACTTCCTTCAAAAACTGCTGCCTGATTATTCCGCTGCCCTCGTATCCGCCTCGAGCCGAAACGGTCCTTTAACGGCGGAAGAATGGTTCTTCGTGGATGACGCTGCCGTCGGCGCTGGTCGCGACGAGCCGTTCATCGGTTGCAGAATTTCTGTTTTGCGACAGTTCGCGTGCAACTGCTCGCGCTTCCTCGCAGGCCGCTTCATCATTCGCAAATTCCTGCCCCTCGGTGTCGCGGGCACCGGAACCATGGAGATGAAAAAAATAGCGTGGCATCGCTGAAACAAACCAGTTGGTTTTGCCCTCTCGTTTCAGGCAATACTTAAAGGCCGCCGTTCGCGCGGCTCGGCTGCTCTCCGCTAATGCCAATCACTGGCCTTGTTAATAAACTTTAGTCTTTTGGCTCAAAAAAATTAAAAATGGACGAAATCAGCCATGTGGCCGCGAGCGCTGCGGCAACGATGCCAAAAAGCCAAAGTATTTCCGCCAGCATGTGACGCGGGACTATGCATGGATGCATTCTCACGGTGATCGTAATAGAGGCCTAAATCCTAACTTACCCGAAAATGCATTGCGGCAGTCACCGTCCTCTTCGTTATCGGCGTCGCTTTAAGCACCATGTTACGCTGCGCGTGTCGCATGGAAGAACTTCAATTCGTCGGCGAGCGCTGAAATTCAGAAATAACGCCACCATACGTATACGTGGCAGATCGCGACCGATACAATCATCATCGGGAAGGCATAAAGCGTATAGGTTATGAATCGGAATGGCACCTGATTCCGTTCGCCAATACCAGCTACTGTCAGGTTAGCGGAGGCTCCGATCAGCGTGCCATTACCGCCGAGGCAGGCGCCGAGCGATAGACACCACCACAGTGGCTCGATTTTGTCGGCGCCACCAAATGCGGGTGCCATACCTTTGATCAACGGAATCATGGTAGCGACGAAAGGAATATTATCGACAATCGATGACAGGATCGCGGACGCCCATAAGATTGCGTAACCCGCATTTGCCATGCTCCCTTGGGTAGCGACGACGAGCCTGTTCGCAAGGAGCTGCAGCAATCCGCTGACGTCGACTCCGTGCACTACCACGAATAGGCCAATGAAGAAGAATATGGTGATCCATTCGACGTCGCCAAATGTTTGATGAATATTGTGTGCGGCTTTTTCGGAATGATGCGCCCAATTGTCGAGTAGCATCAAGACGGCAGCCCCTGTCATTGCGATGGTGGCAGGTTCCAAATGCAACGGTCGCGCAAGAACGAAGGCAACAATTACGACTGCGAGAATGGCAAGCGCCTGTTTTAACAATGCCCAGTCCTGTATCGAATCCGCCGGGTTCATCCTCATGACCTCTGCTTCGGCGGCGGCCGATGCTTTCAGGTCCTTGCCCCAGAGGACGTGAATGATGAGAGCTTGAACCGCCATAACGATGACGATGACGGGCGTCAGATGATAGACGAACTCGTTGAAGGATAGGCCGGCCTGTGAACCAATTAAAATGTTGGGCGGATCGCCGATAAGTGTTGCAGTGCCGCCAATGTTAGACGCGAAGATTTCTGCAAACAGATAGGGGTAGGCCGGCACTTTCAGCGTACTACAGATTGCCAGTGTGACCGGAACGATCAGCAAAACGGTAGTGACATTGTCGAGAAAGGCAGACACTACGGCAGTGGTGATTTGCAGGATAAAAAGAATGCCACCAGGGTGTGCACGCGCGGCCTTCGCCGACCATACCGCAAGATATTGAAACATTCCGGAGCGACGGGAGATTGAAACGAGGATCATCATTCCAGTCAGGAGGCCGAGGGTGTTCCAATCAATGCCTCTCAATCCTTCCTCTTGGTCCAACACACCGACGATCACCATCAAGCATGCGCCAATCAACGCGACGATGGCGCGGTTGATCTTCTCAGACATGATGGTGGCGTAGGTGATGGCGAGGATGCTCGTCGACACCCACATCGCGTTTAGGCCGAAATAAACCTCAGACGCCGCATGAGCGGTCATTGCCAAGTTGCTCCCCCCGGAACGCGGCGTCGCGTCTTACGCACCCTTTGTTCTTGCAAAGGTCCGGCAGGGACCACGGTGAGTTAAGCCAAGAGGCCTTCGTATCGCGATGTCCGCTTTTGGCCCTTAGGTTGGGGGGCAAGGGGTGGTAGAGAATAAGCTGAGGTGGCGCCAGCGCCCGGCAGCAAGCACGCGCTCACTTACTGCGATATCCTGAGTAAGGTGTTCGCTTAGCTCAAAAGTGGGAGGGGCGAGCGACCGTAGTCGACGCCCAGCTCCCCTATTCCAAAAGACCAGGCGATTTGCGCAATCGGCGCCTTGTGCGCTATGCGAAGCGGCATCATTGTAGGGCATGCCGGACGTATCGCTGACCCGGGGGCAAGGTTGAAGACGTCACGGTACCCAATGGGAGGAACAAATGAAACGACGTCAATTTCTAACTGCAATGGGTTCCGGCGCTGCCGCCACCGCGATTGCCGCCCCGGCTATCGCGCAATCCTCGCCGACGCTCAAGTGGCGGTTGACCGCCAGTTGGCCCAAATCGCTCGACACTCTTTACGGTACTTGCGAGACGTTCGTGAAATACGTGTCGGAAGCAACCGACGGTAAATTTCAGATCCAGGCGTTCGCCGCCGGCGAAATCGTGCCCGGGCTGCAAGTGCTAGACGCAGTACAGAACGGTACTGTCGAATTGGGTCACAGTGCTCAGTACTACTATATCGGCAAGGATCCGACCTGGGCGCTCTTTTGCGCCGTTCCGTTCGGCCTCAACTCCCGCCAGCAGAATGCATGGTTCTATCACGGCGATGGCCAAAAGCTGATCGACGAGTTCGGCGCAAAATTCAATACCAAGTGCCTGCTCGCGGGCAACACCGGTTGCCAGATGGGTGGATGGTTCAACAAGGAAATCAAGGAGCCCGGAGACTTCAGAGGTCTCAAGATGCGGATCGGCGGTTGGGCCGGAAAAACGCTCGGCAAGCTCGGCCTCGTCGCACAGCAGCTCGCCGGTGGCGATATTTATCCGGCGCTGGAAAAGGGCACCATCGACGCCGCTGAATGGGTTGGACCCTACGATGACGAGAAACTCGGCTTCTATAAGGTCGCGAAGTATTATTACTATCCCGGTTGGTGGGAAGGCGGCACCGCGAACCACATGCTTGTCAATCTCGCAAAGTGGAACGAACTCCCGAAAAGCTACAAAGCCATCCTGGAAGCGGCAGCCGGAGCCTGCAATACGCAGCAGCAAGGCGATTATGACGCCAAAAATCCGCAGGCTCTCAAGCGACTGGTAGCCAACGGCACTCAGCTTCGGCCGTTCTCGCAGTCGGTGATGGAGGCCTGTCTGAAGGCTTCCGAAGAAGTGAACACGGAAACGTCGGCCACCAATGCCGACTATAAGAAGACCTGGGATTCAATCGTTGCATTTCGGAACGACGAATATCTGTGGTGGCAGGTCGCTGAGTACACCTACGACTCCTTCATGATCCGTTCGCGAGTACGAGGGTAACTTAAAACAAACCGGTTGGGTGGATTGGGCCGGTTTTACACCGGCCCAATCTATTTGGCGCGTCAAAAACGGCTGTCCGGTGGGCTCTTACAACTTTCGTTGAACCGGTGCAGACTGGAGTTAAGGCGCGGGCTCGGTCATGATTTCGGTTGTGACCCGGCACAACCGCCCACTCGAGTACGAGGAAGGCTCCTGCTACCAAAAACATCTGGGAGGAATTTAGAATGAAACGTCGTCAATTTTTGAAAGCTGCAGGCTTGGGCGTTGCCGCAAGCGCTGTTGCTGCTCCGGCAATTGCTCAATCACTGCCGGAAATCAAATGGCGCATGCCGGCAAGTTGGCCAAAGTCCCTCGATACGCTGTGGGGTGGCTGCGAAGTCATGGCGAAGGCCGTCGGCGAGGCAACCGATGGCAAATTTCAGATTCAAACATTCGCCGCCGGCGAGATTGTGCCGGGCCTTGCGATTGTCGACGCGGTTCAGAACGGTACGGTCGAGATCGGCCACACCGCTTCATATTACTATTTCGGCAAGGATCCGACTTTCGCCTTCGGCACGTCGGTCGCATTCGGACCAAACCAGCGGCTGAACCAAGGTTGGTTTACGCTGGGCGGTGGCAGGGAAGTGCTCAATGAGTTCTACAAAAAATACAATTGCATGGCGTTGCTTGCCGGCAATACCGGTTGCCAGATGGGCGGTTGGTACCGCAAGGAAATCAACACGGTCGACGACCTGAAGGGTCTGAAGATGCGCATCGGCGGGTTTCCTGGCCGCGTGTTGCAAAAGCTCGGCGGCGTTCCGCAGCAGATTGCGGGTGGCGATATCTACCCGGCGCTCGAGAAGGGTACCATCGACGCTGCCGAATGGGTCGGACCTTACGACGACGAGAAACTCGGCTTCTTCAAAGTGGCGCCGCACTATTACGCGCCGGGCTGGTGGGAAGGCGGCACGATGATCTTTGCCTTCGTCAATCTCGATAAGTGGAACTCGCTGCCGAAGCATTATCAAGCCGTGCTTGAACAGGCGGGGCATTACGCCAATACCTGGATGATGGCGAAATACGACCAGCTCAATCCGTCGGCTCTGAAGCGATTGCTTGCTGGCGGCACAAAGCTGCATGTATTCCCGCAACCAGTCATGGAGGCGAGCTACACGGCCGCGATGGACCTACATGCTGAGATTGCGAAGGAGAACGCGAGCTTCAAAAAGGTGAACGATTCCCTTATGGAGTTCACGCGGAATGGCTATCAATGGTTCCAGGTCGCGGAATTGACATACGACAGCTTCATGGTTCGCCACACACGCGGCTGATGCGTCGTGCAGAAGTAAAAACCCGGACCGAAAGATCCGGGTTTTTTTGTCGGACGTTATCTATTTGATATTCAGATCGAGTGGCGGAATCTCGATCTGCGGAATTTCGATTTTCACCTTGTTAGGGTCGACCGTCGACAGTCCACGCTTGTAGTGCATGACCATGGCTGGAAACATGATAACCAATACTACCATGATCACCTGGATCACGACGAATGGGACCGCGCCCCAATAAATCTGGCCGGTAGTGACGCCTTCTGTCCGTTTGCCGGTAACTCGATCGACAAACGTTTCGCGCGGCGCAACCGAGCGTAGATAAAACAGCGCGAATCCGAACGGCGGATGCATAAAAGACGTTTGCATATTCACGCCGAGGATGACGCCAAACCAGATCAGGTCGATGCCTAGATGTTCGGCGGCAGGGCCGAGCAGCGGGATGACGATGAAGGCGAGTTCGAAAAAGTCGAGGAAGAAGGCGAGCACGAAGACGAAAGCATTGACGAAGAGCAGGAAGCCGATCTGGCCTCCAGGCAAGGACGTCAACAAGTGTTCGACCCATATGTGCCCACTCACGCCATAGAAAGTTAGCGAGAAAACGCGAGCGCCGATCAGGATGAACACCACAAAAGCCGACAGCTTGGCGGTGGATTCAATGGCCTGGCGGATCAAATCCCAATTCAAGCGTCGTTTGAGTGCGCCAAGGATCAGCGCGCCGCTTGCGCCCATCGCGCCACCTTCGGTTGGTGTGGCGACGCCGATAAATATAGTGCCGAGCACAAGGAAGATCAGAAACAGCGGCGGCACCATCACGAAGGTGGTCTGCTGCGCGATGTGGGAAAGGAAGCGATAGCCTACGTAGCGATTGGTGAGCCAATTAACGACAGCGACACCAAAAGCGAACATGATGCCGAAGAACATAGTCAGCACTACGAAATCGGCGCCGTGCGTGTCTGAAGTCCGCATTATGAACCAGCCGAACACACCGCTCGCAATAGCGAGTACAGCAAGCGAAGTAAGCCCGCGGCTGCCACCCGCCTCACGGAAACCGACTGCTTCCGCCGGCAAACCTGGCGTAGCCTTCGGGAATATCAAAGTGACGAGGAAGATATAGAAGGCGTAGAGACCCGCGAGCAGAATTCCAGGGATAAACGCGCCTTCGTACATGTCCCCCACCGAGCGGCCGAGCTGATCGGCCATCACGATAAGAACAAGCGACGGCGGAATTATCTGTGCGAGCGTGCCAGAGGCAGCGATCACTCCGCTGGCGACGCGGCGATCGTAACCGTACCGAAGCATGATCGGGAGCGAGATCAGTCCCATGGAAATTACGGACGCGGCTACGACGCCGGTGGTTGCGGCGAGCAGGGCCCCGACGAAAATTACAGCATAGGCAAGACCACCGCGGACGGTGCCGAACAATTGACCGATGGTGTCGAGGAGATCCTCGGCCATGCCGGATCGTTCGAGCACCAAACCCATGAAGGTGAAAAAGGGAATTGCCAGCAACGTATCGTTGCTCATTACGCCGTAGACGCGCTCTGGCAGGGCTTGCAGGAAATCTGGAACGAAAAGGCCGAGCTCAATGCCGATCAGCGCGAAGATAAGTCCGACTGCGCCAAGCGAAAACGCCGCCGGGTAGCCAAGCAGCAAAAAGATAACCAAGGCGCCGAACATGACCGGAGCCATATTGGCGATGAAAAATGCTTCCATGCTCAACCCCGATTAGTCCACAAACAACTAATGTTTTTCAATTGCGCCGATCAGTTCTTCGGCTTCAGTTTCGAGCGAGCTCTTCTGGCCCGCGTGCGGGTCCGGGATGAGGTTTCGCATGACAGCGACGCGCTTAATCAACTCGGACAAACCCTGGATGAACAACATCGCAAATCCAATCATGATCAGCGCCTTGCTCGGCCATTGCGGCAACCCGCCGGCATTTCCCGACTGCTCGTTGATTTCAAACGAACGAAGGAAGAAAGGGACGCCGGTTAAAATCATGATGGTGGCCAGCGGAAGCAGGAAGAACGCATGACCAATAACGTCGATGCTATCCCGCACGCGCTTCGGCAGCATGTTATTCACGATGTCGATGCGGATGTGCTCGTTAGCCAGCAACGTCCACGGCGAGCACAGCAAAAACACCATGCTGAACAGCACCCACTGCAGCTCGAGCCATGAATTCGATGAGGTGTCGAAAATCTTGCGGACCGTGGCATTGAGGGCCGAGACGATC
This sequence comes from uncultured Alphaproteobacteria bacterium, assembly GCA_963831515.1. GTDB lineage: Bacteria > Pseudomonadota > Alphaproteobacteria > Rhizobiales > Xanthobacteraceae > Pseudolabrys. The sequence continues at coordinate 542,303 of CAWHQL010000006.1, read as the reverse complement.
ACAGCCGCCAGGATCAGCCACGCCAGTCGTTTTCCGAGCCATATGGTAACCGCGTCGACGACGCGCGTCACCGGCAGCAATGCGTTTAGCAATGCGTCCAAGGCGCCCACTTGACCACTCCCCCCTGTGTCCGGCTCTGGTCGATGGCTGGCCGGGATTTTTATTTTTGTTTAAGTCTCATGCTTGGCTAGCGGCCAAGCACCACCACCTTAATCCGATGGTGCCATAAGGCGTCAATGGAGAATTTGGTCGAAAGATGGGGCTAAGACCGAACCCGAGGCTAATGAGCCATAGGGGCACGCTTAACTGGGGGAGAAGAGACACCGCCGCGGGGGCAGGCGGCAGTGAAAATGAAAGCGTCGGCCTATACCGAGGGGCGACTCGTGGCTTTATCCACCGGTCGTGCTCATATGGCGCTGCAACGCCGACTTCTGGTGGCGACGGTCAATCACGAAATCATGGCCTTTAGGCTTGCGCGTGATTGCCTCGTCGATTGCCTGGTTCAGGAGTTCGTCGTTTTCCGAACCGCGCAGCGCGCGGCGCAGGTCGGCGGCATCATCCTGGCCAAGACACATGTAGAGAGTTCCCGTGCACGTGATGCGCACGCGGTTGCATGACTTACAGAAATTGTGCGTGAGCGGCGTAATGAAACCTAGCTGGCCGCCGGTCTCCTTCACGCGCACGTAGCGAGCAGGGCCGCCGGTACGATGATCGATATCCTCAAGCGTATAGCTCTCCGCCAGTCGCGACCGCACGATCGACAACGGGAGATACTGGTCAAGTCGCGACTCATCGACGTCGCCGAGTGGCATGACTTCGATTACAGTGAGGTCCATTCCGCGTCCGTGACACCATTCAAGCAAGCCAGAAAGTTCTTCTTCATTCACGCCCTTGAGAGCCACAGCGTTAATTTTGACACGCAAGCCCGCTGCCTGAGCTGCATCGATTCCGGCAATCACTTTGTTTAAATCGCCCCAGCGGGTAATGGCGCGAAACTTTTCGGGGTCGAGAGTGTCAAGCGAGACATTGACGCGATTGATGCCACACGCTTTGAGCTCGGAAGCATAGGTCTGCAACTGCGAGCCATTGGTCGTTAACGTCAGCTCCTCAAGGGCGCCGCTCACTAGGTGGCGTGATAGGGAGTGGACCAAGGTCATGATCCCCCGACGCACCAGCGGTTCGCCGCCAGTAAGCCGCAATTTGGTAACGCCTTTCGCGATGAATGCGCTGCACAGGCGATCGAGTTCCTCAAGACTCAACAGATCGGCCTTTGGGAGGAACGTCATATGTTCCGTCATGCAGTAGACACAGCGGAAATCGCATCGATCGGTGACCGATACGCGCAAGTACGTGATGGCGCGTTGGAATGGGTCGACCAAAGCACTCGGCTTTTGCCCAGGGCGATCGATTTCAATTGTCGAGGCGCTGACCACTACTGCCATCCATTGCCCGCGTCGCGGATCCCCGGCTCACAGCCTTAGATATAGGAATTCTGACCAATATTGGCCAGCGTCCAGAATCCGAGCAAGTTCTCGCGATTTACCCCGAAGGGGACGCCCTAAGTTTATTGGCGTACGGCTGGTGGATTTGTGGGCCAAGGTGATGATGGCGCCTGAGCCGGTGCGGCCGTCATTGGTGCAGGGGGCGGAGCCGCTGCAGCCTTCGGTCGCGGAGCTGGTTTCTTTGCGGGTTTCGTCGACTTCTTTGCCGGTGTCGCCGGTGACAGTTCAACAACCACGGGGTTGGGACGCAATCTGGGCGGTTCACCGGTCGATGTGATCGCCTCAAGCTTTTCTGTTTCCGGTTGGTAGCCGTTGAGAGTGAATGTAACCGACGATGAGGCGTCGGCCGGCAGTGCAAGGGCGCACGGAGTGCGGCAGGTTTGCCCGTTGGACGCCTTAGCTTCGGCGCCCGGCGGTTCAGACTCGAGACTTACCGTGTCCAGGAAGGCTCCCGATTTTAAACCTGACATGTCAGATGAACATGCGGCGAGCGCAGCTGCGCTGCCGATAACTGCAAGAAATCGGTGGATCATGTTAGACAGTCCCACTCAAGCGGCATATCGCCGCTCGCCCCACAGCAAGGATACGAGCGTCATCGCGCGCGCGCAACCTAGGGTACCCTTTTTTATGCGGTACCACATAAGGACCCCACATAGGACTAGAGCATCAAATATTCTGCGAAACGGCCGCAACCGACGTGGGCAATTGCGCGAAACTGCTTACGATCTGGTCAGGTCCGAAATCCGCGATCGGGCGCTCGCTGTAGCCAAAGTCCACCGCGATGACTGGAATGCCTGCCGCGCGCGCAGTGTGAATATCGACAATTGAGTCGCCGATCATGATGGCCCGTTCAAGCGCTCCGCCGGCCCTCGCCACAGTGCGACGAAGAATTTCCGGATCAGGTTTTTCGATGCCGAAGGTGTCAGGTCCGCAGATTGCGACGAACCGCTCGGCGAGGTCGTGGTGTTTTAGAAGGCTTGTCGAGAGCCCCTCTAGCTTGTTCGTACATACTGCAAATTGATAGCCATGTTCCGAAAGCGCATTGAGCGCGTCGGTCACGCCTGGAAAAGGTTGCGATCGTTCAGTCAGGTGTTCGCTATAGTGAGCGATGAAATCCGCAAACAATTCTTCGAGCCGCGTCGGCGGACAATGACGTCCTCCCATTTCGATCCCGCGAGCAATCATGGCCTTGGCGCCGCCGCCGACCAGATTTCGCGCTGTGTTGTAGGCCAAAGGTGACAGACCCTCCCGTGTCAGAATCACATTGAGGGTCGCGACGAGATCGGGCGCGGTGTCGATTAATGTGCCATCGAGGTCAAAGACGATAGTAGGACTAGACATCCTGTGGCGTTATCCTTCGTTTGGTAACGTTGCAAGGTTCGATTTACCGGCCGCGATGGATGCGGCAAATTCCGCTATTCACGCGAGATGATCGGGGCTAGATAGACGTGAGATCGTCAACGTCAATCGATACTCCACTGTCTAGCCGGTGCCAATGAATTCCGACGCCCAGAAACGCGCTGCCGCTACGCGCGCTGTTGACTTTGTGCGACCGGGCATGCGGCTTGGGCTCGGGACAGGGTCGACAGCGAAGCATTTCGTCGAACTGATCGGCGAACGCGTTCGATCCGGTCTTGATATCGTTGCGGTACCGACGTCCGAGACGACTTTCGCCGATGCAAGACGCAGCGGCATCTCGCTTGCAACATTGGACGAGGTGTCTCTGTTAGATCTCACCGTGGATGGTGCTGACGAAATCGGCCCCGACCTTTGCTTGATCAAGGGCGGCGGTGGCGCCCTTTTGCGGGAGAAAATCGTCGCAGCAGCCTCGACACGCATGATTGTGATCGCCGATCAAAGCAAGACGGTCGATGTCCTCGGTCGTTTTCCGCTGCCTATTGAGGTGGTTTCGTTTGGCTTGGCGGCCACCCAGCGCGCGCTCGAAAAGGCTATTGGGTCAGTTCAGCGCCTCGGTCCGCTCACGCTCCGTCGGAGCAAGGATGGACATGCTTTTGTCACGGATGGCGGTCACTGGATTCTTGACGCGGCACTCACCAGGATTGACGATCCGGTTTCTTTGGCGCATGCGATTTCGGGCGTTCCTGGCGTAGTAGAGCATGGTCTGTTTATTGGCCTTGCGCACGAGGCCATAGTCGGCGGTCCGGACGGTGTGACGATCATCGGACGATCGTGATAAATCTAGCCAAAGGAGTTTCTAATGGGTGTCATTGAGGCCATCAAAAACGGCGCCAGACCAGCCGCGCTTGCGATAATGTTGGCCACAATCGGGCCGGCTGTTAACGCACAACAGCCATCGGCGACCGCTATGTCCACCGCGAAGGAACTTATTGCGGTCGCAGGCGCTACGAGCCTTTTCGGGCCGCTGGTCGCGGGCGTGGTAGAACAGGCGAAAGTTTTATATCTGCAGCAGGACCCAAGCTTGGCGAAGGACCTGAATGAGATTTCGGCTCAACTGCGTACCGAACTCCAGCCGCGCTTTTCGGAGCTGAACGACGAGGTGGCTCGCCTGTACGCTACAAATTTTTCTGAGCAAGAGCTCAAAGAAATTCTCACATTTTATAAGACTCCGACTGGAAAAAAACTTTTGGCTGAGCAACCCAAGGTGGTCGATGCGAGCATGAAATTTGCGCAGGACTGGGCAAATAAGCTGTCCGATCAAGTCGTCGCAAAAATGCGCGACGAACTGAAGAAGAGAGGCCACGCGCTTTGATGGACCGGTGCGCGCTCGGCTGGCGTTCCTCGCCAGTGTAATGAGGCGGCGGATGGCCGATCACGACGTCGACCTTTTTGTCATCGGCGCGGGATCCGGCGGCGTGCGGGCCGCTCGAATAGCTGCAAGTTACGGCGCGCGCGTGATGATAGCCGAAGAGTATCGGGTCGGCGGCACATGTGTCATCCGCGGCTGTGTTCCAAAGAAACTATTGGTCTACGCGTCGCGGTTCTCCGGCGAATTTGAAGATGCCGCAGGTTACGGCTGGACTGTAGGACAATCGGAATTTAATTGGCCGGCTCTCATTGCTAACAAGGATCGAGAAATCGCGCGATTGGAAGCCGCGTACACAACGACGTTAGGGCGCTTCAACGTCGGGCTCGTAAAAAGTCGAGCCACCCTTGAAGATTCTCATACCGTGCGGCTAGCCAGCGGCGCTCGCGTTCGCGCAGAGACGATATTGGTCTCGACCGGAGCTTGGCCGCATATGGGACCAAAAATTCCCGGCCTCGAACACGCGATTTCGTCCAACGAGGCGTTCCATCTGCCGGAGTTGCCAAAACGCATCCTCATCCATGGCGGCGGCTACATCGCCGTGGAGTTCGCGTGTATTTTCGCCGGTCTCGGTTCCGAGGTTACGTTGGTCTGCCGCAATGTGAATATTCTGCGAGGGTTCGACGATGACATTCGTGAGCATTTGCGGAACGAAATGGGCTCACGTGGCATCACCGTAATATCCGGCCACACCGTCGCGCGGATCGATAAATCAGGTGACGAGTACATGACGCACTTGCGCGACGGCACGGGAGTGGCCACTGACAAGGTGATGTTCGCTCTTGGCAGGCAACCGAATGCCACGGGGCTCGGCCTCGAAGCTGTCAACGTCCGGATCCATGAACACGGCGGAATCGAAGTGGATGCTTATTCGCAGACGTCGGTACCGAACATCTACGCGGTCGGTGACGTAACCAACCGCGTCAATTTAACACCGGTGGCGATCCGTGAAGGTCATGCCTTTGCCGATACCGTCTACGGCGGCAAACCGTCTCCTGTAGACCATACCAATGTGCCAACAGCCGTTTTTTCGGAGCCCGAAATTGGCGTCGTGGGGTTGACCGAGGCGCAAGCTCGCGAACGATTGGACAAAGTTGACGTTTACAAAACTAGTTTTCGTCCTATGAAGGCGACACTTTCCGGCCGCGACACGCGTTCATTCATGAAACTCCTGGTGGATGGGATCAGCGACCGCGTTGTGGGTTGCCATATCATCGGACCGGACGCGGGTGAACTGATACAGATCGTGGGAGTTGCGGTGAAGATGGGCGCGTCAAAAAGGGACTTTGACGCGACCATGGCGGTTCACCCGACGGGCGCGGAGGAGTTGGTGACGATGCGCGAAAAAGCCATGAGCTATAGCCGCGCGGCGGCCGAGTAAGCCCAAAAATAACCGAATCCGCCAGAAAAAGTGGCCTCCCAGGCTCGTGGTCGTGTATAAGGCCGGCCAATTCTGGAGTAACGAGATGGTTGAGCGATGGACGCCGGATAGTTGGCGCAAGAAGCCAATCCAGCAGGTTCCGGATTATCCGGACCAGCAGGCGTTGCTTGACGTCGAAAAACAGCTTGCGACTTTTCCTCCACTCGTGTTTGCGGGCGAGGCGCGCAACCTGAAAAAACAGCTCGCGCGGGTCGCGAAAGGCGAAGCTTTCCTCCTGCAAGGCGGAGACTGTGCAGAAAGCTTTGCCGAGCACGGTGCAAACAATATCCGCGACTTTTTCCGCATGTTCTTGCAAATGGCGGTCGTGCTGACCTATGCCGCGGCTTCGCCGGTGGTGAAGGTTGGCCGCATTGCCGGCCAGTTTGCGAAACCGCGCTCGTCTCCGAATGAGAAGCGCGACGGCAAGGAACTGCCCAGCTATCGTGGCGACATTATAAACGATATCGCTTTCACCGAAGATGCTCGACGACCTGATCCGCGTCGGCAAATCGAAGCCTTCAGGCAATCGGCTGCGACGCTCAATCTGCTCCGCGCTTTCGCACAAGGCGGTTATGCCAATCTCGCCAGCGTTCGTCAGTGGATGCTTGGTTTCGTCAAAGACAGCCCACAGTCTCGACGCTACGTCGAACTGTCCGATCGCATCTCCGAAGCGCTTGGCTTCATGCAGGCTTGCGGCCTCGATCTTGAAAGTCATCCGGAACTGCGGACGACCGATTTCTATACGAGCCATGAGGCGCTTTTGCTCGGCTTTGAGGAGTCATTGACGCGCGTCGATTCAACCACGGGCGACTGGTACGCCACGTCTGGTCACATGCTGTGGATCGGCGATCGCACGCGGCAATCTGACCATGCCCACATCGAATACGCGCGCGGCATCAAGAATCCGATTGGTTTGAAATGTGGGCCTTTACTCAAAGCGGATGACCTGCTGCGGCTGATTGATATTCTCAATCCGGACAACGAAGCTGGGCGTTTAACACTGATCAGTCGTTTTGGAGCCGAGAAGGTCGGCGAGCATCTTCCGGCTCTTGTGCGTGCGGTACAGCGCGAGGGCAAAGTCGTGTTGTGGTCGTGCGACCCGATGCATGGCAATACGATTACATCGGCGACCGGCTACAAGACCCGACCGTTCGACCTCATATTGAAAGAGGTTCGTGGATTCTTCGAAGTTCATCAGGCCGAGGGTACGTATGCCGGCGGCGTACATCTCGAAATGACAGGTCAGAATGTAACCGAATGCACTGGCGGCGCCCGCGCTATCACGGAAGCCGATCTCAACGACCGTTACCATACGGTCTGTGATCCACGGCTCAACGCCGAACAGGCGATAGATCTTGCTTTCCTATTGGCCGGGTTACTGAAGAAAGAAAGATCGGCGCTGGTCAAGCCGATTCCGGCTGTGGCGGGCCTTTAGACTCGGGAAGCATTTCGTCCAATTTGGTGTTAATGTTGGCGGAGCTAGTCGTGGCTCGGCGCGACCAGCCGTTCGCAACAAATATATCCGAGCAGGGGAGGCGACATGACAAGTTTGCGTTGGTGGCCAGCGAAGCTCGGCTTCGCGTTGGCCCTTGTGCCGTTACTGACTTTTGGCGCTACAGCACAGATCTTAGTGTCTGCGAATGACAACAAGGCCGTGTTAGTCAACGGCGCAAATGTTGTACCTGCCAACCCGGCGGCGGATACTGTCACCATCATTGATCTGGGTGTATCGCCCCCCAAACTCATCGGCGAGGTCAAAGCGCCTGCCAGCGTCGTTGGACCACCGCAAAGTGTCGCGGTATCGCGCGATGAGGGCTTCGCACTGGTGACTGGTGCCTTCAAAGTGGACCCGGCCGATCCGAAAAAGGCAATTCCCGATAACAAACTCTCGGTGATCGACCTCAAGGCCAAACCTCCAGCTGTCATATCGACACTTGAAGCCGGTCTCGGGGCAGCTGGTGTGTCGATTAACAACGCGGGTACTTTGGCATTGGTGGCAAACCGCAACGAAGGCACCGTGTCGGTCTTTACGGTCGCGGGCAACAAACTTACGCCAGCTGGAAAGATCCAACTCGGTGATTCGAAGTCCGGACCAAGTCATGTGGCATTCACGCCGGACGGAAAGAGCGCGCTGGTGACTCGCGATGGCGATCATCGGGTTTCGATTCTAACCGTCGACGGCAACAAGGTCGAAGACAGCAAAGCCTTCATGGTAGGCGGTATTCGGCCTTACAGCCTTGAGATCAGCTCAAAGGGTGATGTTGCGGTGTTCAGCAACCAAGGCGGGGGTCAGGGCGACATCGATGTCATTAACGTCATCGACCTCAAAGCGAAGCCGCCGCGCGTCGTAGATACAATCAGCGTGGGCCAGACACCCGAAGGCATAGGAATGTCAGGCGACGGCAATTATGTTGCCGTTACCGTAATGAACGGCTCTAACAGGCCGAAGGAGCATCCTGCATTTAACGATTTTGGCCTACTCCAAATCTACTCGGTCAAAGGGACGACGCTGCGGAAAGTTGCGCAGGCTAAGGTAGGACACTGGTGCCAAGGTGCGGTCTTCAGCAAGAACAACAAGACGGTCGTAATTCAATGCATGGTCGAAAAAAACCTGCAGGTCTTCAATTTTGACGGCCGCAATCTCAAGCCAGCGGGTACGGTGCCGTTGAGTGGTGGCGGCGCTGGACTTCGGACAGCCGCGCGATAGTTCGCGCGACTACCATGCGAGAGGCAGGCGCTGGATGATGGCCGCCAGCGTCTGCTTTCAGGTAACGACTTTGTAGGGGTAGATCTGCAGGCCTGCCCATTGCTTGGCGGACCGGCAAAGCGGTAAAGATTTGCCATGAGTACGCGTCCCACAGACAAGCTCGCGATCACGATCGCACAGCTCAACTCAACAGTCGGTGACATTTCTGGCAACGCCGAAAAGGTCAGACGCGCGCGGGCCGCCGCCGTTGGTGCCGACCTGGTGGTCTTTCCGGAATTGTTCATCGCCGGTTATCCGCCTGAGGATCTTGTCCTCAAGCCAGCTTTTCAAGCGGGATGCCGTGCGGCAATCGAGGCTCTCGCGCGTGAAACCGCTTCGCCCGGTCCGGCACTTTTGGTTGGCACGCCCTGGTTCGACAGCGGCAGGCTTTATAACGCGGTCGCCTTGCTCGATGGCGGCGCGATCGCAGCGTTGCGCTACAAAGTCGACCTTCCGAACTATGGAGTGTTCGATGAAAAACGGGTGTTTGCGCCAGGCCCGATGCCGGGGCCCGTAAGCTTCCGTGGCGTACGCTTGGGAATTCCGATCTGCGAAGATATTTGGGGCACGGAAGTCGTCGAGTGTCTGGCGGAGACCGGAGCCGAGATGTTGGTGGTGCCGAATGGATCACCGTATTGGCGGCAGAAGAATGACGTGCGGCTCAATATTGCGGTTGCGCGAGTCTCCGAGCAAGGGCTGCCGACCATCTACGTCAATCAAGTCGGCGGTCAGGATGAGCTCGTGTTCGACGGGGTGTCGTTTGGCCTGCACGCGGACTGTTCGCTGGCTTTCCAGCTAGGTGGATTTCAGGAATCGACTGTCACCACGAATTGGGTACGCCGCAACGGCACCTGGCGCTGCGAAAATGGCCCGGTAGTCGACAGCGTCGAGGCCGATCGTGCCGACTACACTGCCTGCGTGCTGGGCCTTCGCGACTACGTGAACAAGAACGGATTTCCCGGCGTTGTGCTGGGCTTGTCTGGGGGCATTGACTCCGCAATATGCACGGCGATGGCGGTTGACGCTTTAGGTTCGGACCGTGTGCGCTGTTTGATGCTGCCCTACAAGTTCACTTCTCAGACGTCCCTCGACGATGCTGCTGCCTGTGCCAAGGCGCTTGGTGTGCGCTACGAAATTTTGCCAATCGCGCCGGTGGTCGCCGGCTTCGAAACCTCGCTCAAGCCAGTTTTCTCCGGATTGCCAAGGGACGTTACTGAAGAAAATCTGCAAGCACGTGCACGCGGCATGATCTTGATGGCGATTTCCAACAAGTTCAATCTGATGGTGGTAACGACAGGAAACAAGTCGGAAATGTCGGTTGGCTATGCAACGCTCTATGGCGACATGAATGGCGGATTCAATCCGATAAAAGATCTCTATAAGACCGAAGTGTTTCGCTTGGCCAGACTACGGAATAGCTGGAAGCCGCTTGGGGCGAAAGGCCCGGACGGATCGGTCATTCCGGAAAATATCATTACAAGGCCGCCGACTGCCGAATTGCGGGAAAATCAGAAAGACGAGGATTCGCTGCCACCTTATTCCGTGCTCGATGCAATTTTGGAGCGTCTGGTGGAACGTGAGGAGCCGATATCGGCAGTTGCCGACGCCGGATTTGATCGCGATACGGTCATGCGCGTTGAACGCATGATCAACACTGCAGAATACAAACGACGCCAAGCCGCTCCGGGCGTAAAAGTGACTCTGAAAAATTTTGGTCGCGATCGCCGCTACCCGATAACCAATCGTTTCCGTGATTCTGGAACGCCTATGCCGGCGCCGGACATTTCGTTGATTACGGGCAAGCCATCAAAGTCAGAAGCATTCGATTATTGAAGGCTTACGGGTTACCGTGCCGGCCAGAAAGTCGGGCCAACAGTCCGCACGCTGCGTTTCGTCGGATCCGTCGGGCTCGATGATTCTGCGCTTGGCGAAGGAGCCGCCGGTGCGGCTGCCGCAGGAGCGCGCTGATCCGGCCGGATCGGCTTACCGTCGGCGCGAGGTTGCGACAGCTGTTTTGCGTTCTGCTCGGTGACGACGACGTCGCCGGGCGCGACCGTATCGTCCGGCCCGATTGCTTTCAGAGTCTGCGCCCAACTCTCACCGGGCCGGCGACAGCTGCACTCAGGGCTCATGGATTTGCGGTACTGAAAAGCGGTTGGCAATTCAGAATAAGGCCGGCCATTGAGTGAGACGGCCTGCGCCATTTCCTCGCCCGGATTGTGGTAGGCATAAAGCGACACTTCAGAGGCCGGACACATGCGCTGACAGGATACTTCGTCATCACGGAACCGATCCGGCGAGGTTGAATAGGAAATCGGAAAATAAAAACCGTCGCATGTGCGCACGCATACCGTACGGAAAGTCCCGCCCATCGGGCCGAGCGGGGTCGATGCGACGCTGCCACCGCCGTTGTCACCGAATAAGCGATCCCAGAAGCCTCCTTGCTGGCCCGCGAGAGCCGCAGCGCGATATTGCGGACCGCATCCGTTATCGCCTAATGCGATCAGTATTCCCCTGCGTTGAGCAGCGCGTTCGGCGGTACCGCCGTTGAGACGCTCCAGATCGTTTCGCATACGCTCCAGAGCGTTGCGCTGCTGACCGATCTGCCGAAGGATTCCTCCACATTGTGGTGGCGGATTACTGAAGATCGAGAAAAAGCCTGACATTTCGCAGCCAATGCGGCGCGATTGAGCAACCATCCGATCGACTTCGTACTGCTGGCGATTGACCATCTCCTCTGTACGGCGGATCTGATCGACGCGCGCAGGGTCAGTATTCCCTCTGTCGAGACTAGCGAGTTGCGCTTCAAGCCGTGGGCAGACTGGATTCGACGATTGTGCGTGGGCCGCACCAAAGGTCAACGAAGCTGCAACGAGTCTGCCGGCGAAGTTGCGGAATGATTCCGTCATGCGCGGGCACTTTAGCCCGAAATTCATAGCGGAGCGAGCCTCGCCATCAATGTGCTCGTGCGACTTCAGAACGCAGGTTCCAAATGACGCCAGACACAATGATTAACGCTCCGAGTAACACAAAAACGTCGAGTCGTTCACCATAAAGCGCCCAGCCGACCACCGCGATGAGCGGAATGCGCATGAAATCAAGCGGCACCACCAAAGTCGCGTCTCCAGAGCGGAAAGCGTTGCTTAGGCAATAGTGTGACGTTAGCCCGGCTGTTCCTACTCCGACGGCGGGCAATAGGTTGTGCATACCGAGACTCAGGAATGCCGCTGGGTTGCTGCCGATCAGCGAAAGAGGAAATTGAATGACGGCCATCCAGAAAATGATGGCGAAAGTGGTTTCCGTCATTGTCAGCTTCTTAGTGGTAATCATGGTGATGGCGTAACCAAACGCCGCCAACAGAACCAGAGTTGCTGCAGGGTTGAAGCCGGAGATACCCGGCCGCAGGATGACGAGCACGCCGATCAAACCGAGTACAACCACACCAAGACGGCTTGGGGTCATGCGTTCGTGCAAGAACCAGACCGCAAGCACGGCCGTCCATGCCGGCATCGTGAACTCCAGCGCAAATACAGTGGCAAGCGGCAGCATTGTCAAACTCAATGCCCAGGAAAATTGCGATGCGTAATGTACGGTGTTTCGGAAGAGGTGCAGGCCCATCCGCCGCGGCACGACGTGTAGGCGCAAATCCGGTCGTGCTGCCAAAAGGCTCAACATAACCAGCAAAGCGACGCCACTACGGATGGCAAGGATCTCAAAAATGCTCAAACCACCGCGAGATAGCTCCCGGATGGACACAGCCATGATCGAAAAAGAGAGCAATGCGCCCAGCATCCAGAGAACGACGCGTGCGAGCTTATTGGTGATCACGGCAGTTCGCTGAGAGTGAGGATATGAGATGCGGATTTAGGTAGGACTATCGTTGCGGCGTCATTCGGCGTCCGGCTGATTCTCTGGCCTTGCTTTGTCAAAGGTCGGAAGTTTCAGACAGGCAGCATCGATCGCAACGATCTTCGGGAATTGGTCGAGCGGTACTTTGAAGCGCCGCGCGTTGGCGACTTGCGGCACCAGGCAGATGTCCGCGACCGTGATGCGGGGTCCGCAGGCGTAGGGCCCTTTACTGACCATCGCTTCCATCGCGGTAAACCCTTGGGTGATCCAGTGGTGGTACCAGGTATCAATGTCCGGCTGCTCGTGTTTGAGATGACGCCTGAGGTACTGCAAGGTGATCAGATTGTTGAGTGGGTGAATGTCGCAAGCGATCATTTGCGCGATCGCGCGCGATTTGGCGCGATCGAGTGCATCAGACGGCAATAACGGTGGTTCAGGATGAGTTTCGTCAAGATACTCAATGATCGCCAAGGACTGGGTCAGCACCTCGCCACCAGACAGTTCCAGCGCAGGCACTCGCTCTAGCGGATTGATCGCGCGAAACTCCGACGTGTGTTGCCGTCCACCATCCTTAGTTAGATGGATAGGCATCATCTCGTAAGGGAGACCCTTGAGATTGAGCGCGATGCGAACGCGGTACGCGGCGGAAGAACGAAAATAGGAATAAAGTTTCACAGATGAACCTCGGCTTATACGGTCGCAATCTAGCCGGGGCGGCGTCCGTTGGCGATATGGGGCGCAAGTTTAGCTGACCGTTCGGTCAGTTTCATGAGAGCGCGATCTAGTGCCGCTCGATCAGTGGCATCGATCGTCTCCAGTAAATCGCGTGCAAATTCGAGGGCAATCGGCGCAAGTTCTCGGTAGATCTCACGTCCGGCGGCGGTAAGGGACAAGAAAGCTTCACGCAAGTCAGCTCGATTTGCCCGGCGGGTGATGAGTTTGCGCTTTTCCAGCAAGGCGACGGCGCGCGATACTTTGGTCTTGTGCATGTGGCTGTGCTTGCCGATTGCCTTTGCCGTCATGGCGCCAAATTGCCCCAGCGTTACAAGCACGCGCCATTCCGGTACTCCAATTTTGTAGCGCTCGGCGTAAATTCTCGAGAGAGCGTGCGATACGAGGCTAGCGCAAACGTTCAAACGATAAGGCAAGAATTCTTCCAGCTTGAGCACCACCGGATCGACCGCACAATCTCGCGCATTTTGGGCGGTTTCATTGGTCATTTCGGTGCTGATGCAATTGTGCGCACCGGACGATCCGGCTGGCTTCGGCAGTTCCGCTTACCGAAAATCTTGGCCGAAATTTACGTAGTTTGCAATGATTCTAAACTAAATTCTGACCGGCCATTTCCGGCAGGACGGCCAGAAGCGGAGCGCGGCCAGCCGCCCGGAAAGCGTTCGCGCCTCAGGTTCCGCAAGACGTGCGATGAGCAGGACGGATCGGGCAAAGAGTCTGAAGATCACTATTTTCATATAAATGCCCTCACTGGTTCCCGTCCGAGATTGAGAACGCTAAGCCCGGCCGGCTGTTCCAAGAGTTTATGACTTCCATGCAAATAACGGTCGCCCGCATGTGCCATGCTACGCTCGAGGCAATTGAGCAGGGCGTCATGGATACTGTGGTATCGGCTAGCGGTCCGTTCGCCGTTCGTAGATTCTTCTCTTGTTTGAACGTAGGCGAGCCGTGAGTGGCAAAGAGGTAGAGTGGTGACGGGGTTCGCTTCAACTGAAGATCTCGCCGAAAGAAAAATCTCGTTCGATCAGATCGGTGCTGGTCTCTATGCGTATACGGCGGAGGGCGATCCAAACTCTGGCGTGATCATCGGCGACGATGCAGTCATGATTATTGATGCGCAAGCGACACCGGTGACTGCCGCTGATGTGATTGCCCGGGTTGCGAAAGTGACCGACAAGCCGATCAAGTATCTCCTGCTGACGCATTACCACGCGGCTCGAACGCTCGGCGCCTTTGCGTACAAGAACGCCGAAATTCTTGCGTCGGACGCGACGCGCGTGCTGATTGGAGAGCGCGGTAAGCAAGATATGGATTCCGAAATCGCTCGCTTCCCGCGTCTTTTCCGCTCGGCTGAGACGATTCCGAGTTTGAGCTGGCCAACGATGACTTTTCCAGATCAAATTTCCGTCTGGCTAGGAAGACGAGAGGTCCGCATCATGCATGTCGGACGGGGGCACACAGCCGGCGATGTGATTGCAATCGTTCCCGACGCGGGAGTTGTGTTCTCCGGCGATCTCGTTGAGAACAAATCGGCGTGCTATTGCGGCGATGCCCATTTCACCGATTGGCTGGCGACGCTTGATCACCTCGCCGAGTTGCAAGCCAATGCGATTGTGCCCGGCCGAGGTGAGGCGCTTGCGACGCCGGAGATGGTCGCCGAAGGTATCACTCGGACGTCAGAGTTCGTTTCCACGCTCTACAACTCGGTGCAGGAGAGCGTTGCGAAGGGGCGGTCGTTGAAAGATACGTTCGACTTTGTGCGTCTAATCATGGACCCGAAATTCAAGAGCTTCGGGCTATACGAGCATTGTTTGCCGTTCAGTGTATCGCGTGCCTACGATGAGGCGCGCGGCATCGACTGGCCGGTGATCTGGACCGCCGAGCGTGACCAGGAAATGTGGGCAGCGCTGCAGGGTTGAGTGCACCCTGTGAACTTGGGAAGCATCCCAACACACGTGAAATAAGACGCGGCGTGTTCGCGCGCATGCTAGCCTGTGGCTGTCAATGCGTTCACGAGAGCAGGGGACGACAATGGCAGAACTAAAGCAATACGAAGATCTCGGCGCGTTAGTCGCCCGCTTATTTATGGGAGCTCTTTTTATCTTGTATGGCTACCTCAAGTTGACCGGCTATGCGGGGACCGTTGCCTACATGGGAAGACAAGGCCTTCCGGCCCCAACGCTATTTGCTGCGCTTGCGGTCATCATCGAACTGGGTGGCGGGTTGTTGATCCTGTTCGGTTATCAGACCCGTCTCGTGGCCCTCGGGTGCGCGATTTATGTATTGATCGCGGCGCTTATCGCCCATCGCAATTTTGGCGACACTAACCAGATGTCGCATTTCTGGAAAAACATCGCGATTGTCGGCGGCTTCATCGCGCTAATGGTCGCAGGCCCTGGGTCCTACTCGGTGGATGGCCGCAAGGCCTAAGTCCGAATAAATAAGCGGGTATCGTTCTTCCCGTTCGACTACGTCACCGCGTGCACACGATGGCGACGATGTCGCAGCTATTGCTACGGCAGCTGTCCGCGCCTTCGGCGGGAATGGCGCTCGTCATGTCGCTCTGATCTGCCTTATGGAAGGTCGCCGCCTCCGCAAACGATTGTCTTTTACAATAGGCATTGGCGACGGCTGTTCCGCATTTGGCGCCGGCGGCAAGGCAACGATCTACGCCATACCCGTCGGAATCGTTGGCGACGAAGAATATTCGCCGCTCGGCGTTTGCTGGCATGACGAAGCCGAGGCAAAGCACGGCGACAAGGCCGACCAGAGGTGTCCGCATAAGGCGCGCCCGACTAGCTGGGGGGAAGCTCTTTTCGACAATGCGGGCAAATCGTTAAGCGGTGCTTAACCCTGCAACTGCCACGGCGGTTATCATTTTTTTCCTGTGTTTCGCACCAATTCCGCCACCATCTTGACGGGTTGCATCCAACAAATCATTGTGCCGCCATGAACGGCCTTAACCATATCTGCGGCATTTGCCCGGAGATTATTCGCTAGCGCTGTCCGCGCTGGTCACGGCCGTCTTTTCTCAAGATTGAGATAGCACGACGCCCGGCCAGCGGGGCCGAGGGATGTCATTTGCTATGGAGCTTAAGCTCTACGATACGCTGACGCGCGAGAAGCGGATATTCGCCCCGCTCGATCCTGCGCGCGTGCGCATGTATGTGTGCGGTCCAACTGTTTACGACTTCGCTCACATCGGTAATGCGCGCCCTGTCATCGTCTTTCGACGTTCTCTTCCGTCTGCTGCGACACATCTATGGCGAAAAACAAGTCATTTACGTGCGTAACGTCACCGACGTCGATGACAAGATCAATGCGCGCGCTGCGGAGCGGGGCATTGCCATCGGGCAGCTAACGAAAGAGACCTACGAAGATTTTCCATAGCGACGTACAGGCGCTCGGCTGTCTCGATCCCACGCACGAGCCGCGCGCTACGGATTACATCGAGCCGATGAAGGAATTGATTGAACGACTCTTAAAGTCTGGTCACGCCTACGTGGCGGAAGACAATATTCTTTTTCACGTCCCGTCGATGAAGGACTATGGCAAACTCTCCAATCGTTCTCTCGACGAAATGATCGCCGGCGCACGCGTCGAGGTCGCACCTTACAAAAAGGACCCGCAGGATTTCGTTCTCTGGAAGCCTTCGAAGCCGGGAGAGCCCGCATGGCCGTCACCTGGCGACATCAAAACTCCAGGACGGCCCGGTTGGCATATCGAGTGCTCTGCCATGTCATGGAAGCACCTCGGTGAAACCTTCGATATCCACGGTGGTGGAATTGACTTGGTGTTTCCGCACCACGAAAACGAGATCGCACAGTCCCGATGTGCCTTTCATACTTCACTGATGGCGAATTTTTGGATGCACAACGGGTTTCTTCAGGTCGAAGGCGAAAAGATGAGCAAGAGTCTCGGCAACTTCGTGACCATCAATGAGTTGCTGAAAGACTGGCCGGGCGAAGTTGTGCGCGCCACAATGCTGCAGACGCAATATCGGCAGCCGATCAATTGGACGGTGGCCGGACTTCGTGAGTCGCAAAAAAATCTAGATCACTGGTACGAACTGACTGCCGATGTGCAGCCAGGCCCTTTGTGCGCTGATGTGCTTGATGCGCTATTTGACGATCTGAATACGCCGAAGGCCTTTGCTGCGATGCACGAATTGCGCAGCGAGGCTGCAAAAGGGTCAAGATCCGCGGCGGGTGGCCTGAAGGCAAGCGCGCAACTCATCGGGCTACTTCGGCTACCGGCGAATGAATGGAGAGCCTTTCGCCCAGCATCGGTTTCGATCGACGAGACTAAAATTGTCAACCTCATTGAGGCGAGGGCAGCCGCGCGCGCAGCAAAAAACTTCAAGGAATCCGACCGCATAAGAGATGAGCTCGCCGCGATGGGCGTCGTGCTAAAAGACTCCAAGGACGGTACCACCTGGGAGATCGCGCGATGATGGCGGTTGCACATCCCAAGCTTGGTGTACGTCCACTTCTCCCGGCGGATGCGCCGCTGTTGCGGGAAATCTTTCGCGACAGTATCGAGGAGTTGACCTCTGACGACTATAGCGAAGCGCAACAGGAGGCTTGGGCTTCCACAGCGGATGACGTCGGCGATTTTGCGAAGAAGCTTTCAGGACAGTTGACGTTGGTTGCGACGCTGGAAGGCTCTCCCGTGGGATTTGCCTCGCTGGAGGGCAAAGACAAGATTGACATGCTTTACGTGCATCCCGCCGTAACAGGACAGGGCGTTGGTGCCATGCTGGTTGACGCGCTTGAGAGGCTCGCTGGGGCGCGTGGTGTGACCAAGCTTGCGGTCGATTCGAGTGACAGCGCCCGTGGCTTCTTCGAAAAACGTGGTTATGTCGCGCAACAGCGCAATTCCATATCTATTGGCGACGAGTGGCTCGCCAATACTACCCTGCACAAACAGCTTGCCGCCAAACGGGAGGCTTCATGACCAAGCCCGACACTCCGTTTCCGCGTCACTGGCTCTATTACATCGTGCTTAAGTACGGCGTGCTGATCGCGGCCGTGCTTGTCGCCTTTTATGTTGTGTATCGGCTCGCCTGATGGAGCTCCAGCGCCACCATATCGTGTTCGGCGTTATCGCCATACTCGTTGCCGTGGCATTGGCAGCGAACTATTACCTATGGTGAAGGCAATGGCCCGCGAACGCCTTTATCTCTTCGATACGACCTTGCGCGACGGCGCCCAGACCAACGGGGTCGACTTCACCGTCGCGGACAAGCTTGCAATTGCTTCGATGCTGGACGAGCTGGGCATCGACTACGTCGAAGGCGGCTATCCGGGCGCCAATCCCACAGATACCGAACTGTTCGGCAAGGATCGCGGGTTTGGCACGACTTTCACCGCCTTTGGCATGACACGCCGGCCGGGGCGTTCGGCATCCAACGATCCGGGTCTTGCTGCGTTGCTTGAAGCAAAGGCGGACGCCATCTGTTTTGTGGCCAAGTCCTGGGATTACCACGTCAAGGTTGCTCTTGAGACAACCGAAGAGGAAAACCTAGCGTCGATTCGCGAGAGCGTTCGGGCCGCAAAGGCGAAGGGCAGGGAGGTGCTGCTCGATTGCGAACATTTCTTCGATGGCTATAAGGCCAATCCGAAATTTGCGATCGCCTGCGCGAAGGCTGCATATGACGAGGGTGCCCGTTGGGTAGTCCTCTGCGATACCAACGGCGGCACGCTTCCCGACGAGGTTGAGGGCATTGTCCGCGAGGTCGTAAAGGTAATCCCGGGCGACCATGTCGGGATCCACGCTCACAACGATACGGAGCAGGCGGTCGCCAATTCATTCGCCGCCGTTCGCGCCGGAGCGCGCCAAATCCAAGGAACGCTCAACGGCCTTGGCGAGCGGTGCGGCAATGCGAACCTGGTCTCAATTATTCCCACCCTCAAGTTGAAGCCTGAATTTGCCGAACATTACGACATCGGCGTCTCGGATTCCGCGCTTAAAAAGCTCGCGCATTTTTCACACGCTCTCGATGAGCGGCTCAATCGCGCGCCGAACCGACACGCACCTTATGTGGGTGAGAGTGCATTCGCCACGAAAGCCGGGATCCACGCTTCTGCGATCATGAAAGATCCCGCGACCTACGAGCACGTCGCCCCCGAGGTGATCGGCAATCGCCGCAAGGTATTGGTCTCTGAACAGGCCGGAAGGTCCAATGTCCTGGCGGAACTCGAACGCGTGGGCATAAAGGTCGACAAGGATGACCCGCGAATTGGCCGCCTCCTTGAGGTGGTGAAAGAGCGTGAGGCTATCGGTTACGCCTATGAAGCAGCCGACGCTTCGTTCGAGCTGCTGGCCCGGCGCACACTTGGCAAGGTGCCAAACTATTTCGACGTCACTCAGTTCGACGTCAACGTCGAACAGCGCAACAACGCCAAAGGCCAGCGCGTCACCGTCACCATGGCGGTGGTGAAAGTGAAGGTCGGCGACGACAACATGATATCAGCGGCGGAAGGCAACGGCCCCGTCAATGCGCTTGATCTCGCGCTGCGTAAGGATCTCGGCAAGTATCAGAAATACATTGCTGGGCTCAAGCTCACCGACTATCGGGTACGCATCCTCAATTCGGGCACGGAGGCGGTGACGCGTGTGCTGATCGAAAGCGAGGACGAACAGGGCGAGCGCTGGACCACGGTTGGAGTGTCACCCAATATCATCGATGCTTCGTTCCAGGCCTTGATGGATTCGATCATTTTTAAACTCGTGAAATCGGGTGCACCTGCGTGAGATAGTGCAGGAGGGGAGCATCCATGATCGACCATATCTCGCTTGCTGTGCGCGACATAAAGACTGCTGAAGCGTTCTATACGGCATTGCTCGCGCCACTCGGACTCACCAAGCTTCGCGAGTGGCCGAGTGCGGCCGTTGGTTACGGCAAAAAATATCCTGAGTTCTGGATCAATCATCGCGCCGACATGGCGGCAGTCGAAACCGACAATGGCGTTCATGTTTGTCTGCGGGCCGCTTCGACAGAAGCGGTTGACGCCTTCCATGTCGCAGCGCTCGCGGCCGGCGGCACCTGCGACGGCGCGCCCGGCCTTCGCCCGGAATACAATGATCGCTATTACGCCGCCTTCGTTCGCGACCCCGATGGCAATCGGATAGAGGCTGTGACGTTCATCGCCGAGGCGTGACGGCTAGAGCCTATTGGCGATCACAGCGGGCATTTCCTTTTCCTCTGGCGGGACCGACTCGGCTGCCCGTTGCAGCATCGGCAGAACGTCCTCGACCTTGTCTGCGACAAGCAAATCAAAATTGAGATCGTCGCGGATGAATTTGAGGTGCTTCATGTGATCGATGAGCGCGCAGAGGGGTTCCCAAAAGTTCTTGATATTCGCAAGCAGTATCGGCTTGCGATGGCGGCCGAGCTGAACCCAGGTGATTTGCTCAACCACTTCCTCAAGTGTTCCAACTCCACCCGGCATGGCGACGAAGGCGTCCGCCATTTCGAACATCTTGCGCTTTCGTTCATGCATATCGCGTGTAACGATCAGGTTGTCAGCCCCTCGCATCGCATGTTCGCGCGCGACCAGAAACTCGGGGATGATTCCTGTCACGCTGCCGCCGTGATCCAGAACCGACTTGGCGATAGCTCCCATCATGCCGACGGAGCCACCGCCGTAAACGAGCCCGACGCCATTTTTGGCGAGAATCGCGCCGAAGGCGCGGGCGCTCTCGACAAAGGCCGGATCGGTGCCAGGTCCCGACCCGCAATAGACGCAAATTTTTCTGATTTTGCTGCTTTTTTCGATCTTGTTCATAGATATGGATGTGCGTTGTGGTTGCGGCATCGTCAAGGCGACTTACCAAAAATCGATGACAGCGTTACTGCCCTCGGCGGAAAGGGTGCCAACGGGCCAGAATCCGCCTATATGAACAGCCTGAATGAGTGACCATCAACACCGCCGGCCAGCAGAAGGCGAATCACATGTATCCGCAGATCGCGGGGCACTGCTGGCGACCCTTGTCCACCTGTGGCCCTACATTTGGCCGTCAGATCGCCGCGATCTGAAGCAGCGGGTTATTTGGTCACTGGCGCTGCTGCTCGCGGCTAAGCTCGCGACGATCGCGGTCCCGTTCACCTTCAAGTGGGCCACGGATGCGCTCGCCGGCAAAGGCACCGCCCCAATAGCGGCCTCCGATTGGTTGTTCTGGGCCATCGCCGCGCCCGTCGCGATGACCATCGCATACGGCGGCATGCGAATCCTTATGGCGGCGCTCACGCAATTGCGCGACGGCTTGTTTGCCAAAGTGGCGATGCACGCTGTTCGTCGGCTCGCCTATCGCACGTTCGTGCATATGCACGAGCTGTCCCTCCGATTTCATCTCGAGCGAAAGACCGGCGGGTTGACGCGCGTGCTCGAACGCGGGCGCAACGGAATCGAAACCATCGTCCGCATGGTGATCCTGCAACTGGCGCCGACGATCATAGAGTTGCTGTTGATCGTCGTGGTGCTGATGTGGCAATTCGACTGGCGCTACGTGGCGGCGATCATGGTCACTGTCGCGGTTTACATGACCTACACCTACCGCGCCACTGAATGGCGGATCGGTATTCGACGCAAAATGAATGACAGCGATACCGACGCCAATATCAAGGCGATCGACTCGCTGCTCAACTACGAGACGGTCAAATACTTTTCGGCCGAGGAACGCGAAGCGGAACGCTACGACCGCTCGATGGCCCGCTACGAAGATGCCAGCGTCAGCGCCTACACTTCGCTTGCCGTGCTCAATGCAGGTCAAGCTGTAATCTTCACCTGCGGGCTCGCTGCCGCCATGGTTATGTGCGCTTTCGAAATAAAGGCAGGCACCAAAACTGTCGGCGATTTCGTGCTGATCAATGCGATGATGATTCAGCTTTATCAGCCGCTCAATTTCATGGGCATGGTGTATCGCGAAATCAAGCAGGCGATCACCGATATTGAAATCATGTTCTCCATTCTCGCACGTGAGCCGGAGATAAAGGATGTCGCTGGTGCTCCGCCGTTAGAGATTACGGCAGGCACTATTCGCTTTGAGAATGTCAGCTTCGCCTACGATCCGGCGCGGCCCATCCTCAAGGGCATTAGCTTCGACGTTCCGGCAGGCAAAACCGTTGCGGTGGTGGGACCGTCCGGAGCAGGCAAGTCCACGATCTCCCGGTTGCTGTTTCGCTTCTACGACCTCTCTGGTGGACGCATCCTGATCGACGGTCAGGACATTGCACTGGTCACGCAAAAATCACTGCGGCAGGTGATCGGCATGGTCCCGCAGGATACGGTGCTGTTCAACGATACGATCCGCTACAACATCCGGTACGGCCGTTGGGAAGCAACGGACGCTGAAGTGGAGCAAGCGGCACGGCTCGCCCAGATCGATCCGCTCATCCGCCTGGCGCCGAAGGGCTACGAAACGGAGGTCGGGGAGAGAGGCCTAAAGCTGTCAGGCGGGGAGAAGCAGCGTGTGGCCATCGCGCGCACCATTCTCAAGGAGCCGCCCATTCTGGTCCTCGATGAGGCGACTTCCGCGCTCGACAGCCATACAGAGAAGGAAATTCAGGATGCGCTTGAGCGCGTATCGCGCAATCGCACCACGCTGGTGATAGCGCATCGGCTTTCCACCATTGTGGGGGCAGATGAAATTATCGTGCTGGATCAAGGCCAGATTGTCGAACGTGGCACACACTACGAGCTGCTCGCCAAGAATGGTCTCTACGAAAGCATGTGGAATTGTCAGCGTGAGGCTGAAGAGGCGCGCGAGAAGCTGGCTTTGGCTGGCGAAGAAGAAAAGGTCGCGCCAAATCGCAATCCGCCGCCGGTAGACGACCCCATTGGCACCGCCGATCCGGTGCTGCTGGAAGCACGCGCCGACGCAGCGGAGTAAGATAGCGGCATGTCAATCTACGATTCTATGCGCTCACAGATCGTCCCGGTGACTCCAGAGGGATATCCCTTTATCGGGGCCTTCGCATTGGCGAGCCTCATCTTGTTCTGGCTTTGGAGTCCACTCGGGTGGCTGGGGACGCTGGCGACAATCTGGTGTGCGTATTTCTTCCGAGACCCACCTCGGGTAACTCCAGTGCGGGAGGGCCTGGTTGTGGCGCCGGCAGACGGTCGCATAAGTCAGGTCACCAGCGCGGTTCCGCCAACCGACCTTGGGCTCGGCAACAATCCGTTGCCGCGTATTTCGATCTTCATGAGCGTTTTCGACTGTCATGTTAATCGCAGCCCGGTTACCGGAAAGGTCGAGAAAATCGTCTATCACGCTGGCAAATTCCTCAACGCCGACCTCGACAAAGCGAGCGTCGACAACGAGCGCAATTGCCTGGTGATCGCAGCGGCCGGGAGGCGCATTGCGGTTGTACAGATTGCAGGTCTGGTGGCGCGCCGGATCGTCTGCTTCGTGCGCTCCGGCCAGTCGGTCGGGGCCGGAGAACGTTTTGGTATGATCCGTTTTGGCTCGCGTCTTGATGTCTATCTGCCGGAAGGGACGCCACCGCTGGTGGCCATTGGGCAGACTTCAATTGCGGGTGAAACCGTCCTTGCCGACCTCCGCGCCGGCGACGCTGAGCGAGCATTTCGCAGCGGGTAAATCGTTAACGAGACGAAGCGAAAGGCTTTTCCGCCGTGTGGCGCAGGTGCCATAGGGGGCCTATATTGTAACGATGGTGTTCCCGCCATTCGATCCTGCTCCGCCGCCGTTCCGACGTCGCTTCAAGGCGATCCCGGTTCGCACCTTGCTGCCGAACCTGATCACGTTGCTTGCGCTCTGCGCGGGCCTGACCGCGATCCGGCTCTCGGTGGAGGACAAACTCGAACTGGCGCTCGCCGCCATCGTGGTTGCCGCGTTGCTTGATGGCATCGATGGTCGAATTGCACGGATGCTCAAGGGCACTTCACGCTTCGGCGCCGAGCTCGACAGTCTCGCCGACTTCGTCAATTTCGGTGTTGCGCCGGCATTGATATTGTATTTCTGGGGTCTGCACGAACTCAAATCGGCGGGCTGGATTGCCGCGCTGGTTTTTGCGATTTGCGCAGGCCTCCGGCTCGCCCGTTTCAATGTGATGATCGACGACCCCAACAGGCCCATTTGGGCGGGCAATTTCTTCACGGGTATTCCGGCTCCGGCTGGTGCCATCACCGTTCTGCTGCCGATCTACGTGGCCTTTCTCGGCGCGCCGACGGGTCTCGTCACGGTGTGGTTCACCTTCCTCTACACGTTGCTGATCGCACTGTTGATGGTATCGCGTCTGCCGGTGTTCTCGGGCAAGCGCGTCGGCAAGCGCGTGCCGCCGGAAATGGTGCTGCCGGTTTTTGTCATGGTTGTTTTGTTCTTTGCCTTGCTGGTCAGTTACCCGTGGCAAGTGCTCACCCTCGGAACGCTCGCCTATCTTGGGTGCTTGCCACTCGGGTGGCTGTCCTATCGCGAGCATCAACGTAAGGACGCGGTCGCGGCTGCCGCGGCCACAAGCGCTGCCATGGCGCCTGCGAACAACGCAGATATTTCGCCAAGCCAATCGATCCGCGATCAGGACGATGACCGGCCAGCGCGTTTGAACTGACGCTATTTCTTTCCCAGTGGATGACCCGGCATAAGGTCGTAGGGGTGTTTCCACCCGGGCAGCGCCTTCATGCGCTCCAGCCATGCCCCGATGGCCGGGTGATCCTTTGCTATGTCGAAACCGAATTCGTCGGCGGGATAGTAGAGGTAGCCGGCCATCGAAACGTCGGCGATTGTCGGTCTGTTGCCGAGGAGGAATTGCCGGTCGGTCAGCCGCTTGTTGACTATCGCCAGGTTGCCGTCGATGCGCCCCTTAAGAAACGCCAGCACCGCGGGGTCTCCAGCCGGTTTGGCAAAATTCTTGAGAAAGCGGAACGGGCCGAGAAATCCGTTCACTTTTTGATTATCGAAGATAATCCAACGCAATGCCTCCAATTCTTCTTCCTCACCTAGAGGTTTAAATTTCCCGCTGCGGCCGGCGAGGTAGGTCAGGATCACACCTGACTGAGTCAGTTTCCTTTTGCCGTGCACGAGCACGGGCGCTTCGCCCATTTCGTTGATATCGGAACGGAATTGCGGCGTTCGCTGAACCATTGCGTTAAAGAAGTCGACCCAGATCGGCTCCCAGTCGACGCCAATGAGGTTGAGCATCAGCGCCGCACGATAGGCGTTACCCGACTGAGCGAAGCAATAAAGTTGATATTCCGACATGAGAGCTCCGAAATTGGCGAAAGCTAGCGAGCAAACAATAAGGCAGGGAGTTGTCTGTCGGCTGCGGTGCGGACGAGCCCGAAGGGACTTGTCCTCCCGCACAGCCCTGTAACGCGAGGGCAATGAGGCCTTCGATCGCGGCCCTCACGGCCATCAGCCCCCGCATACGTCCTTTACTTCATTGTCGGGATGACAAACTCCGCGCCTTCCTTTGTGCCCGTCGGCCAGCGTGCGGTCACTGTCTTTGTCTTGGTGTAGAAACGGATCGAATCCGGTCCGTGTTGGTTGAGGTCTCCAAAACCCGAGCGCTTCCAGCCACCGAAGGTGTGGTAGGCGAGGGGGACAGGAATGGCGAAATTCACGCCGACCATGCCGACCTGAACACGATTGACGAAGTCGCGGGCGGCATCACCGTCACGCGTGAAGATCGCAACGCCGTTTCCGTATTCGTGCTCTGAAGGAAGGCGTACGGCCTCTTCGTAGTCTTTTGCCCGCACGACGGACAAGACGGGTCCGAAAATTTCCTCTTTGTAGATGCGCATGTTCGGCTTGACGTCATCGAACAGACAGCCGCCCATGAAATTTCCGTTCTCGTACCCTTGCAGCTTGAAGCCGCGGCCGTCGACGACGAGTTTCGCGCCTTCTTTGACGCCAAGATCGACGTAGTCTTTCACCTTGTTCAGATGAGCCCGCGTCACTATCGGTCCATAATCTGCCTGCGGATCGCTGGAAGGGCCGATCTTCAGGCTCTCGACACGCGGGATAAGCTTCTCGACGAGTATGTCGGCCGTCTTTTTGCCGACGGGGACGGCCACCGATATAGCCATGCAGCGCTCACCTGCAGATCCGTAGCCCGCACCGACGAGCGCATCGACCGCCTGATCAATGTCGGCATCCGGCATTACGATCATGTGATTCTTGGCACCACCGAAGCACTGCACGCGTTTGCCGTTGGCGCAACCGGTCGCGTAAATGTATTCCGCAATGTTTGACGAGCCGACGAAACCGATCGCCATGACCCGCGGGTCGGTCAGGAGCGTGTCGACCGCTTCTTTGTCGCCGTTGACGACGTTGAGTATGCCTGGCGGCAATCCCGCATCTACCATAAGTTCGGCAAGGCGCATCGGCACGGAAGGATCCCGTTCCGACGGTTTGAGGATGAAGGCGTTTCCGCATGCAATCGCGGGGGCAAATTTCCACATCGGAATCATTGCCGGAAAATTGAATGGAGTGATTCCGGCGACGACGCCAAGCGGCTGGCGGATCGAATACAAGTCGATGGCAGGACCAGCACCTTCGGTGAATTCGCCCTTCAACAAATGCGGGATGCCGCATGCGAACTCCACCACCTCGACACCGCGCTGAATGTCGCCGCGCGCATCCGGAATGGTCTTGCCGTGCTCGGACGAAAGCAATTTGGCGAGTGAGTCGAATTCTTTTTGTATCAGCTCGAGAAACTTGAACATGACGCGCGCGCGGCGCTGCGGATTCGTAGCGGCCCAGCCGGGCTGCGCGCCCTGCGCATCGGCAATGGCATGCGCAACCTCGGACTGGTTGGCGAGCGCGACCTTGGCCTGGACCTCGCCCGTATTGGGGTCGAAAACGTCGCCGAAGCGACCGGAGGCGCCCTTAACGGCTTTGCCGCCTATAAAATGGCCAATCTCACGCATGGGTCGCATTCCTCCGATTTCTAGAAACGCCCCGAACAATCTGCGGCATTTCGGCCTATTTTGGGTCGATTTTTGCAGCTTTTCCGCAGTGGGTCACGCGTTGGGCTTCCCATCCGGGCTATTTTTCTTTCACCAACGGTTAGCCTTTACCGCCCTTTAACAGCGCCAGTCTAGGGTCGCCTTCGGGCGTCCGGAATGAACGGCAAGCTGTGCGCGTTGGGGTTGGGTAATGGATATCGCAACGAGTCTAGGCCTGCTGGCGGGGGTAGTGGTCCTTGCCACGCTCATTCTCATGGGCGGCGATTTGCGGATGTTCCTCGATGCGCATGCCGCCATCGTGATCTTCGGCGGCGCTTTCGCAGCTACTTTGATCCGTTTTCCGCTTTCTTCGATCTTCCATGGCTTGCCGCTTGGGGCAAAATTCGCTTTCTCGCTGCGCCGCATGAGTTAGCGCGATCTGGTCGATGAACTGGCCGGCCTTGCCGAAGTTGCGCGGAAGTCGGGACCGATTGGTCTCGAAAAGGTCGAGATCGAGGATCCTTTCCTCGCCAAAGGTGTCCGTTTCGTCGCCGACGGCTACGATGGCAACTTCATCCGCGACAACCTCGAACGCGACCGGGACAATTTTCTCACGCATCTGGACGAGGGGCAGAAAATCTATCGCGCGATCGGCGATTGCGCGCCTGCCTTCGGCATGATCGGCACCTTGATCGGCATGGTGCAGATGTTTGCCAATATGACCGACCCATCCAAGCTCGGACCGTTCATGGCGGTTGCATTGCTGGCAACCTTCTACGGGGCAGCGGTCGCCAACCTGCTGTGTCTGCCACTTGCCGACAAGCTTCACCTCAAACTGGTGGATGAGGAAATCAACCGTACGCTGATCATCGACGGGATTCTGATGATCCGTGAAGGCAAGAGCCCGACACTCGTGCGTGAGATGCTGCTTGCCTACCTGCCTGAGAAGCACCGGCACACCGAAGAAGAAGGCAATGCGGACGAGGGAGCGGAAGTGGTGCCCGCCTGACGCGGCGCCTTCGAAGTAAACATGGCAAAGCGTCGAGGAGAAGCGCACGGCGGTGGTCACGGGTGGTTCGTCACCTTCGCCGATTTGATGGGCCTGCTCGTGAGCTTCTTCGTGATGCTGGTGGCATTCTCGACCCAGGATCAGGCGAAGCTCCAGGTCGTCGCCGGTTCAATGCGCGATGCCTTCGGCGTTCAGGATCGTGTCCGTTATTCCGGCATCATCGAAGTCCTGGGGTTACCGACTCGACCCAGGTTGAAGAACGCCGCCCACGTTGATCCCTCGGAAGCCTCGGCGACGCCTTCTCCTGATGAGCACGACCGCCAGCGGGCCTATGGCGCACGCTTCAAGGAAGATCGCAAATTTTCGCTCGCCTCAGCCTCTCTGAGACAAGCCTTGCAGGACATGCCGGAAATCTCTGAGGCTTCGAAGCACATTATGCTCGAGGAGACCAAGCAGGGCCTCAATATCGAGATTGTCGATCAGGACGGACGCTCAATGTTCCCCGATGGGGCAAAGGAGCCGTTCGAGCGCACCCGCAAGTTGATTCAAAAAATCGCCCCACAACTCAAGGCCATGCCATACCGGCTGTCAATTATTGGCCATACGGCGTCAAGCAAGGTGCCGCCAAAGCCCGGGTATGGCCCTTGGGATTTGTCCGCTGATCGCGCCAACGCGGTGCGCCAGATCCTGGATGCGGAAGGCGTGCCGTCAGGAAATATCTATATGGTGGGAGGCAAAGCCGACACCGAACCGCTCTTTCCTGACGATCCCTACATGTCACCCAACCGCCGCGTTACGATCACCTTGATGCGCGAAGAACCCCCCCTGCCGGACAATTTGACCCCCTAAGGGAACCGTCAGGCCGAGCCATTCGTCCCGTATTCCCAAGCCCGATGCAGTGATATAAGGCCCGCCTTTAACGCGGACCACGGCATGTTCCATGAGTGACGGCGCGAACCAGACCACGGCGCCTGCGCAAATACGAGATGACGCGCCGCCGGGGCTCCTGGCGCTCGCATTGGGGAGTGTCGGTGTTGTCTACGGCGACATTGGCACCAGTCCGCTCTATGCGTTCCGCGAAGCCGCGATCGCGGCAAGCGCTGGTGATCACATCGTCAACCGAAGCATCGTGCTTGGTGTGCTTTCCCTGATTGTCTGGGCGCTCATCATAACGGTTACTCTCAAATACGTTCTCATCTTGCTTCGCGCTGACAACAATGGAGAGGGAGGCACCCTATCGCTCACTGCGCTGGCGACCCGTGCACTTGGGCGGCGAACAGCTTTCGTTTTCATTGTCGGCGTGATCGGCGCTTCGATGTTTCTCGGGGACTCGGTGATTACTCCGGCGATTTCGGTTCTCTCGGCCGTGGAGGGGCTCAAGATCGTAAGCCCCGCTTTCAGCGAATTCGTGGTGCCTCTCACGGTCATCATTCTGATTGGTTTGTTCGCAACGCAAAGCCGCGGCACCGCCAAGGTGGCGGCGATGTTCGGCCCCATTATGGTGGTCTGGTTTCTGTCCATTGCGATCGCCGGCGGGCTTCATATTCGTGACGATCCAACGGTGCTCTACGCCATCAATCCGTACTACGGCGTTGAATTCCTTCTTCATCACGGCTCGATTGGGCTGGTCACGCTCGGCGCGGTCTTCCTCGTGGTGACAGGCGGCGAGGCCCTGTACGCCGATCTCGGTCACTTCGGCCGCAAGCCCATTCAGATTGCGTGGCTCGGTCTCGTATTGCCCGCACTGCTGATCAACTATTTCGGGCAAGGCGCCAAGGTGTTGGCCGAACCGTCAGCGATCGAGAACCCGTTTTACAAGCTGGTTCCTGAAACCCTCTTGTTGCCGATGGTTGTACTGGCGACCGCGGCGACGGTGATCGCAAGTCAAGCGGTCATCACAGGAGCCTACTCGCTTGTGCATCAGGCGATCCAGCTCGGGCTTTTGCCGCGGCTAACCATTTTGCACACTTCGGCCTCGCACGCTGGCCAAATCTACATCCCACGCGTCACGATGTCCCTGATGATCGGCGTGCTTCTTCTTGTTGGCCTTTTCCGTACGTCGAGCGCGCTCGCTTCAGCATACGGAATAGCAGTCGCGACAACGATGGTCGTCGACGGGATACTCGCCTTCGTCGTGATATGGAAGGGATGGCGGTGGTCACTTTGGCACACGCTGCTGTTGATCGCTCCATTTGTGGTGGTCGATCTGGTTTTCTTCTCCGCCAACTTCCTCAAATTGTTTGAAGGCGCCTGGGCTCCACTTCTGTTCGGCGCAAGCATGGTGTTATTGATCATCACATGGCGTCGCGGAACCAATATTCTCATCGGTAAAACGCGACGCACCGAAGTGCCGCTGGACACACTGTTCCGCAGTCTTGAGAAGAAGCCGCCTTATGTCGTGCCGGGCACCGCCGTGTTTTTGACCAGTGATCCCGAGTTCGCACCGACCGCGCTACTGCACAATCTCAAGCACAACAAAGTGCTGCACGAAAACAACGTGATCCTCACGATCATAACCGCC
The DNA here is from genome assembly GCA_963831515.1 of uncultured Alphaproteobacteria bacterium. GTDB lineage: Bacteria > Pseudomonadota > Alphaproteobacteria > Rhizobiales > Xanthobacteraceae > Pseudolabrys. Next base: position 511,829 of record CAWHQL010000006.1, on the reverse strand, counting down.
GATACTCCGCGCGTGCCGGAAGAGGAGCGAGTGCGGATCACGCCGATGTCAAAGCATTTTTCGAGGGTGTCTTTGAAATTCGGCTACATGGAGCAGCCTAACGTGCCGAAAGCGCTGGCGATCGCGCGCAAGCACGGGTGGCAATTTGACATCATGTCGACCTCATTTTTCCTGTCGCGGCGCGCGCTGAAACCTTCCGCGAAATCGGGAATGCCGTCGTGGCAGGACCATCTGTTTATTGCGCTCGCACGTTCTGCCAGCGATGCGACTGACTTTTTTCAGATACCCACCGGACGCGTTGTGGAAGTCGGCACCCAAGTGACGGTCTAGGCCTACTTAGTAAGCTATTGATTGTTCGACGTAAATCGAGGCCGCCTTTTTTGAGTTTTGCATGGCTCGCTTCACTGGATTGCGCAAATGGATGTGCTGTAGCCTTCATCGGAACGCTATAAGCCGCGTCCCGCAACTACCTTTTGTGCCGCAGTACTCTTAAGGCCGATCATGTCCCACAGCACTGCCGCCGTGCCTGGCGGCTCGGCAGCGGCCACGAATGGTGGCGACGCGTCGGCCAAAGTTGGTTTCTGGCCCCTGGCCCTCGGAAGTATTGGTGTTGTTTACGGGGACATCGGCACCAGTCCACTCTACGCACTGCGCGAAGCGGTTTTGGCGGCAACCGGCTCGGGAAATCCAGCCAGTGAAGCCGTTGTGCTCGGCATCCTGTCCCTGATCATCTGGGCATTGTTGCTTGTGGTGACGGCCAAATACGTACTGATTCTGCTTCGTGCAGATAACAATGGTGAAGGCGGTACGCTCGCGCTGATGGCGCTTGCATCGCGCGCGTTGATGCGTCGCGGCGGCATCGTATTCTTTCTCGGTATCATCAGCGGTGCGCTGTTTTACGGAGATGCCATCATTACACCGGCACTGTCGGTGCTCTCGGCGATCGAAGGCATGAAAATTGTCACGCCCACGTTCGATGCCTACGTCGTGCCTCTTACAGTTCTTGTCCTTGTCAGCCTCTTCGCTGTGCAGTCACGCGGTACAGCCAGTGTCGCCGCGTTCTTCGGGCCTATCATGCTGTTGTGGTTCGTCGCTATCGCGGGAGGAGGGATCTGGCACGTCGGACAGAATATGAGAGTGTTACTGGCATTCAATCCCTGGTACGGCGTGAACTTCCTTCTCCACCACGGCGTCGTCGGATTCTATACGCTCGGTGCTGTCTTTCTGGTCGTGACCGGGGCTGAAGCACTCTACGCCGACCTGGGACATTTTGGTCGCGGGCCGATCCGCGCAGCTTGGCTAGTCGTAGTGCTACCGGCACTCCTTCTCAATTATTTGGGGCAGGGGGCGCTTGTATTGGCTGATCCAAAGTCAGTTGAAAATCCCTTCTTCCTGCTTTTCCCCGATTGGGCATTGTTGCCGATGGTGCTTTTGGCGACCGTTGCCACGGTGATCGCCAGCCAAGCCGTAATAACGGGCGCTTATTCCCTGACACAACAAGCCATTCAACTCGGACTTTTGCCGCGGTTTGAGATTCGCCACACCTCCGAAGCATTGTTTGGTCAGATCTATATGCCGCGCGTCAACACACTGCTTCTGATCGGCGTTCTGTTGCTGGTTGCGTTGTTCCGTTCATCGAGCGCGCTTGCGTCGGCCTATGGAATTGCCGTGACGGGCACCATGGTTGTCACGGCGATAATGGCAATCATAGTGATTTGGCGCGTCTGGCAGTGGCCACTGATCGGGGCTCTCGCGTTGATGCTGCCGTTTGTCTTTATCGACTTTACGTTCCTAACGGCCAACCTGCTCAAGATCTTTGAGGGTGGGTGGGTGCCGCTGGCTCTCGGCACGATCGTGATGACGGTGATGTATACGTGGCGGCGCGGCAGCCGGTTGCTGTTCGAGAAAACTCGCCGTTCGGAGACCCCACTTAAATCACTGGTGAAAAGCCTTGAAAAGAAGCCGCCCGCACGCGTGTCAGGTACGGCGGTGTTTCTTACAAGCGATCCGGTCAGCGCACCGACTGCTTTGCTGCACAGTCTGAAGCATTACAAGGTTCTGCACGAAAAAAACGTCATTCTTACAATCGAAACGGCTGATACGCCCCGTGTAGACCTTTCGGAACGTGTGCGCATCGAACCGGTAGGCAAGACATTCTCTCGCGTTGTATTGCGCTTCGGCTTCATGGAAACGCCAAATGTGCCAAAGGCACTGGGAATAGCGCGCAAGCTCGGTTGGCAGTTCGATATCATGTCGACGTCGTTCTTCCTCTCGCGTCGTTCGCTCAAGCCCGCTGCCGATTCGGGTATGCCTCGTTGGCAGGATCGTCTTTTTATTGGCCTTACCCGCGTGGCCAACGATGCCACCGACTACTATCAAATTCCGACCGGGCGCGTGGTCGAGGTCGGCACCCAGGTGACTATCTGAGCCAAACGGCAGGTGCGTCTGGCGAAATTTATCGCTAAAACCAGACCCCGTTGTGTAGTGGAGTACTATGAAATGTCCGATGAAAATCCGCGCGCGGATGAGGTGACCAACCTTACGCCCGAACAGGTCGCCGTCGGGCTGCGGGAAGGGCGCATCCTCCTCGTCGATGTAAGAGAGCCAAATGAGACCGCCGTGGAAAACTATCCCGAGGCGGTCGTCGTGCCCCTGTCATGCTTCGATCCCACGGCAATTCCGAATCCGGAAGGGAAGGAAGTTGTATTCGCCTGTCGATCAGGACGACGATCAGTAACCGCTTCGCTCGCGGCCCAAGACAATGGCTTTCCCTATAAGGCGCACCTCGCAGGGGGCATCATAGCCTGGAAGGCGGCAGGACTTCCGACGCGCGCCGGTTAGGTTTGGGGGAATCATGCTTCAATTTCTCGGCGCCCGGTTCGCCGGATGGCGCGTAATCGTGTTCACTGCGAGCTTTCTGGCAACACAGGCCGTTGCGCAGAACGCGCGTGTCGTAAACGTCTACAATTGGTCCGACTACATCGATCCCAAGGTAATTGAGGATTTCACCAAAGAAACCGGGATCAAGGTTCAGTACGACACTTTCGACGCCAATGAGACGCTTGAAACAAAGCTGCTCGCGGGAAAGTCCGGCTACGATATTGTCGTGCCCACCGCCTATTTCCTAGAGCGGCAGGTGAAGGCCGGCGTTTTTCAAAAATTGGACAAGAGCAAACTCAAAAACCTGGAGAACGTCTGGCCTGATATTGCCAAGCGGCTAGCCGTCTATGATCCCGGCAATCAATACGCCGTCAACTATATGTGGGGTACCACCGGCATTGGATACAACGTGAAAGCAATGCGGGAACGACTTGGTGCAAGCGCGACGATCGATAGCTGGGACATTGTCTTCAAGCCTGAAAATCTCGCGAAGTTTCGCGACTGTGGGATTCACATGCTCGATTCCGCAGACGACATCATTCCCGCCGCGCTGCATTTTCTCGGACTGAATCCGAACTCAAACGATCCAAAAGATCTGGAAAAAGCGGCCGATCTTCTGATGAAGATCCGGCCCTCGATCCGCAAGTTTCATTCTTCCGAATATCTGAACGCACTGGCGGCAGGAGAAATCTGTCTAGTGGTCGGCTGGTCGGGCGATATCAAGCAATCGCAAAAACGCGCTTTGGAAGCTAAGAACGGAGTCGAAATCAGCTACGCTATTCCGAAAGAAGGGGCGCAGATGTTTTTTGACAACCTTTCTATACCGAAGGACGCCAGCCACACTGACGAGGCGCATGCATTCATCGATTACCTGCTGCGCCCAGAAGTTGCGGCGAAGAACAGCAATCTGGTCGCCTATGCAAACGGAAACCTAGCCAGTCAAAAATTCATCGAGAAGGCAGTCCTCGACGACAAGAGCGTCTATCCCGACGCAGCCACAATGGATCGGCTCTACACCGTAGGCGCGCGCGATCAGAAGTCGCAGCGCTTCGTGAACAGGTTGTGGACGAAGATCAAGACAGGCCGCTGAACGCGGTCGACACTACGTTCGCCAGCGCCGATGCATCCACAGCCATTGCTCCGGACACTGGCGGATCCATTGTTCGACCACGAAGGTGATGATCTGCATAGTACCGGCAATGTCTATTTTGCCGCTGGCATCGCGTGCCGGCCTGATTTCCTCTGTCAATTCGGCGCGGAATCTATGGTTTTCCAGTCGCACAATCCGGGTGCCGTGGATAGGGCAGTCGAAATGCCGCGCGAGGCGAGCGAGTAGCGGGTTCGCCAGCGTTTGCCGGCCGAAAAAGGTCACCGGCACGCCGCGGCTGTAATACTGATCAACCAGAATACCGACGTGAGCGCCGCGCTCGAGTGCCTGTGCAATCTTCATGGGCGCATCAAGATCGGTCGAAATCAGCTCACCCATGTGCGCCGTACGGGTTTCCGTTAGCCATTGATCGATGCGCGCAATGTTTGGCCGACGGTAGAGTACTGCGCTGTCGAGATTGTAGGTGGTCGCGCAAATTGCGGGCAGTTCCCAGTTGGCCAAATGCGCGGCGAAAATCAGTGCCGGCCTGCCATCGTCTAATAATTTGTGAAAGCGCTCGATATCTGGTTGCGCAAGGTCGATGCGACCTCGCATTGGCTGCTCCCGGTCATAGCTCCACAGCCGGTCGAGGTGCGCAAACTCGGCGCCCATGCGGCCGAGATTGTCCCAGCATCCGCGCAAGATTGCGTCGATATCCGATGCAGATTTTTCCGGAAACGCTGCCGCCAGGTTGGCGCGGCCAATTCGGCTTTCCGGTAGGAGTGGACCTATCCGGCGCATCATCCCTCCGCCGAAATCCGCCATCTTGTCGGGGTCGACCATCCGGACAGTCTTCAGGACGCCGATCGCAAGGGCGCCAACGAGTGCGTCGCTCGCGCGTTTGATGCGGCGCTGCATGCGGCGTAACAAGCGCCTCATCGCAACACGCTCACACATAAATCGCGCATGATTTTCTCCGGATTCCGGCCCCTACTTTTCGGGATCACGCGCTAGAAATTCACGATGACCTTGCCGAACACCTGTCGGCTTTCCAGTCGAGCAAGGCCACGTTCAAAGTCCTCGAGTGCCACTTCGGTATCGATGATCGGCGCCATACCTGCAGCCATTTTCGACAGGCTGTCGCGGATGTTTCGCAAAGACGCACCGAAGGATCCGAGGATCTTGTATTGCTGCTGGAACAATTGCATCAAATTGATTGTCGTGGTGGGGCCAGCAGTCGAGCCGCAGGTCACGAGGCGTCCGCCACGCTTGAGGCAGAGGAGGGAGCCGTTAAAGCCCTCGCCACCGACGTGCTCGAACACCACGTCCACGCCCTTTTTTGCGGTCAGCTTGCGGGTTACACCTTCGAAGCGTTCCGTCTTGTAGTTGATGATGTGATCTGCGCCGAGTGCCTTGGCCTTTTCTGCCTTAGTGTCGTCTCCGATCGTGGTGATGACGGTACAGCCAAGTGCCTTCGCCATCTTGATGGCAACCGACCCGATACCGGAACCGCCAGCATGCACCAGAATGGTCTCCCCGGGCTTTAACTTGGCGTTATCGAACAGCATGTGTTCGACAGTACCGAAAGCGATGGGCGCGCAAGCTGCGTCACGCGACGAAACACCGGACGGCACCGGGATCACAAGTCTTGCCGGCAGGTTGATGAGGTCTCGCGCAAAACCGTCAATATGAAAGCCCATAATGCCGCTGACGTTCTCGCACAGGTTGTCGCGACCCTCGCGGCAGGCGGTACATCGCCCACAGGTCATCGCGCCATACATCACGACTTTATCGCCCGGCTTGAAACCCGCGACGCCGGCGCCGAGCGCGGCAATTTCGCCCGAGGCCTCGGCGCCGACGACTAATGGCAGCTGCCGTTTCGCAAAAGCCATGCCGCGAAACCCCCAAAGGTCGAGGTGATTGAGCGCAACGGCTTTGACCTGGATTTGTACTTCGCCTTCGCCAGGAGGCGGGGGCGGCGGCACGTCGGCAAGCTCAAGCTTGCGATCGGCGATTAATCTCAGCGCACGCATGACAAATTGGCTTGCACGGCGGTCAAGCCGGCTCGAGCCCCATGACCAGTGAAACATTCTGTCCGCCGAAGCCAAACGAATTCGAAATGGCATGGCGCAGGCTCGCGTCGCGCGCCTTGTTGGGCACGACGTCGAGTGGGATCGCCGGATCAGGAACTGCGTAGTTGATCGTAGGCGGAATGCGCTGATTCTGCAGTGTAAGCAATGTAAACACGGCCTCCACTGCCCCTGCCGCGGAAAGCGTGTGTCCGATCATGGATTTGTTCGACGAAATGGGTAGTGTCTTTATGCGTTCACCGAAAACAGTCGCGCAGCCCAGATACTCCATTTTGTCGTTTTCGGGAGTGCTGGTTCCATGTGCGTTGACATAATCGATGTCGTTCGGCGTAAGGCCGGCATCACTGATGGCATTCGCGATGCAACCGATGATCGGCTTTCCATCGGGACTCGAACGTGTGCGATGGAACGCGTCGGTCATTTCCCCGCAGCCTTCGACCAGTCCGAGAATCTTTGCTCCGCGCGCTTTGGCTGCGTCGTAGCTTTCCAGCACCAGGGCGCCGGCTCCCTCGGCCATGACGAAACCGTCGCGATTCTTTGAAAACGGTTTGGCGGCGGTATGTGGCGGGTCATTGCTGGTCGACAGTGCTGAGAGCAAAGAAAAGCGGATGACGGACTCTGGGTTGATAGATCCGTCGGTGCCGATGCAAAGTGCCGCATCGGTTTCGCCACGGCGAATGGCTTCGACGCCGAGCTGAACCGCCGTTGCGCCCGAGGCGCAGGCCGTGGAGAGCGAAATAGGGGAGCCCTGCGTGCCGAACCTTTCAGCGAGATTGTCGGCGACCGAGCCCAGCAAAAAACGGTGATGATAAGCGGGAAACCCCGCACTCACGCGCAACATATCCGTATAGCTGACTTTGTCATTCGCACCTGACTTGGCGCCGAACTCTAGCCGCTGCGGCCATTCCATTTCGATTGGTGGAACCGCCAGGAAGAGAGGCCCTGGAAATTGACCTGACCCCCCGATACCGGATTGGGTAACGGCTTCTTCCGCAGCGAGTTCAGCGAAAGATTCCGTCAGCGCGGCATTGCTGGATTGCGGAGGCAGATAGTCGATCGTGCCGGCGATGCGAGTTTTCAGTCCATCGGTTGGAAAACGGATGATCGTCTTGATGCCCAATTCGCCGCCCGTCAGCTTGGACCAATTATCGTCCTTACCAGCTCCGAGCGAGGTCACAACGCCAAGACCCGTTACGACCACGAGTGGCCGGCCCAGCTTGTCTTTCCCCGATGCCATTTCTAGGCCTCCCTAGCCAACTCGTTCAACCAACGCGAGGCCTTCGCCTCGCCAGTGCCCTACGCCGGTCACCACAACCTGGGCCAAATCGCCGGTGAACGGCTTCTCTAGACCCGACGTATCGCGCGGCGGAAAGAGACTACCATGCTGGAGCGCCACCGTGGCCAGCGCGATATTCATGGGAAATTGCGGCTCCAGCCCATGCCCCAGATATGAGCCGGTTGCGCGCACGGCAAGATCACCATGCATTTCGAGAAATCGTCTTTCCTCTGTGGTCGCCGAATAGACGCCGGTCGCGCCGGACAGGACGGCCCCATGGCCGATTTTTGTTTTCGTTGTTAGCCGGTCCCACAAACTCGAAAGGGTCTGTGTAATCGTGCCAGGTTTTCGGTCGGCTCGATCGGAGACAACGGCGCTAAGGCGACCCAACGATTTAGCGCCGCGCTTTTCGGCATGATCTCGCGCCTCCATGACGAGGAATGCGCCAAGCGAGCCCAGCGCAAAGCCGGGTCTCGTATTGCCGCGCTCCCATATCGGCGCGTATCCATTTTTGAGCGCGAGTTCAGCAAACTCGTAGAGCATAAGCAGGTCAGGTCGTTCGCCATTGTACGAGCCGCCGACCAACGCAATGTCGCTTTGTCCAGCGCCGATACGTGAGTGGGCAATGCGTACGGCATCGATCCCGGCAAATTCTTCCCCCATGAATGTACGCGAAGATCCTGTTACGCCATGAACAATTGAGATATTGCCAGCGAGCAGGTTCGAAAGCTGCGCCAGAAATAGGGTCGGGCGCAGATCGCTCATCAGCCTTTCGTTCAGGAAAGCAGCCGGGTTCGCAGCGCGTCCGATACCGCTGAGGATATTCGAATCTACGGTGAGGTCGCGCTCGCCACCTCCCGCGGCGACAATCATGTCCATTCGCGACAGAATGTCTGTTTTGCCTTTCGCGCCAGCCGAATCGAGTGCAAGCCCAGCCGCATACGTGCCGATCCGCTGCCAATTTTCCATTTGGCGCTGATCGCCTTTCTTCGGGATTTGTCCGTCGAAATTGATCGCTGCCAATGGATGCACGACGAAGGGAGCAAACGTCGTCGTGTCCGCCGTCGGATGCGCCTCCATCAATCTTTGCCAATGGGCGTCGGGGCCTTCACCGAGACAAGAAACAACACCAATCCCGGTGATCCAGACCTCCCGGGTACTCTCAGCCATTGGCAGGCACCTCGGTCGGGAAGCCGACCCGCGCGGCGGCCTCGCGCATACGCAGTTTCATTTCATCGTTTGGAAAATCGAGGATGCGAAGAGTCAGGGTTGCATCGCAGATCGACTTGCCGTCGAGCGCGATGCTCGCATCTGTGATGGCATAGCCGGATCCCTCGTGCAGGAGAGCTGCCTTGACCGACAATTTCTGGCCCGGGGTCACAAACATTCGGAACTTGGCGTCCTTGACGGCGGCAAGGAACGCCATTCGCGTGAAACCATTGCTGGCGACAATAAGCCAGCCCGAGGTCTGCGCCATGGCTTCGATCAGCAGCACTCCGGGCATGAGCGGAAAGCCGGGGAAATGGCCTTCGAAAATTGTGCTGGTGGCGGGAACCGTCGCCTCGGTGCTAATTTTCCGGTCGGCGATTTTGAGGTCGACGATGCGATCGATCAGCTGAAAGTACTCAAGACGCATGTGACCCGCGCTTTATGCCCCCTTGGCAGCGACGAGTTCGTCGATGCGCGCGCTCAGGTTTTTGAGCACGAAATATTGGTCGGTGGTTGCCTTGCCGTCGTTGACTTCCTGGGTCCACTGCTCGAGTGGGAGCTTGATCCCGAAGGCCTTGTCGATTGCGAAAGCGATGTCAAGGAAGTCCAGGCTGTCGATACCAAGATCGTTGATGGCGTGGCTTTCCGGTTTGATGGAGTCGCGCGGGATATCGCACGTTTCAGCGATAATATTGGCGATGGTTTCGAACGTTGAAGACATATGTAACTCTCTGGTTGATTTGGAGTTCTGGCAAGCAGGCGGCCACGGCGCCTGAACGCGCGCAACAACCCCCAATCCGCACTCCCACCGGCTAGCGATTGGATGCCCGTATACCGAAGCATAGGGACAAGTTCAATGGTGACGGCCACTTAGCGAAAAGTCCGGCCATCGACAGTTTTTCAAAGGCTTGGGAGCCAAAATTCTCGGGGCTGGAGCCTACCAGCGGTCTTTTGTGACTTCGACAGGCGTACAACCCCGGCGTCCCGACAGCACACAGTCCTGGTTTTTGCGCATCGTCGCCATGGTATCGGCGAGCCAGACTGCGGCGCCTATCAATCCGACCACAAATACAAATACCACCACATTTACGGTCATGCGGTGGCGATAGTCGTCTTGGTCCTGACCATGCTCGTATTTCGCCAGGCTCTCAACCGGAGACGGATCCGGTGGCCGCGCGCGCACTTTGCCGCGTCTGAAGTCGATGACGCGTCCTTCGTTTTCAGCGGGCGAGAGTTCCTTGTCAGGCACAATCAAACTCTACCATGTCATCGTGGATCGTTCGACCGATATCGCCAGCGGCGGCCAACAGAGGCATCGGTGCGCGTCCGTACGAAGTTGCCGAACGGTAACGTGATCATCAAGACGTGGCGCAGCCGCTAATTGGCGACGATTTTCCGAACTACTTCGGCTCCGGGAATGCCAATTTTTCATTTTCCGGAGGCGACATCCGAAACACGTTTAGTGTCATTGAAATAAGTGCGTAATAACCGAGTATCCCGACCAGTTCGACAGTCGCCTTTTCTCCAAGCAACGAGTGCGTCTTCTTGTAGGTGCGATCGCTGACGCGTCTGGTTTTGTAGAGCTGATGGATGAATTCGTAGATTGCTCGCTCATCTTTTTGCGCGGACTTCGGCGGACGGCCAAGTCGCAGATTTTCAATTGTCTTCGGACTGACGCCGGCTTTCTCAGCGATCGGAGCGTGCGCGAACCACTCATATTGGGCACGCCATAGCCGCGCGGTGCACAGAATGGCGAACTCGGACAAGCGCGGCGCGAGCGAGGTCTTGTATCGGCAGTAGCCGCCGAGCGCCTGCGCAAATTGTCCCAGCTCCGGCGCATGCATCCAGACCGCGAAGGGACCGCGTGGAGTAATGGACGCCCCACGCGGACCGGATCGGATCGCTTCCAGCAATGCGCGTTGCGTTTCCGTCATGCGAGATTCGTCAATCAGTGCGAGGCGTGGCGCCGGGCGCTTTGCGGGCATGTGCGTGTCCTTGAAGATTCCGAGAGGGGCGAGTGGATCAAAAGGCAAATATATCGGAAATCGAGTTCGGCGGCTGAGCCAGAGGAAGAATTCCGCCTATTATTCGATGACCGCAGTCACCTTCACCAAGCCTCGATCCATCATCCGCAACGCCTTGGCCGCCGCAAGGGAAAGATCAAGCACGCGTCCTTTGGTGAAAGGGCCGCGGTCATTGACCACGACGACCACGCTGCGCTGGGATCCTGGATCGGTTACGCGCAGTCGCGTGCCAAATGGCAGACTGCGGTGAGCGGCAGTGAGTTTGGTCGGGTCGTACCGATCCCCACAGGCCGTCCGCCCCGAATAGTTGGTGCTGTAATAAGCCGCCACTCCGGAAAATTGGCGCGGACTCTCGGCAAATGCATCGCTCGACACAACGTTCGGTACAAGAAGCAGCCCGGCCATCGTCAATTTGCGGAATAACATGGTACGCCCTTCGTCCTACCCGGGTAATTCTCCGGTAAGGCGACGTTCTGTGGAAAAAGTCACCACACATCGGCGAACGAATGTCACCGAATTATGGTTCCAACAAATGATTCAAAAATTGTGATCTGGATCAGGAAGACCGTTAGGAAGGGGACGATTGTGCTACCGGCATTGATTACAAGCTGCCAAGTGTCGCTCTGGTTGAGGAATGGTCCTGAGGCGATCCGGACGATCACGACAGCAATAGCCAAAAGAAATGCCAAGGGATTGCCCGTCCGAGGGCTTATCTGAATTTCGGCAATTGCTGGCTCGTGCGCGCGATACTGGCCCAAGGGTCTTTTCGCAGGCGGGACATACGCTGCATAAGATTCTGAACCGTGTATTGGCTTGCGCTCTTGAGGTTGTTCAGCTCGGACCAATCGATCGGGACCGAGACCGGCGCGCCGGCGCGCGCGCGCGTGGAGTAGGGCGCGACGGCCGTAGCTTCGCGGCTATTGCGCAGATAATCGATGAAGATGCGTTTGTTACGTTTGGCTTTTGTGGCCGTCGCGACGTACCGGTCAGGCTGATCTGCTTCCATCGCTTCGGCGACAGTTTTGGCGAATGTCTTGGCTCGTTCCCAGGGGGTGGGCGCAATCGGCAGCACAACGTGCAGGCCTTTCCCACCAGACGTCTTCAGAAAGCACTTGAGCTTAATGCCCTTGAGTCGATCGCGGACGTCGAGCGCGGCAGCTACAACGTCTTTCCACCCGGTTTCCGGCCCCGGATCGAGGTCGAAGACAAGCCTGTCGGCGCTCTCGAGGTGATCGATAGTGCTTCCACGGACGTGGATTTCGAGAACGCCTCCCTGTACCAACGCGATCACGCCATCGAGATCATCGACAGAGATAATCTTGTCGTTTTTTTCCGGCACGAGATGAAGATGGTCGACAGGAATGCCGGCACGCGCATGCTTTTGAAAAAAGCATTGTCCTGATGCCCCTTCTGGACAGCGCAAAAGTGAGATCGGCCGACCGACCAAATGCGGTCGCATCCATTTCCATATCTGCACATAAAAGTCAGCAAGATCGCGCTTGGTGATGCCGACATCGTCCCAATAAATCCGGTCGGGATGCGTGAGGTGCACGCCGGCAACGCTGACATCGCCGTTTTTGACGGGAGCGCTTCGCCGTACGCCGTTCGTCCGGCTCTTGGCAGCTATGGCTTGTTCACGAACAACGTCCTTGGCCGTCTTATCCTCTCGGACACCCTGAAACGATGCCTGTCGAACGCGGTCGCCGTGTGTCCAGCCGCGGAAATCGACTTCGACTACCATCTTCGGTTGCACCCATACAGGTTTCCGGGCGCCTTGCTCTTCCGCCGGGATCGCCTCAAACGGAGCCTTCGCTATCTCGAGGGATTTAAGCTCGCGATAAAGCGAACGGGCCATTTCATGGGTGAAACCTGTACCGGTGCGCCCCGCATATTTGAGGGTGTTGCCATCATAGACACCCAGCACCAGTGCGCCGACGGCGCGCGCATCGGCCGTCGAAGGCACCAGACCCGCAACGACGAATTCCTGCCGATCCGAGCATTTGGTCTTGATCCATTCATGCGAGCGCCCGGAGTTGTATGGGGCATTGGCCAGTTTTGAGACGATCCCTTCAAGACCCATCTTGCACGCGTGTCTAAGCAGGCTGGCACCTGAGCCGGTCAGAGACTCGCTCAAGCGCAAAGGCGCCCGTTCCGGGAGGCCGCCAAGCAAATTGGCCAACGCCTCCTTGCGCGTCGAGAGCGGTAGAGTCGTGAGGTCAGCTCCGTCGAGGTGCAGCAGGTCAAATATGTAGAAGACCATGCGATCATGCCGACTGGCCTTGAGATCTTGCTGAAGCAGAGAAAAGCTCGAAAGGCCATTGGTGTCTTCGGTCACCAATTCGCCGTCGAACACCGCACTCTTGACTCGCAACTTCGAAATTGCGGCCGCGATGGTGGGAAACTTCTCGGTCCAGTCGAGACCTTTGCGAGTGAATAGCTTTACCTTTCCACGATCGAGCTGGGCTTGAATGCGATAGCCGTCGAACTTGATCTCATGCACCCAATTGTCGCCGTCGGGTGCCTTGTCGCTGAGCGTGGCAAGGGAAGGGGAAACGAACCTCGCGAGTTTTGTCTTGCGCGCGGTATGAAGCGCTTCAGCGATCACGAGTTTTGCTTTGTTGGCCGAGCGAGCCGTGGCCTCGCGCGCCGGTCCGCGTTTTATGGCTTTTGTCTTGCTGGAACGTTGCTTCGTCTTGCTGGCTCTGTTAGTTCGCCATTCCTTTTTCGGACCGTTCGCGATTTCGTCCATGGTCCGACCGGTGACGGCCGAAAGAGGTTTCTCTTCCAGAATGTCCTCATCGCGTGCGGATCGCTCCGCGCCATCGTGTTGCTTGATGAGCAACCAGTTATCCCGCTTTTCTCCCTGCCGGCGATGCATCCGAACGAGGTGCCAGCCCCCGTGCAACTTCTCGCCGTAGAGCTTGAATGCAAGGTGTCCCTTGGTCAGGCCTTTGTGCGGATCGGCTTCGGGCTCCCAATGGCCGCGATCCCAGATCATCACCGTTCCGCCGCCATATTCACCCGTCGGTATCGTGCCTTCGAATTTGTTGTAGGCGATCGGATGATCTTCGACCTCGACAGCCAGCCGTTTTTCGTCTGGCACGAGGCTCGGTCCTCGCGTCACGGCCCAACTTTTCATCACGCCGTCAAGTTCGAGCCGCAAGTCGTAGTGAAGTCGCGTGGCCGCATGTTTTTGTATGACGAACGCGTGGCCGCGTTTTCGGATTACCTTGCCTTTCGGCTCGGCGGTTACGCCGAATCTGCGCTTGGCCTGATACGTCTTCAGTCCCGCTTTTTTTCCGCGACGCATAGGCCGATATCCAATCTTATGAATTTGTCCGTATAACTTGGTGAAACATCCTCATTATTAGGCCGGTTCCGGTCGCTGGCAACTCGACACGGCCAGTGCCTAAAACGATCCGGAACAATTTGGGCCGGCCTGACGTTGCTCTGGCATGCGGCTGCTTTGCCGTAGTTGGAAACGCGGAGGACCGCCATGCTGGGTTGGGCCGTTACCTTTTTGATTGTTGCGCTGGTTGCTGCGTTGCTTGGCTTTGGCGGGATCGCTGGTGTCGCCGTCGAAGCGGCCAAGATCGTATTCTTCGTCGCGATCGTGCTATTCGCCATTTCAGTGGTTGCTGGTTTGGTGCGCGGGCGAACCGTCTCGTAGTGTAGTGTCAGCGTAGGCGTAAAAGAGCCCCGTGCGAGGATCCCTCGCACGGGGCTCTTTTTTTGTTGTCTAAAGGACTTGCGGCAGGCGGAGACTTATTCTCCGCCACTTGCCAGCACGGCGCGCGTGGTTTCGTCGGGACCGAAATCTTCGGCGCTGTTGACGTGGAGCAGTTCGGCGAGGCGTGTACGTGCTCGATTGACGCGCGACTTGATCGTGCCCACGGCGCATCCGCATATTCCGGCTGCTTCCTCGTAGGAGAAGCCGGAGGCGCCTACCAGAATCAATGCCTCGCGCTGATCCGAGGGCAGTTGCGATAACGCCTCTCGGAATTCCCGAAATTCAACGTGACCATATTGATCGGGCTGCGACTTAAGCGACTCGGCATGATGCCCGTCGCTGTCTTCGACCTCGCGGCGCCGCTTACGATATTCGGAGCGGAAGTGATTGCGCAGGATAGTGAACAGCCAGGCAGACATGTTGGTACCGGGCTGAAAGGAATCGATATTGGCGAGCGCGCGCAGCAAGGTTTCCTGCACCAGATCGTCTGCGCGGTCGACATTTCCGCAAAGGGAAATGGCAAATGCGCGGAGACTTGGCACCGCAGCGAGAACGGCTTTGCGGACCGACTCGTCCATTGGCATTATTGCGGGTCCTTTTTTCCGCTGCCATCAAGGCGACTAATCAGGTCGTTGAACCGATCAGGCACACCTTGGTTCACGACATCGTCGTACATGGCGCGAAGTTGCTGACCGAGGCGCGCTTGTACGTCACGTCCAAGCTTGGCCGGCTTCGCATTGACTTTTTTGTTCCGGGCCGCTGTCGCTTCCATCGGATTTTGCTGTCCCACGGGCTTGCGTTCGTTCATTGTTCGACCCCAACTTCCGAGGCCCGGGCGGGCGCCGGCTACCCCCTTGGTTCTGAGCAAACCCACTGAGTAAGGAGATGGTTCCCTCGGAACGGAACTTTTTTGCGGCGGACACGTTGGAGCGCTACAGGTTGATCGGGCATAGCCCATGATCGAACCCTATTCGGGAGGGATTCTTGTCGACATCTCAAGCAGTTGCGCAACACTTGCCGTATCTCCGCCGCTACGCACGGGCGCTCACTGGCAGCCAGGCGTCAGGCGATGCCTATGTCGGGGCGACCCTGGAGGCGTTGGTACAGGATCCGAAGGTGCTGGACACCGGTCTCTCCACCCGGATCGCCCTCTACCGGCTCTTTACAAAGATATGGAACTCCGTCGCGCTGAACGGCAAGCCTTCGGGCGGTAACCCAACACAGCCCGTTGAGCGCCATTTGTCCCAGATTCCTCCGAAGCCACGTCAGGCCTTTCTCTTGGTTGCTCTTGAGGGGTTGTCCGAGGATGACGCTGCCAAGGTCCTGGATATCGATGCACCGGAGTTGCGCGAACTTGTCGAGGAATCAGGTCGCGAACTTGCGGCCGAGATCGCAACCGATGTTCTGATCATTGAGGATGAAACGTTCATCGCGCTCGATCTCGAAGGACTCGTAGAGAGTCTCGGCCACCGCGTGCTGGGCGTTGCGCGTACACACGCCGAAGCCGTGGCTCTTGTAAAAGCAAAGCGGCCCGGAATCATTCTCGCCGATATTCAGCTTGCCGACGGCAGCTCCGGGCTCGACGCGGTCAACGAAATGTTGCGGTCATTTGAAGTGCCCGTCATTTTCATCACCGCTTATCCGGAACGCTTCCTGACTGGTGAGCGTCCGGAGCCGGCATTCCTGATCGCCAAACCATTCCAGCCTTCGACCGTGTCAGCGGTTCTCAGCCAAGCGTTGTTTTTTGAGCGCAACGCGCGACGTCGGGAGAGACGCGCGAGCTAGATGCTCGGCGGTCCATCAGGCAGGCCAAACATTGCTGCGTTGCCGCAGGTAGCTCCAGTGGGCGGGATGGGACGGGGTGATCTAAATCCTCAAATTCGTCGAGGCAATGCAACAGTTTGCGCTTTAGGGCGTTGATTTCAGTTGCAACTTGTTGGATCAGAAATTGCGCGCCGTGGCGCAACAAGAGGCATCCCGAGTGGCCTCGTTCGTTGACGGGCTATCCGATGCAAGTGTTCATAGGTTAGCCCGAAGCCGAAGCCAGTGTGCGTGCTCGGTCGAGCCGGGCGCTGGCAGGTAACGAAACGAATGGTGCGCAACATGTCCGGGGCGCAAGAGACCGAACTGGCCAAACTCGAGAATGAATACCGCCAGCTTCAGGAACAAGTTAACGCACAAGCGTGGGAATTGAATCTGCTCAGAGCGCGCTTTGCGCGATATGAAACTGCGCTCCGCGGTTCGCAAGTGACGGTCTATACCCAAGACCGCGATCTTCGCTACACGTCAATCAGCAATCCGATGCTGGGCAGAACCATCGAAGACATTCTTGGCCGCACAGACGCGGAAATTCTGTCGCCGGAAGCGGGTGCCGCCATGATTGCGGTGAAGCGTGCGGTGCTTGCGAGTGGTGAAGCGAAACGGGCCGAGGTTCCGCTTGAAGATACGCCGGGAATTCGTTGGCACGATTTACACATTGAGCCATTGCGTAACGAAGCCGGTGAGGTCGTGGGTTTAACGTGCGCATCGGTTGACGTGACTGAACGCAAAGAGGGCGAAGCCCATCTGCGATTATTGCTGCGGGAGTTGACCCATCGTTCGAAGAACCTGCTGGCAGTCATTCAGGCTATGGCGCGACAGACAGGGCGCCATACCGGATCGGTCGAGACTTTTCTGACGCAGTTCGGCGCGCGGCTGCAGGCACTTGCCGCCTCGCACGACCTCCTTATTCGCGAGAGCTGGTACGGCGCATCACTCGGCGAGCTCGTGCGCTCACAGCTCGGTATCTATCTCGATGGGTTGCCGTCCCAGATTTCGATCGAAGGACCGGCCATTGCGATCAAGCCCGAGGCTGCGCAGAATTTAGGGCTCGCGCTCCACGAGCTTGCGGTCAATGCTGCAAAATTTGGCGCATTGTCCGTGCCGAGCGGACGTGTGGCAATTACGTGGAGCCGATTGGAAAACGGTGACGGCAATGCGGTTGAACTCGATTGGCGCGAAAAGCTTGGACCGAAAGTCAAGGCCAGACGCAGAAGGGGGTTCGGGAGCATGGTTATTGAGCGCAATCTCGCACGAGCTCTCGATGCAAAAGTTGAACTCGAATTTGATCCGGATGGATTGCACTGCCACATTGTGATTCCGGCAAATCAAATTCTGGCCCTAAGGTAATCGTCTCCGGAACATAATCGTCCGCCGGCCGTTTTCTCTCGTGCTCACGCTACGGCTAAGCCGAAGCCTGAGACGAATGTGGAAACGGGCGATGCGCAATTTCATATCGTCTATTCTCGCGGCTGCTGCCGTTGCTCTTGTGCTGGATGCCGTCGTGCTTCCGGCCGGGTTTAGCCTTGCCGTCACTGCCAAACACTCGAGCGATCTGAGCGGTCAAACGGTCGACCGCACGGGCAAAGGCGATCGATTGCAGGCGCCATTGGCAAATCAACCAATATCGCCCCAGACTACACCCACGATGCCAATCGGGTGCGAACCCGCATTCAGCTCACTTTCAATCGGTGCGCGCGCAAATTTCGTGGGTCGTTGCCTGTCCTGAATTTTCGGAACTTGTGAGTTCCAACAACGTTGATCCGCCGTCAGAAATTGCGAAGGAGTTTGATATGCAAAGGCCATTGAGCGTTATTGCAGCCCTGGCAATTGCCACGACGGTGGCATTACCTGTAGCGACCATGGCGCAAGCCGAACGCGTTAAGTCCGGAACACTGACGTGCGACATTTCCGGCGGCATTGGCTTGATTATTACGTCGCACAAAGAGGTGAGCTGCATGTTCACGCCGTCCCAGCCTGGACCGCGCGAGGTGTATGTCGGTGCTATCAACAAGTTTGGCCTCGATCTCGGCGTCACTGCAGGCGGCGAAATGGTCTGGGCCGTCTACGCACCGACCACGCGCCGGTTTGGTGCGCTCGCCGGCAACTATGGCGGTGCATCTGCCGAGGCGACGGTCGGCGCTGGTCTCGGCGCCAATGTGCTGGTCGGTGGTTCTGATCGCACCATCGCTCTGCAGCCGCTTTCAGTACAAGGGCAGGCAGGCCTCAATGTCGCGGCCGGCGTTGCCGAGTTAATCTTGCGGCCGGCACGCTAGTGACCGCATCTCCTCGATACGAGGTACGGCTGCCCTGAACGACGGGGCGGCCGTTTTTTTTATGCACATCAACCGAAGGTGAATGCGTCGT
Source organism: uncultured Alphaproteobacteria bacterium (assembly GCA_963831515.1). GTDB lineage: Bacteria > Pseudomonadota > Alphaproteobacteria > Rhizobiales > Xanthobacteraceae > Pseudolabrys. Next base: position 493,348 of record CAWHQL010000006.1, on the reverse strand, counting down.
GGTAGGCGCCTTGGACCTGTCCGCCAGGCACCGGACCGCCCCCCGGCACGTGCACCATGTTGCCGATGACGGCGCATGTCGCTCCATGCAAACCGTGTCTCGGAATTGCCATCGGCGTGAGTTGCTCCCAGCTGTCGGTCTTCGGATCATAGGCCTCGTTGGTACCGAAGACTTTGCCAGTTGCCTCGCCGCCAAATACGACAATCTTGCCGTTGATATAAACGCATGAGGGACCGCTGCGTGGTGTCGGCAAGGGCGCGCGGAAGGTCCATGCGTCCGTCTTCGGATCATAGACGGCATTCAGCCCGGTATTGAAATCATACGAGTCCATGCGCCCGGCAATCGCGTGGATTTTTCCATCGACAACGGCAACGCCCATGTGATCGCGCTGACCGACAAAAGGTTGTGTACCGGTGGACCCGCGCATGCCGCCGAGGATCGTGTATTTGTCGGTCGATGGATCGTAGATCTCGTGCCATTCCACGGAGCGCACATCGCGGCCACCGAGCAGGTGGATCTTGCCATCGAGAACGATCGCTGACATCGCGCCGCGTGGACGGCTCAGCCCCGCGATCGGCGCCCATTGATCGGTCGCGGTGTCGTAAACGAAGCATTTGGAGTGGGGGCAGCGGTTTTGTTCGATAAATCCGCCAAAGGTGTAGATCTTTGAACCGAGCGAAACCCCGGCAACGTGATTGCAAGGAAGCGGGAAGGGTGCCTTCAACGACCAGCTGCCGCTTTTTGGATCAAACACCTGATGAAAATTCTGGTCGACGCGATGCTTGGCGTAGCCGGCGACGGAGTGAATTTTGCCCTGGCATTCGATGACGGCGTGCTCGCCTGTCGGAATCGGCATACGCGGCTGTTCGATCCATTTGCCAGGATTGGCGGCCTTCGGCGCCACACTGGTCACATAGCGCTGCTTCTCGACAGTTTTTGGAATGTCGGTAACCGACTTATCGTTCAAACCGAGAAAGAGCGGAAGTTCTTGTTCTACTGCCATGATAGACCTCAAGTGACATAGTCAGGGACAGCGTCCCTCAATAATTTGCGCGTCAGCTCGACGCCCTCGCGCGCGACGTCGTAAGGCGAGCGAGCCCATTGTTCGGGATTGGGTGCTTCGTAGCTCAGGTAACCCGTATAACCCTTCTCTGCCAACAGCCCCAGCATCTCGCGCCATTTGACGACGCCTTTTCCGGGTGGGAGGCGATCAGTTGGCCGGCGTATGCCGGTCACCGGGTTGGGGGAGAGGTCGCTGTACTGAAAGCAAAAGATTTTGTCGGCGGGCACGCTTTCGAAGCCGCGGCCGCCGGCACCGCTGCGCGTGAAATGATAGGCGTCGATCAGGTACCCGCAATTTGGCTTGTCGGCCCCCTCGATCAGTTCGGTGAGCACTCCGAGACTGTTGAGAACGTCGTGCTGCGAGTTGAATTCGATCGCGAGCTTCAACTTGTATTCGGCGGCAATATCGCCCGCATCCTTGAGATATTTGATCGCATCCTTGATCGGCCCGTTCACTTGACCAGGTGCGCTCATCAATGTGTCGCATCCAAGTGCGACCGCGTTTTCGCAGGATTCCCGGAAAACCTGAAACAGGCGCTTGCTTTCATCACCAGTTGCAAATAGCCAGCCGTATTCCACACCAAGCACGCCGCAGGGAATGCCGCCTTTCTTGATGAGATCGAGCACCTGCGTATTGGTCATGCCTGCGTCGAAGCATCTCTTGAAATCTGTCCGCCGCAGCTCGACCGCGTCATAACCTGCCTGTTTTGCCGCATCGAGCGCGGTCGCAAGCGGCGTGGTGTCGATCGTCCACGTGTGCAGGGCGAGACGTCCAAACTTTTTCGGCATTCCGATGCGCTCCGTTACTTTCCCTCGTATTGCAGAATGTAGAGACCGGCGTTGGTGTCGGTGAGGTACATCACGCCGTTGGTGTCGACAAAGACATCGCAGGATTGAATGACCTTCGCCGGATTTGGCCGCTGGTCGACAATTCTTTCAGGCGGTGGTGGCACGTAGTAGCCGACCTGTTTGGGCGCGAACGCATCGCGGATGTCGTAAATCCGCAATCCGGCGTTGTGATAGGTCGCGAACAGGAGCTCTTCCGACTGCAGCGCGCCGGGCCGGTTCTCATGCAAATTGTGCGGCCCGAATTTCGCGCCTTTGGCGCAAAAATCTTCGTCGCCTGGTGTCGGCAGCGTTGCGATCGACACCGGATTTGACGGGTCCCTTACATCGATCAGCCAAGTATAGGCCAGCCCGTTGGCACAATTCGCTGACGTTGCCTCATCGGCCAAAGCAAGAAGTTTGCGCTTCGGCAGTGGCAATGGTGTGTGAGCGCCGCCGCCGAACGGTGGCGCGTAGTTGCGGTGACTGAGCAGCTTCGGATTAGGCGGATCGCTGAGATCGTGCACGGTAAAGCCGCCGTCGCGCCATGCCGCAAAGCCGAGATTCCCCGCGCTTATGAGATGGTGCAGCGCTGTCCGCTTGCCGAACGAAGCGGGAGCAACCTCGCCACCGGCGCGGTTCATCCCGGGCAACCACCAGCGACCGGCCAGCTTCGGCCGCGTTGGATCCGACACATCGATGATCGCCAAAGCGTGGTCGATGAAGCCTTCGAAATGGACCGACACGTAGGCGTAGCGGCCTCCCACCCACCATATGCGGTGAGCGCCGAATCCGGGCATATGCAGGAATGCAATTTCGCGTGGCGCGGCGGGATCGGACACATCGAAAACACGCAAGCCCGCCGCGAAGGGCTGTTCGGTCTGCACCGAGTCAATCAGCGACTTCGCGTAGTAGTCCTGCTGTGTCGCGTATTGCTGCATGGCCCAGATGTTCGGGCCATTCACGGCGAGCAGGACGTCGCCATGAATTTGCAGATGGTGCGACCGGGTGTTCTTCGGCGCGGCGATGAATGCGACGGTCTTCGGGTTCAGCGGATCGCGCACGTCCACCACCGAATAGCCGTCGCTGAACATGTGGCCTATGAAGGCGTGCCCCTTGTGCAGGATAACCTGCACGCCGTCGGGCTTGCCGCCCTGGTCGCTGCGCGACAGGAAACGGACGTTGGATGCGGTGGCACCTGCGGGCGAACTCATCACACGAACTCGTAAATTTCGGGGCCCGGCCGACTCGCGCCAACCGGGCCCCAGCAGATGGTACGGCCGATCAGGCCGCTTTCTTTGCCGCCGACGCCGGCTTGCGCATCGTCATGAAGACGCCGCCAACGATCAGGAGGATTCCGAGCCAGGTCAAGAACGGGTAATAGCCCACCTTGCCTTGGCTGGTTGCCGTGGCCACCAGCTGCTGACAGGTGTCGTTGGTGTACAAGAGGCACACTAACGTGCTCGAGACCTGCTTGGCCGCCAGATAGAAGTAGAGCCACCAGCTCACCGACAGCAGAATGCAGACCGCGCCACCCAAGGTGAGCCAGAATGCATTGTCCGCCTCGATGAAGCGCCGCGTCGGCGGTGCGATTTCATCAAGGCCTCTCTGCTTTGCCTCCGGACCGAGTTGGGTGACCGATGCGGCTGCGATCAGCAGCAGGGTCGCGAGGCATACGAACACGGTCATGAGCCCATAGGTTTGCTGGATCAGCAGGATCGACGGCATGATGAATGCCGTAGCGAGCCGGCCCACGCCAGCGGCCCAGCCGAAGCCGGACGCGCGCGCGTTCGTCGGAAACACTTCCGACGCGAAGATCTGCATGGCGTTGCCGGCCACCTGGATGAAAAACACCATCACGAACCCGGCGACCATCAGCTCTATCGGCGCGCCGGCATTGGCGAACACGATCGCCATGATGGCGGCGCCGATAAACGCGCAGACCGACGTGATTTTGCGGCCCCATTTATCGAGCGCGTACATCATAAAGAGGCTGGCGAACGGCACCGCGAAGTTCATCGCCAGTGTGTATTGAAGCGACTTCGTGATCGTGAAGCCCTTCTCGTTCATCATGTTCGGCAACCACGCCCCGAGGCCGATCGCGACACCGAAAAACGCCGTGAAGCAGATCATCCCGGCGACGACGCGCCTGGGGAACATCCGGAACACGACGGCGAAGGGGTCGCTCTTGCTGTTGCTCGCGGCATCGGTCGAGAGCGAGCTGAGTGCCGGCACATTCTTGATTTCGAGTCGCTTGAGCACGTCGAGGGCTTCCTGCCCGCGGCCATGCGTTGCGAGATAGCGCGGCGATTCCGGCAGGGTGAAACGGAAAACCCACACGATCAGCGCGCCAATGCCGATGATGACCCACGCGCTCCGCCAGACGGTGTCGGGTGCGGTGGGGAAAATTGTCGTGCCCAGCAGAAGCACCACCGCGGTGCCGATCGGCCACACGCAGGCGCCGCCGATGAAATGCACGATGGCCAGAACCCGTCCGCGGATGAGTTTGGGCGCATATTCGCCGGCATAAGCGAACGCCAGCGGCTGCTCAGCGCCGAGCCCGAGGCCGGCGATGAAGCGGCAGATGACGAGCATCGTAAGGTTCGGCGCGAATGCACCGAGAAGAGTGAACACGCCGAACAGCAGCAGATTGAACTGATAGATGAAGCGGCGGCCGTAGCGGTCGCTGAATTGGCCTTGTCCTGCGGTGCCGATGAACATGCCGAAGATGGTCGCGCTGCCAACAAGCGCGACTTCCGCGCCGCTCGCGAACTTCGACGACAGAATGTACGGCACGAGTGAGCCGAAGATCGTAAAGTCGATGACGTCGAAGAAGTATCCCGCGGCGATGAGTGCGACGACTCTGCGGTGCAGCGGCGATATCTTTGCGTCGTCGAGCGCGTTGCCGACGTATGCCTCAATGGTCTGAGCCACGGCCTGTCCCTCCCTATCGCGTTTTTTGTTACTCAGCAGCCCGCAACAGGATGAGCCACAATTTGAATATTGGCCAGCCCATTCCGGTCTGACGCGGCAGGCCATCCACGCATTGAATTGTCTTGGAATGTCTCGGAATGTCTTGGAGTGTCTTGGAGTTTCGAGCGGTGAAATTCGCGGGGATTGGCTGGGGAACTAGGATTCGAACCTAGATTCTCGGAGTCAGAGTCCGATGTTCTACCGTTGAACTATTCCCCAACGGGGCTGGGACGCCTCAGCAGCCTTCCGGATGGCTCTGACATGGGCCAATTCGGCCAATTTTACAAGTGCGAACGCCCGGACGTCAGGCGGAGCGTCGTGGCCGCGTTGCGACCGTGAAGATCGCAACCAGACTTAAGGCGGCAACCGTCAGGAAAACCAGGCGCGGACTGCCGTGATCCATGATGGCGCCGAAAATCAGCGGAGAAACTATGCCGCCGATGTTGAAACCGGTGGTCACGAAGCCAAACACCTTGCCGAACGACCCCGGCGGGGTGATCGCGCGTACGATCATGTCGCGCGAAGGCATGATGACACCCGAGAAAAGCCCGATCAGGGACATCACCCCGATCAATGCCACCGTGTTGAAATCGATCTCTGCGACCAAGGCGGTGAAGAACCCCATTGCGGCAAGCCCGATCGTCGCGACCAGCCCGTGCCGCGTGGTCCGGCCGACAAGCACTCCGCCGAGCAGGACGCCGATCGCCGACCACAACAGATTGCCGGTCAGCGCCGCATTCGCGGTCGTGACCGGCGTTCCATAAAGTTCGCCAAGCGCAACGACCGAATAATTGTAGAGCCCCGCGCTGATCATCGCGAGCAACGCGAAGAAAACGAGATTGAGCAGGATCGGCGCCGACATCAGCAACCGCCATCCGGCGGGCGCGTTGTCGGATCCGGGGCGCGCCGGCGCGGGTTTCGATAGAACGGGGGTGTTATCGCGAAACGCAATCAAGATCGCCGCAACGGCAAGACCGAGAACCGCTGCGCCGATGAAGGCGCCACGCCAGCCCCACTGACTTTGCATGATGAGCAGGCTCGCCGGAGCGACAGCCGATCCGAGCATACCGGCAAAGGTGTGCACCGAGAACGCCTGACCGATACGGTCGGACGGCACGTGTTGCGAGAGCAGCGCGTAGTCGGCCGGGTGATAGACCGTGTTGCCAACGCCCAAAAGCGCAAACATCGCGACCATCACCCAGAATGAATCGATGAGGCCCGCGATGATGAGAGCCGCGGCGCCCGTCAGCAAACCTGCAACAAGCAGCGCACGCGCGCCGACCCGGTCGACCAGGAATCCCGCCGGCGTCTGGCCGACAGCCGACACGATATTGAATGCCGCGAAGGCCAGCCCGATTTCGGTGTAGCTGACGCCATAGGCTTCCCGCACAAAGGGCATGAGCGGTGCCAGCAAAATAATGTAGTAGTGCGACACGAAGTGCGCCGCACTGACGACGCCGACGAGACGCGCGTGAGACGGCCGACTGGCGGTCAGGACCTCGGCCGTTTGGGTCATAGAGCGGAATCTCCACGAAGCGGCGGGACTATGCCCCGGACCACGGCGGCAATCCAATGCATTTGCAGTGGGTTGCCATGTCGGCGCGGCAGGGCCGTTCCTGGAACCGTCCTCTAGGACGCTCGCCGCGCCTTGGCGTCCTGGATCGCCTGCCAGATGCGCGCGGGCGTCATCGGCATTTCCAGCTGTGTGATGCCGTATTCGGACAGTGCATCGATCACCGCATTCGCCACCGACGGCAAGCCGCCGGAGGTACCTGCTTCGCCGCATCCCTTGGCGCCGAGCGGATTGCTTTTTGTCGGAACAGGATGGCTCAGCACATGGATCATCGGCACGTCGTGCGCGCGGGGCATGGCGTAGTCCATGAACGAGCCAGTCACGAACTGGCCGTCGGAGTCGTAGACCGCGTGCTCGAGCAATACCTGTCCGAGGCCTTGGACGACGCCGCCCTGGATCTGTCCTTCGACCAGAAGCGGGTTGACGATCGTGCCGAGATCATTGACCGCGGAATAACGTACGACCTGAGCCGCACCGGTTTCGGGATCGACCTCGACTTCGGCGATATGACAGCCGTTCGGGAATGCAGAGGGGACTGGATCTTTCACGACGTGATCGACGTCGAGCGAGTTCGGTACGCCCTCCGGCAGTTTGAGTTCGCCGCGCAACCGCGACGCCAAGTCGATCAGTCCGATCGAACGGTCAGTACCGGCGATGACAAAGCGCCCCGTGTCGAATTCGATGTCGCTTGCCGACGCTTCCAGCACGTGTGATGCGATCTGTTTGCCACGCTCGATGACGATGGCAGCCGATTCCGTCAGCGCCGCGCCGACAAACATCACCGAGCGCGATCCACCGCTGCCACCGCCGAACGCCATGCGATCGCTGTCGCCTTCGACCATGCGGATGCAGTCGAAGGGTACTCCAAGCAGGTCGGTCAATATTTGCGCGTAGGTCGTCGCGTGACCCATGCCGAAGTCGAGCGTGCCCGTAACGATGGTGACCGTCCCATCGGGCTCGAAATGGATCGCGCCAAGCTCCTTGCCGGGAGCGGCGGTGACCTCGAGGTAACAACCGATTCCGAGCCCGCGCAGCAAGCCGCGCTTGCGGCTTTCGCGCTTGCGCTTGTTGAAGCCTGCGTAGTCAGCGGCATCCAGGGCTTGCTTGAGCACGCCAAGGAAATCGCCGCAGTCGTAAGTCATGTCGGAGGCGGCTTTGAACGGCAGATCACCTTTCCGGATCATGTTGCGCTTGCGCAGATCGATGCGATCAATGCCAAGTTCGCTCGCCGCCAGGTCGAGCGTGCGCTCGACGTAGTAGTTGCCCTCCGGCCGGCCGGCACCGCGATAGGCCGATACAAAGTTCGTGTTGGTGAAAACGCACTTGGTCGCCACTTCAATGAGCGGCGTGCGGTAGATACTCGCAAGGTTCTTGACCTGATTGCCGGTCGGCAGCAATGGACCGAACTGTGCGAGATAGCCGCCCATGTTGCCGTAGCCCGAGAGGCGCAATGCAAGGATATGAGCGTTCTCGTCGAACGCCATTTCCACCACCATATCCTGCGCGCGACCGTGATGATCGGATACGAAACTGCCGGAGCGTTCGTCGGTCCATTTCACCGGGCGTCCGAGAGTTCGGGCGGCGTGCAGGATGCAGACATATTCCGGATAGACCGAAGCTTTCATCCCGAATGAGCCGCCAACCTGACCGGTCACAACGCGAACCTTGTCGGCGGGCGCGTTCAGAATATCCATGAGGGACGTCTTCATGCCGTGGACGCCCTGGCTCGTTGAATAGAGCGTCCATTTGCCGTTCGCCGCATCGAATTCGCCGATCGCGGCACGCGGCTCCATGGCATTCACCACCATGCGCTGATTGGATGTTTCCAGCCGCGTGACGTGCTTCGCCTTGGCGAAAGCTTCAGCAACCTTCGCGGCATCGCCGTAGTGATAATCGAGCGCGACGTTGTTCGGAACGGCGTCGAAGACGAGCGGCGCGCCGGCCTTCACCGCATCGGCGGGCGTGAGCACGACGGGCAGTGGTTCAACGTCGATCGCGACGGCCTCTGCGGCATCTTTTGCTTGCGCAACCGTCTCCGCAACGACACAGGCAACAGGATCGCCGACAAAGCGAACCTTGTCGTCGACAAGAGCAGGGCGTGGTGTGTAGCGGATCGGCGATCCATCGCGGCTCTTGAGCGGCATATTGCATTTGAGCGGTCCGTAGGCGGACAGATCAGGCGCGGTGTATACGCCGAGCACGCCGGGCATGGTCTTCGCGGCGTCTGTGTTGATCGCGCGAATGATGCCGTGGGCTTCACGACTGCGGACGATAACGGCGTAAGCCTGGCGAGGCCGATTGAAATCGTCGGCGTAGCATCCTTCCCCGCGCACCAATTTGGGATCTTCGGTGCGCCGCACCGGCTGACCGATGCCGAACTTGGTCAACGACAACGCAGTTTCAGTTGTTCGGTCGTCCATTGTTCAAAGAGTTCCGGTTGATCCTAGGTCAATTAAAGCAGCGCGCAGGCCCGGACAAGAATAGCATTTGGGATGGAGGGTTGCGTGAAGCGAGGACGCTGTTACACTTTTCCTGATCGAGAATAAACAGCCACAACCGTGACGCGCCGAAAAAGGGTGGCCTGCGAAGCGGTAGGAAGGTTTTGACATGAGCGGCGAGGCCGGGGACATCCCGGGCCTCGACCCCGCTATTGACCGGGCGCCGCTATCGCGCGCCAGGTGGGGTCGGCGGTCGCCTGGGCGGCCTGATGCTGGCTTCGGCAGCGACCGGGGCGGCGCGACATATGCGGCGCTCGATCTCGGTACAAACAACTGTCGGCTTCTGGTGGCTCGGCCGTCTGGTGAGGGCTTCCGCGTCGTCGATGCGTTTTCCCGTATCGTCAGGCTTGGAGAGGGCGTCTCAACGTCCGGCCAGTTGAGTGAACCCGCAATTGCCCGGGCATTGGCAGCGCTCGCCATTTGCCGCAACAAAATGAAAAACAAGGGCGTGACACGTGCGCGACTGATCGCGACGGAAGCGTGCCGCGCGGCGCAGAACGGTGTGCAATTTCTTGCTCGTGTCAGCGACGAATTGGGTCTTGAGCTTGAGGTGATCGACCGAGAAACGGAGGCGCGACTCGCCGCCACCGGCTGCACGCCGCTGATCGACCCCCAGTCCGAAGGTGTCATTCTGTTCGATATCGGCGGCGGCTCGTCCGAGGTCGTACGGCTTGCGCGCTCGCAGAAGGGACGCGGAGGGCCACCGTTGCCGCAGATTCGCGGCTGGATTTCTTTGCCGCACGGCGTGGTTACGCTGGCCGAACGTTACGGCGGCATCACGGTTACCCGGGAAATCTATGAGGCGATGGTCAGCGAAGTCGCATCTTTGATCGCGCCGTTCGTGCGCGAGCACGGTGGGGATGGGACGAACGGGATCCACATGCTCGGAACATCCGGCACGGTGACGACGATCGCGGGAGTACATCTCAACTTGCGACGTTACGATCGCAATCGCGTTGACGGCTGCTGGATGGACGCAGACCAGATTACGTCCGTCATCGAGCGGCTGCTTGCGATGACGCACGAAGATCGGGTGGCGAGCCCTTGCATCGGCATCGAACGCGCAGACCTTGTCCTCGCCGGCTGTGCAATCCTTGAGGCGATCCGGCGCGCGTTTCCGTGCCCACGTCTTCGCGTTGCCGACCGCGGCCTGCGCGAGGGGATGCTGGTGCAGATGATGCGCGAAGACGGTGCCTGGAGCGGTGGCAACCAGGCGGCCATGCCCTGATCCGTACGAATGGCAAATCCACGTCAGAAAAAAGTGCGCGTCCGAAAAAGCAGGAGCCGTTCTGCGTCATCTCGTCAGTGGCTGCAACGTCAGCTCAACGATCCTTACGTTGCGCGTGCCAAGCGCGAAGGCATGCGCTCGCGAGCCGCTTACAAGCTGATGGAGATCGACGACAAGGCTCGATTTCTCAGAAAAGGAGCGCGAGTGGTCGATCTCGGCGCTGCGCCAGGCGGCTGGAGCCAGATCGCCGCGCAACGCGTGGGGGCACGCGAGCGGGGCCGGGTCATCGCGATTGACGTTTTGGAGATGGAGCCCGTACCGGGGGTCGATTTCATCGCGCTCGATTTCCTCGACCGCACCGCGCCGGGCAAGCTCAAGGAAATGATCGGCGGGCCAGCCGATGTCGTGCTCTCCGATATGGCGGCCAACGCAACCGGGCACGGCCGCACCGACCATCTCAAGATCATGGCCTTGGTGGAGGCGGCTGCCGAATTCGCTCGTGAGGTGCTTGCGCCTGGCGGCACGTTCCTCGCAAAAGTGCTCCAAGGCGGCACCGAGGTGGCCCTGCTTGCCTCCCTCAAGCGAGACTACAAAACCGTCAAGCACGTCAAACCGCCGGCGAGCCGGACGGATTCGGCTGAATTGTATCTATTGGCAACGGGATTTCGCGGCGCGGCCGCGGTCGCATCCTAGCCGGCGCGTTGATCCGAGGGCTCCGCCGGGGTCGGCAGCCTGTCAGCCATTTCGGCGCCGGCGTCCGGTGCCAGCCGCGCAAAGATCAGCGCCGAAAGAGCCGAAATCCCCGCGACCGCCAGAAACGCCGGCGGGAAATCTGCGGCCTGCAATGGTCCACCGCCTCTGAAATGAACAGCCAACTCCACCGTCAGGGCTCCAAGGGCCACTCCGGATGACACCGCCAGTTGCTGCGCGACGCTGACGAGCGCCGTCGCGCGGCCGACGCGCTGGGGATCAATGTCGGCGTAGGCAATTGTATTGATGCTGGTGAATTGCAACGAACGGAAAAAGCCGCCGACAAAAAGCAGGATCAGCATCAGTGCAATAGGAGTTGTCGCAGTGAAAGCGGCGCAGATTGCAAGAAAGGCCGAGCTGATTATGGAATTGACGACCAGAATGTTTCGAAAGCCGAAGCGGTGCAAAATGAATGCAACCGCCCATTTCATTCCCATAGCGCCGAGCGCCGTTGCGAACGTAATCATGCCCGACTGAAACGGCGTCATGCCAAAGCCGATCTGCAGCATGAGCGGCAGGAGAAAAGGCAATGCGCCGAGCCCGAGGCGGAAAATGAATCCGCCGACGACGCTTGCAAAGAACGTCGGCAGACGGAACAGCGTCAGGTCGAGTGCCGGGTTTTCGGTGTGTCGCGCGTGGGCGAGATACGCCGCGACAAAGCAGGCGCCGCCGAACACGAGCGCGACGACAACGAACCAGGGAAGAAAATTAAGTCCGAGGACCGAGAGGCCAAACGCCATGCCGCCGATGCCGAGGCCAGCGAGAATCATGCCGACGACGTCGAAACGCTCGTGCTGTTCGGCCCGAACATCGGGAATGTATCGCGTCGCGAGGACTATACCGAGCAACCCGATCGGAACGTTGATGAGAAAGATCCAATGCCAGGTCGCGTATGTCGTGATGAAGCCGCCGACTGGAGGTCCCAGTACGGGGCCGATCAAAGCCGGAGTTGTCACCCAGGCCATCGCCCCGACCAGTTCGCGCTTGCTGATCGTGCGCACCACCACCATGCGGCCGACCGGGGTCATCATCGCGCCGCCCATTCCTTGCACAATGCGGGCGATGACGAAGTCGGTGAGTGAACTCGAGAGCGCGCAGCCGATCGATCCGAGCACGAACACGCCAATGGCTGCGCGGAACACGGTTCGTGCGCCGAACCGGTCAGCGGTCCAGCCGCTCGCCGGGATGAATATCGCGAGAGACAACAGATAGGATGTAACGGCGAGCTTGAGCGCCAGTGGGTTGGTGCCGATATCGGCGGCGATCGCGGGCAGGGAGGTCGCGATGACCGTCGAATCCATGTTCTCCATGAAAAGGGCGACCGCGATGATCAGCGGAACAATGCGGTCACGGAGCATCAGAAAATCCGGCAGGCGCGGGCATTGGAATATGCGTCTTGAAGCTTAATGCAGCGGCGGAAGAAAGGCCCGTCCGCGTTTACGAGTTCATAACAGCCATCTGCGATTGCTCTAGGAATCGGCGTCTTCCCGTGCTATCGACCCACGCCAACCCAAAAGCGGGCCGTAACGCAAGGCGGGGACCCCCTCGCAACGGGCTTTTTTAACCCCTTGCCGTCTGGCCTTTTGCCTTTTCGGGGCGAGACGGAGTTGGCAATGGCCGCAAAATACAACAATGCAAATCCCCGCGAGGGGCTCACATTCGACGACGTGCTGCTCAAGCCCGGCCTGTCGGAGGTGCTGCCCGCCGATGTCGATATCCGCTCGCACATCACGCGTTCGATTTCCGTCAACATCCCGATCATCGCCTCGGCCATGGACACCGTGACCGAGGCGCAGATGGCGATCGCCATGGCACAGGCGGGAGGCATCGGCGTGCTTCACCGCAACATGGAACCAGAAGAGCAGGCCGCGCAGGTCCGTCAGGTGAAGAAATTCGAATCCGGGATGGTGGTGAATCCGTTGACCATCGAGCCCGGTGCATCGCTGCAGCAGGCTCTCGATCTGATGAAAGACAATCACATCTCCGGAATTCCGGTGGTCGAGAGCGGCGGGAACGGTCAACCGGGCAAGCTGGTCGGAATTCTTACCAACCGGGATGTCCGTTTTGCCACCGATCCGCGGCAGAAAATTTCCGATTTGATGACGAAGAAATTGATTACCGTCCGCGAAGGTGTGAGCCAGGACGAAGCCAAGCGTCTGCTGCACCAACATCGCATCGAAAAGCTTCTGGTGGTGGACGCGCAGTATCGCTGCGTTGGTCTGATCACCGTGAAGGATATTGAGAAGGCTGTGGCCAATCCGAACGCGTGCAAGGACGAGCAGGGCCGCCTGCGCGTTGCCGCGGCCACGACTGTTGGCGATAAAGGCTTCGCGCGCACTGAGGCTCTCATCGCCGCCGGCGTCGATCTTGTGGTGGTCGATACCGCGCATGGTCATTCAAAGTACGTGCTGGACGCGGTAACGCGGATCAAGCGTCAGTCGAACAAAGTTCAGGTTGTCGCCGGCAATGTCGCCACGGCGGAAGGCGCCAAGGCGCTGATCGATTGCGGCGCCGATTCCATCAAAGTGGGAATCGGACCAGGCTCGATCTGCACCACGCGTGTTGTGGCGGGTGTCGGTGTGCCGCAACTGACCGCTATCATGGATTGCGTGGAGGCCGCGAAAGCGAGCGGCACGCCCGTAATTGCCGACGGTGGGATCAAATACTCCGGCGACCTGGCAAAAGCGATTTCCGCCGGCGCCGATTGTGCGATGGTCGGCTCGCTGCTTGCAGGCACCGACGAAACTCCCGGCGAAGTGTTTCTCTACCAGGGACGTTCGTACAAGACCTATCGCGGCATGGGATCGGTCGGTGCGATGTCACGCGGTTCTGCCGATCGTTACTTCCAGCAGGACATCAAGGACGCGCTCAAATTGGTGCCGGAAGGCGTCGAAGGTCAGGTGCCCTACAAGGGCGCGGCAGCAACCGTTCTGCATCAGCTCAACGGGGGCCTGCGCGCCGCCATGGGATATGTCGGAGCCAAAAACATCAGCGAGCTCCACGAGAAGGCCGAATTCGTCCGCATCACGGGTGCAGGCCTTCGTGAGAGTCACGTGCACGACGTGACGATTACGCGTGAGAGCCCGAACTATCCGAGCCGTGCATAGTTATTCTGTCTCGGGGGAGACGAGAGCTGGACCATGTCAATTCGTTTTGTCCTGTTGCCTCTTTTTGTCGAGGTATTGCTCACCTTCGGCGTGATGTTCGGCATGATGTATTTCCGCACGTCAACGTTGCGCCGGGGTGAGACGCGCCTTGCGGATATTTCGCTGCGCGAGCCGAACTGGCCGCGGCGTGCGACGCAATTCGGATATGCGTTCGCCAATCAGTTCGAGCTGCCGGTTTTGTTTTATGTGCTGACGATTCTCGTGATCATCACCCGTCATGCCGATCTGCTGTTCGTTCTTCTTGCCTGGATTTTCGTGTTGATGCGCGTCTTGCAGGCAGTGGTGCACGTGACGAACAACAATGTCCGCATGCGCGGCGCATATTACGGCGTCGGCGCTCTCATATTGTTCATCATGTGGATCATCTACATCGTGCGCATCGTTCTCGCTCTGCCATGACGCCGGGGGCCCGCGTTGCTGCCGCGATTGAAATTATTGCCGCGATCGAAAGCGAACGCAGGCCGGCCGCCGATTCGCTGAAGTCGTGGGGCCTCACGCATCGCTTTGCGGGTTCAGGCGACCGCGCCGCGATTGCGGGCCTTGTCTACGACACGTTGCGTCGCCGTGCCTCGAGCGCATTTATCATGGGCGCGGACACGCCGCGCGCCATTGTGCTCGGCATGCTCAGGCGCGAGCGCGGGCTCGACACCGAAGCAATCACCAAGCTCGCTGACGGTTCGAAATACGCGCCGGAGGTCTTGAGCAATGACGAGCGCGCGCGTCTTGAGGCTTCGGATATGTCGAACGCGCCCGCCCACGTGGCCGGCGACTATCCGGAATGGCTCGATGCCCATCTGGGGCGAGTCTTCGGGGAGGCGAGGACCGAAGAGGGCGCGGCACTTGCATCGCGCGCTCCGCTCGATCTGCGGACCAATATATTGAAGAGCGGGCGTGACGCTGCGGACAAAATGCTTGCCGACCTACACCCCGAGCCCACACGTTGGTCGCCTTGGGGGCTGCGAATGCGTTTGTCGGCTGAGGCGAAAAATCCCTCCATTCACGCCGAGCCCGCGTTTCTGAAAGGCCTCGTCGAAGTGCAGGACGAGGGATCACAGATCGCGGCGTTGCTTTCGGCCGCGCAGCCGGGCGAGCAGGTGATCGATCTCTGCGCCGGCGCCGGGGGAAAGACTCTGGCGATGGCGGCGATGATGCAGAACAAGGGACAGATCTTCGCAACGGATGACGACAAAAGACGGCTTGCGCCCATCCACGAGCGGTTGAAACGTTCGGGTGCCCGCAATGTGCAGGTCCGCACGCCGAAATCCATTGGCGATGAAATCAGCGATCTGGCCGGACGCATGGACCTTGTGCTGATCGATGCGCCTTGCACGGGCACCGGCTCCTGGCGCCGCAACCCGGATGCCAAATGGCGAATGCGGCCGGGCGCGCTGGAACAGCGTCAGAAGGAGCAAGCCGAGATCCTCGACCGTGCCGTGCCCTTGGTCAAAGCTGGCGGGCGAATTGCCTACATCACGTGCTCGGTGCTCGAGGAAGAGAATGACGCCCAGACGCGAGGCTTTCTCGCTCGCCATTCGGAATTTGCCGTGCAGCCGCCAACAGACGTTATCAAGTCACTCGGGGAGCGTGCCTTCATGTTCGGCAAGGCGGCGCGCCTGTCGGACCTTGGTACCTTGATGACACCGCGCTCGACGGATACTGACGGCTTTTACGTCTCGGTAATGCGACGGGCAGGGTGACGAGGGCCATGTCAGGTTCAGTAACAAATCGCAAACGGAATACCTCGATTGCGCCCCAATCCGGGCCCAATTTTTCCGCGAAAATTCAGTGTCTGTGGAACTCGCGAAGCTCTTTATTTTGGGGTTTTCCATGCTAGTGGCCAGGCGCGATCCGCCGTTTCATGTGGACGCGAAGGACGCAGCGCCCCTCAATCCCCAAGTGTATCCGCCGCCGCGCGCATCGAGGACGGCGCGGGTCCTCACCGCCATGCAGCTGATCGGATCGCTTCTGGCGGTTCCGATCGGCATCGCCAGCGCTTACTCGTTCTACCGTGCCAATTTCGCTCCCGAGACGACCTGCCAGAATTTGCGTAGCGGGATCATCTCGCTGCTCGACAAGAGCGTGGACGCGAGCACTCGCCGCATGCTGGTCCGTCGCGACGTCGAGGAATTCGAAAAGAACTGCGCCGCAGTCGACCCTGATGCGACCGCTGCGTTCAAGTCTCTGCTTGCCGCCGAGAAAACGGCCGCGCCGGCTGTGGCTCCGGCCCCTGCCGCGCCGAAAGTGCAACGGACTGAAACCGCGCCGCCGAAGGAGGCCGTTCGCAAGCCAGAGCCACGCCCGCAAGTGACTGCGAAGCCGCCGGCAACAAATTCGACGACCGTCAACCCGGCCCAAGTCGTGGCTCCTGTCGTGGCTCCTGTCGTGGCCCCAGTCGCGGCTGCTCCTGCTGTTTCGGAGCCGGCCAAGCGGGATCCGGCCGTCTCCGACACGCAGTGGCTCGACGCAGTCAGGCAGGCGCTTGTGACTCGCAAGCCCGAACCCCCGACGCCCGCGCCAAAGCCGTCGGATCCGCGTCCCACCGAAGTGAAGCCGCAAGCCATACCGGCGCCGGCTGTTCGTCCTGTGCCGCAAGAGACGGCATTGCCACCTTCGGCGGCTCGCCCAGCGCCGCAGGAGACTGCTTTGCCGCCGGCTCGGCTTGTCCCTCCCGCAGGCGTCCCGGCCGCGGCATCTCCGACAACGGCGCCCGCTTTGCCACCGCCGATCGCGGTGGCGCCGCCTACCGTGCGGCAGGTTGACACCGACCATCCGGTGCCGCCCGAGGCGATCCCCGATCCCGTTCCGCCGGCGAAAGTCGACGCCAGCAAATCCGAGGAGCAGGGCCCCTCGCGCGCCAGCAAGTGGATATCGAACATTCCTCTTCTGGGGCCCGCCATCGACAACGCGCGGCGCTGATCGCGGTCGCCGGGCGGATAACCGCCGAAAGGCTTGACCCGGAAGTCCAAAGCCCGCACAAAGCCCGCCCGAACGGCGTTTAGGCGCCCGATTCCAGATATGTTCGGGCACCACACCGTCCATGCACGACAAGGTTTTGATCGTCGATTTCGGCTCCCAGGTTACCCAGCTCATCGCGCGCCGGGTCAGGGAGGAGAAAGTCTATTGCGAGATCGTGCCTTTCCAGAAGGCCGAAGAAGCCTTCCGCGAAATGAAGCCCAAGGCGGTGATCTTTTCCGGCGGCCCGGCCTCCGTTCTCGACAAGGACGCGCCACTCGCACCGAAGGCGATGTACGAGGCCGGCGTGCCTCTTCTCGGCATCTGTTATGGCGAGCAGGCGATGGCGCAACAGCTCGGCGGCAAGGTCGAAGGTGGCCATCATCGCGAATTCGGACGCGCCGAAGTGACGGTGACCGAGGACACGCCGTTGTTCGATGGCGTCTGGCACAAAGGCGAGAAATATCCAGTCTGGATGAGCCACGGTGACCGGGTCACCGCCTTGCCAAAAGGCTTCAAGGTTCTCGGCACATCGCCCAATGCGCCGATTGCCATCATCGGCGATGACAAGCGCAGATTTTACGCCACGCAATTCCACCTCGAAGTGGTGCACACGCCGCACGGCGCGGCGCTCCTGCGCAATTTCGTGCGGAAGATCGCCGGCCTCAGCGGCGATTGGACCATGCGCGCCTTCAAGGACGAGGCAATCGAGAAAATTCGCAAGCAGGTCGGCAAAGGGCGGGTGATCTGCGGCCTGTCAGGCGGCGTCGACAGCGCTGTTGCCGCGGTGCTGATTCACGAGGCGATCGGAGATCAACTCACCTGCGTGCTCGTCGATCATGGCTTGATGCGGCTCGCCGAAGCGAAAAAAGTCGTGACGATGTTTCGCGAGAGCTACAACATTCCTCTCGTGCACGTAGATGCCTCGGAAAAGTTCCTCAAGGCGCTCGAGGGCGTCGAGGACCCGGAGCAAAAACGCAAGACCATCGGCAAGCTGTTCATCGATGTGTTTGAGGCAGAGGCAAAGAAAATCGGCGGCGCGGAGTTTCTCGCACAAGGCACGCTCTATCCGGATGTGATCGAAAGCGTGTCGTTTACCGGGGGGCCCTCGGTCACCATCAAGTCGCATCACAACGTCGGCGGGCTGCCCGAGCGCATGAACATGAAGCTGGTCGAGCCGCTGCGGGAACTGTTCAAGGACGAGGTGAGGGTGCTCGGGCGTGAACTCGGATTGCCCGAGGCCTTCGTCGGGCGGCATCCCTTTCCCGGACCGGGACTGGCCATTCGCGTCCCCGGCGCAATCACGCGTGACAAGCTGGAGATCCTTCGGCTTGCCGATGAAATCTACATCGAGGAAATCCGCCGCACCGGACAGTACGATGACATCTGGCAGGCCTTCGCGGTGTTGCTACCGGTGAAGACTGTCGGGGTCATGGGCGACTTTCGCACCTATGACTATGTTGTCGGGCTGCGCGCGGTCACCTCAACCGACGGTATGACCGCCGATTTCTATCCCTTCGACATGAAATTTCTGGGCGTGGTGGCGACGCGGATCATCAATGAAGTGAAAGGCGTCAATCGGGTTGTCTACGACGTGACGTCCAAGCCACCCGGTACAATCGAGTGGGAATGATCGTGCCAGTTACCATCTACGGCATCAAAAACTGCGACACCATGAAGAAAGCGCGTTCCTGGCTCGACAAGAACGGCGTCACTTACGCGTTTCACGATTACAAGACGGCAGGCATCGATCGCGAACGCCTGGAGCGCTGGGCGAAGAAAACGGGTTGGGAAATTCTCCTCAACCGAGCCGGAACGACCTTCAAAAAGCTGCCAGACAAGGACAAAGCCGGTCTGTCAGAAGCGAAAGCCATCGGCCTGATGATGAAGCAACCGTCGATGATCAAGCGTCCGGTGCTCGACGCAGGCGGCGGCAGGCTGCTGGTCGGTTTCGATCCCGAAGCCTATAAGGCGGCGCTAACCACTCGGTGACAAGATACGAACCGCCGAAGCGCGGCCGGCATGCCGGACCCGCGTCGGCTTGATTTTGCTGCTTTTTGCAGCCACATGCAGGCGATGAACAAGCCCTTGGTCAGTTCCGATTCGATTCCGGTGACACCGCTTGCCGCGGAGGTCGATCGACGACGTACGTTTGCGATCATTTCTCACCCGGACGCCGGCAAGACCACGCTGACCGAGAAGTTGCTGCTGTTCGGGGGAGCGATCAATCTCGCCGGCCAGGTCAAAGCCAAACGCGATCGCCGCTCGACGCGTTCGGACTGGATGGCGATCGAGCGCGAGCGCGGGATTTCGGTCGTGACCTCGGTCATGACCTTCGACTACGACAATCGCGTCTTCAACCTTCTCGATACACCGGGCCACGAGGACTTTTCGGAAGACACCTATCGTACCCTGACCGCGGTCGACTCGGCCGTCATGGTGATCGACGCTGCAAAGGGTATCGAAGCGCGGACACGCAAGCTCTTCGAGGTTTGCCGCCTGCGCGACATCCCAATCGTGACGTTCATCAACAAGATGGATCGCGAGAGCCGTGATCCTTTCGAACTTCTGGACGAAATTGAAAAGACCCTTGCTCTTGATACGTCACCGATGACTTGGCCGATCGGTCGCGGGCGTGACTTTGCCGGCACCTATGATCTGGCGACCGGGGAAATGCGGCTCGTCAGCGAGGACGGAAAAACCGTCGAGCGGCAGCCACTCGACGTCGCCGCTTTGGCCGCGAAAAATTCCATGCTGGACGCCAAGGCCGTCAGCGACGAGCTGGCGCTGGTCAAAGACGCTTGCGACACGTTTGATTTCAAGTCGTTCCGCGAAGGCCATCTCACTCCTGTGTTCTTCGGCTCGGCGCTGAAGAACTTTGGCGTGAAGGATCTTCTCGATGCGCTCGCGTCGTTCGCTCCGGCGCCACGCGCGCAGGCTTCCAATACGCGCATCGTGGATGCCCATGAAAACGCGATGACCGCTTTCGTCTTCAAGATCCAGGCCAATATGGATCCCAATCATCGCGATCGCATCGCCTTTGCCCGTCTTTGTTCGGGCAAATTGCGGCGCGGGATGAAAGCGAAGCTGACGCGAACCGCAAAGCCGCTGACGCTATCCACCCCGCAATTCTTTTTTGCGCAGGATCGCGCGCTCGCCGAGGAAGCCTATGCCGGCGATGTGGTCGGCATCCCCAATCACGGCACGCTGCGCATCGGCGATACGCTGACGGAAGGCGAGGACATTGCGTTTCTCGGCGTACCGAATTTCGCACCGGAAATTCTGCGCCGGGTGAAATTGGGCGATCCGATGAAGGCGAAAAAGCTGAAGGAAGCGCTGCAGCAGATGGCAGAGGAGGGCGTGGTTCAGGTCTTCCGGCCGCTCGACGGTGCGCCGGCGCTGGTCGGCGTTGTCGGCCCCCTGCAGCTCGACGTGCTGAAAGTGCGGTTGTCTGAGGAATATGGTCTCGACATCAGTTTCGAGCAGCCGGAGTTTCAACTTGCACGCTGGATTGCGGCGACTGATGACAAGGGCCTCGATGAGTTCGTGCAGGCCAACTATTCGAGCTGCGCCGAGGACCTCGACAACGACAAAGTCTTCATGGCGCGCAATCAGTTTATCCTCGACTACACGCGAGAACGTGCCCCTGGAATTTCCTTCACCGATATCAAGGACGTGAAGGACAAGGCGGTCGCCTAATTCAGTGTGATGTTGGCCGCCTTGATCACCGGCGCCCAGCGCTCGATCTCACCGTTCATCCGCGCACGCAACTCATCCGGGGACGAGCCAACGGGCTCCATCAATTGGGTTGCCAATTTCTCGCGCAGTATCGGCTGGCCGATAATTTCGGCGACGTCCTTGCTGATCCGGTCAATGATCGATCTCGGCGTGCCGGCTGGCGCGATCAAACCGTTCCAGGCATCGGCTTCCACGTCGATGCCGCTTTCCTTCAGCGTCGGGACGTCCGGCAAATAGGGAGAGCGTCGCTCTGTAGAGACGGCGAGAATTTTTACCGCGCCCGTTGCAACATGCGGCGTAACCGCTATCGCCGGAAGACATGCGATCTGCACATCGTTACGGATCACGGCCGTGATGGCCTGCGGCGAACTCGGGTAGGGCACGTGCACCAATTGCGCGCCGGCCTTGAGAGCAATGGCTTCCATGGCGAGGTGCGATAACGAACCATTTCCAATCGAAGCAAAGTTGTACTTGCCTGGATTTTTGCGCAGCAGAGCGACGAGGTCGGCCACGGAGTTGACGCCCAGAGACGGATTGACCGCGAGCACGCTCGGCTGGGTTACAAGTTGGGTGATTGGCTCGATGTCCTTGCGCGGATCGTAGGGCAAGCGCGAGAACAAAAGAGTATTGATGGCGAGAGGCCCGCCGATACTGACCCCGAGGGTCGACCCATCGGGCGCGGCTTTCGCGACAATATCGGTGCCGAGATTGCCGCTTGCACCAGGCTTATTCTCAACGACAAACGCGCTGGCGGGGTATTTCTGTTGCAGGCCCTCGGCGACCAGACGCGCCACCACGTCCGGCGTTGACCCGGGACCGAAGGGCACCACGATCCGCACAGTCTTCGTTGGCCAGTCCTGCGCAAAAGCCGCAGTGGCGAGAGCCAGGACGGCCAAAAGCGCTGCGATGGCGTGTTTCGCCGCGCGAAATGCCACACCTGCGTTCATCGAAGGTGAGCTCTGCTCGACGCGTCTTGCATTGGCTGCGGCTATCCTCTACTGCGGCGGAGCGTAAATGCGAGTTGTAGCATGGGCTTAAGTATTCTCATTCTTGGCCTGCTGATCTTTCTCGGAACGCACGTCTTCGTGTCGTTCCGCGAGGCGCGGGCGCGCGTGATCGCACAACTCGGCCTGCCAGCCTATCGAGGATTATTTGCGCTGGTCTCGTTGGTCGGCCTCGCCTTGATCGTATGGGGCTACGGGCAATACCGCGCGCACGGCTGGATCGATGTTTGGTCGCCGCCGGCATTCATGCGGCACATCACCGTCGGCCTGATGTTGTTTTCGGTGATCTTTCTCGTCGCGGCGTTTATCCCAAGCCACATCAAGGCGCGGCTCAAGCATCCGATGCTGGCCAGCATAAAGACCTGGGCCTTGGCGCATCTGCTGTCGAATGGCGACCTCGGCTCGATCCTGCTGTTCGGCACGTTTCTGGCCTGGGGGGTCTATGCGCGTATTTCCGCCAAGCGCCGCACCGACCTCAAGCCGATAACGCCACCGGTCGGCTGGACAAATGATGCGCTGGTTGTGGCGATCGGCGTCGTCGTCTATCTGGCGTTGGGTTATGCGTTCCATCCGGTCGTGATCGGTGTACCCGTGTTCGGGAAATAGTCATGTCAGTACAAGACGAGATCCGCCGGTTGACCGCCCCAGACATCCGCGCACGCAAAGGCGGCGAGCCGATTGTCTGCCTGACCTCCTATCACGCTCACACGGCGCGCATCGTCGATGCGCATTGCGACGTGATTCTGGTCGGGGACTCGCTCGGCATGGTGATGCATGGGTTCGAGACCACCGTTCCCGTCACACTCGACATGATGATCCTGCAGGGCCACGCCGTGATGCGCGGTTCAAAACGCGCGCTGGTCGTCGTGGATATGCCGTTCGGCTCGTACGAAAGTTCGAAAGAACAGGCCTTCATGAATGCAGCGCGTGTTCTCAAGGAAACCGGCTGCGGCGCGATCAAGGTCGAAGGTGGAAAACGCCTTGAGGAGACGATCGCCTTTCTCGCCCAGCGCGGCGTTCCGGTGATGGCTCATGTCGGACTGACGCCGCAGTCCATCAACACGATCGGTTCGTTCCGCGCACAAGGCCGCGACGAGGCTGACTGGTCGCGCATCGAGGAAGACGCGGTCGCCGTCGCGCAGGCGGGTGCATTTTCGGTCGTGATTGAAGCGGTGGCCGAGCCGTTGGCGCGCAAGCTGACCTCTGCGGTTCCAATCCCGACCATCGGAATCGGCGCGAGCCCCGCCTGCGATGGGCAGATTCTGGTTCTCGAGGACATGCTCGGCCTGTCCCCGCGGGTGCCGAAATTCGTCAAACGCTACGGAACTCTTGGACCGGGCATTGAGAAGGCGGTCGCCGATTATGCGGCGGACGTCCGCTCGCGTGCCTTCCCGGGGCCAGAGCACGTCTATCAAATGAAGAAGAAGGGCTAACGCCCTGAATTGTTAACGGTTACAGGCTTCCTTTGCCTTAGCCGCGCCACATCGCTAGTTTACGGCGCAATTCGGCCCGGGGGTGGCCGAGCGGGGATTGGAGCGATCTTGGCCGATATTTTTCATGAAGTGGACGAGGAAGTCCGGCGCGAACAGCTTAAAAAGCTGTGGGACCGCTATAGCGGCTATTTGATCGCCGCGGCTGTACTGCTCGTCCTCGCGATTGCGGCATGGCGCGGCTACGAATATTGGGTCGCCAAGAGAGCCGCTGCCGCGGGCGCTGCCTTCGAGGCTGCCGCATCCCTGCTCGAGCAAAACAAATATGCCGAGGCAGAGGCCGCGTTTGCCAAAGTGGCCACCGACGCGCCGGAAGGCTATCGCGTACTGGCACGCATGCGCGCGGCGGGTGCGCTCGCCCAGGTCAAGCCGGCCGAGGCCGTGAAAGCCTACGATGAAATCTCGGCCAATTCTTCGGTCGCTGCAATCTGGCGGGATCTTGCTGCCGTACGCGCCGGCATGCTGCTGGTGGATACACTGTCGTTCCAGGATATGCGCAGACGGCTCGATGCCGTGACGGAACCCTCGCGCAGTTTCCGCCACAGCGCGCGCGAACTGCTGGCGCTGTCGGCGTGGCGCAATCACGATCTTGCCGCAGCGCGGCGATACCTCGATATGATCACGAGCGATTCCGAATCGCCCGCCGGTACGCGCGCACGCGCGGAAGTGTTGTCGGCACTGGTCGTCGGCGAAGACAAGAGTTGAGGGCAAGGCATGCGAAAAATCTATCGCGTCGTGCTGCTCACCGCTCTCGCAACATCCGCGCTCGGGCTAGCCGGCTGTTCGGGGGGCTTTGATCCAGACAAGTTCGACATATTCGGTCTTAACGAGAAGAAAAAACTTCCCGGCGAGCGCAAGGACGTGTTTCCCGGCGGCGTTCCGGGAGTGACACAAGGCATTCCGCCAGAATACGTGCGAGGCAACCAGCCGCCGCCGGAAACCGCGCAGGCGCCGCCACCCGCGCAAGCCAAGGCCGCAGCTGCGGGCGAGGAAGAAAAAGACGCCACGGCCGAGCCCGAGCAGAAACCAAAGCCCAAGCCGAAAAAGGTGGCAAAGCCCAAGCCACAACCGCAACCGGGGCAGGACACTGCGCAGCCGTCAGCATGGCCGCAACAGCAGGCGCAGCCGCCCGCACAACAGAGCAGTCAGTGGCCGGGAGCGGCACCGGCCAATACTGCGTCACCCTGGCCTTCCTCGCCGCAACCCGGCACCTTCCAGCGCTGACCGCAGTCGGGCTTGACCCGAAGGCGAACCACGCCGCAAAGACTTAATGAATTGATTTGATGGACTGCCGGCGCGCGCCTGGCAGCGAAACTGATGAGCCTGTCAATTGTCATTGTGGGCCGACCCAATGTCGGCAAATCGACCTTGTTCAATCGACTGGTCGGTCGGCGGTTGGCGTTGGTCGACGACCGGCCCGGTGTTACACGCGACCGGCGCGAGGGCGAGGCCCGTCTCGGCGACATTGCGTTCACGGTGATAGATACGGCTGGGCTCGAACAAGCGGCACCGGAAAGCCTTTCCGGACGCATGCGCGCGCAGACGGAAGCGGCGATCGATCAGGCCGACATCATATTTTTCATGATCGACGCACGCGCGGGTCCAACACCCGTCGACCGCGACTTCGCCGACGTCGCACGCAAATCAGGCAAACCGATCGTACTCATCGCCAACAAAAGCGAAGGGAGGGCCGGCGAAGCGGGACGTCTTGACGCCTACTCACTTGGCCTTGGCGAGCCTATCCCGATCTCGGCCGAGCACGACGAAGGCATGTCCGATCTCTACGATGCCTTGCATGCTTTGGTGCCGGAAGAACCTGCGCAGGAACCGGCCGAAGATGCATACGATTCGCAGCACCCGATCCGTGTTGCCATTGTCGGCCGCCCCAATGCGGGGAAATCGACGCTGATCAATCAACTGATCGGCGAAGAGCGGTTGCTTACCGGACCGGAGGCCGGCATCACGCGTGATTCCATTGCTGTCGAGCACGACTGGCAAGGGCACAAGTTCCGGATCTACGACACTGCCGGATTGCGCCGCCGTTCGCGCGTCGAGGAAAAGCTGGAGAAGCTTTCTGTCGCGGATGCGCTCAACGCGGTTCGTTTCGCTGAAGTCGTCGTCGTGCTGCTTGACGTGGCCAACGCCTTCGAAGAGCAGGACCAGCGCATTGCCGATCTGATCGAACAGGAAGGGCGCGCTATCGTCATTGCAGTCAACAAATGGGATCTGAAAGAAAAGACCGCTGGTGCCATCGGCAAACTTCGCGAGCAGGCTGCGGAAAAACTTACCCAGCTCAAGGGTGTACCTCTGGTGGCGGTCTCCGGCCTCACCGGCGAGGGTCTCGACCGGTTGATGCAGGCGATCATCGACGCCTACGAAGTCTGGAACAAGCGCATCCCGACCAGTTCGCTTAATCGGTGGTTTGAGCACGCCGTGAATGCGAATCCGCCGCCGGCGGTGGCTGGGCGCTCGCTGCGTCTCAACTACATCACGCAACCAAAAAGTCGGCCGCCGAGTTTCGTCGTGTTCTGCACGCGCGCCGATGCGGTGCCTGACGCGTACAAACGATACCTGGTGAACTCAATGCGTGAGGCGTTCGATTTGCCAGGAACGCCAATTCGTCTCGCGCTGCGCGAAAAAAACAACCCGTTCAAGGGACGGGCAAAAAGAAAACACTGAACGCCTCAGGCCGGCGCCCGGAAATCGAGAAATTTCTTTTCGCGAAAACTATAGAGCCTGCCCGTTTCACTGCATTCAGGCAGGCACAGCGGGAGAATTGCCTTCGCGACTTCCTCTGCGCTCGGCAACGTCAGCGGATCGATGCCCGGGAAGGCGCTCGCGTACATGCGCGTGCGTGTCGGTCCCGGGCTGAACAGGTTCGCACGCACCGGTGTCGTCGCGCATTCTGATGCGTATGTGCGTGCGAGGAGTTCCAGCGCCGCCTTCGAAGCCGCATAGGGACCCCAGTAGGCTCGACCCATATGCGCGACGCCGGATGTCAGAAAGACGGCCCGACCGGCTTGCGACCGTCGCAGAAGCACATCCATGCAACGGATCAACTGCCAGTTCGCGGTCACGTTGATTGCGATGAGGTTGTCCCAGTCCTTCGGTTCGACGTGACTCAGCGGGGACAGTGGTCCCAGGATTCCGGCATTGCCAACCAGAACATCGAGGCGTTGGTATCGCTCGTTGAGCGCCAGTGCGAGGCGCGCAATGCCCTCGCTGTCCTTGACGTCAAGGGGCACCAGCGTGGCGGAGCTGCCGGCAGCCCTGATCCTGTCATCGAGGTCTTCGAGCCCGCCGACCGTGCGCGCCACTGCAACCACGTGCGCGCCCGCATGCGCCAACTCAAGCGCTATAGCGGAACCGATGCCGCGCGAGGCGCCCGTTACGAGCGCAATACGGTCCGAGAGTGGCTTGGGGTTATCGGCCATTCAGCAGTCAGACCCGGCTGATGCCGGCTTCCACGTCTATTTCAAATGCTGGCTTTAGAAGACGTGCGCGGCCGGAACAAGCCCAGTCACGACGATAGGTTGGATTTCAGATGGCCTCGGCCAGCAGAGACAGCTGTCGCGGGCTTGCGTCCTGGGCGGCCTGATCGGTGAGAGCCGTCGGGTAGTCGCCGGTGAAGCAGTGATCGGTGAACTGTGGCCGCACCGGATCGCGTCCCTGGAAACCCATGGCGCGGTAAATGCCATCGACCGACAGGAAGGCGAGGGAATCCGCGCCGATAAATTTGCGCATGCCCTCGAGGTCGTGCGTGGCGGCGAGCAATTTGTCGCGCTCCGGCGTGTCGATCCCGTAGTAATCCGGGTGCGTGATCGGGGGCGACGCAATGCGGAAGTGCACTTCCTTCGCACCAGCATCGCGCATCATCTGCACGATCTTGCGTGACGTGGTGCCGCGAACGATCGAGTCATCGACGAGCACGATCCGCCGGCCTTCCACGACCGCCCGGTTGGCCGAGTGCTTGAGGCGGACGCCCTGATCGCGAATAGCCTGCGTGGGCTGAATGAAGGTACGACCGACATAGTGATTGCGAATGATGCCGAGCTCGTAAGGAATCTTTGCTTCCTGGGCGAAACCGATGGCCGCCGGCACACCGGAGTCGGGCACAGGGACGATGACGTCGGCCTGCGCGGGTGCTTCGCGTGCGAGTTCTGCGCCCATCGTCTTGCGCACGTCGTAGACGTGACGCCCGCCGACGATGGAATCTGGCCGCGCGAAATAGATGTATTCGAAAATGCAGGGACGCGCCGGCATAGGCGGGAATGGCTTGTGCGATTGGGCGCCATCCTCGTCGAAGATGACCACTTCGCCGTTTTCAACGTCGCGCACGTATTGCGCGCCAATGATGTCGAGAGCGCATGTCTCGGAGGCCAGGATGGGGCAGCCGTCGAGCTTGCCAACCACCAACGGTCGGATACCGAGCGGATCGCGAGCCCCGACCAGCTTCTTGTTGGTCAGGCCGACGAAGGCGTAGGCGCCCTCGAGCTGGCGCAGTCCTTCGATGAAGCGATCGACAAAGCGATTGCGTCGGGCGCGGGCAACGAGATGCAGGATCACTTCGGTGTCGGTTGTCGATTGCATCATCGCGCCTTCGTGCACCAGGTCGCGGCGCAATTTGATGCCATTGGTGAGATTGCCGTTGTGGCCGATCGCGAACCCGCCGGCATTGAGCTCGGCGAAAAGCGGCTGCACGTTGCGCAGGATCGTCTCGCCGGTGGTCGAATAGCGCACATGACCTATGGCGGATGTGCCGGGCAGGCGATCAATCACCTCACGGCGTGCGAAGGCGTCGCCGACAAGACCGAGGCGCCGCTCGGAATGAAAACGCTTGCCGTCGAATGAGACGATGCCAGCCGCTTCCTGTCCGCGGTGCTGAAGGGCGTGCAGGCCCAGCGCGGTTATCGCGGCCGCGTCCGGGTGACCAAAGATTCCGAATACCCCACATTCCTCGCGTAGACGGTCGCCATCAGCCTCCAGATCCGTTTGGTCCATGGTCACGAGATCCTGCGGCTTGTTCTGCATCGCTATCGTGTTCCGGTCGTCCTGGGCTGCGTCACGGGCGGAGTGTCGGAACGCTGGTCGGGGCCGGCATCGGGTGTATCCTGATCTTCCAGCTTCGGTTTCTTCAGCCTCTTTAAGATGGTGCTTTCGGGGTCATCCGGCAACATCGACATCAACCATTGTCCCGTGTTTTGCAGCACGAGTTTCGACTTGGCGCTGCGGACCCACTCGGGCTGGCTGCGATCGGGTACCAGCCAGGCGAAGAACAGGAAGGCGACGACGACGATGACGAGGCCGCGGGCCAATCCGAAAAGGAAGCCAAGCGTGCGGTCCAGAGCGCCGACACGGCTGTCCAGGACCATGTCGGAAACGCGCGCCGTGATGATCGAAACGATCAGCAACGTGGTGAGAAATACGCCGCCAGCCGAAACGGCGGCGGCCACCGAATCGCTGTTGAAGTACTGCTTCGCCAACGGCAGCACGCGCGGATAGGAATAAAGGGTCACGAGCGCGGCTACGCCCCAGGCGCCGATCGATAGGATCTCGCGCATGAATCCCCGGATCATGGCTAAAAGGCCGGAGACCAACATGACCAGGAGGAGAATGATGTCGAGCAGTGTGATCGGCATCGAGGGCTTACGAACTCCGCAGGTTCTGGCGATTGCTGCCGCGTTTCATGGTCCGCAAGGATGGCGAATCCGGGCCAGCCATAGCGGCTCCCAACCGGGGCGGCAATGTCGACCCTAAGTGCTTAATTTTAGTTCCATTTCTTCGCTTGGCGCCGCGCTCGTCGATGCGGCGGCGGGTTTTGACGCGCCGTATATAGCGGGACCGAGCGGCCCCGTCACCCTTCTTGTCCACGCGTTTTGGCCATGCGTGGTTTACCCTGAGCGGCGATGTCGGCCACAAGATTGGCAAGGTTCGTGACATCGGAAATCTTCAGGCTGGGGTCGGCCGCTTCACCGCGGGATGCTTCAGGGACGATTGCGCGGGTGAACCCGAGTTTTGCCGCTTCCTTGATGCGCGCAGCACTTTGGGCCACCGGCCGGACAGCGCCGGACAGCGATACCTCGCCGAAATAAACCGCATCCGCCGGTAGTGGCGCGTTGGCGAGCGAGGAGACGAGGGCAGCAGCGGCGGCAAGATCGGCGGCAGGTTCCTGGATGCGCATGCCGCCCGCGACATTGAGATAGACGTCGTGGCCACCGAGTCGCACGCCGCAATGTGCCTCGAGCACCGCCAGCACCATCGACAATCGGCTCGGGTCCCATCCGACGACCGCGCGCCTCGGCGTGCCGAGCGAGGTTGGCGCGACCAGCGCCTGGATTTCGACCAGAAGCGGTCGCGTGCCTTCGATGCCGGCAAAGACGGCAGTGCCGGGTTGGCCGAGATCGCGTTCCGAGAGGAAAAGCTCGGACGGGTTGGCGATCTCGGCCAAGCCGGAGCCGGTCATCTCGAAGACGCCGATTTCATCGGTCGGACCGAAGCGGTTTTTCACCGCACGCAGGATGCGGAATTGATGCGAGCCTTCGCCTTCGAAGGACAGCACGGCATCGACCATGTGTTCGACGACACGGGGGCCGGCGATTTGTCCGTCTTTGGTGACGTGGCCGACGAGGATGATGGCTGCCCCGGTCTTTTTGGCGAACCGGATGAGCGCCTGCGCCGAACCGCGTACCTGGGTCACGGTGCCGGGCGCAGATTCAACGGTGTCGGTCCACATCGTCTGGATGGAATCGATGACGATCAGGCGAGGAGTCTTGCCTTCCGAGAGGGTTGCGATGATGTCTTCAACCGCGGTTTCAGCGGCAAGCTCGACGGCGGTGTCGCGCAAACCCAAACGCTCGGCGCGCAGACGGACCTGCGCCACGGCTTCTTCACCTGAAATGTAAACTGCACGATGGCCGGCGCGGGCGAGGGCGGCCGCGGCCTGGATCAACAAGGTCGATTTGCCGATCCCCGGATCGCCGCCAACCAAAAGGACCGACCCGCGCACGAAGCCGCCACCGGTGACGCGGTCCAGCTCCGCGATCCCGGAAGGCAGACGCGGTGCGTCATGGGCATCGCCGGCGAGCGCCTCCAGCGCGAACAGGCGGCCTCTGCCCGGCTTGCGGCCCGGCCCTGACGGGCGTTCCGCGCCTTCCTCGCTAAGTGTGTTCCATTCCCCGCAAGCCTCGCACTTTCCCTGCCAGCGGCTGGAGGCCGCCCCACAGTTCTGGCAGACGAAGGTCAGATTGCGTTTCGACATCGGGAATCGCCTGGGAATAGCGGTCAGGAAGGCTAAATCGCCGATGAGAACAATACAAGAACATTCTTTAAAAGGTTGCTAATTTACGATGGGACGGGCGGCGTCTCAGGCGGGCGCCTTGTAGACGCATTGGTAGCGGTGCCCGAGGCTCGTCAGCACCTCGTAGCCGATCGTTCCGGCGGCTGCGGCGAGCTCATCCACGCCGATCTCGCCGCCAAGCAGCGTGACGAAGTCACCCCGACGGACCGAATGGTCGGCGACGGCGGTGATGTCGATTGCGATGAGATCCATCGAAACGCGTCCGGCAATCGGACAACGGGTGCCGCCAACGATGGCGTCGGAGCCCGGCGCGGCATCGGTCGCGCTCGCCGCGCGCGGATAACCGTCGGCATAGCCGACGGCGACCACAGCGATGCGCGTGGCGTGCTTGGCAGTCCAGGTCGCGCTGTAACCGACCGTCTCGCCTTTCGGCACCGTGCGAACCTGAACCACACGCGCCTGCAGATCGACCACGGGGCGCATTGGGTTGCGACGTCCCGGCGTCGGGTTGACGCCAAACAGCGCGGCGCCAGGCCGCACCATGTCGCAATGCGCGGCACTGCCGAGATATATCCCGGAGGAATTTGCAAGCGAGCCGGGAATGCCGCGGTAGAGGAGGCGTACGTCGCGGAATAATTTTATCTGTTGCTCGTTGAGCGGATGGCCAGGCTGGTCGGCGCAGACGAGGTGGCTCATCAGCAACGTTATGCCGTGTTTCTCCGCGCGAATGCGCGGCGCCAAAGCCGCCGCTTCGTTGGCGGAGATACCCAATCTGTTCATGCCCGTGTCGACATGCAGCGCGGCTCCGCCGCGCCATTCATTGGCAGCACAGAAGGCATCCCATTCCGCGAGCTCCACCAGGCTGCCGATCACAGGGCGAGCTTGCACGTCGGCGAAGGCCGCCGCCGTTCCCGGCAACAGACCGTTGAGCACATAGATTGCCGCCTCTGCCACGACCGCGCGCACGCGACGTGCCTCGGACAAATCGGCGACGAAGAACGTCTTGCATCCGGTTGCTGCGAGCACGCGGGCCACCGGCTCGATGCCGCAACCGTAGCCGTTGGCCTTGATGACGGCCGCGCATTCCGAGGGCATTGCCCGCCGGCCGAGTTCCAACCAGTTGGCTGCAATCACGCCCAGGTCGATCGTCAGAATTCCGCCAGTTTCGGGAACATCGGACTCCGCGCTGCGTTCGGCAGGCGCTTCCGACACTTCGCGTAGCAGGGCGGTTTTGGCCTCGGCCATACGGAGGGGTTTAGCTGCCCGGCGTCCGCCAGTCCATGGGACTTCGGGTCACCTGGGGATCACCCTACATGCGCTCCGGCAAACGGGCCTCGCGCGCGAGCGAGGAGAAGCGTGTTACCGCTGCGTCGAACTGCAATTCGACAGTGCCTGTCGGCCCATGACGCTGCTTGCCGATGATAACTTCGGCTTTGCCATGCACTTTGTCGGCCTCCGCCAGCCATTCCGCGAATTTTTCGCGATTGGCTTCCAGCGGCTTGCGCATCTGATGGTAATACTCTTCGCGATAGACGAACAAAACCACGTCGGCGTCCTGCTCGATCGAGCCTGATTCTCGCAAATCCGAGAGTTGGGGCCGTTTATCGTCGCGGCTTTCCACCTGGCGCGACAATTGTGAAAGCGCGAGAATTGGAACATTAAGTTCCTTCGCCAATGCTTTGAGCTTCGTGGTGATTTCAGTGATTTCCTGAACGCGGTTCTCCTGCGAGCGCCGGGTCGAGCCTTGCAGTAGCTGCAAATAGTCGATGATCAGCAGATCGAGACCGCGCTGTCGTTTGAGCCGTCGCGCGCGAGCCGCGAGCTGTGCAACTGACAGGCCGCCAGTCTCGTCTACATAGAGTGGAATATTCTGCAGTTCGATGGAGTAATCCTTGATCTTTTCGAAATCGCTTTCACTGATGCCGCCGCGGCGGATCTGGTTCGAGGGAATGCCGGTCTGCTCGGCGATGATGCGGGTTGCGAGCTGCTCAGCTGACATTTCGAGCGAGAAGAAGCCGACGATTCCGCCGTTGACGGTGCTGGTGTGGCCATCCGGCTTGATTTCGCCGCGCCATGCCTTGGCGATGTTGTAGCCGATGTTGGTGGCAAGCGCCGTTTTCCCCATGCCTGGGCGGCCTGCGAGGATGACCAGGTCTGATTGCTGCAACCCGCCCATCATGCGGTCGAGGTCATCAAGGCCAGTGGCGACGCCGGACAGCTTTCCATCGCGCTGGAATGCGTGTGCGGCCATGTCGATGGCCGTGGTGAGGGCCTGCGCAAAGCGCTGAAAACCGCCGTCGTACCGGCCGGTTTCAGCGAGCTCATAGAGCCTTCGTTCGGCATCTTCGATCTGGTCGCGCGGGGAAAAATCGACAGGCGCGTCGAAAGCGACATTCACCATGTCCTCGCCGACCTGGATCAGCGCGCGGCGAACAGACAAGTCGTAGACGGTGCGACCATAGTCCTCGGCGTTGATGATCGTTGTGGCTTCCGCAGCGAGCCGGGCAAGGTACTGGCTGACAGTGAGGCCGCCGATGTCGACGTCGGCATCGAGAAACGTCTTCAGCGTAACCGGCGTTGCAAGCTTGCCGGCGCGTATAAGGTCGCGCGCGAGCTGATAGACCTGCTGGTGAATCGGCTCGAAAAAATGCGGCGGCTCGAGGAAGTCGGATACCCGGTAGAACGCCTCGTTGTTGACGAGGATCGCGCCCAATAGCGCTTGCTCCGCCTCGATATTGTGCGGGGCCGAACGGAAGGACGGGGCAGGTTCTGCGACCTGCTTGCGGGCTGTCGAATCAGCGATTGCCATGGATGATGTTGCTACCCGGGAATTGTGGCATAGCACGCGGTTTGCGATGGAAGCGCACGGCCGGCGCGGTTATCCCGCAATTCACAAGCACGATTGAGCGGTGGGTAAGGTCGGGTTTTGCTCTGGACGAACGGCGAAACTATTCGCCGGCAAGCCGCAATGGCGGGCGACGCTTGCTTTCGGCGACGGCAAGGCGGCGTTCTTCGCTGGTAATGTAGTCACGCGTGACCGGCACCACGCCCTGGCGCCTGGTGAGCTGGATCTGCATCACCATCATGTTCTGCTCGCGAAACGACATTTCAGAAGCCGCGAGGTAGAACTCCCACATACGTACAAACCGCGGCTCGTAAATGCGTTCGACATCGTCGCGGTGGGCAAGAAAACGCTCGCGCCAGGCTTTAAGCGTTTCCGCATAATGCAGCCGAAGGATTTCGATGTCCGTGACAAGCAGCCCCGCGCGTTCGATCGCCGGCAGAACCTCGGACAGGGCAGGGATGTAGCCACCCGGGAAGATATATTTTGCGATCCAGGGATTGGTGACGTTGGGCCCTTCTGACCGCCCGATCGAATGCAGCAGCATCAGGCCGTCGTCGCTCAGCAGCTCGGCGCATTTCTGGAAAAACGTATCGTAGTGGCTGATACCGACGTGTTCGAACATGCCGACCGAAACGATCCGGTCGAACTTCTGGTGCACGTCACGATAGTCCTTCAACAAAAAGTGGGCGCGCTGGTTCAGTCCCTTCTCGGCCGCGCGCTCATTGGCAATGGCATGTTGCTCCTTGGACAGCGTTACGCCGGTGACATTGGCGCCGCCAAGCTCCGCGATATAGAGACCGAGACCGCCCCAGCCGCAGCCGATGTCGAGCACGCTCTTATCGCCGTCCAGCCTCAGCTTCGCGGCGATGTGCCGTTTCTTGGCGAGTTGCGCGTCGTCGAGCGAGGCGTCCGGCGATTCGAAATAGGCGCAGCTGTATTGCCGGTCCGCATCCAGGAAGAGGGAATAGAGACGGCCGTCGAGGTCATAGTGATGTGCAACGTTGCGACGGGCCCGGTTGCGCGGATTGAACTGGCTGAGGCGGCGGCTGATGTAGCGAAGCAGCCATCGCGGCCGCGCCCATTTCGGGGCTTCGATGCCTTGCCCAAGCAAGATGGCCAGCACGTCGGCAATCGTACCCTGCTCAACCACCAGGGTACCATCCATATAAGCTTCGCCGAATTTGAGCTCGGGATCGCGCAGCAGACCAAACTCGGCGCTGCGCGACATAAGGCGCACAGCTACCGGAACCCCTGTGCCATCGCCAAAGACAAAGCTTCTTCCGCGCGAGGTAGTAAGCTTGAACGTCCCCCGCCGGATAAACGTACCGAACAGACCTTGAAGCAACCGATCCATCGGCCGCCTCCGCCATCAAATCATCGCCCCGCAGCAGAAAATGACTTCGAAAAACACAACGCCGCGGCCGCACAAACGTTCGGACCTAGGTATTTAATCAAAGTTGCCGGCGGTCAGCAATCCTGCCTACGTAAAGCAGCTATCATCCCGACGCTGGTCACAATTGCGAAATAATACGCTATCAAGGCCGTCGATCGGGGCGACGCGTGGGCAGTCAGTAAGCAGGACATTGGATGAAGCGAAAAAGGTTGTGCCAGCGCGTCGCCTGGCTGGCGGTCGGCGTCTCGGCGGCGTGCCTGGCTAACAGCGCCGCAGCGCAGGAAACCCTGGGCCGGAACAAGAGTCCGGCCCAAACTTTCGCATCCGATTGCGCCGTCTGTCACAAGTCGCCGCAGGGCCTCAACAAGTCTGGGGGCGGGCTTTTTGGGGTGGAAAGCTTCTTGCGCGAGCATTACACGTCGAGCAAGGAGTTGGCCGCAGCGCTGGCGAATTATCTGAGAGCCGCGGATAGCGGACCCGCGCGCGCCAAGCGCGCCGCCAAAGGCGACCAGCCAAAACCCGGCGAACAGAAAAAGGCGGCTCCAAAACCGGCCGAGGCCAAGGGCGCCGACGGGAAACCGAGTGGGGCGGCCGGCGACGCCAAACCGAGCGACGGAAGGCCCGCCGATATCATGGCACCTGAACGCCGGGCGGTGGAACCGAGGTCAACCCCGCCCGCGGCAGGCGAAGCTAAGCCAGCCGGGGGCACAGGAGAATAGTCAGAGCGGCAGCGGCGCGCCGCTCAAGCGTCTTCTGTCTTCTTCTTTCTGCCTTTGGCAGCCTTGGCCGGTTTCTCGCCGGCGTCCGCCTTCGCTTCGTCCGCGGTTTCATGCTCGGCCTTTGCTCCCGGCTCGAACAGGGCCTCCGCGGCTGCGGCTGCGGCGGCGGCTTCTTCTTCGGCTTCGGTGCGTGGCACAGTCACGTCTTCGCCACGCGCAATCCGCTCGGCCTCATCGGCGCTGCGTGCGACGGTGACTGTTATCGCCACTTCGACCTCCGGGTGCAGCGCGAGCGGCAACTTGTACTGGCCGATCGTCTTGATCGGCGCATTGAGCACGATTTGCGAACGGCTGACTTCCGCGCCGTGCTCCTTGAGGAGGGCGGCGATGTCACGTGTGGAGACCGAGCCGAACAACTGACCAGACTCGCTCGCTTGACGCAGGACGACATACTTCTTGCCGTCGAGGGTGCCGGCAAGTTTCCCGGCTTCGCCTTTCATTTCAAGATTGCGGACCTGAAGCTCGGACTTCATCTCGTCGAACCGCTTCTTGTTGTCGGCGGTCGCCCGCAGGGCCTTGCCGCGCGGGAGCAAAAAGTTGCGGGCAAAGCCGTCCTTGACGCGCACGACGTCGCCCATTTGGCCGAGCTTGCCGATACGCTCGAGCAGGATCACTTCCATTGTCGTTACTCCTCGATCTGAACTTTGGTTGGTTGTTGTTGCGAACTCATGAAGGTGTTGGTGGGTTGTTCCTGCGTGCGACGAGCGCACGCACGTCGATCACCGTGTCGATCAGGCCAAGCAGGCAAATCGCAAGGATCAGCCAACTGACCAGAAGCACTGCGAGATAAGTTCCGGCGAGCACGAAGGGACGCCCGTTCAATCCGCGGGTAACCGCATGCAGCACGGAAAAACCAAGCACGGCATAGGCCATCAGCAGGCTGGCGGAGACCACCCGCGCGATAATCCCGAGAAGCCCATCGGCGAAACTCAGCGCGATTGCGAGCGCGAGCGCGATCGCCAGCAAAGGTGGAAAGCGCAGGGCCGAGAGATCCGGCCACGGGCGCGTCAGCCGACCGGAGAATTTCACCACGAGGCCGGCGAGCCACAGATTGAGCAGCGAGGTGAGCATGGCGAGGATGGCCGCCGTCGGCGGCATGACCGCCACCATGAAATTGATGAAGCGATCGGGATCGGCGCCGCCCGGCAGGTTCAGCGTTCCGTCCGGCGCATTCATCTGCGCTCGCAACATGCGGGTGAGGGCATCGTGCAGGCCGGCGCGGAAGGTTTCGCCGTCGGCGCCGAAATTCGGAATGGCGACGATCACGACCATCGCGGCAAAGATTGCGGCCCATATCACGATACGGCCGATGGGGTACCATTCGAGCGGCTGCTGATGTCCGTTGCCGCCCGCGGCCACGGGTCGTGCGAGCATCACGAGATAGCCGAGCCACCAGGCCGGGATGCCGGCGTCGGCGAGAAAGCCGAAGAAGAAAACGGTGCCGAGCGCGAGGCCGAGGCTGATCGAACCGACGCAGGCGGCGATCAATGCCGCCCAGTGACTCCAGCCGAGCCCGGCAATCATGATCGGCAAGGGCGCGAGATAGAAGAGCGGGATCGAGAGCAGCGCGCCGGAAATCACCGAGGCAAACAGCAAAGCCGCCGCGGCGCCGGCACCGATACCGATGAGTGCGAAGGTCATCATTACGAGCTGTCCCGCTCCTCTCGAGCGGTTAGAGGCGGCATTAGCGTCCGCCCCAACCATCGGCGTCCGGGATGAGCCCGGGCGCCTCGTTATCGTCTTACTCTATCACATGCAGCCCAAGGTGGGTCGCATGTGTCGCGTTACTGGATCACGTAAGGCAGCAGGCCGAGGAAGCGCGAGCGCTTGATCGCCTGCGCGAGTTCGCGCTGCTTTTTCGCCGAAACCGCGGTGATGCGGCTCGGTACGATTTTGCCGCGCTCGGAGACGTAACGCTGCAGCAGCTTCACGTCCTTGTAGTCGATTTTCGGCGCATTGCTGCCGGAGAAGGGACAGGTCTTGCGTCGGCGAAAGAAGGGACGGCGTGCGCCGCCTTGCGCTGAGAATGCCATGGTCTATTCCTCCCCGCCGGGGCTGACACCGCCGCCGCCGCCACCGCCACCGCCGCCGCCGCCGACGCCGTCGACGTCGTCGCCGCCCTCATCCCGTCGCCGCCGCTCTCCGCGGCCACCGCGGTCATCGCGGTCGCGATCGGACTTGCGCATCATCGCCGACGGTCCATCTTCGTGCGCTTCGACACGGATTGTGAGATAGCGCAGAACATCCTCGTTGAGACGCTCTTGTCGCTCGATCTCGTTAAGCGCCGCTGGCGGAGCATCGACGTTAAGCAACGTCATGTGCGCTTTGCGGTTCTTGCGAATGCGGTAGGTGAGGGACTTCAAGCCCCAATACTCGTTCTTCGTGACCTTGCCACCCAGCTGCCCGATCACTCCGGACAGTTGGGTAGTCAATTCATCGACCTGCTGCGCACTCAGGTCCTGGCGCGCGAGGTAGACGTGTTCGTACAACGGCATAAAAATGCCTTTCCCTTGTTAAAGTCCCAATCCTCGATCCCGGCGCCAAGCCCCTCGAGCCCTTCGGGAAAGGCTCGAATGCTCTGAAGGCGGAAGCACGGGACGCCGGACCAACAGTCCTACCGGCTTTAGACGAAGCCGGCCGTCCGTTCAGCTCCCAACCAGGATCGATGGAGCGGGCGGTTTATAGGTGGTTTTCACAAAAAGGCAAGGTAAAACAGCGTCTCAACGAGCGCCAAAAGCCGGCTATGAATTCGCCAATCCCTGTCTGGTGCGTGGCCCGCGATCGCCGCTTTGTAGCCGGTCAGCAATTTTTACCGCGAGATTCGCGCCTTCTTTAATCTGAAGCTCGGTCTTGGGATCTTGGCTGTTTGAGCGCCGCATCATTTTGAGCGCTTCCAACAGCCGGGCTAGGTTTCTCACCAGGAACTGCTGCCGGAAGACCGGATCGTTACGAGCTTGTGCAAGTTCATTCTCGGTAACCAGCTCATTCATGGCCTTGGCCTTTGAAAAATTTGAAAAAATCCTAGCGAAAAGAGTTTGTCGCAAGGTTACCGGGTACGTCACAGCTTGACAGAACCGGCATCGAGGTGTCTTTCGGCCCGATTTCTGCGTGTGCACAAAAAATTCAGTGAGCAGGATTATGGCGGTTGCTTTTGTGTTTCCGGGTCAGGGCAGTCAGGCCGTCGGAATGGGTAAGTCGCTCGCAGCAAATTTTGCTGCCGCGCAACTGGTTTTCGATGAAGTCGATGCAGCTCTCGCCAGCAAGCTCAGCACCATCATCTTCGAGGGGCCGCCCGAGACGCTCATGCTCACCGAAAATGCACAGCCTGCATTGATGGCGGTGTCGCTTGCTACTTTGCGGGTGATGGAAACGGAAGCAGGAGTGAATTTGGAACGCGACGCGCAGTTTGTCGCCGGACACTCGCTCGGCGAGTATTCTGCGTTGGCTGCAGCAGG
This sequence comes from uncultured Alphaproteobacteria bacterium, assembly GCA_963831515.1. GTDB lineage: Bacteria > Pseudomonadota > Alphaproteobacteria > Rhizobiales > Xanthobacteraceae > Pseudolabrys. Next base: position 454,319 of record CAWHQL010000006.1, on the reverse strand, counting down.
TGCGTTTACGGTTGCTGATGCCGCACGGTTATTGCGCACGCGTGGACAGGCTATGCAGAAGGCAGTCCCGGTTGGCGAAGGCGCCATGGCGGCGCTGATCGGCCTGGAATTTGACGCAGCGTCGGCTGTCGCGTTGGAAGCCGCCCAAGGAGAAGTTTGCCAGGCTGCCAACGATAACGGGGCAGGCCAAGTGGTAGTTTCCGGAAGCAAAGCGGCGGTAGAGCGTGCGGTAGAGATCGCCAAAGCCAAAGGCGCCAAGCGCGCGATGCTTCTACCCGTGTCCGCCCCCTTTCATTGTTCGCTGATGCAACCCGCTGCCGATGTTATGGCCGAAGCACTTGCGAAAGTGTCAGTGAAGTCGCCGGCCGTGCCCTTGGTTGCCAATGTGCTGGCGAAGGCCATCCGCACTCCCGACGAAATCGTACACGGACTGATCGAACAGGTTACCGGTACGGTGCGCTGGCGTGAGTCGGTTCTGTACATGTCGAACGCTGGCGTGACAAACTTCTACGAGGTTGGTGCCGGGAAGGTGCTGAGCGGATTGATCAAGCGGCTTGCCGGCAACGCCACAGTCTCGGCTGTTGGCAGTCCGGAAGATATTGCCGCATTCAAAGCCGGGAGGGACTTATGATGTTCGATTTGACCGGCAAGACCGCACTCGTGACTGGTGCAAGTGGGGCAATCGGAGGGGCAATCGCACGTGCCCTGCACGCTCAGGGTGCAACTATCGCTATCTCTGGTACACGCAAGGATGCGCTCGAGGCCATTGCCACCGCACTGCGCGATCGCGTGTATATTCTTCCGTGTGACCTCGCTGAAAAAGATGCCGTTGAAGCTTTGGTACCCGACGCGGAAGAAAAAATGGAGAAGCTTGACATTCTTGTCGCGAATGCCGGGGTCAATCGCGACAATCTTTTCGTGCAATTACGGGACGAGGATTGGGATCGCGTTATCGCGGTCAACCTCACTGCCACATTCCGTCTCACGCGCGCCGCAGTCTCACGCATGATGCGTCGCCGCTGGGGTCGCGTCATCGCCATTACATCGGTGGTCGGATTTACCGGCAATCCGGGACAGGGAAACTACACGGCATCCAAGGCGGGAATTGTCGGGATGATAAAGTCAGTGGCCGCCGAATACGCCAAGCGCAATATTACCGCCAATTGCATTGCGCCGGGTCTGATTGCGTCGGCCATGACAGAAAAGCTGAGCGACAAACAGCGCGAGGCAATCTTTGCGCGCATCCCGGCCGCCAAGCTCGGAACTCCGGACGATGTCGCAGCTGCTGCCGTGTTTCTGGCTTCGAATGAGGCGGCATATGTGAATGGCCAGACCATCCACGTCAATGGCGGGATGGCCATGATATAGCGAAGAATCCGGAGAGAAGCGGTGCCGGATTTTTACGACGGGCCATGCTGAAGAAGTGGTCTAAAAGCTGCCTTTCCGGGGCTTGCTCGGCTCGCCTTCACGCGCTAGTCAACGCATTTGAAGTATGGTAACCGAACTTTGGTCCGGGTTGGGGCGGCTAGTCGCGGAAGTCACAAGCGTATTCCGCAATTGGGGTTGTCTCATCACCTTCAAGCACGACGAGGCCATACTGCGATGGTTGCGATCTGACTTCGGACCGCAGCCCAATCTAAAAAGCACGAGGTTGGAACGATGAGTGACATTGGCGAGCGGGTGAAGAAGATCGTCGTGGAACACCTGGGCGTAGAGCCCGAAAAGGTGACCGATCAAGCGAGTTTTATCGACGATCTTGGCGCCGACAGCCTCGACACCGTTGAGCTCGTGATGGCCTTCGAAGAGGAATTCGGCTGCGAGATTCCAGATGATGCCGCCGAAACCATTTTGACCGTCGGCGACGCAGTCAAATTCCTTGAAAAGAACGCCAAAAGCTGAGCACGCGCACCAGGCCGCTGTTCAATCACTTCGCTCGTCATTGGCTTTTTGGCTGTGCGCAATGCAGCGGCGCGACTGATTTCGCTCGGAGCCTCGTATGAGACGTGTTGTCGTCACAGGGTTGGGAATGCTTACGCCGCTCGGTTGTGGCGTTGAACCAACCTGGGCACGTTTGCTTAAGGGCGAGAGCGGCGCCAAGAAAATCGACAGCTTCGATGTCTCGGATGTCGCTTGCAAGATTGCATGCGTCGTTCCTAGAGGCGACGGATCGAACGCGACTTACAATCCCGACCAATGGATGGAGCCGAAGGAACAGCGCAAGGTCGATGAGTTCATCGTCTTTGCTATGTGCGCCGCTCGCCAAGCGCTCGACGACTCCGGCTGGCATCCGAAGACCTATGATGAGCAAACTGCCACCGGAGTGCTGATAGGCTCTGGTATTGGTGGCATAGAAGGTATCGCTGAGACGGCCGTTGCCCTGCACGAGAGAGGGCCACGCCGAGTATCACCATTCTTCATTCCAGGCCGTATCATAAATCTGGCTTCGGGCTTTGTGTCGATCGCTTTTGGTCTCAAAGGACCGAACCACTCTGTAGTCACCGCCTGTTCGACCGGGGCACACGCGATCGGTGACGCTGGGCGATTGGTGGCTCTGGGCGACGCTGACGTCATGGTGGCCGGCGGGGCGGAGTCTCCTGTGAACCGGATAGCGTTGGCAGGATTTTCAGCGTTGCGAGCACTCTCAACAAACTTCAACGACGATCCGACCCGAGCTTCGCGCCCGTATGACAAAGACCGCGACGGCTTTGTAATGGGAGAGGGTGCGGGGGTTGTCGTCTTGGAAGCGCTGGACCACGCGAAGGCGCGTGGCGCCAAAATCTACGCTGAGCTCATAGGCTATGGGCTATCAGGGGATGCCTATCACATTACGGCTCCGGCTCCGGATGGTGATGGTGCGTTACGTTGTATGAATGCTGCACTTCGTCGGGCGGGCATTTCGAGTGGTGACATCGATTACATCAATGCGCACGGTACTTCGACGCCGCTCGGCGATGAGATCGAACTCGGTGCAGTGCAGAAACTTGTGGGCAATGCGGCGGGCCGGATGTCTATGTCATCCACAAAGTCCTGCATTGGCCATCTGTTGGGAGCGGCTGGCGCAGTAGAGGCTATCTTTTCAGTCCTTGCGATTCGCGATCAGGTTGCGCCACCCACGATCAATCTCGATAATCCATCGGTTAATACCCCGATCGACTTAGTTGCCCATCAGGCACGCAAACGTGATGTTGATACCGCATTGTCGAATTCGTTCGGATTCGGTGGTACAAACGCATCGCTCATTTTCCGCCGTTACGCCGCCTAGCAGCTTCCGGCGGCAGACATCCCAAGCTTTCGCCATATTTTCTTCTAACGTGCACGACGCTGGTGCCATTCTCCGGTACGACGGTGAATGTTGCGGTAAGGGGGCGTTAGTTTTGATTCGGGAGCGCGCCACGTGAATTCGAATCGCCCCCCGGACGGCAGTTCTTCGTCCGCGAAACCACCTTTGCCGCGCAGTCCGCGAGCCGCCCTCGAGCCGGAAAAAGTGCCATTGCCGAGCCGCCATTCGCGGCGCGCACGCCATCCAGTTGTGGTGATTGGGAACGCGATCTTCACGACGCTCATTGTCTTATCGATCGCAACGGCCGCAGTACTGTTTATCGGAAAACAAAAGTTTGAAACGCCCGGCCCTCTCGCCGAGGACAAGATGGTGAATATCCCGCGGGGCCTCGGGATTAGAGATATTGCGGACCTATTGCAGCGTGAAGGTGTGATTGATCAGCCGTACGTCTTTATGGGCAGTGTCATTGCGCTTAAAGCGCGCGGTGAGCTCAAGTATGGGGAGTATCAGTTCACCAAGCATTCCAGCGTCGCCGATGTTGTGGATACGATCACCGAGGGCAAGGTCATACAACATGCTGTGACCGTGCCGGAGGGGCTAACATCCGAACAGATCGTTGCACGTCTGTTGGAGAACGACGCACTGGCGGGACAGATCAAAGAAATTCCGCGCGAAGGCACGCTACTCCCCGAGACGTACAAGTTCACCAGGGGCATGACGCGTGAGCAAATCATTCAGCGCATGCAACAGGCTCATCGGCGCGTTTTGCAGGAGGTCTGGGAACGTCGGATGCAGGACTTACCGGTCAAGACGCCAGAGCAGCTAGTCATCCTTGCGTCGATCGTGGAGAAGGAAACAGGCAGGCCAGATGAGCGCACCCGCGTTGCGGCGGTCTTTGTGAACAGGTTGAAGAACAGAATGCGGCTTCAGTCGGATCCAACCATCATTTACGGACTGACCGGAGGCAAAGGGGCGCTCGGGCGTCCGATCCTGAAAAGCGAGATCGAGCAGCCGACACCTTACAATACCTATGTGGTCGATGGGCTGCCGCCGGGGCCAATCGCAAATCCGGGCCGTGCCTCGCTCGAAGCAGCGGCAAGTCCTGCCCGTACGAAGGAGCTCTACTTCGTTGCTGACGGCACTGGCGGTCATGTCTTTTCGGAGAATTACGCGGAACACCAAAAAAATGTGGCGCGCTTACGTGGCATTGAACACGGCACGATAAGCCCCCCAGCGACGGGCTCACAGGGTGGAACCAAGCAGTAGGCTTGTGGCGCTTACCTCTCGCGGCTAAGGTCGCCGCGCTTTCGAGCAGGCAACAACAGCACACCGGATCCAGCCCATGGCTTTGTCGAGCATGACGGGATTTGCTCGCGGTCTAGGCGCCGCTGGTTCCTATGCGTGGAATTGGGAAATCAAATCGGTCAACGCGAAAGGCCTCGATCTGCGCTTCCGTCTGCCGCCAGGATGGGACGCCGTCGAGGTGCCTGCACGCGCGCGTGCCGCTGAAAAACTGTCGCGCGGGACCGTCTACGCCAATCTTACTGTCGATCGCAAAGGCGTACTGCCGACGGCCAAGATCAACGAACCTGTGCTGAGTGCGGTTCTTTCAACACTCAAAAGCCTCTCAGGGAAAGTCGAGGCCACTCCAGCAAGTCTGGACGGCATTTTATCACTCAGGGGGGTGATAGAAATTGCCGAGGAAGATGAGCGCGAGGAAGACCATCGCGCAGCGGAGACAGTCATTATTGCTGGGTTTGAGCATGCGCTCTCGGCAATGATCGACATGCGCCGTGCGGAAGGCAGAACTCTTGGCCAGCTGCTGACGACAAGACTTGATGAAATCGCCAGCCTGGTCGGCCGGGCGGAGAACGCACCCGGGCGAAAGCCGGAAGCCATAAAGTCCCGGTTAGCTGAACAGGTGGCGGTCCTGCTGTCAGCCTCGGAACGATTTGATTCCGACCGCCTGCACCAGGAGGCAATCCTGCTCGCAGCAAAAGCCGACATCCGCGAGGAACTCGACAGGCTTTCTTCTCACGTCGAACAGGCGAAAAGGCTTCTCACCAACGGCGGCGCAATCGGTCGCAAGCTTGACTTTCTCGCGCAGGAACTTCATCGCGAATCGAATACACTGACAGCGAAAGCCAATGATGTGGAATTGACCAATATAGGTCTCGAGCTCAAAAGCGTGGTCGAGCAATTCCGCGAACAGGTACAAAACTTGGAGTGACTTCACGTGGGTCATCAGCGGCAACAGGATCTTGCTGTCGCCAGACGCGGGCTCATGCTTGTGCTGTCATCGCCGTCAGGCGCGGGCAAAACTACATTGTCCCGCAAACTGCTCGATAAAGACGACAACGTCGCGTTATCAGTGTCGGTCACGACGCGCAAAATGCGTCCAGGTGAAAAGGATGGCCGAGACTACCTGTTTATCGACAGAAGGCGGTTCGATGTCATGGTCGACAATGGCGAACTGCTGGAATGGGCTGAGGTCTTTGACAATTACTACGGCACACCGAAAAAGCCGGTATTAGATGCTCTCGCGACCGGCCGTGATGTCCTCTTCGATATCGACTGGCAAGGGACGCAAAAGTTGCGCGAAAGAGCTGGGGCCGATCTCGTTAGCGTGTTCGTCTTGCCACCATCCATACCCGAGCTCGAGCGCCGGTTGCGCGCGCGCGCTCAGGATGACTATGAGACGATTTATCGCCGAATGGCTAAAGCCGCCGACGAGATGAGCCACTGGGCAGAATACGATTATGTTGTGATCAACCGCGACCTGGATCAGGCTTTTGCCGACGTGGTGACCATTCTTGCTGCCGAACGACTTAAGCGTGAACGCCAATCCGGTCTTTCCGATTTTGTGCGCGGCCTTCAGTCGAAGCTCTAATTGGCGAGGACAACGCGCCCGACGATTCGACCTGCGCGAAGGTCATCGAGGGCTTTTGACGCCTGATCGAGGGGCCGTTCAGTGATCGGGGGCAGCGCTACCGGTTTGGCGCGCACCAGATCGATTAGCTCACGCGCTTCCGCAAGCGTTCCCGTTGTGGTGCCTTCGATGGTCATGGCTTTCAAAGGAAACATGGCGACTGCGGTCGAGTAAGCACCTCCAATCAGCCCCGTCACCACGACCTTGCCACCCTTAGCGAGCACGCCAGTGGCAAAATGCAAAGAACCCTCCGAGCCTGCAAAATCGCAGGCAGCGTAGATTCCACCGCTTGCATTTAGTAGCGCTTTGCGCGCGTTTGGATCGGACGGGTCAAATGCCGCGGATGCTCCAGCGACGAGGGCGGCCTCACGTTTTCTGACGTCAACGTCGGCAACAAACGGCGCGACACCAAACATGACACGCGCCAGGGCGAGGCCCATCAAGCCCACGCCGCCAAGACCTACGAGCAGCGGTGGGGCGCGCGTTATCCGGTCGGCAAGACGCTTGAGCGCCGCATACGCCGTCAGACCCGAGCACATCAATGCGCCGGCGAAACCCGGTGACAAGGGCTCATAATCGATCAAATAGCGCTCATGCGGCACCAATACGTAAGTAGCGAATCCACCGTCTACGGTGATCCCAAGATGGCGGGGCGCTGAGCAAATATTCTCGTCACCGACCTTGCATGCCACGCATTGCGCGCAGCCAATCCAGGGGTAGATCGCAACTTTGGTGCCTAGCTTCGCTGTCGCATCAGGACCGATGCTGTCGACCACGCCGGCAATCTCGTGTCCCAACGTAAAGGGCAGGGTGCGGCCAGCACGAACATCAAGTTTCTTGTCACCGCCAAGCCGGAAATAACCATCCTGCATATGCAAGTCTGAATGGCAAACGCCACACCTCTCAATGCGAACGAGTACTTCAGATCCTTGCGCCCGCGGCGCATCGACGATGGTTTCGCACAGCGGCGCGCCATAGGCGGTCAGTGATTGGCGGTGCAGTTGCATCGGCAACGAACGTATCACACGCGGGCTTTCGCTAGCTCGGCGAAAATTCGCGCAAGTGCTACGAAGCCTTCAACTGGAATTTCCTCAGCTCGCGCCGTCGGGTCGATGTCCGCTTCGGCGAGCAACGCGCCGGCATCGACTCCCAGTGTTTTCAAACTTTGCCGTAGCATTTTGCGTCGCTGTCCGAAGGCCGCCTCAGTTATACGTTGCAAGGCTATGGCGTCACACGCGGGCGGTTCCGGCCGTGGGGTCAGCCGTACGATCGAAGACGTCACCTTGGGTGGCGGCACAAATGCTGACCGGGCTACGTCGAACAGGATTTTTGCATCCGTGCGCCAGCCAGCCAACACCGACAGACGACCATAGCTTTTTCGTCCAGGCGCGGCGACGATGCGTTCCGCGACCTCGCGTTGAAACATCAATAGCATTGAGTCGTACCAGGGCGGCCAAGGTTCGACAGTAAGCCATCGCACTAGCAAGGCGGTTGCGATGTTATACGGAAGATTTGCGACCACGCGGGCGCGTTCAGGTCCGAGCTGATCACGAGGATCTATGCTCAAGGCATCGCCTGCGACGATTTCGAGGCGCCCAGGATAGTGCTCGGCAATTTCTTGAAGTGCTGCGATTGCACGTTCGTCGCGTTCGATACCTATGATACGGCGCGCGCCGAGCGAAAGCAGCGCGCGCGTAAGCCCACCTGGACCCGGACCGATCTCCACCACCGTGATATTTTCAAGCGGTTCAGCCGCTCGCGCTATGCGCGCGGTCAGATTGAGGTCGAAGAGGAAATTTTGGCCGAGAGATTTTTTCGGCTTGAGATTGTGCCGACGGATGACCTCGCGCAGAGGCGGCAGGTCATCAATCTGAGCCATCTGAGACCACGACTATTTCGCCGGTACAAGAGCAGGCGCGGTTGCCGATAGCCGCGCAGCGAGCGAGAGCGCCGCAAGCAGACTAGAGGGATCTGCGGTGCCTTTACCAGCAATATCAAATGCGGTGCCATGATCGGGCGAGGTTCGCACAAACGGCAGCCCCAACGTGACATTGACGGCATGATCGAAGGCCAGCGTTTTTATCGGGATCAGCGCCTGGTCGTGGTACATGCAAAGCGCAACATCATAGGTCGCTCGTGCGCGCTCATGGAAAAGTGTGTCGGCCGGTAGTGGTCCGATCGCATCAATGCCCTCAGCCTGCAATTGTTTCACCGCCGGCGCCACGATCTTCCCGTCCTCTTCGCCAAGGGCTCCTTGTTCGCCAGCGTGTGGGTTGAGCCCGGCCACAACAATGCGCGGTCGAGAAATGCCGAAACGCGCGGTAAGGTCCCGTACAACAACGCGTGCGGTCTCCACTACAAGTTCTGATGTCAGTTTGGTAACGACGTCCCTAAACGGCAAGTGGATGGTTACCGGCACAACCGCGAGTTCTGGCGACCAAAGCATCATTACCGGGGTGGCGGCTTTGCCCGTCGATTCTTTCGCGAGCTTGGCCAAGAATTCGGTATGGCCCGGCTCTGCAAATCCGGATCGATAAAGCACGTTCTTGGCAACCGGATTGGTCACAATGGCGGCTGCCCGTCCCGCCAGGACGTCAGCGACTGCCTGCTGAATTGAAGCGATCGCCGCGGGAGCGCTTGAGGCGTCGGGCTTGCCGGGTGCGGCCGTGACCCGCAAATCCAATGCTGAAATCGGCAAGGCGCGGGCGAAAACGTCGATCGCTTGTGCGGGGTCTACCACGCTTACTGCGACGTCGACCCCAAGAACGCGAGCGCGGCTCTTAATGAATTCCGGATCTGCGACGAGGTAGAAAGCCGGCAAACGAAGTTCAATCCGCCGATGCCATAACTGAATTGTCAAATCTGGACCTATGCCCGCCGGCTCACCCAGCGTCAATGCGAGCGGGAGGGCAGTTAAATCGCTCATTTGTTATTCTTGTATTCAATCATCGCAGATTTGCGGATCTCATCCAGGTACTTTTTTGACTCAGAGTCGAAGCGTTTGACGAAGAGTTGCTCGCGCATCTCGCGCTTCTGCGGCGATTCCGTAGTGCTTTCTTTCTTGTTGCAGACCGCAAACATCTGAAGACCTTGCGCTGTAACTTCCGGCGGCGTGAGGCGACCAACCTGAATGTTGCCGAGCAGGTCCCGCAACTCCGGATTTAGATCTGCAGAATTCCTGGTAACTGGGTCGCGCACCGCCACGTCGCGTAATCCACGCGCCATTGCGAGGCCTTCGGTGCACGAGATGAAACGCGATCGCAAACTCTCCGCTTCGCTACGCTTGGCGGAAATAGCCGATTCGGCCGAACCTCGCGCCACGACAACCATCACTGGATAAAGCGTGTAGATATAACCTACACTAGGAGTTTCACCTTCATTTTTATCCTTCAGCGCCTTGGCGATGTCACTTTCTCCGATCTGAAGGGAGGCGTTGTACTTGCCTCGAATTAGTTGCTGCCATGTCATCTCGGCACGTATGCGCGCCTTTACGGTGTTCGGAGAAATGCCAGCGCGCTCCAGAACCTGACTAAATTGCGCGATCGTTATGTGCTGCCGTGTGGCCATATTCTCGAAGGCGCCATTGATATCTGAATCACCAATTTCCAGGCCGTAGACCTTCGCGCGGGCAATTTTCAATCGATCATCGATCAGATCGGTGATGACCTGCTGGCGGTTCGGAGTTTTCTGGGAGATAGCCTCCAGCTTCATTCGCTGTTGGATATCGTACTCTGTGATTGGCGAGCCGTTCGCAATGACGACAACTTGTGCATGCAAAGAAACCGGCGCACTGAAAGCCAGGGCGACGACGGCGCCTGCCAACCATGTTCGATACCGTAACATCATCGTCCGTGTTTCAATTTCCGAATAGTGCGTCGTTAGTTCGACGCTGGTCGGCCAACTCCCTGGCTCACCGCCGTGCCACCCAGTGTGCGCAGGTTCAGTTGCAACATGACCGTATGGTTGGCCTGAACATTTCCGCTGTAGGTGTAATTTGTAATGTAGTTCAGACCAAGGATCACGCAATCGTCGACATAGCCCAACCCAAGCCTCGTCTGGTCGAATTTTCCAGCATTGATGTCGTAGCGTGCCGCGCCCAACATAACCCAATTCGCGTCGAGCTTGATCTGACCAGTTCCCAGGACGCCTTGCTGCCTCTCGAAGATGCCAAGGGCTGGCTGGGCGGCATAGTCGCCGTAAAGCACGCTACCGCTCCAACGATCGAAGTTCGCGCGAGCCTCGATTTCAATTCGTTGCGGCGTGAAAGTGTCGTTGTCAAAGCGGAACCGCGAGGTGAACATGTAAATGTTGTTCGGCTGATACGACAATCGCGCAACGTAGTCGGAGTTAGTCGTGTCGAGGCCGCTGTTGAGGCCGGTGTTGGTTGTCCCGCCAAGTGCAAATGAATTTTGGCCAAACATATTGTACGATTGGCCAAACAGCGCGTTGACAAATCCACCTTGGTTGAACTGTGCGGTATATTGCATGCCGTAGTTGGCGCGGCTGCCGCCTTCGACGCGATCCCAACCTGAAAATTTATCGACCCGGAACAGATTGCTATCGTCAAAAACCAAACTTTGCGCATCTTCGGTGGGCCAGCGTCCGATCTGCTGTTCGTTCGGCCGGACGATAACCTGAGCGATCGGTTCTAGGGTCTGTGTCCCCCATGACTGCACGTTGATGAATGGATAGCGATACTCAAGGCCGATCGTCGGCATAGCGCGCACCAAATTTGTATCGCCCGGTGCGATAAAATTGGAAACGCCGGGCTCATTGCTGATTTGCATGGCGCCGGCATCAACGCGTACCGTGGCAAATGGCGTAAACACCTGGCCGAACTGGTCGGTGATACTGCGGCGCCACGTAGATTCCGCGGAGAAGCGACTGTAAGTGCCAGGTACGCCGCGCAACAGGCAGCTTGCCGTTGTCTTAATCGCCGGATTAGCTGTTTGTGTACACGTGCCGTCGTTTAGAGCGCTCTGCGTGACCGGGTCGAAATCGGCTTGGCTACGTGTCAGGCTTGTAAAGTTGATCTTGTAACCCAGTTCGCCGCCAAGAATAGGCCGATCGAAGACGTAGTTGTAGTCGAGCACCGGGTGAATGATCGGAATTTGCGTTTGCGTGTCGGCCTCTGAAAATCCGAGATAGTAAATAGTTCGCACATCGAAATAACTGCGGTTGCCTTTCCCGGTCAGAAATAGTTGCGACACCGCTGCGTCATTGAGGCCCGTAGCGTTCAGAACCGGCTCGGTTGAGTTGGCGAAGTATCGCGAGAGGCGCGGGTTGTAGTCCTGCAGGAACGTGCGGTCGGAGAGCAAGATCGCGTCCCAGCCCCACACCCATTTATTATTAAGCGCAAACAAGCCTGTGCTTTCCACGCTACCGCGCCAATCGCGATAGCCGGGTGTGGTAGTGCCGTCGCTGCGGATAAAATAATCTTTGTCCAGCTGATAAATTCCGGCAGCGCGGATTGAATAGGCGCCATTCATGAGACGCTGACGAAATTCACCTTGCAGTAACGGCCCCTGCTTGGTGGTGATCATTGGCGCAAAGGTTGCATCGTAGTCCGGCGCAAGGGCCCAGTAGTAGGGCACCTCAATTGCTCCGCCGTAGACCGAGCTTGTCGAGATCGACGGCATAAGGAATCCGGTTTTGCGCTTAACGGTTGGATCGGGCGCAGAGAAATACGGCATGTAAAGCAGCGGTTGACCGAAGAATTCGATCCGGGCGTCCTCGAAGTAGATCATCTTCTCGCCCTGGTCATGGATGATGCGCGCGGCCTTCACCTGCCAGAGCGGTGGTTTCTTCGGGTCGTCTTTGCAGGGGGCGCAAGCGGTGTAGACGCCGTTATGGAAGACCGTGTAGTTGCCGCTGGAGCGTTCGGCACGTGTGGCGGCCATTCGCGTTTGATCCGGGGCGTCGAGACGGAGGGAGTCAACAAAACCGTCCCTGTAGTCATCCGAGAGGTCCATAACTTCGCCATACGTGACCTTGCCGTCACGCTCAGTCAGGCGGACGTTTCCTTCAGCGTGCAGGCGCTTGGTCTTCTGATCGTAGATGACCCGGTCCGCCTCGAGAGTAGAGTCGCCGTAATAGATCTGAACGTTGCCAACTGCGGCAACGCGATTGTTGGCGTAGTCGTAATTGATCTCGGTCGCCTGAACGAGCATCTGCTTCTGACCAGACTTCTCGCGCTCTAGGGCAACCTGGGACTTCTTGGGCGGCGGCGGACGCTTCGGGAATTGCAATTCCTGCGCTGGCGCGGAGGCAGGCGCAAGCAGCGCAGCGCAGGCCACCAGTCCGAGGACAGCGGCAGCTGCGGCGATGACACGGCAGTACAGCCGTGGTGCTGATGGACGAGTGCTAGGCAGCCCCGCCATCACCCATCCTCCTGGTACAGCAACGCAATAAACCCCGTTACGCCCCCCGCAAGCACAGGTAGCCAGGCCGCTGCCACTGGATTCATCAGCTCGGCCTTGCTCAGATCTTCAGTCACCTTCGATAGAACATAAAGCAGAAACCCCGCTGCGACGCCACTTAAAACCATCTTTTGGACGCCGCCAAAGCGAAAGAACCGTAGACTTACAGCAGCCGCAAGCATAACCATCGCTGCCAACAAGAACGGGCGCGCTAGAAGCTTTTGAAACTGCAATCTATAGCCTGCGGCGACTAAACCTGCGTGTTCTGCAATCTGGATATACTGAGGGAGCTCCCAGAAGGGGACGGTTTCCGGTGTAGCAAAGCTTTCGCGTACTTGTTCGGGGGTCAGGCTGGTCTTGAGGTAAAACTCTGATTGCTTCACCGGCAAAACGGCCAGCGCATAAACCCGAGCATCGCGGAGGACCCAGACGCCTGTCTCCAATACAGCCGCCCGGGCTTCAATGCGCTGCTTGAAGCGGCCTTCAGTGTCGAAAGTGAAGACGGACACGCCGTTGAGATTGATTCCCTGGTCCCGGCTGCTGACGGCGTTGATGATCGCCTGGCCTTCGTCAGTTCGTTGACCGATCCAAAACGTGCCGCCACTTCGACTTAGCCCTGACGCGGTGTGGCCAAACAGCTCGGCCTCAAATCGCTTCGAACGCTCCTGGAGTATCGCTGAAACAGGATTGTAAATGGCAGTGGCCATCAATCCGAGCACGAACGCCACCAACAAAGCCGGCGCGACGAATTGCCAGGCAGAGAGGCCGGCTGAGCGGGCTACGACCAGTTCCAGGCGCCGCGAGAGGTTGAGGTAACACGACATCGCGCCGATCAAGATGCAGAATGGCAAGATGCGCTCGACAACCTGCGGCACGCGGTAGAAAGACGTTTTTGCAACCAGCACTGCCGACACGTTCGGAATATCACCGGCGCGGCGCATCATCTCGATATAGTCAACCAGCGTGACCAGCGCGAAGATTCCCGCGAATACCAACAGCACCGCGGTAAGAAATCGCAGTCCGAAATATCGCGCCAGTGTCCCAACGAAGATCGGCATGATGTCCTATGGCGCGACGAAACGCCGGCTGAGGCGCTCGGTCAGCGCTGCCAGCCAGTCAGTGATGAAAGCAGGCGGCTCCAAAATGAGACCGCGGCGGATGACGTAGAGTCCGACGCCGATTGCAATGGCCGCTGCCACGTATTGCAGTGACAACATCCAGGGGATGCTCGCGCCGAATACAGTCGAGACGAAACCGATGAGTTGCAGCAACGCGACACCGGCAACAGCGCCAAGCATCGAAATCGTACGGCTCTGACGGGTGGTGCGGGGCGCACCGAGATAGGCAAACGCGATCACGACAAAGGCAATCGGATACAGCGGCGCCATCAGGCGATCATGCAATTCGGCGCGGAACTGGTCGGGCTGATCGAGGTAGGATTGATCATTCGCCGTAGGAAACAGGAGTTGCCATAAATAGCGCTCACGGGTCGAATATTTCACTGACTGCGCGCCGGCTGCGAATTGCGAAAGGTCGAAGGCGTACCGATCGAAAGCCACCATTGCGGGATCGCGCTGGCCCGCTTCGTGTCGCTGTACGATCCCCTTCTGAAGCACGAGGTACGTGCCGCTGCTGTTGTCGAGAAGTTCACCGATTTCCGAGAGCACGGTGATCCGTTCGTTGGGATTCCGTCGGTCATCAAGGAAAATGCCCGCAAGCTGCCCATTGGGGCGCCGCTCGCGAATGTGGATTGTCACCCCGTTTTCGATCGCTCGGAAGCGGCCAGGCTGAACGATGGTGCTGACGACATTCGCGCGAACTTCAGTCAGCCTATCACGCAACATCCGCAGCCCCTTGGGCGCGAAATAGGCGCTTATCGCGCCGACAAGCAGCGAGACCACGACGGCGGCCGCAAGGAAAGCGCGAAACAAAACCCAGGGCGACATCCCTGCCGCGTTCATCACGATGATTTCGGAGTCGTTGGACAGTTTGTTCAGGACATGGGCGACCGCGATCAGCAGGGCGATCGGCGCGATCACGAGTACCAGCAGCGGAATGATCAGCGCGGTAATTCCGACGAAGACCAGAATGGTCTGGCCTTGGCTCGTCATGATGTCGATGTCGCGCAGGGCCTGCGTGACCCAGATGACTGCGGTCAGGCTGACCAGCACAACCAGGAACGCACCTAAAGTGGTGCGGAAAATATATCGACTGATCGACCCCATCCGCAGTGTCGTCCCCTGATCCGGCACAAACCAGACCGCGCGTTCGGCTTCCCCACCGGACGCGGCGCTTCAGCTTAAAACTCAGCCCCCCACCAGAATTACCTTGATCGCTCCACAAAGTGGCCGGGCAAAGGCAAACCCGTTGAACATGCACAACAAAATCTAAATGTGTGTCCCCCAGGACATAGGCAGTTCCGCGTGTCCATCTCGGCTCGAGCAGCCGCATTTTCTGCTGTAATCGCAGTGGGTTGTCGGCCCGTATAACATCCCTTTTGGGAAAAAGGGCTCGGTTCTGGTCAATTGGGCCTTTGCAGAGGAGTTGAGGGCGCGCCATATGGGCGCGAGAAGCCTCCCGCCCAGCCCAGCCTGCCAGGAAAAGGACCACCTATCGATGACCGATGCCCCCAAGCTCGGCTTTAGCCCGTTCGCACTGCCTACCAAGGGTGTTCTCGTCGTGTTCTGTGACGACGGGTTGAATTTCGGTGCCGCAACTAAGAAGGCGCTTGGGTCGGCGGCCGAAGTGGTGACGCGGGCTGCGAAGGCCGAGCGCTTTACCGGCAAGAAAAATTCAGCGCTCGAACTTGTGGTCCCGGCGGGAACTCGAGGTGTCTCGCCTGGCTGTCATAGGCTTGGGAAAAGTCGCTGAGCTGAAACCGAATGATTTTCTCAGGCTGGGAGGGCTAGCCGTCGGTAAAATCTCAAACGCCGCGAGTGATGCGACCATCTTCGCAGAAATGCCCGCCGGGGCGATGAGACCCGAACAGGCGGCGGGCCTCGCACAAGGTGCGCGGCTGCGTGCCTATTCATTCGACCGGTATAAGACCAAACGCAAGGACGACGAGAGGCCGCCCAAGACGCGCAATGTGACCATCGCCGTCGGTGATGTCGCTGCGGTCCGCAAAGCGTTCATCCCAGGCTCGGCGATTACAGACGGCGTCCTCTTGGCGCGCGATCTCGTCAACGAGCCGGCCAATGTTCTTTACCCCGAGGAGTTTGCGCGCCGGACTCTTGCTTTGAAAAAATTGCGCGTTGCTGTGGAAGTTCTTGATGTCAGGGCGATGAAAAAGCTGGGGATGAATGCGCTGATTGGGGTTGGCCAAGGATCCTCACATCAAAGCCGTGTTGTGGTGATGCGCTGGAACGGGGGTCGAGCGGGCGAGGCGCCGGTTGCATTTATCGGCAAAGGCGTCTGCTTCGACACCGGGGGCATTTCGATCAAACCTGCCGCCAGCATGGAGGACATGAAAGGCGACATGGCGGGGGCAGCATGCGTGGTGGGCTTGATGCACGCGCTGGCTGCCCGAAAGGCACGAGTAAACGCAGTTGGTATCGTCGGCCTGGTCGAGAACATGCCCGATGGCAACGCTCAGCGGCCCGGCGACATTGTCAAATCAATGTCCGGGCAAACGATTGAAATCATCAACACGGACGCTGAAGGGCGGCTCGTACTCGCCGACGTAATCTGGTATGCGGCGCAGCGATTCAAACCGAAATTCATGATTGATCTTGCGACACTGACTGGCGCCATCATTGTTGCCCTCGGGCAAGAATACGCGGGCATGTTTTCCAACAACGATCAGCTTGCTGAACGCTTGAGCAAAGCGGGTAGCGAAACCGGCGAGTTGGTTTGGCGGATGCCCCTCGCGCCCGAATACGACAAGATGATCGATTCCAAATTCGCTGATATGAAAAACACTGGCGGCAGCCGGTGGGGAGGGGCGATTACCGCGGCGCAGTTCATCAAACGGTTCGTTGATGACAAGATGCCATGGGTACACCTTGATATTGCGGGAACCGGTTTTGACTCGCGTCAAACCGAAATCAATAAGAGTTGGGGCTCCGGGTGGGGCGTCCGACTGCTGGATCGCCTGGTCGAAGATCACTACGAAAGGTAGCTTCTCTAAGCGAAACAGATGACAGAGATTTTTTTCTATCACCTTCAAGGGCAGAAGCTGGAGGGCGTTCTTCCCGCTCTGCTTGAGAAATCACTTGAACGAGGATGGAAAGTAATTGTGCAGGGATCCTCCGAAGAACGCATCGAGGCCCTCGATGCGCATCTATGGACTTACCGTGACGACGGCTTTCTGCCCCATGGTACCTGGCGTGAGCCGGAGGCCGCGCTTCAGCCGATCTTGTTTACGGTGACCGAAAGCAATCCCAATGGTGCCGCGGTTCGTTTTTTAATTGACGGCGCGCCCATGCCGTCCGAGCAGCAGCACTACCAACGTATCGTACTTTTGTTTGACGGAGAGGATGAAGAAGCAGTAGCGGCGGCGCGCACGCAGTGGTCAGCAGCCAAAGAAAAAGGATTGGACGCCACCTACTGGCAGGCTGACGAAAGGGGGCGTTGGTCGAAGAAGGGGTAAGCAAACCGGTTCGGGATTGGCCTACTCGGCCAATGGAGTACGAGCCATTGAACTACATGCTAAGCCATTGGCAGACCAAGGCTTGCCGCGCGCCATCGTGATGACGCAAAATGCGCTTTAAGGGACAAGCAGATAATCAATCGAGGCTGACTTTGCCGCGCCGCCGCGTCTATTTGAGCATTGCGTTTACCTGCGCCACCGCGATCGCCGTCGCGGGGTGTAAGAATACGGCGGGAGTGTTCGAAGACCAAAACGATGGCGGTTGGTTCTCCAGACCTTTTGTTGCCAAGCCCGATTGGGCTCGGCCAAGCACTGGCAACGTAAGCTTGGGTCCCCAGGGACCGGTGGGTCCTGACGATATGGTGAGTGCCGAAGGCCAGTGCGCTGCACCCGCCGCCCCGCTTTCGCAGTCGGCCGCCGCAAACCCGACCGAGGTTGCGGGTGACGCTGGTGCGTCGTCGGCAACACAAGCCGCCGCGGCACCCAGTTCAGGCCTGCAACGACTCGAACCGACCTCAGCACCGTTGGTGGCGGGCGGCATTGCGCTTGGCATGACAGAATGTCAGGCCGTCCAGCGCGCTGGCATGCCCAGCAATGTCGCGATCAGTGCTGGCGACAAAGGGGAGCGCAAAGTCGTCCTGACATACCTAGGCGGTCCGTGGCCGGGCATCTACACATTCAGCGGCGGCCGGCTCAATGTCGTAGAGCGCGCGCCGGAGCAACCCAAGCCGGCGAAGCCGGCTGCTAAGAAGACGCCAAAAAAGAAGCCGGCCAATACGGCCCAGTTTGAGCGCAACCCTGCGCAATAAGCGGTTTAGCCGCCGTTGAGCGAAATGCCGTCTCCGGTTTCTCTCTGATAGATAATCAGATCAAAGCTGGGTGTGCGTTCGTTTCCGCTAATGGCACTGAGCAGCGAGTGCGCTTGGCCGCGGTGGTGAGTTTGGTGATTGAAAAAATGGTCGAGCGCGGGGGCTAGCACCTGCTCGATATCCTGCGGATTGACGACGGTTCGATAGCGGATCGTTTTGTTTAGATCGTGATCGGTCAAAGACGCGATGAATTGCGCGATGCGTGCATCTTCCATGCGGCGCGCTGAACGCAACTGCGTAAAGTCGTCATACAATATGGCGTCGAGGCTCGACGGTACTTCGCCTTGGCCCGTGAAGCGTCGCATCCAAATTCGGTCGCCTACTAGGAGGTGATTGAGTGTGCCGTGCAGTGATTTGAAGAAAGCGCCTCGATCCGCGCGATAATCGGCGTCGTCGATCCTTGCGGTCGCGTCATATAGTCGCTCGTTGCACCAAGCATTGTAGCCGGCGAACATCGTATAGCGGGTCAGCATGTTGCCTCCTGCATATAGGCAAAGACCTTGACGACCGACCTTGCCGGCCGAAACAGCCACCGGTATAAGCCGCGCGGCCTATCTTCTCCAATGAAACTCCGTAAATTCTCCGATTAGTCCCAGTGAAGGAAGATCCGATGGCGATCGAGCGCACTTTTTCGATCCTCAAACCCGATGCAACCGAGCGCAATCTGACAGGCGCCGTCAATGCGATGATCGAGAAAGCCGGACTTCGTATTGTCGCGCAAAAACGGGTGCGCATTTCGCGCGAACAGGCAGAAAGATTCTATGCTGTGCACAGAGAGCGCCCATTTTTTCGTGAACTGGTGGATTTTATGATATCCGGACCTGTCGTCGTTCAGGTGTTGGAAGGGGATAACGCCATTGCAAAATATCGCGATGTTATGGGCGCAACCGATCCAGCAAAGGCGGCGGCCGGAACCGTCCGGAAGACACACGCCAGGTCGATCGGCGAAAATTCGGTCCATGGCTCCGATGCACCAGAAACAGCTTTGCGGGAAATCGCGCAATTTTTTTCTGAGAACGAGATCGTCGGCTAAGACGACACAGACGCTGGCGAAGTGATGACCGACAAAAAAGGTTGCAATCGCCCGATGCGGTAAGGGGAGGAAAAACACCGTGGGTTCGATGTCTCAGTTGATTGATCCGGCCGGCTGGTGGGTGCTGATCAGCTCCGGGTGGAGCGATATGGGCCATACCGAGTTCTGGGTCGCACTCGCCAAGATCATGTGGATCAACATTTTGTTGTCCGGCGACAACGCGGTGGTGATTGCTATGGCCTGCCGCGGCCTGCCGCATCGACAGCGTGTTTGGGGCATGATCCTCGGTGCAGGTGTCGCCGTTGGACTTCGCATCGTCTTCACCGGCGTCGTTGCGTCATTGATGACGCTCCCGTATTTGAAAATCGTCGGTGGACTTGCATTGTTTTACATCGCGGCCAAATTGCTGGTACCCGATGAGCCGGACAAGAGCGAATCCGAGGCGGCAGAGCACCTTTGGCGCGCAGTTCGTATTGTTGCCATCGCCGACATCATCATGAGCCTCGACAACGTCATCGCAATTGCTGCGGCAGCAGGCGGGAATATGGCGCTGTTGGTAATCGGCCTTGCAATCAGCATTCCCCTGATCGTTGCCGGCGCTGCCTTGATCATGTCGCTGCTCGATCGATTTCCCATTCTTGTCTGGGCCGGCGCGGGGCTGTTGGGCTGGATTGTAGGCGAAGTGATCGCGACAGACCCTGTGGTGGTTGGATGGCTCACTGCCAAATATGGCGCGGCAGTAGCTCATCAGGTCGAGATCGCCGCTGCAGTCGTTGGTGCGGTATTGGTGTTGGTTGTGGGCGGCGCATGGCGCCGCTCCAAGGTTCGGGTGGAGAGCAAAGCCTAGCGGGTTCAGCTATAATGGGAGCGCATGAATCAAACCGTCAGGCTCCCAAGTGCAAAACGGATCGGCCATTCGGCCTGTCCCCACGATTGCCCTTCAACTTGCGCGCTCGATGTGGAGTTGCTCGACGAGCGCACGATTGGACGCGTGCATGGTTCGCCGGACAACGATTACACCGCCGGCGTGATCTGCGCGAAGGTTGCACGCTATGCGGAGCGGGAGCACCATCCGCAGCGCGTCCTGCATCCGCTGCGACGTAGTGGCGCAAAGGGGTCTGGCGAGTTCAAACGCATCTCCTGGGACGCGGCGCTCGATCTTGTTGCTGAAAACTTCATTCGAGTCGAGCAACGACACGGCGCTGACAGTGTCTGGCCGTATTACTATGCGGGCACCATGGGTCTGGTCATGCGCGACGGTATCAACCGTCTTCGGCATGTGAAGAAATATTCCGGTTTTCATTCAACGATTTGCGTCAATCCCGCCTACGCCGGCTTTGCGGCTGGAGTCGGACGTATTGCGGGCGTCGACCCGCGGGAAATGGCCAAATCCGATTTGGTCATCATCTGGGGCACGAACGCGGTCAACACTCAGGTTAATGTGATGACCCATGCCGTGCGCGCACGCAAAGAGCGCGGCGCGAAGATCGTTGCGGTTGATATTTATATGAACGGCACGATGGAGCATGCCGATCTGCCGGTTCTGGTCAAACCGGGAACCGACGGCGCACTGGCGTGCGCCGTGATGCATTGTCTGTTCCGTGATGAGAAGGCCGATTGGGCTTATCTCGAAAAATTCACCGATGCACCACGCGAACTCGAGGCGCACCTTCGTACGCGCGGTCCAGATTGGGCCTCTGCAATCACTGGTACGCCGGTCGAAACTATCGAGCAATTTGCGAAATTGATTGGCGAGCATAAGCGAGCTTTCTTCAGGCTCGGCTATGGGTTTTCGCGTTCGCGCAATGGCGCGGCAAACATGCACGCGGCCAGTTGCATTCCGGCGGTCACCGGTGCGTGGCAGTACGAGGGCGGAGGTGCCTTTCACATCAGCGCCGATATTTTCCAACTCGATAAAACGCTGATTGAGGGGCTCGATGTTCGCGACCAGTCCGTCCGGATGCTCGATCAGTCGCGTATCGGAGCCGTACTGACCGGCGCGACCGATGCACTACAGGGCGGGGGTTCGGTTCACTCGCTCATTATTCAGAACACCAATCCAGTTTCCGTTGCGCCCGATCAGACCAAGGTGAAGCAAGGCTTCCTCCGCGACGACCTTTTTGTCTGTGTGCACGAGCAGTTCATGACGGAGACCGCTCAAATGGCCGACGTGGTTCTTCCAGCCACGACGTTTCTCGAGCACGACGATATTTATCGCGGCGGTGGTCACCAATATCTTATCCTGGGGCCCAAACTGGTCGAACCACCGGGCGAGTGCCGCAACAATCATGAGGTCATTTGCGAGCTCGCCAAGCGCCTTGGCGCTGAACATCGCGGCTTCGAGATGAGCCCGCGCCAGTTGATCGATCAGATGCTGCGGGTCTCCAAGCGCGGTACCCTTGCCGAGATAGAAGCCAACCGCTGGCTCGATTGTCAGCCTCCTTTTCGCCAATCGCACTATCTGGACGGCTTCCCTTGGCCAGACGGAAAATTCCGCTTCAAACCGGACTGGCCGAACGTACCATTTCGCAGCCCATATCGGAGCGGACCTGTCGCCGATATGCCTCCGCTTCCGGATCATTGGACAGTGATCGAGCAGCAGGATGTGGATCATCCATTCCGGCTCGCGACGTCTCCGGCCCGAGGGTTCCTCAACTCCACCTTTAACGAGACGCCGACGTCGCTCGAGCAAGAGCGTCGGCCAACGGTCATGATCCATCCCGATGACGCGCGCGTTCATGGAATTGGAGAAGGCGATCTGATTGTGCTTGGCAACAAGCGGGGCCAGGTACACCTGCACGCTAAAATTTTTGACGGGGTGCGCCGCGGCGTGCTGATTGCCGAGTCAATTTGGCCAAATTCGGCTTATGCCGACGGTTGCGGCATCAACACCCTAACCGGTGCCGATCCGATTGCGCCGTACGGTGGGGCGGCTTTCCACGACAACAGAGTTTGGATACGAAAAGCGCGGGCGTAGTGCCCGCGCTTTTATTTCTTGATCGAAAACCGCTTAGAGTTCTTTGCCGATCGCGTTGTCAGCTGAATAGGGGCCGCCACCACGAATTGCGATGGCGAAAAGCACCACCCCAAGAAGCAGCACGAACTCGTATCCACCTTGGCTGACGGAAAAACCTCTTGCCCAATGCACGGCAAACAACGCGATCGCCATCTCGATCGCAAGCGCGGCCGCGAAGAAACGGGTGAACAACCCGATGATGAGGCAGACCCCACCGACGGCCTCGAGAAACATCGCAGCATAGGCAAATGCCATTGAGGGCTCGAGCCCGTTCTTTGCCATGACGTTGGCCGCGAGCGCACCTGCGCCAAGTTTGAACTTGCCCAAGACGTGCATGATCATGATGACGCCGACAACGATACGCATCAACGTGTAGCTGATATCACCCCACGTCACGTAAAAGTCGGCCAATCCCGGGTACAGCAGTTTCGCGTCGCCTTTGGCTGCCATGGAGTCCCCCTATGTTGCCAACGCCACCGGGTGTGACGTCACGGAACCAAGTTTATAACACCGCGCAAGCGAATGAATTATTTTTTGTAAACTGTTGCACCGCGAAATTCTTAAGTTGGGTTGGTAGGGATCCGGTCGGTGACATTTGGAACAGGAACGCCGTCGATCAAGGCGCGATTGTTTTTGATCTGAACTCGTTCCTCAGCCACCAGCTTGAGAGCCAAAGGGTAAATGCGGTGCTCAACTTTCAATACGCGGGCTGCGAGTGTTTCTTCACTGTCGCCCGGCCGTACAGCGATCGCGCCTTGAGTAATGATTGGTCCGGAATCCATCTCAGGCACAACGAAATGCACGGTCGCACCATGAATTTTTGCGGCCGCCTCAAGGACGCGCCTGTGTGTGTCCAGGCCCTTGAAATCGGGCAGCAGGGCGGGGTGAATGTTGAGAATCCGTCGTTGCCATTTCTCTAGAAAGCTACCCGTGAGCAACCTCATAAAACCGGCCAGGCAAACGATGTCGACCCGGTATTTTGTGAGGTGCGCCTGAATCTCGCCTTCAAAACGGTTGCGATCTCCGCCGAATTCTGTGTGGTCGACGATCTCAGTGGCAATTCCTGCCGCTCGCGCGACGAGAAGGCCACCAGCCTCTGGGCGGTTGGATACTACCAACACGATTTCGGCGGGATAGTCTTTGGCCTTCGCAGCTTCTATCAAGGCCGCCATGTTGGAGCCGCGGCCCGAAATAAGCACAGCGACGCGTTTGCGGCTCATGGTCTAACCGAGATCGAGGAGGCCATCATAGATTACGCGTTGATCACCAGTTTCTTTAGTTACCTTCCCGAGAGTTATCACCGTCTCTCCTGAGCGTTCGAAAACTCCCGTGACCGCATCAGCATCTTTCGGCGAAATAACAACGATCATTCCGATTCCGCAGTTGAAGGTTCGCAACATTTCATTCTGTGCAATGTCGCCGGCGCGGGCGAGCCATTGAAACACAGACGGCACTGCAATCCGGGTCAAATCGATACGTGCGCCAAGTCCTTTTGGCAGAATCCGTGGAATGTTGTCTGGAAATCCGCCGCCGGTGATATGCGCCATACCTTTGACCGCCTTGGTCTCACGGATAGCTGCGATGCATGCTTTCACATAGATGCGGGTCGGCATAAGGATGGCATCGCCCAGACTTTGCCCAGACACGAAAGGTGAGGGCGCGTCCCATGGCAGCCCAGTTTTTTCAATCACCTTACGTACGAGTGAGTAACCATTGGAGTGCACTCCGGACGAAGCAAGTCCGAGGATAACGTCTCCGTCCTGGATGTCAGAGCGCGGCAAGATGGCGTCACGTTCAACTGCGCCAACCGCAAAACCTGCGAGATCATAGTCTTCGCCGCGGTAGACGCCGGGCATTTCGGCAGTCTCACCACCGATCAGAGCGCAGCCGGCTTCACGGCATCCGATACTGATGCCGGCGACTATCGCGGCCCCAATTTCTGGTTCGAGTTTCCCACAGGCATAGTAATCAAGAAAAAAAAGGGGCTCGGCACCTTGCACCACCAGATCGTTGACGCTCATCGCGACGAGATCAATGCCGATCGTGTCGTGGCGGCCGGTTTCAATTGCGACCTTGAGCTTGGTTCCGACGCCATCGGTGGCGGCAACCAAAACCGGATCGCGATAGCCTGTCCGCTTCAGGTCGAAAAGCCCGCCAAAGCCGCCAATCTCGGCGTCCGCGCCCGGGCGAGCGGTGGCGCGAACCAATGGCTTGATCAGTTCGACCATTCGGTTGCCGGCATCGATATCAACGCCGGCCTGCGCGTAAGTGAGCCCGCGCGAGTTTTCTGCCATAATGGGTCCTCGTCCGCGCCGGGTCGTACGTTGGAATCGCAAGTCGCGCAATGGTCTGAGCGCCGTTATACTCCATCGAAAGCATTGGCGTTTTTCCGGCGTTTGAGGCCGGATCGCGTTATCAAGCCGGGATTCACTTGAGTATTCCAAACCTCATTACACTGGGCCGAATTCTGCTTGTGCCGATCGTGGTTTGGGCGATCGCCTCTGGCGCGATGTGGATTGCATTCGTGCTGTTCTTGGCCGCCGGCCTGAGCGATGCCGTGGACGGCTACCTTGCCAAGCGTTTCCACATGACGACCGAGCTCGGCGCCTATCTGGATCCGCTGGCCGACAAGGCCCTAATTGTATCGATCTATATCACCTTGGGAATCAATGGCCTGATCCCAGGGTGGCTGGTTATCCTGGTGGTCTCCCGCGACATCATGATTGTCGGCGCCGTGATGCTGTCGTGGCTGGTTGGCACGCCGGTCAAGGTCAAACCGTTGCTGGTATCCAAGCTCAATACTGTTGCTCAGATTGTCTTTGCGTGCGTGGTACTCGGTACGCTCGGATTTGCGTATCCACTGCCAATGGTGTCGATGCTGCTTATGGCCGTAGTCGCAGCTTTGACGTTACTGTCTGTGGCCGCCTATGTGGCCGAATGGGTACGCCACATAAATTCCACGGCGGTGAACAAGTGAGCCTGGCACCCACACCCTTTCGCGGCGCCGCGCATCGAAGCTCACTCGATTCAAGTTCATTTTCCGCGGGCGAATGTTGGTGACATGAGCAGTCCGTTCACTCCCCGTCAGCTTGTCCTCGACCTTGATCACTCCGTGAGCTTCGCCCGTGAAGATTTTCTGAGTGGCCCGTCGAACGTTGCAGCACTCACGTTGATCGAGCGCTGGCCTGATTGGCCAGATCGCATTGTTGCTCTTACTGGTCCCGAGGGGGCTGGCAAAAGCCATCTTGCCGCGATTTGGGCCGGTGAGGCGGGCGCCCGCGTTTTATCCGCGAAATTTTTGTCTATTGCCGACGTACCCGGGACACTCGCAACTGGCGCGCTCGTAGTTGAAGATCTCGAAGCAGAAGATCTCGATGAGCACGCACTATTTCATGTTATCAATCTCGCGCGCGAAGAGGATGCGTATGTGTTGCTGACCTCTCGTTCTACCGTGGCGAGCCTACCGGTAACAATTCGCGATCTTGCATCGAGACTGCGTGCGCTCCCAGGGGTTACGGTCAAGTCGCCTGATGACGCGCTATTGCGCTCACTCTTGGTAAAGCTGTCAGCCGACCGTCAGTTGGTTCTTGATGAATTGGTAGTAAATTATCTTGTTAACCGTATTGACCGTTCATTTGCTGCCGCGCGCACCGCTATCCAAACCCTCGATGATGAAGCGATGCGTCGGCATCGCCCGGTGACAAGGGCGCTCGCCATAGAGTTGTTCCGCACTCCTTAACGCCGGTGCGGCACACTTGACGAACGGGCCTGTGTCGAGACGAATTGTCATCCGGGGGCCACTATTTTCGGCTAGCGTTCTACAATGTTAGGCAATTCCAATGGCTGATCGCGGGCAAGCTACTGTTCAGACAGATGAAATCGACGAGGTTAGCAGCCGCGGCGGTTCTCCAGCGCCAGCTCAGTCCGCGCCGTCTCTCGATATCAGGCGGAGCCCCGAACGGTTCATCAATCGCGAACTATCTTGGCTCCATTTCAATAGACGTGTGTTGGAAGAGGCGGCCAACGAGCAACACCCACTACTTGAGCGTGTGCGGTTTCTATCGATTTCGGCAAACAATCTTGACGAATTTTTTATGGTGCGAGTTGCTGGCCTCAAGGGACAGCTTCGTGAAGGTATTCTAACGCAAAGCCCCGACGGATTGACTCCATCCGAGCAACTGACGCGCATCGGCGAGGCGGTTTCGCAACTCGCCAAGGATCAGCAAAAACGCTGGCTTGAGTTGCGTCCGGCCCTTGCCGGAGCGAATGTCGTGCTAATTGAGGGGAGCGATCTCAAAAAGACAGAACGCAATTGGTTGGAAGAACATTTTCTCACGCATGTTTTTCCGCTGCTAACGCCACTTGCGATCGATCCGGCGCATCCATTCCCGTTCATTCCGAATCTGGCCTTCTCTATCGCCTTGCAGCTTGCGCGTGGCAAAGACGGCAAGGCGATGAATGCGCTTATTCGTATGCCGCAAAAGATTGAGCGGTTCATCAAGTTGCCGGGTGGCAGCGACCACGGAATCCGCTTGATCACGCTGGAGGAGACGACGGCGCTGTTCATCAGTCGTCTTTTTCCAGGTTACACGGTCAAAGGGCAGGGGGCATTTCGTGCGATCCGCGACTCCGAAGTTGAAATCGAAGAGGAGGCCGAGGATCTGGTGCGTCTGTTCGAGACCGCGCTCAAGCAGCGGCGCCGCGGGTCGGTTATCAGGCTCGAGCTCGGTTCGTCGATGCCCGCGGAATTGTGCAGCTTCGTTCAGCGGGCACTAGCAGTCGCCGACGATGAGGTCTTCAGGGTAGACGGTGTGCTCGCGCTTAACGACCTTAGCCAACTGACCAAACTTGACCGCCCTGATCTCGAGTTTGTTCCTTACAATCCTCGGTATCCTGAGCGGATACGTGATCACGGTGGCGATTGCTTTGCAGCCATTCGCCAAAAAGATCTTGTTGTCCATCATCCTTATGAATCCTTCGACGTGGTAGTGCAGTTCCTGCAACAGGCTGCGCGCGATCCCAATGTCGTCGCAATCAAACAGACTCTCTACCGCACCTCCGCTGAGTCGCCGATCGTGAAACAGCTCGTGGAGGCGGCCGAGGCGGGCAAGTCGGTGACGGCGCTGGTCGAACTGAAAGCGCGGTTTGACGAGGAGGCCAACATCCGCTGGGCGCGCGATCTCGAGCGCGCAGGTGCGCAGGTTGTTTATGGGTTTATAGAATTAAAGACGCACGCAAAGTTGTCGCTAGTCGTGCGCCGCGAAGCGGGCGAATTGGCCACTTACGTTCACGCTGGCACGGGTAACTATCACCCAGTTACGGCACGCATCTATACCGATCTGTCCTTCTTCACTGCTGACGCTGTTATTGGTCGCGATGTTGCACGCATTTTCAATTACATAACCGGCTATGCCGAGCCGGCCGAGCTTGAGCGTATGGCCATTTCGCCGATAAACCTTCGCAAGCGGATTCTGGATCACATCGCGCAAGAGATCGCGCACGCCAAAGCCGGCCGGCCTGCATCGATCTGGATGAAGATGAACGCTCTGGTCGATCCTGGAATCATCGACGCGCTTTACGACGCGTCGGCTGCGGGGGTCTCAGTTGATCTGGTCGTTCGCGGCATTTGTTGTTTGCGGCCCGGAGTTCCGGGCTTGTCCGAAAACATCCGCGTCAAATCGATCATCGGCCGGTTCCTTGAGCACGGCCGCATTTATTGTTTCGGCGCCGGCCACCCTCTGCCGCATCCGAAGTCTGCGATCTACATTTCGTCAGCGGATATGATGCCGCGGAATCTTGACCGTCGGGTTGAAGTTTTAAGTCCGATTCTCAATGCGACCGTCCATGAGCAGGTTCTCGGTCAAATTATGGTGGCGAACTTCAAGGACAATGAGCAAAGCTGGAAGCTCTTGCCGGATGGCAGTTCCACGCGCATAAAGGCCGCGCCGGGTGAAGAGCCATTCAACGCCCACAAGTATTTTATGACGAATCCGAGCCTGTCTGGCCGTGGAAAATCGCTCAAGGAATCGCAACCGCGCAGTCTTATACGCCGCCTCATCGAAGGCGCGTAAGCGCTCGCCCAAGATCATCTCTTCGGCGAAGGGGCGGCTTGACCACGGTCCGCCGGTTGCCGTTATCGATATTGGATCGAACTCAATCCGTCTCGTCGTCTACGAGGGTCTGACTCGCTCGCCTACGCCCATCTTTAACGAAAAAGTGCTCGCTGGCCTTGGGCGGCAGGTACAGTCGACCGGCCTGTTACCTGTCGATGCAATCGATACTGCGTTCGATGCGTTACGGCGCTTTCGCGCCTTATGCGATATTTTGCACGTACGGCGCATTTGGGCGATTGCTACCGCGGCTTGCCGGGACGCGCGCAATGGTCGTGCGTTCATTGCCGAAGCCGAACGCATTTGCAGGACAAAGATCGCGATCCTGTCGGGAAAACGCGAGGCCCACCTGACGGCACTCGGCATTGTGTCCGGAATTCACAAGCCGGATGGAATCGTCGGCGACCTCGGCGGCGGTTCACTCGAACTTGTCGATGTGCATGGTTCTCGCGTGCGAGGCGGTGTGACGCTGCCGTTTGGCGGCCTGGCACTTCAGGACATCACCGGAAAATCCCTCAAGAAAGCAGAGAAATATGTAGAAGAAGCTTTCGACGACCTCGACATGTTGCACGACGGTGAAGACCGCACCTTCTATGCGGTAGGCGGAACATGGCGCGCGCTGGCTCGGCTGCACATGTGGCAGACCGGTTATCCTTTCCATGTCATGCACAATTACCGTATCTCGGCTCGCGAGGCGCAGGAGTTTTCCAGGCTCGTGCACCACGTTGATACCGACACGCTTTCAAAAATCGAGGTTGTGAATGCCGCGCGCCGGCCGTTGCTCGCCTATGCAGCGCTGGTGATGGAGAATCTAGTCCGCACGATCAAGCCGAAGCAGGTGGTGATTTCCGTGCTTGGTGTGCGTGAGGGGCTCCTGTATTCGCTACTCAGCGCGCGGGAGCGCGCTCGCGACCCGCTAATTTCGGCCGCCGCTGATCTCAACGTGCTCCGCTCGCGGTCGCCGCGTCACGGCGAAGAACTGATCGGCTGGACCGATCTTTTTATGGAGTCGTCCGGACTTGACGAAAGTCCCGATGAGCGTCGCTTGCGTCATGCCGCGTGTTTGCTCGCGGACATCGGCTGGCGCGCCCACCCGGACTATCGCGGCGAGCAATCCATGAACATAATCGCGCATGGTTCTTTCGTTGCCATTGATCATCCCGGACGTGCGTACCTTGCGCTGTCGGTCTATTTTCGTCACGCCGGATTGAGTGAAGAGGACTTGTCCCCGCGGCTGCGTGAACTTGCGACGACAAGGATGTTGGATCGTGCGCGCGTGCTGGGCGCAGCCATGCGAGTCGCTTACATTATTACAGCCGGGCAAAGCGGTGTGCTTCCAAAGACCTCGATGCGCGTCAAGCGCGGCAAGTTGATCCTCAAACTGCCCGGCTCGTACAGCGAACTCGCGAGCGATCGACTGGCCGGCCGGCTACGCCAACTGGCGCGACTCATCGGCCGCGAGCCATCGATTGAAACATGAATCTAGTTCTTATCGACGGTCACCACTTTTCCATTGTCAACTGCGAGTGCGAGCCGACCTTGCTTTAGTGCAAGCGCTTTCTCGCCAAATAGGTCGCGGCGCCAGCCCTTGAGGGCGGGGACGTCGGCGGCGTCGTCGGCGGCGATCCGGTCGAGGTCGTCGACGGTGGCGATCACCTTGGCGGCGACCCCATGCCGCTCCGCCGTCATGCGCAGCAGCACCTTGAGCAACTCGACCGTCGCCATGCCGTTGGCCGCCGGACGGAAGCGTTCGAGCCGCGGCAGCGTCTTCGGATCGCGCGCCAGCCCGCGTTTGACCGCCTCGATGATCTGCTCGCCCCAGCGCGAGCGCTCGAAGCCCTTCGGCAGCGAGCGCAGGTGACCCAGCCGCTCGATCGAGGTCGGCGCCTGCACGGCGATATCGCCGATCACATCGTCCTTGATCACGCGCCCGCGCGGAACGTCGCGCGTCTGCGCCTCGCGCTCGCGCCAGGCGGCGATTTCCATCAGCACGGCGAGCTCTTTCGGCTTGCGCACCCGGCTCTTGAGCCGCTCCCAGGCGCGCTCCGGATCGGCACGGTAGGTCTCCGGCGAGGTGAGCACCTCCATCTCCGCCTCGACCCAATTGTTGCGACCGCGTTTCTCGAGATCATCCGCAAGCTTCAGATAGACATCGCGCAAATGCGTCACATCGGACAAGGCGTAGGCGATCTGCGCATCGCTGAGCGGCCGCCGCGTCCAGTCCGTGAAGCGGTGCGACTTGTCGAGCGTGTCGCCGGTGATGCGCTGGACCAACTGGTCGTAGGAGATCGAATTGCCATAGCCGAGCACCATCGCGGCCACCTGGGTATCGACGATCGGATGCGGGATCGTCTTGGCCATGTTCCAGACGATTTCGATGTCCTGCCGCGCGGCATGGAACACCTTGGTGACGCTTTCGGTCGCCATCAGTGCGAACAGGGGGGAGAGATCGAGCCCGGTGGCGAGCGCGTCAACGACGACGGCCTCTTCGGTTGAAGCCATCTGTGCCACGCACAGCAGCGGGTAATAGGTGGTCTCGCGCAGGAATTCGGTATCGACCGTGACGAACGGATGCTTCGCCATCCGCCCGCAAACCGCCGCGAGGTCATCCGTCGTGGTGATCAAATCCATCGTGCCGCGCACCTAACCCGATCCGACGCCGTCATGGCAACTACACACTGGCAACTCACACTTACTTTCCTCGCACACGCGGCATATGGATGAATTCCCAAGGGCTGGGCAGGGACCCCACCGGCACCTCGATCAGGGTCGGTTCGCGGCGGGCGAAGGATTCCCGCAAAGCCACGCGGAGCTCATCCGGACCACGGGCGCGACGTCCGGCGGCGCCGAAGCTCTCCGCGTATTTCACAAAATCGGGATTGGCAAGGTCGGAGGCAATCAGACGATTGCCGAATTGCTCCTGCTGGATGCGACGCACATTGCCGAACGCCCCGTCGACGAACACCACCGCCACCAGTGGTATCCGGTGGCGAATGGCGGTGGCGAGTTCGTTGCCGGTATAGAGAAATCCGCCATCGCCGTTGATCGAGAGCACGGGAACGTCCGGCCGTGCGTGCTGCACCCCGAGGGCGGTGGCGTAGCCCCAGCCGAGATTGTCCTGGTAACCGGGCGATAAGAACGTGCGCGGGCTGTAAACGGGCAAAGCGAGCCGGGCGACAAATCCCATCTGGGTGACTTCATCGACATAGATGCCGTCCTCGGGCAACTCGGCGCGGATCGCCTCGAGAAAGGCGAGTTGGGGGGCGAGTTTGGCAAGCCGCTCCTGCAGCTTCGCCTGACGCTGCCGCATTTCGTCTGCACGGGATGAGCGGCGCATATTGGACTTGGCGAGACTGTCGATCAGACGCCTGAGGATCGGCGCGGCATCACCAATCAGCGCGACCTTGGGCTTTTGAAGCCGCGCCGGCTCATCGGGGTCGGCGTCGACGCGCACGATCTGCAGTTTCTTGTCCATGCCCCATTGCCGCATCGGGTTGAGGAGCCGCGTCCCAACGGCCAGGACGACGTCAGCCTCGCCCCACAATTCGCGGCCAAGCGGCAATGTCACGCTGAATGGATTGCGCGAATCGAGTACCCCGCGGCCACGCCGATAGCCGAGCACCGGTGCCTGCAACATTTCGGACAGGAGGGTGACCTCGGGCGAGGCATCCTGCGCGCCGCCGCCAACGACGATCAGCACGCGCTTCGCCTGTCCCAGAACTTTCGCCGCCGCACGAACCTTGCTGTCATCGATCTTCGGGGCGCGCGGCGGAGAGGGCGCCGCGATGTCGGCAACGGGCCCACGCTTGCCCCAGACGTCGATCGCGCATTCGAGCGCTACCGGCCCGGGGCGGCCACGGCTCATGGATTGAATAGCCTTGGCGACTTTGGATGACGCATCCTCCGCGCCGGTAATGTGGAGGGAATGATCCACCAGGCGCGCAAGAATGCCGGCCTGGTCGCGAATCTCATGCAGGTGACCCTGACGCTTGCCGATTGCTGATGCGGGAATCTGTCCGATCATTGCCAAAACGGGAGCGTTCATTCCGTAGGCCGTGAGCAAAGCCGCGCCGGAGTTCAGGAGTCCCGGGCCCGGCACCACCGAATAGGCCTGCGGCCTGCCGGTCGCGAGCGCTGCGCCAAGCGCCATATAGCCCGCGCCTTGTTCGTGCCTGGTGTGGACGACGCGGAAAAATTCTCCGGCGCGCTGAAAAGCATCGAACAAATGGTCGTTGTGGACGCCCGGAAGCGCGTAAACGGTATCGAGCCCGTGACCGATAAGAGTCGCAACCGCAGCTTCGGCTGTGGTCATTTCAGCGATTGCCGATTTTGGCTTCTTTTTGCGGGCAGGCTTTGACATGACAATTCCTACTCAATCGAACGCGCAATACCGGCGACCATGGGCGAGGGGCACGGCAACGCCGCACACCCTAATCTTTGTAAACGTCACGGAACAGCAGCATGCGGCCAAGCTGACGTTCATTGTTACGCGGAAAGCCGCAGCGTGTGGCAAACGTCTCGGCGTCGCGATAGGTGCCGAACAAACGGTCCCATAGCGGCAGGTCGGCGTAATTGTAGTGATGGACATCGAGCTGATGATGGATTGAGTGCAACTCCGGCGTCTGGATGAAATACTTCACCCAATGTGGCGTCCTGATGTTCGCATGATAGAAGAGCTCGCCCGCTGCAGCGAAAAAATTGAACCAGAGCGCGCCCTCGAGCGAGCTTCCAAGTAGCGGATACATGACGACGGCCGCCAGTGCGCTGTCCGTGAGGATCTCCACCGGATGCTTGTAGAAGGCGGTCAAAGCCTCGATGCGCGCCGGAGAATGATGGACCTGGTGGAAGACAACCCAGAACCCCGGAAGATGGCGAACGCGGTGCCACCAGTAGAAGACGAATGTGCCGACCAGCCAGCCGATGAATCCCTGCAAAATCGAATTCTCCAGGCTGGCCAGATGGAACAGCGAAACGCCCGACAGCAGATCGAGCCAGAGGTGGTTGGTGGCAAAGGTGATGGCGACCTGGGCGAGGTTGATCAGAATCGCGCGTCCATACCATCCCGGCGCATGCGGCAATTCCCGGCCGGGCGCGACGCGTTCCAGCGCCAAAAAGGCCGTTGCAACGACCATCATGGCGAGCGTGGGGAGGGCGAGGTTGAACATGGGCTCAATCGGATCGGACGCGATTCTATCATGGTCATACCCCGGACAACGGGGCGGCGCCTTGCCTTGACAAAGGCGACCCCCCATGCGTTTTTCGCCGGCCTCATATTCAGACCTGACTCGGCCCCCTGAAATGCCCATGCATCGCTATCGCTCACATACCTGCGGCGCGCTTCGCGACAGCGATATCGGCGCGACAGTGCGGCTCTCTGGCTGGTGCCATCGCATCCGCGACCATGGCGGGGTGCTTTTCATTGATCTGCGCGATCACTACGGCCTCACGCAAGTTGTCGCCGACCCGGACAGCAAGGCCTTTAAGCTTGCCGAGACGCTGCGTTCGGAATGGGTGATACGGATCGACGGCAAGGTGCGCCGCAGGCCGGGCGGCACCGAGAATCCGGATCTGCCGACCGGCCAGGTCGAGGTCTACATCGACGAGATCGAGGTGCTGGGCCCCGCCGCCGAGTTGCCGATGCCGGTGTTCGGTGAGCAGGAGTATCCAGAGGAGATCAGGCTCAAATATCGCTTCCTCGATCTGCGCCGTGAAAATCTGCACGCGAACATCATGTTGCGCGGCAAGATCATCGATTCGATCCGGCGGCGGATGAAAGAATCCGGGTTTTTCGAATTTCAGACGCCCATTCTCACAGCTTCATCGCCGGAAGGCGCGCGCGATTATCTCGTGCCCTCGCGCCTGCACCCCGGAAAGTTCTACGCGCTTCCGCAGGCGCCGCAGCAATTCAAGCAGCTGATCATGGTCGCCGGTTTCGACCGCTACTTCCAGATCGCACCATGCTTCCGTGACGAAGACGCGCGCGCCGATCGCTCGCCCGGCGAGTTCTACCAACTCGATCTGGAAATGAGCTTCGTCACCCAGCAGGACGTCTTCGACGCGGTCGAGCCGGTCATTCGCGGAGTGTTCGAGGAATTTGCCAACGGCAAGTCGGTGACGCCGAAATTTCCGCTCATTCCTTATGCCGAGGCCCTGCGCAAATACGGCACCGACAAGCCCGATCTGCGAAACCCGATCGTCATGCAGGACGTCAGCGAAGCGTTCCGCGGATCCGGGTTCAAGATCTTTGCCAACATCCTCAATTCGGACGCGTCGGCGCAGGTGTGGGCCATTCCCGCGCCGAAAGGCGGCAACCGCGCATTCTGCGATCGCATGAACGCCTGGGCCCAGGGCGAAGGCCAGCCTGGTCTCGGCTATATCTTCTGGCGCGAGGGCGAGGAGGGCGGCGCCGGCCCGCTCGCCAAGAATATCGGCCCGGAACGCACGAAAAAGATAGCCGATCAGCTCAAGGTCGGTGTCGGCGATGCCGTGTTCTTCGTAGCAGGCAAGCCGAAGGATTTCGTCAAGTTCGCGGGGCCTGCGCGCGTGAAAATCGGTGAAGAGCTTGGCGTGATCGCCAAGGGCCGCTTTGAGTTCTGCTGGATCGTCGATTTTCCGATGTATGAGTGGAACGAAGAAGAGAAAAAAATCGATTTCTCGCACAACCCGTTCTCGATGCCGAACCTGCCGGTCGAGGAATTCCTCGCGCTCGATGCGAAGGACAACGACAAGCTGCTGTCGATCAAGGCGGTTCAATACGACATCGTCTGCAACGGCGTAGAATTGTCATCGGGCGCGATCCGTAATCACCGCCCGGAAGTCATGAAAAAGGCCTTCGCAATCGCAGGCTACGACGAAGATGTGCTGGAAAAGAAGTTCGGCGGCATGCTGCACGCGCTCTCGCTCGGCGCGCCGCCGCACGGCGGCATCGCGCCCGGCATCGACCGCATCGTGATGCTTCTGGCGGGTCAGGAAAATCTGCGCGAGGTGGTGCTGTTCCCGATGAACCAGCGCGCCGAGGACCTGATGATGGGTGCCCCGTCCGAGGTGACACCGAAGCAGCTCAAGGAGCTGTCCATTCGACTGGATCTGCCGAAGAAGTAATCCGCCCGCCTGCTCGTCATTCCGGGACGGCGCTTCAGCGCCGGACCCGGAATCCAGACGCCGGCACGATGCTGGTTTCTGGATTCCGGGCTCGCGTGCTCGCGCACGCGCCCCGGAATGACCAACGCAAATGTCGCAGATGATCGTCATCACCGGGCTTGTCCCGGTGATCTCGCTTAGGGAGGCACGGCCGTGCCCTATGAATCGAGATGGCCCGGCCAAGCCCGGCCAACCCTGGCCATGACAGCGCGAGCTAACGGTTGATTTTGAGCGTCATGCGCGGGCTTGACCCGCGCATCCATGATGAGGCGCAAATCCAAAATTCTTGCGCTACGTGCGTCTTACTTGTCCGGCAGCGGGATGAACTCGATCTCGTCTCCCGGCACTTTGTCGAAATGGCCGGCTTTCCAGTCCGCTTTGGCCTGCTCGATGCGCTCCTTGCGGGACGAAACGAAATTCCACCAGATGTGACGCGGCCCATCCATCGGCGCGCCGCCGAGAATGACGAAATGGGTGTCGGTCATGGCGGCAATCGTCACGCTGTCGCCTGGCTTGAAGACCAGCAGGCGCCCGGCCTCGAACTTGTCACCGGAAATATCGATCACCCCGTCGATCACATAAATTGCGCGTTCCTCATGGTCGGCATCGAGCGGCAGCTTTGAGCCCGACTTCAGATGGACATCGCCGAAAATAGTTTCGTGCACGGTTGGCACAGGTGACGATGCACCATAGAGGGATCCCACGACGACCCGTACATTCTTCCCATTGTCCTTCACGATCGGAAACTCGGCGGTCGCGTGATGCGCGAAGCCTGCCTCCATTTCCTCCTTGGCTGCCGGAAGCCCGACCCACATCTGAAGCCCGTGGATGGGCTCGTGGTCGACGCGTCGTTCGGGACGCGTGCGTTCCGAATGCACGATGCCGCGACCTGCGGTCATCCAGTTCACTTCACCGGGCCTGATCGCCATCGCCGTGCCGAGGCTGTCGCGGTGCATGATCTCGCCGTCGAACAGGTAGGTAACGGTCGCAAGGCCGATATGCGGGTGAGGGCGGACATCAAGTCCGTTGCCGGCGCGGAATTCCGCCGGGCCAAAATGATCGAAGAATATGAACGGGCCTACCATGCGCGTGCGTGCCGAGGGCAGTGCGCGGCGGACGGCAAAATCGCCGAGGTCGACTGTGCGTGGCACGATCACCTGGCTGATCGCATCGCATTGATAGGTGTTGCCTGCCTCGGGGTCCTTGCCGGGAAAGAAGCTCATTGTTTGTCCTTTACATCAACACATCAGTTGCGTACCTGCAGTCCGAACAACCGCAACGCATTTCCACTCGCGATACGGCGCGCCTGCTCGAGCGGAATCTGCGCGAGCCAGTTACGATATTCCTTGAAGATCGTATCGTAACCGTACCAGCGCTCATTGATCCAGGTGTCGGAACCCAGCAGGAAGCGGTCGGAATAACGGTCAAATAGGCTCCGCCAATCGGTTGTCAACTTGCCGTCGTCTCCGGTAATTCCGCCCCGATAGGACAGCTCGCCCCATAACGCATCTTTGTGTTCATCGAGCAATTGCGCAACGCGCGCGGGCGGTACCGAAAAACCGGTATGTGCCCAGATGATGCGGGCTTTGGGATTGTGGCGAAAAAGAATGAGCAGCGCCTCTTCGTCGCAATGTGCGTGCAGGTAGAGGCTCCGTTCCACGGAGAAATCCACGATCTTCTTGACCCAGCCTGAATCCGCGGCCTTTCCGTAAATATGAAACTCGCCAATGCCGACATAGCCACCGCGCGCGTATTCGCTTTTGATCAGTTCGAAAATCGCGGGATCATTGAACCAGGTCTGGATGTCATTGCGGACGCGATAGGGCCGGATGAAGGCCACGACTTTCAGCTCGGGCCACTTTGCCTGGCTGAGTTCAAGCGTACCTTTGTTCGGGCGGCTGTTCGCTACGATGCCGATAATCCCGTTGCGGCGGAAAACCTCGCGCACCTGATCGAGCGTGTAGAAGGGGGTCGGTTCTTGATTGTAGTGCAGGTGGGCATCGAAGATTTCGATCCGCTCCTGCCCGCGCACAGTGGAAAGCCCCATCGCCGTGACAGCGATCGCGGCGACCAGAACCCGACGAATACTCATGCCAGCCCTCGTTAGCCCCCTCGGATCGACCCCGTACTTTAACCCATCGCTAACCATAGTGGCTGCTCTGCCGGTTTCGCGCCAGAGTTGGGCGCGCACGGGTTTAAGCTTAAGGCTGTCTTTACGGCGCCATGGCTCACTGGACAGGCTCCGGAAGAGCTCCCGGGGTGGTCGAGGCGGAGTGTGTTGTGCGCGTAGTCTCGCGCCGGAATATTTTTGCGGTCATCGTCGGCGCGTTGCTGGCCGGCGCTCCCTATTTGGTCTTCAACTATTGGGTTGAGGGACTGATCGACCGTCAGGGCGAAGTGGACGTCGGTACGGCGGCCAAGCGCGCCATCGCGCTCGCCGAGGCGCGCGTCAAGGACACCATCGGCACCCTCGATAATCTGGCAAGCCGCGGCGTCAATTCCTGCGAGCCCGGTCAGATCGAGGCGATGCGCTACGCGGCCTTCAGCACCATCCCCGTCAAGGAAGTGTCGGTTGTTGGCCCGGACGCCGAGACGCTCTGCACCGATCTCGGTTTGCCGCTCGGCGAACGCCGCATGATCTCGTCCGAGCTGCTTGTCGGCGCCACCGGCTATTGGCTCGATATCATTGCCTGGCCCAGCGGTGAACGTATGGTGCGATTGCGCCGTCAGGTCGGCACAGGCCCCAACGGCATTGCCGCGCTGGTGCCAACGACGCTGTTCCTGCCGCAGGTCTCGACGCAAGGCGGTCCGTTCAGCGCTTACGCGAGGATCATGACGCGGCAGGGGACGACTATTGGCGAGGTTGGCGAAAGATCGCCCGGGGAGGCGGGTCCGGATTTCGGGGCCATGCGGAAGTCCGATAAATTCGGCTTCGATACCGAGATCGCGACTCCGCGCGAGCGCATCGCAGCCCAGCATGCCGATCTCAAATGGTTTGGCCTGCTCGGGGCCGGGATCCTGCTGATCGCTGCGACGGGCATCGCCGTGCTGCTGCCGCGCGGAACGCCGCGCAACCCGATGGCGGAAATCGAACACGCCCTCGAGGCCGGCGAATTCGTTCCCTACTATCAGCCCATCGTCGATATCCGCACCGGTCGCGTGCGCGGCGCGGAGGTTCTTGCTCGTTGGCGCAAGCCGGACGGGACGCTGGTCTTGCCGGGCGCGTTCATTCCACTGATGGAATCGAGCGGCCTGATCCACACCTTGACCCAAAACCTGATGCAAAAGGTTCGCGACGAAGCGGGTCCGTCCATCGGCCGGCGGTCCGACCTGCGGATCGCGTTCAATTTCGCCGGCAAACTGTTCAGCGAGCCGACGATCGTGAAGGATGTTCGCAATATTTTTGCGAACTCACCCATCAAGTTTTCGCAGGTTATTCTTGAAGTAACGGAACGCGATCCGATCGTGAATTTCACCAAAACACGACAGACAATCGCCGCCTTGCAGGGTCTCGGCGTGCGCATTGCAATCGACGATGTCGGTACGGGGCATAGCGGGCTTTCTTACATGCTCAAGCTTGGCGTCGACATCATCAAGATCGACAAGATATTCGTGGATGCCATCGGCACCGATCGCAACTCGACAACCATTGTCGAAACCCTGGTCGATCTTGCGCGCAACATGCGCATGGATGTGGTCGCCGAAGGCGTCGAAAATTTCGAGCAGGTGATGCACCTGCGCACGCTCGGCGTGCGTCTGGCGCAAGGATACGTCTTCGCCCCGCCGCTGCCGGGAAGCTCGTTCCTGCAGCTTGTCGAGGCCATCGATCCCCTGCAGCCGGCCACAGCGGACGCGACTGAGCGTGTCAGGGCGTCGGCCTGAAGCATTGACGGCGCAGAAATGAAAAGGGGCGGCCTTGCGGCCGCCCAGTTAAAACGCCACGCGGGAGGAACCTCATAAGGGTCGGCTGTAACACCCGCCGGCCCACGTGACCGTATGTCGTGTCATGAGTTCGTCATGGACACGCTGATTCGTCAATCGAATTTTTCGAAAATGTGACGACAGCCGCGACTCGGTCGCGCGCGTCAGGCTGCCGTCAATTCCTTTTCGATCGCCGCAACAATGATCGGGTCAGTCGGTTCGACGGCCGAACTGAAGGCCGCCTTCAGATACCCGTCTCGGCCGATCAGATATTTATGGAAATTCCAGCGTGGTGTTTCGAGAGGACGCTCCGCGACGGCCCATTTGTAGAACGGATGCGCGTCCTTGCCTTTTACCGATACCTTCTCGGCCATCGGAAACGTGACGTGATACTGGCCTTGTGCGGTGCTGTGGATGTCGCTTACCCCGCCGGGCTCCTGACCGCCGAAATCGTTGGATGGTACCCCCAGGATGACAAGGCCGCGGTCGCGGTAGCGCGTCCAAAGCGTCTGCAGGCCGGCATATTGCGGGGTGTAGCCGCAAAGCGAAGCGGTGTTGACCACCAGCAGGGGATGGCCCGCATACGAGGCCAGCAGGATCTCGTCGCCGTCGAGCCCCTTGAAGGTGAATGCATAGGCGGTAACGCGGGTCATGGACGTTGCCTGCGCGGCGCGCGAACTGAGTCCGCCTAGCGCGGCAGCTCCAAGCACCAGGACATGTCTGCGATCAATCATGTCCGCAGTATAGCGTGCAGGCGCTTTGCCGCCTGCGCAAAATTGCGTGAAAGATGTAATTTCGGTGACGCCCTGTAAGCGCGGTTATGCCATCTCAAAGCGAACCGATGTTTCAAACGACGTACCGCAGGCGTCGCACCGCCACAGGTGCCGAACCCGGCACCCGTCTACACATTCAGACCATTCGGGAATGTAAATTCGCTCGCCGCATTGCGCGCACTCAATCACGGGTCGCGAGCGCGCAAATCTTGCGATGTCGCGAGACACTTCCATGGGGACCTCCCGATCCGACGCGGGCCCCGTTCCCATCGTCTTTTTTGACATTATTGAACGGGTCGCGTGAGTAAAGCAGTAGCGCTGACGTAACGTGTACGCGCCACTCGTGAACTTTTTGCGGCAGAAAATTGAGATCGGCGCTATATTTTTCTCAGCGATTTCTCAAGATATTTTGCACTGCATCACAGTGTCACAGCGTCATTCCGAATTTTCCGAGCGTCCAGATCGTTCCGAGATAAAGGACGAAGGTCAGCGTGCAACAGGCCGCAAGTGTTGGCCAAAATCCGATTCCGTGCCGCAGCATCGCCGGCATCAGGAGAAACATCGGCAAAGTTGGCAGCACGTACCAGAACGTCGATTGTGCGTGCGTCGCGATCCGTTCGGCGTCGCCGGTATCATTCCACAGCCAAAGGATGCCGAGGATCGAGACGAGCGGCAGCGAAACGATGAGGGCGCCGAGTGTCGGCGATCGTCGTGCAACCTCCGATACAACGGCGATGATGACGCCTGACAACGCCGCTTTTATTGCGAGATAGACCATCGCAGCACCATTTGTTGTGGAACTCGGCGTTGCGCCGACAGTTACGCTATCTCGTCATGAGAGGCACAACCATGCGCTTAACTCTGTTCATTGCTGTCCTGGCGTCCGTTCTCGCTGGCCCGATGGCACCCATTCACGCCGCCGACCAACCGGCGGACAAGCCAGAGTATGGAACAGGCCGGACGCAGACGCCTGAGACAAAAGGCGAAAAGCAACCGCAAGGATGGACCGGCCCGACGACCACGGGTGTCGGTGGCGCGCCGGCCTCGAGCCCGCAAGGTGAAACTCCCCCCGGCACGCAAGCCGCACCCGAAGGGTCTTCGAAGACGACTGTCGCGCCTGGCAAGGACAAATAGCCGTCAGGCATAGACGACGCCGCGCCGTGGCTCGATCCGCATCTGCGAGGCGTTTATAATCGGGAGGTCGACCCTTTCACAGAGCGCCAACGCGATCGGGGCTCACGGTGAACCAGAAGACCCTCGAGAAGCCGCGTACAAAGGCCAAACCGAAAACGCAGCGACCGCCTCTATGGAAGGTGATCCTGCTCAACGACGATTTTACGCCGCGCGAATTCGTCGTTCTGGTGCTCAAGGCAATTTTTCGGATGAACGAAAGCCATGCCTACAAGGTCATGATGACGGCGCATCAGCGGGGCGCCTGCGTCATTGCGGTCTATACGCGTGACGTGGCCGAGACGAAGGCGAAAGAAGCGACAGAAATGGGCCGCGCCAAGGGTTATCCGCTCTATTTCACGACCGAAAAGGAAGAATAGGCGTTAAGACCTCGCCGGTAACCTTCCGATTTAAGACTAACGCGAGCTTTCCGGCCTGCGGCTGTTTGTAGCCAACCTGCATCGGCGGTATTCTGCTCTGCAAACCGGAAACGAGGCGTGTTCATGTCCGAACGGCGAAACTCTGACAGGGCGCGTACTTTCCTTGGCGGCATGATTGCGTTCAACAAGCGCAACTCCACCATGGATTGCCGGGTGCGGGATTTTTCATCCACGGGTGCGCGAGTCCATCTCACCAACACCGCGGTTATCCCGGATCAGTTCGATCTGACGATTGCACGCAAGGAACGCTCATTCCGTGCGCGCATGGTGTGGCGCGGCGTAAATGAAGCCGGGGTCACATTCCTGGGCGAATACAAAAATGAGATGCCCGTATCGCTGGATTTAGCCAAGCGCCTGCGACAGAGCGAATCTGAAAAAGCGGTTCTGCGGAAGCGTATCGCCCAGCTGATCGACAACGGCGCAGCCTGACACAAAAGCTTTTTATCCGGTTCGTGGGTGGCGCCGACGCCAGTCCTTCGGGCGTTCGAAGTCACCTTGCCAGATGCCGGCGCGCGCCGATTGTGCTTCGCGCTCGGCGACAGGATAGCCGCCATAGTCGATCGCGAAGTTGACCGCATAGCCTTCACGCACCATCACTTCGCCAAGATCCGGAATATTGCGCGCAGAGCAGACAGCGAGCGTTCGGCCGTAGCGGTCGCGGCCACGCGCCGTGCACGCAACGTCGCCTTGTGCCACCAGTTCCGCAAGACGAGCTTTCGCCGCGCGCCCGCACGACCATTCACGGCTCTGCCCGTCGCGGCAGGTCTGGCGCAACTCCGGCGCGTCAATGCCGACCAGACGGATTTGTTCGCTGCCGGTCCGCAGTAAATCACCATCGATGACCTGGACACTCAAGGCCAAGCGGGGCGGGGCGCCCTCACGCCAGAACGCCTTCGCGCCAATCGCGGCGGCAATAAACAGGATGCCGAACAATAAAAACAGATCAACCGGACGCGGAGCGCGTCGAGGCTGGATATCAGGGGCAGGCCGCGTGCGCGGGCGATCCCAACGCAGTTGATGGATTGTGCCCATAACCCGAAGGCTAGACGCCGACCGGTTACGGAATGGTTGGCAGGATCCTCAGCTTCTTAACGACCCCTGCAAGGGACTATTCGTTAGACGATGGCGACCGAACGACCATTGCTGTTGCCGGCTTAAGCGGATCGTTGGGGGCATCTATGCTTCCCGTGGAGTCGATGGCTTGCGACCCATCGGGTAGCGCTGTCGGCGCGGGCGCGGGAAGGGCTGCAATCGCCTGCCAGATGGCCTGCCACTGCGCGGCCTGCTTCTTGTTGTTCTGCGCGTAGAAGAACAATCCGCCGAGCACCATCACGATCACCACCAGGATGACCAACGTATTGATGGTGGCGTCGGGGTTCCCGCGTCGCCGAGGGGCCGGTGGCTTGCGAGTGACCCGTTTCTTGGCTGTCGTTCGCTTCTTCGCCATGTCGTGCAGCTCCTTCGATGGTGTGGCCAACGCACGCCACTGCACCTCAGTCTCGCACCAACACGCCTTTTCAATACAAACCAGCCCGGGGTGGCTAGATCGCCCCGGCACAATATCGGCAAGCCCGAATCACCATGGAAATCTTAGCCGATTCGCCGCCTTGTTGTGTGAACGCGCAGCCGGCCAATCGGCCGAGGCCCATTAATGGGCCCGTTGTCGGACCCTCGGTGGTGTGGTCTGATCCGCCCCGGAATCATGTCGCAGCGTGTCCTGATAACGGCCGGCGCCGCAGGTATCGGTCGAGAGTTTGCGCGTGCCTTCACGGCGAACGGCGCGAAAGTCTTCGTCTGCGACATAGATGACAAAGCGCTTGCCGCTATTGCCAAAGAAATCCCTGGCCTGATCGCCCGCCGCTGCGATATGGCGAGCCGCGCCGAGATTGAGCGCATGGTGCCGGACGCGGTCGCGGCCTTGGGCGGCCTCGATGTGCTCATCAACAACGCCGGTATCGC
The DNA here is from genome assembly GCA_963831515.1 of uncultured Alphaproteobacteria bacterium. Lineage (GTDB taxonomy): Bacteria > Pseudomonadota > Alphaproteobacteria > Rhizobiales > Xanthobacteraceae > Pseudolabrys. The sequence goes on along the minus strand of CAWHQL010000006.1, from coordinate 410,669 downwards.
CGGCCTGACCTTGCCGATCGCCGAATATCCGCCGGACGACTGGGACAAGGTCGTCGCCGTCAACCTGACCGGTATGTTCGATGTGTCACGGCTTGCAATTCCTCATCTGAAAAAATCGAAGGCAGGTTGCATCATCAACATGTCGTCGATTGCCGGGCGCTATGGATTTGCCAATCGCAGCCCTTACGCCGCGACCAAATGGGGAGTCATCGGACTGACCAAAACCCTGGCAATGGAACTCGGCGAGTGGGGGATTCGTGCAAATGCTATCGCGCCTGGCGCCGTCGAGGGCGAGCGGATTGTCCGAGTCTTTCAGGGTCGCGCACAGATCAGCGGCAGGTCACTGGACGACGTGAAGGCTGATGCACTGGCGGCGGCGTCGATCAAGACCATGATCGACCCCAAGGACATTGCGCAGCTTGCGGTGTTCCTCGCCTCGGACGCCGCGAAATCAATATCGGGGCAGGTGATCCCGATCGATAACGATCGGCAAAAGGCCTGATCCGCACGTCAGATCGCGCCGTCCCGTCCAAGTTGATTCAATTCGTCGTCTTCGAGGCAAGCACATCTTAAATTGTCGGGGCTTACGCTCTTCACATGTTGCTGCGCATTTTGGCCACGCTGGCCTTTGCGGCCAGCTTCGACATCCTGATCATGGACGGCAAATACATCGGCGCCGTCGACAAGCTCGCTGTGGCAATTTTCCAGAGTTTCTGAAGCCGGCTACCGAAAAAGAGAACGTCCGGCTCAGTTCGCCACGACCACGCGACTTTCCAGCGGCGTGCGATCATAGAGATAGATGACGTCGTCATCGACCAGGCGAATGCAACCGGCGAGTTTGCCGGGCGGGATCGCCGCGCTCGATCCGTGAATGCGATAGTCCTTGTCGAGGTAGAGCACACGCGCACCGAGCGCGTCACCCGATGGCTTGGGTTCTTCCTTGCGCACGACGTGGTAGAGGCCGGTCAGCGTGGTGCACTCGGGGCCGACACCGATGTTGTAGCGAAGAGCGGATACGTTCGGCCGCACCACGTAGAGGAACGTCTGGTTTTTATCGACGACGAGCGTTCCGACGGGCTGGTTCGTCCGGTAGTAGACGAGCTGTCGCATGCGCACGTAGTTCGATTTGTCCTCGGGCGTCTCGACGGCGGCAACGGATGCGCTTTTCTGGGCGGTTGCCATCGTGTGCATATCGGACCGCACAGCGGAAAGATTGCGCGGCATGTATGAGTAGGCCACCACGCCGCCGATGATCAGAAGCGCGGCAACGCCGGCGCCAACGAGAAGCCGCCAGCGCTTTCCGGTGTCCGCAAGCGGCGGCAGATCGCGATACGCGGAAGGTTCATCGGCCTCCGCATAAGCCGGACCAGGGCGCGGTCGTGGCTTCGGGCGAGGCGGTGGTGGCGCAGCGGGACGGACAAAATCTCGTTCGACGCGCTGGATCGCGGCCTCGAGCGCAGCGCTCTCCGCTTTCACATTGGTTTGCGCCAGCGTGGGATCATTGATCCGAAGCTGATCGACCAGGGTCTTGCGGGCGCGATCGTAGAGTGCGCGCCTTTGCTCGGGGGTATTAGGGTTCAGCGACCCGACCGCGCGGGCAATCAAAGGGTAGTAGTCAGGCATTGGTTCAGTCTGCGTTTATTCTTTGGTTTCAACTTAGCACCTGCATTTCAAGGACGCACCTTCCGATCAACGGATTGGGGGGGCATAGAGAATGCCGCCTTTGCTCCACAACTGGTTGATCCCGCGCGGAATGCCGAGCGCGGAACCGGTGCCGACGGTCCGCTCATAGACCTCGCCATAGTTCCCGACGAGCCTGATCGCGCGGGCTGCCCAGTCCTTCGTGAGCCCCATCCGCTCGCCGTAATTTCCCTCCGTGCCGACCAGGCGCCTGACATCCGGCTTTTCGGACCTCAGGGCCTCGTCGATGTTTTTCGACGTCACGCCGAGTTCTTCGGCATTGACCATGGCGAATTGCACCCATTTGACGATATTGAACCATTGCACATCGTCCTGGCGCACAACGGGACCAAGCGGCTCCTTGGAGATGACGTCCGGCAGAATGACGTGATCGTCGGGCTTCGAGAGCAATAGCCGGATGGCAAAAAGCTGCGACACGTCTGCCGTGAGAGCCGCGCATTGCCCGGAATCATAACCTTTGACCGCATTCTCGGCGGTGGTCGAAGCGACCAGTTCGTAACGCATGTTGTTGGCGGCAAAATAATCGGCGAGGTTCAGCTCGGTCGTTGTCCCGGTCTGCACGCAGATTTTCGCTCCATTGAGCTCGAGAGCTGTGTCTTGCTTAAGGTCACGGCGCACGAGAAACCCCTGGCCATCGAAGTAGTTCGTCGCGGTGAAAAGGAGGCCGAGGTCGACCTCGCGCGACATTGTCCAGGTGGTGATGCGTGACAATACGTCGATGCTGCCTGACTGAAGCGCTTCAAACCGGCGGGTGGCGTCGAGCGGGACGTAGCTGACCTTGCTCGCATCGTTGAAGATTGCCGCCGCGACAGCGCGGCAGAGATCGACGTCAAAGCCGCTCCAGTTGCCGTTGTTGTCACGCGAGGAAAAACCGTAGAGGCCCTCACTGACTCCGCAGTTGAGCGTGCCGCGGTCTTTGACCGTCTTGAGGACCTGCGCGGTGGCCGGCAGGGCCTCAAGGACCAGTAGCGAAACCACGGCGAGCGCCAAAGCTGAAACACGAACCCGAATATTCATTCACTTCCCCCGAAAACTTAGGACAGGACATCGTACCGGCTCACACCGCCTCATTGGAAGGGCTCGCGCCAGGCCATTATCGTGTAGGCTCTCCGTCATGACATTGGAACGAAAGCGGTCCTGGCGACCCACATGGCCTGTAGCGACGCAATTTTTGCTTGTTGGCGCAATTCTTCTGGTTGCGCAACTATCCCCCGTAGCCGCCCAGGACATTCGCGGGCTTGAGGTCTGCACCGCCGAAAAGCAGATGGAGCGGCGCACGGGATGCCTGCAATCCAACATCGACTTTCTGCAGCAGGCTCTGGCCAAGCTTGCTCGCGAGACGCAGGAAAAGATCACTGCCGCCAACCGCGATCTGGCTGGCGCGCGTGCCGAGATTGCGACCCTCAAGTCGGCCGTTACGAAGCTGACTGATGAGTTGACCCAGCTGAAAGCCAAGCCCGAACCCAACAGCAAGAAGTAGTTGCCGGTCCAACTCGCTACCTGGTGCAATCCGATTTCGACATAATTGCGCGCCACACGCGCTCGAGCTGATCGGGGTTCTTGTTCTGATTCTTGTATTCCTCGGTCTGCTGATGCAGCAGAATTTGAATCGGGCGCGATAGCCACCAGCTCATCGAAACGGGGCGGGAGACATTTTCAAAATCGCCATTGGCGTTCTGCTGAAATCGCGGCCATACGCGGACATGGGCGGTGCCGCCACCACAATCGCGCCCAGCGATGCCATCCATCGCGGCCTCGAGCTGCCCCACAGCAAGGCGGCCACGCGAGGTCCGCGTGTTGGCGACAGCCGCAATAGGAACGGAAATGTCCGCCAGTACCGCATCGTCGGCGACATCGACCTTCGTCAAATCGGGATCCTCGTCCGGATCGTTCGATATCACCAGAACGAACGGAGCGAGCTTCGGCTCAACGGCGCGGAGAGCCTGTGCCAATTCCATGCCGCCGAGCGCGCCGTAATTCTCGAAATAGCCACCGTCGACGATGCGATCGACGATCTGATGCTGACGGTTACGGATTTCACCTGCCGGGGAAATGATTGGGAAGCGTGCGGAATTATGAGCGGCGGTGCTCAGGCGGATGTCATCAAGCTGACGCGGGGTGAAGAACGGCAAGTGGTTGCGCACATAGTCCCAGACCGCGAGCCGCTGAATGCGTGCAAGTGTATTGGGCGGGCTGTCGTTGGCCAGCAAATCATGGAAGCGGACGCTTTCCAGAAAGATGGCGCAGGTCCGGATAGGGCCGCTGACTGCAGATTTGGCGATCGGCGCCGCCTTGGCCTTGGTATCCGCATCGCTCTTCATCGCGCCCGCAACCGGGCACGTGTTCCTGGGCTGATAGTTTGTCGCGAGCACGGTGGTGAGGATCCTTCGGCCTGTCGCCGACGACACTCCATTGAGCACGAGCAGAGGAATCCAGTGGCTGTCTTGCGGTCGCACCGTCATGAACGGGCAGCGCAGATCGCCCGGGCACTGGTCCGGCCATTTCTTTATGTCCGTGCCCGCCAGCAGTGAGAAACGCTCTTCCCACGATCTTTCGAGCGCCGTGGCGCGATCTTCCCACCAGCCGAAGCGTACGATGTCGCGAAAGACGAGGCCGATCGAAACGGGGGTGAGAAAGTCGCCCGCCGTCAGAGCTTCCAGGCAATCGCGCCAGTTGCCGATTTTATCGCCATACCAAAGGCTTGGCTGGTGCTCGACGCAAGGTTGCTCGCCCGTTTTTGTGCGTGCGATGGCCGCGGCCGCGACCGCTGCTCCGACAGAACCACCGGATACTCCGGAGATCGCGAACAGGCGCTTGGTCACCGCGGATGGATCGAGCCGAGGGTCCTTTTCCTTCGCTGTGTCGAGCAGGTAACCGATGACGCTCGCAGTGAAGAAACCGGCACGGCTCGCACCGCCGGCGGCTGCAATGATGATCGGCCTTGGACATTTCGCCGGATCCTCTTTGCAGCTGTTCGCGGTCATCCACAGATCGACGGCGCGATTGAGCGACATGTCCGCGCTGTCCGGCTGCCGGCCGAGGATCTGCGCAGCGTCAACGCGACGCACGGAATGATTGTCGCCGAACAGGAACGACAATATCGCGACCGCGATGCCAACGCTCGCGATGACTGGCGCGCGGTAATGTCGGCCGATGCCCGAGAGCAGAGACAAAAATGGCACCCAGGCTCCGAGAAGGAGAGGGACCGCGAGGCTGCGGGGAAACCAGCGCGCAACCCAGACAGGACTGAATAGAAGGATGCCGGCGCACAGCAGAAACACCACGAACAGCATTAGCGGGCCGAGATTGTTTGAATTGAGCTTGGGCTCGATCCCGATCCGCCGCAGAAAGCGCCTCACGAATCCGCTCCTGGATTCAAGCTTACGGACGGGTTGAAGAGCACTGAGTGCCTTACGGCTGAGCATGTACCAGATGAAAATTCCCAGTGTGGCCAGGGTCACCACCTGAAACCAGCGCAGCATTCTGCTGACATAGGGAACGACGTAAGGGTCGTCGATCACCGGCAGGTTTTCGATTGAACGCTCGGCCGAGAGAAGGACCGCGACAAAGGTCAGCGCGCCGAGAAGGCGCGGGAGAAAGATTTCCCAATTTTCGATGAAATCGCTGTTGCGTTCGGCAACGCGCGTACGAAACCGTTCATCGTTATCGAGCAGCAATCGCGCCGTGTAGTGGGTGGTCGACGCCCATATGAAAAAAACCAGCGCGAGAAAGAATACGACGTGCCAGGAATACTCGATCAGCTCAACCAGCAGATCCTGCGCCTGCGGCACAAGACAAAGCAGCGCAAATCCGACGGCAAGCGCACAGACCGGGACACGAATGACCCAAAGGATAAGAGCAAAATCGACGACATCGCTCCAGGAACGCGGGATGTAACCGCGTACCACGCCCCAAAGGGCGTGCGCGCAATCAACTATCTCCTTCCAGGACCGTGGGATGTAGGTGTGGCGAAAAGCGTCAGCCATGTCCGCCCCCCGATCCGCAGTCCACAACGGCGACCAACGCGTGACTCGCCGTGGGGTCCAGCGGCTACGAAAAACAATCGTATTAAAAATTCAGCCGACGCGCCACGCATCAATGCAGCGCTGCGGCCGCTGGTGTCGGTACGCGTCGCGCAAGCGGCAGGAAGATCAGCGCGGCAAATGTAATCACGGCGACGAGAGCCCATGCATCGTTGATCGCATCGACAAACGCCACTCGGTCGACCAGCGATGCTAAAAGCGCCTGTTTCTCGGGATCAAGAGGTGCAGTCGTCAGGGCCTCTGGCGGTATTCCAATCGCCTTCGCGGTATCGAGATCGCCGGCCGCAAGGCGATTGATAATGCTCCGTGCGTACTCCGGTGCGCGCGTGTAGATGACCGTGTCGATCAGCGCAATTCCAATGGCGCCGCCGAGATTGCGCATCAGATTGAACAGGCCGCTCGCATCATCAATGGCGGTTTTTGCCAGATGGCCGAGAGCGAGCTGAGTGGGGGGCAGAATACAAAACATGATGGCGCTGCCGCGGATGAGCTGAGGCCAGAACATTTCGTCGAAATCCGTGGTCTTGGTCTGAACCGTGCTCAATCCCAGTCCGATTGCGAAAAGGAGAAAGCCAAACGCCGTCAGGAGACGTTCGTCGACTCGCCGCACCAGAAAAGCTGCGACGGGTGCAACGATCAGCTGGGCAACACCTGTCACCAGCATGATCTCTCCGATTTCAAGCGCGTTATGCGCCCTGACATAGGCGAGAAAAACCGGCATCAGGTAGATCGACCCAAAGAGCCCTGTGCCGAGCACGAAGCTGAACAGGCAGCCGATCGAGAAATTCCTGTCGCGAAAGGTCCGCAGGTTCACCAACGGATTGGGCGATCGCAACACGCGAACGATGAATATCAGCGCGCTGACGAGGCAGAGTGCGAGGAGGCCCGCGGCGATCGGCGAGGTCCAGCCGCGCTTGGGCGCTTCCTTGATGCCGATTTCAAGTGCCGCGAGTGCGACCGCGCCCAGAGCCAATGAGAAAACATCGAAATGACGGATCTGACCGAAGGACGTGCGCTCTTTCAGCAGTGACATCGACGCGACCGAGGCGGCGACGATCCCCGGCAACTACATTGATCAGGAAAAGCCAATGCCAGGAATAGGTCGAGGTAATCCAGCCTCCCACGACCGGTCCGACTGTAGGAGCGAGGACAGCGAGAACGCCGGCGATCGTTGTTGCAAGCGGCTGGAGCCGGACTGGAAAAAGTAGAAAGACCGCCGAGAATACGACCGGGATGAGCGTGCCGCCGGAAAAACCCTGCACTATGCGCCACGCAATCAGCGACGAGAAACTTCCGCTCATGGCGCAAGCGATCGAAGCAAACGTAAACACCGAAACGGCAACGACGAACAGCCATCGCATCGTCAGCAGTCGCGTCAGGAACCCGGTGAGCGGGATCGCAATGATTTCGGCGATCAAATACGACGTCTGGATCCAGCTCATCTGGTCCTGAGCAATGTTCAACGCTTCCTGAATGGTTGCGAGCGATGTCGCGACGACCTGCACGTCGAGGATCGCCATGAACATGCCGATGCACAGCATGGCGAAGCCGATCCAGACCGTTGCTGTGACGGACTCTGTCGTGTTGTTTTCGGTCGCGGAGAACATTGCCGGTCCAGTCGAGGACTCTCTGCGTCAGGCCGCTCGATACCAGCCCATCCTTTTCGGCACAAACCGAACGCGAGTGGACCATGCAGATGAGAATGGGAGTATTGCGCTGTCCGATTTTGGGTCAAAGCGACAGCGGCCGAGCGGATATCCTGCGTATTCAGCCGATTTGACCGCAATATTGGCGGTAGCCCGTGATGGCAAAACGCGCCTGTGCCTCATATTTGTCACGCTAAAGCTGGATTATGATAGACCCTTCAGGGGCAGGGCCCGATGGAATTGCTGGGCGAAAGTCTTGTCATCAGTCTATTGGTCGGGCTCATCGTGGCCTGGTCACTGCACAAGATTGTCCGGCGGATAGGCTTCGGTCCAATCAGCACTGTCGTGGCCGGCGTGCTCGGGGTCCTGATCGGCATCTGGATCACGCCCGGAGCGCGCGACATCATTCCGGCGATTGTCGACCTGCCGCTTCCCAAATTGCCGACGCTCAAGATGATCAAAGTGCCGCTGGTCGAGGCATCTCTGCCCGAAGTGCCGGAAAGCGACCTGCTGAGCTGGGCGCCGGCGCCTTTCGACGTAGCCGTGCAGCCGATGGCGCAACTGCGTCCGATGATGAAGCCGATCGTCTATCGTTCACGCGAGGAAATCTGCGCTTCGCTGGCCGAAGCGATCCGCAGCAACGATCTGCCGCCGCATTTCTTCATTCGCCTGCTGTATCAGGAAAGCAGTTTCAGACCTTATGTGATCAGCTCGGCGGGCGCGTTGGGCATCGCGCAATTCATGCCGGAGACTGCGAACGAACGGGGCCTCGACAATCCGTTTGATCCTGCGCAGGCGATTCCGGCCTCCGCGCGTCTGTTGCGCGATCTGTCGCGAAAGTTCGGCAATCTCGGCCTGGCCGCTGCCGCTTATAACGCAGGCCCAAAGCGCATCCAGGACTGGCTCGCCAACAAGGGTCCGCTGCCGCAGGAAACCCAGGATTACGTGCGAAACATCACCAGCTGGCCGGCCGCGACATGGACCGGAGCGCAGCAGGCGGGCAGTCCGGCGGTGAGATTGCCGCAACAGGCACCGTGTCAGGAACTCGCCGGGCTTCTCGCCTATAACGGGCCCGACGCAATTCCGATGCCGCCTCCCAACCCGCTTGTCCTGGAGGCGCGCCAGGTGAAATTGGCAAAATTGGCGCACCGGGTGGCACGCGCGAAAAAGTCCCGTGCAGACGCCGAAGCGGCCAAGCAAATCCAGGACGGCAAGTCCGGCGATAAATCGGACGCCAAAACCGACGGCAAGACGGATGCCAAGTCTGATGCCAAGTCTGATGCTAAGTCTGATGCAAAGTCCGACGCAAAAGCGGATGGAAAAACGCACGCGACGGCGGGCAAGACCGACGGAAAATCGAGCAAGTCGAGCTCCGTCGTCAGAAATTAGCTCGGTACATCAGAATTTTGAGGCGTCCGGTCGCTATTCCGCCGGCGTCGCCATCGTCATGTCCTTGGCGAGTGGTGGGGCCTCGTAGACGTGTCCGCCCGCGCGGATCGTGTCGTCACGGCGCTTGCGTGCCAGTGCGGCCTCGCCACCCGTGGTTTCGTGATAGAGCGACAACCGCTCGAACTCGTCCTTTTCCGGCGGCGTGATCGCGACATCTTGGTAGGTCCAGCGGTCGGGTGCGGCCAGCACTTCGCTCAATATCGCTTTGAGCCGGCGATACATCCGCACGTAACCCCAGACTTTTCTGACCGACTCCCAAGCGTAGCGTGGGTAGAAGATCAGCGGACTTTCCAGTTTCATGCCCGAGCGGCGATCGCGGCGAAATTTTAGCCGGAAGGCGCCGCCTTCAAGCGGCTGCACGCCTTCGATCTCGATCGTTCGAAAGAAAAAAGCGACGGTCCACAACGTCATTTCGGGTCGGCTCGCCTTGCACGCCGCTGCCCGACGGAAGATCGTGCGCGCGTGCTCGGGCGTGTAGTAGCTCGCCCAAGCCGTGCGGTAGACGTCTTCCCATTCCTCATCGCTCATCTTCGAATGATGCGAAACCCGGTGATTGAGGTCGTATTTGTTCATGTCCGGGTCCATCCAGATGCCTTTCTGCAAAAGCACCTTGTGGTCTTCCGAACCGGGCAGGGGCGTGAGGAAAAAGAACTCAAGAACGTCGAGCGGCAGTTCGCGCTTAATGATCTCGATGTCGCGAAGGATCGACTCCTTGGTGTCGGAGGGAAAGCCGAGAATGTAGCCGGCATAGGTGATGGCGCCGTGCTCGCGCCATTTCTGGATCATTTCGCGATATTCGGTGATCTTGTTCTGCCGTTTCTTGGCGGCGATGAGGTTGTCCGGATTGATGTTCTCAAGACCGATGAAGACGTGACGAACGCCCGCCTGCGCCGCCTTCTCGATGAAATTCGGAATCTTGTGGCTGAGCGTATCGACCTGGATCGTGAAAACGAGATCGGGGAATTCCGTCTTGCGCAGATGAATAAGACGATCGAACAGCACTTCCCAGTCGCTGTTGCGCGCGAAATTATCGTCCGTGATGATGAAGCAGCTGATTTTCTGCGCGTGATTTTCACGAATGATTCTTTCGACGTCATCCGGATTTCGGCAGCGGCTCTTGCGACCCTGCACATTGATGATGGTGCAGAACGAGCATTGGTAGGGACAGCCGCGGCCGAGATCCATGCTTGAGGCTGCGCCCGTCGTGCGTTTGACGTGCTTGAGCGGAAGAAAGGGAGTCGGCTCGCCGGTGAGCGCCGGCAAATTGTCCATGTGGTTGTAGATGGACTTGAGTTTGCCGTTCCAGCCATCCAGCAGCACGTCATCGAGCCGGCCGTCTTCGCATTCGCCGGCGAAGAATGAGATGCCCATCGCCTGCGCGGCTTTGAGATCGTCCGGCAATTCGGGAAGCATGGCGATGCAGCCGGACACGTGGAATCCGCCAGCCACGACCGGCAGACCGGCCGCGAGGAAAGGGCGCGCGAGATCGATCGCGCGCGGAAACTGGTTCGATTGCACACCGACCAGACCGATCAAGGCGCGGCCGCCGCTTTTGCGGATCGTGCGGATGATCCGGTCAGGACGTACGCGGCGATTGGTCTCGTCGAAGGCGTGCAGCTGGATATCGACTCCTCGCCCCAGAATCTCGCGCCGGCGTGCGTCCTCGGCGAGCGCATTGAGGCAGGCGAGGGTATTCGAGGGGATGGCGGAGCGGATCCACTGGATCGGGTAGCCGTCGTCGTCATAGTGGGACGGCTTGATCATCACGAAGTGGAACACATTCGACGCGCTGTTGCGCATGGTACCCCACATGCCGCCACCACCGTGGCGCGTCGCTTCAAGTTAGCACAGCCGATATGTCTGCACAGTGACCCGATCCTCTCAGGCCGCCTGCCTTTCGAGCGCAAAACCGTAAAGGATCTGATCGTCGTGCAACGGGCTCACGGCGCCCGCCTCGTGAGCGAACTCCGCCTTGGCGAAATCCAGAAGCTCTTCATCGATCGCGAAATGGATGACGGTGTCGGGTTGCAGAGTACCGTTCGACCATTTCGACCACCCGTCCGTGTAAGCCTTGACCTCGGCCGGCGTCGCGTCCTGACCGGCATATTTGCGAGCGAGTGAGGCGAGATCGAACTGACCCGCCTTGCCGAACCCGTAGCGGTTAAACAGCAGGAAATACCATGCGGCGATGCCTTGCTCGGGCGTCCGATAGATCGAGGTGATGTTCCCCGCTGCGTCCGCGGGAGTTTGGCCGACAAAGCCAGGCCTCGACCGCTGCCACGTGGAAATATTGAGTGCGCCGGGATTGTTGGTGCGAATGGAGCGGCTGATGTCGCTATCATCGGGTGTTGCGCTGAACCAGCCATTCTTGGCCAGTGTTCCAAAGCGGATCTTGCGCCTCTTGTTATAGACCGATGTTGCAAGCCCATCGGCAGAAGGTGCCTGTTCTCGCGCTGTTTTGGATCGCGCTCGTTTAGCCATGGGAGACTTCGCAGAATCCGGTTCTGGCGTTTATAGCAGCCGCGCTGTAACGACAGCGGTAGAACACTGCTCCCTTCTGTCGGTTGGCAGGCTTGTCACGGCGCAGGCGCCGCGTCGATTATGGATGGCGTCAGACGTATTTGCTCGAGGCAGACTGTGACGCGCATTCTCGTGACCGGCGCATCGGGATTTGTTGGCCGCGCCCTCGTCACTGAACTCGCCAATGTTGGACACTCGGTGCGCGCGGCGATGCGCCAGCCGGCGGACGTTTTCCCTCGTTCGGTCGAGGTCATTGCCGTTTCAGATCTGACGCGCCCGGTCGAATGGCGCACGCTGCTCAGGGACGTCGGGACGGTGGTTCATCTGGCCGGCATTGCGCATGCGGGACCGGATATTGCCGAACAGGCCTATGATCGCGTCAACCGCCTGGCAACCGCCGAATTGGCAAATGCAGCCAAGGCGAGCGGCATTGGCCACCTCGTTTTCATGTCGTCGATCCGCGCACAAAGCGGTCCGGCCGCGCCCAGCATTCTGAGCGAGAGCGATGCGCCGCACCCGACCGATGCCTATGGGCGTTCCAAGCTTGCGGCGGAGGAGGCGGTGCGCGCGGCCGGCGTCCCGTTCACCATCCTGCGGCCGGTGCTGATCTATGGTGAGGGCGTCAAAGGCAACTTCGCGCGTCTCATGGAGCTTGCGCACAAGCCGTGGCCGTTGCCGCTTGGCCTCTGCCGCAATCGTCGCTCGCTGCTGGCGCGACGAAACCTGATCGATGCCATCCATCTCGCGCTGGCATCGCCCGCTGCCAAAGGTGAGACCTATGTCGTGGCCGATCCGTCACCGTTGACGCTTGCGGAGATTGTCGCCGCTTTGCGTGCGGGCGAAGGGCGGAGCGCAGGGTTGTTGCCGGTCCCGCCGCCATTCATCGCACTTGGCGCGGCCGCGCTCGGACGCACCGATGAATGGCAGCGCCTGCACGGGAAGATGGTGGTCGATCCCGCGAAACTTCTGAACGCGGGATGGAAGCCTACGCTCGACACGCGCGCGGGCCTTGTGGCTCTGGCCCGCGCCAACGCATCTTTAAACACGAACTGAGTTGAGTGGCGGCGCGTGCCGTCACTACCAACCGCAATGACGATGGCCGTGGCGCCACCAGCAATGACGGTGATGGTGATGATAACGGTGACGATGCCGATGATAGTAGTAATGAGCCTCTGTGCGGGAATTGACCGCGTCGGCCGCTTTGCCAAGCGGGGCTATTGGAGCCGCGACGGCGCCAGTTGTTGCCGCAAGAGCCAGACCGGCAGCGCAAAGCGCCGCCATGACATAAGAACGCATGTTCTCCTCCCAGATAGTTGCGGATATGCGCTAGCTGAGAACTTGCAGTCGGGGTTTTGGTTCCCGCGGCGTTGCCGCCGGTGCAATCAGTCGGCCAGCGATGTCAGCACCGCGGCGTAATGGCAAGAAGCGGCCGCAAGAACAAAGCCGTGCCAGATCGCATTCTGAAAGCGCAAGTTGCTCCACGCATGAAAAATCACGCCGATCGAATAGAGCGCGCCGCCGGCCGCGATGAGCCAGAGCGTGGCCGGTGTCAGCGCGGCAATGATCGGCCGGATCGCGAAAAGGCAGCTCCACCCCATCGCCAGATAAAGCCCGACTGATGTCCGGTCGAACCGGCCAGGCCAGAAGATTTTGATCGTGATGCCTGCGAGCGCGGCAAACCAGATGGTTGCCAACAGGACCGTAGGAGCGGTGCCGTGCATGGGCAGGATGAACGCGGTGTAGGTCGCTGCAATCAAAAGGTAGATAGCCGAGTGATCGAAACGGCGCAGCCACCATTTGATCGGTGAGATCGGCCACAGATTGTAGGCCGCAGAAAAACCGAACATCGCGAGGAAACCGGCAACGTAGATTATGACCGCGGCGACCTCGGTGACGTCGTCGTCGTGCGCGGCAACCACCACAAGCAGGGCCGCAGCCGCAATAGCCATCGTGACGCCAAGAATATGGATGACCGCGTCGGCAACGGTCTCGCCGCGGTCATAGCGCCAGGTGAATTCTCTCATACCTCCGGCTTAGTTGTGCAATGCGGCAAGGGAAGGGCCGCGTTTAGCCGCACTTTCGGAACGAAAATCCCGGGACTAGAATTATTCAGGGCAGCGGGGTCACGTGAGATATACGGGCCATGAAGCTTCAGCCAATTGTGCGTGTTGTGGCGATGTCGGCGCTTTGCGCGGGCGCGCTTTGCGATCCCCAAAAAGCGACCGCCCAGGTCATCGATTTCGGTCAGATCAACTCGTTCGAGACGCTGGGCACGGGGACCCAGCGTGGCGGATCCCCGCCGAAGACCATCGTCGATGACGGCGAATGGCACACGGTGGTCTTTACGATTTTGGATTCCAACGCCGAAGCCAAGATCTACTGGCGCTCGCCGGATGGTGCGCAGACGATGATCATCCACGGACGAAGCGTGAAAGCTTTTCAGACTGCCGGGGAATTCAGGATCGAGGCGCTCGGGGACGCAAACCGCAGCTTCAAATACGGCTACGTTCAGTTTCGGTTGAAGAACAAGGGCGGCGTTTAAGGGGCCACGCGGCTTGAGTGCCCTGCAACGTCACTTCTTTTTTTTAGCCACCGCCTTCTTTTTCGCCGCGGGCGGCGCGTTCTCCGCCGCCTCGCGGTCTGCTGCTTCCTTTGCCAGCCGCAACGCCTTCAGCCGCTCAGTCTTCGCGCGCTCGGCCGCCACAGAGGCCTTGTATTCCGCGGTGGCGGCAGCACCCTCGCGTGCCTGGACCTCTTTCTTGTGGAACGCGGCTTGGGCACGTTCCATGTCTTTGGCGCTTTTGCTCACGAACACCCCGTCGTGGACCCGCACGTGTCGCACTTCATGCAGGTGCCGTTACGCACCAGCGTGAAGTTGCCGCACTCGCCGCAGGCTTCGCCTTCGTAACCCTTGGCGCGGGCTTCGGCACGTTTTTCGGAAGCCGTTGCCTTCGCATAGGCGCGGGCATCCTGGGGGTCGATGCGGTGCTCGAGCTGCTCGGCCGGTGAAAGCTTTGCTTCCGGCTCGGCCTTCAGCGCCGTGGTGCCGGCGACCTCGGCACGCGCGCCACCGACGGAGGCGAGGGCCGTGATATTGCCGCCCGAAGACGAAGGGGCTGTCGTTCCTCTCACGACCGACAAACGATCGGTGCGCGACCGTGTCAGGCCTTTCGACACGTAGTTGGTCGCGGGTGTCGGCTTGCCTTCCTCCACGCCCTTGCCGAGCGCGTCGAAGCCGCCGGCTTCGCTCGGGTCGACGTGCGCGAGATCGAAGCGCTCCAGGTAAGAGACGGCGAGCTCGCGGAACACGTAGTCGAGGATCGAAGTCGCGTATTTGATCGAGTCGTTGCCCTGAACCGGGCCTTGCGGCTCGAAGCGGGTGAAGGTGAAGGCGTCGACATATTCCTCCAGCGGCACGCCGTATTGCAGGCCGAGCGATACCGCGATGGCGAAATTGTTGATGATCGAACGGAGCGCCGCGCCTTCCTTGTGCATGTCGATGAAGATCTCGCCCAGCCGGCCATCGTCATATTCGCCGGTGCGCAGGTAGACCTTGTGGCCGCCGACCACCGCCTTCTGGGTGTAGCCCTTGCGGCGATCGGGCATGCGCTCGCGTTCGCGCAGCACCGTGACGCGTTCGACGATTTTCTCGACAATCTTCTCGGCAAGCCCGGCGGCGCGCGCCGCCGCGGGACGTTCGAGGAAGGCCTCGACGACATCGTCCTCATCTTCTTCATCGGCGATCAATTGTGCATTGAGCGGCTGGCTGAGCTTCGAGCCGTCGCGATAGAGCGCGTTGGCTTTCAGCGCCAGCTTCCAGGAGAGCAGATAGGCCTCCTTGCAATCCTCGACCGTCGCGTCATTCGGCATATTGATGGTCTTGGAGATCGCGCCGGAAATGAACGGCTGTGCCGCCGCCATCATGCGGATGTGGCTCTCGACCGAGAGATAACGCTTGCCGGTGCGGCCGCAGGGATTGGCACAGTCGAACACCGGATAGTGCTCGGCCTTTAGGTGCGGCGCGCCTTCCACCGTCATCGCGCCGCAGACATGGATGTTCGCGGCCTCGATCTCGCGCTTGCCGAAGCCCAAGGCAGCGAGCAGATCGAAGCTGAGTGAGGCGAGGTCTTCAGCCGAAATTCCAAGCTTGTCGCGGCAGAAGTCTTCGCCCAGCGTCCACTTGTTGAAGGCGAACTTGATATCGAAGGCTGTCGGCAGTGCCTTTTCGACCTTGGCGATCGCCTCGTCGGTGAAACCTTTGGCCTTCAGCGTCGTGTGGTTGATGGCCGGCGCCTGCGCCAGCGTGCCGTGACCGACCGCGTAGGCTTCGATCTCGGCGATATCGGCTTCGCTGTAGCCCAACGTGCGCAAGGCCTCGGGCACCGCGCGGTTGATGATCTTGAAGTAGCCGCCGCCGGCGAGCTTCTTGAACTTCACCAGCGCGAAGTCAGGCTCGATGCCGGTGGTGTCGCAATCCATCACCAGGCCGATGGTCCCTGTGGGAGCGATCACGGTCGATTGCGCATTCCGGTAGCCGTGCTTCTCGCCGAGCGATAACGCACGGTCCCACGCCGCTTTCGCGTGCGCGATCAGCGCCTGATCAGGGCAGGAAGCATGGTCGAGCGGCACGGGCGGTGTAGCGACCTTCTCGTAGCCGATGCGTTCGCCATAGGCCGCGCGGCGATGATTACGCATCACGCGCAGCATGTGCTCGCGGTTCTTCTTGTATCCCGGGAACGGGCCAAGCTTCTCGGCCATTTCGGCCGATGTCGCATAACTGATGCCGGTCATGATCGCTGTCAGCGCGCCGCCGATCGCGCGGCCGGCATCCAAGTCATACGGAATACCCGCGGTCATCAGCAGGCCGCCGATGTTCGCATAGCCGAGGCCGAGCGTACGGAATTCGTAGGAGCGTTCGGCGATCTGCTTCGAAGGGAACTGCGCCATCAGCACCGAGACTTCCAGCACCACGGTCCAGAGCCGCACGGCGTGCTCGTAGCTCTCGACCTGGAATTGGCCGGACTTCTCGTCGCGGAAGGTGAGCAGGTTCAACGACGCCAGATTGCAGGCGGTGTCGTCGAGGAACATGTATTCCGAGCACGGATTGCTGGCGCGAATTTCGCCCGAGGCGGGACAGGTGTGCCAGTCATTGACCGTGGTGTGATATTGCAGGCCGGGATCGGCCGAGGCCCAGGCGGCGTAGCCGATCTTCTCCCACAACGCGCGGGCATCGAGCGTCTTTGCGAGCTTGCCGTTCTTGCGAAAGGTGAGGTCCCACTTGGCGTCGGCTTCGACCGCCTTGAGGAAGCCGTCGGTGACGCGTACCGAATTGTTCGAATTCTGACCGGCGACCGTGAGATAGGCCTCGCTGTCCCAATCGGTGTCGTAGATCGGGAAGTTGATCTCCTTGTAGCCCTGCTTGGCGAACTGGATCACGCGCTTGATGTAGTTGTCGGGGACCATCGCTCTGCGAGCCAGCTTGATCTCGCGCTTGAGCGCTGGATTTTTTTCGGGCGAGAAACAGTCGTCACCCGAGCCCTCGCAGTTCACGCAGGCCTTCAGAATTGCCTTGAGGTGTTTCTGATTGGTCTTCGAGCCGGTGACGAGTGCCGCCACCTTCTGCTCTTCCATCACCTTCCAGTCGATATAGGTCTCGATATCGGGATGATCGACGTCGACGATCACCATCTTGGCGGCGCGGCGCGTGGTGCCGCCCGACTTGATCGCGCCCGCCGCGCGGTCGCCGATCTTGAGGAACGACATCAGTCCCGACGAGCGACCGCCGCCGGAGAGCTTTTCACCTTCGCCACGCAGCGCGGAGAAATTGGTGCCGGTGCCGGAGCCGTACTTGAACAGCCGCGCCTCGCGCACCCACAGGTCCATGATCCCGCCTTCGTTGACGAGATCGTCGCTGATCGACTGGATGAAGCAGGCGTGCGGCTGCGGATGCTCGTAAGACGATTTCGATCTGGTCAGCTTTTCGGTGAAGGGGTCGACGTAATAGTGGCCCTGGCTCGGGCCGTCGATGCCGTAGGCCCAGTGCAGGCCGGTGTTGAACCATTGCGGCGAATTCGGCGCGCACATCTGCGTCGCCAGCATGTAGCGCAGCTCATCGAAGAAGGCCTGCGCATCCTGTTCGGACTCGAAGTGACCGCCTTTCCAGCCCCAGTAGGTCCAGGTGCCGGCGAGACGATCGAAGACCTGTTTCGCGGATTGCTCGCCGATGTAGCGATCTTTCTCGGGCAGCGTCGCGAGCGCTTCCGTGTCGGCGACCGAGCGCCACAGGAACGAGGGGACGGAATTTTCTTCGACCTTCTTCAGGCGGGCGGGGACGCCGGCCTTGCGGAAATATTTTTGCGCCAAAACGTCGGACGCGACCTGCGACCAGAATTCCGGAATCTCGACATTGTCGAGCTTGAAGACCACCGAGCCGTCCGGGTTGCGGATCTCGCTGGTGGTAAGCCGGAACTCGACGCCCGCGTAAGCCGACTGTCCGTCCTTGGTATAGCGGCGCTCAATTCGCATGTGTCTCTAGCCCCAAATTGCAGGACGGTTGAAAACCGCCCTTTTGCTTCTGACGGACCTGTCCCGATCCGTCGTCGTTGCTCGTACTCGTTCGACCCACCACAACCTCATCTAAGCCCAGTTATGCCCAGTGCTCTGATCCGGCACCGTTCGTTCCGGGGCTGTCGCCCCGGGGCACAGAAAGTCCCTATCCCAAACGCCATTGTCCTGGCGCGGGTTGAGCTCATCGACTGAAAAGCCGTTCTGAGGGTCCGGAGGGAACCTGAAACTCAACGCCACCGAACACACCAAAGCTAAGAGGACTCGCCGTACTCGTCAACTACACATAGTCGTCAAATCTGAATCAAACACTAAATCTTGTGTCCAACAGTGAAGATTGGGGACAACGGACCGGCAAGAACGCAGTCAGTATTGGCCCAGACCGGATCGGCGAAAAGCATTTTTCTTGGAAGCCGAAAGTAGGTTTTTATGCCTCCGGCCGTGACAGAAAAGTGACGCAAAAATGGGACTTCCGTGCTGCCCCTGCCGGCGATGGTGTTTGGGCACGGGCGGGGAAAGAGCGTGGAAAAATCACGCCTTTGTGTGCGCGGAGTCGCTGATTCTCGAAAGCCTGTCAGGGCCTTAAGGCGCAAGTGTCACGCTAATGAACGATTGTACGGGTAACCCACGCCTGTGAATTCGAGATAATGGCGGGGAGGGGTGCCCAAACAGTCGCGGTCAAACTCGCCGGGAAAAGCCAAGAAAAAGGCGAGAAAAAAGGCGGACCCGCAAGGAGCCCGCCTTTTATCCCGGCACTGTCATTCGAATTCCAGCGTTCGGCGAGCCAAATCCTGTGCGACTCGCGGTCGAGGCTGGTGAATTCCTGGGCAGGATAGCCATTGGTTGCGTCCAAACGCAACTGCCCACGCGGAGGATGCCTAGGCCGGACGAATGCGTTTGCGCGCCTCTTCTGAGATGGAGGAAGTCTCGTCAACGTTGCGGGCTCCATCCATGCGGCTGATCTGGCGCGAATGCGGCAGCGCTTCCGGGTGTTCCTTCTGCAAAAATGCGATCAGCTTTTCACGCACCTCGCAGCGCAAGTCGAAAGTCTGCGACGCCGAGCGCGCGCTCATCAGGCAGCGCAACTCCATCGTACCTTCCTTGAAGTCTGTGACCTGCAGTGCAGCGGTTCGTCCATCCCACTTATCGGATTGCTTGAGGATCTCGTTGAATTTCGCGCGTATGACCTCGACCGGGGCGGCGTAGTCTACATAGAGCATGACATTGCCGATCAGGGCCGACGTGTCGCGCGTCCAGTTCTGGAATGGCTTTTCGATGAAGTAGGTCAACGGCACGATCATCCGCCGCAGGTCCCACAGCTTTACGACCACATAAGTGGATGTGATTTCCTCGACCGTGCCGTATTCGTTTTCGACCGTCACACCGTCGTAGAGGCGGATCGGTTGGGTCATCGCAAGCTGCACGCCCGCCATGAGGTTGCTCAGTACGGGCCGTGCAGCGAGCCCGGCAATGATGCCGGCGATACCGGCGGACGCGAACAGGCTCAGCCCGTATTGGCGCACCGCGGGGAATGTCATCAGCGCAGCGCCGAGTGTGAGCAGCACAAGCACGACATCGAGCGAGCGCGACAGCACTTGCACCTGCGTGTTGTGCTTGCGCGCAAGCAGATTGTCGTCGCTGTCGAGACTAAATCGCCGCAGATAGAGCGTGGCCGCGATGTGCATCGCGATGATGGCGGCCCAGCCGATCAACCCGATCACCGCGACGGCCATCAGCCGTGCAAGCATCTCGGCGAATTCAGGCTTTAACGGTGCGACGGGAATGGCCACGATCATCGCCATGATCAGAAGTGCAAGCCGGCTCAGTCCGCTTGTCTGATTGAAGGTCGAATAGAGGTAAGGGTAGCGCCCGGAGAGCGCCCGACGCGCCAGCTTGCGCACCCAGCGATGCAGCGCGAGCGCGACAAGCATGGCGATCCCGAGGATCATCAACGCGACCAGCGAGTCAGGCAGCCAGTCGAGCAGATTTTTGATCTTGGTCAGCGCGGCTCTCAGTTCATCCATGGCGCTTTAATACCATTCAAAAACTGGCGGCGAAAACCGCATCGGATTGCGATCTTCCCCTCGCTGGACAATGCGGCGGTGAGGTGGCAAAAGGCCCAGCGTTCCAATCGTTTTCACGCGCGGCGGCAAATGAAGAATTTTCTGCTCAAGCTGTTCACCTGGTGGAATTCGCAGACATTCGGGACCCAGTTCTGGACCTGGATGTACGGCGAGGCGGTTGGCGATGACGAATTTGGCAATCGTTATTATCGCACCCGGGGCGGTGCGATCGACAAGACGCTCGGTTTCGAGCGTCGCTGGGTCATCTACAACGGCTACACGGAAGCCTCGACCGTGCCTCCGTCCTGGCACGGCTGGCTGCACCATACGGTCGACACGCCGCCCACACAGGAAAACTACAAGCCACGTCCCTGGCAGAAGCCGCACCGGCCGAACATGACCGGTACGCCTGCCGCGCTGCGGCCACCGGGATCGACACTTGCCGCGGGCCGCCGGCCGAAGGCGACGGGCGACTACAAGGCCTGGAATCCGGGCAACCAATAATTGCGCGGGAACACGCGCTTTGCCGGTAAGGATGCACTTGTGGCGGATGGGATCGGGTGATCGCCCTTCCAACGCCGTATTCCCCGTGTTAACCGGACATCGCTACCGGCGCGGAGTGAATTCACGCCGGGCAGGCGAAAAAGCCGGGATTTGATGGCGCCTCGCATCTGCTCAATCACGATTTTGGCGGTGGCCGCTCTTGCGGCGACGCCCGCTATAGAACCTGCGCTGGCCCAATCCGGCGAGAACCCGATCGCCGACTTCTTGGGATCGATCTTCGGTAATCCGCCGCCGCCGCCACGCCCGCCCGCCGATGTGCGCGGTCCATCGCGGCAACAGCCGCCTCCATATTACCCGAGCGGGCGCGACGCGGCGCCGTCGCAGCCGCTCCCTTCGCCGATGAACTTGCCGCCGTCGAACCGACCCGGGGTCGGTGGCGTGCAAACGCAGGAATTGCCGCCGCCAACCGGCGGAGTGGTGGCGCCTGCGCCGCCGCCAGGCGAGCGGCCGCGCGGCGCCGCCGTCGCGCCGGGGCAGACGCCGTCCGCGCTGCCGCCCGGTCCTGACTCGCCGCGTAACGCGCCGCAACCGACGAACACGGCGCCGCAGCCGAGCGACGCGGTGGTCGTTGAGCCGCCGGCGCAACGCATCATCAATCCGACGTCAGTTTTCGCCGGTCTCGACAAGATCACGGGGCGCATCATTTCGTTCGACGTCGCGATCAACGAGACGGTGCAATTCGGCGCGCTGCAGGTGACGCCGCGCGTGTGTTACTCGCGCCCACCGACCGAAACGCCGAATACGGATGCTTTCGTTGAAGTCGATGAAGTGACGCTGCAGGGCGAGATCAAGCGCATTTTCACCGGCTGGATGTTCGCCGCTAGCCCAGGCCTGCATGCGGTCGAACATCCGATCTACGACGTGTGGATTACCGACTGCAAAGGCGGGCAGGCCCCGACCGTCGCCGATGCGCCCGAGGCAAAACCCGCCGCGCGCCAGCAGCAGCAACAACAACAGCCGCAGCAGTCACAACAACGGCGTCCGCCGCAAACGGCCCAACAGCCGCCTACAGCACAGCGCACGCCGCCGCCGCAATCGCCGCCACCGCCCACGGCGCAACGCACGCCGCCTCCGCAGCAGCAACAGCCGCCGAGCCTCTTTCCGTTTCTGCGATGATGGCCGGTTTTGTCGAACCTAGCGTTCGACACGAATGGCGTTCAGCACCGTCTCGCCGCTCAGCGCCCTATCGATGGGCATAGTGGCGAAATCGGCTTCCCCGGTGAGCGCTTCCTCGAGCAGCCGGTGATAGCGCCGCTTTGGGACCTCGACAGCGCCGAACGTTCGCAAGTGATCGGTCACGTATTGCGTGTCGAGCAGGCGATAGCCTCCCGCTCTCAAGCGCGCGACGAGGTGGATGAGCGCGATCTTCGAGGCATCGCGCGCGCGGTGAAACATGCTCTCGCCGAAAAATGCACGGCCAAGCGAAACGCCGTAGAGGCCTCCGATGAGCTCGTTGCCGTCATAGACCTCGACCGTGTGGCAATGGCCACGCTCGAACAGGGCGCGATAGATGCGCCGTATGCGTGCATTGATCCAGGTGCGGGCGCGGTCCTGTTTCGGTTCGGCGCAGCCTTCGATCACGGCGTCGAAATCGCGATCGACATGGATCGTCCAGCTCGTGGATCGCACCGTGCGCGCAAGCCGCGCGGGAACATGGAATCCTTCGAGTGGAATGATCCCGCGCATGTCCGGTTCGATCCAATAGAGCGCAGGATCGTCGGCGCTTTCAGCCATCGGGAAGATGCCGCAGGCATACGCCTTGAGCAGCACATCCGGCGTGATCTCGATGAAAGCGTTTTCGCGGTTTGCCATGGCCACTATCTCGGCAACGGAAGACGCGATCCTATGGCGTCGTCAGCGCTCGTTTCAAGAGCAAGCTCGCGCTAGCTGTCCATGCCACCGCGCGCCAGGAACTGTTCCAGCCAGTGAATGTGATAATTGCCATCAATGATGTCAGTTTCACGCACAAGTGCGCGAAAAAGCGGCAGCGTCGTTTCGATACCGTCCACGACCACTTCGTCGAGCGCGCGTTTCAGCCGCATCAGGCATTCGGTGCGCGTCTTCCCGTGCACGATCAGCTTGCCGACGAGTAAATCGTAGTAGGGCGGGATGGTGTAGCCCTGATACACGGCAGAATCGATGCGCACGCCGAGGCCGCCCGGCGGGTGGTAGTGAAGGATCTTGCCGGGCGAGGGTCGGAAGGAAATGGGATTCTCGGCGTTGATACGGCACTCGATCGCGTGGCCGTGGAACTTCACGTCGCTTTGTTTGATGGCGAGTGGAGTGCCGGCGGCAACCCGGATCTGCTCGAAAATCAGATCGATGTCGGTGATCATCTCGGTCACCGGATGTTCGACCTGAATGCGTGTGTTCATCTCGATGAAATAGAACTTGCCGTCTTCGTAGAGAAATTCGACGGTGCCGACGCCCAGATAGCCGATCTCGCGCATGGCTTTTGCAACCGTTTCGCCGATCGCATCGCGCGAATTCGCGTTGAGCGCGGGAGAATGGCCTTCTTCCCAGACCTTTTGATGGCGCCGCTGCAGTGAGCAATCGCGCTCGCCCAGATGAATCGCATCGCCCTTGCCGTCACCAAGGACCTGAATTTCGATGTGGCGCGGTCGCTCGAGATATTTCTCGATGTAGACTACATCATCGCCGAAGGCGGCCTTGGCTTCGGTGCGTGCCGTCGACAGAGCGAGGGAAAGCTCACCTGCATTGCGCGCGACTTTCATCCCGCGGCCGCCACCGCCGGCCGCTGCTTTGATCAGAACCGGATAGCCGATGGCGTCGGCAATTTTCGCCGCTTCCTGGTCGGAGCCGATGCCGCCCTCAGAACCGGGTACAATAGGAATGCCGAGTTTTTTTGCCGTGCGCTTGGCCTCGATCTTGTCGCCCATCAGGCGAATGTGTTCGGGCTTCGGACCGATGAACTGCACACCGTGTTCGGCCAGTATTTCGGCGAAACGGGCATTCTCCGAAAGAAAGCCGTAGCCCGGATGCACGGCGTCGGCGCCGGTGATTTCGCAGGCCGACAGGATCGACGGAACGTTGAGATAGCTGTCTTTGGCCGCGGGCGGTCCGATGCATACGCTCTCATCGGCAAACCGCACATGCATGGCATCTGCATCGGCGGTGGAATGCACGGCGACCGTCGGTATGCCAAGTTCCTTGCAGGCGCGCAGCACCCGGAGTGCGATCTCACCGCGGTTGGCGATCAGAATCTTGTCGAACATTCTTTCCGCTCACCGAGTGGGCCTGACGAATGAGAAAACGTGCTTTCTCACTCGATAATCACCAGCGGCTCGCCGAATTCCACCGGCTGACCGTCCTCGAACAGAACTTGAATAACGGTGCCGGCGCGCGGGGCGGGGATCTGGTTCATCGTTTTCATCGCTTCCACGATCAGCAGCGTGTCACCGGCTTTGACCTTGCTGCCGATATCGATGAAAGGCTTCGCGCCGGGTTCGGGCGCGGCATAGGCGGTCCCGACCATCGGCGAGATCACCACGCCAGGATGTTTGGAAGGATCGATCGGTATGACGGTGGCCTCGGCACCCGGCGCGACTTCCACGCGCACCGCGGAGGGAGCCGCGACTGTCGTCCCGCGCGCCACGCGGATGCGTTTGCCGTCCTGCTCGATTTCGATTTCGGTGAGCCCGGTCTCATCCAGAAGCGCGGTGAGCTCGTGGATCAGATCCCGATCGACAATGGACTTGGGCGACTTTGACATCATGCGTCCGCTGGCGCTCAACCCTTTTGCCTGGCGCCAAGCAGTCCGGCGAGCCCGGTGATCGCAAGGGCATAACCGTCGACGCCGAATCCGGCGATCACAGCCTTGGCCGCTTTCGAAATATACGAATTGTGACGGAAGCTTTCGCGCGTATGGATGTTGGTGATGTGCACCTCGATCGCGGGCACTTTCACCGCCAGAAGCGCGTCCAGGATGGCGATCGAAGTCGTGGTGTAACCGGCCGGATTGATGACAATGGCGCCGGCGTCTTTTGCGTGAGCTTCCTGGATCCAGTCGACCAGTTCGCCTTCCCGGTTCGACTGACGGAAGACAATATCAAGACCAAACCGTTTCGCGGTTTCGCCGCACAGCTTTTCCACATCGGCAAGCGTCGCGTGTCCGTATTTTTCCGGCTCGCGGGTACCGAGCAGGTTCAGGTTAGGTCCATTGAGAACGTAGATTGTGGTTTTTGCCATGAATCCCCGTCGCGCTCGCTCGATGCGCGTGAAACCAGCGCGCTTTATAGGTGGCCCGGAGGATAAGGGGAAGCCCGGATGGTGCTCAGATTGAAGCTTTGCAGCTTCCCGGCGCCTGCGTTTCGGCTGCAGCCCAATCGATAACCTCCTTGAGCGCCGTTAACCTTCTGCGGCCGGCGGCCGTGGCTTTTCTGAAGGTCGCGATCTGGCGGTCCGCGCTGGTTCCTTGGGCTGCGATGATGTGGAGGTGTCTGATCTCGTTCGTGCAGCCGAGGGCGTCGGCGTCTTCGGCGATGAAATCGATCACCTGGTCGAGCCATTGCACGAGTGTGAGCGGTGAGCGCGAGAACGGTTCGACGAAGGTCGCGCCGATGCCGTAACGCTGGGCGTGCCACTTGTTCTCTTGTGTGATCGCTCGACCGACGCGGTCGAAGCCCGCATTGAGTGCCCGGTCGCGATCAAGCGCGCGAACGAGGCAGCGAAACAGCGCGGCGACTGCGATGGCATCTTCGAGGCGCGTGCAGCTATCGGCGACGCGCAATTCAATGGTCGGATTGTTGAGTGAAGGACGGATCGCCCACCAGATGTAGCTCTCGTCCGGAATGATTTTGGCCCATTTGAGTGCAGCGACAAACTCGCGATAGTCATCGTTGGTCCGGAACAACTCAGGCAGTCCCGTGCGAGGAAGTTCGTCGTAGGCGGCCAGCCGATAGCCGACGAGGCCGGTGAGGTGGCCCTGCCAGAATGGCGACGACGTCGTGAGCGCGAGCATGAGTGGCAAGTAAGCCGTCAGCCGCATAATGAGGTTGATGCGCGTATCGACATCCGGCACCGCCACATGGACATGCATCCCGCACAGCATGTTGCGGTAACCGATCATCTGCAGATCGTCCATGATCGCGCCGTACCGCGCCTTGCGCGTCATCACCTGCTCTGGCCAAAAAGCGAGAGGGAAGGTGCCCATGGCAGCAAGGCCAAGCCCGTACTCGGCTGCAAGCTTTGCGAGCGCGCGGCGGTAGTGCAAAAGATGTGCGCGCGCCTCCTGCGTGGTGTTGCAGGGGGGCGTGGCGACCTCGATCTGTGATTGCAACATTTCTGTCATTACGTGGTCGCCCAGCTGCTTTTGGGCGCGCAACAGAAATCTCTTGTTGGCGCGGCGCACCGAATGGCGCGTCTTCGCGTCAAACAGGAAGTACTCTTCTTCCATGCCTAGTGAGTACATGCGCGCAACAACCGCCCCGACGGAACTTTGTTCCGTATTGTCCGACGTAAAAAGGCCGCCGCAGGTGTGCCGCGGCGGCCGATGACTTAAGAGACTACGGACCGATAATGTCCGTCAGCAGGTCGGCTTGCCGCAACGCGAGGTATTGATCTTTTCCTTCAGCGCGTCGAGACCGACGGCACCGACAACGACATTGTCGCCGATCACGTAGCTTGGCGTGCCGTTGAGACCGAGGGACTCGGCGAGCTTGAAGCTTTCCTGAAGGCTGGCCTTCACTTCGGCGCTTGCGAGGTCCTTTTCGAGGCGTGCCATATCGAGGCCGATGTCCTTGGCCACCGCAAGTGCGCGCGCTTTGTCGGCCTGGCCCCGGCCGCCGAGCAGTTTCTGATGGAATTCGAGATATTTCTTGCCGGTCTTGTCCTGCATGCGCACCGCAACCGCGACTTGCGCGGCTTCGACCGAGCCCGGTCCGAGGACTGGGAATTCCTTCAGCACGACCTTGAGCTTGGGATCGTCCTTCAGCAACGTGAGCATATCGTCCATGGCGCGCTTGCAGTAACCGCAGTTGTAGTCAAAGAACTCAACAAAGGTGACATTGCCGTCCGGATTTCCAAGGACGACCTGACGCGGCGAGTTGAATATGGTTTGCGAGCTTTGCTTGATGGTCGCCTTGTGCTTCTCCGCATCCGCCGCGCTCTGACGCTTGTCGAGTTCGGACATCGCATCCTGAATGATCTCAGGGTGGGCGATCAAATAATCGCGCAAGATGCGCTCGACTTCGCTCTTCTGGCCGGCGGTTAGTTCATCGGCCTTCGAAACCTGTGGCATGGCTATCGCAAGAAGCGCCGAGCAGGCGGCGGCGATAAGGTGCGATCTGAATGTCATTGAACCTTTCCTCATTATTGCATTCTGGCGTTTGCGTTCGGTTTGACGTTTACGATGTCGTCGGCCCGCACCCAGGCCGGCGAACCGATGGGTAGGCGAGTCTTGGCGCGCGTGGCCAACTGGCGGGCAGTCTTGACATCGCCGCGCGCGAATGCGGCCTGCGCCGAAGCGAGATCGGCGTTGGCGAGATCGCCTTTGCGGCCATAGGCCATCGCAAGCTGCGAGTAAGCTTCAGGCGCTTCCGGTTCGCGCGCGATTGCGGAGCGAAGCAGGCCGACCGCTTCTTCGGCGAACTTCGGATTGTTGGTCGCGTTGAGCGCTTGCGCGAGCATGATTTCGATCAACGGATTTTCCTGGGAGAGCTGCGCAGCCTGGCGCAAGGGCGCGACAGCCTCAGCCGGCCGGGCGCCCTCGAGCAGTGCCTGACCTTTGAGTTCATAGAAATACGGATTGTTCGGCTGCGCCTGGATCAAGGAGTCGATCTGTACAATCGCCTGGCGCAGATCCGAGTTGCGATAGGTGGCGATGGCGCGCGCGTATCGCGCAGGAAGGCTGTGGTCGCCGGCCGGATAGCGGCGCGCAACACTGTCGGCACGCTCCAGGAAACCCGAAAGCTTTGCGCGCATCATGTCGTGACGCAATTGCAATTCGGGCGAATCCTTCTTGTCCCAATACGGACTTGCCTTTGCGAGCGTCTCAAGCGCGGCGACGCGATCGGCCGGCATCGGGTGGGTCTGCATGTAAGGGTCGATATAGCGCGAATTGAACAACACTTCGTTGCTGAGGCGCTTGAACAGATCGACCATTCCTTTCGGCGACTGACCGGTGGCATTGAGGAATTTGACGCCGGCATGGTCGGCCTGATCTTCCTGCGTTCGCACGTAGGCAAGCACCGAGCGCAAGATGGCTGTTTGCGGCGCCATGATCGCTGCTGCTCCGACGTCACCGGCAGCTCCCGAACGGGACGCCGCAACCGCGGCACCCACTCCGGCGAGCAAAGCGATAATCCCCGCGGTTTGCGCGGTAGCCAGCTGTTCTCTCAGGCGCTGGAGGTGCCCTCCGGCAAGATGTCCGGTCTCGTGTGCGAAGATGCCGATGATTTCGTTCGGCGTCTTGGCATCGAACAGTGCGCCCGCGTTGACGAAGATGTGTCGACCGTCCATGACGAAGGCATTGAACGAACGGTCGCTAAGAACCACGACCCGCACGTTCTGTTTGGCCAATCCGGCCACACGCAAGATCGGCTGCGCGTAGTCGCGCAAGAGCTGTTCAATCTCGGCATCGCGAATCACTGGCATGCCGCGCGTGACGCTGTCCTGGGCGCGCGCAGGCGTAGGCGCGGGTCCGCCGCCCGCGGCCGCTACCGCGATTGCTGCGAGCAATGCGATTGCCCGGGCTGCTGGCGCCATGCGCCGCGTCCTGATAGGTGTGCCTTGCAAGGACATCCCGATTTTCTGCCAGATTGGGCGTGAACCTAGTGACGCGCTTGGAAGCGGTCAACGAGGCCGCCGATCACGACTGGGTCATGAAGAGGGCCGTTCGCAAGCAATCTGCGGAATACGGCAACAGCGGGGCAGGACGAGGGGCGCGGCGGACCTAAAACGATGCTTGAGAAGGCAAAACAGCTCCTGAAGCCGTCCAAACGCAGCGATGTGCCGCCTTTCATCGTCATGGACGTAATGGCAGCGGCCGCACAGCGCGAGGCCCAGGGGGCCCACATCATTCACATGGAGGTTGGTCAGCCCGCGGCACCGGCACCGGCCACAGCCATCAAGGCTGCCCAGGCCGCACTCGCGCACGGGCGCATCGGATATACGGAGACGCTTGGCATCCCATCATTGCGCGCACGCATCGCGCGTCATTATCAGGACGCATACGGCCTTGCGCTTGATCCTGCGCGCGTGGTGACAACGACCGGATCATCCGGCGGGTTCGTTTTGGCCTTCCTGTCATTGTTTGAGCCCGGGGACCGAGTCGCCCTCGCCAATCCGGGTTATCCGCCGTACCGCCATATCCTCTCTGCGCTGGGTTGCGAGCCGGTGCTGATCGACACCTCCGTGCAGACGCGTTGGGCGCTGTCACCCAAAACCCTGATCGCCGCGCACCAGCAAACGCCACTCAAGGGCGTTGTCATCGCTAGCCCCGCCAATCCGACCGGCACGATGATGGATGCCGATGCGCTCTCGCGGCTCATTTCTGTCGCGGAAGCTGAAGGCATCCGGGTCATCTCCGACGAAATCTATCACGGGCTCGACTACGCATTTGCGGCGGAGACGGCCGTGAGTATTTCCCAACACGCGGTCGTGATTAATTCGTTCTCGAAATATTTCTGCATGACCGGTTGGCGAATTGGTTGGATGGTGGTGCCGGAAAATCTGGTGCGCACAATCGAACGCCTGCAGGGCAACCTCGCCATTTCGGTCCCGACGCTTGCACAGTTTGCGGGCGAGGCCGCGTTCGACGGACGGGAAGAAATGGAGCGGGTCAAGCACGGTTATGAAGAAAACCGTCGTATTCTCTGTGAAGGATTGCCGAAGGCGGGACTCGACAAATTTCTACCGGTGGACGGCGCCTTTTATCTCTATGCGGACATCTCGCGATTTTCAGACGACAGTCTCGACTTCGCTAAACGCATGCTCAACGAGGCCGGCGTTGCCGCAACTCCCGGCATTGATTTTGATCCGGTCAATGGCCGGCATTTTCTGCGCTTTTGTTACGCCGGCTCTGCCGGCGAGATGCATGAAGCGGTGGCGCGGATCGGCAATTGGCTCAAGCGCTAGAGTCCACGCTCGTCAAAATTCCACGTCGAGTTCGACGACCTCGTCAGGTTCGGCTTTTGCGCCCTCGACCCATTCGCGCATAGGCGGCATTGCCATTACGGTCGCGCAATAGGCGGCGCAGTCGCTATCAAGTTTCACGTCGTAGCTGAGAAAGCGCGTCACAACCGGTGCGAACATGGCGTCCGCCATGCAGGCCTTGTCGCCGAACAGGAAAGGGCCTTTGTCAGTCGCGAGACATTCGCGCCAGATACTCACGATGCGATTGATGTCGGCTTGCGCACCCGCCCAGACCTTGAAGCCAGGATGATGCGCTTTGAGATTCATCGGCAGCGCGGATCGCAAATTGGAAAAGCCGGAATGCATCTCGCCGCTGATGGCGCGGCAGCATGCACGGGCAGCGAGCGTTTTCGGGAGCAAGCCCGCTTTCGGCAGGATCTCGTTCAGATATTCGGCGATCGCCAGAGTGTCCCAGATCTTGATCCCGTTGTGCGTAAGGCAGGGGACCAGAAATGACGGAGATAACAGTAACAATTCGGCGCGCGTCGACGGATCATCGCTGGCTACGACTTCTTCCTCAAAGTCTAATCCTGCGAGCTTGCACAGCAGCCAGCCGCGCAGGGACCAGGAGCCATAGTTCTTACTTGCTATCGTGAGGGCAGCCTTGGCCATAGAGCACAAATGCTCCTTGTTCGATCAGGCCCGGCATCTGCAGCTTAGACGAAAGTGAAGGTCTTTCAATAGTTTCCCGTCATGCAAAATCGCCGCCGGAAGCGATTGTCCCCAGTTTCCAGCGGCTTGTGGGTTTTCTGCGAAATTCGTCTCGCAGTGCAGCATAAAATGCTCTACCTTCTGCCGGCGGTCCGCCGGGGTCGCCAGGAATTGGATGCTTTATCAGGCCTATCAGGCGCACGCCGATATTATGGGGCCCGTGCGCAAGTTTGCCGGCATGGCGGCCATGGCGGTGGGGGAACGGCTTAACGGCGCGGCGCGGCCGACCGTTCTGAGCAATCTGACCGCTGCATATGAGCTTATTGCGCGGGCTGGCCTCACGCACGAGCGTCCGGCCTACGGAATTGACGTCGTCACGGTCAATGGCCAGGAGGTGGCGGTAACCGAGGAGGCGGTCGACACAACGCCGTTCGGCACACTGCTGCATTTCAAAAAAGAGTCCGTAGCCGCGCAACCTCGTGTCCTGCTGGTCGCTCCTCTCTCTGGTCATTTCGCAACGCTGTTGCGCACGACCGTGCGAACGATGCTGCCCGAGCATGACGTCTTCATCACCGATTGGCACAACGCGCGTGATGTGGCGCTTGAGCATGGCCAGTTCGGGTTTGACGAGTACATCTCCCATCTAATTCGCTTTCTCGAAACGATCGGACCCGGCGCGCACCTTGTTGCCGTATGTCAGCCCTGCGTCGCAGCGCTGGTGTCGGTGAGCGTCATGGCGCAAGCCGATAACCCGGCGCAGCCCCGATCGATGACCTTGATGGCGGGCCCGATCGACACCCGCGTCAATCCAACCAAGGTGAATGAGCTCGCCAAATCGAAATCCATCGATTGGTTCGAACGACATTTGATCGCGCGCGTGCCCCATCGATACAGCGGCGGCGGTCGCCTGGTGTATCCGGGCTTCGTTCAGCTTGCTGCGTTCATGAGCATGAATATCGATCGTCATTTAAAGGCGCATCGCGAGTTGTACGAAAACCTGGCGAATGGCGAGACCGTGAAGGCCGCTCAAACCAAAGCGTTTTATGACGAATATTTCGCCGTGCTCGATCTGACCGCGGAGTTCTATCTGGAGACCGTCCGGCTCGTTTTTCAGGAACACACTTTGCCGATGGGCGCGCTAACCTATCAGAACCAAAAAGTGGACCCACGCGCCATCAGGCGCACCACATTGTTTACCGTCGAAGGTGAAAAGGACGACATTTGTGCGGTGGGGCAAACCCTTGCCGCGCACGACCTGTGTACGTCATTGCGGCCCTATCGCAAGCGCCACCACATGCAGGCCGGCGTTGGCCACTACGGCGTATTTTCCGGCAAAAGCTGGCAGCAGCAGATCTACCCGATGGTGAAAAACATTGTCCTTCAGAGCGACTGAGTTCTTTTTGCTTATCGCCTGAATGCTCCGAGAATTGCGCGCATCCGCTCGGCGCTCATGTTCTCAGAGGGGGTCGCGTCGCGCTCATCGGCGAGCCGCGCTTCACAATCGACGACGGTAGCAGACACGATCTTGCCCGACCGATTGTCGAAGCGGCGCTCTTCGCAGCGACCTTTCTTGTCGGTTTCGACCACGATGGACGCCACGCGGTGCGCTGCTTCACCGCCACTCGCGGGTGACAAAGGGGCTATCCTCGACGCGGCATTTTTGGCCTGCCGGTCGGCCGAGAAATAAGAGCCGGTCGTCACGAAGACTGCGAGCAACAGGATGCCGGCCAGAGCAGCCGAAGCGATTAGGGCACGGACGGCTTCCACCGTCGAAAAGCTGCCTTTGCCGCGGCGTGGCTTGTTTGTGACCGATCCCGAGCTCATGCGACGCTGTCCGCAGGTAAAATAAGATATTCAGTTTGTTCGAAAATTTAGCCCTGACCGGTTGAGGATACGTGAAGATGCCCCGTCAAATTGGAGGCAACGGGGAGGGGCATCTTTAATTTTGACCGACCCATCCCTACATCACGTCACGTTCCACAAAACCCCGAAAAACCAATGCTCGATTTTGCTTCGTTGTCCGATGTCGGGGACATCGGCGAGGCGGTGACACCCGCCTCCGATACCGAAATCCTCGACGCCTATTCCAACGCCGTCACAACCGTGGCCGATGCCGTCGGCCCGGCCGTGGTGCGCGTGGAGATTCGTAATGACAAGGGCCGCCCTGGCGGCGTCGGATCCGGCGTGATCATCGCGCCGGACGGTCTTGTCCTGACCAATTCGCACGTGGTCGAGGGCGCCAAAGAGGTACGTGTGCAAGACGCGGAGGGCCGCGTCATGGATGCTCGCTCCCTCGGCATCGACCCGGACACCGATCTCGCGCTTCTGCGTGTGGGGTCGGCTCGCGATCTGCCCAGCGCCGCATTGGGTGATTCCAAGAAGCTCAAGCGCGGTCAGCTCGTGGTTGCGATCGGCAACCCGCTGGGTTTCGAATCTACCGTGACCGCCGGTGTGATTTCGGCGCTCGGGCGTTCCCTGCGTTCGCGCACCGGGCGTCTCATCGAAGATGTGATTCAGACCGATGCCGCTCTAAATCCGGGCAATTCCGGCGGACCGCTGGTGTCGTCGCGGGGCGAAGTGATCGGCATCAACACGGCCGTGATCATGGGCGCGCAGGGCATCTGCTTTGCCGTTGCAAGCAACACAGCGCAATTCGTGCTCAGCGAACTCATCCAGCACGGCCGCGTGCGGCGCTCCTATATCGGAGTGTCGGCACAAACGACGGCGGTGCCGCGACGTCACGCACGCGTGGCGGAAATCGAAAATTCGTCCGGAGCGATGATCACGGCCCTTGAGTCGAACGGGCCGGCGGCTCAGGCCGGGCTGATGAGCCTCGACACGATCGTACGCGCCGATGAGGTTCCTGTGACCGGGGTGGATGATCTGATCCGGTTGCTCAACGGCGACCGGATCGGGAGAGCAATTGCCATCGACGTTTTACGGCGAGGGACTCTGCGCCGGTTCGATGTGACCCCGCTCGAGCGGCCCGCGGTGCGGGCCGCCTGATCGACGTGGTTACTGGGGTTTCGGCGCAGCCTTGGCATTCTTTCGCGCGGGTGGCTCATAGTTGCCGCCCGCCATGCACTTCTTGATGAAGGCATCGCGCTTTGCGCCCTGTAGCTGCTGGCTCTCGGCACCGACCTTGCAGGTTTCCATTTTTTCTTCCGATGTAACGGCCGAAGCCGGCGTTGCCGCAAGTGCTACGGGAAGAAGGGCAACGGCCAAGGCCAGGGTTCGCAGCATTGTATCGGCTCCTTTTTGGTGTCGAGCAGGATGAAGAATCGTACGCTTTCTGACAAGTGCGCGTGCTAGCGCAAGGCTGCCGCGATGTTGCCGCCATCGACGGTCGTGATGTTGGCGGTGGTCTTTAGCTCAAGCGCCTGGTGCAGGAAAGCCTGCGCCACATCTTCGGCCGTTACTTCGCGCTGGAGCAAATTACCACTCATATATTCCTTCTCGCTGAGTCCGCGCGCTTTGGCACGTTCCGCGATGAAGTCCTTAGTCAGAAGGCCGGAACGAATGCGATCGGCATTCACCGCGTTGGAGCGGATGCCGTCGGCACCGTAATCGAGTGCGTACTGTCTCATGAGCAGCAATGTCGCCGCTTTCGGCAAGCCATATGGCCCGAAATCCGGCCCCGGGTTCACCGCCTGCTTGGAAACATTGAAG
The DNA here is from genome assembly GCA_963831515.1 of uncultured Alphaproteobacteria bacterium. GTDB lineage: Bacteria > Pseudomonadota > Alphaproteobacteria > Rhizobiales > Xanthobacteraceae > Pseudolabrys. The sequence continues at coordinate 376,646 of CAWHQL010000006.1, read as the reverse complement.
AGCAGGCAGCCGCCAATGCCTTGCTTGAGCATGATACTCACGGCGGTTTGTGCGACCTTCTGATGGGCGAAGAAATTAAGCTCGAAACTTTCGCGCAGCTTTGCTTCCTCGACCTCGCCAATCTTGCCCTGCCAGGCCGCGCCGGCGTTGGACACAACGATGTCCACGCCGCCAAATGCATCGATCACGCGATCAAAGGCATCGCGAACAGAAGCGGTGTCGGTCACATCGCACGCGATTGCGAGCGCAGTTCCGCCGATCGCCTTGGCTTGTTTCGTCGCCGCAGCGACGTCGATATCGAACAGGGCGACCTCGGCGCCGGCTTGCGCGAACGCCCGCGCTGTCGCCCCGCCGATTGCACCGCCGGCTCCGGTGATGACGGCGATCTGACCGGCAAGCGGCAACGGTTTGCGCTGGCCGAGCTTGGCCAGCTCCAGTGGCCAGTACTCCATGTCGAAGGTGTCGGCTTCGGAAATCGACGTGAACGCCCCGATGGCCTCGGCGCCCGTAATGCCTTCAACCGCGGCCTCCGCGACATCGGCGGCGACGCGCGCCTCCTTCGCGCTGGCGCCCAGTCCGAATAGTCCGAGGCCGGGAACCAGCACGACGCGGGGCAGGGGATCGTGCATCGACGCGCCGTTTGCACGGGCCTTGTGACGCGAAAAATAGGTGGCGTAATCGCCCATGAAGGCTCGCGCGGCTTGCTGCGCGGCGTTCTTGAAGTCTGCGAGCTTGCCGGCTTGCGGCGCCGTCAGAACCAGAGGCCAGGGCTTGGTTCGGATGACGTGATCAGGCGTAATCAGGCCGGCGCGGGCATATCGATTGATTTCCTTGCCGTTCACATAGTTCAGGATCACATCGTTGCTGCGGAAATCGAGGACGAGCCGCTTGTGCGCGCCCTCACCAAACGCGTCCCGCTGTGTGCAAACGCCTCGGATGATCGGGGCGACGTCCGATAGTGACGCAATCCGGTCAGGAAGTTTGGTGCCCGGGAATTTCGTATTGCCTTTTTTTCGCAGGCGTTCTTCAGCGAGCGTCACGAATTCGATCATTCGCTCGTAAGCCTGGTGCGCGTCATCGCCGAACGTGAATATGCCGTGCTTGTCGAGGATGAGCCCTTCGACGGTCGGATTTTTCTCGAACACTTCTGCGGCTTTTTTTGCAAGCGCGAAGCCCGGCATCACGTACGGTACAAAGCCGAGGCGATTGCCGAAAGTCTCCGCGCTCAGTGCCTCGCTTTCAGTCTGATCGATCAGGCTGAGGATCGCGGTCGCATGTGTGTGGTCGACAAATTTGTGCGGAATAAACGCGTGCAGCAGAGTTTCCACGGACGGATTAGGCGACTGCGGATCGATAAGCGCCGCGCGCTGCACCCGAACCATCTCTTCGTCAGGCATCGCAGAGCGCGAGCGGAGCTTGCGCAGTACTGCAAGCCGCACGGCCGGCATTCCGGCAGGTTCGATGCTGGCCATGTCCCAGCCGGAGCCCTTGACGGAGAGGACATCGACATCCTCGCCAAGAAGGTCGTTGAGACGCGTCTTCACCGAAGTGTTGCCACCTCCGTGCAGGACCAACCTTGGCTCGCCGCCAAGCAAGCGGGTCGAATAGATACGCAGCGCCAAGTCCGGGCCAATGCCAGTCTTTGCCCAATGGTCGAGAGCCGCCTTGGCGTCGCTGTCGACCCAGGCGGATTTCATCGACGTCTACCCCTTGTCGCCTAGCAAGCGCTTGCCCCACCAACCGCGCTTGGGGGTAGCTGCCTCTTCGGTGCCGGTGCTGGAGATCACCGGGGCTGGCGGCGGAACGGACGAAGGAGGGGGCGGAGTGTCCGCCGCAAACGGCGCCGGCTCGCGTATCGTTGAGCGTCGTCGTGGCGGTTCCTGCGCGCTGAAGACAGGGGCTTGTGGTTCCGGCGCGGGTGCAGGTTGCTGCTCGGCGGGTTGCGAGAAGTCCTGCCGGCTATCGTTACCCATCGGGGCGTCGAATTCGTCGGCCGCGCGGTGCAACTCCGGCTCAGTGCCGTTTTCGGCCGAACGGAACGGCGCTTCGCCATTGCGCTGCCTGTTGCGGCGGCCGCCGCGGCGGCCACGACGTCGACGACGTCGTCCGTCGCGCGGGTCGCCTTCACCGGGGGCACCTTCCTGAGGTGGCTGTGTTTGGCCGAAGCCATCTTCTTCTGGAGATCCGCTGTCATGGTCTTCATGCGTGACGGTGTGTTCGGGCACCGTGTCCTGCGTGAAGCTCTGTGCGTTCTGAACGTGTTCACGCGGTTCGCCGCCGCGGCCACGGCCTCCGCGACCGCGTCGACGTCGGCGCCGACGGCTGCCTTCGCGTTCACCACCTTCGCGTTCGCTGCCTCGCGTTCCCCCCTCGCGTTCGCCGCCATCGACGCGTTGTTCGGCGTCGACGGGGGTTTCGGATTCCTCGAAATGTTCGTCGACCTCAGCGGGTTCCTCTTCCATCTCCTCGACCGGCGCCAACTGAGGTTGCTGGGCGGCGAGGTTGCGTGCGGCTTCCGGCGTGTGCACCTGTTCGCCGCGGTCGATCACATAAGATTGCTGACCGGTTACCGTCGGATCGGCTGACACCGTGATTGAGATGCGGAAACGTTCCTCTAGCGCGCGCAGGTGAGCGCGCTTGTGGTTGAGCACGTAGAGCGCGACCTCAGCCCGCGTGCGCACGATGAGATTGTGCGTCGCGCCCTTGATCAACATTTCCTCGATGGCGCGCAACAATTGCAAAGCGACCGAGGAGACGGAGCGAACATGGCCGCTGCCACCGCAAATCGGGCATTTTTCAGTTGAGCTTTCGAGAACGGATGTGCGAATCCGCTGGCGCGACATTTCCAGAAGGCCGAAATGCGAAATTCGACCGACCTGGATACGGGCACGATCATGTTTGAGCGCCTCTTTCAACCGCCGTTCCACGGTACGGTTATTGCGGCCCTCGTCCATGTCGATGAAGTCGATGACGATGAGGCCGGCGAGATCGCGCAGACGCAACTGGCGCGCGATTTCTTCCGCCGCTTCGCAGTTTGTCTTGAGCGCCGTGTCCTCGATGTGGTGCTCACGCGTGGCTCGTCCGGAGTTGACGTCGATTGCCACGAGGGCTTCAGCCTGGTTGATCACGATATAACCGCCCGAGCGAAGCTGGACGACGGGCGAGAACATGGCATCGAGTTGGCTTTCGATGCCGTACCGCGTGAACATCGGCTGGCTGTCTTTGTAATTCTTCACATACTTGGCGTGGCTCGGCATTAGCATGCGCATGAAATCGCGCGCTTCCTTGAAGCCTTCCTCGCCGGACACGGTGATCTCTTCGATGTCCTTGCTATAAAGATCGCGGATTGAGCGCTTTGTGAGCGAGCCTTCCTCGTAGACCAGTTTGGGTGCTGTCGAATTGAGCGTGAGATCGCGCACGGTCTCCCAAAGGCGCAAGAGATATTCGAAGTCGCGTTTGACTTCCGTCTTGGTGCGACTGGCGCCTGCCGTTCGCAGGATCACGCCCATGCCTTCCGGCACTTCCAGTTCCTGGGAGATTTCCTTGAGTTCGAGTACGGTCTTCGGCCGATGTGATCTTCCGGGAGATGCCGCCACCGCGTGCGGTGTTGGGCATCAGGACCGAATAGCGGCCGGCGAGCGACAGGTAAGTCGTCAATGCGGCGCCCTTCGTCCCGCGCTCTTCCTTGACGACCTGCACGAGCATCACCTGCCGGCGCTTGATGACTTCCTGAATCTTGTACTGGCGCCGAAAGCGCGGAACCCGCTCCTGGACTTCCTCAAGCGCGTCCGCGCCTCCGACGGATTCAACCGCTTCTTCTTCAGAGTGCTCATCGCCGTTGCCGTTGGAGAAGTCGGCGGGCGTCGCTTCGCCTGTCAGCGCACCCTCGGCCGCAGCGGACGGCTGCTCGCCCTCGGCGGTCGTTTCGAACATCGCTCCCGCATCGGGAGTAGTCGCGACCTCATCGGCGCGAGGGAATTCGCCGGTCTCTTGAATGCGCTCCTCTGAGATAAACTCAGGTGGCGTCGCTTCGGCCTCAGGCAGGTGTGTTGCGGTGTCCTGCACTTGTTCGGATGTCGCCTCGGCAAAACTGAAATCGCTGGGTGGATTTTCACTGGCGAGCGGTTCACTTTGCACGATATCCCGATCACGGCGACGCTCCGCGCCGCGATGCCGATGACGTCCGTGCCGGCGGTTTTCTGCGTCAGCATCGGCCGCACGCTGGTCGCGCTCTTCCTGTGCGATCAGGGCCTGCCGATCAGCGACAGGAATTTGGTAGTAGTCCGGATGAATTTCCGAAAATGCCAGGAAGCCGTGGCGGTTGCCGCCGTAGTCAACAAAGGCCGCCTGCAGCGACGGCTCAACACGTGTGACCTTGGCTAGATAGATATTACCGCGCAGTTGTTTGCGGTTGGCACTCTCGAAGTCGAATTCCTCGACGCGGTTGCCGCGTAGCACGACGACCCGGGTCTCCTCCGGGTGCGTCGCGTCGATTAGCATCTTGTCGGCCATTGGAAAATCTCACTGGGCCAGCCACCCGAGCGCGCTCGCGCACCGAAGTCGGCGCAAGGCGGTAAAACGGAATGCTGGCCTGATTGGTGTGGAAGGGAAGGGCCGCGTGGGCGAGCCTAATGCCTCCGCGCACCGTCGTTGCGACGGCGCGCTGGCAATCAACCTCAAAATACCTTTGCTGCGTCAGTGGCAGCATGAAACTTGCGACCCGTAGCGCTGCGGTCGCGCCTCACAGGCGCGAACCGAGGTTTTTCATCGCTTACGGCTAGGTCGCGAACGGCCCTTAGACCGCGCGCTGATCCGGATGTCCTTCACAAGGGTTTCGGCTCGTTTCACTTGGCCGTCCGCCGAACCTCCTCGAGGGGGGCGGTACTGGACCGAAGTGGCCGGGGCCCGAACGCGGCACAACCGGAACTCTAACCGTCAGCGTGTTCTACATACGGCCCCGGGCCATTACTGGCAAGGGAGGCTTTGCCTTTGGGCCACACCCGCGTAAGGAATTGGGCCACCTGCTCAAGTTCCGTTAACCGAAGCGGGCCTTAATGAGTTAAAAAGGGGCCTAAAGGGTCCGGATTCGTGAAAGCCCGCGCCACCGCCATAGCCTGCACGCTAGCCTGTACGATGCTCGGCGCGCCGGGCATCGCCGCCGAAAACGGCGTACGGGCGGCAGCTTCAGCAGAATCACTCTCCGTCGCCAGCGATATCCGCGTGGGCGGAGACGACAAGCAGACGCGCGTCGTAATCGATCTCAGCCGGAAAATAGACATCGCCGCCTTCACGCTTGCCGATCCTTACCGTGTCGTGGTCGATCTGCCGCAAACCACGTTCAAGCTTGCCGCCAAAGCGGGCGAGCAGCCGCGCGGCCTGGTGAAGGCTTTTCGCTATGGCCTGATCATGCAAGGCGGGTCCCGCATCGTGCTCGATGTAAAAGTACCGGTGCGCCTTGAAAAGGCGTTCGTACTCGAGGCAACCGAAAGCCAGCCGGCACGTCTAGTGCTCGATCTCGTCGCTACCGATCGCGCCAGCTTCATGCGCAACATCGCGCTGGCGAATCGTCCGGCCCAAAGTGCATCCGCTCGGCCGAGCGAAGCGCCTGCCAAGGTCGAGGGCGACGCGCGTCCGCTTGTCGTCATCGATCCCGGACACGGAGGCATCGACAACGGCACGAAAGGGGCGGGTGGAGAGCTCGAAAAGGACATCGTTCTAGCCTTCGCGCTTGCCTTGCGTGAGAAGCTTGAAGCGGGTGGCAAATATCGTGTCTCCATGACTCGCTCGGAAGACGAGTTCGTTCCTCTCGGAGAGCGCGTACGTTTCGCACGTTCACGCAGCGCAGCGCTTTTCATATCGATCCATGCCGACGCCTTGCCCAAGCGAGAAGGGCAGGCCGAAGGCGCGACCATCTACACGCTTTCGGAAAACGCATCCGACGCTGAAGCGGCCCGTTTGGCCGAGACGGAAAACAAGGCCGATGTCATCGCCGGTGTCGACCTGACTGCCGAACCCGACGATGTTGCGAATATTCTGGTCGACCTCGCCCAGCGTGAGACCAAGACCTTTTCGGTGCAATTTGCCCGAACAGTTGTCGACGAGCTGAAGAGCGCCGCACGGTTGCATAAGCATCCGCTCAAGTCGGCAGGCTTCAAGGTGCTGCTGGCGCCCGATGTCCCCTCGGTGCTGGTCGAACTCGGTTACATGTCGACCAAGGACGACCTCAAGCAGCTGACGTCGGCAAGCTGGCGCGCCCGTACCGCCCAGGCGCTGGCGCAGGCGGTAGATGTCTACTTTACACCGCGGGTGGCAGGTGCCGGGGGGCGCAACTAATGACTAACCGGCCTCAGTTTCAACATAAAACCGGGCAACCACAGGGCTGGCCCGGTGGCGACGGCGGCGTGGTAGGAGTAATATGTCTGCCGGTTAGGGGCCTCCTCGCAAAAGCGGATGATGCCTGCAACCGGGTGCGAGACGGGATCATTTGACCATGAAACTCGTGTTACGCTTCCTAGGCTTTCTGTTCGCGGCGGGCACGATCCTCTTTGTGGTCGGTGTGGCCGCGGCTGCGGGCCTGCTTTGGCACTTCTCCAAAGATCTACCCGACTATTCCCAGCTGCAGGATTACGAGCCTCCGGTAATGACCCGCGTACACGCGGCGGACGGCTCATTGGTGGCTGAATATGCGCGCGAACGGCGCCTCTACATTCCTATCCAGGCGGTGCCCAAGCTGGTGGTCAACGCGTTCCTCGCCGCAGAGGATAAGAACTTCTACGAGCATGGCGGTCTCGATTTCACTGGCATAGCCCGGGCCGGCGTTGTCTATCTGCAAAATTACGGATCAAGCCGGCGTCCTCAGGGCGCTTCAACCATTACGCAACAAGTCGCCAAGAACTTCTTGCTGACAAACGAACTTTCGATGGCGCGCAAGGTCAAGGAAGCGCTGCTGGCCCTCAAGATCGAGCGAACGTACAGCAAGGAAAAGATCCTCGAGCTCTACTTGAACGAAATCTACTTGGGCCTTGGTGCATATGGCATTGCCGCTGCGTCGCTCGTCTATTTCGACAAGGCGGTGAATGAACTGACCGTCCCTGAGGCGGCCTATCTCGCATCGCTTCCGAAGGCGCCGAACAACTATCATCCCTTCCGCCAGCGCGAGCGCGCGATCGAGCGGCGAAATTGGGTGATCGATCGCATGGCCGAATCGGGCTCCGTCAAAACCGCCGATGCCGAGAAGGCCAAGCGTCTACCCTTGGGCGTTACCAACAAGTCCACCAGCGGGCATGTTTTCGCCGCCGAATATTTTGCGGAGGAAGTGCGCCGCGATCTTTATGAGCGTTACGGCGAGAAGAAACTGTATGAGGGCGGCCTTTCGGTCCGAACCTCGCTCGACACCAAATTGCAAGTGTTGGCGCGCAAGACCTTCACTGAAGGCCTGGTGCGTTTCGATGAAACGCAAGGCTGGCGCGGTCCTCTCAGCAAGATCGATATTGCCGGCGATTGGGGCGTCAAACTTGCGGAAGTAAAGGCCTTGTCGGACGTGACGCCCTGGCGCTTGGCCGTGGTGCTGGAGGTCAGCGATCAGTCTGCACGAATCGGATTGCAGCCGGGACGCGAGCCCGGTGGTTATGTGAGCAAAGAACGCGCCGTCGGCATTCTACCGCTGGACGGCATGAAATGGGCAAAGACCGGCGGCAAGCCGGTTGCAAAGGCTAGTCAGGTCGTCAACCCCGGCGATGTCGTCTATGTCGAGCCGGCAAAAACGGACGGGCAATTCGTCCTGCATCAGATCCCTGAAGTCTCCGGAGCCATGGTGGTGGAAGACCCGTGGACCGGCCGCGTGCTTGCGATGGTCGGCGGCTTCTCTTTTGACCAGAGTCAGTTCAATCGCGCTACGCAGGCGTTGCGGCAACCGGGCTCATCGTTCAAGCCTTTCGTTTACGCCGCGGCGCTGGACAATGGTTACACGCCTTCGACCATCGTTCTCGATGCGCCGGTGGAGATCGATCAAGGACCTGGCGCCGGTGCCTGGCGACCGGAAAACTACGAGGGCAAATTCTACGGCCCGGCGACTTTGCGTTTCGGCCTCGAACATTCGCGCAACGTGATGACCGTGCGTCTCGCGCAGGATATCGGCATGCCGCTGATCTCCGAGTATGCCAAGCGCTTCGGGGTCTACGACGATTTGCCGCCTTATCTGTCGTTCGCACTCGGTGCTGGCGAGACAACGCTTCTGCGCATGACGACTGCATACGCAATGTTCGATAACGGTGGTCGGCGCGTAAAACCCACGTTGGTCGACCGCATTCAGGACCGTTACGGCCACACGGTCTACAAACACGACGAACGTGAATGCGCCGGCTGCGCTGGCAAGAAATGGGAAAATCAGCCCGAGCCGTCACTGGTCGATCGGCGGCAACAGGTTCTCGATCCAATGACCGCCTATCAGATCACGTCGATGTTGGAAGGCGTTGTCCAGCGAGGGACTGCGACCGTCGTGCGTGAGGTTGGAAAACCGGTAGCAGGCAAGACCGGCACGACCAACGACGAAAAGGACGCGTGGTTCGTCGGCTATACGCCGGATATCGTCGTTGGGGTCTACCTCGGTTACGACAAGCCGCGTCACCTTGGGCGCGGCGCGACGGGCGGTCATCTCGCAGCACCGATCGTGAAGGAATTTCTCAAAGTCGCGCTTGCAGACAAGCCGGCAGCGCCATTCCGCGTTCCGCCAGGCATCAAGCTTATCCGCGTGGATCTGAAGAGCGGAACGCGTGCAGGACCCGGCACCGAGAGGGCAATTTTGGAAGCCTTCAAACCCGGCACCGCGCCGCCTGACGGCTACTCGGTTGTCGGTGACGCTCCGCCTGACGGACAATATCCGCCGGGAGCGGCGCGACCCTTTGGCTTTGGAGTCAGTCCCGATGCGGAGCGCGCGGTTCGCTCAGGTACAGGTGGTCTGTACTAAGCGCCACATCTGAAAGCCAGAAACAGCAAAGCCCCGGCCTTCGAGGCCGGGGCTTCTCTTTAATCTCCGCTGCAGTCAGGCCACTTTGATGTTGACGTTGCGTCGTTTCCATCGCCGCGCAGGGTTGCGGCGAGACTTCAGGGACGCTAAATGCGGAACAATTCGGACCAAGGACAAAAGCATGCGAGCGGAAACCCAGAACCTTGTCGAGGAAATCAAGCAGTCGGTGCGGCTGCTGAGGAGGCATCTTTGACGTTGATACCGCTACGCGTCGCCTTGCCGAGCTGAACAAAGAGTTGGAAGACCCCAATCTCTGGAATGATCAGTCGCGGGCGCAACGCGTCATGCGCGAACGTGATGCGCTCGACGATCAGCTAAAGGCCATCGGCCGCATCGAGCAGGAGCTTGAGGATCAGCTCACGTTGATCGAACTCGGCGAGTCGGAGAAGGACGACAAAACGGTCGGCGAGGCGGAAGCGTCCCTCAAGCGTTTGAGAATCGAAGTGGCCCGGCGGGAGCTCGAGGCGCTGCTGTCGGGTGAGGCGGACGCGAACAATTCTTATCTCGAAGTCCACGCGGGTGCTGGCGGCACCGAAAGTCAGGACTGGGCCAGCATGCTCATGCGCATGTATGTGCGCTGGGCCGAGGCGCACGGCTACAAGGTGGAGTGGTTTGAAGAGACCGAGGGCGAGGGGGCCGGGATCAAGTCTGCGACCGTCATCGTCAAAGGCCACAACGCCTATGGATGGCTGAAAAACGAAAACGGCGTACACCGCCTGGTGCGCATTTCCCCGTTCGACTCCAACGCTCGACGGCACACTTCATTCGCGAGCGTGACCGTTTACCCGGTCGTCGACGACCGCATAAAAATCGACATCAATGAAAACGATGTACGGACCGACGTCATGCGATCGGGCGGCGCGGGAGGACAACACGTCAACAAAACCGAATCCGCAGTTCGTCTCACGCACATCCCAACCAATATCGCGGTGAAGTGTCAGAGTGATCGCTCGCAACATCGCAATCGCGCGATGGCCTGGGACATGCTTCGGGCGAAGTTATTCGAAATCGAGATCAAGAAGCGCGAAGAAAAGGCGGCAGCCGAACAGGCGGCAAAAACCGATATCGGTTGGGGACACCAGATTCGGTCTTACGTGTTGCAGCCCTATCAGATGGTGAAGGACCTGCGTACCGGCGTTTCCACATCAAACACTGCTGGAGTGCTCGACGGCGATCTCGATGAGTTCATGCAGGCCGCGCTAGCGCAAAAGGCATTCGGTGGCGGGCCCGAAAAAGTCGAAGATGTGGAGTAGTCGGCGTCTCGTGACCTAAATATTGCCGAGCCGCAATCCAGCTCGCAGAAATCGCTGGGGATCGACCGCTTCGTCGTTGATCCGTGTTTCGTAATGCAGGTGCGGACCCGTGGAGCGGCCGGTCGAGCCGATCTTGCCGATGGTCTGTCCGATCCGGACCTGGTCGCCGACTTTGACGTCTATCGCGGACATATGGCCGTAGCGGGTGGACAGGCCGTTCCCATGATCGATTTCCACCATCTTGCCATAGCCGCCTTGCCAGCTGGCCACCGCCACTCTGCCGTTCGCTGTGGCGCGCACCGGATCGCCGGTATCGCCACGCAAGTCGATGCCCGTATGAATTGCCGGTCCTTTCACGAAAGGATCCATTCGCATGCCGAACGGCGAACTCATGTCCACCTCGCCGATGATCGGCTTGCGCACGGGCACCGCGAGAAGTGTGCGGTTGTACCGGTCGATCTGCGCTCGTGCGACATTGATGCGATACAGTTGACGTTCAAACGAGCTGGCTCCCGACTGCGGCGGCCTTGCCGGAACGAATGGCCCCCCGGTGGCCGTGTCGGCTGAAGCGCGGCCAAGATTCACACCCAGGTCCGACAAAACGCCTTGCATTCGGCGCGCCCGCGTGTCGATGCGCTCCTCTAGATCCGTCAAGGTCGCACCCTGCTTTTGCTCAACCTTGTCGAGCGAGAGCGAGATACGAGCCAACATGCCGCTCACACCACCTGCACTCGCGCGTTCGGCGATGCGTGTTCCGCTCGTCGGCAATTCGCGTGATTGCAGTCTCGCTTCGCGGTCGGGTGGTGCGACGAAGATCACCGTGTCGTTGATCGGCGATGCACGGGTGGGCTTTTCAATCGGAGATGGCGCCGCCGCCGATGGCCGCGCCGGTTTGATTGCACCCGTCATTGACGGATCACCTGCGAGAGCCGAGGCGCGTTGCTCCAGGGTCGATTGCCGTTGAAGCAGGCTGTTGAGTTTCTTCTCGAACTGTTCCTGATCGAGCAGCTGGCGGCTCATGATGCGATCGACCTGCGCGCGCAATTCGGCGATGCGATCTTCGTAGGCAAACTGCATTTCGGCTTGCCGACCGATCAGCCGTGTCAGGACGTTGTCACGGAATGCAAAGTAGGTACCGGTTGCGATGGACCAGACGGCCATGACGACAAGGCCACCGACCACGATCCAGAAAGCAACTGGCCCTATCCGGATCTGATGTCCGGCGTGGGTGAGCGTGTAACCGTCATGAGTACGCTGCAGGTGCTTGGAAATTGCAGCGGCTGATTGAGCTCGTGGTGATGCCTGGCGAGCGGGTTGGTCAGCGGCCGGGTAGTACGAAAGGGACGAGTGCGACATCGACGCTCCGCGACGCCTCGGCCCTAATAGACCGTGGTCCAGTAGGCTCGATATCAATCGGATATAGTTAAGAAACCCGTAAGCCCGGTACGATATGGCTATGAATCATAAGTGATTGCGGGGAATTAGAGTTCGCCGGCGGCTGAAAGTACCTCTTCGGCATGCCCCGGCACCCTTACTTTCGGCCAGACCCGAACGATGCGGCCAGACGCATCAATGAGGAAGGTCTTACGGATGACGCCCATGAACCTGCGCCCGTACATCGATTTCTCGCCCCAGGCGCCATAAGCTGCGAGCGTTTTTTTGGTCTCATCCGATCCGAGCGCAATGGTGAGCTTATGTTTGGATTTGAATTTGTCCTGGGAAGGCACTGGGTCGGCAGAGACCCCGAGGATCGCGGTATCGGCCTTGGCGAATTCGGCGCGAAGCCGTGAGAACGCAAGTGCCTCCTTGGTGCACCCGGACGTGTCGGCCTTTGGATAGAAATAGAGGACGAGGTTGCGGCCCTTGAACTCCTTCAGAGAGACTTTGCCGCCACCATCGCGCGGCAGGGTGAAGGCCGGGGCCTTCCCACCCGCAACCGGCTCCTTGCTCATGTGCCTTCCTTTCGTCGTTTTCGGGCGGTCATGTCGCACATGCCATTTGCGTCAGGGGGGCGCAACTGGTTCCACAGATAGGGGTCGTCGGCCGCGGCGGATCGTCCTCCGTCAATCGGCGAAAATACGCGCACATTGCATGCAAACGGCGCGGTCTAGGGCATGACAGGCAGCCAGCAAGATCACGGACACCGCGCCCACGCCGTTGCCGTGGGCCGCGCGCCGCGCCGGCGCCGCCTTATGCCTCGCTTTGCTGGGTGGCGTTGGAACGATCTGGGGCGCCGGACCCTCTTCCTGATTCGTTCTCGCTTCATGCTGCGGATGCTGCTGGGGTCAGCCATCTGTTTTGCGGTCGTGATGATCGCGGCACTTGGTCTGTGGTGGCGGCTGTCGAGCGGTCCGATTGAACTCAATCTGGCAACGCCGTGGTTGAAAGCGGCAATCGAAGAAAACTTCGGCGGCAACCACAGCGTAGCTGTCGGAGGTACGCAACTCGAACGGGACGAGAAGGGGCGCACGTCGCTCCGCCTTCGCGACATTGTCGTGCGCGATGCCGACGGCACCGTGGTCGCCAGCGCTCCGAAGGCCGAGGTCGGGCTTTCCGGCAGAAGTCTGCTGATGGGAAAACTGCGCGCACAGAGTCTCAACCTCGTCGGCGCCGAAATGTCGGTTCGGATCGAAACCGATGGGCGTCTCACCGTGTTCGCTGGCGCCGACAAACGGCCGATTGCGACCGCGGAGCCGACAAAGCCGGCGGTCGTACTGTCGAGCCCGGGCGAGCAGGGTTCTCCTACTGCCTCTCCGATGCGCGCGGAATTCGAAAGTGTCGCTGCACTGATGGCGAAGATAGATGCGGTCGGCGAGTCCGGACTGGACGGTCACGACCTTCGTGAACTCGGTCTGAAGAACGGCAATCTTGTTGTCGACGATCGGCGGAACGGCAAGCAATGGAAGTTTGACGGCATCAATGTGAGTCTCACCCGGCCGCGACAAGGCGGAGTTGTTTTTCGACTCGAGTCCGACAATGAGGAACGGCCCTGGGTGATAAGTGCCGCGATGCGGCCGCTCTCGGATGGCGTGCGCGCGGTTGGCATCGAAGCGCGAAAAGTTTCCACGCGCGACATCATCCTCGCGATGCGGCTCAACCCTGGTAACTTTGACATCGATATTCCCTTGTCGGGGAGCCTGCGGGCCGAAGTGTCCCGCGATGGCTCGCCGCAGGCGGTGCAGGGCCAGCTTGTCGCCGATGCGGGTACGATCGTCGATCAGACCAACGACAAGCTTAACGTGAACATTGATAAAGCGGACTTCCGGTTCAACTGGGACACCCGTCGGAACAATTTGATCGTGCCGTTCCAAGTTCAGTCCGGTGGCAATCAGTTTACGATGCGCGCCACGTTTGAGCCCGATCAGAACGGCACATGGCTGCTCAACGTGAATCGTGGTGACACCGTTATCGATCCCATCATTTTTGCGCCATCGGCCGACGAAGATGGCTTGTCGATCAATCGTATCGCTGTGCGCGCGCGCATCGATCCCGCGCGTAAACGCATCGACCTCGATCAAGGCGATTTCAGCCGAGTCGATACGCGTCCCGAACACAATGTCGGCGTGGCCGTGACCGGACGCTTCGACTATTCGGGAGCCGAACCGCACATCGCCTTCGGCGTCGCATGTACGCGCATGCCAGTGTCAGCCATGAAACGGATCTGGCCAATATTTGCTGCCGCCGACGTGCGGGCGTGGGCGCTGGAGCACATCTCCGGTGGAATGGTCGAGCGCGCGGTGATCGCCGGCAATGCTCCCCTCGAAGTATTCAAGCATGACGGACCGCCGACACCGGACGACGGTCTTTCGATCGACATCGAGACAAGTGGGACAACGGTTCGCCCGATCGCCACTTTGCCGGCGATCCGGGACGCCGATCTGACGGTTCGTATTGTCGGACGTAATGCGGTCGTCAATATCGGACGCGGTACGGCCGAGATCGCGACTGGGCGCAAACTGAATGTCGCAGGCGGAGTGTTCGAGGTACCGGATACCCATCCGAAGCCGGTATCGGCTCGCGCGGGATTCCGCATCGACGGCACCATGCCGGCAACGGCTGCGCTCCTTGCGAGCGAAGGTTTGCGCGATACCGTCGGCATTACGCTCGATCCTGCGTCGACCCGCGGGACGGTGACCGCGCAGGTCGGGGTCAATATGTTGCTTGGCCGAAATGCACCCAAGGACAATGCGACCTATACGATCAACGCCGACCTCGTGAATTTCGCCGCGGAAAAGATGTTACTGGGCCAGAAAGTTGAGGCCGCTCTGCTTAAGGCGAATGCGACAAAGGACGGCTTTCAGATCAAAGGTGACGTCAAGATCAACGGCACGCCAGCGACAATCGATGTCCGCAAGCAGAAAGACGATACGGACGCCGAACTGCACATGCAGGCCACGATCGATGAGGCGGCTCGGCGCCGGCTGGGGATGGATCTCGGCACGGCAGTGACCGGCAATATTCCGGTCAAGGTCGTGGGCCATGTCGGCGACAACGCCAGAGACGAAGGATTGAATATCGAGGCCGATCTCACACCGGTCAAGATCGACAATCTTCTGCCGGGGTGGGTGAAGCAGGCCGGAAGGCCTGCGCGCGCCACCTATCTGATGACGAAATCTGGAAAGAGTGTTCGATTCGACGATTTGAGCATCGACGGTTCGGGCGCCACGGTGCGAGGCTCGATCGAATTCGACAGCAACAATGAAGTCTCGTCGGTGAATTTTCCGGTCTTTGCGCTGTCCGAAGGTGATAAGGCCACGTTGAAGGCCGATCGTGCGGGCGACGGGACACTCCGCGTCGCGATGCGCGGCGACATCTATGATGGACGCAATTTCGTCAAATCATCGATGTCCGGTGCGACAACCGACAAGAACAAGCCGAAGCAGGTCGACCTTGATCTTGACGTCAAGCTCGGCACGGTGGCCGGCCATAACGGCGAAACGTTACGTGGCCTCGATCTGAAAATGTCGCGGCGTGGGGGCCACATTCGCACCTTTGCCATGGCGAGCAAGATCGGCCGCGACACGCCGCTCAATGGGGACTTGCGCGTTCGATCGCGCGACAATCACCAGGTGATCTTTTTCGAAACGGATGATGCCGGCGCACTGTTTCGCTTCACTGACATGTATCCGCGGATGTACGGCGGCCAGATGTGGGTCGCGATGGACCCGCCCACGCAAGAACAAACGCCGCAGGTCGGGACGCTCTTTATCCGGAGATTCGCCGTGCGCGGCGAACCCGCGCTCGAAAAGGTGGTGTCCGGAGCGCCCAACGCAGCCGGCACGGTCGGCGTGGATTTCTCGGAGATGCGCGCAGACTTCACGCGTTTCCCCGGAAAGATGTCGGTCCGCGACGGCGTCGTGCGCGGGCCGTTGGTCGGCGCTACAGTCGAAGGCAATATCGATTATTCGCGCGATGAAGTGCACCTGCGCGGCACGTTCGTGCCGTTCTACGGCCTCAACAACATGTTCGGGCAGATACCGATTGTCGGTCTGTTCCTTGGCGGGGGCAACAAGGAGGGGCTGCTCGGGATCACCTACGAAGCGGTCGGGCCGCCGAGTGCGCCGCGCATCACGGTCAACCCGGTCAGCGCGATAGCGCCCGGCCTGTTGCGCAAATTCATCCCTTCGCCCGGGACATTCGATCCCAATTTCCTTCCGCCATCGCGGTGAGGGCGGCTATTTCGGCTTGAGTTGGAAGTGGCGCTTCTTGCCGATCGACAAGATGTGGACGCCTTCGGGCGTAGCGTTGTTCGCCGTTAGTGTCAGTTTCTCGTCGGTGACCACGACGCCGTTCAATTTTATCCCGCCATTCTTGATTTGACGACGCGCTTCGCTGGTCGAAGCGACGGCATTCGTTTGAACAGCGGCAGTGAGAATACCTATGGGACGTTCGACAAGCACAGTCGGCAATGTCTCGGCAGGTGCACCTTCTTCGAAAGTCTTGCGTGCCGTTTCGGCGGCCTGATCCGCCGGCTGCGCGGCCGTGCACGAGGGCGGTCGCTTCGGTGGCGAGAATTTTCTTCGCCTCGTTGATCTCGTTCCCCTTCAGCGCGGCGAGACGGGCGATCTCATCGAGCGGCAGCACGGTGAACAGCTTGAGAAAACGGACGACGTCTCCGTCCTCGGTATTGCGCCAGTACTGCCAATAGTCGTAAGGGCTCACCAGATCGGCATTCAACCAGACGGCGCCGGCCGCCGTCTTGCCCATTTTGGCGCCCGACGAAGTCGTGATCAGCGGCGATGTCAACGCAAACAATTGCGCGTTCAACATGCGGCGGCCAAGATCGATGCCGTTGACGATGTTTCCCCACTGGTCCGAGCCGCCCATCTGCAAGACGCAGTTGTAGCGTTTGCTGAGTTCGACGAAGTCGTAAGCCTGCAGGACCATGTAGTTGAATTCGAGGAACGATAACTCCTGCTGGCGATCCAGTCTCAGTTTTACTGAATCGAACGAGAGCATGCGGTTGACCGAGAAATGGCGGCCAACATCGCGCAGAAAGTCGATGTAGTTGAGCTTATTGAGCCAATCGGCATTGTTGCTCATGATGGCGTTGCCGCCGGAGTCTTCGAATTTCAGGAATTTCGAAAAGACCGCGCGGATGCCCTTGAGATTTTCGTTGATCGCCTCATCGGTGAGAACGCGACGGGTTTCGTCCTTGCCTGACGGATCGCCGACGCGGGTCGTGCCGCCACCCATCAGTGCGATGGGGCGGTGTCCTGTCGTCTGCAGCCAGTACAGCATCATGATCGGCAGCAGCGAGCCCACGTGCAGTGAGGCCGCCGTGCAATCAAAGCCAATATAAGCGGCGATCTGTCCCGCCTTGGCGCGCGCGTCCAGCGCTTCAGGCTCGGATACCTGGTGGATGAAGCCGCGCTCCGCAAGGACGTTGAGGAAGTCGGATTTATAAGCGCTCATGCCGGGCTCTCGGGCGGCCTTCTCGGTTCCGTCGGCGGGTGGTGTAACAGGTCCGGCGTTGGATTCAACAATGCATGCCCGCGAAAAGGGGTCCCGTATCCGGAACCCCGGGCGCGGCGCGCCTTTGTGTCATTTCTTCTTTTTCAGAAATGCCGCGCAAAAACCTGCATCGAATTCGCGGTAGTTGTTAGTGATCTCTTCGCCCTTGCGAATGGTGCGCTTTGCCACGATGTGTCCGTTCCGCCAATGCGTATTGGCATTGTCCGAGTGGTTCATGTGGTGATCGTGATCGCTGGTCAGCAGAATCTCGCCATCGACCCGGTATCCGTAATTCCAGATGTAGTCCCGGGCCGGTTTCGGCAATTTGGCAAATTGCGTCGGTGAATAGACCCTGTCGAAGCCGTCGACGAAACGCCAGACCTTCGTGCCCTTCCGAATAGCGTGGCCCGCAAAAACCCCAAGACCGTGGATGGCACTTCTATCGAGGTAAGTCTTAACAAGGAGCATGGGTCATTTCGCGGACCGATCGCCGCGTATCGCCAATTCACCCATCAGCACAAGCGTTGCGAACGGGCGCTCCGGCCAAACTCACGCTGCCGGCTTGCGTTCTGTCTTCAGCCGCTTGTCGAGATAGGCGCTGATCGAAGTAAGCAGCGCTTCGACCTTGCCGTCAAAGAAATGATTGGCGCCTTGCACAACCTTTTGCTCGATCACGATGCCTTTTTGGGTCTTCAGCTTGTCGACGAGCGTCGTGACGTCCTTGTGCGGCACCACCGCGTCCTTGTCGCCGTGAATGATCAACCCTGACGAAGGGCAGGGCGCCAGGAAGGAGAAGTCGTAGAGGTTCGCGGGCGGGCAGATCGAGATGAACCCTTCGATCTCGGGCCGGCGCATCAACAACTGCATGCCAATCCAGGCCCCGAACGAGAAGCCGGCAATCCAGCAGCTTTTCGCCTCAGGATTGATGGTCTGCGCCCAATCGAGCGCTGCGGCCGCATCCGACA
Organism: uncultured Alphaproteobacteria bacterium; assembly: GCA_963831515.1. GTDB lineage: Bacteria > Pseudomonadota > Alphaproteobacteria > Rhizobiales > Xanthobacteraceae > Pseudolabrys. The sequence continues at coordinate 358,449 of CAWHQL010000006.1, read as the reverse complement.
ATTCACCCTGTCCGTGGTCGAACGAGCCCTGGCTGCGGCCAACGCCGCGGAAGTTGAATCGCAGCGCCGAGAAGCCGCGGTGCACAAATGCGTAGTACAGCTGGTAGATGATTGGGTGGTTCATCGTCCCGCCGAACTGCGGGTGCGGGTGCAGGACAATCGCGATTGGTGCGTTCTTCTGTCGCGCGGGATGGTACCGCCCCTCGATACGTCCGGCGGGACCGGTGAAGATAATCTCAGGCATGGCTATCGACCTCGAACCGGGCTTGCCGCGCCGCAGGACGGCAGCGGGGTGTGTTGTGGCCTGGTGGCACTGACAGAACCGGTCATCTAGTTTGGAATTATTCTAATTATACGAATTACGCTGTTCCCGACCTCAACACACGCTATAAGGTCCGGGCGATTTCGGGCTTCTAACACAATCCCCAGGGCAAAAAGCAAGCTTTTTGCGGGGTCTAGGGCGGGAAATCGGTAATTAGGTATTGGTGAAGACCTTGGCTGAGCGCGCATATTTCGACTGGAATGCCACAGCCCCTCTCAGAGAGGAGGCGCGGGTCGCCATGGGCGCCGCCCTGGTTCTCACAGGCAATGCATCGTCCGTGCACGCTGAAGGCCGGGCTGTCCGTCGTTTGATTGAGGAAGCGCGCGAGCAGGTCGCGCAGCTGCTTGGCGCCGATGCCAAAAACGTCACTTTCACGAGTGGCGCGACCGAAGCCAACATGCTTGCGCTCACCCCCGCGTTGGAAATTGCCGGGCGCAAGGAGCCGCGCGACCGGTTGTTCGTATCCACAATCGAGCATCCCTCCGTTCGCGCTGGCGGCCGATTTCCGCGCGAGAGCATCGAGACCCTTCCGGTCACCCGAGACGGGGTAGTCGACCTCGCTGCGCTCTCTCTCGCGGTGAAGAAAGCCGCGCGGCCTTTAGTTTCAGTGATGCTTGCCAACAACGAAACCGGCGTTGTGCAGCCGATCGCTCAAATCGCGGAGATCGTGCACGCCGCGTTCGGTGTGCTGCACGTCGATGCCGTGCAGGGCGCCGGCAAAATCGATTGCGACATTGCAAACCTCGGCGCTGACCTTGTCAGCATCTCTTCGCACAAGTTGGGTGGTCCTCAGGGCGCAGGCGCACTTGTTCGCCGCGGCGAGATTCACATCGCCGAACCTTTGATGAAGGGCGGTGGGCAGGAGCGCGGCCAGCGGGCAGGCACCGAGAACGTTGCCGCAATCGCCGGATTTGGCGCTGCGGCCGCCGCTGCGAAGCTGACCGATACAAGTCGCGTGGCAGCGATGCGTGATCGGTTGGAACAGGGCATCAGACGCATTACGCCGCACGTCGAGATTTTCGGTGTTCGTGAAGCGCGCCTTCCCAATACGACTTTGTTCGCGGTTCCGGGCGTGAAGGCGGAAACCGCCATAATCGCTTTCGATCTCAACGGGATAGCCGTCTCGTCCGGCTCGGCCTGCTCGTCCGGAAAGGTCCAGCCCTCAGAGGTCCTCGCGGCCATGGGTGTCGACCCAGCGCTCGCGCGGGGAACTATCAGGGCAAGTCTCGGCGACAGCACCACAGAGGCAGAGGTCGATCGCTTCGTGGAAACTTGGAATATCATTGCGGGATCACTACTTAAGGAGAGACGCGGCGTCGCCGCCTGAACAGGCGGCTACAGCGCAAACCGCACTTCATCAACCCATGGGAACCAGCGCATAGCGATAGCGCGAGCACCATAACCGACAAATCCAACCCGCGGTCCTTGCAACCGTGAGCGGAGGGAAGAATGCCGGCCGTACAAGAGACCGTCGAACAGGTCCGCCGTATCGACGTTGACCAATACAAATACGGGTTCGTCACCGATATCGAATCCGAGAAGGCCCCGAAGGGCCTGTCGGAAGACACGGTCCGTTTCATCTCTGGCAAAAAGAACGAGCCGGAGTGGATGCTGGCGTGGCGACTGGAAGCCTTCAAGCGCTGGCTGACTATGCGCGAGCCGACCTGGGCGCGCGTCGACTACCCCAAGATCGACTATCAAAACGCCTATTATTATTCGGCGCCGAAAAAGAAGGCGCTGGCTTCGCTCGACGAAGTCGATCCGGAGATCCTTAAGACCTACGCCAAGCTCGGAATTCCGCTACGCGAACAGGAGATCCTCGCCGGCGTCGTGCGCCCCGAGGGCGAGCGGCGGGTCGCGGTGGACGCAGTGTTCGATTCCGTCTCAGTCGCGACGACCTTCAAGGAAGAGCTGAAAAAAGCCGGCGTCATCTTCATGCCGATGTCGGAGGCGATCCGTGAGCATCCCGAACTGGTGAAGAAATATCTCGGCTCGGTGGTCCCGACCACAGACAATTTCTTTGCGACGTTGAATTCGGCGGTGTTCTCCGACGGTTCGTTTGTCTACGTGCCTCCAGGCGTGCGGTGCCCAATGGAGCTCTCGACCTATTTCCGCATCAACGAGGCGAACACCGGCCAGTTCGAACGCACGCTGATCATCGCCGACAAGGGCGCCTACGTCAGCTATCTCGAAGGCTGCACCGCGCCGATGCGCGACGAGAATCAACTGCACGCCGCCGTGGTCGAGTTGATCGCGCATGATGACGCCGAGATCAAATATTCAACAGTGCAGAATTGGTATCCGGGCGACGCCGATGGCAAGGGTGGCATCTTCAACTTCGTCACCAAGCGTGGCGATTGCCGTGGTGCGCGCTCGAAGATCTCATGGACGCAGGTGGAGACCGGCTCGGCGATCACCTGGAAGTATCCAAGCTGTATCCTGCGTGGCGACAATTCGCGCGGCGAGTTCTACTCGATCGCGATCTCCAATGGTCACCAGCAAGTCGATAGCGGCACCAAGATGCTGCATCTCGGCAAAAACACCACGAGCCGCATCATTTCCAAGGGCATTGCGGCCGGCAAATCCAACAACACTTATCGTGGCCTGGTCACAGCGCATCGCAAAGCCACCGGTGCGCGCAATTTCACGAACTGCGATTTACTGCTCATCGGCCACGACTGCGGCGCGCATACGGTGCCCTATATCGAGGCAAAGAATTCCTCCGCCGTATTCGAACACGAGGCAACCACGTCGAAGATTTCCGAGGACATGCTGTTTTATTGCCGCCAGCGGGGCATTTCGGCGGAGGAGGCGACCGCGCTCGTTGTCAACGGCTTCGTCAAGGACGTATTGCAGCAGCTGCCGATGGAATTCGCAGTCGAGGCGCAGAAGCTGATTTCAATTTCGTTGGAAGGCTCGGTGGGCTAGGCGATGACGCACTATTGGTTCAAGCCAAGACGATACGGTTACGGTGCGACACCGGTCACCTGGGAGGGTTGGGCCCTGACCGTTGGCGTCGCCGGCGTCGTCATTCTCTCGATCGTCGCAATGAACCTTCTGGCGGACAGATCGAATGTCGTTGCCTGGCTTGTGTGGGCAGTGTTCGTCGCGGCCGTGGCGTTCTTGATGGTTCAGATCAGCCGGCAACGAACGGATGGCGAATGGCGCTGGCGCTGGGGTCAGCGCCCCGGTGACAGCGAAATACAGAGATAACGCATTTAATCGTGTGAGGATGAAGACGTGTCGTTTCTTGAAGTCAAAAATCTGCATGTCGAGGTCGAGGACAAGAAAATCCTCAATGGCCTGACGTTGTCCGTGGAGAAGGGTCAGGTTGCAGCCATTATGGGCCCAAACGGCTCGGGCAAGTCGACACTCGCCTACGTGCTGGCCGGCAAGGACAACTACAAAATCACCGAGGGTGACGTGTTGCTTGATGGCGAAAGCATCCTTGAACTGGCGCCGGATGAACGCGCTGCCAAGGGTGTTTTCCTTGCTTTCCAATATCCGGTGGAAGTGCCCGGTGTCGCTACGATGACCTTCCTGCGTACCGCGCTCAATGCACAGCGCAAGACACGCGGCGAGGCGGAATTGTCGACACCGGAATTCATGAAACTCGTGCGGGACACCGCCGGTCATCTTGGCATCAGCCAGGAAATGCTGAGGCGTGCGGTCAATGTCGGATTTTCCGGTGGCGAGAAGAAGCGCAACGAGATCTTACAGATGGCGATCCTAGAACCGCGACTCGCCGTGCTCGACGAGACCGATTCCGGTCTCGACATCGATGCACTCAAGACGGTGGCCGAAGGGGTCAACCGTCTGCGCTCGCCCCAACGCTCGATGGTCGTCATCACACATTACCAGCGTCTGCTCAACTTTATCGTGCCCGACGTGGTGCACGTGATGGCCAAAGGCAAAGTCGTGAAGTCCGGCGGCAAGGACCTTGCCCTTGAGCTGGAAGCAAAGGGCTATGCCCAATTTGCCGACGAGGCGGCCTGACGCCATGAATGCCGAAGTGCGCTCAATAAAAACCCCAGCCGAGCAGGCGCTCGGCGCGGCCTTTGCGAAGGCCCGCGGCACCTTGCCGGGCAAGGGCGCGATTGCAACGATGCGTGCGGACGCCTTCCACCAGTTTGATACGCGTGGGCTTCCGCATCGGCGTGTCGAAGAATGGAAATACACCGATCTGCGCGCGCTGATGCGCGATCTCTACCCTCTGGCGCCGCCGCCCGATCCCGGCGTGCGCGCAAGAGCAAAGAACGCGGGCAAGTTACTGGGAGGTTTTGAGTGTCGCCGCCTGGTCTTTGTCGACGGCGCTTTCGTGCCCGACATGTCCGACCTGACTTCGGAGCCCGGCATTGCCATCGACACGATGGCTAACGCACTCGGCAAAGGCGACCCGTTGGTGGCCGCCCATGTCGGCCGGGCTTTCGCGACCGACGACGTGGCAGTAGCGCTCAACACCGCCTTAATGAGTGACGGCGCCGTGATCCGGATATCCGCTGGCGCGACACTGAGGCGGCCGATCAATCTCGTCTTCGCGACGGGTAGCGACAAGCCAACGTCTGCGTTTGTCCGATCGTTGGTCGTGCTGGAGAAGGGCGCCAAGGCCACCATTATAGAGAGCCACGAGAGCGGCGATGCGCAAGTCAATGCCGCGCTTGAGCTGGTGGTGGGCGATGCGGCGCAGGTCGATTACATCAGGATTACGCAGGCTCGCGCTTTGCATGTCGGGAGCCTGCTCGCCACGGTCGGCGCGCGCGCCCATTTTAACAGTTTCGCCTTCACCAGCGATGCCCGGTTGGTGCGCAACCAGAGTTTCATCCGCTTTGCCGGAGAAGGCACAAAGGCCGCCATCGGCGGCGTCAGCCTGCTACGCGGCAAGGATCATGTCGACACCACGCTGCTGATCGAACACGCCGCAGGTCATTGCGAGAGTCGGGAGCAATTCAGGGCGGTGCTCGACGACGAGAGTCACGGCGTGTTCCAGGGCAAGATTGTTGTCAAACAACATGCCCAGAAGACCGACGCGAAAATGATGACACGCGCGCTACTCCTCTCCGACGAAGCTGAGGCCGACAACAAGCCGGAGCTCGAGATTTTCGCCGACGATGTGGTTTGCGGCCACGGTGCCACAGCTGGCGCGCTCGATCCGGGTCTCAAGTTCTATTTGATGTCACGCGGCATCCACGAGAAGGAAGCTGAAGCGCTGCTAGTGCAGGCTTTCATCGGCGAAACAATCGAGGAGATCGCCCACGAAGGAATACGCGAGGCGCTGATGATCGCGAGCCTCAGGTGGCTGGGCGGACGGAGTTGACCATGCATCCTGCGGTCAGCAACGGCTCGTACGACCTCGCCAGGATTCGGGCGGATTTCCCCGCCCTCGCAATGCAGGTCTATGGCAAACCGCTGGTCTACCTCGACAACGCTGCATCGGCGCAGAAGCCGAGGCAGGTCCTCGACCGACTGCAGAAGGCTTACACCGAGGAATATGCCAACGTGCACCGCGGTCTGCACTATCTCGCAAACGAGGCCACCGAGGCCTACGAAGGCGCACGTGAGACGGTACGCGCATTTCTGAACGCCGGTCGCAAGGAAGAAATTATCTTTACCCGCAATGCCACCGAGGCAATCAACCTTGTCGCTTACACATTCGGACGCGAGCGCATCAAGGCCGGTGACGAAATCGTGCTGTCCATCATGGAGCACCATTCCAATATCGTGCCATGGCACTTTCTCCGCGAACGCCAGGGGGCGGTGATCAAATGGGCGCCGATTGACGACGACGGAAATTTCCTGCTCGACGAATTCGAGAAACTCCTCACGCCGAAGACTCGCATGGTGGCAATTACGCAGATGTCGAACGCGCTCGGCACTGTCGTCCCCGTAAAAGATGTCGTGAGGCTGGCGCATGCGCGCGGCGTTCCCGTTCTGGTCGACGGATCGCAGGCGGCGGTCCATATGGATGTCGATGTGCGTGACATAGACTGCGATTTCTATGTCTTTACCGGCCATAAAGTGTACGGCCCCACGGGCATCGGCGCGCTATACGGAAAATACGAACACCTCTCGACCATGCCGCCTTTCAATGGCGGCGGCGAAATGATTCACGAGGTGTTCGAGGATCGCGTTACTTATGGTGAGCCACCCCACAGGTTCGAAGCGGGCACTCCGCCGATCGTACAGGCGATCGGACTTGGTGCTGCGATCGATTACGTCAATTCGGTCGGCAAGGATCGCATTCGTGCGCACGAAAGCGGACTGGTCAAGTACGCGCATGAGAAGCTTCGCCACATCAATTCGCTGCGGATCATCGGCAATGCGGCTGACAAGGGCCCGATCGTCTCTTTCGAATTGAAGGGTGCCCATCCGCACGATGTCGCAACGATCATCGATCGCGGCGGTGTGGCGGTGAGGGCCGGCACCCACTGCGTGATGCCGCTACTTGCGCGCTATGGCCTGACGGCCACATGTCGCGCTTCATTTGCCATGTACAATACGAAAGAGGAGGTGGATACACTGGCCGCCTCGCTCGTCAAGGCGCAGGAATTTTTTGTATGACCGAAGACACGAACGCATCACTGACGGAAAAGCCCGCTGAAAATGCCGCAGTGGTCGGCTCGCCGGCGCTGCCACAGGATGAGCTCAACAAGCTGACTGACGACATCGTTGCGGCCCTGAAAACCGTCTACGACCCCGAGATCCCAGCCGATATCTACGAACTGGGCCTTATCTACAAAATCGATATCGGCGACGACCGGGGGGTCAAGATCGATATGTCGCTGACATCGCCGAATTGCCCTGCTGCGCAGGAGTTGCCGATCATGGTCGAGAATGCGGTGTCGAGCGTCTCGGGCGTGAAAGAGACCAAGGTTGCCGTCGTCTGGGAGCCGCCTTGGGACCCAAGCCGTATGTCGGACGAGGCGCGACTCGTGTTGAATATGTGGTGAGTTGAAATGGGAGCGGCGAGACGCCAGATAGAGGTTCAACGAGGACAACTATGACCATGGCACGACCCCGGCCTCAAGTGATGCGGCTTACCGATGCTGCCGCGACGCGCATCAAGGATGTGATGGCGCGGGCGGATAGACCGGTGGCCGGCGTTCGTGTCGGCGTCAAAAATGGCGGCTGCGCCGGCATGGAATACACGATGGAATATGCCGAGGCGGTCAACGTGACCGACGAAGTTGTCGAGGACAAGGGTGTGAAGATCCTTGTCGATCCAAAAGCCGTGTTGTTCCTGCTTGGGACCGAAATGGACTACAAGACCGGCAAGCTGTCGGCGCAGTTCATCTTCAACAATCCGAACCAGACAAGCGCATGCGGTTGCGGTGAATTGGTGCAGCTGACGCCAGCCAAAGACGCAAACTAAGGCGTGTTAGGCGACTTCCGCGGTGCTGTCAGTCGCGACCTCGGGATCGGTCTCGCAAATCACGCGGTTACGGCCATGGCGTTTTGCGGCATAGAGGCACATATCGGCGCGTTCGATCAGCGATTGCCCGGTGTCGGCTTCTCGCAGCGTTGCAACCCCGATCGAGATCGTCATCCGGCCGAGGTTTTCGCCGGTCGAGCGTTTCATTAATTCCTTGGCCATCACCGCGCGGCGAATGTGCTCGGCAACCGTTACAGCCGCCCGCAACGTAGTGTTCGGCAGAATGACCGCAAATTCCTCGCCACCGTAGCGAGCCGCCGTGTCCTTGCCCTTGACGTTATGTTTCACCGACATCGCCACAAGGCGCAGAACCTGATCACCTGTCAGATGTCCGAAACTGTCATTAAAGGTCTTGAAGTGGTCGATGTCCGTCAGCATCAGCGACAGCGCTTCGTTCCTCTCAACTGCCTCCGCTATCGACTTCTCCAAAGTGCTGTCAAAGAATTTTCGGTTGGCCAACTGAGTCAGCGGATCGGTCAGACTTTCGGTACGCACCGCTTCAAGGTTCTCTTGCAGGTCATTGATTTCCTGCTTGGAGGCATGGAGCCGATCTTCAAGGTTGCGGTTTGATATCTCCATTGCCTTCGTCGTTTGTACCAGTGTTTCGACGATTGTGCGCAAACCGTCTCTGTCTTTCGATTGCACAAGTTGCTCGGTGGCGCCGGCGAGACTCTCCGTGTAGCTGCTGGCCGAACCAACGGCGGCGTCGATCATTGCCATGACCTGATCGATCTCGCCTTTGACCTGGCTACCGACCAGATCGATGCGCTCTGTCAGCCGTGTTGGCGACAGGAAATTTTCGTACATCTGAACGAGATCCGCCTCGGAGATCGTGCCCTTGGCCTTCAGCGTCGCGTTGATCTGTTGATTCAGCGCCGGGTGGTAGCCGCTCGCGTAGGCGTACCAGATTTCAAAATTGCGCGGGCTGGCAGGCTGGCGCAGCGCCTTCATCTGTCCGAAAGCAATGTCTGCGAACGCCATTGTACGTTCGTAGTCGTCGACACGCCCCGCCATTGCTGACTACCCCCAGTTGCAAGCCGGTGCTTGCGGAGGACGGCGCTCCGGCGCCTCTCTCTGGGACGGTATTCGAGGGATATGAATTGAGGGTAAATTTGGAACCCGCCAGGCAATTTGCCTGGCCGGGATACGCGCGTCAGGCCTTTACGGGGACCGGTCGAAGCAAGAAGGCCGGGAGATGGCCTCCGTCGCTTTCCTGCGCCGGCTGGTAGGACGGGGGCTTGGGAACGGGCGCATTCTTTTTCGCCTGGCGTGCCTGGCCGCGTCCGCGATTTCGCCCGCGCGGGGCCTCGGCCCGAGGTCGCTGGTCGTGCTCGCGAGGCGAGGGGCTTTCCGTTGCCTCGGATGCTGCCGGTTTGTCCAACCAGGGAATGCTTTGGCCGATCAGCCGCTCGATAGCACTAACCGCTTTGCTATCAAGTGGGGCGACGATGGTGATTGCCGTTCCGCTCAAGCCTGCGCGACCGGTGCGGCCTATGCGGTGGACATAGTCATCGGCGTGGTGCGGCACGTCGAAATTGAAAATATGGCTGACCGCTGGAATATCGAGACCGCGCGCAGCGACATCGGAAGCGACCAGCACCGTGACCTCGCCTTTGCGGAACGATTCAAGCGCCGCTGTGCGAGCCGATTGGTCCATGTCGCCGTGCAGCGCCGCGGCGTTAAATTTGTGGCGCAGCAGCGAGCGGTGCAGGTTGGCAACTTCACGCTTGCGATTGCAAAAGACGATCGCGTTCTTGAAGCTCGTGGCGGAGCGGATCAGCCGCCGCAGTGTCTCACGTTTCTCATGCGGATCGCGACCAGTCGAAACCAACAACTGTGTAATGTTCGCGGCCGTGGTTGCCGGCTTCGAGACTTCAACACGCACCGGATTATGCAAAAAGGTATCGGCGATGCGCTGAATCTCTGGCGGCATGGTAGCCGTAAAGAAAAGCGTCTGCCTTGTGAAAGGTACCAGTTTGCCGATCCGCTCGATGTCGGGAATGAAGCCCATATCGAGCATGCGGTCTGCTTCGTCGATGATGAGCAACTCACAGCCGGATAACAGCAACCGCCCGCGTTCGAAGTGATCGAGCAGGCGGCCCGGTGTGGCGATCAATACGTCGACGCCACGCAGCAGCTTGGCGTCCTGATCGTCGAATGAAACGCCGCCGATGATCAGCGCCACATTGAGCTTGTGGTTTTTGCCGTACTTCTCGAAGTGCTCGGCGACTTGTGCCGCGAGTTCGCGCGTCGGCTCGAGAATCAGTGTGCGGGGCATGCGTGCGCGTGCGCGACCCTTTTCCAGCATTGTCAGCATCGGCAACACGAAGGCTGCGGTTTTTCCGGTGCCGGTTTGCGCAATACCGAGCACATCGCGCCGCGCAAGCACGTGCGGGATGGCTTGATCTTGAATTGGGGTGGGAGCTTTGTAGCCAGCCGTTGTGATGGCGGCGAGAACTTTGGCCGATAAGCCGAGATGTGAAAAAGGCATATAACCTCAGAAGCCGCCCAGAGCGCGCTGGACTAACAAAACCAGTTTCTTTGCGCGGGGGATGGCCGAATCTTCGTGTCAGCCCGATTGCACGAAACATAGGGTGCAAAGGGCCAAAGTCAATGCTTTGCCGACGATAAGCCGCATTAATTATTAGCTTTTTGGCTCTGAAATGCACGATTGCGGCGTCCTGACCCGGGCCGATACATGTTCTTGCTCATCGCCATTGTGCAATGGTTTCCGGTTCTCATCCCTTTGCCGTGGCCAGATCACGGCTTATAGGGAGGCGCGAATTTTCGTCGGAAACAGATGATGCGCACGCAAGTCGGAATTATTGGAGCAGGGCCCGCTGGACTTATGCTGGCGAGGCTTTTGCACCTGCAGGGTATCGAATTGATCATAATCGAAAATCGCACTCGCGATTACATCGAAAATCGCATACGCGCCGGCTTGATCGAGCATTGGGCCGCAGACTTGCTTGCCGATGTGGGTGTCGGTAGCCGCATGCAACGCGAGGGCATGCTGCATTGGGGAATCAATATCGGCATCAATGGCGATCTGCAGCGCATCGACTTCAAGAAGTTGGTGAACAAGCGCGTCACGATCTACGGGCAGCAAGAGGTAGTGAAGGATCTCGTGGAGCGCCGGCTCTCCGACGGCGCGCCTCTGCTCTTTGAGGTCGACGACGTCACGGTTCACGACCTGAAAACGCAAAAGCCGAAAATCCGTTTCAAGCAGGATGGGCGGCATCAGGAAATCGACTGCGATTTCATAGCGGGGTGCGACGGTTTCCATGGTGTTTGCCGGCCAAGCATTCCGGACGGCGTGCTGAGTGTGTTCGAGCGAGACTATCCGTTTGGCTGGCTCGGCATCCTGTCGGAGAGCCCGCCGCCCGATCACGAATTGATCTATTCCTACACTGATCGCGGCTTTGCGCTTTACACCATGCGTTCTCCAAGCCTGGCCCGACTCTATTTGCAATGCGATCACGATGAGGAGATTGAAGCCTGGTCCGACAACCGCACCTGGGATGAATTGCACAAGCGGCTTGGCGGAGCCCGCAAACTTGCCGAAGGCAAGATACTGCAAAAGGGCATCACGCCGATGCGCAGCTTCGTCGTTGAACCAATGCAGCATGGACGGCTCTTCCTCGCCGGCGACAGCGCACACATCGTTCCCCCGACCGGCGCAAAAGGGATGAACCTTGCATTTGCCGATGTGGTGATGTTGTCGCGCGCTTTGGACGCTTACTACAAAAACAAAAGCAACGATCGACTGGAGAACTACTCAACGACGTGCCTGCGACGCGTTTGGTATGCGCAGCGGTTCTCCTGGTGGATGACGCAAAGCATGCATCGTTTTCCAAACGAGTTGGCTTTTGACCGCCGGCGCCAGCTTTCTGATCTCGACTATCTGACCAGCTCGAGTGCCGCAGCGACCTCGCTGGCGGAGCAATATGTCGGCCTACCCGTAGGCTAGTCCTGCAACACCGAACGAAGCGGCCGGCGCAAGAGCATGATTGCGACACCGGCCGCGCTCGATATGAGCGCAAGCATCAGGAAAAAGTTACCTTTATCCATGCTTGACCAGAATGTGCCGAGATAGCCGGCGAGAAAGCCGCCAACGAAGCTCGTCGCGAGCCAGACCCCCATCATCATCGACAGCAGCGTCTTCGGGGCGATCTTGGTCACAAGTGAAAGGCCGGTTGGAGAAAGATAAAGTTCGCCGACGGTAATGACGGCAAAGTACAAAAACAGCCACAGCCAGCTTGCTTTGCCCCCGCCGGCGCTCCAGGCGGCAGCCACCATGACCAGATAGGCGAGGGCGTTGATCAGGCAGCCCATCGCGAGTTTTGTGCTGGTGGCGGGCTCGTTTTTCCCCTGCCAACGCCATAGCGCAATGATGAATGGCGTAAATGCAAAAATCATGAAGGGATTGAAGGCCTGAAACCAGGTCACCGGAATTTCACCGCCAAAAAAACGCCGGTCGGTGAATTGGTCAGCCCAGAGCGTGATCGTGTTGCCCTGCTGTTCGTATGTCGCCCAGAACAGACTGACCGGTGCAAATAACAGCAGAAGGGCCGCAATTGACTGCCAGGCTTTTGCGTCGAGTTTCGCGTCAGATACTGCGCGCTTCTCGAAAGCGTCGCGAGGCAAGTGCGGCGTGGCGGCGAGATAAATAATCAGGCCAATCGTCATCCCAATTCCGGCAGCGGTGAAGCCGTAGTGCCAGCCAAGCTCTTCACCGAGCGTGCCACAGATGAGCGGAGCGAGAAATGCACCCAGATTGATGCCGACGTAGAAGATCGAGAAAGCGCGATCTCTGCGCCGATCCCCTGGTGGATAAAGTGAACCGACCTGGGTGGAAATGTTTGGCTTGAAAGCCCCGTTTCCGAGAATAAGAAAACAGAGGGCCACCAGAAACAAATGTTCGAAAGCCATCATGAAATGACCGATGGCCATCAGTGTGGCGCCGGCGATCACTGTCCGACGCTGGCCAAGCACGCGGTCGGCCAGTAATCCACCGAAGATCGGCGTCAAGTAAACAAGCCCGGTATAGAATCCGTAGATCTGCGAGGCGAGCGGCTGCGGCGCCAGCGGGCCGAATACGAATTCCAATCCGTTCTTGAAGGATGCAAGGCCGAGGATCTCGGTGGAGCTTTGCGGGGTGAACAGATACCTGACCATGTAAAGCACAAGAAGGGCGCGCATTCCGTAATAGGAAAATCGCTCCCACATTTCTGTTGCGAACAGGTAGGCAAGCGCCCGCGGATGGCCGAAAATTTCGTCACGCGCGCCGGACTGGTAGCGAAGAAATGCGCGTCTGGAGGCCATGTCGATTCCGGCGAAATGATTGCTAAGCAAACGATATCACATCACGACAAACATGTTTTCCGGCGCCTGAACTCGGTGTACGGTTTTGCAAGTCTCACCGGGGAGCAAAGGCGGGGTCGTGATGCGGGGTCGGAATGGTTTCGTTTTTGCGGTGTCCATATTGCTCACAGTTTGGTCCACTGGACATTCGCGTGCGCAAACGGACTACCCGAGCCGGCCGATACATTTCATCGTTGGATTCGCCGCCGGCGGCGGAAACGATCTCTTCGCGAGACTCGTTGTACAGAAATTTCAGGAGAATACCGGCTCGACTGTGGTGATCGAAAACCGCGTCGGTGCGGGTGGACGTATTGCCGCAGAATTCGCCGCGCGCCAGCCGGCTGACGGGTACACGGTCCTGGTAGGCGCAACGGGCCAGATGTCGATTGCGACCGCGATTTTTCCGGATCTTAGCTATCACGCGAGCAATAGTTTCATTCCCCTGAACATGATTGCGTCATTTCCGCTGGTGCTGGTGGTGCCGGCGGATCACCCGGCAAAGGATGTGAAGGAACTCGTTGCCTGGGCGAAATCCAATCCCGACAAGTCGAATTACGGCACGTCGTCTCCAGCTTTCACAATTGCAAGCGAGCTGCTCAAACTCAAAAGCGGAATGCCGGCCGTGGCGATCCCCTATAAGAGCAGCAACGAGTTCAAACCTCAGTGTTGTATCGGGACAAAGCCTTTTCACGATTTCGGACGGGCCGCCGGTCATCCCATTGGTTCAGGGAGGCAAGATCCGTGCTCTCGCGGTTACGGGTTCGGAACGCTCACCCGAGCTTCCCAACGTGCCAAGCATGGCTGAAGCGGGTTTTCCGGATGTCGATACCCAGCTTTGGAGCGGCTTTTTCGTACCCGTCGGTACGCCGGGCCCGATCGTGGACAAGCTCACGGCAGAGCTGGGCAAAGCACTCGCCGACCCGGCAGTCCGGGAGGGATTGCAAAAGATGGCGGTTAAACCGGGTGGGCCTACCGGGAACGACTTCAAAAAACGGATCGAGGCTGACATCAAGTCATTCGCCGAGGTCGTGAAGGCCGCTAACCTAACTTTCAAATAGTCACCTTTTCGTCCGCGCCGTGTGGGCGTCGCGGCCTTAAATCAATTGCCGCGGCGCCGACCGCTGCTATTGTACGCGATGGGTAGAGTGGGGTTAGCATGCGTCGGCCTGCAGCGGTTGCGTTGCTCGTTGGAGCTTTCGTCGTTCCGAGTCAGGCGCATGCTGCATCGGCCGAGGAGCTGTTCCGACATTTCAATTTGTTCGGGACCTGGGCTACGGATTGCAAGATTCCACCGACACCCAGCAATCCACACGTCAGTATCACGACGCCGAGCGCGGGGCTGATCCTTGAGGACCACAACCTTGGTTCCGACTATGCAGTGAACCGTTACAGCGTTCTCTCGGCCGAGCAGGTTTCTTCAACGAGTGTAGCGGTCAATGTAATCTTCCAGCCCGGCACCGACGCTGAAGAGCGGCAAAAGCTGATTTTTGCGGTCCGCGACAAAACTCGCCGCACCATGTTCAATCAAACTGACGGTGGACCCGTGCGGGTCAAAGATGGAATTGCGGTCGCCCGGGGAAGCAAGACCCCGCTGTTACGCAAGTGCGACGACAGCGGCGTCAGTCACTGAGGTCGCCGCTTCGGGTGAACACCCAGCAAAAATTGATGGGCTTGGTGACATGAAGCTGCTGCCTCGGCAGTTCCATCTGCCTGTCCGAATTCGAACCGCCCAAAGAATTTTGGAGCTAGATCGCGCCGATCAAACGTCGAGCAAATCCGCGCTTGCGAATTCTGCCTTCTCCTGGATGAACTCGAAGCGCGCTTCGGCCTTCGTCCCCATAAGCCGTTCGACACTGCGCGCAGTTGGTTTCATCTCCTTGTCCGCGAGAACCACGCGCAACAGAGTGCGCTTGCCCGGGTCCATGGTGGTTTCCTTGAGCTGCGCAGCCATCATTTCGCCCAGGCCTTTAAAGCGGGACACTTCGACCTTTGCATTCGCATGGAACTCTTTCTTGAGAAGAGCTTCCTTGTGCTTGTCGTCGCGCGCGTAGAAGATCTTGCCGCCGTGCGACAGCCGGTAAAGGGGCGGGACGGCCAGATAGAGCCTCCCGCCTTCGATCATTTTCGGCATTTGACGATAGAAGAAAGTAATAAGTAGCGACGCGATGTGCGCGCCGTCCACGTCGGCGTCGGTCATCACGATGACCTTCTCGTAGCGAAGATCCTTCTCGTGGTAGTGGGTGCCGGTGCCGCAGCCGAGCGCCTGAATAAGGTCGGCAAGCTGCGCGTTCTGGGCCAGCTTTTCTTTGCCTGCGGATGCAACGTTCAGGATTTTGCCCCGCAATGGCAAAACAGCCTGCGTGCGCCGGTCCCGCGCCTGTTTGGCCGATCCACCGGCGCTGTCGCCCTCGACGATGAAGATTTCCGAACCTTCAGAGGCCGACGAAGTGCAATCGGCGAGTTTGCCGGGGAGACGCAGCTTGCGCACCGCACTCTTGCGGGCGATGTCCTTTTCCTGCCGACGGCGAACGCGCTCATCGGCGCGTTCGATGACGAAGTCGAGCAGCTTGTTGGCTTGCAGCGGATTGCCGGCGAGCCAGTGGTCGAAGGGATCCTTTATCGCCTGCTCAACGATACGTTGGGCTTCGGCCGTGGCCAGACGGTCTTTCGTTTGTCCCTGGAATTCAGGTTCACGCACGAAAACCGAGAGCATGCAGCCGGCGCCGGTCATGACATCGTCGCTGGTAACCGGGGCAGCGCGCTTTTCCTGCCCGACACGGGCCGCGTGGTCCTTCAGTCCGCGCAGCAGTGCTGTTCGCAAACCGGATTCGTGTGTCCCGCCATCGGGTGTCGGGATTGTGTTGCAGTATGAGTTGAGGAAACCGTCCGTATCCGCAGTCCAGGCCACGGCCCATTCGACCGCGCCGTGACGGCCAGTCTTGCCGGCCGATCCGGTGAAGATGTCTGGATGAATAAGCGTCGCGCCCGTGAGATTGGACGCGAGGTAGTCCTTCAACCCGTCGGCGAAATGGAACGTGGCCTTCTCTGGCACGTCCTCGACACCTTTGAGCAGCGCCTTGTCGCAGTGCCAGCGAATTTCGACGCCGCCATAGAGGTAAGCCTTCGACCGCGCCATCTTGAAAACGCGTTCGGGCTTGAATGCGGCCTTGGGACCAAAAATGTCGGGGTCGGGCTTGAAGCGCACGCGCGTGCCGCGCCGATTGGGCGCACGTCCGGCTTTTTCCAGCTTGCCTTTCGGCTTGCCGCGCTCGAACGCCATCCGGTAGAGCTGTTGCTCGCGCGCAACCTCGACTTCCATCCGCTCGGAAAGCGCATTGGCGACCGAGACGCCGACGCCGTGCAAGCCGCCGGAGGTCTCGTAGACCTTTGAGTCAAATTTGCCGCCCGCGTGCAGCGTGCACATGATGACTTCCAGCGCGGACTTGCTCTTGAATTTGGGATGCGGATCGACCGGGATACCGCGGCCATTGTCCGTCACGCTGACAAAGCCGCTTGCTTCCATCTCGACTTCGATCCAGTCGGCGTGACCGGCCAGCGCCTCGTCCATGGCGTTGTCGATGACTTCAGCGAACAGGTGGTGCAGCGCCTTTTCGTCGGTGCCGCCGATATACATGCCGGGGCGTCTGCGGACGGGCTCGAGTCCCTCGAGGACCTCGATGTGCTTGGCGGTATAACCGGATTCCGCGCTCGAGCCGCGCGCGGAGGGCTTCGCGCGGCTGGCCCGCGCCGATGCCTTCGGCGCTTTGCGGGCCGACGTTTTCCCGCTGCGGGGCACCTCGAAGAGGTCTGGCTGTTTTGAGGGTTTTTTCTTGGTCGCTGTCTTGGCCATTGAAGCCTTCAAATAGGGTCACGGCGAATCAGTTGCCAGCCACTATAAGCCATGGCTGCACAGCCTAGACGGCACAACCTGCGCTGGACCGCTTAAGGGAAGGTTTAAAGGCGCGTTTTTTGCGGCGCCAGTCAGCCAAAAGCCCTGTGGAAAGGGAGTCCGGCAACCAAAAGGAACTTCGGCCGTTATCCTGCCCATGGAGGCAAATGTCACCAAGGCAAAGCCACGGCGCGTCGAGAAGCCGGGCATACCCGGCGATGCGCGGAGAGCGGGCTTTTCACTAGCCGTCAGTGATCCGCAACCGATGACCGAGGTGGCGCGATTTTGGCGCACCGCGGCCCAATCGGCCACGATCGGGATGTTCATCATTCTTCTTGTGGTCGCGCTCAGCCTGGCGCGACCGGTTCTGCTTCCCGTGGCATCGGCCTTTGTGGTGACCATGATGCTCGGCCCTCTGTCGGCCCGTGCTGAGCGGTACAAGATACCGTCTCTGATTTCAGCCATTGCACTTTGGCTTCTTGTGATCGCGGTCTGCTATGGCGTCATTGTCCTTTTGGCTGCACCGGCGGTCGACTGGATCGGCAAGGCACCTGAAATCGGGCGGAATGTTCAGGAAAAATTGCATGTGCTCGATCGGCCACTGGCTGCGTTACAGGAACTGCGCGATGCGCTGTTGCCGTCCGACAAAAAGGGCGGCCTTGGCGTCGACATCATGAGTTTTGTTCAACCTGCACTTCTTGTCGTGACACCGGCGATCGGCCAGACGTTCATATTTTTCGGCACACTCTTTTTCATGTTGCTCGGCCGCTCGCACCTTCGTCGCGTAGTGGTTGCGTTTTTCGACGAGCGGGAAGCGCGGTTGCGCACGCTGAAGATCATGAACGACATCGAGCACAACCTGACTGGTTATCTGAGCGTCGTGGCGATCATCAACGTCGCGGTCGGCATATGCGGGGGCGTGGCCGCATGGGTGGCGGGTCTGCCGGATCCCCTGGCCTGGGCCGTGCTCAGTTTCATCCTCAATTTCATTCCCTATATCGGAGCTCTGATTGTTGAAGTGGCGATGTTCATGGTCGGGCTGGTCACTTTTCCGACGCTCACCCAGGCGCTGTTTGCGCCTGTGCTGTTCCTCGCGTTAGCGACGTTGGAGGGGCATTTCGTCACGCCGAGCATTATCGGCCACCGGCTGACACTAAACCCGCTCACCGTGTTCTTGTCGCTGGTGTTCTGGACCTGGCTTTGGGGTCCGGTCGGCGCGTTTCTGGCGGTGCCGCTGTTGATTATGGCGTTGGTCGTGATCGGTCATCTCTTTCGCGAGGATGAGCCCGAACTGCCGGCCTAGTGTACTGGCGCGTTCCGCTCCGCCGGGTTACACAACACTGACAGCGCTCGGCCCAGCCCTCCGATGGACCTTCAAGCGATTGCCCAGCAAGTCGTCGAGTTCGTCCACAACAACGGAGGGTGGGCGGTCCCCATCGTTTTTGGTCTCGCGTTTGGAGAGTCGCTGGCTTTCATCTCGTTGCTGATCCCCGCTTGGGGCGCCCTGGTCGCAATCGGTGCGCTGATCGGCCATAGCGGGATCAGCTTCTGGCCGATCTGGGTTTCGGCATCGCTTGGGGCGGCATTCGGCGACTGGGTGTCCTATTGGGTCGGCCTCAAACTCGAATACACCGTCGCGCATATGTGGCCGCTATCGCGGCATCCCGATCTTATTCCGCGCGGCGAAGCCTTCATGAAGAAGTGGGGCGTCGTCGGAATTTTCATCGGCCGGTTCTTTGGTCCGTTGCGCGCTTCCGTGCCTCTGATCGCCGGCATCTTCGAAATGCCGTTTTGGCAATTCCAGATTGCCAATTTCATTTCCGCGTTCATCTGGGCGGCGACGTTGCTGACGATCGGCGACGTCATTTCGAAGATGATCGTGTGGCTCTGGTAACGAAAAAAATCCGCCGGACTTTCGTCCGGCGGATTGTTCGCGAATATACAAAAACCTATTTCAGCGCGGCGACGCCCGCCGTTGAAACGACATCGTCCTGAGAGCCTGAACCGCCGCTGACGCCGATCGCGCCGATCACCTTGCCCCCGACCACCAGCGGGTTTCCGCCGCGCGATGCGATGACATCGTCAAGCGTTGTCAGATAGGTGAAGAAGTCGCCTTTGCCGAGCAGGCGCTCGAACACCAGGGTCGGACGTCGATATCGAGCCGCGGTGCGCGCCTTGTGTTGCGAGATCGTGACTGAAGCAAACTGGCAGTTATCCTGTTTTTCGAAATAGACCAGGTCGCCCGACGGCCCGACGATTGCCACGCAGAGTCCATTCCAATTCCGCTTCACGGCTTCCGCAATTGCGCCCGCGGCCGCCTTTTTTGCGGTTTCAATGTTGATCGTGTCGCCGTAGGGCGGCGGAGTCATCGCATCCGGAATGGCTTCGTTCGGATTGTTCGGATCGGCAGCAACTTGCGCGAAGGCGGCCGAGTTCATCATAAGCGCGGCGCCAAGAACGCCCGCCATCACACTCAAACGACGCATTGGACTTCCTCCCAAAGTGATTGATTTACCGGTTGACCCGGCTGGGCTCTTGTCCCGCATGAGGTATCGCAGGACTATCCCGGGCGGCAGCTTATCCAACTGGCTGGCATTCGCCTATATGCCGCATTAAGCCGGTCCAATCCGGAATAGGGCCCGACATCCGGTGTTAGTAGGCGCCCGACCGAAACGATTTGAAAAGCCCTCGCGTCCGGTGGCGATCGGTCGACCCGACAGTTGACGGGGTGGCGGGCGGGCCCTATATGCCGCGCTCATGAAAACGCTGGTTGCAGCAATTTATCTCCGCCGCCGCCGTGCCACCTCGGCACGGGCGTAGCGTTTGCATCGCCGTGCCGCCCGGATTTGAGGCTGCGGCAAAGCTCCCAATCGAATCCCCGCCGTTGGCCATCTTCCGGTAGTTCTTTAAGGCTTCTGGATAAGGATCGACTATGGCTACAAAAGCGAAGATCGGAGTGCTCGGTGCCTCTGGTTACACCGGAGGTGAACTCGTCCGCATCCTTTTGCGTCACCCGCGCGCCGAGATTGTCCTGCTTACCGCAGAGCGCAGCGCCGGCAAGGCGATGCGGGATGTGTTCTCGCATTTTTCGCCGTTCCCACTACCCCAACTCGTGGCGATCGACGGTCTCGACTGGGCCAACCTGGCCCTCGACGTAGCGTTCTGTGCGTTGCCGCACGCGACCACGCAGAAGGTGATCAAGGAGCTTCTGGCAAAATCACCCGCGACCAAGGTTGTCGATCTCTCTGCCGACTTCCGTCTGGCGGACACGGCGGCTTACGCGAAGTGGTACGGCCACGAACATCACGCGCCCGATTTGCAGAAAGAGGCGGTCTACGGCCTCACTGAGATTCACCGACGAGAGATCCGCAAGGCGCGGCTCGTAGCCAACCCCGGTTGCTACACAACCTGCGCGCAATTGCCGTTGATCCCGCTGCTCAAGAACAAAGCGATCGAACTCGACGAGATTGTCGTTGACGCCAAGTCGGGGATGACCGGAGCAGGGCGGGCAGCGAAGGAATCCATGCTGTTTTCCGAAGTGTCGGAAGGTTTCCACGCCTATGGTGTTGGCCATCATCGGCACATGGCGGAGCTCGATCAGGAATTTTCGTTCGCGGCGGAACGGGAGGTGATCGTTTCTTTCACGCCCCACCTGGTGCCGATGAACCGGGGAATTCTCTCGACCATTTATGTGAGGGGTCGTCGCGGGCGGACGCCTGAAGATCTTCACGCGATACTTTTAAAGTTCTACATGAAAGAACCTTTCGTGCATGTCTTGCCATTTGGCGAGACCCCGCACACTCGGCATGTCCGTGGCTCCAACATGACTTTCATCGGCGTGGTGAAGGATCGCATTCCGGGGCGAGCGATTGTGGTATCGGCGCTCGACAATCTGGTGAAGGGCGCGTCGGGCCAGGCAATTCAGAACATGAACCTGGTCATGGGCTGGCCCGAAACCATGGGGCTGGAGCAGGTGGCCCTGTTCCCCTGATTTGACTGATAGAATAGGAGCGTATTTGCCGGAGGCCTTGTCGGGATGTTCGAGGTCCAGAACCAGCCGCCGCCGCTCGAGCCTTATAACCTGTTTGCCAGCGACGCTGTCCTTGATGACGCCGTGCAACGCGAAGGTGCGGGCTGGGCGAAAGGTGAGCTGACGGCTTTGGGCGCGACGCTCGGCAAGCCTGAGACCATTCGTCTCGGCTTCGATGCCAACAGATTCACTCCGCAATTGCGCACGCTCGATCGTTATGGTCACCGCCTCGACGAAGTCGAATTCCATCCGGCCTGGCACGAACTTCTTACAATTGCTCTCGCAGCCGGTCTGCATTCCAGTCCCTGGGCGGATCCGAAGCCCGGGGCACATGTCGCGCGCGCAGCCGGCACTTATATGCTTGGGCAGGTCGAAAGCGGCGTCTATTGTCCGATCGCGATGACTTACGGCTCTGTGCCGACATTGCGGCATGCTCCGAGCATTGCGTCCGAATGGTTGCCGCAGATTTTTTCACGCGACTACGATCGCAACTTTCGTCCCGTAAAACAAAAGACCTCGGCGCTCCTCGGCATGGGCATGACTGAGAACCAGGGCGGCTCGGACCTGCGTACCAATACCACGCGAGCAGAACCCGCCGGCGGAGGCAGTTTTCGTCTGCATGGTCACAAGTGGTTCATGTCGGCGCCGATGTGTGACGCGTTCCTTGTGCTTGCACAGTCGCCGAAAGGCTTGAGCTGTTTTCTGATGCCGCGTTGGACGCCCGATGGTGAGCGCAACGCCATCCAGATTCTGCGTTTGAAAGACAAGCTCGGCAATCGTTCGAATGCGTCAAGCGAGGTGGAATTCCACGGTGCTTATGCGCAGCTCGTCGGGGAAGAGGGCCGTGGCATCCCCACCATCATCGAGATGGGCAACTACACCCGGCTTGATTGCTGCATCGGTTCATCAGGCCTTATGAGGCAGGCAGTGGCGCAGGCGGTCCATCATGCGAGATATCGCACCGCGTTTCAGAAGAAGCTCATAGACCAGCCGCTCATGACGAACGTGTTGGCCGATCTTGCCCTTGAATCGGAGGCGGCGGTTTTACTCACGATGCGGCTCGCGCGTGCTTACGACGAAGATGGCGAGGCGTCGCAGGTTATCCGGCGCGTGGTCACCCCCGCAGCGAAATTCTGGATCTGCAAACGCACGCCCTTTGTGACCTACGAGGCAATGGAGGTGCTCGGCGGCTCTGGCTACATCGAGGAAAGCATCATGCCGCGCCTCTATCGTGAGGCGCCGGTCAATTCGATCTGGGAGGGCTCTGGAAACATCATGTGCCTCGACGTGCTGCGTGCCATCGAGCGCACGCCGAACGCGATCGACGTGCTGCGCCATGAACTGGGCGACGGCAAGAACGCTCGACTGAAGGATGCGACGACCCGGCTGGAGAAACGGCTCGCCGCGCCCGACCGCAATGACGAGTCGCAGGCGCGGGCGCTTGTGCGCGATCTGGTCGTGGCGCTCCAGGCGGCACTGTTGACGAGGAATGCGCCAGCGGCCGTGTCCGATGCCTTTTGCGCCTCGCGACTGAGTGGCGAGGATGGCGCGGCTTTCGGCATGCTGCCGCGCGGGGTCGACTTTCGCGCGATCGCCGACCGCGCGGCCCCTCGAAACTAGAGCTTCCCGAACACTGCGAAGACCAGCGCAACCTGCGCCAGAAATCCGACCGTGAATGCCAGCGTGCGCAGGACCGGCACGCCCATCGTGTAAACGACGGCGTGTGCGAGACGTGCCCAGAAATAGACCGCGCAGGCGATGATGGTATTTTGGGTTGAGTAGCCCTGAGCGTCGAGAATGAGCACCAGAGGTGCAAAAATGATCAGGTTTTCAACAGCATTGGTATGAGCGAAATAGAGCCGCTGCGCCCATTCTGATTGCGACTTGTCGTTGCGCGAGGGGTTGGCCATGGCGCCCATCAGGCCGCGGACCCTGACGCGGTCGAGGATGTAGGGCACCCACATAAGCCCGGTCAGAATGATCGTCAGCGTCAGCCACAGCAGTTCCTTGGTCATTGCTGTTCCCCGATCTTGATGCTTTCGGCGGAGAGCATAGTGGATGCTGTGGCCGCTGTCCTGCCCGCTGACGTCAGGTCCAGCTTTTTACTTTCACATAGGAGCCGGGCGCGTCTTCCGTAGGCTTGAGCTTGCCTCCACCGATCTTGCGCGCAGCAATCGGTTTTCTTGGCGTCATGCGATTTCAGCCACTTCAGCCAATCCGGCCACCATGAGCCCGGATGCTCGGTCGCTTTCTTGAGCCAGTCATCGACATTTGAACCGGTCGGCTTTTCACCGGTCCAATATTGATATTTCGGCTTCCCGGGCGGGTTGACGACACCCGCGATGTGGCCGGAACCGGCCAGCACATATTTGACCGGTCCACCGAAGAATTGCGATCCGAACAATACCGATTTCGCCGGCGCAATGTGATCTTCGCGGGTCGCCAGATTGTAGACCGGCACCTTGACCTTTTTCAGGTCGACCTTGATGCCGCCGATTTCCATCTCGCCTTTTGAAAGCTTGTTGTCGAGATAGCAATTCCGCAAATAGAACGAATGATTTCCAGCCGGCATGCGCGTGGCGTCGGAATTCCAGTAAAGAATATCGAACGGCATCGGCTTCTTGCCGCGCATGTAGTTGTTGACGATGTACGGCCAGATCAGATCGTTGGATCGAAGCATGTTGAAGGTGTTGGCCATACGCGAAGCCTCGAGATAGCCCTGTTCCTTCATGTGCGCTTCGAGTTGCTTGATGCGATCTTCGTCGACGAACACCATCAGGTCGCCGGCATAGGTAAAGTCGACCTGGGCCGCGAAAAACGTCGCCGACTTCACGCGATTTTGTTTTTGGGCGGCGAGATAGGCGAGGGTGATCGAAAGCAACGTCCCGCCGACACAGTAGCCGATGGCATGGACCTGTTTCTCTCCGGTCACCGTTGGCAACCGCATCGAGGGCCGTGATGACGCCATCGCGCATGTATTCCTCGAAACTTTTTCCCGCGAGCCTCTGCGTCGGGATTGACCCAGGACAGGACAAAAACCGTGATGCCCTGACTGACACACCACTTGATGAAAGATTTTTCCGGTGTCAGATCGAGAATGTAGAATTTGTTGATCCACGGCGGCACGATCAGGAGAGGTGTTTTAAGAACCTGCTTCGTTGTCGCCTCGTACTGGATCAGCTGCAGCAATTCGTTTTGAAATACGACCTTGCCTGGCGTGACCGCGAGGTTGCGGCCGACGTCGAACATGGAAGGGTCAGACTGGCGGATTTTCAGTGTGCCTTGCCCGGCCGTGATGTCTTCCGAAAGCATATGCATACCGCGAACGAGATTTTCGCCGTTTGAGGCGAGCGTCTCGCGCAGCAATTCGGGATTGGTGAAAACAAAGTTGGAAGGCGAAACCGCGTTTGCGATTTGCTTGACGTAGAACTCGGCCTTCTTGCGGGTCGTTTCATCGACTCCGCCAGCATCCTTGACGAGACGTTCGGCCCACTGCGTACCGAGTAAATAGGCCTGCTTCAAAAAGTCGAAAAATTGATTCTGCGACCACTCTGGATCGGCGAAACGCTTGTCTCTCGGGTCCGGGGCGACGACCGGTTCTGCCTGCTCACCGGCCATACGCTCTGACCGCGCTGGCCCACAGCTCGAGATAGGCGCGACCCAGGCTGGTCTGGAGCTTCAAGCGCGCGGCGAGGATCCGACATCCAGTATTCCGCGACCCGGCCGACCGACTTGACCACGTCGGTGATGTCTTCGGCGGCATCCCCCTTGATCTTTCCTTCCTCGCGCGGCTTCAGATACGCGGCGAGCGCCTTACCACCTTCTTCGATCAGTCGCGCAATATTGTGCGACAACGCTTCGACATCGACATTGCCGACCGTGGCCGTTTCGTTGGTTGGCTTGTCCATACTCGTGCCCCTACTGACAGAAGTGGCCCGGACCGCGTCCTCCTGCAAGCAACGTTTCAGCGCATGGTTTCGCGCAGCTTGCTTTAGCGAGACCCTAACCTTGCTGTGGCCATATTAGCCGGATATGAGGATCATGCTATAATTCGTTGAGTCTACATGGATTTCTGGTCCGGCTGGCAGGCCCTGGAAAGCATGGTGCGCACGTTGGCGAAGGTTCTATCGATCGCTGGCTTGGCCCTCTTGGTGGGGCTGGGCGGGTGTTCGGCCGGGTCCGTGATTGACAAGCTTCCCGCCGATATGGGGCTGCCCGCTGGCGCGCCAGCACGCCCGGCAACGCCATACGAGTATCCGGCGGTGCATGACATGCCGCCCGCGCGCGCCACGACACCCATGACCGAGGATGAGCAGGCCAAGCTCGAAAAGGAGCTGGCCAATGTTCGCGATCGCCAGGAAGGGCGTACACAATCGCCCAAGAAGCCTGCTCCGAAGACAAAAAAGCCGCCAAATGACGCCGAGGGCGGGCAAACCGCTGGCGCCAAACCGAACCCATGATAAAAGCCAGCCGGGGTAACTGCGGGCTGGATAGGGCAGCCGACCGTTAAGGTTTCAGCCGATGGATGAGTTTTACCGCATTCTTCGCTTGCCGCCGTATGTGTTCGAAGAGGTGAACAAGGCAAAGGCGCGAGCCCGCAATGCTGGGGCCGACATCATCGATCTTGGCATGGGCAATCCCGATTTGCCTGCGCCTGCGCACGTGATCGAAAAGCTCAAGGACACTTTGGGCAAGCCTCGCACCGATCGCTATTCGGCCTCGCGCGGAATTCCGGGACTCCGAAAGGCACAGGCGGCCTACTACGATCGCCGCTTCGGGGTGAAGCTCAACCCCGATACGCAAATCGTTACCACGCTCGGTTCAAAGGAAGGCTTTGCTAACGTTGCGCAAGCCATCACCGCACCCGGCGACGTCATTCTCGTCCCGAACCCGAGCTATCCCATCCATGCCTTCGGCTTTCTGATGGCGGGCGGGGCCATCCGTTCCGTTCCGTCGGAACCAACGCCGAATTTCTTTCACACGCTTGAACGCGCGGTCGTGCATTCCATTCCGAAGCCGGTTGCTGTGGTCGTGTGCTATCCGGCCAATCCGACCGCGTATGTCGCGACGCTCGACTTCTACAAGGATCTGATCGCCTTCGCCAAAAAGCACGAGATCCTTGTCTTGTCTGATCTCGCTTATGCAGAAGTTTACTTTGACGACAGTCCGCCGCCGTCGCTGCTGCAGGTTCCGGGAGCGAACGACGTGGCGGTTGAATTCACCTCCATGTCAAAAACGTTTTCGATGCCTGGCTGGCGTATCGGCTTCGCCGTCGGAAACGAACGCATCATCGCGGCGCTCGGTCGGGTGAAATCGTATCTGGACTATGGCGCGTTTACGCCCGTGCAGGTGGCGGCGACCGCTGCGCTTAACGGCCCCGACGAGTGCATCAAGGAAATGCGTGCGACGTACAAGCGTCGGAGAGACGTGTTGGTCGAAAGCTTTGCCCGCGCGGGATGGCACGTGCCGACGCCGCGGGCATCGATGTTTGCCTGGGCATCGATACCCGAGCCTTTCAAAACGCTCGGCAGCGTAGAATTTTCCAAACTGCTGGTGGAGAAGGCCGACATCGCGGTCTCGCCGGGCATCGGCTTCGGTGAATACGGCGAAGGCTTCGTGCGTATCGCGCTGGTGGAGAATGAGCAGCGTATCCGTCAGGCCGCGCGCAATATTCGCCGTTTTCTCGAACACGCGCCGGAGCAGTTGCATAACGTCGTTCCGCTCGCCACGCGTCGCTGACAACGGGCAGGCAAGTTTTATGGCGCAAGCGCGAGCGCATGATCCCGAAAAATGGGAACCAGTTTTCGGATAAGGTCATGCGCAACCAATCACTAAAAGTCGGCGTCGCCGGATTGGGCACGGTCGGTGCCGCGCTGGTCTCCCAGATCGCGCATCAACGCGACGCGCTGAGCGCGCGTTGTGGCCGGGCCATCGAAGTGGTTGCAGTGTGTGCGCGTTCGCGTGCCAAGAAGCGCGGCATCGATCTTAAGAAAATGAAATGGTTTTCCGATCCGCTCGTTCTCGCGCGCGAGCCGGGCATTGATGTGTTCGTGGAGTTGATTGGCGGCGCCGGTGATCCGGCCAAAGGAGCCGTCGAGACGGCGCTTGCGTCCGGAAAGTCGGTTGTAACTGCCAACAAGGCCTTGCTCGCACGCCATGGCGTCAAGCTCGCCGCCATTGCGGAGAGCAAGCACGTTGCGCTGAATTTCGAGGCCTCGGTCGGTGGCGCCATTCCCATTATCAAGACGCTACGGGAAGGAATGGCGGGCAATTCGTTCGAGCGGATCTATGGAATCCTGAACGGCACCTGCAATTACATCCTCACGAGGATGGAGCAGGATAAAATGGCGTTCGAGGCGTGCCTGAAGGAAGCGCAACGTCTGGGCTATGCCGAGGCCGACCCCAGCTTCGATATCGAAGGACACGACACCGCACAGAAGTTGGCGATTCTTGCGAGCCTTGCATTCGGCACGAGGGTCGATCAAAGCGCAATCTATGTGGAGGGCATTTCCTCGATCACGCCGGCCGATCTTTCGGCGGCCGATGAGCTTGGGTACCGCGTGAAACTTTTGGGCGTGGCCGTCAAAACGCCGAAAGGCATTGAGCAGCGCGTCCACCCCACAATGGTGCGCAAGGATTCCGCAATCGCTCAGGTCATGGGTGTGACCAATGCCGTTACGGTCGACGCCGCTGACATCAATCCGCTTACTTTGGTCGGGCCCGGGGCAGGCGGGGCCGCAACTGCTTCGGCGGTACTGTCCGATATCGGCGACATCGCGCGGGGCGTGCGAACGGCGCCATTTGGACGGCCTACGGCTCGGCTTACGGATGTCCGCAAGGCGCCAATGCAGCGCCATGAGGGTGGCTATTACATAAGGCTGGTGGCGCGGGACAAGCCAGGCACGGCTGCGACCATTGCCAAACGCCTCGCCGAACAGGAAATTTCACTTGAATCCATTGTGCAGCGCCACGACCCGGCGCACCTTGGCCGTGATACCAAGGCGGGTTCCGTCCCCGTTATTCTCATTACTTATGCAACGTCTGAGGACGCGGTGCGGAAGGCCCTTGCGGCGGTGGGGCGCGATAGGGTGATCTCAGGGCGACCACAGGTCATTCGGATCGAAAAAAACTGAGGGGCCCGGACAACGAGGCCTGCGTCTCTGAGGGGAGCGTCAAATGCCGAGCATTACCGTCCAGCCGGAGTTTTTGCTGGAACGTATTCTCAGTCTCGAAATCGTGCGTGTCACCGAACGGGCCGCGGTGTCCTCGGCGCGCTTGCGTGGTCACGGCAAGGACAAAGCCTCCGATCAGGCCGCGGTTGATGCCATGCGTCGTGAACTCAACAAATTGCCGATCGACGGCACCGTGGTGATCGGCGAGGGCGAAATAGATGAAGCGCCGATGCTTTTTATCGGCGAGAAGGTCGGCACGAAGAACGGGCCGAAGGTCGACATTGCGGTCGACCCTCTTGAGGGGACAACGTTGTGCGCAAAGAATATGCCGGGGGCGATCGCTACGATCGCGATGGCGGAGGCGGGGACGTTGCTGCATGCACCCGACTGCTACATGCAGAAAATCGCAATCGGCCCGGGCTATCCGAAAGGAACAATCGATCTCGATGCGCCCGCTGACGAAAACATTGTGCGCCTGGCGAAAGCCAAAGGCGTCAAGCCTTCTGAGATCACCGCAATTCTGCTGGACCGCCCACGCCATGCCGACATCGTTGCGGCGGTACGCAAGACCGGGGCCGCGGTCAGCCTGATCAGTGATGGCGACGTGGCCGGCGTGATCCATTGCGCCGAACCGAAAACCGGGATCGATATCTATCTGGGCATTGGCGGAGCGCCGGAAGGTGTGCTCGCGGCCGCCGCCTTGCGCTGCATCGGCGGCCAGATGCAGACGAGGCTGATCATTGACACCGAACAATTGCGCGAACGCACCGTGAAGATGGGTATCAAGGATCCGAGACGGAAATACGAAATTGAGGACATGGTGAGAGGCGATTGTCTTTTCGCGGCCACCGGCGTTACCACCGGTGCCATGTTGAGCGGCGTTAAATTCGGCAAGGATGTCATCGAGACGGAAACGGTCGTGATGCGTTCCGTCACAGGAACGGTGCGACGGGTAATGGCCGAGCATCGGCAATTCGAGAAGTTTCATCTTGACTGAGCCTGCCGGCGGCCTCGCCGAGGCTCTCTGCATTCAGTAATGCGTCCCCGTGCAAACGCGTAATTCGGTTCCCAGCGATCTGGCGGCCGAAGACGATGGTAAATTCTGCTATGGCCGTTCCCGCCGTTTCATTGAAGAATTTCGACCGCAATTTTCTCGGTGTCGAACGGTCTTTGACTGGCCGGGCGTGGCGAGAACGGCTGGATGAACGCGGGTCGGCGCGGGCGCTGGCAATTGCACAACGATATGGCATCGACGAATTGCTGGCGCGTGTCCTGGCCGGCCGCAATGTCGATGTCGATCAGGTCGACAGTTTCCTCGATCCTACCATCAGGCGCCTGATGCCGGATCCGTATACGCTGACTGACATGGAGGCGGCGGCAACGCGAGTAGCTGACGCCATTACAAAAGGCGAGTCCGTTGCCATTTTCGGCGACTACGATGTCGACGGCGCTACTGCATCTGCGCTGCTGTCTCGATATCTGCGTCAATGCGGGCTGGACCCGATCGTCCATATTCCCGATCGCATCTTTGAAGGCTACGGCCCGAACGTCGATGCAATCCGGTCTTTTGCCGAACGGGGCGCGAGGCTGCTGATCACCGTTGATTGTGGCGTCACGAGCCTCGAGCCGCTTGCGGAGGCCAAAAGGCTCGGTGTCGATACGGTGGTGATTGATCATCACCAAGGCGACGAAAAACTGCCTGAGGCCATTGCCGTGGTCGACCCGAACCGCGCCGACGACCTTTCGGGCCTTGGCCACCTCGCTGCGGTCGGGCTGGTATTCCTGACTTTGGTTGCTGTGTCGCGAGAGTTGCGTCGGCGTAACTTCTGGTCCGACCTGCGACCCGAGCCTGACCTCCTGTCGTTCTTGCATCTTGTGGCGCTTGGCACGGTCGCGGACGTCGTCCCGCTGCACGGTCTTAACCGCGCGTTTGTTGCCAAAGGTCTGATTGCACTGCGGCGGCGCGAGCATCCCGGACCCACCGCGTTGATGGATGTCGCGCGTCTGAACGGTCCGCCCGAGCCCTGGCATCTCGGATTTCTTTTGGGTCCGCGCATCAACGCCGGCGGCCGGATTGGGCGAGCCGATCTGGGGGTGCGTCTTCTCCTCGAAGACGATCCTGGCGAGGCCGCACGGATTGCGGCCGAGCTCGATCGTCTCAATCGAGAACGGCAACAGATCGAACAGGCGACAGTCGCTCAAGCCGAGGCCGAAGCGCTCGCTGCCCTTGGGCTGGAAGAGAAAGGCGCGGTGATCGTCACCGCTGCGGAAGGCTGGCACCCCGGAGTGGTCGGGCTGGTGGCCGCGCGTCTGAAGGAGAGGTTCGGTCGTCCGGCGTTTGCGATCGCGCTGGAACCGGGTGGTACCGGGACAGGTTCGGGTCGCTCAATTGCTGGTGTTGATCTTGGTCGTGCCGTTCGGCGTGCGGTGCACGAAGGGCTTTTGGTCAAAGGCGGGGGCCACGCCATGGCTGCCGGGGTGACATTGAAAAAGGATTTACTCGGCAACTTCCGCGCATTCATGGAAGAAGCTCTGACGAGCGCGGTGGAGTCGGCGCGACGTGACAGCGCCCTGCTATTCGATGGAGCCGTTTCCGCGGGAGCGTTCAATTTTTCGCTCGCCGAACTATTAGCGCGTGCCGGACCATTCGGCGCGGGCAATCCTGAACCATTGCTGGCGCTTCCCGCGCACACGCTCGCCTACGCCGATCCGGTTGGCGACAGCCACATTCGGGCACGCTTTCGTTCCGGTGATGGAAAATTTGTCAACGCCATCGCCTTTCGCGCGATGGGGCAGCCGCTAGGCAAGGCTCTCCTGGACATATCGCGGCCAGGCCCTCCATGCCGCGGGTCACATCGCGGTTGACCGCTGGCAGGGCGAAGAACGCGTTCAATTGCGTCTATTGGACGTGGCTGCCGTTTGAGACGGCCCGGCAACAAATGATGATAACCTTTATCGGTTAGTGCGATTCGTGCGACTGGGTTCGTGTTGGCGTGTTTGCGCGTCATCGAAACCTTCTCGGGGGGCATGCATGCCACTGGGTTTTCATCCGACAGCGGTTGAGCGGGGAGAGTCTGGCGCGTACACCGACCGGCAGGAGCAAATTGTTACCGTGGTCGCGGCCTCGACAGCTGTTCTGATCGTTGCAGCAATTGCTGTTTTGATGGGCTTGGCGTAACGCCACAGCACTGGTTTCATCGCATTTGTCGCTTTAAAGCGACGCGCGCGGGCGGCCGACGCGCTTGAGTGCCGTTGGCGGCTCTGCCAGCATAGCGGCAGTCGGGAGACAGGCGATGCCGCAAAACATTACGACCGGATACAAGGCGCTGTGCGAGAACGCCGAGCGCGAGATCGAAACCTTGTCGGCGGACGAGGCAGTCAAACTCTCAGGCCGTGACGATACGGTGCTTGTCGACATCCGCGACGTCCGAGAATTGGAACGCGACGGCAGGGTGCCCGGCGCTTTCCATTGTCCTCGTGGAATGTTGGAGTTCTGGATTGATCCGCAAAGCCCGTACCACAAGCCGGTTTTTGGTCAGGACAAGAAGTTCGTATTCTTCTGTGCGGGCGGTCTGCGCTCGGCGCTCGCGACCCAGACCGCACAACGCATGGGACTTAAACCCGTTGCGCACATTCGCGGAGGCTTTGGTGCCTGGAAAAAGGCGGGTGGACCTGTCGGATGACTGAGCGGTCCACGGTGTAGGGCCCATTTCCGAAACTGTTCGCAAGCATCAGAACTATTGGCTTGTCGCCCGTGCCTCCCTGCGGCAGTTTCGGCATGAATTGGGTGGAATGCGCATGACGCTGAAGCTGATCATTGGCAACAAGAACTATTCGTCCTGGTCCATGCGCCCGTGGATCGCCATGAAGGTGGCGAATATTCCATTCGAAGAGACTGTGATTTCGCTCAATGCTCCCAACTTCAAGGACATCGTTGGCCCGGTGTCCGGGACCGGCAAGGTGCCGGCACTGATCGATGGCGATGTGCGCGTGTGGGAATCGCTCGCGATCCTCGAATATTTGGCGGAGAAATTTCCGAATGCTCGGCTATGGCCGGCGGATAGTGCGGCGAGGGCGCTTGCACGTGCTGTATCCAGCGAGATGCACGCGGGATTCCTGCCGCTGCGTCGACTTATGCCGATGAACATGTCGCGGCCCGTGATCAAGCGTGATCTGACGGCCGAGGTGGCCGCCAGTGTCAAGCGCATTGAAACCATGTGGTCCGAATGCCGGGCGCGTTACGGCCAGAACGCCGATGGGCCGTTTTTGTTCGGAGCATTCGGAGCGGCCGATGCCATGTACGCGCCGATTGTTGCGCGTCTGCATACTTATGGGGTCGATGTGAGTGGAGCGACCAAATCCTACATCGATGCCGTTATGGCTCTTCCAGCCTGGCGGGAATGGCACGCTGCGGCGCTTAAAGAAACTTGGGTGCTTGCCGAGGACGAGGTCGATTGGCCGACGGTGCATCGTGTCTAGATCTTGAGGCGAGCCACGAGTTCTTCGATGAATGGTCGCTGTCCTGGCAGGATTTTTCTGCGGGCGGTCGCCAGGCTGAAATAGGCGATGCGATCAATTTCGGGAAAACTCCGCTGCTTTCCTGAGCGCGGAGGCCATTCCATTTCGAATTCGTTGCTTGAAAAGGTCGTGAGATCGAAATCTGCTTCGACCGCAAAGGCGTGCACGACCTTTCCGCTTTTCTGCTTGAGCGGCGTGAGCTCGTCGAATGGTCCTTTCGCAAGAAGTCCGGTTTCCTCGTTGAATTCACGCTTGGCGCAGGCGAGCAGATCGTCTGATTCAACATTGCCCTTGGGAATTGACCAGGCCCCGTCATCTTTGTTCTGCCAGTACGGACCCCCGGGATGGGCAAGAAGAATCTCGAACCGCGGCTTGCGGCGGTAGGCGAGGACGCCCGCACTGATTTCAGATCGACGGGGCACTCTTGGTCACCACGGCCGTTCCAGCGAATTGGTCACGTGTTCGCGGTCCGGCGAGGTGAAGCACACTCCCACACAGAGATAGGGCAGTTCGGGGTGTGGATTGTGCCCGCGGTGGAACTTGGCGATTGGCTCCGAATAGCACTCGCCGGCTTTGGCCGTTACCAGAACGCCTTCCTGGAAGTGCGCCTCGAAAAGACCCTGCAGGGCGACGAAAAATGCCGCACCGTTATGACAATGCCAGTTCGTGTAGCCTCCCGGCACAATCTCCGCATTGTAGATCTGCACCTTCACCTGCGGATCACGTGGCAGCGAACTGTAGAGCGCGTCGAACAACAGGTTGCGGTGAAAACCATGACCAGTTGGCACCATGCCATCCAGCTTAAGCTTGAGATCCTTGTAGTGGTCGAGCCGCGCTTCCATTGTCCTGCTCCGCGTTCGGAAAGAGACAAGACTAATATCGCGTGGCGGCGAGTTGAAGCACAAAGCCCGGCCAGCAGGCCGGGCGTGGCAAAAGCTTGCATGTGAGCCCATACCGAGATTCGGTACGGGCTCACGCTGTTGAGGGTTATTGCCGGGCCTAAGGATTACTGCCGCGAGCCTGTCGTGCTCTTGTTTGGGTTCGGCGAGCAATTGAGGTTTTGCGGCTTCGCGTCTTTTTCACATGCGGCCAGGCTCGCATACTTGCAGTTTAGTCCCCCGCCCGCGGATATATCGATGCAGAAGGGCGAATTGCCGACCGTCTGCGACTTTTGCATGGTGGTTCCCGATGAGGGTGAGCCCATCGTGCCCTGTGCCTGCGCGAAAGATACGCCTGCGACCAGTGCAGCAATGGCGGTAAAGGTGGCCAACGTCTTCATCGTTTGACTCCTGATTGGGGCTGATGCCGGCTTGCGGCACTTCGGACAACCAGGGCAACGAAACAGTGTTCCCCGAACCGGGAGTAATTGTGAGAAATGTTTCAGAAATGTCGGCGGCCGGGAGTTCCCCGGCCGCCGGTAAAAGATTGCCGCCTCGAGAGATTACGCCTCGATTACAGCGACGATCTCGTGCGTGCGTGGGTTGATGATCACGATCTGCTCACCGACAAGGATGTAGTCGTAACCACGCCATTCCGGATAAATCACGATGACCTGCTGTGGTAGCGCGTGCACATGCACGCTTGTGGGAATGCGCGTCCCCACGTTGACCGACACGTTCAGATTGACCCGCTCAACCTTCTGCTCCCTGATAACCGACGTAATCTTGGTGTGCTGTTCGGTCGTCAGCTTGGCCGAGCCAGCCGCGCCTTGTCCGGTCGTCGCGCGGTTTTGCTCCGAACTCGATTTCGTGGACGGAGAAGCCGCGGGACTGTTGTCCGTATTCGACTTGTTTGCGCCGCTGTTTGCAGGGCTGGACTCCTGCGGAGTGCCGCCTGGGCCGCGCTGACCCATGTCGGACTTCGGTTCCGACTTTGGCGCCTGACCGGTTGTTTCTTTTGCCTTGCCAGACTTGTCCTCTGGTGTGGCTTGACCGGTGGTCTGCGGCGCCTTGTGGTCGCCGTCCTTCATCGTTGGGGCGACTTTTTCCGCCGGCGCGCTTTGCTGCGTGGCAGGCGCGCGTTCAGGGGTGTCCTTGCCCATTCCTTGCGCCGATGCGGCGCCGACGCCAAACATCAACGCGACGGCTACGGTCGACAGCAATTTAGCTTTCTTCACTGATGCCTCCTCTGGATGTCCCTCGAATTCCCGATATGTCGAGACCTCGTGAGAGAACGTCCGGCGTCACGGCTCGGTTCCGTTGCTTACGAAATCGCAATGAATGTGACGCCATTGCGTTCCGAGTTCCATCAAGGCACCTTTCAATGCGGCAGGAGGTGTCTTTTGGCGATTCTTTCGTCATCCATCGATAAGAATGGCGTCGAATTTCGCGCCAATAGCGAGCGCATGCTTGCATTGGTTGCTGAGTTGCAGGCTCGGCGCAGTGAAGCGGCTTTGGGCGGCTCGGAGAAGGCCAGGGAACGGCATGTGGGCCGTGGCAAATTGCTTCCCCGCGATCGGGTCATGAACTTGATCGACCCCGGATCGCCTTTCCTCGAACTATCGCCTCTCGCTGCCAATGGCATGTACGAGGATGCCATTCACGGTGCAGGTTTGGTCACGGGGGTTGGCCGTATCGAAGGCCGCGAATGTGTGGTGGTTTGCAACGATTCCACCATCAAGGGCGGCACCTACTATCCGATGACAGTGAAGAAACATTTGCGTGCGCAGGAAGTCGCGCGCGAGAATCGCTTGCCCTGTATTTATCTGGTTGACAGTGGCGGAGCCAATTTGCCCCACCAGACCGAAGTATTTCCCGATCGCGAACATTTCGGGCGCATTTTCTACAATCAGGCAACACTGTCGGCGCTTGGTATTCCGCAGATCGCTGTGGTGATGGGCTCGTGCACGGCGGGCGGCGCTTACGTGCCGGCCATGTCTGACGAAACGATCATCGTCAAAAACCAGGGAACGATCTTTCTCGGCGGACCTCCGCTGGTGAAGGCGGCGACCGGAGAGGTGGTAAGCGCAGAAGATTTGGGCGGCGCGGATGTTCACGCTCGCAAGTCGGGCGTTGCGGACCACCTCGCGCAAGACGATCACCATGCCCTGAGCATCGCACGTCGCATCGTCGCAAATCTCAACACGAGAAAGAATGTCGACATAGCGTTGATGAAGTCGCGTGACCCCACTCATGATGTGGCGGAGCTGAACGGAATTGTTCCGGTTGATCTGAAAAAACAATACGATGTGCGTGAAGTCATCGCGCGTATCGTCGATGCGTCAGAGTTCGACGAGTTCAAGGCGCTTTATGCCACAACCCTCGTTACGGGCTTTGCTCATCTGCACGGGATGCCAATCGGCATTATTGGAAACAACGGAATTCTGTTTTCCGAGAGCGCGCTCAAGGCCGCACACTTCATCGAGCTTTGCTGCCAGCGGCGGATTCCTTTGCTGTTCTTGCAAAATATCGTTGGGTTCATGGTCGGTCGTGACTATGAGGCCGGCGGGATTGCCAAAGACGGTGCAAAGATGGTGACCGCGGTGGCATGCGCCCAGGTCCCGAAGCTTACCGTCATCATTGGCGGTTCTTATGGCGCGGGCAATTATGGGATGTGCGGGCGTGCATATGGCCCCCGGTTTCTCTTCACCTGGCCCAATGCCCGCATTTCGGTGATGGGAGGCGAACAGGCTGCGAGCGTGCTGGCAACGGTCAGGCGAGACAATATCGAGGCTGCCAGCGGGAAATGGTCACAAGCCGAGGAGGATGCGTTCAAACAGCCGTTGCGCGACCAAATTGAAACAGAAGGTAATCCTTACTTTGCCACAGCGCGTCTTTGGGACGACGGCATCATTGCGCCATCGGAAACGCGTCGCGTATTGGCGCTCGCGCTTTCCGCGACATTGAACGCGCCCGTCCCTGGTACGAAATTCGGAGTGTTTCGGATGTAGCGGTGCGAGCGTTAACGCCCGAGCATTCCAATCACGGTGTCCCAATTCACGAATGGCTGCTTCGGGCCGGCGCGTACGATGCCAATGTCATGCAAATACGCACTCCCAAGCATCAAAGCCGCGCCGACGAAGACTCCCAGGATGAATCTCATTGCGCACCCTCCCGGAAACAGAGAATGTTGGCATATACGATAATTCGAATGGCTTGTATCAATCGATGGCGATCTTGTTAGTCGAAAAGCTCTGCCAACGGACAGTCATATTAGAAAAATTCCAAAGTCGTTTTCCCCGTGTTGCGTCTGATGCGAGGCAGTGTCAGAGATTTTTGGGGTAATCAGTGAGGAGGTTATCGATGATCCTTCGCACAATCGGCATCGCATTTGCGGCGTCGCTCCTCCCGCTGGCGGCAGGAGCACAGGCGCCGGCTCCGCCCGCGGCAAAAGGGACGCCAACCGAAGCGAAAGAAACGCCAAGAGCTTACGTGCCTGGACTTGAGCAGTTCATGAACGTGATCCTGATTGAGCACAACAAGCTCTGGTTCGCCGCGCGCGAGCGTAATTGGCCGCTTGCCGCCTACGAGCTGGGTGAGATCAAGGAGATTATGGGCGACGTTCAAGAACTCGTCCCGACTTTCAAGAGTTTGCCGCTGGCGGAAATGCTCGATGCAGTCATCACCAAGGAGATTGTTGCTCTGGAAAAGGCCATCGATGCGAAAGATCTAAAGGCATTCACGGCCGGATATGACAAGCTTACCGCCGCTTGCAATGCATGCCATCAGGGCACCGATAACGGATTTATTGTCATCAAGCGTCCAACTCAGCCCGCTTTTACCAATCAGGATTATCGGCCGCGCAATTGAGGTGGCGTCGTAGCCTGCCACATCAGCGCATGTTAAACGCTGCATCATGACCAACCCTGACGATCTCAATCAGCTCGCACCCACTGGCAAACTTCGCGGTGGTGTCGTTGCGGCTCCAGCGGCATCCGCTTTCTTCGCGATCAGGGATGGTAAGGGCGAAGTTAGAGGCGTTACTGTCGATCTGATCGGCAGCTTTGCAGCAGCTTTGAAGTTACCGCTCGCAATACAAATCTTCGAGAATTCCGGGCAAGTCACCGACGCGGTAGCGAGCGGAAACTGTGACGTCGCATTCATGCCGCAAGATGCGGAACGCGCAAAGCGAGTCGATTTTGGGCCGGCCTATTATTTCATTGAAAGCACATATCTGGTGCCGGCAGGTTCGACGATCAAAAGCATCGATGAAGTCAATCGCCCGGGACGTCGGATTGTCGCTATCTCCAATACAACGACGGCCCGAAGTGCGCGGCGGACCGCGCCGCACGCCAACGTTGAAGAAGTGCCTAGCGTTGATCAGATGACGGAAATGGCGAGGCAGGGGCAGGGCGATGCCTTCGCTTTGTCGCACGACTCTTTCACGGGGCTTCTTCCAAAGCTTCCTGGCGCCAGGGTGCTTCCGGGAAATTTTCAGCAGACTGGGATCGCAGTCTCGGTTCCAAAAGGACGGCCGGCCGCTCTGAAGATTGTAAGCGAATTGCTCGAAGTTGCGAAAACGTCGGGTTTGGTGCGACGCGCGCTCGATGCGGCAGGTTTTCCCGACGCTGCAGTTGCACCGTAGCGCGGCACCACTTCAAAACTCTAGAACGACATTGCCAATGCTGCCGCGCTCGACGGCTTCGTGCGCTGCCGTGGTCTGCGCAAGTGAAAATGTTGGGCGCGCTACGCGGTTGATGAGCGTGCCGTTTTTGAGAGCATCATTTATGCCTGCAATTGCGCGCTCGCGTTCATTTGTGTCCAATTCGTAGACTAGGAAAAATTGCAAGCGGATCGAGTTTACCAAACAGAATGCTGCCGGCAGCACGGCTTCAGGACCGGTTCCGTAGACGACGACAGTGCCTTTCGGTCGCAAGACGGCCGGAATAAGTTTGGCATTGGCCGTAAGGTCAAGCTCGATAATAGCGTCAACTCCGCGCTTGCCGGTGATTTCCATGACGCGGTCGCCGACACGTTCGTTTTTGTAGTCGACGATTTGATCGGCGCCTGCCTCCCGGGCGACTTCGGCCTTCTCCGATGAGGACACCGTTGCGATCACCTTTGCCCTTTTGGCTTTCGCAAATTGAATGACGTACTGGCTGACTGCGCCAGCGCCGCCCGACACCAGCAACGTTGTGTCTGCCGATGCATTGGCAAGGGTCACGGCGTGTATAGCCGTCATTGCAGGAATTCCAAGGCAAGCACCGGCTTCAAAGGCTACAGCGGATGGCAGCGGCACCGCGTGCGAGGAAGGCAGAACGATGAACTCGGCGGCTGTACCAAAGGCTCGCTTCCACTGACCATTCCAAACCCATACCCGCTCACCTATGCGAGACTTCGAAACGCCAGTACCGACTTCGTCGATTATGCCGGCGCCATCGCTATGCGGGACGACGCGCGGGAACGCGATTTTCCTCGCGGTCCCCAATCGGGATTTGACGTCAGACGGGTTCACGCCGGAGGCGGCAAGCTTGACGCGGACTTCGCCGGGTCCCGCGTGAGGCGTTTCGATTTCGCCGAGCTGTAAGACCTCGCGCGCAGTGCCGTTACGTTCATAGTACGCCGCTCGCATGGGCAAATCCCCCTTGACGGGGGGACGTATAGCACGGCGGCCCATGCAATACGGGATGACGAACCCCACATGCCTGTCAGGCGTTAGTCCGGAACAATGGGGTGGGTGGCAAAGCCAAGAGGTTCGCTATGCACTACCGTGTCTACAGTGGCCCCAAGGGTTCGCCCGATTTGTCGCCGCTTGAGAAATCGCAATTGTTGTTCAAGGAGTTCACGGTTCTGGATGACGCTCTGTCGTGGGCGCGCCATCTGGAAGGAACTGGCCGCATCCCGCTATCGATCGAGGGCGACGACGGCACGCGTATGGACCGGCGCGCCATCATCGATGCGTTGCGGGTAGGGATGCGTGAGCAACTGGGTGACTAGTCAGCCCGACAATGGTTCAGGTCTTGGCGGCGAGCCGGCTCCACTCGGCACGGGCTCGCGCGGTGAGATGGTCCCATTTGTTGCTGACAACATCCCAATTCACCATCGGACGTTGCGCGCTGGCCGCGCTGTCGGAACTCGTCACTGTATGGCGTGAGTCATAAAGATAAGCGCCGCCAACTGTGATTATGACGCCAAGGATGATGCCGATAAGGACACGCATGATGAAAACTCCTGGTTCCCGACCTCAAACGCCGCTGGCGACGGTGGGTTCCCTCTCCGTTGCCAGGGGTCCGCAGCCAATTGTGACGGCTAAGCAGGCGCATTTTGGGGCACGCGACGTTAACCTTGTACCGCCCTATGTTGTGTTATAACTCATTGAGAACATTAAGCTTCTACGCCAAAAAACTTTGCCCGCAAACAAAATTTGCTGCTATATTGAAATTATGAGCAAGCATTCAGCCAAAACCGCCGGACGGTCGGCCAAAACGACGAGCCGGACCGAAAAAAAGAGCGCGAAGAGCGTTCGGGTGACGGCAAAAAAGACATCGGCTCGTCTGCCGGTCGGCAAGACCACGCGGCCAGCACGTACGGCCACGCCGGCTATTGCCTCGGCAAAACCCACAAAAATGATCCGCACATCTAGCCCGCCGGTGCAGCCAACAGCTATGCACGAGCTGCCGCTGCGTTTGCACAAGTACCAGGTTGGCGAGACTGTCTACTACACGTCGCCGACGTTCGGGCGCGCTGCG
The DNA here is from genome assembly GCA_963831515.1 of uncultured Alphaproteobacteria bacterium. GTDB lineage: Bacteria > Pseudomonadota > Alphaproteobacteria > Rhizobiales > Xanthobacteraceae > Pseudolabrys. The sequence continues at coordinate 318,098 of CAWHQL010000006.1, read as the reverse complement.
GCCACCGGAAGCTATATCGTGGTCAAGCTCCTGCCGTCCGAGGGTGACGACTATCAGTACCGGATCAAGAGTTCCGGCGAGGCGTTCGAACGCGTGGCCAAAGAGAGCCAGCTCGACCGCGTTTGACCATCCGCTGCGGGACCTCCTGTCGCTATTTTGCCGTGGCCGTTCCATATGATGGCCGGAACGATGCAGTTTGCTGCGCGAGAGGAGGCCGGGCATGCCGATTTACATCACGCAGGGGCGTTACACCCGCGAAGCCGTAAAGGGGATGATCGTAAAACCGGAGGACCGAGCCGATGCCGTCGCACGGATCTTGTCGAAAATCGGTGGGCGGCTATTGGGTTACTACCTCACATTTGGCGAATACGATTTTCTGGCCATTGCCGAAGCTCCCAACGACGTTCAGATGGCCGCCGTGCTATTGGCCGCAGGAAGTGGCGGGGGTGTGACGGGCTTGAAAACGACCGTTGCGCTGACGTCGGTCGAGGCCAAAGGAGCATTTGCCGCGGCAAGCGATCTTGCGCCAGGGTTTAAATCCGCCGGCGGGACATGACGAGAAAAAACTACGACGTAGTCAACGAATAAACTTTTGAGGGGAGGATTTATGCGCGCCTTTTTGCGTCTGGCTGCAGTGGTGTTTGCGATCTTGCAGGTCTGGCCGGCTGCGGCACAGAACTATCCGAGCCGACCCGTCAAATTCATCGTTCCCTTTGGAGCGGGTGGGCCGGCCGACGTCTTCGCTCGCGTGCTTGCTCAGCACCTTTCGGAGGAAACCAAGCAGTCATTCATTGTCGAGGATCGGCCCGGTGCAGGTTCGATTATCGGCACCGATGCGGTCGCAAAGTCTGCGCCTGACGGCTACACGCTTCTGGTGATGTCAAACACCCACACGACCAATGAGTCTTTGCTTCCCAACAAACCGTTTCAGTTGATGCGTGACTTTGTTCCCGTAGCAACAATCAACTACTCGGATCTGCTTATGGTCGTTCATCCGTCCGTTCCGGCAAAAACCGTGAAGGAATTCATAGAACTGGCGAAGAAGGATCCGGGCAAGCTCAATTACGCCTCTTCCGGTCCAGGCACGCCCTATCACATGGCAGGTGAGCTCTTCAAAGCGATGAGCCAGACCGACATCGTGCACGTTCCGCACAAGGCTTCCGGCGATGCGCGCAACAGCGTGGTTTCCGGCACTGTGCAGATGATGTTCGATGCCGTGACGACCATGACGGAACTTGCCAAGGCCGGGCAGGTGCGTGCACTCGGAACGACGGGTCTTACACGCTCGCAGTTAACCCCGGACCTTCCGACGATTGCCGAAACGGTACCCGGCTATGAAGCGACGATCTGGCTTGGTGTAATGGCGCCGAAAGGCACGCCCAAAGAGATCATCAGTTTCCTCAACACCAATATCAACAAGGTCATTAACCGGCCCGATGTGAAGGAAGCGTGGCTCAAGCAAGGAGCGATACCGCTCATCAAGACGCCCGATGAATTTGAAGCCTTCCTCGTAAAGGACATCGAAAAGTGGGCGAATGTGGTAAAAGTCTCGGGAGCGAAGATTCAATAGCTGGAACCCATGTCGATCGCCGATAGCGCGTCTGCGAACGGGCTGCTTTCAACGCCGCTGGTGCTGCCGGCTCCCTTGGCCGGTGCGTTGGCGGCATTGGTGCTGGTGATCGTGCTGGTGTTGGTGCGCCGCTCGGAAGGCGCCATCGTTTCGCGCCTGCTGATTCTGGTCTCAGTTATCGCGGTCTGCATTTTGGTGACAACCGCCATCCTCGACCGACTGGAGATAAACGACCGGACGGCCGAGCAGCGAGCGCTCCTGCAACGCGATGCGCAGCTCAGCATGAGCGCTATAACCTCTGGTTCGCTCGCCTGCCTTGATGGTGTTGCCGGTGAACAAGTCGAGAATGCCTGCGAACAAGCCGTGTTTGCTGACGCCCAGAATACGGCCAAGGCGGTCGCTTACGTGAGTGCTCGGCTGTCGTTGCTTTCGGACGTTGCGGCAACTGCGCGCGGTGATCGCGATTTCCTTGCGGCGTTTGCCACAGGACGCCGCGCGATCGAGCTTGATCGCTATGGGATTGCCGCGCACGTTCTCTCTGTTCGCGACGGCTGCACCGCCGAGCGTTGTGCAGCATTGGCGATGTTTGAGGATACCGCGGCGCTCAAGGGCAATCTGAAGGTCCGCGCTTTCGACAGCTATGTCGCCCGGTATGCATCCGCCTGGGATAAACGCCAGCCTGTCGCCGACAAAGAGCCGCAGACCTCGTCTGTGACGCCGGCGCCGGTTGCCAATGCGGCGGAGCCTCCTTCGGTGGCCCATCCGCTCGACCCGAAATACGACTTCCCTTCGTCTGCCTCGATTCCGGCGGTCAGCATCATGAATGCTGAGCCGCCGCCGCCGAAAGAACCGAAAGAGCAGAAAGAGCAGACCGGCACAGCCACCGCCCACCCGCCGGGGGAAAAGCCGACCGCGAGCGCTCCCGTGCCGCCAAAACGTCCACAGGCTCAGGCGGCGACGCCTCCGCCGCCCGCGGCGGCACGCTAGTATCGGGCCGACTGACGCTGGACCCGAATGTTCAAATCCGTCCTGATTGCCAACCGCGGTGAGATCGCCTGCCGCGTTGCCCGAACCGCCAAGCGATTGGGCTTACGCACTATCGCGGTCTATTCAGAGGCTGACACTCACGCTTTGCATGTGCGGCTGTGCGACGAGGCGCATGCCATAGGCCCTTCGCCCGCCGCGCAAAGCTATCTCTCGATCGACAAGTTGCTCGCGGTGGCGAAATCGGCACGCGCGGAGTGCGTACATCCAGGTTACGGCTTCCTGGCCGAGAACGCGGATTTTGCGCAGGCCTGTTTGGACGCTGGCGTGGTCTTCGTCGGCCCGCCCGCAGAAGCCATTCGCGCGATGGGTCTGAAGGATCGCGCAAAAGCGCTAATGGAGAAGGCCGGCGTACCCGTGGTCCCCGGATATCACGGTGAACGGCAGGACCCGAAATTCCTCAGGCAGAAAGCCTATGAGCTGGGCTATCCGGTCCTGATAAAGCCGGTGGCCGGCGGTGGCGGCAAAGGCATGCGGCGCGTCGATCGCCACGCCGATTTCGATGCGGCATTGGAAGGGGCACAACGAGAAGCGAAAGGCTCTTTCGGCGATAACCGTGTCCTGATCGAAAAATATGTATCAAGTCCCCGCCACATTGAGCTGCAGATCTTTGCCGATCGACAGGGTAACGCCATTCATCTCAACGAACGGGATTGTTCGCTGCAGCGGCGACATCAGAAGGTGATCGAGGAAGCTCCGGCCCCCGGCATGAGCGCTGAACTGCGTGCTGCCATGGGTGGGGCGGCGATCGCAGCCGCCAAGGCTACCGGCTATGTCGGTGCGGGGACCGTTGAGTTCATCGCCGACGGGGCGAAGGGCCTAAGGACGGACGGATTCTGGTTCATGGAGATGAATACACGTCTTCAGGTCGAGCATCCGGTGACAGAGGCAACGACCGGGCTCGACTTGGTCGAATGGCAGTTTCGCATTGCTGCGGGTGAGAAATTGCCGTTGGCCCAGCAACAGGTAAGGCTCGATGGCCACGCGATCGAGGCGCGGCTCTATGCGGAAGACCCGGAACGGGAGTTCTTGCCTTCGACCGGGCGAGTGATTGCCCTGCAATTTCCGAAAAATGACAGCTTGCGTGTCGATAGCGGTGTCGAAACGGGCAGCGAAGTGTCGCCGTTTTACGATCCAATGATCGCCAAACTGATCGCCCACGCCAAAACGCGCGACGAAGCGCTTGACCGCCTGGCCAGTGCTCTCGAGCACACTGTTCTGGTCGGCCCGCGCAGTAATGCAGGCTTTTTGGCGGCGCTTTGTCGGGCCCAGGGATTTCGCAAAGGCCAATTCGATACTGGCTTCATAGAGCGGAATCTCGTGGATCTTGGTGCCGTTCCCCGGGGACCCGATGGGGCCGCCGCCGCGCGTGGTGCGGAAGCATTGCTGGCCCACGAACAGGATCGCCTGGCGGTGCTGTCACAAAGCGATCCAGACCAACCGACGTCACCTTGGGATGAAAGCGATGGCTTTCAATTGTCTGGCAGACGCCGCCTGGCATTGCCGGTTTTGGTCGATGATCAGACGATGGTGGCCGAGGTAACCTACGACCCGCAGGGTCTTAAGGTTTCCGTTGAGGGCAGTGCGCCGGCGAAAGATGCCGTTGTCGTAGCCAATGGGGACGTCATCTATGTCCTGCGCAACGGACGCCAGACCAAAGTCGCTTTGCGTGATCTCGCTCTGAATGAGGCTGGGGATCACGACACAAGTGGGATTGTGCGGGCACCCATGCATGGCAAGGTGCTTCATGTTTTGGTTGAGCCTGGCACTCAGGTCGTCAGGGGACAGCGTCTCGCCATTATTGAGGCCATGAAGATGGAACACACCCTTGTGGCGCCGACCGACGGCACCGTTGCCGATATTTCGGCTGCCGCCGATGCACAGGTGGCGGAGGGTGCAATGCTCATGCGCGTCGTACCGACGGAAGAATCGCGCGAATAAACCGGAAGCTCGTAATGTCGCTACATCTCATCAAACTTTGCGTCGGTTGTGATTCGGTCTCCGACCTGGAGGACTGGATCAAACAGAAATTGAAGGAGAAGAAGCGGCGCGGCCAGAAGCCCGAACATATTCATACAACGCGGATGGTCCCGAAACGTGCTGCGGAGCTGACAAACGGTGGTTCGCTCTTCTGGGTGATCCGCGGGCAGGTCACCTGCCGCGAACGCATCCTCGATATCCGTCCATTTGTCGATAAGGACGGCATCGGCCGTTGTCGGGTCGTGCTTGATGGTAAGGTCGTACTAGTTGAGCCTCGTCCACGCTCGGCCTTTCAGGGGTGGCGATATCTCGACGTAAACGAAGCACCACGCGATCTGTCACGTGCCGCGCCAGGCGCAGCACGGATGCCAGAAACCATGCGGCGGGAATTGCGGGAGCTGGGACTGCTCTAGACCGCAATGTTGTCGATCAGTCGGGTCTTTCCGATCCGGGCGGCAGCCAGCAGTCTGATGGGGCCATCCTTGGGCGAAGTGATGGGAGCCAACGTAATCGCGTGGCGGGCTTCGAGATAATCAAGGGCAAATCCGGCAAGATCGAACTCGATCCGACCAACATTCAAGACGCGATCAATCTTTTCGCCGCTTTTGATGCGGCCGGCACAGCCTTTCAGGACGCGATAAAGCATTGGCGCTACGGCGCGCTCGGTCGTCGAGAGATATACATTGCGGGAAGAAAGCGCCAAGCCGTCCGGCTCGCGCACGGTCGGCACCCCAATCACCTTCACCGGAAGATCGAGGTCCTTGGCCATTTGGGTGACGACGCGTAGCTGCTGGTAGTCTTTTTGGCCGAAAAGAGCGAAATCGGGCGAAACTTGGGTAAACAGTTTGGCCACGACAGTCGCAACGCCCCCGAAAAAGTGCGGGCGGAATTCATCTTCAAGGCCGGCCTTGGCGGCGCCTTCCGGTGCCAGGCGGGTGGCGAAGCCGTCCGGGTACATGATTTCGACTGAGGGCGCCCAAACAAGATCGACTTTGGCGTCCTGCAAGATCTTGAGGTCGGTCGCAAAGCTGCGTGGATAGCTCGCAAAGTCTTCATTCGGCGCGAATTGAGTCGGGTTGACGAAGATCGAGACCACGACGCGTTTCGACCGCCGTTGGGCGTCCCGCACCAGAGCCATATGACCCCGATGCAAGGCACCCATCGTAGGCACCAACGCTACGCGGTCGCTCGGTCTCCGGTGGGGTTCCAAGGCGCGACGAAGGGAGGAGACTGTTCGTATGACTTTCAGACGGTTTGGCATAATTGTGGCCCTGTCGAGAATTGTTGCAAAACCGAATGAGGACCTGCAAGGCTGGTGGCGCGTGAATCTGGTGAAGCAAATTCGTAGTGCGTCGAGTTTAACTTGACTAACGCAAGCTAATATTTTGAGAATTGGTGGCCAGAGGGGCGGCATGCTGATTCAATCGATCGAGGAAATAGCTCACTCAGCACACGTCGTTGTGCTCGGTAACGAGAAGGGTGGATCCGGAAAGTCCACCACCGCGCTGCATATTGCAGTCGCACTTCTCAAAGCCGGGCAGCGCGTTGCCACGATCGATCTAGATTCGCGCCAACAAAGTTTTACGCATTACGTCGACAATCGTCGGGCGTGGGCCGAGCGGGCGCGAATCTCGCTTGAATTGCCGACGCACTACTGCGTCACGCGCGCCGAAGGCAACTCACTGGAATTGAACGAGTCGCAGGAGTTCACGAGTTTTTCGGCAGCGATCAGCGCAATCGAGCACAGTCACGACGTCGTTGTGATCGATACGCCCGGCGCCGACACATATTTGATGCGACTCGCCCATTCGATGGCCGACACGCTTGTGACCCCGCTCAACGACAGTTTCCTCGATTTCGACGTGTTGGCGACGCTCGATCCGACCGATTTCAGCGTTACGGGTGAAAGTCACTACGCTGAGATGGTCCGTGAGGCGCGACGCCAGCGCCGACTGGTAGACGGGCAGCTCACCGATTGGATCGTCGTTCGTAATCGTCTGTCGACCCTGACGTCGCGCAACAAAAAACTGGTGGGTGACGGCATCAATGAATTGGCGAAGCGTATGGGATTCCGCAGCGTGGAGGGTTTTGCCGAGCGTGTGGTCTATCGCGAATTTTTCCCACGCGGGCTCACGGCGCTCGATGACCTCGACGAAGAAACGCTAGGCACGCGTCCCAACCTCTCGCATGTGACGGCCCGCGAGGAAGTGGTTACGTTGCTCAACGCTCTTCAGCTTCCGCTTTCCGAGAACGGCAAACGGCGCGCCGCAGCACGCGCGGAGTGGTACTCGGTCATGGATCAGCCATTGCAGGTCCACGACATTCTCGCCTAGACCTCTATTAGCTTGAATCTGCGGGCCAATGTCGCCATCTCACGGGGCGATAGAGGCCGCGCGAGTTCCATTTTTTCAGTGTAGAATTTTCGGTATGCGAAAGGACTCCCGACAAAGTCCGGCGCCGGTTTCGTCCAAACCGGAAATCGAGACCTTTATCGAAAAGGTGCGCGGGCTCGGTCCCGCGACCTCGACGGGCCATCGCGGTCGGTTGATTTTCGCGCTCGACGCCACAATGAGCCGTCAGCCGACTTGGGATTCAGCCTGCGCCCTGCAGGCAGATATGTTCCGGGAGGCGGCGAGCATAGGCGGGCTCGACATTCAGCTTGTCTATTTTCGCGGCTTGAGCGAATGCCGGGCGTCCGGCTGGGTTGCGCAAAGCGACAAGCTTGCCAGTCTGATGTCTCGCATCGATTGCCGTGGCGGCCAGACCCAAATCGGCAAGGTCCTGAGCCATGCGCGTCACGAACACGGGCGGCGGAAGGTGCAAGCGCTGGTTTTCGTTGGCGATGCCATGGAAGAGCCGATCGACGCGTTGTGCCAGGCAGCCGGCGAATTGGGGCTGCTAGGCGTTCCGGTATTCATGTTTCAGGAAGGTGTAGATGCAGTGGCCGAGAATGCTTATCGCGAGATCGCACGCCTTTCGCGTGGAGCCTATTGCCGATTCGATGCCGGCTCGGCCCATCAGCTCGGCGAACTGTTGCGCGCCGTTGCAGCCTACGCCGCCGGCGGCATCAAGGCGCTTGCCGATTTGTCGAAAAAGCGCTCCGCCGGCGCGCAAAAATTATTGTCGCAGTTGAAGTAGTCATGCCGACGCTCATTTTTGGCGTGGTCGTTCTTGTCCTCGTTTTATGGGCGCTCAACATCATTTCCAAGGTCGATCCCAAGATTGCCGCGCGCGTGATGAAGCTCGGCGGCGGATTGCTGGCGCTTGGGTTTGCGGTTTTTCTCGGACTGCGCGGTGAACTCGGCATAGCCATCCCGCTCGGTGCAATGGGGCTCGGATTGCTGGGCTGGCTGCCTTTCGGACCGGCCGGCTTCACGGCACGCACGCAGAAGGCCGAAGGGCAGACGTCGCGCGTGCGGTCCGCCTTTTTTGAAATGGAGCTTGACCACGACAGCGGCGCAATGCGGGGACGCATTCTGGCCGGCCGCTATCAGGGCACTGATCTGGGGAGCCTCGACGTAGAACGGCTTGTCGCAATGCTCGCCGAAGTGGATGAGGAGAGCCGGGCGCTACTTATGGCTTATCTTGACCGCCGGGATCCCGGATGGCGTGAGAACGCGGAGGCGGATACGGCAGAGCGGCCGCGCACGTCGGGTACCGGCAAAATGTCGGAACAAGAGGCCTATCAGATCCTTGGCCTGCAGTCCGGCGCGACCGCCGACGACATCAGCCGCGCGCATCGCACGCTGATGAAGAAACTGCATCCCGACCAAGGGGGGTCGACGTATCTCGCGGCCCGTATCAACGAAGCCAAGGAAATTCTTCTCCGCCGCCATCGCTGAGGTACTCCACAAACACGACCATCAGCGGCTCCTGCGTATTGGCGCATCCCATTGTTGTTTTTGTTCGTCAATTTTTTATCAGCATGCACGGAATGTCACTGCGCTTAAGGTGCTTGCAGGCGGCTTCAGCCTGATTTTTCTCGAGGCCGGCAAAGCGGGCCCGGTACAGCACCTTGTCTCCCTTTTCCGTGCGTTCAGTGAAGGGGTCAGCCTTGCCAAGAAGCGCCTTGGCTTTGCTTCGCGCATTTTCGAGCCGTTGCCTGGCTTCCGTTTCGTCAGGCAAGGCGCCGACCTGAATGAGCCAGCCGGCCCGTTGTTTGGTGATGGGCTCGGCAGGCGCAGCGGGCGGCGGTGTGTCATTGCCAGAGAGCCGCGACTTTTGCCGGCGACCGAGGCTGTACTACCGGCGGCGCAGCCGCTGGCGGGGCGGGCGGTGGCAAAGCGGCGGCAACGGATTGCGTTACAGGTGCTGGCTCGTTGCGGATCGTTGTTATCGAAGGCTTTGCGGGAGATGGCCACGCGGCCGCGGCAAGGGGCGAAGCCGGGGCGGCTGCAGTGCTCGTAGGCGCGGCCACAGGTGCTGCTGGTGCGAGAGCCGATGGCGGTTCGCTTCTGACTGTGGAAATGGTCGTGACTCTTTCCGGATTGGAGACGACCGGTGCGGGCACAAGTTGGCGATTGTCAGAAGGCAGAGGCGTCAGCGAAGCGGTATACATCGTCGCGGGGTGGACGATCACCGTTTTGACCGACATCGGTCTTATCGGGTCCGTTGACCCCGGCGCCGGCCCTTCTGGCGCCGACGGCGCAACCGAGGCTACGCGGACCCGCGCGGATCCCGTGCGCTCTTCATCCTTGGCATCTCTGTTGTCCTTGCGCAGCTGCGCAGTCTCCACGCCCTCAAGAACCGGCGGGGCGGTGCGCTTGATCGAAGCTATGTTGATGTTGTTTTCGATAAGGCTGCGTACGCGAGCGTCGCGTGCGTCGGCGGAGCGGCCGCCGAACACGACCGCAACGAGGTGGCGATTGGCGCGTCGGATTGACGTGACGATGTTAAATCCGGAATCGCGGATGTAGCCCGTCTTGATGCCATCGACGCCATCGACGACCCCGAGCAGATGATTGTGGTTCCGGATTGATTTGCCGCGGTAGTCGAAGGTCCGCGTAGCGAAGTACTGATAGTAAGTTGGAAATCGGTCCTGAATTGCTCGGCCCAGCAAGGCCTGATCGCGCGCCGTGGTGATTTGATCCTCGTCGGGCAGGCCGGACGCATTCCGATAGGTCGTTTGCGACATGCCAAGCGCACGCGCCTTTGCCGTCATCAGTTTGGCGAAGTTCGGTTCATCACCGCCAAGTGCCTCGGCCACAATGACGGCGACGTCATTGGCGGATTTCGTGACGATGGCCCTGATGGCTGTTTCAACGCGGATCGTTTCGCCCGGCTTCAATCCCAGCTTGGACGGCGCCTGAACCGCAGCATGAGCGGACGCGGGCAACTCGGTTTGCAACTTGATCTTGCCCTGTTCCAACCGCTCAAACAGGAGGTAAAGGGTCATTATCTTGGTGAGAGATGCCGGATGCCGCGGAGCGTCGGCATTGGTCGCCTGCATGACCTCGCCGGAATTGATGTCAACGACGATCGAAGAATAGGACGGCTGATAGCTTTCGGTGGACTGCGCTTTGTGACGGCGACGCGCGTCGGCGTTGTCGCAGAAGGCGGCCATCGCAATCGCCGCGCTCAGGCTCAGGGCACCCCAACGCAGGCTGCGACTGCCAAAAGTCTCCCCACGCAGCATGCGCACTTCTCCCCACTCTTATTACGCTGACGTCCCTGGGCCGTCCCTAGGCTGCCATCGTGGCCATTTTGTAGCGCGGCAGCTTTGGCATAATTTACGACGTTAGGAGAACGCGGTTTACAAATTGTTAAGTCAATGCCCTGAATTTGCACAAGTTTTTGCAGTGCAATATTTTCCTTGACTTTATTGTGCAGTGCAGTATAACCCCTTTCCAGTCCCGGCGCAAACCGGGCCCAATGTTTAGCAGAGGCGCCGCGGTGGCGGGCCGGGAAAGGACGACATGGTCAAGAATTTTGAAGACCTCCAGCAGGTCAGCAAAGACAACGTCGATGTCACGCTGAAAGCCATGGGAGCGATCTCGAAGAGCACCCAGGCGATTGCGGTCGAAGTTGCGGATTACTCCAAGAAGGCTTTCGAGGACGGCACGGCCGCTCTGGAGAAGCTGTTCGGCGTCAAGTCGCTCGACAAGGCGATCGAAGTACAGACCGAATACGCCAAGACTGCCTATGAGGGGTTTGTGGCGAAGGCCTCCAAGATCGGCGAACTCTACGCCGACCTCGCCAAGGAGACCTATAAGCCGTTCGAAACGCTTCTGGCGAAGGCGAAGTAAGTCGCGTCGCGTAAGCGTTGTCAGCGTATAGTTGCTTAAGCGTTCTGGAATGCAAAGCCCGGCTCACGTGAGCCGGGCTTTTTGTTTTACCAGCGATGTGCGTCGACTATTGAGCGACGCGCAGCTTGGTCAGATTGGTACCGATCGTGTTGAAGGTCGCGGTCATCTGGTCCGCCGACGTCAACAGGTAGAACTTGTCGGTGCTGCTTGCACAAGTCTGCAGCAGGGTCGATGTCGGGTCGCCACCGGTGTTCACCTGGATCGTATACAAGTCGACGCTGGCCTGCTTGATGTTGGCGCAGGTCATCGCCTCGCGATCATCGATATCGGTTTGCGTGCTGCTCCAACGGTTTTGCGTGTTCAGGCCGTCCGTCAGCAGGATGATCACGTCGGTGTACTGGTACAGCGGATCTTTGGGCACAACAGGGAATGGGCCGCCGCCGACGAGCGACAACCAGCCGATCTGTAGGCCGATAGCCTGGTTGGTGTTACCCGCAGGCGACATGTTGTTGACCAGCGTATTCATCCCGGTCCAGTCGTAGCTGAGCGGCTTCACGCCCTGCGGGCAGGAGCCGTACTGCTCGGCCGCATAGAGCGAGGAATAGCGCGGCGTGACCGGATCCGGAGGATCGGACGTGGTGTCGAAGTTATAGGTGGTGTCGGGCCCGCTCAGTCCACCCAGGTTGCTCGGCGCCAATGGATAGCCGCGGTCGACGACGCAGCCGTTCCAGGTATTGTGCGCGGCGGGCGTCCAGATACCAGGCGTCCAGATGTACGCCGTGAAAGTGGCGGGAGTCCAAACGCCAGCCGTCCAAGTGCCTGGGGTCGAGGTCCAGACGCCGGCCTGCCAAGTACCACTATGGCTTTGGCACGTACTTTGGCTGGTCCAGGTGCCTACAGAACACTTGTGAGCGCTCTGGCAGCTGCTCTGGGTAGTCTTGCCCGAGATCGTGCACGTTCCGGCATTTTGGCAGGTGCTCTGGGACGTGTAGCTCGTAAGGCTGCAAGTTCCGGCAGAAGTGCACGAGCTCTGTGTCGTGTTGCCCGAGATGGTGCAGGTACCGCGCGCGTTGCAGGTGCTCTGCGATGTGGCGCTGCCGACGCTGCACGTGCCGTTTGTCGTGCAGGTGCTCTGACGGGTAAAACTGTTATTGCTGCAGGAGCCGCCGCGGGTGAAGCAGTTGCTGCGGTTATTATTGTATGTGGTGTTGCTGCAGACGCCGTTGAGCGCTTCCCACGAGGTGTTGTCGGTTTGGCTCGGGTCCTGAGCGAGGCTGCCCCAGTAGATCCAATCCGAATTCCAGTTCGCTCCGCCCATGTTCACGTCCTTCACGAACGGAATGATCGAGACGTAGACGTCGCCCGCAATGTTCACGGCGCCCTGGAGCTGGGTAAGCAGACCCTGGGTCGCGGTCTTCAAAGCGGCCATCTTGCCGTCGTCGGCCATCGATCCCGTGTTATCGAGCACGAGCGCAACGCGCAGGCGCCTCGTACCCCATTTGGCAGTGGAGGACGCAAGAATGGTGAAGTTGTCGTAGCCGAGGAGCTTGGTGAAATCGGCTGGCATCGCTGCCGTGGCGTTGATCACGATCTTGGAGCCGCCTTCTGTCGTATAGGCGACGTTGATCGTGATGTCCTTGGCTTCCGGCCGCACGAACAGCGACGTGAAATACTTGAACGCGTTCGCCTTCAATTGATCTTCGGTGTCGGTGGCCGCTTCTTTCGACAGCATGAGCGCCGTTGAATCGAGCGCCGTCTGCATGGCCGCCTTGACCGAGTTGGCGCGGCTGTAGTCCACCGCCGCTCCGACGAAGCCGAGGATCGGCAGGGTGGCGATGGCAAAAGTAATGGCAACGTTGCCGCCGCGAGCGGCGCAAAATGCGGACACTGTCCGGCAAAGCTTTTTCAGGGCGAACATCATGGCTACGCACCGAGAACTGGTTGAACCCGGCTGCCTTCATAAAGTCCGGTACTAAAGGGGGGGTATATAAGTGTGGGCCGAATTCGTTGATCGCGGTAAGGCTTTTAGGTCTGCATTTGGGTTTGTGCGAATTCGCTCAACGACTTCGATGGTAAACGCCGATTGTGCCTGATCGAGCAAATGCCGAATATTCTTCTGAGCCGTCGTTAACACACGGTTGGTTCGACCCAGGAAACATGCCCGGCGGAATCAAAACCGCGGCGCAGGCCCGGTTGTCCCGGATCCTGCGCCGCGGGAGGGGAGTGGTTACATCGCCAGGCGCAGCTTGGAGAGCGAGGTGCCGATCTGGCCGAAAGTCGTGACGATCTGGCCAGCGCTCGTCAGCAGGAAGAACTTGCTGCTGTCGCTGGCGCAGCTCTGCAACATCGTCGAAGTCGCATCGCTACCGGTGTTCACCTGCACGGTATACAGGGTGATATTTGCGGCCTTTATGTTGACGCAGGTCTTCTGTTGGCGCGTATCGATCGAGGACTGGCTTGTATACCAACGATCCTCGGTGTTCAGACCGTCGGTCAGCAGAATAATGACTGTCTGATACTTGTAGTCTGGATCGACCGCCGGCACCGTGAACGGCGAGGCGGTCAAGGTCTGCCATCCGACCTGCAGGCCGATCGCCTGGTTGGTATTGCCGACCGGCGTCATCGCGTCGATTTTCGCGTTCAGCTTGGTCCAGTCATTGGACAGGCCCATCAACGGTGCTGAGCAGGATGAATATTGCTCGGTTGGATACAAAGTAGCGCCGGCGACCGGTGCGTCGTTTTTGGTGTCATAGTTCTGATCCCGGTCGGTCACGCACCCGTTCCACGTGCTGTGCGCGGCTGGCGTCCAGATCTTGTTGTGCGAAAGACAGGTGCTTTGCTTGTGGTAGCTGTTGTTGCTGCACGTGCCATTGACTGCATCCCACAGGTCCCAGCGCAGCCAGTTCGCCGCATAGTTATCGGCGCCGAAATTCACGTCCTTGCTGAAGGGGACGACAGAGACATAGACGTCTTCCGGATGAACAGCTGCGGCCTGAAGCTGCGTGAGCAGGTTGTGCGAAGCAGTCTTGAGCGCATCCATCTTTCCGTCGCTTGCCATAGAACCCGTGTTGTCGAGCACCAGAGCAACGCGAAGACGCGTATTGCCCCATGTCGAGACCGACATCGCATTGATGTTGACCTCACTGATGCCGATGACACCGAGGAAATTTGTGTGGACGACTGCGGTGCCATTCAGGGTCAATTTCGACCCGCCGGCCGTGGTGAAGACGGGCGTGACGTTGGCGTCCGTGACTTCGGGCCGATTGAACAGGGCGCCGAAGGTTTTTGTGGCTTCCGTCTGGCGTTCGGCGTCCGTTTTGGTCGCCGCATCTTTGGACATCATCAGTGCCGTGGAATCCAGGGCAACCTGGAAGGCTGTGCGGGCGGCGTTCACCCGCGAGTAGTCGACGGCCATGCCGACTGCTCCCATGACGGGTACAGCGACGACCGCCATCAGTGGGGCTACACCGCCCCGGGCGTTCTTGAGGAAACGGGTCAACATGCGGCTCACCCAACGGTTGTTAAAACGACCTACCTGCAAAGTTCCTCCATATGGGGGTACCCCCCTTGAAAAAGCGTGAGAAGGACGGGGCGAATTTGGGGGAAAGTCGCGTCAATTTGCCCGCAAACGGGTTGCGTTCGTTTAAGCAATAATTATCTGCGTTTTCTCGCGAGAAATCGGGAAGGAATTGGTCCTTGTCCCGGAACGGGGCAGCGTCAAGCGAATTGCTGACTTGGAAAGGCTGTACTCGGGTCAGTATTATGGTGCTTGGCCACGCGCCGGCGGGGCCACGGTGCAACCTTCAGGAACGTAGTTTGCCGCGGCCCAACCATGACGCGCCCAGCCCGCAAGACCTGTCAGAATCTGACCGCCTCGAGGTGGGCCGACGTGTCGCGGATGGCTGATGACGACCGCAAGCGCCGGAATGATCAAGGCGGACCTTCGACCGGGGTCATTACTAAGACCAAACCGCAGACCAAGCGGCCAAACGTGTACCGTGTGCTTATTCTCAATGATGACTACACGCCCATGGAATTCGTTGTGCATGTCCTGGAGCGGTTCTTCGGCAAGGATCACGAAGCCGCCACAAGAATTATGTTGCATGTGCATCACCACGGAATAGGCGAATGCGGGATCTATACTTACGAGGTAGCGGAAACGAAGGTCACGCAGGTGATGGACTTTGCGCGAAAACATCAGCATCCTTTGCAATGCGTGATGGAAAAAAAGTGAGTCGGGGGAGTAAACGCGAGATGAAATGGAAAGTTTGAATGCCAACATTCTCCCGAAGCCTCGAACAATCACTTCACCGCGCACTAGCAATTGCCAACGAACGGCATCACGAGTACGCAACGCTTGAACACCTCCTGCTGGCGCTGATCGACGATCAGGACGCTTCGGCAGTAATGCGGGCGTGCAATGTCGATCTGGACAAGCTCCGACGCAGCCTGACGGCCTATCTTGAATCCGAGCTGGAAAATCTGATCACCGACGGTGCTGAGGATTCCAAGCCGACCGCCGGATTCCAGCGCGTGATTCAGCGCGCAGTCATTCACGTGCAATCCTCGGGACGTGAGGAAGTCACGGGTGCAAATGTATTGGTGGCGATCTTTGCCGAGCGCGAAAGTCACGCCGCTTATTTCCTGCAAGAGCAGGACATGACGCGTTACGACGCGGTGAACTACATCAGCCATGGCATCGCCAAGCGACCCGGCCTGTCTGAATCGCGCCCCGTGCGAGGCGTCGAGGAGGAAGCCGACACCAAGGGTGGTGACGAACCAAAGAAAAAGGGCGATGCACTCGAGGCCTATTGCGTCAATCTGAACAAGAAGGCGAAGGACGGCAAAATCGACCCGCTGATCGGACGCGATTCCGAAATCAATCGCACCATTCAGGTGCTTTGCCGCAGGCAGAAGAACAATCCGCTGTTCGTCGGCGAGGCCGGCGTTGGAAAGACCGCGATCGCCGAAGGCCTCGCGCGTCGGATCATTCATGGGGAAGTTCCGGATGTGCTCAAGGGCGCAACAGTGTTCGCGCTCGACATGGGCACGCTGCTCGCCGGCACGCGATATCGCGGCGACTTCGAGGAACGTCTCAAGCAGGTCATCAAGGAAATCGAGGCGTATCCCGGCGCGATCATGTTCATCGATGAGATTCACACGGTGATCGGCGCGGGCGCTACCTCCGGCGGCGCGATGGATGCTTCCAATCTACTCAAGCCGGCCCTTGCATCGGGCACGATCCGCTGCATCGGTTCGACCACGTACAAGGAATATCGGCAGTACTTTGAGAAAGATCGTGCGCTGGTGCGCCGCTTCCAGAAGATCGACGTGAACGAACCCTCGGTCACGGATGCGATCGAAATTCTGAAAGGGCTTAAGCCGTATTTCGAGGAATATCACAAGCTCAAGTACACGAACGAGGCCATCAAGGCCGCGGTGGAATTATCGTCGCGCTACATCCACGATCGAAAGCTGCCGGACAAGGCGATCGACGTGATCGATGAGTCCGGCGCGGCACAAATGCTCCTGCCCGAAAGCCGTCGGAAGAAGACGATCGGCCTCAAGGAAATCGAGACGACAATATCGACGATGGCACGGATCCCGCCGAAGACGGTGTCGAAGGACGATGCCGAGGTGCTCCGGCATCTCGAGCAGACCCTGAAGACCGTCGTTTACGGCCAGGACAAGGCGATCGAGGCCCTTTCGGCATCGATCAAGCTCGCGCGCGCCGGCCTGCGCGAGCCCGAGAAGCCGATCGGATGCTATCTCTTCTCGGGTCCCACCGGCGTCGGAAAGACGGAAGTCGCAAAGCAGCTTGCCGCGTCACTCGGCGTCGAGCTCATCCGCTTCGACATGTCGGAATACATGGAACGGCACACCGTTTCGCGCTTGATCGGCGCGCCTCCCGGCTATGTCGGCTTCGACCAAGGCGGCCTGCTCACCGATGGCGTCGATCAGCATCCGCACTGCGTGCTGCTGCTCGATGAAATCGAGAAGGCACACCCGGATCTTTTCAACGTGCTGCTGCAGGTCATGGACCATGGCAAGCTTACCGACCACAACGGCAAGCAGGTCGATTTCCGCAACGTCATATTGATCATGACGACAAACGCGGGTGCGTCGGACCTCGCCAGGCAGGCCTATGGCTTCACCCGCACCAAGCGGGAAGGGGACGATCAGGAAGCCATCAGCAAGATGTTTGCGCCGGAATTCCGCAATCGGCTCGACGCCACGATCACGTTCGCGCATCTCTCGCAGGAGATCATCGCCAAAGTGGTGGAGAAATTCGTGCTCCAGCTCGAGGCGCAGCTTGGCGACCGCAATGTCACCATCGAGCTTTCGGAAGAGGCCAGCCGCTGGCTGATTGCCAACGGTTACGATGAACTCATGGGTGCTCGGCCCATGGCTCGTGTAATCCAGGAGCACATCAAGAAGCCCCTGGCGGACGAAGTGTTGTTCGGCCACCTTAAGGGCGGCGGCCACGTGCGCGTAATCGTCGACAAAGACGAGCAGGGACGCGACAAGCTCGGCTTCCAGTTCCTCGATGGCCCCGTTACGCCGAAACCGGAGAAGCTTCCGGCCGTGCGGCCGAAGCCGAAGCGACGCTCTTCGCCGCGGCCTAAAGCGAAACGCGGCTCGGTGCCGAAGGTGCCGCTGGCCAAGGTTTAACTCCCGATCGAACGACCGCGAGGCCGGGCTTTCCGCCCGGCCTTCGCATTTTGCAAGTGTTGCATGCGAGGCGGGGCGGTTGCGCAGGTGCCGGGCCTGTGAGACAGCTTTGCGGCGTCCATGTCCGCGCCCGCATCATTTTCCCATCCGGGAGCTGCCTTCTTCGGCGGCGTTCGTTCGGCACTCGGCTCGGTCTTTTTTCCCGTGCTGGCCGGCACGTACATAGGCATTGGCGCGCTCGCGCATGATTTTGGGTTTTCGTCGTGGTGGTTGGCACTGTCGACGGTGCTGGTGTGGGCCGCCCCAGCCCAGGTGATCCTGCTATCCGCGCTTGGCGCCGGATCGGCAATTTTTGAGGCGGCAATCGCAGTCACGCTGAGCGCCATCCGGCTGTTTCCCATGGTGGTTGCCTTGTTGCCGCTCATCCGGCGCAAGGAGACGCCATTCTACCAACTGCTGCTGCCGACACACTTCACCTCGGTCAGCATGTGGGTTGAGTCACTGCGTCTTTTGCCGGCGATTCCCGCCGAGCACCGGATCGCATTCTGCAACGGTCTTTCGACGACTTATATGACGATTGCAACGACGTTCGGATTTGTCGGCTTCTATCTGGCCGCCAAATTGCCGCCGCTTCTTGCCGGCGCGCTTCTGTTTCTCACCCCGTTGTCGTTTTTGATTTCGACTGCGCGTAACGCGCATATGCTCGTGGACCGCTTGGCGCTCGTTCTCGGTCTCATTCTCGGGCCGATCCTTTCAGCGCTCGATGTTGGCCTCGACATTATGTGGACGGGTATCGTCGGTGGCACCGCGGCCTATGCCGTTCACCGGTTGCGGGAGGCGGCCGAATGACCACGGTCGAGCTCTCACCTTATCTGGTGCTGATCCTGGTCGGGTTTCTGCCCAATGAAATCTGGCGGGCGTTCGGGCTGGTGCTGGCACGCGGGCTCAATGAAGATTCGGAGATCGTCGTCTGGTCGCGCGCGGTGGCGACGGCAATTCTAGCTGCGGTCATCGCCAAGCTCATTCTCTTTCCAAGCGGCACACTCGACAACATACCGCTCTCGGTGCGCATAGCCGCAGCGGCGTGCGGTTTCGTTGCTTTCGTTTGCATCAAACGATCGGTGTTTGCCGCCGTTCTTGTCGGCGAGGCAACACTCTTGCTTGGCGGTTTCCTGTTCGGGCGCTAGCTCACGCTGCTTCTATGGCGGCCGCGAGTTTTTTCGCATGCTCGGCCAGCACGTCGGGCTTTTCCTTTTCGCTTGCCGGCGGTTTCATCGTGACACCGGCCTTGCGAGGAATGACGTGAATATGCAGATGGAAAACGACCTGGCCGCCGGCGCCTTCGTTGAACTGTTGGATGGTGATGCCGTCGGCGGAGAAAGCGTTCATCGCCGCCTTCGCCACCCGTTGCGCGGTGGTGACGACATGTGCAAGGTCGTCGGCTCCGATGTCGAGAATATTGCGGGCAGGGGCCTTCGGAAGCACCAACGTGTGTCCGGGCGAACGGGGCATGATGTCGAGGAAGGCGAGAACCTTGTCGTCCTCATAGACTTTGTAGCAGGGCAGCTCGCCACGCAGGATCTTGGCAAAGATGTTGTTTGGATCGTAGCTCGGCATCGGCTCCCCCGAACGGTTTCAACCCGCATGTGAACTGACTGAAGATCGCAGCTAACCCGCGCCTACTCCTGTTCGACCAAATCCTTGCGGAATGGCGCCCCCGCCGCAAGCTCCCTGGCTGCTGCCTGGACGTAAGCGCGTTCGCGCGACAAGTAATCGGCGACCGCCTGACGCAAGCCCGGGTTTGCAATGAAATGCGCGGAATAAGTCATGTGAGGTAGGTATCCGCGGGCAAGTTTATGTTCGCCTTGAGCGCCAGCCTCGACCCCCTTCAGTCCCTTCGCGATGGCATAGTCGATGGCCTGGTAATAGCAGAGCTCGAAGTGCAAAAACGGATGGTGTTCAATGGCACCCCAGTTCCGGCCAAACAGGGTGTCCGCGCCGACGAAATTGATGGCGCCGGCGATCCAGCGGCCGGCCCGCCGCGCCATGACGAGCAAAATGCGGTCGCTCATTTTCTGACCGACCACGGAAAAGAAATCGCGTGTCAGGTAAGGCCGTCCCCATTTGCGCGAGCCGGTTTCCATATAGAACGAGAAGAAGGCGTCCCACACCGCTTCGGTCAGATCGGTGCCGGTCAACCAAGAGACTTCAATTCCAGCGCTCAACGCTTCCTTGCGCTCGCGCTTGATGGTCTTGCGTTTACGTGACGCGAGACGATTCAGGAAATCGTCGAAGCTTGTGTAGTTCGCATTTTCCCAATGAAACTGTTGGTCCGTGCGCTGCAAAAAACCTCGTTTGCCGAGCAAGCGCCATTCCTGCTCGGTCAGAAATGTGACATGGGCGGAAGACAGGTCGCTCGCCCTCGTGATTTCAACGAGCGCGTCGGCGAGGGCTCCACGGACAGGTTCGGCCAGAGGGCCGGGGGCGGCAAACAGGCGGGGCCCGGTCACCGGTGTAAATGGAACTGCGATCTGCAGTTTCGGATAGTAGTCGCCGCCGACACGCTCAAAGGCTTCGGCCCAGCCATGGTCGAAAACATATTCGCCACGGGAGTGGCTCTTGACGTAGCAGGGCGCCGCACCCAGAAGCCCCCCGTTCGTGTCCTCTGCAAGGAGGTGCCGCGGCTGCCATCCTGTTCTCGCGCCGACCGAGCCGGACTCCTCGAGCGAAGACAAAAACTCGTGCGAGACAAATGGGTTATTTCCTTGCCCTCGTGTAGATAATTCAGTGGACGAGTTGTCCACACCTGTGAATTCGACTTCATGTACTGCTTTAACTGAGAGCCCGGACGTACAGCCCGCGCAATTGTTCCATGCCCCGGCTGAAACTTCGGCAAGCGACTGGGCGATCCGGATGCGAACTTCGAGATTGGTCATCGGGCAAGGGCGTCCTTCCCCGATTTTA
This sequence comes from uncultured Alphaproteobacteria bacterium, assembly GCA_963831515.1. Lineage (GTDB taxonomy): Bacteria > Pseudomonadota > Alphaproteobacteria > Rhizobiales > Xanthobacteraceae > Pseudolabrys. The sequence continues at coordinate 297,623 of CAWHQL010000006.1, read as the reverse complement.
CCCCCGAAATCGTCGGAAATTCACCCCAGACTTTAGCGGATTCGTGGGGGCGGACAGACGACAATATCGAAACCTGTCGGGATTCCATCCCAATTGTAGCCCATTTGGGGGTGGCAACCGGGTGGAATCGGATGGCATCCGAGTTCCGTGCATGCGACCTGGCTCGGCTCGCGCTGGCGTTTGACGGCCGTCTTCTTTTTAGTAGCGGCTGACAGCGTGACAATGTCAGCAGCGGCAGCCGTCTGAACGATGAACTGTTCGTCTAGGCCCAGACCGAAAGCAATCGTCGCTGCAGTCATCACTACTTTCCGGTTCATCAGCTTCTCCGGTTTCTTTCGCGCAGGAAAACAACCGCAGTTGCGCCCGGTTCCCGACGGCGACCCTACGGCCTCCACCCTTCAAATATGATCTGGTCGGCCCAGCGCGAGGCGCGCTTTCGATCATCTTCGCTCCGCACGGTCCAGGTCAGTAAGGGGAGTCCGAATATTCCACGGGCAACGAGCGGGGCCACTGCCGGCAAATCTCTGACGGAATATGCAATGAACTGCGGACGGGAGCGCGGCGCATGCAGCAGCCACGCCATATTCTGTTTCCGCAGGTGAGGCAGTTTGTTCCAATCAGGATCGGAATAGTTCCGTTCACTGACGATCCCGCGTCTTAAAGTAGGTGCTGCATGCCGTGCGGCCTCGATCAAATCCGGATCGAAGGACATCACCGCGACGGGTCCCGCATAACCTCTGAGCACTTCAATCGTGCGCTCAACCAGACGCAGATTGCCGTCAAAATGGCTTTTCAGCTCTAGCAACAGCGTGACGCGTCCCCTTACGAGATCGCACAATTCGGACAATGTGAGGATGCGTCCGCCTCCGGCCTTATAGCGTACAGCCTGGATTTGAGCCGCGCTCATCTCGGCGAGAGCGCCACTACCCTCGGTAAGTCGGCCGAGCGCATCGTCGTGATGCACCATGGCCTCGCCGTCGGCGCTGATCTGGAGATCGGTCTCGATACCGTATCCGGCGGCCACCGCTGCTGAGAAAGCTGCCGCAGTGTTCTCGATCACGGCGGCCGAGGCGTCGTGCAAACCACGGTGTGCGATCGGATGTGCAAGCCAGTCTGTGCCGCCCATGTCAGGTGCTGGCGACTTCAAAAATACCTTCGACTTCGACTGCGGCGTCGCCAGGAAGGGCGGACACTCCGACAGTTGTACGCGCGTGCCGGCCTTTGTCGCCGAAAACCTCGACCATAAGGTCGGAGGCGCCGTTCATTACTTTTGGGCCGTCGACGAAGCCAGTGGCGGAGTTGATGAATCCGCCCAAACGTACGACCCGGGAGACCTTGTCGAGATCCCCCAAGGCTGCCTTCAAGTGTGCCAAAAGGTTGATTGCACAGGCACGCGCCGCTTTCTGTCCATCCTCGATTGAGACGGCACCGCCAAGCTGGCCCTTGGCGACGAGTTTGCCGTCCCCGCCAAAGCAGATCTGGCCGGATACCACGAGCATATTGCCGCTACGCACGAAAGGTACGTAATTGGCAACGGGGCTCGCGGGCGTTGGCAGGGTAACACCGATACTCGCGAGCTTCTTTTCAATCGTTCCGGTCATTCTGAACCTCCGCCACGTCTGTCATGGGTGCGATTCTGGGCCGATGGCGTGCCGCCGCGCAAGCCATGCCATGCGCGGTTGCCGGAATCTCCGGCGGCCTCTATCTTGCCTAGATCCTGCAGCCTTCTGGGCCCGCATAAAGCCGCCGGATCGCGAGTGAGGCCGCAAATCATGAACGTCCTTTTGAACGCCAGGCTCCTGTCTTTCGTCATTCTGACGATGACCGTCACTGCCGCGACCACTGATCGTCCGGCCGCGGCACCGCCCACTGATAGCGTATTACTCACACCGCACCGGGCGATTTACGATCTCACGTTATACAAGTCGCACAGCAGTCGCGGGATCGAAGCGATCCGTGGGCGCATACTTTATGATTTTTCCGGCAACGCCTGCGATGGCTTTGAGCTCAAGTTTCGCCAAGTGTCCGAGATAAATTCCGGAGAAGGCAAGGCTGCCCTCAGCGATCTCCGCTCGACCACTTGGGAAGATGGCGATGCCAAGAAATTTCGGTTCAGCTCGGAAAACCTGTTCAACGAACGCCGCACGGACGTTGTCGACGGCCAGGCCGAGCGCAATGCGAAAACGGTAGCCGTCAGTCTGAGCAAGCCTACACAGAAGAATTTCAACGTCCCGAGTGGGGCCGTGTTTCCCACGGAGCACATGCGGCGAATAATTGCCGCCGCGCGTGCCGGCAAGTCCTTGCTTGAGCTTCCTGTCTATGACGGCTCGGAAACCGGCGAGAAGCTTTACAATACTTTGACCGTAATCGGCCGCCCGATTCCGCCTGGCGACAAGGCGCCGGACGATGCGAGCGCAAAAGTGCCTGCCATGGCCAATCTCATGCGCTGGCCGGTCACAATCAGCTATTTTGATAAACTGGACGAGAAGGCGGAGCAGGGTGGCGAGCAAACGCCCGTCTATTCGATCGGCTTTGAACTTTTCGAAAATGGCGTCTCGCGTGCGCTTATCCTCGACTACACCGATTTTACGATCAAAGGTGAGATGACGTCGTTGGATTTGAAAGACGGAAAGCCGTGTCCTTGACCGCCTAGTCCTCTTCCAAACTCAGACCTTTCACCACGGCGTTTCGCCCGAATTTCGACCTTAGCCGGTCGACCGCATGCTCGGCGTCCGCCGCGCGGCGATCCAAAAGATCGGCTAGATCGTCGCCATCCGCATCTTCGAGGTTGCTGACGCCAATCCCAATCAGGCGAAATCGGGTCGAACCGACTTCGTGCGTGAGCAGGTCGCGGCCTGCAGCAAAAATGCGCGAGGCGAGTTGGGTCGGAGCACCGAGGGCGCGTGCCCTTGTGCGGATCTTGAAGTCGGCGCTTTTGAGTTTCAGCGTCACGGTCGAGCCGGCGAGGGCATTGGCCTTAAGTCTGCTTGAGACGCGTTCGGTCAGTTCCCACAAATAATGCTCAAGCGGCCGAAACTCCCCGATGTCGCGTTCGAAGGTAGTTTCAGCCGAAACGCTTTTCGTGTCGCGTTCAGGGTCGACGGTACGCTGGTCTGTCCCGCGGGCGAGCCGCCACAACCGCGCGCCTTCCTCGCCGTACCGTCGCATCAGATCGCGCTCATCAGCACGTTGCAGGTCGGCGATCGTGCGGAAGCCGTCAGCCGCGAGCTTCGCGGCGCTCACCGCACCGACACCGTAGATGAAGCCAACCGGTTTCTCCGCGAGGAACGCTGGGGCCTCAGCCTGTCCCAGAACGGCGAAGCCGCGGGGTTTGTCGAGATCAGAGGCAACCTTTGCGAGGAATTTGTTGGCGGACAGGCCTATGGATACCGTGATGCCGAGTTCGCGTTCGACTTTGGCGGCGAACTGCGCCAGCACCTTTGCAGGGCACATGCCGTGCAATCGCTCGGTACCGGTCAGATCGAGAAATGCCTCGTCGATCGACAGCGGTTCGACCAGTGGCGTGAGGTCGAACATGGCTTTGCGGACCTCACGCCCGACCTGAACGTATTTCGCCATGTTTGGCTTGACCACCACGGCATCGGGACAGCGTCGCTTGGCTTCGAACATCGGCATTGCCGAGCGAATGCCGTAAGTGCGGGCCACATAGCATGCGGCGGCGACTACGCCGCGCTTACCGCCGCCGACGACGACAGGCTTGTCGGCAAGCGTCGGGTCGTCACGCTTTTCGATGGTGGCGTAAAATGCGTCGCAATCGACGTGTGCAATGCTGAGCGAGGCTGCCTCAGGATGACGTACCAGTCGCGGCGACCGACAGGCGGGACAGCGCGTCGCGTGATCGTCGGTGTCGGCGAGGCAATCCCGACAGAAATTCATGGGACCTCACGCTCCCACGTGTTGCCGCCGAGAGCCACGCGTCCTCTTTCAATGTCGGAAGGGTCAAGACCTGCTTCAGCGGCAAAGGCACCGATCAACTGCTCGTCGGAGGCCATGTAGTCGAGCACACCGACCAGGAAGTCCGGGTCACGTGCGGAAGTGCGAATATCGGCAGGCCCGATGCCGGTGACCGCCAGAAACCGGCCAAGCCTTTCGCTGTCCCCTGCAATGAAGGCGAGGGCCTGAATCGCAAGCCCTTCGGCCAGTTCCCGCGTGAGATTGGCGCGGCGCTTCATTCGTCAGGTCTTTCTGTCATGTTCCGGCCATGCAAACAGATACATCGGCCATCGGTCGTGGGCACGTCCGGACGCCGTTTTCCCACGGTTTTTGACCGCGAACGCGGATCTAGCGCATCAATTGAAGCTCGCGACGGGGACTTTCGGGGGCATTGGCCCTTGGTCCAATTCGACTGGCGTTCGCATTGAGTCAAAAGTCTGTCCGGAGATCTATAGAACAGGGGAGATCAGGATGTTTTTTGACGGCGGGTATACCTATTCGAACTTTTTGATGAACGTGATCGCCATCTTTGCGTTTGTGGTTTGGTTCTGGCTGCTTGTTGTCATCTTCGGTGATCTGGTCAGGCGTCACGACATCTCTGGTTGGGGAAAAGCGTTATGGGTGATCGGACTTGTCCTGTTTTCCTATCTCGGCGTCCTCGCCTATTTGATTACCCAGGGAAGGGGAATGGCAGAGCGTAACGTCCAGCAAGCGCAGCAGGCGCGCGATGAGCTGCGCCGCGTTGTCGGCTTCAGCGCGGCAGATGAAATCACCAAGCTGGACCAGCTGCGGAAGTCAGGATCAATTTCCGACGACGAGTTCAAACGTCTTCGCGCCAAACTCGTTTAATTCATGGTATTGACTGAACAATGCGTGTCTTGAAACGCGCGATGAAATTGGGCTGGGCGACGCTGGCGCTCTCGGCAATGGTTGCCTGGATGCCGCTGGAAGCCAATGCGGAGACTGGTTCGGTCCGTATTACGATCACCCGAGCTCAATTCGTTGTTGGCGGCGGCAGCGGCACCTTGCGTCTATTGGGCGAGCGCTATCCTCTGCGTATAGGTGGTGTGAGCGCCGGACCCTTTGGCGCGGCGCGCGTGGATTTGGTTGGCCGTGCCTACAACATGCGTGCCGCGGCAAATATCCATGGAATTTACTCGACGATCGCCGAAACCGGACGACCGGGAACATTCCGGCTGCGGAATTGGCAAGGAGTCGTCTTGGAATTGCGCGGACGTCAAGGCGTCAAGCCGTCAGTTGACCTGAACGGATTGCAGATATCCCTGCGATAGCATCAGAAGTTTCGTCGGCCGATGCCGCAAGCTTGCGGTTCGGCCGGCGTTAAGTTTGTCGCAGGTGAATCAGGCGCTCGCCTATCACCAGCAGCGATTGACCAATACCCAGCGCGGACCCCACGGCCCCGGGACAAGACGGCGAACAACACAGCCTCCGCCGTAAAATCCGGGCGCCACGACATAGCGCGGTCCGCCCCAACCCCAACCCGCGCGCCGCCATCCCCAACCAGGACCCCAACCGGGCCCCCATGCCGCGCGCCAACCTGGGCCCCATCCGCCGCCCCAACCGGGACCCCATCCGCCGCCGCCCCAACCCCATCCACCGCGCCAACCTCCGTGCCATGCAGAGGCCGGGGTAGGCGCCAGACTGACGGCGCTGAGCGAAGCTACGGCAACGGTCACAAGCAAGAGTTTGCGTAACATGATGGTCTCCTCGGTCAGGTTGCTCCGGCTTCGAGCGGCAGAGCAACGGAGGACATGTAGATCGCGCAATCATATTGCCGGCGGGACATCTGTTGCATTGGACTGAGGTCCAATATCTCGCCGTCAAAGGCCAATCTTACATTGAATGCACAGTCGTAAATGTCGGGAGATTTGCATGACGCTTTCGCGGATCGTTTTTGCGTCGTTGCTGGCACTCTCGTTCGTCATCGCAACGGAATCCGCAGGACGCGCTGCGTCCCCTCAATGCAATGCGGAACTCAGAAAGTGCAATAGCCACTGCAATCTTGTTTACGAAAGCAAGCGTGCAAACCGGGTCTGCCGCGACCGGTGCAAAGACAATTTCTACGTTTGCAAGGCCCGTCCGGCCTGAATTGATTGTCAGGCTGCCTTTCTCTCGCCCGCCGAAAGAAGCAACGCAATCCACTCGGTTGATTTGTGCTGCTCACAGATCGTCAAAATGGCGATCATGATTGGCAGGCCGATAAATGCGCCTGCAATGCCCCAGAGGAAGCTCCAAAAAAACACCGCAAGCAGGACGATGAACGGAGACATCGACAAAGCGGCCCCGGCAATTCGCGGCTCGAGATAACTCCCGATGACGAACTGGATGAAGTTCAGGCACACAAACACGGCAAAGCAGACCTGCCAGGATCCGGTTTGGACGAGCACGAAGAGCGTTGGAAATACTGTCGCAATGAGCGGACCGAGAAACGGAATGTAATTCAAGACAAAGGCGATCACGCCCCACGCGGTCGCGAGCTCGATGCCGGCGACCAAAGCAAAACTCCACACCACGACACCTGTCAGCAGGCTCATCGTGGTGCGCACTACCATGTATTTCTGAAATTTCTCGGCAATCTGTTCTGTACCCACGAGAAGCGACCGACGGAGTGACGCGCTGTTCAGGTGTTCGACATTCCTTCGCGCCAGATCGACTTCCAGTAGCCCGAGCACAATAAAAGCAAAGGCAATGACGACGAAGGATACGAGGCCGTAGCTCCTGCCGCCGACCTCGCGGATCGCGCCAATGATCCATCCTGGATTGTAGCTGTCTGCCACAAGATTGGTGATTGAGACCCCGTGGCTATCGAGCCATTCGGTGGCCTGTGCGTAAAGCGTCTGAATGCGGTCGGTATTGCTGATGACCCACTGGAAAACCAGTCCGAATCCCCAGACCACCAGAAAAATCAGAATTGCTAGGATGACGAGGGTCACAACGATCGTGACGACAAGTGCAAGCAATTTCGGGATTCGCTTCTGAAGTGCACTTTGCAGCGGCCACGCAATGGCAACTGTAAACAGCGCGAACGTCACTGGAGCCATGATCGCCTGGGAATAGTAAAGCGCGGCGAGAGTAGCTATCGACGCGATCAGCAGCAGCGAGATTCGTACGACGCCGTCGTGCTTCATAGGCGGGAACTCAGAAAGCGAAGATGGCGATAGTTGTTCTACCAAAGACCATGATCAAGGATCGCTGATCCTGCCACTCGCATAAGGAAATTCAACGGAAGGGGTGGTCGTCCGGTACAAGAGCCAAAGGCTGAAGGCAAGGACGGCAACTTCGACGAACATGGTGAGGAGAAGGGCCATAAGCCCCGCGATGTCGGCTGCGGATACCCAGCTCGCCGGACCGCCGCTCGTCGTCTGAACAACCGGAATTCCTGCCTGGGGCGCACGAAGAAAATAGATCAGCAGCTGTCCGACTTCGAAAAACATGACGATCATCGAGAACAGAATCCCGACGGTACTCGCCTTGATGCCTGTCCACACCGTGCCCTGGACTGTAGCCTCGTCGGGGCGCCGCTCCGGGTCAGCGATACGCGCGGCGAGTCTCGTGTAGCGGTACGACCACAACGTCGTGAACACGAGCACCAAAAGACCGGCCAGCGACAGGTATTGGATCAATGGGAAGCCGGCGCGTGTGCCCGGGGTAGGGTTTCGACCAAAGAAGAGGGCGTAAATCGTGAGCGCGAGCGGAATGACCCCCACTGCGGCCTGCATCCAGAAACCAAGCCATCCGAGACGCGAAAAAGACAAGGAAAGGCTGTCATTTGGCGACGGTCTGAAGGCTCTTTGTAGAGTGCGAAACACGGCAGAATTTCCTCAACGTGCTGTTGCCCGCTATGTTAGCGAATGGCATCGACTAAGTGTCGTTGGCCTTTGGGGCAATCTTACCCCGCCGCGAATCGCCGTTAGCTTGTTGGCCCACGATTGGGCCGGGAGGTTGGAAGTTGACCGAGCCGAATCGAGAACGAACGCGCAGCCCTTCGCGTCATTGGCTGACCTACGCCGCGGTCACGCTATTTTTGCTCGCTGCCGTTGTTGTGACGGGTGCATTGGCATCCCATTCGCGCGATGCGTGGTGGCAGAAATATCTGAACTTCATCGTAAAGTCTTAAAGTAACCCGCATAGACTCGTGCAGAATTTGGTTCAAGACGCAGGCGCATTGAGGCCAGGCCGCAGCATCGTGTCCAAGTGTTTTGGCTGGTTGGCCAAAGCAATCTGGATCCTGTGCCAGGTTCTGCTGATCACGTGGTGTACGCTGGCAATTTATTATTCGAATCTTCCTTGGCCCGGACTGCGTCTTGCCGCGGCGATTTGCTTTGCTGCTGTCGCAGTTTGGGTTCTCTGGATATCGCGCCTACGGCGCAAATCACTGATCTTCCTTGGCCTGTGCCTCGGTGTGATCGCGTGGTGGATATCGATTGCGCCCTCGCATGATCGACCGTGGCGCCCCGAAGTGGCGGTCATGCCACGAGCCACCATCGACGGCGACCGCGTGCGCATCACAGGCGTCCGTGATTTCGATTATCGCAGCCGAAATGATTTCACGGTGCGCTACGAAGACCGCGAGGTGCAGTTGTCTCACCTGACGGGTCTTGATTTCTACGTATCCTATTGGAGCGAGGGGATGGTGGGGCATACGTTCCTGAGCTTCCTTTTCGACAATGCTCCGCCGCTGAGCATCTCCATCGAAACCCGCCCGGAAGTGGGTGAGGGCTTCAACCCGATTGCTTCTCTCTTCAAGCAGTTCGAGCTGATTTACATAGTCGGAAACGAACGCGACCTTGTGCGCGTGCGCACAAACTATCGCAACGAGACTGTGTATCTCTATCGCCTGAACTCATCGCCCGCCGACGTACGCCGTTTGCTGTTGATCTACCTTGAGCGGATCAACGAGCTCGCCGATCGGCCGGAGTTCTATCATCTGCTGAGCAATAGCTGCACGATCAACATCATTCGTTACGCGAACGCGGCTGGCCGGACCGGGCGCTTCGACATTCGTCACCTGCTTAATGGTCTGATCGACAGCTACCTCTACCATTCGGGCCGGATCGACACGACGCTTCCATTCGAAGAATTGCGGAGACGCTCGCAGATCAATGCGGTGGCGCAGGCAGCCGACAACGCGCCGGATTTTTCGGAACGCATTCGAGCCGCGCTACCGAATCCCCGACCCTGATGTGGAAGGGATAGAGTGCAGCGTGTGCGGACTTTCACCGTGGCCTTTGCTATCGTCTTCAGATGATGACCAGCCGACCGATTAACAATCGCGTATTCATCTTCGTAAGCGTGATGATTGCGTCGATGCTCGGCCTGTTGCTTTTACCGCCGATAGCCCAGAGCCAGAATTATCACGACTTCGCCGACCAGCGCACGATCCTCGGCATCCCGCATTTTTGGAATGTCGTATCCAATCTGCCGTTCATCGCGGTCGGTGCGGCGGGGCTATGGCAATGTCGTCGAGATCCTGCGATCGCGGCGCTCTTCCTTGGAATCCTGATGACCGGTTTCGGTTCGGGCTACTATCACCTTGATCCGAATGACCGCACTCTGTTCTGGGACAGACTGCCGATGGCGATCGGCTTCATGGCCATCCTCGCAATCGCGGTCGAGGACAGGCTGGACGCCAAAGCAGGAGCGGTTCTTCTGTGGCCCTTGATCGCTATCGGCATCATCAGTCTCTTGCTGTGGCGATGGACCGGCGATCTACGGCTATATGGCTGGGTACAGTTCTTTCCATGCTTCGCAGTGCCCGTGTTGTTTCTTCTCTACACACCGAAATTCAGCGGTACATCCTATTGGCTCATTGCCGCAGGGTTGTATGCGCTCGCAAAATTATTCGAGTTCTACGATGGAGCGATTTATTCTTTCGGTTCGATTTTGAGCGGACATACTTTGAAGCACCTCGCTGCGGCCGCCGCTTGCTTCGCCATCTTGCGATATTTTCAGACAAGGCAGCCGATCCGGGCTGAAGCTTTTCCCCGTGAAACGATGGCGAAAAGCACATAGGCCTTGGGTCCAATAGACGGCAGGAAATCCGCAAGACTAGGTTTCTCGGTAGTTTCTGCAGGTTTGGCGGCCTCACGGTCTCCAATTACGGCTGGCAACGTAACAGGGATATGGCGAGATGCTGCGCAGCGCGTTTACGCGGGTGGCCTGCTATCTTGCGTTTTGGATCGTCATTGCGGGGACCGGGACCGTTGACCTCATTGTCGGAGCGCTCGCCGCGATTATCGCAACTTGGGTGAGCTTGCACTTGCTGCCTCCGGCGTCCCGTCGGGTGAGCTTTGCGGCGATGTGCACTTTTGTGCCGCGCTTTCTGTATCAGTCGATTGTCGCCGGCGTCGATGTCGCGCTACGCGCGCTTAACCCGCGACTACCGCTGCGGCCCGGCTTTGTGATCTATCCGATGCACCTCCCGCCCAGTGCGGCGCAAAGCGCGTTTTGCACGATCACAAGCCTGCTTCCCGGAACCTTGCCGTCCGGGAACGATGAGAAAGGAAATCTCATTGTTCATTGCCTCGACGAATCGCAGCCGGTAGCCAAGCAGTTGCAGAGCGAGGAGGCGTTGCTGATGAAGATCATGGGATACGATCGTGACGATCGCTAACTTTCTGCTCGCTGCGGCTGCTTTTGTGCTGCTGATGGTGGCGATTGGCCTGGCACGCATCCTTTACGGACCCGCAGATGTCGATCGTATTTTGTCGGTTCAACTGATCGGGTCCGGTGGAGTTGCAGTGCTGCTCCTGTTGTCGGTGGGCGTGAAGCTCCCGCCGATCATGGATGTCGCTCTGATGCTGGGCCTGCTCGCCACCTTCGTGTCGGTTGCTTTCCTGCGCGATGCCGGGGATTCGTCCAATACACCTGCAAACACGACCGAAGACCGATGAGGCTCGCGCTCGACATTATTACCGTTGTGCTGGTATCGGCCGGCGGATTCTTTTTCATGGCGGGAACGGTCGGGCTACTCCGCTTTCCCGATACGCTCACGCGCCTTCATGCCCTGACGAAGGTCGACAATCTAGGCCTCGGTCTGATCGTCTTCGGCCTTTTGCCGCAAGTCGAGAGTCGGCTCGACGCGTTCAAGCTGATCGCCATCTGGCTGCTTGTTCAAATGTCAGGCGCAATCGTTTCGCAACTTATCGCGCAGGCGACGCGGCGCTCAGGACGCCAGACATGACCGTGATTTTCGCTTGTGAAGTTGTGCTTGCATTGCTGCTCGTAGCGATCGCGACCTGGACAATCGTCGCTCGAACCGCGTTTACGGCGATCGTTGTATTCATGGTCTACGGATTGCTGCTAGCGATCGCCTGGGTGGCTCTGTCCGCAGTCGACGTTGCATTAACTGAGGCAGCAATCGGAGGCGGCGTGACCAGCATTGTGCTGCTGGGCGCTGCATCGCGGCTACGGGGATCGAAGGCTGCAGCCCCCAGTGTCAGCTTTCCGTTCAAAATCATGGCAGGCGTGCTGTGTGTGATCGTAGCGGCCGGTTTGGCTGCGGTCGTTTTTTCCCTCCCGGATGTTGCGCCGACGCTCGCGCCGGTGGCTAAAGAGAATCTGGCGGAGAGCGGTCTTGGCAATCCGGTGGCGGCCGTTCTTTTCGTTTTTCGCGCGCTCGATACATTGCTGGAGAAAGTTGTCCTGCTGCTGGCCCTGGTCGGCGTTTGGTCGTTGGCCTCGGATAGCGCCTGGGGAGGGGTGCCGGCACTCCGCGTTTACGCAAACCCTAGCCGAATTCTTGTGTTCCTCGATCAGATCCTGCCGCCGATCGGAGTCATGATCGGCATCTACATGTTCTGGGCGGGCGCGACCCAGCCGGGCGGGGCTTTCCAGGGCGGTACAGTTCTCGCCGCCATGTGGCTCCTGACAATGATGGCACGATTGCAAGATGTGCCATCGATCAACGCACGATGGCTACGTCTGCTGCTGGTTGTCGGGCCGATGGCCTTTCTCGCAGTGGGTCTTGCGGGCTTCTTTTTTGCCGACTCGTTCCTTGCCTATCCGCCCGGTATCTCCAAGCCGTTGATCATCGTCGTTGAGGCGACACTGACGCTGTCCATCGGTGTCACGCTCGCCTTGTTGGTGGCAGGTCCGCCGGAAAGGCTGCCTCAACAATGAGTTCAGCCGCGCTTTTTGGCTGTTGCGGAGCTGTTCTGGTGGGGCTCGGATTGTACGGCCTCATCACACGCCCCGAGGTCCTGAGAAAAATTCTTGCCTTCAACGTTCTCGGATCCGGCGTGTTTCTGCTGTTCGGCGTTTTCGCGCGCCGAGGTGCGGCGGCCGGCCTTGTAGCCGATCCTGTTCCGCAAGCGCTGGTGATAACCGGCATTGTCGTTGCGTTTTCGGCAACGGCTCTGGCTGTCGCGCTGCTGGTTCGGCTGAACAAGGAAACAGGTCAGGTCACCATCGCCTCTGACGATCCCGAAGGGTCCGGCGAGCAAGGGGCCCTTCGATGATGCCGGACGCGACGACCTTTATCGATGCCACAACAGCAGACGGATATTTGCTGGTCCTGGCCATTGTCCTGCCAGTCGTGGGCATCCTGTTGTCGCTGGCGCTCGGTGGAAAATATATCGAGCGCATAACGCTGGCTCTTTTGCTCGTAGGGCTCTGCGTGGCGATCGCAATTTTTGCTGCGGTGCTGCGAAGCGAACAGTTGCTTGTCTACATCGTCGGCAATTGGCGGCCGCCTCTTGGCATCGCGCTGCGCGCGGATGGCATTTCTGCGGCGATGGTATTGACGATTTCCGTGATCATATTCGCCATCGGGCTTTTTGCGCGCAGCGAGTTCGGTCAGCAAAACGGGCAGACCGTCACGCGATCATCTTACGCATTCTGGACCTTGCTGTTGGGCATCTGGAGCGGACTGAACGCTGTGGCTCTGGGCGATGACCTGTTCAATCTTTATGTCGCGCTGGAATTGCTGACCTTCGCAGCCGTGCCCCTCGTATGCGTGAAAGGTTACGAGGAAACGATCAAGGCCGCTCTGCGCTATATGCTTTTCGCGCTGATCGGCTCGGTGCTTTATTTGCTTGGTACTGCGTTGATCTACGGCACATACGGCACGCTTGATATTGCACTGCTCGCCGATCGGGTCCGGCCCGAACCCGCTGCGTGGACCGCGGCGGCGCTCATGACAGCCGGGTTGTTGGCGAAGACGGCACTTTTTCCGCTGCATCTATGGTTGCCGCCGGCGCATGCCGGCGCACCCGCGCCGGGCAGCGCCGTGCTGTCAGCATTGGTGGTGAAGGGGTCATTCATTCTGATCGTCCGGCTTTGGTTCGACGCCATGCCCGGTCTTCTGACTTTTACGGCCGCCCAATTGCTCGCGACATTAGGATCGGGCGCAATCCTGTTCGGAAGCGTGCTGGCGTTGCGTCAAGCGCGGCTTAAATTGCTCGTCGCATATTCGACCATCGCGCAAATTGGCTACCTGTTCTTCATATTTCCGCTCGCCGCCGGCGACTCGGGAAACGAACTGGGAGCGAGCATGGCTTGGACGGGCGGGTGGCTTCAGTTGTTCTCGCACGCTTTTGCCAAGACGGCGATGTTCATGGCGGCCGGTCTGATGGCGGAAGCACTCGGACATGACCGGATCGCTGAACTTGGCGGCGTCGCACGTGCGCTTCCGATTACCGTTATTGCTTTCGGCCTGGCGGGCTTGTCGCTGATGGGAGTGCCGCCGAGCGGAGGCTTCGTGGCGAAGTGGATGCTCCTGTCGGCGACGGTGATCGAAGGCCAGTGGTGGTGGGCCGCGGTCATGCTTGTCGGCGGACTGCTTGCGGGCGGATACGTGTTCATGGTGCTTGGCAAGACGCTCGGGAAGAATGAAGCGCTGACGCTGCGCGCGCCAATAGCGCGGCATCGCCAGATTCTCGTGCTGGCAGTAGCGCTCTGTGCGGTCCTTCTCGGCCTCGTGCCAATGCAGCCTTCCGATTTCCTGGCGATTGGCCGACCTGAGATGCAAATGACGGCTCTGCAATGATGCGTACACGACCATGGCGGGGGTGGACATGAACGAGGGGACGTTGCTGGTCATAGCGCTGGCGACACCGCTCGCACTGCTGGCGGCTTGTCTGTGGAAATGGGCGAGACAGCGGATGCCGTCGCTGCTCGTCCTCGCACCACTGCCGGCGTTTGCCGCAGCGTGGCTGGTGGCTGACGGCACGACCGTTGTTCTCCCGCCGTCGTTACTCGGACTGACGTTCGTGGTCGACACGCCCGGTGCCATGTTGCTCGCTGCCGGCGCGTTGCTTTGGACAACTGCGGGCGCCTACGCCGGGGTTTATTTGCGTGACAAGCCGAATGGCGGGCGCTTCGCCGTCTGGTGGCTGATGACGCTCGTCGGCAACATCGGCACTTTCCTTGTCGCAGACCTCGCCGGCTTCTACCTGTTTTTCACCGTGGCAAGCCTTGCCGCATATGGTCTCGTCGCTTTTGACGAAACCGCCGAGGCACGGCGCGCGGCCGGTGTGTATGTCGGTCTGGCCGTTCTCGGCGAGGCGTTCCTGCTGATGGCCCTCGTGCTTCTCGCGCAAAGCGTTCCGACCGGAAGTTCGCTGATCACCGATGCGGTGGCCTCTTTGGCGCAATCGCCGTGGCGCGGTTATGCGATGGCCTTTCTGATCCTGGCATTCGGACTGAAGATCGGACTCTTCCCGTTCCATGTCTGGATGCCGTTGACATATTCAGCGGCGCCGATTGCCGCGGCCGCGGTGCTCAGTGGCTCGGCCGTAAAGGTGGGAGTGATCGGGCTCATTCGCTTCTTGCCGTTCGAAACCGGCATGCCGGGTTGGGGAGAAGCTTTGGCAATCGTCGGCGTGCTTTCGGCTTACTACGGTGTCTTTGTCGGCATTACACAATCGAATCCGAAGACGATCCTGGCTTATTCCAGCGTCAGCCAGATGGGGCTGCTCGCGGCAATCCTCGGAATGGGACTTTCTGCCGGCGATCAAAGCGCGCCACTGGTTGCAACCTTCTCGGCTGTTTTTCACGTCCTGGTCAAAGGCGGACTGTTTCTCGCGCTCGGTGTGGTCGCGCCGATGCGGCGGGAAATCTGGCTCGTGCTCGTGCCCGCAACGGTGCTTGCGCTTGGCCTTGGTGGCCTTCCTCTCACTGGCGGCGCTCTGGCGAAATCGCTGGCAAAGCCGGTGCTCGGAGATGGCGCAATCGGCATCCTCGTTTCGCTGGCGGCCATCGGAAGCACGCTTTTGATGCTGCATTTCTTGCGCCGGATGTGGGAGCAGACCAACGAGGTCGACACT
Source organism: uncultured Alphaproteobacteria bacterium (assembly GCA_963831515.1). GTDB lineage: Bacteria > Pseudomonadota > Alphaproteobacteria > Rhizobiales > Xanthobacteraceae > Pseudolabrys. Next base: position 282,381 of record CAWHQL010000006.1, on the reverse strand, counting down.
CCGGGAGCGCGCGCGGCATGGCTCGTGACCGCGATCGCGGCAATCATTCTGCCGTGGATCATGTACCCGGACGTCACGGACGCGCCACTGCAAGATGCATTGGCCCTGAAAGAGATCTGGAGTGCATTCTGGCCAGTCGCGCTCGGGGCACTTCTCAGTCTCGCGCTTTGGCGTCGGGGTGATTTGCTGCCGCGCATTCCCGCCGGGGATCTGCTTGAAACAGATGCCGGCGCCTTGCGCGCTATGCGTAGCGTGGGGGCCGCGATGGAACAGATCGACAGATACCTGCGGCAATGGCAGGTGGCTTGTTGTCTCCTTGCCGCGCTGGCGATCGCTGTGTACGCGAGTTCGCTGATCGGTCGCTAGCCTTAGAACGATCCGAGTGTCGAGCCTAAGAATATCACGGCCACCAGAGCCAAGATCGGGCCGACGATGTTCGCCATGACTATGTCAAAATAGCTCTTGCTGTGGGTTGATCCGCAAACGGCGAGCAGCGTCACCACAGCGCCATTGTGCGGCAGGCTGTCGAGCGTGCCTGAACCGATCACGGCGATGCGGTGCATCAACGCCGGATCAATTCCGGTTTCGGTGGCAAGTCGCAGATATGTGTCGCCGAGCGCATCGAGGGCAATGGTCAACCCGCCTGACGCGGAACCTGTCAAGGCGGCAAGAATATTCGTGGCAATTGCCAGCGAGACAAGTGGTCCTCCCGCGATCGACAGGACCCAGTCTCGCACTATGGCGAAGGCGGGGAGCGCGGCGACGACCGCGCCGAATCCGACGAGGCTTGCGACGGCAAAGATCGGGAGAACGGCCGCGTTCGCTCCGGCGTCCATGCTGGCCCGGAGGTCGGGAAGCCGCCGCCAATTGATCACGATAAGCGTGACACTGGCGGCGGCCAGTGCAACCGCCACCGACCATACGCCCGCGACCGCAGCGAGTGAGGTACCGCCCCAGCGCTCTTCGGCGAGGAACGAGAAATCAAGCCGCGGCAAAACGAAAATCGACAAAAGCAGATTGAAAGCCACCACGACCAAAAGCGGAAGAACCGCCATGACGATCGATGGCGCGGTGTCGCTGTGCTTGCCATGCGAGAGTTCGGCCGGGTCGAACTCGTGCGCGGTCGTCGCGCGTTCGCGGATGAACTGATCATCGGCGACGTTTTTGGTTGCGACATCGGCCGCAGCGCCGAAGCCTTCGCCAGATCTGCGCGCCGAAGCTTCGGCGCGGCCGAGCCACCAGAGCCCGAATAGCAGCATGATGACTGAGGCGATGATTCCCAACCCGGGCGCCGCAAAGGGCGTGGTGCCGAAGAACGGCATCGGAATCGTGTTCTGGATTGCTGGCGTTCCCGGCATTGCCGACATGGTGAAAGTCGAAGTTCCGAGAGCGATCGCTGCCGGCATCAGCCGCTGCGGTATGTTGGCTGCCTGAAACAGGGCCCGCGCCATCGGCGCCAGTACGAAAAATGCGACGAAGAGACTGACGCCGCCATAGGTGACGAGCGCGCCCGCCAGTACGACCGCAAGGATTGCGCGCCGGTGGCCGAGCTTCTCACCCATGAAGCCGGCGATGGTCTGCACCGACCCGCTGTCGTCCATGAGCTTTCCGAACAGCGCACCGAGCAAAAAAATTGGAAAGAATTGCGCGATGAATTGCGCGGCGCTGCCCATGAACGTCTGCGTCCAGTGGGCGAGGAGGGGTTCTCGTGCGGTCGCGGCCGCAACCAGTGCAACAGCCGGGGCGAGCAGAAGAACGCTCCAGCCGCGAAACGAAAGCCAGATCAGAAGCCCAAGGGCTGCAAGTATACCGAGAAGACCCATGCGTCAGACCTGCTGGAGCAGAACGTCAAGGTCGATAGACGATTGCTTGCCTATGTTGTCAGCTTTGGTGCTGAGAAAGGCCTCGGCGGAACGTCGGCCTTCATCGCGCAGCATGCACAGAAAATCCCATTCGGCATTTAATTTGGAAGACGCTCCAAGGGTGGCAAGGAGTGGACTTGCAATAAGGTGAATGCGCATGTGTGCCCACTGTGCTCCTTCGCTGCTTCCCGGATCCGCGACTTTGCGCAACAGCGCAATCATTCGAAGTTCTTTAAGTAGCGCGGAGTTGAATGAGACCTCGTTCAATCGATCGAGAATGTCGCGTGCAGTACGGGGCGTCCCTGGGCGTTCAACGGGATTAACGGCGACAAGAAGTGTGTCTTGCGATTTGCACTCGCGAACGAGCGGGGTAATTGTCGGATTGCCGGTATACCCGCCATCCCAATAAGGCTCGCCTTCGATTTCGATCGCCTGGAATACCGTCGGCAAGCAAGCAGAAGCGAGGAGTACGTCAGGTGTAATCTCTGCGTTGCGAAACACACGGCCTCGACCCGTCCGAACGTTGGTGGCGGTTACAAACAATCGGATCGGAGCCCGCGCGACCTGACTGAAGTCGACACTTTCGGCGAGAACATCGCGCAAGGGGTTGGCGCCTTGCTGGCCGAAATCGTAAGGCGAGAACACACGACTTGCCAGGTCAAAGGCTAGATAGAATGGTGACGTATCCAGTGTCCATCGGCCGAGCATGATATCCAGTGGACTGCGCCGGAGCGGACTGAATCGCGCGGAGTGCGAAACACGTTTCCAGAAGGCGTCAAGCGCGGACCTCGCGCCTTCCGGACCGCCTGCAGCATATCCGGCGACAAGCACGACGCCGTTCATTGCTCCCGCGGACGTGCCCGATATGCCGTCGATGCGCAGCCACGGCTCTTCCAGGAGGCGGTCCAGCACGCCCCACGTGAAGGCGCCATGCGAGCCGCCTCCCTGCAACGCAAGATCGACAAGCACTGGCTCGCGATCGGACCTCGGTTCTTTTGCCATTTATCCTCGTATCAACGCGCCTGATCTGAGTTATTTCGCCGTCGCGAGTTTCGCGTCCGGTTGACCTTCCTTGCCGCGGAACCAAGTCACATAGAGCGTCGGCAAGAAGACCAGCGTGAGGATTGTGCCAACAAGAAGTCCGCCCATGATGGCGAAGGCCATCGGACCCCAGAATACCGTTGGTGCGATCGGGATCATCCCGAGGACCGTCGAGATCGCCGTCAGCATGATCGGACGGAACCGCGTGCTGCTGGCATCGACCGCTGCCTGCCACACGTCCTTACCCTGACGTCTTTCGGATTCAATTTGATCGATGAGGATCACTGCGTTCTTCGTGATCATCCCGAGCAGCGCCAGAATGCCGAGGATCGCGACGAACCCGAGGGGTTTGCCGGACAACAACAACGCCGCGACGACACCGATCAATCCCAATGGGCCGACGCTGAGGACGATGAACAGACGGGAGAAGCTTCTCAGCTGCACCATCAAGACGGTGAACATGATCAGCAGCATCGCCGGTACCACGGCAACCACCGAGGCTTGTGCTTTCGCGCTGTCCTCGACGACACCGCCCAAGGCAATCCGGTATGGTCGCTGCAAGGTCTTGTTCAGCTCGGCGATGGATGGCCCCAAAGCCTCGACGACTGTTGCGGGAAGCACGCCAGGTCTGACATCTGCCTGGACCGTCAGTGTTGGGACGCGGTCACGACGCCAGATCAGCGGTTGTTCCTGATCGTAGGTGAAAGACGCAAATTGGCTGAGTGGCACAGTGCGTCCGTTCGCGAGCGGAACCTGGATCGACCGCAATGTATCGAGAGACACGCGCTCCTCGTCGGTCGCACGAGCAATGACGTCGACGAGATAAATGTCGTCGCGCACCTGCGTGATCGGGCTGCCGGTAATGACCGTGTTGAGCACGCTTGCGAGCGCCTGCGAGCTTAGTCCCAACAGCCGCGCTTCGTTCTGGTCGATCTGGATGCGTACCTGTCGGGCAGGCTCGAACCAGTCATAGTTGACGTGCACGACTTGCGGATTTTTTGCCATCACCTGGGCCAGCTTCAGGGCGGTGTCGCGCACCTGGGCGATCTCCGGACCGCTGACGCGGTATTGGATCGGCCAACCAACCGGCGGGCCGAGTTCAAGCGTGGAGACGCGGCTGACGAGGTTGGGGAATTCGTTGGCCAGAACCTTCTCGAGCTTCACGCGCAGGCGCTCGCGCGCACCCACATCTTTGGCAACGACCACGGCCTGGCTGAAGAAGTTGTTCGGGAGTTGGACGTTCAACGGCAGATAAAAGCGTATCGCGCCACGTCCGACATTGGTGCTCCAGCGTGCGACATCGGGGTCGTCCTTGAGCACCTCATCCAGCCGGCGCGCCACGGTTTCGCTGGCGAAAATCGAAGCGTTTTGCGGCAGCGTCAAATCGACGAGAAGTTCAGGCCGGTCGGACGCCGGGAAGAACTGATTGGGAATGAGGCGTATCGCGAACAGAGACGCTACAAACATCGCCAGCGTCACCGCAATTGTCAGCCATTTTGCCCGCAGGGCCCAGGTGAGGAAGGCCCGGTAGGTCCGGAAGACCCAACCCGGCTCGGAGGACGCTGCCGTCTTGGGGGGAGCAAGAATCGCTACTCCGAGCAATGGCGCGAATAAAACGGCGACAAACCAGGACACGATCAGCGCGATGGCGACGACAGCGAACAGCGAGAAGGTGTATTCGCCCGCGCCGCTGGCGGCGAAGCCGACGGGAACGAAGCCCGCGATGGTCACCAATGTGCCGGCGAGCATGGCAAAGGCATAGGTGCGGAAGGCGAATGTCGCGGCCTGTACCTTGTCGTCACCCTGCGCAAGCCGCGTCAGCATCGCGTCCGTCGTCGTCATGGCGTCGTCGACCATCAAAGCGAGCGCGATGATGAGGGCACCAAGCGAAATACGCTGCATGTCGATGTTCGACATCTGCATGATGGAGAAGACAACGACGAGCGTGAGCGGGATGGCGGAGGCGATCACCAGACCGGGACGGAAACCGAGGCTGATGAAACTCGCCACGAGAATGATTCCGACGGCCTGCCATAACGAGGTCATGAACTCGGAAATGGCGCTGTCGACGGTCGCGGCCTGGTCGGCGACAAGCTTCGGTTCTACGCCCAGCGGCAGGTCCGCGGTGGCCTCGGCAATGGCGGTTTTGATGTTTTTGCCCAGAGCCAGAATGTCACCGCCGTCTCGCATGGCGATCGCGAGCCCGATGGCGGGCTGGCCGTTGACGCGAAACAGCGGCTGCGGCGGATCGGCAAAGCCGCGCCTGACACGCGCAATGTCGCTCAAGCGCAACATGCGGCCGCCGACAGCGAAGTTGACGTTCGCCACATCGTCTTCGGAGCGGAAGGCGCCCGATACGCGCAGCGAGAGTGTCTCGTTGCCCGTCTGTATTGTGCCGGCGGGCTGCACGACGTTCTGCGCCTGCAATGCGGCGATCAGGGCCGAGCGGTCAATTCCGAGACTCGCCAGCTCTTGCATCGAGAATTCGACGAAGATCTTTTCGTCCTGTGCGCCCAGAATCTCGATCTTGGACACGTCGCGCACGTGCAGCAGCTTCGAGCGCACATCTTCGACATAGTCGCGTAGCTCGCGGTGAGTAAATCCGTCGGCGGTGAAGCCATAGATGATTCCGAATGTGTCGCCGAATTCATCGTTGAAGCCCGGTCCGACAACGCCCGCGGGGAGGGTGTGGCGCATGTCGCCGATGCTTTTGCGGACGTGATACCAGATGTCGGGGATCTCCCTCGCACCCGTGCTGTCCTTGAGATTGACGAAGATCGTGGTGACGCCGGCGCGCGTGAAGCTGCGCAGGAAATCGAGGTGCGGCGTCTCCTGCAGCGTGCGTTCGAGCCGCTCGGTGACTTGCTTGAGCATGTCATCGACACTGGCGCCGGGCCATGCGGCCTGCACCACCATCGTCTTGATGACGAACGAGGGGTCTTCGTTGCGGCCGAGCTTAACGAAGGCAAACAGACCGGCGACTACGGCCATGATCATCAGATAGACCGTGAGTGACCGGTTATTGAGTGCCCACTCAGAAAGATTGAAGCCCATACTACGGCTCCAACCCTAGCAAGCGGACCTTCTGGCCCGGGTGCAGGGCTTGTACGCCCGCCGTGACGATGACGTCGCCCGTCGTCAGGCCGCCTGAGACGGCAACGCGCGCAGGGTCGTAGCGCAGCACGTCGACATTGCGGATCGAAACCGTGCGGTTTGATGGGTCGACAATCCAGACAGCCGGCTGGCTGTTGGCTTTGGTCAATGCCGTTGCGGGTATTTCGATGACCGGTACGGAATTGCCTTCCATGCGTCCCGTCACTGTCGCGCCAAGTCGCATGGCTGGCGGAGGATCGGTCAGGCCGACTTTGACCGCGAAGGTCCGTGTCACCGGGTCGGCCTGCGGCGCGATTTCGCGCACGCGACCGATTGCGCTCACCTTGGGATCGTCTGTGAGATTCACGGTAATGCGAGGTTCGCTTGGCGCTGTGCGGATGACTTGCGCTGGGACGTCGAAGACGGCGTCGCGCCCGTCTCGCCGGGCAACGCGCAGGATCATCTGGCCCGCTTGCACAACTTCACCCGCACTGGGGCCTACAGCCGTGACCACACCAGGCGCGTCCGCCTTCAGTTCGGTAAAGCTCACGAGGTCGTACGCGGTTTTCATCTGCGCTTCGGCCGCATCGACCTGAGACTCCGCTGTCTGCAAGGCCTGCTTGGCCTGGTCGTGATTGGCGCGGGTGGTCCAGCCTTGCTTGAGCAAAGTGTCCTGTCGCTCGAAATGATTGCGCGCCTGAGTCAGTTGACCTTGCGAAGCGACGAGATTGGCTTGCGCCGCGCGCAATGCATTGCGTTCATTCTGCGACTCCAGACGCGCGACGACCTGTCCGGCCTCGATCCGGTCTCCGAGCTTGCGATCGTTTTCGAGCACCCGACCGGAAATTCGGAAGGCGAGCGCCACTTCGTCCTCAGCTTCGATTCGACCGGTCAGGGTGACCGAGGCTCCGGCTGCGCGCTGCTCGATCGTCACGGTGCGCACCGGACGAGGCTGAGGCGCCGCGGTATCCGCTTCCGGTGAACAGCCGGAAAGCACCACGAGCGCCATGAGCACTATCAATGACGGCGCGGTGGCGTGCATCGCGCGATTCGTTGCGCTTGCATGGTCAATGCACGTAGCCATGGTCAAAATCTTCCTTTTGTTGATCAATAAGCAACGGCAATACCGTCCCGTAACCGGACCTGCGGGGATCCGGATCGATATGCCTTTGGGGACATTAGATCAGTCCCGCACTGCACACCTATTGGACCTCAGTCCCATCGCGCGCGCTACCGATCACAGCCGTGCTCAATTACCTGCAAACATTGCAACTTTTCGTCGATCTAGAATCGAACGAAAAAACTCACATTGCCCTTGGGTCCAATGGGACCCAGCAACCGATCCATGTATCGATCTGTGGCTCGAATGAAATCTGCCGATTCTTAAGGCACGGGTCCCCCCACAGAGCGAGTTGCCGATGAACAAGCAAGTTTCTGCGCAGGGTGGGGCCGATCGCCCCTATGTTTCGACCGGTCACTTGCCGGCTCCTGACCTTGTTGAAACGCTGGTGGCCGAGGCTCATTCCAAGTTCAAATCCACGTCTGACGGCAAGAATTCGCAGGTCTATCCTGCGTTGGCGAGCGTGCCCGCCGACTTGTTCGGGATCTGCGTGGTGGAGACGAACGGCATCATCCACGCTGCCGGCGATACCGACCACGAATTCTCGATCATGAGTGTGTCGAAGCCGTTCCTGTTTGCATTGATTTGCCAACTGCTCGGTGCCGAGGAAGCGCGCAAAAAACTTGGCGCAAATGCCACCGGCTTTGCGTTCAATTCCGTCGCCGGCATCGAACGCACTTCTGACGGTCGTACGAACCCGATGGTCAATGCCGGCGCGATTGCGACCACGAGTCTGGTGCCAGGCGCGACGCACGAGGCCAAGTGGAAGTTTATTCACGAGGGCCTGTCCAAGTTCGCAGGCCGTAAGATTCCGATGAATGAAGAGGTGCTTCAATCCGCGCTTGAGACAAATTTCCGCAACAGGAGCATCGCTCAGTTCCTGCTCAGCGTTGGCCGGATCTACTGCGATCCGATGGAAGCTGTCGATCTTTATACGCGCCAATGCTCGCTGAATGTCAGCGCGAAGGACCTCGCGGTGATGGGCGCGACGCTGGCCGATGGTGGCGTGAACCCTATGACCAAGGAGCGCGTGGTCGATCCGATCGTGTGCCATTACGCGCTGGCTGTCATGACAACGGCTGGCTTGTACGAAACGTCGGGAGATTGGCTCTACGACATCGGCTTGCCGGGCAAGAGCGGCATCGGCGGGGGCATTGTGACCGTATCACCGGGCAAAGGTGGTCTCGGAACCTTCGCGCCGCCGCTCGATGAAGCCGGCAACAGCGTAAAGGGACAGCTTGTCGCGAAATTCCTGTCGCAGCGACTTGGAATGGATTTGTTCGTCTCTCAGCCTGAGGAATGAAAAGCAGCCGAGCAAGCGCGGGCCGTTGGCATCGAGCCCAGAAATCGAACAAGAGGGAAAATCATGACTACGGCAGTGGAAACGATGGGAAGAGCTGAGGCACGACAATCCTGGGTACCGATGATTGCCATCGCGCTCGGCCAGGCAATCATGTCTTTCAACGTTGCCTCATTGCCGGTTGCGTTGGGTGGCATGGTTGAGAGTTTCAAAGTGCCGCCAACGACGATCGCCACGGGAATCGTGTCATATTCGATGCTCGTTGCCGGCTTTGTCATGCTGGGCGCCAAACTCACTCAACGGTTTGGCGCCTTGCACGTCTTCCGTATTGCCGTAGTGGTCTTCGGCTGCGCGCAGACACTCATGACCTTCAGTCCCACTGCGGGCATGATGATCACGGCGCAAGCGCTTAGCGGTGCGGCGGGTGCCGTGATCGTGCCTTCGCTTGTTGCGCTGATCGCTGAAAACTACAAGGGCACGCAGCAGGCAACCGCCCTTGGCGCGCTCGGTTCGGCGCGAGCCGGCGCAGGTGTGCTGGCCTTCCTGATCGGGGGTGTTCTAGGCACCTTCATTGGCTGGCGCCCGGCATTCGGCATCCTCATCGGGGTCTCCGCGCTTGTTCTTTTGCTTAGTTTCCGTCTCAAGCCCGATCACGGACGCCCGGAGGTGAAGATCGACATGATTGGTGTCGTTCTCGCCGCAGCGGCTATCATCCTCATCAGCTTCGGATTTAACAATCTCAACAGATGGGGATTAGGACTCGTCACAGCAAACGCGCCGTTCAATCTCCTCGGACTCTCGCCGGCGCCGATCTTTATCGTGGTGGGAATTGTCCTTGGTCAGGGTTTCCTGATGTGGACACGCAAACGCCAGGCTGATGGAAAAACGCCGCTGCTGGATTTGCAGGTGATTGACTCCCCGCAGGAGCGGGCGGCGGTCTATGCGATGTTTGCGGTTGTGGCTTTGGAAGCAATGCTCAACTTCTCGGTTCCTCTCTACATTCAGATCGTGCAGGGCCGCTCGCCGCTGGCAACGGCTATCGCCATGATGCCATTCAACCTGACTGTGTTCGTCACCGCGATGCTGATCGTGAAGTTCTACAAAAAGCTTACGCCCCAGCAAATCGGCCGATATGGATTCGTTCTCTGCACAGTAGCACTCCTCTGGCTCGCCTTTGTGGTGCGCAACGATTGGAGTGCCGGTCCGGTTCTCGTCGGCCTCGTCCTGTTTGGCATCGGGCAAGGATCTCTCGTGACGTTGCTGTTCAACGTTCTGGTAACGTCGTCTCCTAAGGAAGTCGCGGGTGACGTCGGCTCGCTTCGTGGGACGACGAACAACCTTGCTGCCGCGGTCGGGACTGCAGTCGCGGGTGCACTGTTGGTCGGGCTACTCAGCGCTATCATGCTCGGCAATATTGCGGCGAGCCCAAAATTGACGCCCGAACTGCAGGCGCAGGTTGATCTCGACAGCATCAACTTCATTAGCAACGACCGACTGCAAACAGTACTGGCCGGCACGACCGCCAGTCCGGCACAGGTTGCGGAAGCGGTACGCGTGAATACCGAGTCGCGTTTGCGCGCTCTGAAGATTGGGCTGCTTATAATGGCAGGCTTGGCCTTCGTAGCGATCCTTCCGGCCGGACGCCTGCCCAACTACCTTCCCGGTGAAATTCCCGAGGATCAAGCGCCGCGCGGGGCGAGCGGGCAAAAGCGCAAGTAGACGATTTGCGGACGGCGCGCTGCGTCGAGGCAGCGCGCCGTCCGCTTAAACCAGTTACTCTGGCAGTCTAATTGATTGAGTGGCGCAAGCTGAAATTACCAGCAGCGGACGCGCCCCCAGCTGTCACGCCAGCAGCGACGGCAATGCAGGCGTCCCCACCGGTCACGCCAACAGCGCCGCGCGACATCCGACATGATGTTCATGTCCGCAACGACCCCCGCGGGGAGTGGAGCGGCAGGTGCGGCCTGTGCATGCCCGGGCACCATTGCAACAATGAAACCGGCGACCGCTATCCCGAAAATTGTTCGAAACATGTTTCTCTCCCGAATTTGTGCCCGTCGCCCGAGGTTGGACTCAGCCACTGTGTGCCAGAACTCTATGACAGCAAAATGGTTCCGCGCTGTGATCTTGGATACACTGCTTGAGCGATGCGGCAAGCCCCGTTGAGAATCGACAAAATTTGCCGTTACGTAAGAAATCGCCACTAACGTGCCGCCTGTGCCGGACGCGGCCTTCGCGACCGCAACACGGGCACTGGAAGAGGGCGGGAAGGAATGCCAAAGACCGTCCTGATCGTGGAAGACAACGAGCTGAATATGAAGCTCTTCCACGATCTGCTCGAAGCGCACGGCTATCAGACTGTCGGGACGCGCAACGGCATCGAAGCGCTGGACTTGGCGCGCAAACACCGGCCCGACCTCATTTTGATGGACATCCAGCTGCCGGAAGTCTCGGGCCTTGAAGTGACCAAGTGGCTCAAGGACGATCCAGACCTTAAGGCAATCCCGGTGGTGGCCATTACGGCATTTGCCATGAAAGGCGACGAGGAGCGCATCCGCGAGGGCGGCTGCGAAGCTTATCTGTCGAAGCCGATCTCGGTCGGGAAGTTCATCGAAACGATTCGCCACTTCCTCGGCTCGAACTGACCGCACCCCAGAATTTTTCCGAGCTATTCCAGTGCGTTAATAGCGCATTTGGCCGGAAGCCGTGTGTGGTCTAGCCTTACCGACGAAGTCTTGAGTCGCCACGAGCATTCGTGGGTGCCGCTCAGACGTGCGCAATACCCTACGGTGTCAGGTCCGCCGCATCTCCTGGGTCCGTGGGGTTCGGCCGGTCCGGGAGTGGTGCGAGTGGCCTCCTCGTGTCGCCGCTTCCGGCCGGCCACCAGTTTTCGCGGTCGTGCGCGCTAGGGCCGAACGATCGTCCAACCTTTTTCACCGAGCTCGATCAGCGTGACCACGCCGGCTTTCACCCGCTCGGCATTTTCGACGAGCGCCGGCTCTTTGCCTGCCTTGCGCGTCATCGCCTCCAGAGTGTTCTCGCACGCCATGAAAGAGACATTGGGCATGCTTTCCTTAAAGGACTTGAGCCGCGGCTTCACCGGTGACGTATCGGCAAGCAGCATGTTGAGTCCGGCATTGAAGGCGACAATTTGGATGTCGATTTCTTCGCCTTTGTCGGAATAGTACTTCGACACGTTCGCGGCGACGTTGAGCACCGCGTTCATCTTGTCAGGATCGTTGTCGCTGATCTGGAGCGCAAGCTTGTGCTTTTCGCCAGCGCCCGCTTGCGCGAACGCGAGCGGCACAAGCAGCAGGGCGGCGAAAAGCGTGCGAAGCATCTCGGATGCCTCCGCGACCTACTTGATCTTGGATTCCGAGTATTCGACGTGCTTCCGCGCGATCGGGTCGTACTTCTTCTTTTTCATTTTGTCGGTCTGTGTGCGCGAGTTCTTGCGCGTCACGTAGTAGTGGCCGGTTCCGGCGCTGGAGACCAGTTTGATCTTGAGACTGATGGCTTTAGCCATGGATTTTCCTCTAGAACCTTAGGTGTCGGTGGCGTCTTGGCGCGGAAACTAGCGCCGAAGCGGCAAATGTCAAGAAATGCCCGGATTTGCAGCGTTTACAGCAGTTCCCGGAAGAACTGCTTTTCAATCATGAAATAAAAGGGCACCGGCAGGTCGTGCCCCATGCCGGCCGCCACGCGGGCGAGAAGCTCTTCCAGCACAATTCCGGTAATTGTCGGCATGTCGAGATGAGTGGCTTCCTCAATCGGTACCCAGGTCAGTTCGACGAGTTCGGAATCCGGTCCCACCACGCCTTCGATCGTGTGCGCTATTGCCGAAGCGTCGGCGGTCAAAAAACGCGTATCGAAACGGCGCGGGCGGCGTGGCGGTGTTATCGCGCGCGCTATAAAGTGAATTTGGCCAAGGTCGGGATGGACGTTCGCCTTGGCAAACTCGGTCCAGATCTCGCCAGGCGTTTGCGGCGGACGGTCACGCTTGACGCCAAGCAGCAGTCCGGTCTCCTCGGCTGTCTCACGCACCGCGGCCAGAGCGAAGGCGCGCGCAAAATCGGGGCCCGGTTCGGAGACGCGTTCCAGCAACTTTTTCTGCGCTTCAGGATGCAATTCGCTTATGGCGGGCATCAAGCGGTCGAGCGCTTCGATACGCCCGCCGGGGAAGACGAACTTGCCCGGCATGAATTTGTGGCTGGCATGGCGGCGGCCGAGCAAGACCTTCGGCTTCGCATTGGAGCGGTCGATCAGCATCAGCGTTGCGGCGTCGCGCGGCTCGCTGTCGGGAAACGACATGTCGCGCTCCGACTTCGTCATGCGCTCAGCCCACACTTTTCCGAGGTCTTTTGTCATCGTCTCTTCCGCTGTCCACCGCGAGCTCGATAGGGGTGCTGCCGCTCCTCGCGCCGGGGGGCTGGGCGCCCGCGACGGCCCTCGGACAGGATCTCAAAGCGTAGCGCTCCGGCAACCGGTGCAGCTTCGACCAGCTTGACGGTCACCGGATCGCCAAGGCGGTACGTTTCGCCCGAGCGAGAACCAATCATTGCGTGGCTCTTCTCGTCATAGCGGAAATATTCGTCGCCAATGGTTCGCGCCGGCACAAAACCGTCGGCACCCGTTTCGCGCAGCTTCACGAACAGCCCCGCGCGGGTGACGCCTGAAATGCGTCCGTCGAAGCTCGCGCCGACACGATCGGCGAGGAAATGAGCGATCAGTCGATCAGTCGTCTCGCGCTCCGCCAGCATGGCGCGCCGTTCGGTGGCCGAAATCTGGGCACTGATTTCGGCGAGTGTCTTCTGATCCGCGCTGTCCGGAAGGCCGTCGTCGCCGAGCTTCAGCGCACGTACAAGCCCGCGATGCACAATCAGGTCGGCATAGCGGCGGATCGGCGAGGTAAAATGGGCGTAGCGGCGCAGATTCAACCCAAAGTGCCCGTAGTTTTCAGCGGAATATTGGGCCTGCGCCTGTGTTCGCAAGACGATCTCGTTGACCAATTGCTCGGCATCGCGACCCTTCACGCGAGCGAGAACGCGGTTGAACAATTCCGGTTTCAGAATGCCGCCTTTTTGAAAGGGAATATCGAGCGTGGCGAGGAATTCACGCAGGGCCTGGACCTTTTCAATCCCTGGCTCGTCATGCACGCGATAGATCAGCGGGATACGTCCGCGTTCCAGCGTCTCGGCAGCGGCGACGTTCGCCAGGATCATGAATTCCTCGATCAGCCGATGTGCTTCAAGCCGCTCGGGTGTGATCACGCGGTCGACGGTGCCATCGCCTTTCAGGAGGATCTTGCGCTCGGGCAGGTCGAGGTCGAGCGGTTGGCGCTCAACGCGTGCTCGCGTCATTGTTTCGTAAGCTGCATAGAGGGGCGCCAGTACCGGCTTGACCAGCACCTCGGTGTCTTCGTCGGGCCTTCCGCCGATCGCCGATTGCGCCTGCTGGTACGACAGCTTTGCGGTCGAACGCATCAGGATACGGTGGAATGTGTGCGAGCGTTTGCGGCCATCGGCGCCGATGATCATCCGCACGGCCAGGGCAGGGCGATCCTCGCGAGCCCGCAGCGAGCACAGGTCGTTTGAAATGCGCTCCGGCAGCATCGGCACGACGCGGTCGGGGAAATAAACGGAGTTGCCCCGTGCAAGCGCTTCGCGGTCAAGCGCGGAGCCCGGTTTCACGTAGGAGGCGACATCGGCGATGGCGACGTTGACGATGAAACCGCCGGGATTGTTCGCCGCGGTATCAGGCTCGGCATGCACCGCATCGTCGTGATCTTTGGCGTCCGGCGGATCGATGGTGACGAAGGCCACGTGCCGCCAGTCTTCGCGGCCGTGAAGAGTCGCAGGCTTCGCAGCCTCCGCCTCCTGTTCCGTCTCGCGCCGGAATACTGAAGGTATGCTGTGCGCGTGGATAGCGATCAGGCTCACCGCGCGCTCGCTTCTGAGCGAACCGAGCCGTTCGACCACGCGTGCGGTCGGCAGGCCCAGACGCGGTGCGCGCGAGGTTTCGACCGCTACCAGGTCGCCATCCTCCGCATCGGCGGTTGCCCCGGAGGGAATAGCCAGTTCCTTGCCGAGCATCTTCTTGTCGACCGGCTCCAGGCGCCCACCGCCGTGCTGGATTTTGCGAAAAATTCCCAGCACGCGGTGCTTCGGATGATCGATGATCCTTATGATGCGGCCGCGGTGACGAATTCCGTCCTCTTCCTCGGCTTCGTCGATGCGCAGAAGGACGCGATCCCCGAGGCCGGCAGCTTCGCCGGGCCGCGCCTTGCGCGGAATGTGGATGCGGATTTTCGGCGCGGTCCCGTGCGCCTCCTCGTCCCATTCGTCCGGCGTGGCGATGAGATCGCCCTCGCTGTCGCGCGCGGTGACGTCCGCGAGCACGGTCGAGGGTAGGGCGCCTGCATGGTGTAATTTTTTGCGCCGTTTCTCGATCGATCCTTCGTCGGAAAGTTCGCGCAACAGGCGCTTGAGATCGGCGCGTAGCGCGTTCTTCAGGCCGAAGGCACGGGCGATTTCACGCGTGCCGACTTTGCCGGGCTTGTTTCCGATGAAGGCGAGAATGTCGGCCTTGGAGGGTAGTAAAGGTGTTTTTTTGGATTGCTTGTTCAAAATAGAAGTCCTGCGCCGAAACGGCGCGATTGTTGGTAAATGTAATCGCCGTAGTCCTGGTCCGCCAGCTATTCAGCGGCTGTGACTTTGGGCGTTTTTTTCGCCGGCTTTTTGCGCGGCTTGGCCGCTTTCTCGGCGCTGTCCGCAGGTTCCGCAGCTTTTTTCTTGCGGCCTTTCGGGGCTTCCGAGGGTTCGCCCGCCTTCTTGCGGCCGGCGGCGCGGCGCGGCTGTGTGCTGAGCTGCTCGGCGCGAGCGTCGAGCAGAACGACAGCCTCGGTCAACGTTATTGTCTCGGGTGTCTTGTCGCCGGTGATTGTGGCGTTGACGCCGTTGTGGCTGACGTAAGGACCGTAACGACCGTTCTTGACGACAACCGGGCCGCCTTTGTCGGGATGTTCGCCCAGAACCTTGCCGGGATCCGGGCCGAAGCGGCGGCCTTTCTTGGGGTTAGCCTTTTTTTCCGCAATCAACGTAACGGCGCGATTGAGTCCGATGGTGAGGACTTCGTCGCCGTCTTCCAGGTTCGCGTAAGTCTTGCCGTGCTTCACATAAGGACCAAAGCGTCCAACGCCGGCGAGGATCGGCTCGCCGTCTTCAGGAGACAGGCCGATTTCACGTGGCAATGACAGCAGGCCGAGCGCCTTTTCGAGATCGATGTCGTCCGGCGCAACGCCCTTGGGAACGCTTGCGCGCTTGGGCTTTTCGACTTCGGGTTTCTTTTCGCCCTTCTTAACTTTCGGCGGCTTGATCTGTTCGCCGAGCTGCAGATAAGGCCCGTAGCGGCCACCGCGCAACGTTACTTCCAGTCCCGTCTGCGGGTCTTCGCCGAGCACCTTCTTGCCCTGGATGCCATCCGCGCTCGGAGTTATCTGCCGCGTAAAATTGCACTCGGGATAATTTGAGCATCCGATAAAAGCGCCGAAGCGTCCCGTCTTCAGGGAAAGCTGGCCGTTACCGCATTGCGGGCACTCGCGGCGCGGACGACCATCGGCGCGTTCAGGGAAAATGTGCGGCTCGAGCAAATCGTTGAGCGCGTCGAGCACGACGCGATTGCGCACTTCCTTGATGTCGTTGACGGCGCCGACGAACTGTTCCCAGAACTCAGCGAGAACCGCACGCCAGTCGATCTGGCCCGCCGAAATTTCGTCGAGCTTTTCTTCGAGACTGGCGGTGAAATCGTATTCGACATACTTCGTGAAGAAGCTTTCGAGGAACGCGACGACGACGCGACCCTTGTCTTCCGGAATGAGACGTTTCTTGTCGATGCGCACATAGCCGCGATCCTGCAGCACCTGCAGGATGGAGGCGTAGGTCGAGGGACGGCCAATGCCGAGCTCTTCCATGCGCTTGACCAACGCCGCTTCGGAGAAGCGCGGCGGCGGCTCGGTGAAATGCTGGGAAGAACTCGATCGCCTGCTTGCTCAGCGTTTCGCCCCCGGACATTGCGGGCAGGCGACGCGATTCATCGTCATCAGGCGTTTCGTCCTGGCCTTCCTGATAAAGAGTGAGGAAGCCGTCAAACTTGACCACTTGGCCGGACGCGCGCAATTCGATGTTGCGTGAACCGGCCTTGGCCACGATGTCGACCGTGGTGCGCTCAAGTTCAGCCGACTCCATCTGGCTCGCGATCGCGCGGTTCCAGATCAATTCATAGAGCCGAGCCTGGTCGCGATCGACGTACTTGGCGACTTCGGCAGGCGTGCGGCTCGCGCTGGTGGGCCGCACCGCTTCGTGTGCTTCCTGCGCGTTCTTTGATCGGTTGTGGTACTCGCGCGGGGAGGCGGGCACATATTCCTTGCCGTAATTGTGGTTGAGCATTGAACGGATGTCGGCAATCGCTTCCGGCGCGAGGTCGATGCCGTCGGTCCGCATATAGGTGATCAGGCCGGTCGTTTCGCCGTCAATCTCGACGCCCTCGTAAAGTCGCTGCGCCAATCGCATGGTTACGGCCGGGGCGAAACCGAGCTTGCGGCTTGCCTCCTGCTGCATGGTCGAGGTGGTGAACGGCGGCGGAGGGTTGCGACGGGCAGGCTTTGCCTCGACCGACACAACCGTAAATACCGCGTTCTCGAGATCGCGGGTGAACGATTCCGCTTCGGCACCCGATCCGATGTCGAGGCGCTGAATCTTCTGGCCGTCGGCGCCAACCAGGCGCGCTTCGAAGACCTCGTTGCGCGGCGTTACCAGCTTGGCAACGATCGACCAATATTCCTTGGCGACGAATTTCTCGATTTCGAGTTCGCGGTCGCACACAAGGCGCAGCGCGACGG
The DNA here is from genome assembly GCA_963831515.1 of uncultured Alphaproteobacteria bacterium. Lineage (GTDB taxonomy): Bacteria > Pseudomonadota > Alphaproteobacteria > Rhizobiales > Xanthobacteraceae > Pseudolabrys. The sequence continues at coordinate 265,069 of CAWHQL010000006.1, read as the reverse complement.
ATTGCACGCGGCCGGCGGAGCGAGCCCCGGGCAGCTTGCGCCAGAGCACCGGCGAAAGGGTAAAACCGACAAGGTAATCCAGCGCACGGCGGGCGAGGTAGGCGTCCACCAGGGCGCTGTCGATCTGGCGTGGATGTTTCATCGCCTCGCTCACCGCTTGCTTGGTGATGGCGTTGAACACCACGCGCTCGATTTTCTGGTCTTTGAGCGCCTTGATTTCTTTGAGCACTTCGAGCACGTGCCAGGAGATCGCTTCACCTTCGCGATCCGGGTCGGTTGCGAGGATGAGCTTGTCGGCACCCTTCAGGGCGCGGGCGATATCATTCATCCGCTTCTGCGATTGCGGATCGACCTCCCAAAGCATGCGGAAATCGTTGTCCGGATCGACCGAGCCGTCCTTTGGGGGGAGGTCCCGAATATGGCCAAAAGAGGCCAGGACCTCATAGCCGGAGCCGAGGTACTTATTGATCGTCTTCGCCTTGGACGGCGACTCGACTACGACAATATTCATGGAAATCCAGTGAGTTATCCGCCTGTACTGTTGCGATTCAAGGCGGAATCGGCCTTGTAACTGGCCCGGAACATGGGGAAGGTACCCCCTACTGTCAAATAACCCCGTTAAGAAGCCGTGTCAGACCAGTGAAATAGGGCGCGAAAGAGACTGCAACCATTGATTGTATACAGGAACCGGCTCGACTTCCAGTGATGCCTCGACCCGGTTAGGGCCCTTTCACTCCAAGCCGCTCCAGGAAAAGAGGCGTGGGGGCGCCATCCGGCAGCATGCCAAGCTTCTTCTGCTCGGCGCGAATATTGTCGCGCAGATCGAAATCGATGTGGCCGTCGAATTCATTCACCTTGTAGCCGAGGGCGGACAGTTTTTTCTGCAGCGCCACGCGTGCATCGCGCGACAGTTGTCGGTCATCTTTGGGCCACGCCGCCTTGATCAGTCCGCCACCGTGGATGCGGTCGGCCAGATGGCCGACTGCAATCGCGTAGGCATCGGAGTTGTTGTACTCCTTCAGGACATCGAAATTTTCCGTGACGATAAAGGCCGGGCCATCGGCGCCGCTCGGGAAAAACAGGATTCCCGCGCCGGAGGTCGGAAACGGCTTTCCATCCGCACGGCGTAGGCCAAGCGTTTCCCATTCCGTGAAGGTGGCGCGGCTGCGCATATAATCGAAGCCCTTCGGCACCGTCACTTCGAAGCCCCAGGACAGCGCGGCATTCCACTTCCCTTTGCGCAGATAGTTGGCCGTCGAAGCGAGTACGTCGGGCACGTTGGCCCAGATATCGGCGCGTCCATCGCCCGAGAAGTCGATGGCATAGTCGACGAAGTTCGTCGGCATGAACTGGGTCTGCCCCATGGCGCCGGCCCAAGAGCTCACCATCTTCTCGCGCGGAAGACGGCTGTTCTGCATGATTTGCATCGCTACGAGCAGTTCGTTGCGGAAATAGGGGTCGCGATATTTGATGTAGGCAAGCGTGGCGAGTGAGCGGAAAACATCCCAGCGATCTTTCTCGGCGCCAAAATCGGATTCCATGCCCCACAGTGCGAGCAGCACCCAACGTTCGACCTGGAATTCCTTTTCGACGGCATCGAATGTCTTGGCCCATTCGCGCGCCTTGAGTTGGGCATCCGCGATGCGGCGATTTGAGACGATCGCGTTCACGTAATCGCCGACCGGTTTCCCGTATTCGGGCTGGCGCTTGGTCGCGGCAATGACCCGCTGGTCGGGCGTGACGCCTTTCATGGCGGTATCGAAAGTGGCGCGTGTGATGCCTTTGGCCTGCGCGTCCTTCCATAGCTCCGTCGTGAAGGCAGCAAAGGATTGATCTTGCGCGCGCGACGGCGCGACCTGAACCAGAAGCAGAACCGCGAAAGCTGCGAGGTATCGGCTGACCATGGATGAGAATCCGGTGAAGGCACTCGTATCGCACGTTAACGCAGCGACACCAACCCCGCACCGTGGCGTTCGAGACGGCCGGCAATTTCGAGCTCCAACAGCACGCTGCGTACGGTTGTGGCAGACGTATTCGAATATCGCACCAGATCGTCAATCGATACCGGCGCTGGCCCCAGCAGCGCCATCAGGCGCGTTCGCTCGCCATCAGGAGGAATATCAGACGACTCGAGTTGCGGCTGTGGCGGTTCCTCCGCCGATGCGACACTGATGCTTCGGCCGAGGATGGGTTCGGTCATTGCTATGACGTCCGCCGCGTCAGTCACCGGCGTAGCGCCTTGCTTGAGAAGCCCGTTGGTTCCTTCGCTTCGCGGATCGAGCGGCGAGCCGGGCACCGCGAAGACTTCGCGGCCTTGTTCGCCGGCGAACCGCGCAGTGATAAGGGAGCCGGAGCGGCGCGCCGCTTCGACGACCACAACGCCAAGCGAAAGGCCAGAGATCAGGCGATTGCGGCGCGGAAAATCGTGAGCACGCGGCTCGCGCGTAAACGGCATCTCCGATATTGCGGCGCCATTCACCAGAATTTTGTCCAACAGTTCGACGTGTTCGGCCGGATAGATGCGGCTGTGCCCGCCGGCGAGCACGGCGATGGTTCCTGTCGAAAGGCTTGCGCGGTGAGCCGCAGCGTCGATCCCGCGCGCCAGACCCGACACGGTGGCAAAGCCGGCCTCGCCGAGATCACGTGCGATGCGTTCCGCAAATTTCACACCCGCTGCCGAAGCGTTCCGCGAGCCGACGATGGCGATCAATGGCTGCTTCAACGCCTCGAGCTTACCGCGCAGAGCGACGACCGGTGGGGGATCGTCGATCATCTGCAGGCGTGATGGGTAGTCGGGCTCGCCGAGCATGAAATACTCGACACCGATCGCGCGCGCCGATTTCAGTTCGCGTTCGGCTTCCTCGCGGGAGCAGATGTATGGCGGGCGTGGTGAGCCACCGCGGCGCGCCAACCCAGGAAGAGCGCTGAGGGCGGGACGAACGCCACCATAATAAATGACCAGGTCCCGGAAGGTGCGGGGGCCGATATTCTCACTCCGAATGAGCCGAAGCCAATCGAGCCGCTCCTCGTCATTTAATTGTGCCGGTTCACCCAAGGTGTTGCCGTCCTCGCGAACAGTGCGGGCAGGACTACAACCGATTATGACAGAATACAACCTTAAGTTTAGTCGGAAGTGACGACCTTCACGCCGATTTTGCCTTCGGTGCCGTTGAGGAGCCGGGCAATGTTCTCGCGGTGCTTGAACCAGAGCGCTGCGGTCAGAAAGAGAAAGAGGGTCGCGGCTTCGGGTCGACCAAAAGCCCAGAGGCCAAGGGGCGTGAGGGCGCTCGCTATCAATGCGGCAAGTGATGAATAACGCGATGCTGCGGCAATCGAAAGCCAGATCACGCAAAATGCCAATGCCGCCGGCCAGTAGAGACCGATGAGTACCCCGATGTAGGTTGCGACGCCTTTGCCGCCTTTGAACCCGAGCCACACCGGGAAGAGGTGACCGACAAAAGCGCCGAGACCCGCCGCAAGCGCTGCGTCCACGCCAAAGTGCTTCGCTATAAGCACGGCAACGGTGCCCTTGAACATGTCGCAGAAGAGCGTGACGGCCGCGAGCCACTTGCGGCCGGTGCGTAGCACATTGGTGGCCCCGATATTGCCGGAACCGATCGTGCGGATGTCGGGGGCGCCGGCAGCGCGCGTCAGCAAAAGCCCGAATGGAATCGATCCGAGCAGGTAGCCGAACGCGAAGGCGAGAGCGTAGCTCATACGTATTCGTAGACAGTCCGGCCGGAGACGATTGTGCGCACGACACGCCCGGTCAAACGGGCTTCGTCGAAAGGCGTGTTCTTGCATTTCGACTTCAGGTCATTTGGATCGAGGACCCAGGGCAATTCGGTGTCGACGACGATGACGTCGGCGGGCGCTCCGCTTTTCAACGTGCCACCGGGCAGGCCAAGCAATTCTGCAGGACGGGTCGACATCGCGCGCAGCAACGTCATCAGGTCGATCTCTCCGCCATGGACGAGGCGCAAGCCGGCGGTGAGCATGGTTTCTAGGCCGATTGCGCCCGGCGCGGCTTCGGCGAACGGCAAACGTTTGGTCTCGACGTCCTGCGGATTGTGATCCGACATAACCACATCGACGAGCCCAGTGTTGATTGCTTCGACAAGCACCTTGCGATCGTCCTCGGCGCGCAACGGCGGCGCAAGCTTCAGGAAGGTGCGATAGGGCCCGATATCGTTTTCGTTGAGCGTGACGTGATTGATCGAAGCCGACGCGGTGACGTTAAGGCCGGCATCTTTGGCGCGCCGCAGGACCTCAAGCGTATCGGCGCAAGTCACCGAAGCCGCGTGATAACGTCCGCCGGCGAGCGCGACCAGTCTTATGTCGCGTTCAAGCATCACCGTTTCCGCGGCCTTCGGAATACCCAGCAAACCGAGACGCGTGGCAAACTCACCTTCGTTCATCACGCCGTCGCCAACCAGATTTGGATCCTCGGTGTGATGAACGATCATCGCGTCGAAATCGCCCGCGTATGTCAGTGCGCGGCGCATGACCTGCGCGTTGGTGACGCTTTTTGCGCCATCGGTGAAGGCAACCGCGCCTGCCGCTTTCAGCAGGCCGATCTCGGTCATCTCCTTGCCCTCGAGCCTTTTGGTGATCGCTGCCATCGGGTGCACATGCACAATGGCGTTGTCGCGCGCTCGGCGAAGGACGAAATCGACGGTTGCGGGATTATCGATTGCGGGCGACGTGTCGGGCTGGCAAATGACGGTGGTTACTCCGCCGGCCGCGGCCGCCTGGCTCGCGGACGCCAGGGTTTCGCGACTGGCCTCGCCGGGTTCACCGACGAAGGCGCGCATGTCGATCAGTCCGGGCGCGACAAGTTTTCCCCGGCAGTCGATCACATCAGTGCCTTCGGGCACGCCCGCAGCGCCGATCCCTTTTTTGGCCTCACGAATAGTACCTTCTGCGATCAGCAGATCGCCGACGATGTCGAGGTCGCGCGATGGATCGACGATCCGGGCATTGGCGAGCAGGATCGGGCGGCGGTCTGACAACATCACGTCACGCGTTCGGTAAATTTCGTGATAGCGCTTCAAGCACCGCCATGCGCACGGCGACGCCCATCTCGACCTGTTCGCGGATCAACGATTGCGCACCGTCGGCAACGATGGAGTCGATCTCGACGCCGCGGTTCATCGGTCCAGGATGCATGACGAGCGCGCCTGGCTTTGCGTAGGCGAGCTTCTTCTCATCAAGTCCGTAATAGTGAAAATACTCCGACACGGACGGCACAAAGGAGCCGTTCATGCGCTCGCGCTGAAGGCGCAGCATCATGACGATGTCAGCGTCGGCGAGGCCTTCGCGCATGTCCCGCGCCACCTCGACGCCGAAGCGCTCGATGCCGGGCGGCAGGAGCGTTGAGGGGGCGACGACGCGTACGCGTGCGCCCATCGCGTTGAGCAGGATGATATTCGAGCGCGCCACGCGCGAGTGAAGGATATCGCCGCAGATCGCAACCAGAAGTCCGTCAATATGGCCCTTGTTCCGGCGGATCGTGAGCGCATCGAGCAAGGCCTGCGTCGGGTGCTCATGAGAGCCGTCGCCGGCGTTAATCACCGAACAGTCGACCTTGCGGGCCAGCAATTCGACTGCCCCCGACGCGTGGTGGCGGACGACGATAATGTCGGGATGCATGGCATTGAGCGTGATTGCCGTATCGATCAGGGTCTCGCCCTTGCGCATCGAGGACGAGCTGGTCGACATGTTCATGACGTCGGCGCCAAGGCGCTTGCCCGCCAGTTCAAACGAGGCCTGGGTGCGGGTCGACACCTCGAAAAAGAGATTGATCTGGGTACGGCCGCGCAGCGAGGCGCGCTTCTTTTCGACCTGACGATTAAGCTCGACGAATTCTTCGGACAGGTCGAGGAGGCCGGAAATATCTTGGTGTGAAAGGCCTTCAATCCCCAACAAGTGCCGTCTGCTGAGGACAAAAGAGGGTTTCGGCGCAATGGTCATTAAAGCAAGACCTATATGCGCAACCGGTTCCCCCGGCAAGGGCGTTTCCCCGTGATTCCACAAGGCACTGCTTCGGATCGTTAATGGAGTTCTTGCCGTTGTGACGGGAATTGGGGCGGCAAAAGTCACATTTGGTGATGCCGGTGTGGCCGGGTTCCCGAAAATTCGCGACCAAATAATCGTGAATGATTTTGCGGGCGATCGTGATTGCCAGATCGCTGTTCCCAGGAACCACGCTGCGCGCTCATGGGTTGGCCTCGGATTGCTAGAAAACGAGCACGGAAAGGAAACCACATGAACACGATAATCAGATACGCCACTGCGGCAGCATTGACGGGTGCGCTCGCGCTTGCGGCGGCAACCCCGAGCGAGGCTCGCAACGGCCGTAACGCGGCGGCGATCGGATTTGGCGTCGGTGCGGTAGCGGGCGCGGTGATCGCCGGGTCGGCTTATAACAACGGCTATTACGGCTACTATGGTGAGCCGGGCTACGCCTACGCGCCCGGTTACGCATATGACTCATACGCGTATGAACCGGCGCCTGCTTATGGCTACGGCTACACCTATGCGCCCGCTTACAACAGCCGTTATGGCTACGACAACTACTGGCAGGACCCGCACAGGACCAACAACTTCTCGATCAGCTCGCAGCGCTAGCTGAGCGCGGATTTGCGAGGGGAAGCCGCTCTCCGGAGCGGCTTCTTTTGTTTGGGAAGCTATAGCCGCGCCAGCCTGTCGAGCGCGCCTTGCAGGATGAAAGCGGCGGCGTGTTGATCGATGACGGCGGCGCGTTTCTTGCGGCTGACGTCTGCGGCAATCAGATCGCGCTCAACGGCGACTGTTGACAGCCGTTCGTCCCAGAGGGCGATCGGCAATTCGGTGAGCTTTCCGAGGTTGCGCGCGAATGCACGGGTCGACTGCGCCCGAGGGCCTTCGCTGCCATCCATGTTGATCGGAAGGCCGAGCACAAACCCAACCGCTTTCCGTTCAGCCGCAAGGGCGAGCACGTGTTTTGCGTCAACCGAGAAGGTCTTGCGTGCGACCGTTTCAACAGCGGTCGCAAGTTTCCGATCGGGATCACTCGTAGCCACGCCGATCGTCTTTGTACCGAGATCGAGACCGATCAGGGCCCCGCGGGGTGGCAGGTGCGCGGCTGCGTCGGCGAGGGGAAGAATGACTGACATATGTCACGGCACCGTGCCCGAAGGAAGCTGCTCGGCATAATCCGCGATCTTGCCTGCGGTGGTGAACCACACGCGATCGCCGGCGCGCTGTTTGATATGACGCATGGCCCGGGCCAGATGCTTGAACCTGTGTGGCCAGCCGACGATATATGCGTGCAATGCAATGCCCATCACCAGCGGACGCTTCGTGCATTCCTCGTGCATGACCTCGAACGCATCAACGATCATGTCGGCAAACTCCGGACCTTCGCGCTTGCGCGCAACTATCTGCGGGATGTCATTGAGCTCCTGCGGATAAGGGACGGACAGAATGCGGCCGTGACGGGTCTTCATCCAGACCGGCTGATCATCGTGGCACCAATCGAGCAAGTAGCGATATCCGCCCTCCTGCAGAAGATCCGGCGTGAGAGGAGATTGCGAAATCCAGGGTCCAAGCCAGCCGCGCGGGCGTTTGCCCGAATGCCTTTCGATCGCGGCGGTGGTTTCCTCGATGAGCAGGCGTTCCTCATATTCGGATAGTTCGCCCTGGCGCTCCGAGTTGGTGCGGCCGTGGCCGACCAGTTCGGCATCGGCGAACGCCGCTATCGTCTCTGGGGCATGCCGGTACATCTCTGAATTGATGAGGAGAGAGACGGGGAGTTGCAGTTCGGCAAACAGTTCCGCCAGCCGGAAAACGCCGACACGATTGCCGTAGTCTCGCCAGGCATAGTTGAGGACGTCTGGCTGGGGTCCGCCGGGCGCTAGCTCGGCGCCCAGGCCATTGCCGAACGAAAACCATTCGAGATTGAGACCGACATAGATCGCAAGGCGCTTGCCGTCAGGCCAATCGTAGACCGTTCGGGCGGGAATGGGAGAGTAGGGGTATCGGTTATGGGTGGGCGAGGACATGCAGAAAATGGTAGCCGGTTCGCGCGAAGCCTCCAAATTCATTGGAGGCCATCCACATTCCTTCAGCCTTCGCCAAAACCCTCATAGGCGGTCAATCCATTGCGAATTCTTTACCGCGCCCGGACGGGATAGATTGAGCGGACCGGGAGCATGATCATGACTGCATGGGCGGACCGAAGGCTGCTCGACCTGTTCAGGATCGAACATCCGATCTTGCAGGCGCCGATGGCGAGCGCGATGGACGCCGAGCTGGCGATCGCGGTGGCAAAGGCCGGCGGCCTTGGCTCGCTGCCGGCAGGCATGCTCAACGCCGAAAAGCTGCGTGCGCAGGTCGAGCAATTCCGATCGGCGACGGCAAACAAGCCGGTCAATCTGAATTTTTTTTCACACAAAGTGCCTGTGCCCAATAATGCCCGCGAGCATGCGTGGCGCGAAAAACTTAAACCCTACTACGCCGAATTCGGCATCGATCCTTCGGCGCCGGTCCCTGTAACAAACCGGACACCATTCAACTCCGAAATGTGTGCTGTGGTCGAAGAGCTGAAGCCCGAGGTGGTCAGCTTCCACTATGGCTTGCCCGATGACGGTCTGGTCAAACGCGTTAAAGCCTCGGGCTGCAAGTTGATCGCTTCCGCGACAACGGTTACCGAGGCTCAGCATTTGGAGAAGGGCGGTTGTGACGCGGTAATCGCGCAGGGTATCGAAGCCGGCGGTCATCGCGGGATGTTCCTCAGCGATGACATCGCAACGCAGGTTGGTCTTTTCGCCTTGCTGCCACAGGTCGTCGATGCCGTGAGAATTCCGGTGATCGCAACGGGCGGCATCGCGGACGCTCGGGCGCTCGTGGCAGCATTGATGTTGGGCGCGGCGGGCGTCCAGATCGGCACGGCCTTCCTGTTTTGCCCGGAGGCCAAGATATTGCCGCCACACCGTGCGGCATTGCGGACCGCGCGTGACGACAGCACCGTGCTCACCAACGTCCTGAGCGGGCGGCCGGCACGCGGTTTGATCAATCGGGTCATCCGGGAGCTCGGACCGATCAGCGATGTCGTCCCGGAGTTTCCGCTGGCGAGCGGTGCGCTGGCGCCGCTGCATGCGAAGGCGCAAGCGCAGGGGTCAGGCGATTTCTCGCCCATGCTGGCCGGACAGGCAGCGGCCTTAGGGCGTGAACTACCGGCGGGCGCCCTGGTTGAAGTCTTCGTCGCGGAAGCCCAGGACCTCATGCGCGCGACGAGGTCATAAAGCCGGGTTGTCGTGCGGAAAGCCGCTCTGCTATAGGCTGGCGGAAGCCGGCAGCGAAGTATCTTCAGGAAATTCCATGGCAGTCGACGCAGAAACCGTCCGCCGCATTGCACGCCTCGCGCGCATCGCCGTCGCGGAGGACGAAATCGGCCACCTCGGAGGCGAACTCAACGCCATGCTCGCATTCATCGAGCAGCTTTCGGAGGTTAACGTCGAGGGAGTGGAGCCGATGACCTCTGTCACTCCGATGACGATGAAGAAACGGGTCGATGCGGTAACCGATGGCGGCATAGCCGACGATATCGTCAGAAACGCGCCGATGAGCGAAGACAATTATTTCGTGGTGCCCAAGGTGGTGGAATGATCGCAAAGCATCGTTCCGCGCGAACGGTTTAGACAATGTGTATCGCCTGCGAACTCGGATACCTGTCGATGATCGACGCTCTCGAAGCGGAGCGCCGGGCGTTATCGGAAAAGGATGGGGTTTCCAGAGAAACCGGATTCCTTTGCGAAACTCCGGCCGAGCCGACCAAGCGCGAGCCGGGTGAAGCGCAGCAGCGCGCGGATGAGCCCCACCGTGAGTGAACTGACCTCGCTTAGTCTGGCGCAGGCGCGAGACGGGCTGAAGAAGAAATCCTTCTCCGCTGCCGAACTGACTGCCGCGCATCAGGCGGTGATCGAGAAGGCGCGCGCGCTCAATGCGTTTGTACTTGAAACACCGGAACGCGCCGCCGAAATGGCGAAAGCCTCCGACGCGCGCATTGCGCAGGGCAAGGCCGGACCGCTTGAGGGGATTCCGCTTGCCGTCAAGGACATGTTCTGCACGACGGGCGTGCGTTCGACAGCCTGTTCGCACATCCTCGATAATTTCATCCCGACTTATGAATCGACCGTGACATCACAGCTCTGGCGAGACGGAGCGGTGCTTCTTGGCAAGACCAATTGCGATGAATTCGCGATGGGGTCCTCCAACGAGACCTCGTATTTCGGCGCCGTGCATTCGCCCTGGCGGCGGAAGGGCTCAAACACGCCGCTTACGCCTGGTGGTTCGTCCGGAGGATCGGCTGCCGCCGTTGCGGCGCAGCTGTGCCTCGGTGCGACCGGCACGGACACCGGCGGTTCGATCCGCCAGCCGGCCGCTTTCACTGGAACTGTCGGCATGAAGCCGACCTATGGCCGGTGCTCTCGCTGGGGCATTGTCGCCTTCGCGTCGTCTCTCGATCAGGCAGGACCGTTCGCGCGGACGGTGCGTGATGCGGCAATTCTGATGCGCTCGATGGCGGGACCCGACCCGAAAGATACGACCTGCGCCGATCTGCCGGTCCCAGATTACGAAGCCGCGGTTGGCAAATCGGTGAAAGGTCTGCGCATCGGCATTCCCAAAGAGTATCGCCTCGATGGTATGCCGGCCGAGATCGAGAAGATCTGGGAGCAGGGGCGTAACTGGTTGAAAGCCGCAGGCGCCGAACTGGTCGATGTCTCCTTGCCGCACACGAAATATGCCTTGCCGGCCTATTACATCGTTGCGCCTGCAGAAGCTTCGTCCAACCTCGCGCGCTATGACGGGGTCCGTTACGGACTTCGTGAGCCCGCTCGCGAAATCATCGACATGTATGAGAAGACGCGCAGCGACGGCTTTGGCGCCGAAGTGCGCCGGCGGGTCATGATCGGCACCTATGTGCTCTCGGCCGGGTACTATGACGCATATTATCTGCGCGCGCAGAAGGTGCGCACGTTGATCAAGAAAGACTTTGAGGACTGCTTCAAGGCCGGCGTTCACGCCATGCTAACGCCAGCGACGCCGTCAGCCGCCTTCGGCCTCGGCGAGAAGGGCGGCGCCGATCCTGTCGAGATGTATTTGAACGACGTGTTCACGGTGACCGTAAACATGGCCGGGTTGCCAGGAATCGCAGTTCCCGCGGGTCTTGATGCGCAGGAATTGCCGCTCGGATTGCAGTTGATCGGACGGCCGTTCGACGAGGAGACGCTGTTCTCCCTGGCAAGCGTCGTCGAACAGGCCGCCGGCCGGTTCAGTCCGCAAGCGTGGTGGTGACGCTATTTGTCTGTCGTGGCAACCGGAGGAAGATCCTGGTCTCCCTCGACTGTTTTCTTGCCGCCCAATTCGCCGCCGCTGAGAATGAAGATCGCGGCGATCACGGCGACGACGCCGCCGATGAGGATGCCAAACGTGCCGTTGCTTTGTTTGTCCATAACGTTTCCAACGTCTGCTCGCCAACCCGGTTCCGACTGAATGATCCGCGAATTCGGCAAAAATCATTGCAGAAATCGGGCCATTTCGTGAAATGAAGTTTGCGCACCCGGCAACGCAGATGTGCAAAAATGTCCGGCCGCATGCGTACCGGTACACCGCGCTGACGGCTTGCGGTCGAGGGGGACGAACCGCTACGACATGTTGTGACCACCGGCGATTGCCGAAAAATTAGTCAGCATGCGATGACAGTTCAGCCAAGTTCCAAGAAATATCTGAAAGGTTCGACCGGCGATTGGGAAGTCGTCATTGGTATGGAAGTGCATGCGCAGGTGACGTCCCAGGCGAAACTTTTTTCCGGTGCATCCACCGCGTTCGGCGGCGCGCCGAACAGTCATGTTTCGCTGGTCGATGCGGCGATGCCCGGCATGCTTCCCGTGATCAACGAGGAATGCGTGCGCCAGGCGATCCGCACCGGGCTTGGGTTGAAAGCGAGGATCAATCTCAAGTCCGTTTTCGACCGAAAGAACTATTTCTATCCCGACCTGCCGCCGGGCTATCAGATCAGCCAGTACAAATCGCCGGTAGTCGGCGAGGGCGCGGTGACGCTCGATCTCGAGAACGGAGAAAGCGTTACCATCGGCATCGAGCGGGTGCATCTCGAACAGGACGCCGGCAAGAGTCTCCACGATCGTCACCCGACATATTCCTACGTCGATCTCAACCGATCGGGCGTGGCATTGATGGAGATCGTTTCGAAGCCTGATCTGCGGTCGGCGGAAGACGCCAAGGCCTATATTACGAAAGTGCGTTCGATCCTGCGCTACCTTGGCACCTGCGACGGCGACATGGAGAAGGGAAGCCTTCGGGCCGACGTCAACGTCTCCGTCCGTCGTCCGGGTGATCCGCTCGGCACGCGCTGCGAGATCAAAAATATGAATTCAATAAGTTTTATTGGCGATGCCATCGGGCACGAAGCCCGGCGGCAGATCGAGATTCTTGAAGACGGTGGATCAATTGAACAAGAAACTCGTCTTTACGATCCAAACCGAAAAGAAACGCGCTCGATGCGTTCGAAGGAAGAAGCACACGATTATCGCTATTTGCCTGATCCCGATCTTTTGCCGCTTGAATTCGATCAGGCCTATGTCGACGCGCTGAAGAAAAACCTGCCGGAGCTGCCGGACGAGAAAAAAGGGCGGTTCATGCGCGATTTTTCGCTGTCGCCTTATGACGCGGGCGTGCTCGTCGCCGAACGCGAAACGGCGGAGTATTTCGAAACCGTCGCCAAAGGCAGAGACGGCAAAGCTGCGGCAAACTGGGTGATCAACGAATTGTTCGGACGTTTGAACAAGGAAGGCAAAGATATCGGGTCCTCGCCCGTGTCCGCGGGCCAACTTGGTTCCGTGCTCGATCTGATCAAGGACGGCACGATCTCCGGCAAGATTGCCAAAGACCTCTTCGACATCGTCTGGAACGAAAGTGGTGACCCGCGCGCCATCGTCGAGCAGCGAGGGATGAAACAGGTCACCGACACCGGCGCGATCGAGAAGGTCGTCGACGAAATCATCGCCAAAAATCCGGACAAGGTTGCCGATGCCAAGTCCAATCCGAAAGCGATCGGATGGTTTGTGGGTCAGGTGATGAAATCATCCGGCGGTAAGGCGAGTCCGCAGGCGGTTAACGACATTCTCAAACGTAAACTCGGACTCTGACGCGCAAGAAATTGCTTGCAGCGCACAAAACTTTCCGAATTGGTTCCGCAAGCGCGTGCGCACAAAAAATTTGGCGCGCGGATGATGTCATGATGTGCGTCGAGGCGACGCACCGGTCGCCTGACAGGAAGCGAATCACCCGAATCACCCGACCCCGATTCGCTCGTTTTTGATCGATTCCGGCTGTCTGAATGGCTTGTGCACCGCTATCTGTGCAAAATTTTTCATCGCGTCGGTGTGCTGATTGTAAAGAGTGTTAACTTGAATTGTCGTGCGCAATGCGCGCGAAAATCATCGCCGATGGCACGCTGTTTGAGTTTGCTCGCGCTGCAAAAATCCTTATTTCATCGTATCTTTTTAAATTTCTGCAAAATGCGCAAAAGTTTGCGACGACAATCGATCTCGCGCATCGACAATTCGATTTTGATCGTGCAATCGCGCTGCGTTGTGTCGCGCGGTGTCCGAGTATCCGTTTTCGTAAGCGATACCGCTGTTTTTTTGTCCGTGCTGTAGTAAACCGGTTGCAGCGCGTGTCGATTCCCGATGCGTGCTGATGCGACACCCGCCATGTTCCATGGCTAGGAGGGCAGCAATGGCTAAACGTAGGAAGAAGGCAGCGGCGAAAGCAGCGAAGAAGACGAAGCGCCGGAAGCGGAAGCTTTAGTCTGACGCAGCTTCCCGATCTTCGGCCTTACGTGTCGGAGATTGCGTCATACGGGCCGGCGTGCGTCGTGGTGTGATCAGCGCAATGCGGTTACCCGGGACGCCCCGGTTCGGATGACCCTGAGGGCGTCGGCGAGATTTCAGTCTCGCCGATGCCCTCAGTCTTTTTATGTGCGCGCTTCTGAATGCGCGTCGAAGCAAGAGCCGAACGTTAGTTGGCTGCGGACTTGAGACGCTTGTTGCACGCGCTCCAGAACTTTGGCCAGGTCGTCCCTTTCTCGATCTTGTTGCCGGCCTTTGCTTCCTTCCACTCCGCGCCGCACTTCTTCTGCCGCTCGCGTGTTGCGAGCTGAGCGGCGTTTGGCTCCTTCTTCATCTTTGCATTCTTGTCCGTGCTCGCCTGCTGCTGCGCGGCGGCGCTCGAGACAAATTGCGACATTGGTGTAGTGATCAATCCAACCGCCAGCGCGGCAGCGAATACGACTTTATGCATGAGTGCATTTCCCTTTATTTCCAGAGGTGCGGGGCGCTGTCGGTCGGCGATCGACCGAAGTCCGCAACCTGAAAATGACGATAACCCGCATAGGTTGCATCGCTCCATCGTGCGATCGCATGAGAGGCCCGCGCGCCTGCCCGTTGCGGATTGCGCCGGTGCGGCCTAGGTGTCTCGGGTTGTTCGTAAATGTATTGAGAATGGAGTTATGACATGGCGCGCGGGAAGAGCAGACGGCCAGCCGCAAAGGCGAAGAAGATCAAAGCGAAATCGAAGAAATCGGGTAAATCCGCAAAGCCCATCGAACTCTATTATTGGCCCACGCCGAACGGCTTCAAGATTTCAATCATGCTGGAGGAGTGCGGGCTGCCGTATGTCTTGAAGCCCGTGAACATTTCGAAGGGTGAGCAGTTCAATCCGGATTTCCTGAAAATTTCACCGAACAACCGCATGCCTGCGATCATCGACCCGCAGGGACCTGGCGGGCGGTCCATCTCGATCTTCGAATCCGGCGCAATCCTCCAATATCTCGGACGCAAGACCGGGAAGTTCTATCCATCAGATGAGCGCGCGCGGGTTGAAGTCGATCAGTGGCTGTTCTGGCAAATGGGCGGCGTCGGGCCGATGGCCGGTCAGGTGCACCATTTCAAAAACTACGCCGTCGAGACTTTGACCTACGCGATCAATCGCTACATCAACGAAGTGAACCGGCTTTACGGCGTGATGAATATCCGCCTCCAGGATCGCCAGTTCGTTGCAGGCAAATATTCGATCGCGGACATGGCACTCGTTGGATGGGTCAATGGCTGGGAACGGCAGGGACAGGACATCAACGAATTCCCGAACCTCAAGCGCTGGCTCGAAACGATGAAGGCGCGACCCGCCGTCAAGCGTGGCATGGCGCTTGGGCTCGAATTACGCCAGGGCATCGACATGAAGGATCCGAAAGTCCAGGCGGTGCTGTTCAATCAGCGTGCACGGACCGGATAGCGGCGAGATTGCCGGGTGGTTAGTTGCCGCTGAACGATTTCGGTTAGCGATCCCTCAACGGTCGGATATACGCGCCATTTGGCGCGGAAACGCAGCATTTGCGGCGAAAACGCGCGTGCTGTTCACGTTCAATTCATCGCATCACTTAAACTGCCATTCAAATTTTATCCCGAAGATCACCGCCGTTCGAACGAGTGTGTTCGGACGACAGGTGGCGATCCGCCGGGCCTTGAGGCCCGTGGGCGGAGACAAAAAGGGGATTGAGATGACGAACTTGGAAATGGCGTCGGGGGGCGCCGAGCCAGCGAACGCCGAAGATTGTTTCGGCCTTGGCATGGTCTTTTCCGCGGGGGCGGGCGTTGCGATCGATCTTGTGCAGGCACACAAGTGGTTCAACATCGCCGCGATGCGCGGTCACAAGGATGCCGCGCAGATGCGTCGTGAGATCGCCGAACAGATGAGCGACTCCGAGATCGGTTGCGCACAACGCGCTGCGCGCGATTGGCTCAAGGCGCACCCGGAAGCGCCGGCGCCGGTCGGACGTATCCGCGTCGCGGCCTGACTAGCGACGTCAGTCTGTCGCGACGCGCAACAGTGCGTCGCGCAAGGTAGCGATCACGCCCGGCCAATCGCCAGGCGTTGCCTGCCGGAAGAGCCGCATCCGCGGATACCAGGGGCTGTGGTCGCCCGTGAGTGTCCATCGCCAATCGGGTGAGAACGGCAGCATCACCCACGCCTCGCGTCCCATTGCGCCGGCAAGGTGAATGACGGACGTGTCGACCGCGATCGTCAGATCAGCGAGCGCAAGAACGGCCGCGGTATCGGCCATGTCGTCCAGTTTGTCGCCGATGTGCGTGGTGGATTTGTGCCGCGCCAGGATCGCGGCATCATCACCACGCAAGTCGCGCTGGACGCTGACGAACGAAATGCCATCGCGTGCGAGCAGGGGCTCCAGCAATGCGAGCCCGATCGACCGGTTGCGGTCGTTCGGATGCCGGGCATGGCCGGCCCAGGCCAACGCGACGCGCTTGCCTGGAAGTGCCTCAATGATCGGACGCCATTTCGCGAGGCGGACTTCCTCAGCGCGCAGATAGGGAATGTCGGCAGGGATCGTTGCGGGTTCGGTCTTGCACGCCAGCGGCAGGCTGCCGAGCGGGCAGTAGACATCGTAGGCGGGGAGCGTCTCGCCGCGCGCATGGCACGATGCAACGCCATCGACGCCCGCAAGCAGCGCCTTCAGTTCGGGCTGCACTTCAAGCACGACCTTTGCGCCGGAGCGCGCCAGCAGGGGCGCGTAGCGGACGAACTGGATGCTGTCGCCGAGGCCCTGTTCGGCCGCCAGCAGAATTGTGCGCTGCCCGATGGGAAATTCACCGAGCCACGGCCGTCCGCGGTAGCCGCGGCGCGCATCGGTCATGCCGGTGCGTTTCCACCGCCATTCATATTCGGCAAAGCCGCGCGACAATTGCCCGAGCGTCAGCAGCGAGAGCGCGAGGTTTGAGTGCGCATCGGCGAAATTCTTGTCGATGGCGATCGCCTTTTCGAAACTTGCGACGGCGTCCGTGTGCCGGTTGAGCGCTTGCAGCGCGCGGCCGCGATTGGTCCAGGCGCCCGTATGCCGGGGCGCAGCTGCGAGCGCCGCATCGAACGCCGCAAGCGCCGGCTCAGGCCGCTCGAGTTCGAGCAGCGCCGTGCCTCGGTTGTACAGCGCCTCGACATGATGCGGAGCGCGCGCAAGCAGCGCATCGAAATCGGCGAGTGCATCGGCATGACGGCCGAGGCGCGCCCGCGCGGTGCCGCGATTAAGGAGAGCATCGCCGTGCGCAGGATTGCGCGCGAGAACCGCGTCGTAACAGGCAGTGGCTTCATCGGGGCGGTCGAGCGCATTCAGCGCATTTCCGCGATAGACCAGCGCCTCAAAGTCGCCCGGCCGCAGCGCCAGCGCCTTGTCGAGATGCGCGAGCGCTTCGGCGTCGCGTTTGAGTGCGTGCAGCACATTGGCGAAATTGACCAGCGCATCGGGCGCGTTCGGATTGACCTTCAGCGCCGCCGCCATCAGGCGATGCGCCTCACCCATCTGGCCGCTCTGCGCCTTGATCAGGCCGAGCAGGTGCAGCGCGTCGAAATTGTCCGGCGCGGCCTTGAGCGTGCGTGCGTAGAGTTTTTCTGCTTCGCGCAGGCGTCCCTGCTGATGCAGGCTCAGCGCCTCTTGCAAAGTTTGCGCAATGTTGAAGGGCCTTGACTGCACAGCGGTGCAATTGCGCACGGCCGCCGCAGGCAGTCAATCCGGCGGACGCCCTTCAGTAGTTGGTCGGGTGCTTGCGCGAGCGGCTCGACGACGGTCGCGGATTGTAGAAGTGGTTGTGATCGCAAAATCCGCCGATGCCGCTGACGGTCGCCCGGCATTGATCGAGAGTAAGAAATCCGCAGTTCGAGGAGCCGCTCGCGTCGCCGCCGTAGTTGGCGCACCACGGATAGGGATCGTACGGCAGGTCGTAGGCGCGCACAGTCCCTGGGACAAGCAAGGTAGAAAGAACAATCGCGCCGAGAACGGTGAACCGCATTGCAAATCTCCGTCTGCGTTGATGTGCGAAGAGAACACCGCTCGTGCGGTTTTAGTTCGCGCTGCGCGCGTCAGTTCTTCTGCACCCAGAACTGGTACATGCCGGAGAAAGTATCATGATACTTCGCTTCAACCTCTTGCCAGCGATCAAGATCGGCCAGAGACCAGCCGGCAGCGGCGAACTGCGTGCGGTGGCGAAGAAGTAGCGGCAGGTCGAATTCGAAACCGATGAATCGCAATCCGTGCTCGCGGATGAAATCCCGGATCACTGGAATCGTCACGCGCGACTCGTGCACGTGAAAGAGCAGATCGCGGCATTCGCTCGTCGTGAAGAAATCAGTAAATCGCGTGACGCTCGCGAGTGGCGTTGCGAGAATTTCCTGCCGGCAGCGTCGGATGTCGTCGGGCGTCGAGCCGAATTTGCGTTCGGCGATGAACGCACGCGCGGCCGCGACGTCGGCGCGACCGGCATCGCTGTAGAATGCAAGATGCATGAGACCGCCGGATCGCAACAGCGACAAAAGAATGCGCCAGCCGGCGAGCGGATCCGCCATGTGATGCAGCACGCCGCACGCATCGATCACATCGAAGCTCCGTCCGATCGATCCGAGCTTGAGAATATCGGCCTGCGCGTAGTCGATGCGCGCGGCGAGTTCGGCGGGTGTCTTGCGCTTCGCGTAACACAGGCTGCTCAAACTCAGGTCGATCGCAAGTGCCTGCGCACCCATGTGTTTCTGCACGGAACCGATCGCGACCTGGCCGGTGCCGCAGCCGGCGATGAGCATGTCGAGCTCGCTCGTCTTGCCGAGCGGGGCGAACGCGGCTGTCGGAAACTGGTCACGCAGATAATGATCAATCGGCACCGGCGCGACTTGTCCGGCGGCGTGTACCCAGCGCGGGTAGGGGTTTTCCTCGTATTGCTGGCGCACGCGCTTTGAGACGTCGTCTTCGATCGTGGTCAGACGTGGAATTGAATCGCGCAGCTTCTGTTCCTGTGTGGGCTCGCGCACCTGTTGGGTCAGCACCGCCTCGATGTGCGGATTCCATTTCCGTTCGAGCAGCGCGGAAGCGGACGGCAATGTGTGCAGCGGCACATACATCGCGAGCGCAGCGATCTGCATCGCACTCGGAGAATTACCGGCGAAAGCGCGTTTGAGCTCGTCGATCTTTGTCTCTTCTTCGGGCGTCGTCGCGAAAACATATTCGTTGATGAAGCATTGTCGTGCGAGCGTGCAGGCAAAGCCGAGGATGGGTTCGGCGACTGGTTTGCCGGCTATTGCATCGTTCGCAAGTGAAGCGCGCAGCGCGGTGAGCAGGCGCTCGAACGCAACGTCGCGCACCGGCGTCGATTGCAGAAAAATCAGCAGCAACGGATTGTCCGCGATCGCAGCAAGTCCGCACTCTTCGAAAAGCCCTGTCTCGCTTGATCTTTTCGGCCACGCCGCCATCTGCCGTCGCAACGCTTCGTTAAGCTGCGGCAGAAGCGACGTGAGTGTTTCGCGAATTCCCGAATACTGCTGAAAGAGTTGCGGCATCAGCGCGAGCGCGCGCGCGTACGACGCGGAAGCATCTTTCGTCTTGCCCTGCGCGTGCAGAACGCGCGCGAGATTGTTGTGCGCCTCGGCGTGATCGGCGTTGAGCGCGACGACGCGCTTGTAAGCGCGCGCAGCCTCGTCAAGTTTGCCCGCGCTTTCGAGCGCCAGCGAATCAAGAAACAATTTGTCGATTTGACTGCCTGCGCCATTCGCTGCGCGCACCGCGCCCGGCGGGCCATGCTTGAGCGTGGCGCGGCGTTCTTTGCGGTTCATCGGCCTTCGTTCCTTTGATGGCGAGCTTTAAAACGTCGGCCGGCGTACCAAAATTCGAAAATCCGCTGTTTGACCGTGCAAGGGGGATTCTATACTGCCTTCTCGCATACGGAGACGTGGCCGAGTGGCTGAAGGCGGCGGTTTGCTAAACCGTTATACGCTCTAAAGGCGTATCCAGGGTTCGAATCCCTGCGTCTCCGCCAGATGTTCCGGTTTCGAATCACTGCATCCCACCGTCTGCCCGGAAATTAATCCGTTGGGCGTCCACAGGGCACGGATTGAGGCGGGCATATCCTTCGATCGGGCGGCTCGTCCCTCCACTTGGGGGATGTGTGGAGACCAGAATTCCTCTCCAGGTTGAGCCGCGGAATTTGTCGTAATCATTTGAAAATAAAGCGGTATTTGTCCCGGTTTGGGACAGGCAAAAAGCCAGTTTTTAGCCGTTCACGACTGCGTGTTTTTTACGCAACACTCGTCTGAAAAGCGCCGTCAGGACCTGTGGGAAGGGCGCTTCTTCATTGCTTAGAGGGGTCCTTTCGCTAATGTGACTGAGCGACGGAGGGGGGCATCCCCCTGTTGCGCTGTCCGGGCTGCAAGTTGCACCAAGTGGTGCGAAAGGTTTCTCGGGCCAGCGGGGAGCAAGGGGAAGTTCCAACGGGTGCTGTCGCACTGGGCGGACACGGAACCCTCTCAAAGAAAACTTTTTTGGAGGTTCAAGATGAAGATGGTGAAAAGTCTTCTCCTCGGCTCGGCAGCGGGACTCGTTGCGGTAGCTGGGGCGCAGGCAGCCGATCTTCCCGTCAAGGCCAAGCCGGTCCAGTACGTGAAGATTTGCAGCCTGTACGGAGTGGGGTTCTATTACATCCCCGGCACAGATATGTGCATCAAGATCGGCGGTTGGGTCCGGGCTGAGGCAGCTTGGCAAACGAACAACTCTTCCATCGGCACCTACATTAACGACCAGAATAACCGCTCCACCGGCAACACCTGGTGGCGTATCCGCGGCTATATCACGGCCGATGCACGCAACCAGACTGAATACGGAACGGTGCGCGGCTACATCGCGGTCGGTCTGAGCACGAACACGAACGGTGGCGACAACGCGGCGAACCAGTTCGACGCAAACCGCGCCTTCATTCAGTGGGCGGGCTTTACCTTCGGTCGCGCACAGTCGTTCTTCGACTTCTACTCGCAGGCGGCGCTCGGATATCTCGGCTTCACGCCGAACTCCGACACCGGCGACGGCGGCAAGGAAGTCATGGCGTACACTGCGCAGTTCGGCAACGGGTTCTCGGCCTCGATCTCGGCCGAAAGTCGCCGCAACACGCAGATCGTCAATGTCGGCACGATCGGCGGCGCACTTCCGTGCGGCGTGGTCAGTGGCGGCAGCTTCTCCACGACCGGCAGCACCGTCGCGGGCTTCGGCTGCTACGGCGGCTGGCAGGTTCCGGACATCGTTGGCAACCTGCGTGTTGACCAAGCATGGGGTTCTGCGCAGATCGGCGGCGCCCTGCACAGGTCAACGGCACATACTATGCGAACGCCTCCGGTACTGGTCTCACACCAGGCGTCGAAGGCAACGGTCACCCGGGCGACCAATGGGGCTTCGCCCTTATGGCCGGCCTCCGGTTGAATGCTCCGATGATCGGCCAAGGCGATTACGTGGCTGCTCAGATCATCTACACGCAAGGTGCGCTTCGCTACCTGTACCAGAACCCTGGCTCGGGCAATATGTACCTGCAGGATAACCAGTCTGTCATGTACGGCCTGATGTCGGATGGCGTCTACGGCGGATCGGCACTCGGCGGTAGCTTGATCCCGCAAGGCATCCAGCTGACGACCGCGTGGGGCGTCAACGCCGGCTACGAGCACTTCTGGAACCCGCAGTGGAGAACATCTCTCTACGGCGGTTACGCCCAGACGAGCTACAACTCTACGGCCAATGCCCTCATCTGTGCCAGCTTTGGTGCAGCCTCTTCTGTCGCTGGCGTGGCAGTGGCAAGTGCGGGCTGCAACCAGGACTGGAACCAGTGGTGGATTGGCTCCCGGACTCAGTGGAACGTGACGAAAGACTTCTACATGGGTCTTGACGTCGCCTACGTGAAGATGGAGGGCGCCTCGTTCCCGGGTGGTATAACCCCAGGTACGTCGTCATCCATCAACACCAACACTGCCTTGTACCCGGCGGGCACCAACACCTTCCCGCGCTTCGTCTCCAGCGAAGACAACTGGCAGGTTCGGTTCCGCGTGCATCGCGACTTCTATCCCTGATCGCTTGATCATGAACCTCTGAACAACAGCCCTCGGCGGGAAACCGCCGGGGGTTTTTCTGTAAGGCGGACTCGGTTCTCAATGGTCGGACATCTCACGTCTGTTTCGCAAGATTTGCGTCCGCACGTTCAGGCGGAAAGACGTGCCCTTGCCGCCAAGGTTCGCCTAGCCCGGGCAGTTCTCGGGTGGAACCAGACCGAGCTTGGTCGGCGCATTGGTCTGACGGGCGCATCTCGCCGTTCTTGTCTCTTCGATCAACGACCACGAGCGCGCCGTTCGCGAGCCAGGTTTTTATGACGTGCCTGACCCTTGCCTTTTCGTGAGCATTGTTCAGATTGAGGCCTAGGACCCCTGCGATCGGTTTTCCGACCCACTCTTTTGCTTGGGAGTTCTCGCGATACTTGCCGGCGCGAATTTTAGTGAGCGCGGCCGCGGCCAGGTCGCCGGTCACACCTGCGAGCATGTCGGGGTACTTCCAGGGCACCACAACCGCAACTCTGTCGCCATTGTCGATAAGGGCGCTGTCTCCGTTGTGTAAAGGAATGGACTTGAGCTCAAACCAATCAGCGGCGTCCGGTGGGGGCGCGAGATTTGCCTTGCCGTTCTCGCACCTGAAGTGGACGCGATTGTTTGCGACCCCCGCATTCACTGCTTCCTGCTTGGTCATGGTGTTGATTACGCGAGCAGAGCGCGTGGCAGACACCACCGCGGATGCTCCACGCGCATCCTCGACGGTCACTTCGGCCCCATTTGTTTTGCGGGAGTGATGCACCAACTCGATGGCAGAATTAGTGGCGTCGGCGATACCGGACCATTCCTTAACTACCGAATCCATGCCGTTGTTATCGTTCTCTGCTACATGATGACTCGACACAAAAGGATCGACGCTCATCACGTCGATTAGGTTTTTGCGGATTGCCGCGATTACGGCTTCAACAACCGGTCGTGTAGTTTTTGCCCCGTCTCTGGTGGATTCCGCGATGACGATCCTGGCATCACGGCCGCTGTCTATAAACAGCCAGTCATCAAGCTCAGCAGGTTCAATCCGGTAATGAATGCAGGCGGCGGCGACTCTTCGCTCAATTTCTATTTTCGGGTCCTCGCCATTCCAATACCACACGCGAAGGCGCTTTTCCGGACGGACACCAAGCAACGGGCGCCCTGTCGCCATAGCTAATGCTTCGATCAGAACGAGCGATGACTTTCCGACGCCTCCAGGGGCAATAGTGCTCGATACAAATTGCCGAATGTAGTGCGTTCCGTAGAGAAACTGTCGGCGCGGAATTGTCTTGGGATTGCGCCATACGAAGGGCGTAGCGGTGATGGTGTAGTTTGCTGCGACTGGAGCCGCGTTAGACTCTTCTGGCTGAGTCTCGCGCGCTTGCTGCGTTTCTCGTTCTATTTGTGCTTTTCTCTGTCTCCCTTGTTGCTGTAGCTGCTGCAATTGCGTGAGAGGCGGGATTTCGTGCACGTCGAAGCCAGAGGCGATAGGCCCTGGCGCGTTATCCCAAGCACGTTGCACAAGCCGTTGGCTGCCATCACTCTTTTCCGATCGATGCTCCCACACTGCGCGAAGCTGTGCGTAGTTTGTGGACGTGAATTCGCCGGTGCGTTTTAGCTCACAGCTGAGCGCGAATTCAAAGCCGGAGGGACTGACATCTGTTTGAGTTGGTGTAGGAGCGCCGCCCCACAGCCTATCGATGGCCGGTCGCTCCCGGCGGAGATGTTCAAACTTCTCGTGCAATTCTCTAGGGAGTTCCTCGTAGGTGTCGGTCTGCACCTCGTCCCAATTGATTGGGTCCGAAGTTTGCCGCGGTTTGTTTGACTTGGGTGCAGCCGGCGTGAATCCGCTGAGCGGATACATCACGTCGGTGAATTCCACGAGCTTCGCCCGCGCCGGTTTGCGGCCCGCTGAGGCAGCTTGGGGCGTAAACAATCAATCCGTCGGCACATACGTCAACGACCAGAATAACCGCTCCACCGGCAATACCTGGTGGCGTATCCGCGGTTATATCACCGCTGATGCCCGCAACCAGACTGAATACGGCACGGTTCGCGGCTACATCGCGGTCGGTCTGAGCACGAACACGAACGGTGGCGACAACGCGGCGAACCAGTTCGACGCAAACCGCGCCTTCATTCAGTGGGCGGGCTTTACCTTCGGTCGCGCACAGTCGTTCTTCGACTTCTACTCGCAGGCGGCGCTCGGATATCTCGGCTTCACGCCGAACTCCGACACCGGCGACGGCGGCAAGGAAGTCATGGCGTACACTGCGCAGTTCGGCAACGGGTTCTCGGCCTCGATCTCGGCCGAAAGTCGCCGCAACACGCAGATCATCAATGTCGGCACGATCGGCGGCGCACTTCCGTGCGGCGTGGTCAGTGGCGGCAGCTTCTCCACTGCCGGCAGCACAGTCGCGGGCTTCGGCTGTTACGGCGGCTGGCAGGTTCCGGACATCGTTGGCAACCTGCGTGTTGACCAAGCATGGGGTTCTGCGCAGATCGGCGGCGCCCTGCACCAGGTTAACGGCACGTACTATGCGAACGCCTCCGGTACTGGTCTCACACCAGGCGTCGAAGGCAACGGTCACCCGGGCGACCAATGGGGCTTCGCCCTTATGGCCGGCCTCCGGTTGAATGCTCCGATGATCGGCCAAGGCGATTACTTGGCTGCTCAGATCATCTACACGCAGGGCGCGCTTCGTTACCTGTACCAGAACCCTGGCACGGGCAATATGTACCTGCAGGATAACCAAAATGTCGCATTCGGCATGATGTCGGATGGCGTCTATGGTGGGTCGGCACTCGGCGGTAGCTTGATCCCGCAAGGCATCCAGCTGACGACCGCGTGGGGCGTCAACGCCGGCTACGAGCACTTCTGGAACCCGCAGTGGAGAACATCTCTCTACGGCGGTTACGCCCAGACGAGCTACAACTCTACGGCCAATGCCCTCCTCTGTGCCAGCTTTGGTGCAGCCTCTTCTGTCGCTGGCGTGGCAGTGGCAACTGCGGGCTGCAATCAGGACTGGAACCAGTGGTGGATTGGCTCCCGGACTCAGTGGAACGTGACGAAAGACTTCTACATGGGTCTTGACGTCGCCTACGTGAAGATCGATAGCGCCCAGTTCCCGGGTGGTATCACACCAGGTACTTCATCCTCGAACACCAACACTGCCTTGTTCCCAGCGGGCACCAACACCTTCCCGCGCTTCGTCAGCAGCGAAGACAACTGGCAGGTTCGGTTCCGCGTGCATCGCGACTTCTATCCCTGATCGCGTGAACGTGGATGTCTAATCAAAACCCCCGGCGGGAAACCGCCGGGGGAATTTCCTTAGAGGGATGCAGTATTCGCGTCATGCCCATACATCCCGCGGCTCATTCGCACGATCTCGGTGAGCTCCTTCGGATCGAAAGGCATGGCTTTGCCGCCAAAATTCGGTTGGCCCGCGCCGTACTCGGCTGGAGCCAGACAGAGCTCGGTACGCGTATCGGCCTGACCCAAAGGGCAATCCACAAGCTGGAGCAGGGTGAGACGGAGCCGCGGCGTGCGACGGTCCAGGCGCTCCAGGCGATCTGGCGCGAGCAAAACATCGAATTCGAAGAGCTGACCGATGGTGGCTTCCGGGTCATCATTCGCTCGTCCGTCCTCGACCGAACGCCGGCGGCACGGTCTCGACGCGGACGCGTTGCCCGAACTCGGGTAGGCAGAATCACGGTCCATCGGGCGCGCAAAACCCGCAGTTAGCGACCCATCGCTTCGTTGTCATCACGGGCCAGAGGCTCTATACGGTTGGCGTTGTGTTCACACCGGCCTTCGACCATGCCCGCACGAATCTACAGACCGTCCAAGACCGCGATGCAGTCAGGCTTTGCCAATACCAAGGCTTGGGTGCTCGATTTTGAACCGGAAGCGCCGCGGCAGGTCGAACCGCTGATGGGGTGGACCTCGTCCGGGGACATGCGCCAGCAACTGCGCCTGCTCTTCGACAGCAAGGAAGAAGCCATTGCCTATTGCGAGCGCCGGGGCATCCCTTACCAGGTGACTGAAAACGTACCGTTGAAAAGACGCATCATGTCTTACGCGGATAATTTTTCCTTCAAGCGCCGCGACGCCTGGACTCACTGATCCCCGAATCCACGATTCAGGTTTAACCCAGGAACTCGTTCAGTTCCGGCTGCAGGCGGTCAAAAACGCTCGCCCAATCGCCCTCCGTTCGCTGACGGAATAGCCGTGCGGTCGGGTACCAGGGGTTATTCTCGCGATCACGCAAATATCGGAAATCCGCGTGGTACGCGAGAAGCATCCAAAGGGGCTTTCCCATTGCTCCTGCCAGATGGGATATGACGCAATCGACCGAAATTACGAGATCCAGTTCGGCGATGATCGCGGCCGTATCGCTGAAGTCGGTGAATGTCTCAGCGTGATTTATTATGGCCGGGGTCGCGCTAAGGGCTTCGCGGTCGCGCTCACGCACATGTTTCTGCAACGAATACCATTCTGCATTCTCGCCGATAATTGGCAGCAGTGATTTCAAAGGCATGCTTCGCTGGACATCGTTTACGGTACCGGGACTCCCCGACCAGGCAAGACCAATTCTGGTCTTGCGTTTTGTGCCAAGCCGGCTCCGCCAAAGTGTGGTCCTGTCCGGCGGGGCAGCCAGATAGGGGACTGAGGCAGGAATTGTTTCCAGTGTCGTTTTGAAAGCGAGAGGCGCGCTCATCAAAGGGAAAAGAACATCGAATTTCGGCGGTTCGGCGCCTCGCGCAATGACGCGGAAAGACCCATTCTGTTGTGCAATCAGGGGCAAAAGCGGCGGAGGGGCTTCGAAGACAATGTCGCATCCGAGTGTTTCAAACTTTTTGAGATATCTGTAGAACTGAATTGTGTCGCCCAACCCCTGCTCGGAAAAAACGAATACGGTTTTTCCGGAAATATCGGTCTCTCCGAGCCAGGGTGTGTACGCGGCATCTCGTATGGTCAAGTGACCGATCCGCATCTTTCGACGCCATTCGAACAGACGCCAGCCTTCTTCGTATTCGCCGAGCGCGAGCTTTACGAGCGATTTGTTGTAATGCGCTTCGGGATAGTCAGGGTCGAGTTCAAGAACCCGTTCGAAGCATTGGAGTGCTTCTGTGTCGCGGTTGGCCTCGTAATAGACCTTGCCGAGGCCAGTCCGCGCGGCTTTGTCATCGGGTGCGAGAGCGGTCGCCTTATTAAAATTGGCAAGTGCAAGTTCGTCCTGCCGCATATCAGATTGGACGCTCCCCAAGCCGACCAACGCGGCGACCGATTGAGGATCTAATTTCAGTGCTTGTTCGTGCGCGTGCAGGGCTTCCTCGTTGCGCTTGAGTTCAAAGCAGCAATTGCCACGTCCGACCCAGGCGCCTGCCAGCGCGGGATCAAGTGCCAAGGCCTTGTCATAGGCAACCAAAGCTTCCTGGCGGTCCTTGAGCGCGAATAAGGCATTCCCACGTCCGAGCCACGCAATGGCAAACCTTGCTTCCAGTCCCAATGCCTTATCAAAGGCAACCAAGGCTTCGTCAAAGCGGGCAAGCTCGCACAGGACGTCGCCGCGGCCGGTCCATGCTCTGAGAAAATTGGGATCGAGCGCCAGCGCCTTGTCGCCGGCCTCAAGAGCTTCGCCGTAGCGCTTGAGATTAAAGAAAATCATCGCGCGCCCAAACCAGGCGCCGGCCATCCCCGGGTTAATCGCAAGCGCTTTGTCAAAAGCGGAGAGGGCTTCGTCATTACGACCAAGGGCCGACAGCGCCCTACCTACGCCCAACCAGGCTTCCGGAAAGTTCGAACGCAAACTCAACGCGGTGCCATGTGCAGAAAGCGATTGGTCCCAGAGTTCCAGCTCTGCCAACGAAGCCCCTTTGTTGCAGTATGCTTCCGGATATTTGGGATTTATGGAGATCGCCTTGTCGAGGTCGGCAATCGCTTCGCGATATCGGCCAAGCCGATTGAAAACTGTGCCGCGGCTATTCCACGTTTCGGCAGAGGGGTTGAGCGCTAGCGCTTTCGTGAATTGTTCGGCAGCTTCGGCGGGACGGTTAAGCGTTGCGAGAACCACACCGTAATTGAAATGAGTGCCGTCCGAATTTGAATTTTCGCTCAATGCGCGACGCAAATAGCGCTCGGCCTCCTCGAGCCTGCCCTGTTGGATCAGGACAACCGCAAGCAAATTCAATCCGCCAAAATGTCTCGGTTGCGTCTCGAGTAGTTTCTTGAACGAGCGCTCGGCCTCGTCCAGCTTGCCGGTCTCTAGAGAAGAGAGGGCGCGCGCCCAAGCTTTTTCAGCGGACGAAGCCACAATGATAACAATCCACGAACCAATCCATTAATTTCAGTAGTACATAGAGATGCGCCAAAGCAATCGCAAAACGCGGGAAGCAGATTGCAGAGGCTTTGACGTTCAGGCCGTGGTCTTCGCGCCGTCCAGGCTGCGGCCCTGAGTTGCCGCACGCTGGCGCAGCAGCGAGATAAATCGCTCTTCCGGCATGGCCTGGCCGAGGAGAAAGCCCTGGCCATAGTCGCAGCCCATGCTGACCAACGCCAGTGCATCGGCGGCCTTCTCGATACCGACCGCGACCACGTAACGGCCGAAATTATGGGCCAGGTCGATCACAGACTTGCACAAAGGTGCGTTGACTTTGTCGGTCCCGCAATCCGCAACGAAAGATCGGTCAAGTTTAAGTTCTTCGAACGGCAGTTCGTCCACCT
Organism: uncultured Alphaproteobacteria bacterium; assembly: GCA_963831515.1. Lineage (GTDB taxonomy): Bacteria > Pseudomonadota > Alphaproteobacteria > Rhizobiales > Xanthobacteraceae > Pseudolabrys. The sequence continues at coordinate 236,343 of CAWHQL010000006.1, read as the reverse complement.
TGGCAAGCGACGAAAAGGTGCGTCCGAAATTATCGATCGCGAGACGCACGTTGTGCGGCTCCAGTTTCTTGCTTAGTTCGCTGGCGAGCGCGAGGTCACCGACAATCTGGTCTTCGGGAACGTCGATGATCAGGCCCGGCCATTTTTGATCGGCCGGATGATGAGCCTGCACGATGTCCGGCACTGAGATTTTCAGCAGCGCGGGCACTGGAATATTGACGGAAAGGCGAAGATTGACTCCAAGTGTGGAAAAGTGCGCGCTCGTCTTCAGCGCGCTTTCCAGCGCGAGCTCGGCGAGCTTCACGTTGGCTGCCTCGGAAGCGTTGGCGGTAAATGCACCCGCGAGCACAAGACCGTGCTGCGGATGACGCACGCGGGCGTAAGCCTCGGCGCCCGCCAATTGTTTACGGCGCAGTGCGATCTTCGGCTGATACCAGAACTCGATCCATTTGTTCTTGATGGCATCGTCCAGCTCCAACCGCGCGGCAACGGCTGGCGGCATGCCGAGCTTCAGTTCCTGGATGAGCTTGATGATGGTGTCCGTCTCAAAAGGCTTCTTGAGGATCGGCATCATTTGCAGTTTGTGTTGGGTGCCGATGGCCTTGACGTGTTCAAGGACAGCCGCGCCGCGAGCGCTCATGAGCTGCACCGCGCCGCGATATCGGAGCTTGCCAAGTGCGACCACCGATTCAATCGCGTCAGCGGATTCGAGCGAAATATTATGGAATATGAGTGCAGGTGGTCTGCTTTCGACTGCCTTGCGCATCGCCGCGCCATCCGGAAATTCGACTGTATCGACGCCGGAGCCATGCAGGACAAGCGAGAGAAAGTGCCTGATACTGGACTCTTCATCCACCACATAGCAAAGGGGTGCGCCGTCCGGCGCAAGCGGAGGCGCTTCGACAGCCTGGGGGCCGCCGGTTGCGGTCGACGATGGAGCAGGCGTCTCGGTCATGCCGTTCTGGCGTGTTCAAACCGAGGGAAATGAAGGTCCCCCAAGGTCTATTCGTGTGGCAAACTTGTTAAATATGTGTTTACCGACCCGGCGTGGGTGTCGGATTTGGCTCGTTCGGTGGGCAGAGTTGGTGGCCGATCGGTTTTAGTCACACCCCGAACTTGAGGCCTCTCCACCTCACAATGATACGATGCCAAGGCAGATTGAAGGTGGCGGGCAGAGCTTAGCGTAATGGCAAAAGTGATCCTGGTGACCGGTTCGAACGGGCTGATCGGATCGGAAGTGGTGGCCTATTTCGCCGAACGTGGGTGGCGCGTTCACGGCGTCGACAACAATATGCGCGCGAGCTTCTTCGGGCCTGCCGGGGACACGCGCTGGAACCAGCAGCGCCTCTTGAATCGCCACCCCAATCTTGTCCATCACGAACTTGACCTGCGTGACCGGCGCGGGGTCGAAGATCTGGTCAGCTCGATAAAGCCGGATGCGATCGTGCACTGCGCGGCTCAGCCGAGCCATGATCTTGCAGCGCTTCGGCCATTTGATGACTTCGATGTGAATGCGGTAGGAACCCTGAACGTACTGGAATCCGCGCGCCAATATTGTCCGGAAACACCGTTTGTGCACATGAGCACAAACAAAGTTTATGGCGACGCTCCCAATCGTATCGCGTTGCGTGAAACGCAGACGCGTTGGGACTATGCCGATCCGGATTTTGTGAACGGAATTGCCGAGAATTTCTCAATTGATCAATCCATGCACTCTCTTTTCGGTGCCTCCAAGGTCGCCGCTGACGTCATGGTGCAGGAGTACGGACGCTATTTCGGAATTCCGACCTGTTGTCTGCGCGGAGGTTGCCTGACCGGTCCCAATCACAGCGGTGTGGAACTGCATGGCTTCTTGAGTTTCCTGGTGAAATGCAACGTTGAAGGCCGCCCGTACAGGATTTTGGGCTACAAGGGAAAGCAGGTGCGCGACAACATCCACAGTCTGGACGTCGCGCGCTTCATTGACGAATTTATCGCTGCCCCGCGCGTGGCGGAGGTCTACAACCTTGGTGGTGGACGCGACAATTCGATCTCAATTCTCGAAGCGTTCGAGGCTGTGTCGGACATCTCTGGAAAGCCGATGAAGTACGAGTATGTCGAACAACCCCGCGCCGGTGATCATATTTGCTACATCTCGAACCTTTCCAAAATGAAGCGACACTATCCGAAGTGGTCAATCAGCGTGAATTTGAAGTCGACATTGACGGAAATTCATGACGCCTGGGCCGCGAAGCTCGCCACGATACGGAACTGAGGTTACGCGATCCATGACGTTCTTGTTCAATCGAGCGGTGGAGGCGCATCGCAGCGGGAGGATTTCGGAGGCTGAAGCGCTATACCGAGAGATCATCGTCGGCGATCCAAGAAACTTTGATGCACTTCATCTGCTGGGGATCGTGTGCTCTGAAACCGGCAAGGTTCAAGAGGCCGACAAATTCTTTCGTGAGGCCCTCGCGATCGATCCAAATTTTCCACCGTGCTACGTCAACTACGGATTTTATCTGCTCAAGCAGAGTTGGTTCAGCCAGGCGCTTGAGTGCTTCGACAGGGCAATAGCCCTGTTCCCGAATTTCGCCCAGGCATGGCTGGGGCGGGGCAATGCCATGCGCGAGTTCGGGCGCAACGACGAAGCCTTCGCGGCTTACAGCAAGGCCATATCTTTGGATCCGAACATGGCGGAAGCGCACGCTGGGTGCGGCAATATGCTGGCTGCGCTCAGGCGCTATGACGAAGCCGTCAAAGCATACGACAAGGCATTGGCTGTTGCGCCTGGCCTCGAATTCGTCGAAAGCGAACGCCTGCATTGCAAAATGCGTCTTTGCGATTGGGGCAATTTTAACATTTACTTACAAAGGCTTACGGGACCTGGCGAAGCCAGGAAACCAAATGCGCATCCTTTCGCATTTCTCAGCATGTCCTCCTCGGCGCAGGAGCAATTGGACAGCGCAAAGGCGTGGGTTGCCAGAAAATATCCAACAGCTGACGTGCCAATCTGGCGTGGCGAGACGTACAAGCATGATCGCATTCGCCTAGCCTACGTCTCGTCTGACTTTCGTGAACACGCGACTTCATACCTCGCTGCGGGAATGTTCGAGTGTCATGACAAATTCCGATTTGAAGTGACGGCAGTCGCTCTCGGGGCCGAGGACCGGTCGGACATGCGTCGGCGTTTGCAAAGCTCTTTCGAGCATTTCATTGATGCCAGCACATTGAGCGACGATGAGATCGCGTCCCGAATCGCGGAATCGCAAATTGATATTTTGGTCGATTTGAACGGATTTACCCACGGATGTCGCCCCGGTGTTTTTGCGCGCCGGCCATCGCCGGTTCAGGTGAGTTATCTCGGTTATCCCGGAACGATGGGCGCTGACCATATCGACTACCTGATTGCGGACCGTGTGGTGGTTCCTCCATCGCAACAGGCTTTCTATGGCGAAAAGATCGTTTACGTGCCCGACTGTTATCAAGTTAACGATTCCAAGCGGGCCATCTCGCAGCAATTGATGACGCGCGCTGAGCACGGGCTTCCAGAGGAAACAACAATTTTTTGTTGTTTCAACAACAACTACAAGATCACGCCGGACGTCTTCGACTCGTGGATGCGGATTATCGGCAAGGTCGAGAACAGCGTTCTGTGGCTTCTGGAAGATAACGCAAGCGTGGCTGTCAATCTGAAGCGAGAAGCCGCATCGCGAGGCATCGATCCGGCGCGCATTGTTTTTGCGCAGCGAATGGCGCTGCCCGAGCATCTTGCGCGCCACCGGTTGGCTGACCTGTTTCTCGATACCTTGCCCTACAACGCGCACACGACCGCAAGCGATTCATTGTGGGCTGGAGTGCCAGTGCTGACCCGCATTGGCGAGACCTTCGCCGGCAAAGTGGCAGCGAGTATATTGAATGCGGTCGGACTACCGGAACTCGTTGTCGAGACGTCACAAGCCTACGAAGATCTTGCGATCGATCTCGCGATCCATCCGGAGAAGTTGCGTGGAATTAAAAGAAAATTGGCGGACAATCTGTCGACGGCGCCGTTATTCGACACGCAGCGATTTACAAGAAATATCGAAGTGGCGTACATCGAGATGTATCGACGTTCTCAGGCGGGGCTCGCCCCTGAGAAAATCGACATCGCTAATCAAGTGTAACGAAAAGTAGGCGCGCCTGAAAAACTCAGTCAGCTGGAAATGACGATGTCTTCCCTGGCCAAGCCATCTTGATGGCGCCCGTGCATCATGCGGTAGGCGTTTTCAATATCCCTGGTGAAGGACGCGGTGTCGAACAACGGCGTTGCACGACGGTTGGCGGCTAGCCTGCGTCTGATATCCGCCAGATGCTCCGCATGCGTGGCAAGATCGACGGCTGTCCGTTCATAGGCTTCTGCCGTCGTCGTGATGAGTTCCGGCATTTTGATTGCATTCAGTAAGCTCGCAGCCACTCGCCCAGCGAATGTCTCCCCAATGCGAGTCAAAACGGGCAAGCCCGTCCACAGGGCTTCGCTTGCCGTCGTGTGCGCATTGTAGGGCAGAGTGTCGAGAAACAAATCGGCAAGTTGATGCCTTGCCAGATGGTCGGCAGGAGGCATTCGCCCGGCGAAAACGAGCCGCTGCGGGTCTACGCCTTTCGTAGCCGCCTCCCGGCGGAGATTGCTTTCGGCCGTCGCATCGGTCTCAAGAAGCCAGAGCACACTTCCTTCCACTTCGCTCAAGATGCGCATCCAGGAGTCGAAAACGTCGGGCGCAATCTTGTAGTGATTGTTGAAGGAACAAAAGACGAAGCCTGTTTCCGGCAGGCCAGCGTCGGCACGGGAAAATCGCTTGTCGGATATGCTGCGCTTGTGGTCGCGCGGAAGGAAACTGTTGGGCAGGTAGACAATATTTTCCGAATAGAACTTGCGTTGATGGTCCGGAATGATCGTCCGGTCGCCGATAAGGTAGTCGATATAGTCGACCCCCATGGTCCCGGAGTAGCCGAAATAGTTGACCTGGATCGCCGCCGGACGCCGCGCAAAAACGCCTGTCCTTGAATCAGTCGTGTAACCCATCAAATCGACCAGAATGTCGATCTCCTGTTCCTTCACAAGTTTGGCAATCTGTTCGTCGCTGTAGGTTTGGGTGTCGATAAAACGCTCGAACGATGCCTGCAGCCGCCGACGTATGTCCGAATCGTCGTCGGGTCCGCATGAAAGGGCCACTATCTCAAACCGCGATTTGTCGTGGCACTCGATAACGCCAGCCATGCACATGCCCACCGGGTGCTGACGAAAATCTGCGGACAGGTAAGCGATACGTAGACGCTCGTGATCGTAGCGTTCGCCTTGCCAGAGCGGGCTTGCGGTAGGGGGAAAGTGCGCAGCGGCCCACAGTTTGGCGCATTGCAATTGATCTTCAGGCGATGAAGAAACGACAAGGAATTGGAAGGGTCCCGTGTTTGGTTTTCCGCCTCTGATGGCCGAAATCAGATGGGCACTCTCGTCTTCGAAATTGCTCCAGTCGCAAAGCTGCGCTTTCGCATGCAAGCGGAGGCCTTCCACTCCGATTAGGTCCGGCTTTCGCGCCAAAGCATTGTCGTATGCGGCGACCGCCTGTTCGTATCTTTTAAGACCGAAGAGAACATTGCCGCGACCAAGCCAGGCAGCGGCAAGATCCGGTTTCAGTTCCAGCGCACGGTCATAGGCAGACGACGCGCCATCATGCCGTTTCAATTCAAACAACACGTTTCCGGCACCGAGCCATGCGTCACCGAGATCAGGTTCGAGCGTCAACGCTTCGTTATAGGCGGCAAGTGCATCCTCGTATCGCTTGAGCCGGAAAAGCACATTGCCGCGGCCTACCCAGGCAGCTGCCAGATCCGGCTCCAATGCCAGCGCCTTATCATAAGCGTCGGACGCTTGGTGATCTTGGTTTGCTTCGAAGAATACGTTGCCGCGACCGAGCAACGCTGCAGCAAGCCCCGGGTCAATCGCCAGCGCGCTGTCATAAGCGATCAAAGCCTCATCATGGCGGCTGAGTTCGAAGAATGCATTCCCGCGACCGAGCCACGCGCCCGCAAGTCGCGGTTCAAGTGCCAGAGCTTTGTCGTAAGAGCCAAAAGCATCATCGTAACGTTTAAGCCCGAGCAGGAGATTGGCTCGGCTGAGCCAGGTCTCGGCCAGCTGAGGCTTCAATGCGAGTGCTCTGTCTAAAGCTGAAAAGGCTTCGTCGAAACGTTTGAGCTCGCCGTAAACATTGCCCCGGCCAAGCCAGGCTTCCGCAAGGTCCGGCTTCAATGCCACCGCTCTCTCGTAGGCCGCCAACGCTTCCTGGTGACGCTTGAGCTTGGATAGTGACTTGCCTTTGTTGCAGTAAGCATCCGGGTTGCTCGCGTCGAGCAGGATGCTTCTGTCGAAATCTCGAATCGCCTCGCTGTATTTTTTGACGTCGTTCAGAACAGTGCCGCGATTGTTCCACGTCGCGGCGATAGTCGAGTTGATGGCCAAAGCCTGGCTGAAACGTTCGAGCGCTTCGTTCGATCTGTTCAACGCTTTCAGTACGATGCCGAAATTGTAGAGCGTGGCGTCCGAATTCGGATTCAGCTGTACCGCTGTTTTGAAATATGGTTCGGCTTCCTCGTACTTCCTTATTTGGGTGAGCACGATCCCGAGCAGATTGAGCGCCGCGAGGTGTCGCGGATCCTGCCGCAGCACATCCTTGAAGTGTTTTTCTGCATCACCAAGATTGCCGGTGCGGAACGACGCCATCGCCCGGCCAAAAGATTCGTCGATAGGAGGTGCCATGACTGAACGCTGACGGACTGATTTTGGAGCCTTATAGCAACACCCGCGCAGCCGGTACTACCTTGAACAGACTTGCGCGGCCTCTTAGGGGCCTTGATAGCCGTTGCGGCCGTATTGCAAGCTGAAAAAGGGGAGTGGGCCATGGCTTTGCTGGCTTGCCCGCAATGCGGCGAACAGGTGAGCAGTGACGCCCCGATTTGCCCGCAATGTGGGGGTCGCGGGCTGGCCGCAGAGACATTGGCGACAAAACCGGACTCGACGGCCCGTTGGTTCGTGTACAGCACTCTGGGCATTGTTGCGCTGGTCGCGCTCGCGCTATTTGCGCACTCGTTCGTCCCGCCGAAAGATGCTCCGACACCGCCGAAGAATGAACTGTGTGAGTCGGATTGGACGAAATGTGCCGACAATGCGGAGATCGTGCGCAGCTATAAAGGGTGGCTTGATGTTCAGGTCGCCTGCAGGATTGCGGCGATCGAGACTGCGAAATACGGCACTCCGACATGGCCTTTTGTGCCGTTTCAAGGCTTCAGCGAAGGCAAGACGTACGTTGCGTCAGGGGAGGTCGTGGCGATTGAGCCAGAGGCGAAATTTCCCAACGCGACTGGAGCAATGGTCCGTTCGCGCGTGATCTGCACGTACGATCTTCGCACAAAACGCGTAGTTAGCGTGGTGGTTTCCGAAAACTCAGATTCATTTCACGTTCCCAAAGCCGTTATCACGTACTGAGTGATTTTCACCAACACCATCAGTGCATGTTCCTCCCGCTCACTTCAGCCGGGCGTACTGATATCGCGAGAAAATACGTCGGGAGCAGGTGATTACCTCCGCTTGTGCAGAAATTGTTCTGCACGAAATGCGTGAAATAAAGCCGCCTTGAACGTTGGTGCGCTGGCGCGGTACCTTGCGTGGGGAGTTCGTTCCTGTGGGTTCAATGAAGTCAAAAGCGTCCGCGGCTCCAGCCGCCGAACGGTATGTCGTGCTCGATAGCTGGCGCGGGATCTGCGCGATTCTGGTCGCACTTTTTCACTTTCCGCTGCAATGGCATTTCCAGGGCGCATCCTTTGTGCGCGGCTCCTGGCTGTTCGTCGATTTCTTTTTTGTGCTGAGTGGTTTCGTCATTGCGCACGCCTACGCAGGGAAATTGTCTACGCGGAAGGACGTGGTTGCATTCGTGATTCGCCGGTTTGGCCGGCTCTGGCCGCTGCATTTCGCACTTCTTATGTTTGTCCTGGGGGCAGCGCTCATTAAGTTCATGGCCCGTGGCATGGGGGCCGATATCGATATCACCAGCAATTCGAACAACACGCCTTACTCGTTTCTCGCTAATATCCTTTTTCTACATTCCTTCGGCCTTTATGACACCGTCACCTGGAATACGCCGAGCTGGAGCATCAGCGCCGAATTTCTGACCAATCTGATGTTCGGGATTTGCTTCTTACTGGTCCCGTGGGGCCGGATCCCTGCCGCTCTCGCACTCGCTGCGGCCGGTGCGATCGAGCTGATGGTATTTTCAGAGAAAAATATCGACACCTCGGCGCAATTCGGTCTGTTTCGCTGCATGTACGGGTTCTTTGTCGGCTACGTCATCTATCGTATCGCTACCGCCGAAGGTATGCCGTCACTGCGCGGACAAAAAACGGCCACCGTGTTTGAGTTTGCCTGCGTTGTTGCCATCGCAATGTTCGTGGCGCTGGCGCCTGGGTCGCGGTGGCAAATGCTTGCGCCGTTTGTATTTGCGTTCGCAATCTGGGTCTTTGCCGCGGAGCAGGGCATGGTATCTCGCCTGTTAAGGACCCCGGCAATCGCCATCGTCGGTCTCTTGTCTTATTCGATTTATATGACCCACCAGATTATCATCGCGATGGTCAACAATGGCGTTCAGATTGGCGCCAAGCTAGTCAGCAAAAACGCCGCTGGCAGTTGGGAAGCAGACTTTTTCGCCAACCCCTGGTGGATGGACGGAGTGGTCGTGGTTTTCATCGCCGCCATGATCGGTGCTGCTTGGTGCACCTATAACTTGATTGAAGTACCCTGGCGACGTCGGTTCAACAGGATCGCAAGCAAAATATCACCGAAGCGCGAAATTGTGCCGCTGGGAGTGTCACTCGACACGCTTCGCACCGAGCTGGATAGCCCGCCGCTATTCGAGGAATCGGGACATGAATCGGCAAAGACAGAAGTAAAGACGGCTCCCGTCGCAAACTAACTCCGGCGTTTTCGTGCTGCCAGTCTGACATCGCAGCGTACAGGGGGTGTACGCCATGACACCGTTGCCGGACACGAATGAATTCGGCGGCCATGCGCCGGGCGCTCTCGACAGAAGTGTGATCTTACTGACCTCGAGAATGCCGCATAACTGGCTTGGCTTGCGCCTCGCGATCCTGCTGCGCCGGATATCGACGATGCGGCTTGAACATCCGGCTGGAGCGCTCGACGTCGAACGCTGGGGGATGCGCCTGCGGCTGCACCCGCTCGATAACGGTTGCGAGAAAAACCTACTGTTCACGCCACAAATGTACGAGACGACCGAACTTGCAACTCTGTCACAGGAAATAGGTGTGGCGAGGGCACAGGGACGCAAATTTGTCTTCGTGGATATAGGCGCAAATGTCGGCCTGTTTTCACTGTTCGTCGCCGCTGCGGCCGAACTGAATGCAAAAATAATCGCTGTCGAACCAGAGGCAGGAAACTTCGAGCGTCTGCTTTTCAACATTCAATCGAATCCCGGCGTACCGATACATGCGATCCGCACCGCGCTGAGCGATGAACCGGGAGAGCTTGTTGTCGAGCGCCTGGGGAAAGACCGTGGCGGCACGCGCGCTCGACCGGCGGGTGGAACCGAGCGGGATGCTCAGCGCGTTCAGGCGCAAACTTTGCTTCAATTGCTGCAAAACGAACGTGTCGACAAGGTCGACGCTGTCAAAATCGATGTCGAGGGGTCTGAAGATCGCATCCTCGTACCATTCTTTCGTGACGCGCCGCGGGCTCTTTGGCCAACAGTAATTGTTATCGAAGATGCCGGCGACGCTTGGTCGACTGACCTTTTTTCAGTCCTGATGACAACCGGTTACGCGATTGCGGCGCGCAGCAAACAGAATGTGATCTTCCGCCTGAAAAGTACGCATCGATAGCCGCGGAACTTGGTCACGTCTGGCGCGTTTCCATGAAAATCGACAAATCCGCTGTGGAGCCGATGTTACGCCATCATCAACATGCGACCTCCGGTGCAGAGCACGCTGCCAGCCGCGTTTCGATCAATATTGAACACCCTGCACGTATACTGATCATCGAGGATGAACTGCTTGTCGCCTTGATGATCGAGGAAATGGTGCGGGAGATCGGTTATCGCGTCTCCGGTGTGGCCCACACCATGGCGATGGCGAGTCGTGAGTTCGGTAAACGCAATTACGATGCCGTTCTTCTAGATATCAACATCGGCGGGCGATACCACGCCGTTACCGTCGATCATTTGCTCGGCTGGGGTGTGCCGTTCGCCTTCGTGACCGGCTACGACTATCTCGTCGAGCCGCACCATGAGAAGGTGCCGATATTGCAAAAGCCGTTCACCGCCGGCCAACTTCGCACTCTGGTGGAAGAACTACTTCAGCCGACGGGATCGATCGGCCAAATCGCTCAGGTAGGCTAGGCCAGTATGAAGCCGCTACTTGCGGCTGCGCGCCTGGTTCAGTTTGTGTTCTTCTTGCTGCCGCCTGCGCTCATAGTTGGGGTCGCTCAGCACCATTCGCCACGCGTCATCTAGGGCGGCCATTTTTTCGGCGCGGATACCAGCCCGCGCCCTCCATATGACCCAGCCGATGAGGCCAATCAGCAATAGGATGATGATGAGCTCCATCGTGCGCCCCTCCCGACCCGCAGGTCTGACCAGTCGATAATATCAGCGATCGCAAAGTTTGCAGTTTCGAACGTGATGGCTGGATAACATGCCGCAGCCGCTTGTTGGCAAGCCAAGGTTTGTGGTGGTCGCGCATATCCGGGAAGGATAACTGTTGGGACTTCTTTGAGTTTCCGGTCCTGTGTCGTGTTCTTGTCGCAGTGAGCGACCCCTCGGGAGGGGTGTGTTCTGCCTATTCTCGGCGCAGTGACGAAACGGCAGAGTTTCGCGCCTGTTTGCCGCAGATTCGTCTTTTTCGTCCGCCGTTCCCCAACGATTTTATGTCCCGTTTAGGAAATCGATGAGCTTTTACGCACTCGTTTAGATGGCCGGCCCGTGCGAACGGCGGTAAAGCCGGCGCGACAGTGATTTCCAGAACCATATTTTCATGAACGGTCTCATCGCGTTCGCATTGAAACAGCGCGTCGTTATGGTCGTCCTTTTTGCGGCCACGCTCATCGGCGGCCTGTCTGCATTTTTGCAGTTGAATATCGAGGCCTATCCAGACCCGACGCCACCGATGGTGGACGTCATCACACAAAGCGCTGGTCTTTCCGCGGAAGAAATCGAGCGCTACATCACGATTCCGATAGAGACGCAAACGGCCGGGCTGCAAAACCTCAGGACGATCCGGACGATTTCGCTTTACGGCCTGTCCGATGTGAAGCTGCAGTTCAGCTTCGACTTCACTTACGAGCAGGCGCTTCAGCAGGTCCTTAACCGTCTTTCGCAACTGCCACCGTTGCTGAACGGTGCACAGCCGCAAATATCGCCAGTCAGTCCGATAGGGGAAATCTACCGCTATCGCCTTGTGGGGCCGCCCGGCTACAGCGTGACCGATCTCAAGACATTGCAGGACTGGATTCTGCAGCGGCGGTTTCGCGCCGTACCGGGCGTGGTCGACGTCACCGGTTGGGGCGGCAAGACGCGACAATACGAGGTCGAAATCGATCTGAACAAACTGATCGCCTCCAAGCTCACGCTGCCCCAGGTGATCCAGACGCTGAGCAGCAGCAATATCAACGTGGGCGGCAACACGATCGATATAGGCTCGCAGTCGGCAGTGGTGCGCGGCGTCGGACTAATTCGCAGTGAGGACGACCTCAAGAACACGATGCTGGCACAGAACGGCGGCTTTCCCGTTCTGGTCAGCGACATCGCCAGCGTGAAAGTCGGCTCAAAGCCACGGCTCGGTATCGCAGGCATGAATAGCGACGACGATATCGTTCAAGGCGTCGTTTTGATGCGCCGTGGAGAACAAAGCACTCCGACTATCGAGCGCGTCGAGCGAGAGGTTGAAAATATCAACAATTCAAGCGTGCTTCCGCCGGGCGTACGGATCAAACGCATCTACGACCGGAAGGATCTGATCGATACGACGACAAGGACTGTGCTTCACAACATGTTACTCGGCATCGCGTTGATCTTTGCTGTGCAGTGGCTCTTCCTCGGTGATCTCCGCAGCGCCTTGATCGTGGGCGCGACCGTGCCTTTTGCCCTGTCCTTTGCCATTGGAATTATGGTGCTGCGGGGAGAGTCCGCGAATCTATTGTCCGTGGGAGCCATCGATTTTGGTCTGGTTGTGGATGCGACGGTCATCATGGTCGAGAGCATGTTCCGACGGCTCGCGACCCGCGACGAACTCGCCTTCCAGGCAACGATGCCTTACCAGGCCCACGGGAGCGATCTGCGCGGCAAGATGCTCGCGCTGTTTCACGGCGCAATCGAGGTGAATCGCCCCATCCTGTTTGCGGCCGCGATCATCATCGCCGGGTTTATCCCGCTATTCACGTTAAGCGGCGTTGAAGGTCACATTTTCGGGCCGATGGCGAAGACATACGCCTACGCAATCGGCGGGGGCCTGATCGCGACCTTTACGATAACGCCGGCGCTGGCCGCGATCGTGATGCCTGAGCACGTCGGAGAGGCTGAAACACGGCTCATGCAGGTCATCAGCAGGCTCTATAATCCTGTCCTGCAATTTGCGCTGCGCAGAAAATCCTGGGTGCTGGCCGGTGCCACCCTGTTGCTCTGCGTTGCCGTTGTCGTCGTCCGCCTGCTCGGCCTTGAGTTTCTGCCGAAGCTCGAGGAGGGAAATCTCTGGATCAGGGCGACGCTGCCATCAACCATCTCGCTGGAAGAGGGGAACAATTACGTCAATCAAATGCGCGCAATCATCGGCGGTTTCCCTGAAGTGGAAAGCGTGGTCTCGCAGCATGGTCGTCCGGATGATGGAACGGACGCCACCGGGTTCTTCAATGCGGAGTTTTTCGCACCATTAAAGCCCGCATCGGCCTGGCCCGAGGGCATGAGCAAGGAACAACTGACCAACGAAATGTTGACCAAACTTCAGGACGAATTCCTCGGAGTCGAGTTCAATTTCTCCCAGTACCTCCAGGACAACGTTTCGGAAGCCGTCTCAGGCGTGAAAGGTGAGAACTCGATCAAACTGTTTGGAGACGACCTTGAAGCGCTGACGAAAACCGCAAACCAGATCAAAAACGTGCTGGCCGGCGTACGCGGGATTACCGATCTTGCGGTTTTTACCTCGCTTGGTCAGCCCACCGTGCAGATTGATATCGATCGTGCCCGCGCCGGCCGATACGGACTTACACCCGGCGATATCAATTCGACCGTTCGTAGTGCTATTGGAGGGGACTCCGCGGGCGAACTCTATGTGCCCAACAGTGACCAGCATTTTCCAATCATCGTGAGACTTGCCCCACGGTATCGGCAAAGTCCGGAGGCCATTCGGGACATCCCGGTTGCCGTTTCGGGCGAAAAAGGACCGGTGGAAATTCCGTTGAGCGAGGTTGCGACCGTGGATGTCGTTTCCGGTGCGGCCTACATTTATCGCGAGCAGCAACAGCGCTATCTGCCCATCAAATTCAGCGTGCGCGATCGGGACCTGGGCAGCGCGATCGCCGAGGCGCAGCGAAAAATCGCGCAGCAAGTTGTGCTGCCGGCTGGTTCACATCTGGAGTGGGTGGGCGAATTCGGCAACCTTCAGGAGGCAATCGGCAGGCTCAGAATCGTCGTTCCGATAACGCTCGGACTGATTGCATTGCTGTTGTGGATCAATTTCGGGTCCCTGATCGATACGCTGCTCACCATGAGCGTCATTCCGATGGCGGTCATTGGTGGTGTCTTCGGTCTTTACGTTACCGGTGTGCCGTTCAGCGTATCTGCGGCGATCGGGTTCATCGCGCTCTTCGGCATATCGGTCATGAATGGCATAGTCATTCTCTCTCAATACAATCTTTTCGTCCGTGGGGGGATGGATCGAATTCAGGCGATATTGCAAACGGGCGCGCTCAAGATACGTCCCGTTCTTATGACCTGCGTTATCGCCGGGGTAGGCCTTTTGCCAGCCGCAATATCAACGGGTATCGGTTCGCAAGTTCAGAAGCCATTGGCCATTGTGGTGGTGAGTGGAATGACGTTCGCACCGACTCTGATACTTGTCGTACTGCCGGTACTGATAGCGCTCTTCCCGAGTCGCGCCTCGCGCATCCGACATAGCCAAACGCAAGAAAGATTGGCCGGGTAGCAACTGGCGATCTTATTAGGTAATGCCGCCGCGACGCGACGTGCGGATAAACGATCACATGCGCTCGCTAAAGACCCTTAGCGGGCATCGTGCTCGTGACTATGTTCGTCCCACGCGTTAGCCGACGTAAGTCCAGGCAAATACTAGCAGCACAATCGTTGCAACACCGATGAGCACTAGCTGGCCCGCACCAAAATCGGAACGCTGATCGGTCGGTTGAGCCATGTGGGGCATCCCCACCCGGAAAACGAAATCGTATCATTTGAATATGACGCTGCTGTATCACGTTTTTGGCATTGCCGGGCGGGGCTGTCTCAGAAAGAGACAACACAGCGTGAGCGCAAAATTGCGCTTGAGGCCGACCTTGCAAGCCGGCCTTCGCACGCGCAACAACGATACTGACTGACTCAGCCGATCAGCTTCATATGTAGCGCCATTTCCGTGAACATCTGGACGGTGGCGCGCACATATCGACCATCGCAATAGGTTGAATCCAGCCAAGTCGCTGCGCCGAACAGAGCACAAAACCAGGCAAATCCACGCATGCGGTGAGGATCACGCAAAGGATTTAAAGATCGGTTGATCCACTAAACCGGGGATTGTCGGGCGCGATCGCGACCAACCAATTACGTCCAAAATATCGGCAAACAGCTGCGCAGGATCGATCAGCGCTGCTTCACCGTGCGCCCTGCAGATGTTGCGGCAGGTGCGGTCGCCTGTTTCGACGTCTGACCGGCGCGGGTCGCCACGACCGGTGGGGTACGCGGCTGGCGTCCCTTACAGAACGAACCGACCGCTTCAGTCACGGCAGCGCTGATTTTCGCTTGATGTTCGGCCGAGCCCATCCGCAGCTCTTCATCGCGGTTGATGATCGAGCCAGCTTCAAGCAAGACCGCAGGCATGTCGGTGTCCCGGAGCACGAGCAACTGGTCATAGCGGTAGACGCCCACTTGTGCGTCGACCAGCAGCCGTTGGCGATGGCCCATGATCGGCTGCGTGTAGTGCGGCGTGTAATGCAATCCGCGATCTTTCAACTGTTGGCCGAGCATTCTGGCAAACAACAGACTGCCGGGGAGATCGCTGTTGTCATAGGAGATAAAAATGGAATGACCACTGAAGCGATCGCTGTAGCCGCGCTTCACACCCTCGAACTCCCAGGTTTCCAGAAACTTGTCGGGCACGGAGTCGTGATGGATCGACAGAAAGAGATCGGCGCGCATGGCATTGGCGCGTTTGATGCGCTCACCCAATGCTGGCCATGATCGACCTTCGGAGATCAGCAGCACGCTGCGCTTAAATCCGGCGGCGAGCAGGTCCTGGTTGATGCGCTTGGCAAGATTCAGATTGAATGAAAATTCCGTGAGACCGCGTGCGCTTGTCGCGCCGAACGCTTTCTCCGTGTGCCCAACATCAATGACGGCCCGGAACATTGCGCGGGCGCAGGTTTCAGCAGGACGTGGTTCCGCCCGCGCTGAATGGACAGCGCTAAAGGCAAACGTCGCGGCACCGAGGAGTCCCAGGAAGTGCAACCGCAGCATGATCACGAATCTCCCGATGATTCCCCGGCGACTCACGTTAACAATATGCCGGTTCGATGACGGACGGAACCGTTACCAAACATCAGGCATTTCAAGGGCGGATACTATTGCGCTGCACTTGTGGGCCCATACGCGCAAATTCAGGAATTTCTGGCCGCGTCGAGTGCAGTTGGTGGATGCCTCAAAAAGATCAAGCCGCGTGTGTCGTCCAATCACACGCGGCCTTCGCCATTCACGGAGTGTCTGAGTTCAAAAACCTACTTCAATTGAGTCGAGATGCTGTCGAACTTGCCGTTCAAGGTCGAGCCGATCGCATTCACTGTTGCAATAATCACGACCGAAATGCCGGCAGCGATCAGGCCGTATTCAATAGCGGTGGCTCCGGACTCGTCTTTCAGAAATGCAGCGATCTTGGACATGTGACCGATTCCCTGTTTGGTGACGCTGCAATGGAACTACCAGTCAGACGTTGGAACCGCTTAAAGCGCGGTCGTTGCAATTGAAGCATTTATGAAAGCACTTTTTTAACAACGTCGATTTTTCGGCATCAAATTAGGCCTCGCGAGGTCCGCTCAGAATCTCCCTGTCTTGAGCGGCGTGATCCACGCGACTCATGTTTCGCTCGGCCGTGGGATTTCCGTGACCCGCAGCCCATGTGGCATCTAAGTCACATTCAGCAATAATTCGAACAGCGGTACTTGTGTCCGCAATTTCGTCCACTGAAGGTCACAATTCGCCGTAGGAATGGTGGCCCCGACCTCGGGGACATTAAGGGGACGGAGAGATCGGGGCCGCGCTCGGGTAGGGGACACCAGAGCGGCCCCGATTTTTACACAGACCCGACGTCATCTAAATAAAATCTTGTTCAACATTTTGCGACATCGCGTCGCTGACGAAACGCACGATTTTTGAGCAGAATCCATCGCGCCACTTTGTCACATGACAGTGAACAGCCCACCTCCGCCACGAAGTTCGTCGCCACGCAATCGTGTTGAGCGCGCAATCGAGACGACCATATTCAATAGCCGTTGGCTGTTGGCGCCGTTCTACTTCGGGCTCGTCATCAGCCTGCTGGTGCTCTTGCTGAAGTTTCTGCGTATCCTCTACGAGTTTGTCATTCACGCCTGGGGCGCGAGCGAGTCCGATATCATTCTGGGTGTGTTGTCACTTATCGATGTCACGCTCACTGCCAATCTGGTGGTGATCGTCGTCTTCTCAGGCTACGAAAACTTTGTGTCCCGCATCGACCCATCCGGTCATCCGGATTGGCCCGAGTGGATGACGCACATCGATTTCTCGGGCCTTAAGCAGAAAGTCCTGGCCTCGATCGTTGCCATTTCGGCGGTCCAGGTGCTCAAGGCATTCATGAACCTTGATGCGACCCTGAATACCGAACGACTTGCATGGCTCGTTGGGATTCATGTGGTCTTTGTTATCTCAGCTTTGCTCCTCGCTTGGTCGGACCGGATCAGCGAGCATCGCAGCTGATTTTGAATCCGCAAATCGAACGAGTTGAGCCGAGCGGCGTGCCATTGTTTTGGCTTTTCCGCTCGGCCGGAGCAGCCCGCGCCCGGCTCCTCCCTGGACAACGCGCCTAGCGTCATAGGCCGCTCCTAACCTGCCCATGAGCTTGGCGGGGGCGTGTAGTCGACCTCGCGTTACGGCGATCTTTCGTCGAAATTAATGTTCTGTAATGACGAGAATACCTTCGCACCCTGGGATGCGTTTCGACCCGAATTTCGAAGCAAATACGAAGCTGCTGTCGAGATGAGTCTCGGGACGCGTCTCTCGGCTTCAATGACGATTTTGGTAGCCGTCAAACAGGTCGCAGCCAATCCCGGCTTCGCGCATGCGCTGGATCAGTTCGACAGCAGTACGCCAGCGGTCAAAGTCCCGCTCGTGGTCGGCTTGCGAATTCTCGTCCGGCTTCGCCGGATCGCTAGCGAAATTGGATGACATTAAATGAGCTTCCGGAATCTTCATTTGCGAACGGTAATTTTGGCTTGCTTAAGGTGCTGGCCTCTTGCGCAGTGCAAGCTTGCGGTCGCGATCAGTGCTTCAAATGACTTCATGGCTACCCCCGTGACTGACCAATTAAGGGACCACGGCTACCGGGCGAGCGCTGTGACGCCTGTCACATAAATGACGGCCCTTATGGCGTTGGTAGCATAAAACTAGCAGTTGAGTATGACAAATTTGCAATCGATGAAGCCGTCAGGTTGGGCGGGGCCCCGATAACCGGCTATCTGGACGATCCACTCGCCGGTGATGAATTGGCTACTTGGGTCCGCTTCATTCACGCTGACGTCATCGTTTCCCTTTAGGCCAATTGATTGCAGGATTTAGGCGCTCACAGACTACTTAGCCCAAGCTGCAATTCGTGTGTCAGAGAGGACCAATGTCATGGCGAGCAAGCCCACCGAGGCGACCCCCCGCACTTTTGATACGGCGTTGGCTACCGGACTCTCAGAAGAAGCCCGTAAAGCGGTGAAACTCGCGTTTGATGCGATGTCGACTTGGCGTACACAGATCGCCAACAATGAGAAAAACATTGAAGCGGTGGTCGACAAGATTGCTGCCGGCGCGAAAGCACTGGGATGGCCGGAGGAAATCGTCGATGCCACGCGAGCGCAAATGGAAACGATGAACCAGATGCAGGTTCAAGTGATGGATCAGGTGATGGATGCTTGGGAGGCGCAAATCAAATCGCCGAACCCGTCATCGGCGATGCTGTCGAAGCTGACGTCCATGCCTACCTTTGGCCAGGTCGGTAGCTGGCCCGGTGTGAGCACATCTCAGGCGAACCCATTCGGGCTTTACATGCAGGTTGCGCAACAGTGGCAAAAGGCATGGACGGACGCGCTGGCCCCTTGGATCAAACACTGAAGAATTCGGAGACTTTATTTCCGACAACAATCTCCAGTTGGCCTAAGACCGGGTGTGCTCAGCTTCCTGGCTGGCGCAGGAAACGCAAAGCACTCGCAGCAACCTAAGTCGTTTTCTTCATTGCTGGAGAAAGCCGTCGGGTTGGGCGGCTTTTTCTATTTGCCGTGACCGCAACTCCATCTGATTGACGCCATCGATGCGGCCATCCACGCTAACTCACCGGGTACGTTGGCTCAACAAACGCAGGAAAAGTAGCCGCCTTGCATGAGTTTAATTGGCGACCAGGCATCGGTGACCCAACCATTGGCGGATGGGTTACGGTCATTCTGTACTTTTTGGCTGTGATTAGCTGCTGGATAACAGCACGCAATTCGTCTTTGTCCGATCGAAAAATCTGGTACGCGATCACAGTTTTGTTTTTAGGATTGGGGATCAACAAGCAACTCGATCTTCAAAGCGCTTTGACAGAAATGGGGCGGATTCTTGCGATCGAGGAGGGATGGTACGCGCGGCGAGAAACCGTCCAGCTCTATTTCATTATTGTCGTAGCGCTCGTCTGTAGTTGGGCGGTCATAGCTATGGTTGTCGCGGCGCGCAGCGCCCCTTTTTCAACTTGGCTGGCGTTGCTTGGAACGACGATGGTCATCGGATTTGTTTTAATTCGTGCAGCCTCCTTTCATCATATCGATCGTTTTATTGGGAGCACGGTGCTCGGCTTTCGGTGGAATTGGATTTTGGAAATGGGTGGCATAAGCGTAGTGATTGCCGCCAGCCTCTGGCGCAGGAACCGGAAAACCGCCAACGGTTGATCATCTAGTTGTAGCTATGGGACGAGAGGGTGGCCGGCGTGCGCTAGCGTTGAGCTAACGATTTACGTCCTCGTGCGGGGCTTTGATGTCTGCTTTCGGAGGCAGCTCAGAGGTCTGCCTGGGAGCAATTGCAGGCCGCTCATCGATTTCGTTTGGTGTAAAACGATCCTCAGACCTTCGATTCCAAACCCGTCGATTGCGAAGTGTTTTACGACGGCGGCGCGAGATTATTTCGCGAACCCCGTACCCGAGGACAATGCCAACTACAAAAATCAGGATCCAGTACGACATGTACGGGACAATACCCCGTGGTTGGGTTCTTCGTTTAAATGCTCCGCAGTAACGTTAATCCCGCGCGATCAAGTTCCCGCTGTAGCGGTCAAAGTGAGCGATGCGCGTGGGTTTCTTCGAGCGCCGGCCTTCTCGCGTGGTGACGCAGGAAGCGCAACAAAACTCAAACGTGATGCAATCCGCAAACCGGAATTGATTCGAGCGGTTTGATCGCGGCAAGGCCAGCCCCGCGCGATTGTCACCGCGCGGAGCTTTTTAGTGGACGCACGCTTCTATTGTGGTCTCACGACGCGTTGCCGCTGTGGTGGTGGTGTTTGTGGCTAGCATGCGACCGTTCAGCGGACGGCGCTGTTGCGGTTGGCGACGGCAGCGTCCCGGGACCTCCGCCCGCCATCGGCAAAGTCTCAGGATGCGCTGGTATTGTCGCAGCAGGACCTTCGCCTGGGGACGGGAGTGCGCCGGGGCCTCCGCCGGCCATCGGCGTCGGCTCGACTCTTTGTGCAGCGGCAACGTTGATAGAGGCGGCAAGGACTGCGATCGCGAACACACCTATTGATGGCTTACGCATAAAATGACTCCTCTTGATTGAAAGTCGCGCCGGAAAGGGAACCTTTCTCGTTTCGCTACGAACGAAAAGGACAACGCGCTTTCGCGAGAAACCCTGCGGTCGTTGTGATGAAAATTAGTTGATCGCAAGCGCCGATCGACCGATCCAGTGCATGGAATTGATCGTATTTTCCGAGGTTTCGGATGGCGATCTTCGCCTGAAGTACGAATGTGTTTCGCCGCTAACGCTGCCTGAGGCCACAACCTGTAATTCGCCACTAATCGACCAACGTTCCCCAGTTTGTTTGCCCGACGATCAGGTTAGTCACCTTATCGCGGTTGTGAAGAGGGCGCGGCGCTACTGGGCAGCAAGACGAACGCGCTGTGGAATTCCAGATTCTTCATATGGTTTCGCGTGATCCTCGTGGCAGGCCGCTCCGAGCGACCGCGTCATTCATCCACCCCTGTCGTCGCCGAGAGGCCGCCGTGCGGGTCTTGGCTGGGTGCACGAGTTGAAGCTCGACGGATACCGACTGCAGATACACGTTCGCGATGGCCGCGTGCGTCTCTATACGATGAACGGCGCCGACTGGACTAAACGCTATCCTCGCATTGTGGAGGAGGCGGCAAGACTACGGGAGCCCGCTCCGTCACGGTTCGTCCGTCTATTGAGACATTTTGAAAAGTGCTTTAGTCCTGCCGCGGGCGGTGGAGGAAATGATGGATAAGCGTGATCTTTCTTATGAAGACCTGATGGCCAATGTTAGTCGAGCCGAACTGAGTCAGCTTGCCACCGACGGAATGCTAACTGACGCCACACTTGAGCGATGTGCCCATATCAGCCGGTTCATGCAGCGCGTAAGCAGCGCATGCCCCAATCCGAATCTGGAAGTTCGTGACGTTCTTACTGAGGCGGAAGTGCAGACGATGTGGCAAGAGACTGCGTTCTCGTCCGCGGATGTGGGGCGCTGCCCGTTGTTGGCGCGGCCTTTGTAGCGAGACAAACTACTGCCCGCCTTTCTGCGGTGATTGCAATTCAATTATCTGGTCAGTCTGTTTTTGACTGAATTTGATTTCGCGCCAAAGTACCCACGCCAGAGCGAAAACGGCGTTAAGCAGCACGGCGATCACGCAGTAGAATAAGAAGCTTCGTGTGCGCACGGCTCCGGCCTGTACCCAACTTTCAGCGTTACTTTCGTCCTGTCGATGGCGGCGATCCAGACGTAGTGGGTTTGGTCGTAGTAGTCTTGCCGGTAAAATTCTGGACGATCCCTTTTTTATCGTCCTTGTATTTTTGGCAGACACTACTGTTGGTGCATGTTGTCGTCTTCGGCGGATCCTTTTTCTGATCCTCCGCGAGAGCCGGCCACGTGCAAACCGCTAGTGAAAAGCCAATTGCGAGAAAGGCAACAATTGCTTTGCGCATGTTAGCCCCCAAAACAGAAAGGCAAATTCTGCACGTTTTGCGCGAACCGCGCTAGCGCGACTGGCGCGGCTTTGTAGCGGACGACCAGTGTTGGCCTTTCGTCTGTGACGATCCTGACGTAATTTTGAGCCGTCCGGGAGACCCCGATGTTCCGACAGTTAATGATTGCCGTTGCAGCCGTTGCCTTCGGCATATGGTTTTGTTCGAACGAAGCCCTGGCGGACAGTGTGCCAAGCTGGGATGTGACTGCAAGCTGTCGTGGCGCGGCAGGGGCGGGGCTCGCGCGAGATACTGGCGATAACTTGAAACTCTGTCTTGAGTCGGAGCAGCGGACGCGCGAGCAACTCGGTAAAAACTGGTCGACTTTCCCTGCAGCCGATCGTGCCCGATGCGTCAAGATGCAAACATTCTCGCCAACGTATAGCGAGCTTGCGACCTGCCTTGAGATGAACCGCGATCTCAGGAACGCGGGGCCGGCCGATCCGATGCCGCAGCGAAAATGACTCCAAGGTAGCCGCCCGCGGTTTCCCCACGGGCGGCAAGATGCTTGCTCGTGTCTATCTACCTATGGATATGGTCATCCCGCTGACACTGACATTCGCCGCGAAACCGACCTGCCGTCCGCGCAATGTCAGCACTACGCCATTTGAGTTCTGAAGCGTTGCGGCCTTGGCGCCGCCCGCTACCGCGATCCCGGCAGAGGCCACTGAATAGGTGCCCGCGATATCCGCCGCAGTTCGTAGATGGGTGGCCGTGCCAACCATGTCCGCTCCCGCTATTCCGATGGAGCCGAGGCTGACACCGCTGATTCTTAGCGGATAACGGTGACCTCTGAATGTCAAAGTCCCTGAACCACCGCCGACGCCCACGATAAATCCGACGTTGGTAACTCTGAGACGTACCGAGCCGCTCTCGGCAAAAGAACGCGAGGGCACGCTAGTGAGCATGACTGCCGCCACTGCAAAGACTGCAAAAAACTTACTTGCGCGAAACAGACTAACCATGAAGACCTCCCGACCAAACATTTCACGAGATGTACTTGTAACACCCTTCGCTCACATTCCAATCGCGGGAAGTAAAGCGGATACGGTTGAACGATACCGACAAAAAAGTGTGCCGAGAGTAGGGGCCCGGCGCACTATCTGTCTAAATTTTAGTGAGTATCAACAGGCCAAGTTTAGCTCAACGTGCCGCTAGGGCAAGGGCGTCGTATCGACATAGTGCCTATGCAAAACCGCCTCCAGTTTCCCCACGGGCGGCTTCATGGTTCGCTACGTCGAACTTACGCTGCAAGGCTTTTTAGTGCGGTGAGGATATTGTCGAGAGCGGCGGCGATGGGGAAAGCCACTACGCCATTGCCGGCCGACTGACAAAAAGATTCCGCAGCGCTCGACGCGGCGACAAGAAAGACCTGACTGGCTTCAATGCTCGGATCAGCTACCCAAAATTGGGAATCGTATAGAGCGGGCTACCGCTTGCACCCAAGGTCAAATGCGGCGTAATCGGCGGTGCCTGAATTGGGTGCCAATAGCTTGCTCCGGGAGTTGATTTGCCAAGCATCTCCGGTGAGGCCATTTATATGTCCGCGGCGATATACCGTAGGAGAATTGCTGTAGTTATTACTCAGAAATTTCCACTCGAAATCGAGTTCTAGTTCGCTAACATTTGTAATGTATCCGCTGATAATTCCGCGTACTTCCTTTTTGTCGAAATCAACAATCACTGATCCAGATATTTGGCGAGCAGCATCAGATATGTCGGGGGCAAAGAAGCTCCCCATACAAGAAAGAGTAATGACATCGGCCAGCGCCGCCGTTGATTGCAGTGGAATAAGTGCAAGCAGAAGGCAGACAAGGACGCGCATTGCTCGACACCCTTGACGGTCTCGATCCTTGGCTTATGCGCTCGGTCACGACTGTCTTCGTGGTAAAAATCTACCTTCATCTTTTTATTCAACATTACAGTTACCATTAGGTCCGACGGCTGAATTGACCTCCGCATTTCGCCCTTGGGGCGGGCTGCGCCAGCTCGGACGTAAAGCGGCGCGGCCACTTTTACTCAAATGGATAATCCAAAATGGCTTTTGATAATTCGATGTGGCGGCTCGGTATTGCTGCCGCAGTAACCGTTGCTTCTGCCGCTGGAGCGGCAATCTCCACTTCAGTATTTGGCACCGAGACGTTTGCCATTTCGCTGAGTTTCCCAGGCTCAACATCTTCGACAAGCGGCGTGTTTAGTGGCGACCCCAGCAGGATTCGAACCTGCGACCCCCGGCTTAGAAGGCCGGTGCTCTGTCCAGCTGAGCTATGGGGTCTTGCGACCAGTGTCCGCCCAGTAGCTTACACGCCGTTTCGTAAACGCTTGTTGCACAACGTTTTCATCGTCTGAACCCTCTTGTTAGAAGGCTGATGCTTTATCCGGCTGAGCTACGGGGTCGGCGCACAGGGTTTAGCCGTAGCCGACCGGCGGTGCAAAGAAGCCGTGCCAAACATGCACTGATAAGTGCGAACGCATGTCCACCAATATCCCCCAAACAGAGCCCTGGGTGCGCCAAAACCGTTAGAAAAGCGGGCTGGCAAGGCACCAAATTCAACCAGAAAATGAAGGCCTTAGAGTGCTTCATCAAGCCGCCTAATGTCGGCTCTCAAGATATCAACCGACCCGTTTGAAGATCGTATCAATTTGGGCAACAGCGCGGCATGCTTGCCACGAGTTCGCCGCCCGCTGCCATGCGCTCGACACCATCGGGACCTGAAATGACGCTTGCGGCGATCCGCTGCTTCCGGAGGATTTGATCCATGCTTCGCTTTGTTCGCGCCGGCGTTGCCGCCGCGTTCCTGGCCTTTGCCTTGTCGTCGGCGTTCGCGGCCGACAAGCCTCTCAAGCAAGGCGCGCTCGATGAAGCCGCCATCAAGCTCGAAGCGCAGATCAAAAGCGATGCCGGTACCGTCACCAAGCCGCCGGCAGCGTTGAAACGCGACGCCGATGCAGCCTTCCAGAAGAACGACTTCCGCTCAGGCATGCTGGTCCTGGGCCAGCTTGTCACCGCGGCTCCCGACGATGCTTCGAGTTGGTTGCGGCTCGCCCGCACCATCGTTCAGATAAAGCCGCGCGATGATCGGGAGAAGGCGCTGCTCCTCGATCGCGCGTCGACTGCCGCATACATCGCGTATATGCGCGCCGGTGACCGCGCTCTGGAAGCCGACAGTTTATCCGTCCTCGGCCGAACTCTTGCCGACCGGCAGCAATGGCGTGGCGCGCTCGATTCAATGCGTGCCTCGCTTGAGTTGCGGGAGACCGCAGACCTGCGCGGACAATATGAGAAGCTGCGGGCCGAGTACGGATTCCGGCTGCTCGACTTTACCGTCGACGCCGACTCCATCTCGCCGCGCGCCTGCTTCCAGTTCTCTGAGGATTTGCCTGGCCGTCGCACCGATTTTTCGCCCTTCGTCGCTGTTGCGGGGATGGATCGGCCGGCGATATCGGCAAGCGAGAAGCAACTTTGCGTCGAGGGCCTCAAGCACGGCGAACGGTATTCGGTAACGCTGCGCGCCGGCCTTCCTTCGGTTGTGAAGGAAACGCTTGCGAAGTCGGCCGACTTCACCATCTTTGTTCGCGACCGCAAACCGTTCGTACGGTTTTCGGGTAAAGCCTACGTCCTGCCGCGCACGGGCCAGAAAGGCATCCCCGTGCTCAGCGTCAACACACAGGCGGTGGTGCTCGCGATCTATCGGATCGGCGACCGCAATCTCCTCGATTCCCTGCTTGGCTATGAATTCCAGCGCAATATGAGCCGTTACCAATCAGAGCGGTTGGCGAGCGAGCGTGGAGCGAAAATCTGGAACGGCGAGCTTGCGGTCGAATCCAAACTCAACGCGGAAGTTACAACTGCGTTTCCGCTCGATCAGGCGGTCAAGGATCTCGCTCCTGGCCTCTATGCGATCACCGCCGAGCCCAAGGACGTCGTTTCCACTGAATACGGTCAACAGGCGACGCAGTGGTTCATCGTTTCCGATCTTGGGCTTACTGCCTATACGACGCACGACGGCATTGATGTCTTTATACACTCGCTCGCCAGCGCGGATCCGCGCAGCAGCGTCGAGGTGCGTTTGCTTGCGCGCAACAACGAGGTGCTGGCTGTCCGCCAGACCGATCGCAATGGTTTTATCCATTTCGAGGCCGGGCTGGCGCGCGGCGAGGGCGGTGTTGCCCCTGCGGCTATCGTTGCCAGCGAAAAGGGCGACTACGCTTTCCTCAGTTTGAAATCGCCGGCATTCGATCTGTCCGACCGCGGCGTCGCGGGGAGGGCGGTTCCGGCTGGCCTGGACGCGTTCGTATACACGGAGCGCGGTGTCTACCGCAGCGGCGAGACCGTGGCCGTGACGACGCTGCTGCGTGATGCGCGTGGGGCTGCGCCACCAAATGTCCCGTTGACCTTGGTGATCACGCGTCCCGACGGCGTTGAATATCGGCGCGCGCTTGTAGCCGATCAGGGGCTCGGTGGCCGTTCGATGAGCGTGCCGCTCGTCTCCTCGGCTTCGACCGGGACCTGGCGCGTCGCGGCGTATACCGATCCCAAACGTCCTGCGGTCGGAGAAACTACGTTCATGGTCGAGGACTATGTGCCCGACCGTCTTGAATTTGATCTCTCCTCGGCCGCAAGAAACATTTCGCGTGCGACGCCTGCGCAACTCAGTGTCGACGGACGTTTTCTTTACGGCGCGCC
The DNA here is from genome assembly GCA_963831515.1 of uncultured Alphaproteobacteria bacterium. Lineage (GTDB taxonomy): Bacteria > Pseudomonadota > Alphaproteobacteria > Rhizobiales > Xanthobacteraceae > Pseudolabrys. The sequence goes on along the minus strand of CAWHQL010000006.1, from coordinate 209,907 downwards.
CGCGTCAAACCTTGAGCTTTCCGGAGAGGTGACGATCGCCGCAGCCAAGGAGCTTCCCGGCTTTCCCGGCTATGCCTTCGGCTTGTTCGACGATGAGGTGACGCCGGTCCGTCAGGAACTCGATGATGTGCCGAACACGGATGCGGCGGGCAAAGCGAAGTTCCCCGTCACGCTCGATACGACACCGGCGACCAGTCGGCCATTGGAGGCGCAGATCACGGTGCGCATGGCGGAATCCGGCGGGCGTGCTGTCGAGCGCAAGCTAACGCTGCCAGTCACTTCAGACAGCGCGATGCTCGGAGTAAAGCCGATGTTCTCCGGCCGCTCTCTGACCGATGGTGCCAATGCCGATTTCGATGTGATCATGCTGTCGCCCGATGGCAAGGCGCTCGCGAAAAGCGGTGTCCGATACGATCTGCTGAAGGTCGAGAGCAGCTATCAATGGTACCGCCAGAACGGCCAATGGGAGTTCGAACCGGTCAAACGTACGGAAAGAGTTGCGAGCGGCACGGTGGATATTGCCGCTGACAAGCCGGGACGTCTGTCTCTTCCCGTCAAATGGGGGCGCTATCGTCTTGAAGTTACGACGGGCGAAGCGAACGGTCCCGTCACGTCACTCAGCTTCGATGCCGGTTTCTATGCCGAAGCGAATGCCGACACGCCGGATCTTCTGGAAGTCGCGCTCGACAAACCCGACTACAAGCCCGGCGAGGCAATGAATGTAGCAGTGACTGCGCGCACGGCGGGCCGCCTCACGATCAACGTTTTCACCGATCGTCTGGTCGCCAGTCAGTCGCAAGATCTGAAAGCCGGCGCGACCCGCGTCAACATCACGGTAGGCCGTGATTGGGGTACAGGCGCTTACATGGTTGCGACCTTGCGCCGTGCGCTCGATGCGCCGGCACAACGTATGCCGGGCCGCGCGATCGGGGTGCAATGGTTCTCGATTGACCGTGCGGCGCATACTTTGTCGCTCGACATGAAATTGCCGGCGACCATGCGGCCAAGTTCGCGGTTGACGGTGCCGATCAAGCTGACCGGCCTTGCGGGTGGCGAGGAGGCGCGCGTTGTCGTCGCCGCTGTCGATGTTGGCATCCTCAATCTCACGAACTACAAGCCGCCGGCGCCGGACGATTACTACCTGGGGCAGCGGCGTCTGACGGCCGAGATCCGCGATCTCTATGGCCAATTGATCGACGGCATGCAGGGCACCCGCGGACAAATCCGTTCTGGCGGCGACAGCGCGGGCAACGAGTTGTCAGGCGCGCCGCCAACGCAAGCGCCGCTCGCGCTCTATTCAGGGATCGTTGCCGTTGGTCGCGACGGCTCCGCCCAGGTGCAATTCGATATTCCCGCTTTCGCCGGCTCAGTTCGCGTGATGGCCGTTGCGTGGAGCAAGGATAAAGTCGGCAAAACTTCCGGCGACGTGATCGTGCGAGATCCGGTCGTGCTGACCGCGACTTTGCCGCGTTTCCTCCGGACCGGCGACAAAGGCGCCGTCCAGTTCGAACTCGACAACGTCGAAGGCGCCCCCGGCGACTACAATCTTGCCGTCGTGACCGACGGCACCGTCAAGCTCGAGGACGGCAAACCGTTGACACTTAAGCTTGCGGCGAAACAACGGGACCGAATTGCCCTCCCTGTCGGTGCCAATGGGGCGGGGCCCAGCACGGTCAGCGTGAAAGTGTCGGGGCCGAACAATTTCAGTCTTGAGCGCAGCTATGCCCTCGACGTTCGTTCGGCAACTCAAATTCTGACTCGCCGCAGCGTGCGCTCCCTCGCCAAAGGCGAAACGCTCACGCTCTCGAAGGACCTGTTCGCCGATTTTGTACCGGGGACAGGCCGCGCGGGGCTTTCGGTTGCCATCTCGACTTCGCTCGATGCGGCGACGCTCCTCAATGCGCTTGATCGCTATCCATTCGGATGCTCCGAGCAGATCGCCAGCCGGGCAATGGCCATGCTCTACGTGAACGAGCTTGCCCAGCAGGCACGGCTTGCCCCTGACGGTGAAACTGATCAACGCATCAAGGATGCCATTCCACGCCTTCTGGCGCGGCAGGACTCAAATGGCTCGTTCGGTTTGTGGTCGGTCGGCGGCGACGATCCGTGGCTCGATGCCTATGTCACGGATGTCCTGACGCGCGCACGCGAGCGCGGCTTCGATATTCCAGCAACGGCTTACACGCTTGCCATCGATCGGCTGCGCAACTATGTCGCGACGGCGCCAGAGCCGAACAAGAATGGCGGACGAGAATTGGCCTATGCGCTCTACGTTCTGGCGCGCAACGGCGCTGCCCCCGTGGGCGATCTGCGCTACCTCGCCGATGTCAGGCTCTCGGACGTGGCGACACCGATTGCGAAAGCGCAGATTGCCGCAGCGCTGGCGATGGTTGGCGACAAGGAACGCGCTGACACTGTCTATCTTGCAGCGCTCAACGCCATTTCGCCGCAACCGAAATTCGACCTGGGACGCGCCGATTTTGGCTCGGCCTTGCGCGACGCTGCGGCGTTGGTGACGCTGGCCTCGGAAGGAAAAGCGCCACAGAAGACGATCGACGATGCCGTGTTGCGCATCGATGCTGCGCGCTCTCTCAGTACAAGCACGTCAACACAGGAAGATGCGTGGCTCGTGCTTGCAGCTCGCGCGGTCACCAAACAGCTCAACGCGATCTCCCTTGCGGTCAATGGCGAGCCCCGTCAGGGCGCGCTTTATCGCAGCCTGCGCCCCGACGACCTCGCAAGTCCGCTTGCAGTAGCAAATCAGGGCGACGGAAATGTGCAGGCAGTCGTCTCGGTCAGCGGAGCACCACTCACGCCTGAACCGGCGGCCGAGGAGGGTTTCAAGATAGAGCGCAAATACTACACGCTGGATGGGGAAGCGGCCGATCCCAGCAAATCCCGGCAGAATCAGCGCTTCGTCGTCGTGCTGAAGATGACGGAGCCGCAACCACAATTTGGCCGCGTCATCGTCGCCGATTATCTGCCCGCCGGCTTTGAGATCGATAATCCCCGCCTGGTCTCATCGGGGGAGACGGGCACGCTGGCCTGGATCACCGATGCGGCCGAACCCGTGAATTCCGAATTTCGTGACGACCGTTTCAGCGCGGCCTTCGATCGAAAGCAGGACTCGGCGCCCGTCTTTAGTGTCGCCTACGTCGTGCGCGCGGTCTCGCCGGGACGGTATGTGTTGCCACAAGCCAAAGTCGAAGACATGTATCGGCCCGATCGTTTTGGCCGGACCGCAACGGGCACAATTGAGATCGCGCCGCGATGAAGCACTTGCGAGCGATTTTGACGATTGCCGGCGGTCTTGGCGCCGTGGTGGCGCTCGTCGCGGCGGTCTGGGTGCAGTCGCTCGGACCGGCGCCGCTTGGCAAGAATCTCGAGTATTCGCACGTGGTCCTCGATCGCGAAGGACGGCTCTTACGTGCCTATGCGACGACCGAGGGACGTTGGCGACTGTCGGTCTCCGAGCGTGATGTTGATCCGCGGTTCTTCAAATTGCTCTTCACCTACGAAGACAAGCGCTTCCACGATCATCATGGTGTCGATCCGCTCTCGCTGGGACGCGCCGCGGTTCAGTTGATCTCCCGCGGTCAAATCATCTCCGGCGGTTCGACGATCAGCATGCAGGTGGCGCGGCTTCTTGAGCCACGCGAGCGGCGCAGCCTGGGTGCCAAAATGCGGCAGATCGTGCGCGCGCTCGAACTTGAACGCGCGCTCGGCAAGGATGGCATCCTCGCGCTCTATCTGGCACTTGCACCCTATGGCGGAAACCTGGAGGGCGTGCGCGCTGCTTCACTCGCCTATTTCGGCAAGGAGCCGCGCAAACTGTCGCTGGCAGAAGCTGCGCTGTTGGTCGCCTTGCCGCAGTCTCCTGAACTGCGCCGGCCCGATCGTTTCCCGACCGCGGCGCGCGCCGCGCGCGATCGCGTCCTCGACCGGGCAGCGCTGGCGGGGCTCATGCCGCGCGACGAAATCGCGCGCGCGAAATCCCAGCCGGTTCCGCACGAGCGCAAGCCTTTGCCGGTGCTGGCACCGCATGCAGCCGATCAAGTGGTTCTGATGGAGCCCGATCGCCGTGAGCATCGCCTCACGCTCGATCTTTTCTTGCAAAAGAATCTGCAGGAGCTCGCGCGTGAGCGTGCACAGGCTCTCGGACCGGATATTTCTGTTGCCATTCTCGCGGTCGACAATGTGACTGGCGAGGTGAGGGCGCGCGTCGCGTCCGCAGATTATTTTGACCTCAGGCGGGCCGGGCAGGTGGACATGACACAGGCTCTGCGTTCGCCAGGCTCCACGTTGAAGCCCTTCATTTATGGCCTCGGGTTCGAAGATGGCGTCATTCATCCCGACACGCTGATCGACGACCGGCCGAGCCGTTACGGCAGCTACACGCCGGAAAATTTCGATCTCACCTTCCAGGGTGTGGTCACGGTCCGTCGCGCGCTGCAATTGTCGCTCAACGTTCCAGCGGTCGCGGTTCTCAACAAGATTGGCGTAAGTCGCCTGGGCGCGCGGTTGTCGCAGGCCGGTGCGGCGTTGGTCTTGCCGAAAGGCGAAGCGCCCGGCCTCGCTATGGGGCTTGGCGGGGTGGGCATCCGCCTGACTGACCTGGTCATGCTTTATGCCAGCCTTGCCCGACAGGGCGAGGCGCTCACCTTGAGCGAGCGTCAAGGGGACGACGTACGGATGCCGCGCCGACTGCTTGGCCCCGTGGCCGCCTGGTACGTCGGCAATATTCTCTTGGGGGCGCCGCCGCCCGATAACGCGCCTCATGGCCGTATCGCTTTCAAGACGGGGACCTCATACGGCTACCGAGATGCCTGGGCTATCGGGTTCGACGGACGCATGACGGTCGGGGTGTGGGTCGGGCGCGCCGATGGCGCACCAGTACCCGGTCTTGTCGGCCGGGCTTCCGCCGCGCCGATTCTCTTCGAAGCCTTCGCACGGTCGGGGTCGGCGCCTGCCGGCCTGCCGCGTGCGCCAAGGGGTGCGATTTTTGCGGCGAGCAACAAGTTGCCGCCGCCGCTGCAACGCTTCGGGATCACTGGTCCAAGTGAGGCAGCCGAAACGCCGCGCATCATGTTCCCACCGGACGGTGCGCGACTTGAGATCGCCGCCAGCGGTCAACCCGATCCTGTTGCACTAAAAATAAGCGGCGGGCGCGGGCCGCTTACGGTTCTGGTCAATGGCGTGCCCACGACGGCTGCAAGCGGCCGGGGGACGCTATTCTTCCAGCCCGACGGGCCCGGATTTGTCCGGTTGACGGTCATGGACGCCCGTGGCGCCTCCGACAGCGTCACAGTGAGGCTGCAATAGCCGCGAATGACATGACGGGGCCTTGGCCCTATTGTCCGGGGAAATTGACGGATCAAGGTTCTTGACGGCGTGAGCACGACCACCGACGCAAAACATTCCCAACTTGGTTTGCGACGCAGCCTGACGGCGGCGCTGGATTTCTCCGTGGCCTCGCACGGGCGCGCGCTGGCTCTGCTCGTCGTGTTTTCGTTGTTCGCGTTCCTGCCGGGCTTTTTCCAGATACCGCCGATCGATCGCGACGAAGCACGCTTTGCGCAGGCGACAAAGCAGATGCTGGAGGCGAACGACTACGTCGACATCCGCTTTCAGGATGAGGTTCGATACAAAAAGCCGATCGGAATATATTGGCTGCAGGCGGCCGCTGTGAAAGCGGGCGAGGCCCTTGGGGTCCCCAGGGCGCGCACGACCATTTGGCTCTATCGTTTGCCCTCGCTTTTCGGCGCGATCGGCGCCGTTCTGCTGACGTATTGGACCGCGCTTGCTTTCGTCCCCCGTCGCGCTGCGCTTATCGCTGCCTTGATGATGGCAAGCTCTGTCCTTCTTGGCGTTGAGGCGCGTCACGCCAAGACGGATGCCATGTTGTTACTGACCTCGGTCGCCGCCATGGGAGCGCTTGCGCGGATCTATCTCGCCAGCCGGAGCGAGACTGAGGCCAAGGTCGGCTGGATCGAACCCGCAATACTTTGGACTGCGATCGCCGGCGGCGTGCTGCTGAAGGGGCCACTGGTCCCCATGTTCGTTGGGCTGGCGATCATCGTCCTCTCCGTCGTCGACAAATCAGCCCGCTGGGTGTGGTTACTGCGGCCCGTGGCCGGCGTTATCTGGCTCCTCGTACTGGTGTCGCCATGGTTTATAGCGATCATCGCGAAATCCGGCGCCAGCTTCTTCGTGCAGGCGATCGGCCACGACATGCTCGACAAAGTCGCAAGCGGTCAGGAGGCCCATGGCGCGCCTCCCGGATTCTATTTTTTGTTGTTCTGGGTGACGTTCTGGCCCGGTGCAGTGCTGGCGGGATTGGCGGCGCCGATCGTCTGGAGATTTCGGCAGGAACCGAGCACGCGGTTTCTGCTCGCGTGGCTATTGCCCTCCTGGCTTGTCTTCGAGGCGGTGATGACCAAGTTGCCGCACTACGTGCTGCCGCTCTATCCGGCGATTGCCATCATGATTGCCGGCATTCTCGAATCCTACGGTCTGACCAAACAGCGCTGGATGGTACGCGGCACGATCGGCTGGTTTCTTTTGCCGGCAGCCATCGCAATAGCTGTACCGGTCCTCTTCATAGTGTTCGGTCGGGAACTCGGACTGATCGCGTGGCCCTTCGCGGCGCTTGCCGTGATCTTTGGCCTGTTTGCGTGGTGGCTCTATGAAGTGGATGGCGCCGAACTATCGCTCTTGCGCGGGATGATCGCTTCGGTGTTCGTGGCGATCACGGTCTATGCGGTAACGTTTCCCTTGTTGCCGACATTGTTTCCCAGCGCCTTGATCGCGCAGGAAATCAAGGCGAGCGATTGCGCGCGTCCGCACGTCGCATCGACATTTGCCTATCAAGAACCGAGCCTTGTATTTCTCCTCGGCACGGAAACTCGGTTCACCGATGGAGCGGGCGCTGCCGATTTCCTGCGCGCGGGCCCGTGCCAGTTCGCGTTGATTGATCCGCGCAGCGAGCGTGGTTTCGTCCAGCGCGCAGAAACGATCGGCGTGCGTTATTCGCTCGTCGGCCGCATCGAGGGATATAATATCAGCATCGGAAAGCCGGTATCACTATCCATCTTTCGTTCACAGGCGGGATCATGAGCGTCAGCAACGGAATCAATCGGATGGAAAGCGAGGCGGTTGCCGCGCTGCGACGCTGTATCGCCAACGTCAGGACTGCACTCGGTCTGCTGATCCGCCCGTCGGGCAAGGTGCCGGTGCGCGCCTGGCCGGTATCGCCGCGTGATCTCGCGATTGCGGCCGGAGTTTCCGTTGCAGCGATCCTGTTCCTGATGGTGTTCGTCGATGCGGCCGTGACGCGCTCTGTCGCCCATCTGCCGCAATGGGTGGTGTCCGTGTTCCACGAAATCACCGAGTTTGGAAAGTCCGGCTGGTTTCTCTGGCCGCTTGGAGTCCTGTTCCTTGTTCTGGCTGCGCTGCCGCCGGTGCTGACACCATTCTCGCAACGGGTGGTGGCAACAATTATGGTCCGCGTCGGTTTTCTGTTTACGGCGATCGCGCTCCCCAGCCTGTTCGTCACGATCATCAAACGCATGATCGGGAGGGCGCGGCCTTATGTCGGGGGTAGCCTCGATCCGCTGCTGTTCGATCCATTCAAATGGGTGCCTGCCTATGCGGGGATGCCGTCCGGTCACGCCACCACTGCTTTCGCCGTGATGGTGGCCTTCGGCACGCTATGGCCGCGCGCCCGGACCATTCTTCTTGTTTATGCATTGCTTATAGTCGTCAGCAGAGTAGTGGTGATCGCACATTATCCGTCCGATGTGCTGGCGGGGGCACTGGTCGGCATCGTCGGGGCGGTTATGGTCCGGCGCTATTTCGCACAGCGTCATCTTGGCTTTACGATCGGACCGGATGGCCGGGTTCATCAATATCCGGGGCCTTCTCTGAGGCGCATGAAGACGGTTGCCCGAGAGCTTCTGGCCCCATAAGACATCCCGCTATGACGAGTATCGATCCGGCGGTCTCCGTTGTCGTGCCGGTACGCAACGAGGCCGGCAATATAGCTCCGCTTGTGACGGAAATTGCCAAAGCCCTGAACGGTCAATGGCCGTTTGAGGTCGTCTATGTTGACGACGGCTCGAGCGACGCGACGGGGGCGGAGCTTCAACAGCTGATGGCACAGCATGCCTGGCTGCGTCGTGTCCGCCACAAGCAATCGTGCGGCCAGTCGGCCGCGGTGCGCACCGGTGTTGCCGCGGCGCGCGCGCCGATCGTGGTGACGCTCGATGGCGACGGGCAAAACGATCCGGCGTTCATCCCGGCGCTGATCCGCACTCTCGAAGCGGGCGCGCCGCGTACCGGTCTTGTCGCCGGACAGCGCGTCGGCCGCAAGGCGAGCGGGTTCAAGAAGTTTCAGTCGCGTGTCGCCAACGCCGTGCGCGGCGCCGTGCTGCGCGATGGAACCCGGGACACCGGCTGCGGCCTGAAGGCGTTCCGCCGTGACGTCTTTCTCAGTCTGCCGAGCTTCGATGGTCTTCACCGCTTTTTGCCGGCACTGGTGCGACGTGAGGGCTACGACATCGGCTACGTTGACGTTGTCGATCGCCCGCGCGCGCATGGCGTGTCGAACTACGGGATGTGGGACAGGCTGTGGGTCGGCATTCTGGATCTGGCCGGGGTGTGGTGGCTGATCCGCCGCAAAAAACGAATTCCGCAAATCGAGGACTAGCGCACGACCCCGAAAAATGAGACCCGTTTTTCGGACAAGTTCATGCGCCTTTGAAGGACAATACAAATGCTGATCGATATCGCACAGGCCGTTGGCGGCTATCTGCACGACGTGTTTGTCGGCAACGCTGATTGGGGAATTCTTGTCGGCTATATCGCCCAGGCACTGTTCGCCATGCGGTTCGTTGTTCAGTGGATTGCATCGGAGCGGGCCGGCAGGAGCGTCGTGCCGACTGCATTCTGGGTTTTCTCCATCGGCGGCGGTTTGATGCTGCTCGGTTATGCGCTCTACCGCAAAGATCCCGTGTTCATTATAGGGCAGGCTTTTGGTGTGTTCGTATATTTGCGCAATCTGCAATTTGTTCTGCGCGGCAAAGGCACCGCGGCGGCCGCCTAACGAATCTACGAAGCGCGCCGGCCCGCGGCCGCCGCCATGGCCGCAAATCCGCGTTCAAGATCTGCGATGAGGTCGTCCGGATCCTCAAGGCCAATATGGAATCGCACCGTCGGTCCGCCCGGCGCCCATTTTGTGGCGGTTCGGTATTCGGTGCAATCGAACAGAATAGCCAGGCTTTCGAAGCCGCCCCATGAATAGCCGAGGCCGAACAAGGCCAGCTCATTCAGGAAGGCGTGCACCGACTGTTCGCTCGTGGGCTTGAACGCAACGCTGAAGAGGCCGCTGGCACCTGTGAAATCCCGTTTCCAGATTTTGTGTCCGGGGTCGCTCTCGAGTGCCGGGTGCATCACGCGCAAAACTTCGGGCCGCTTTTCGAACCACTGCGCCAAACGCAAACCCGACTGGTTGTGGCGATCAAGACGAACACCGAGCGTGCGCAATCCTCGCAGTGCGAGATACATGTCGTCGGGGCCGACACACAGGCCCATCGAATAGACCGTGTCTTTCAATGCCGGCAACGTCGCCGCATTGGCCGATACGCAGCCGAACATGATGTCCGAGTGCCCACCGATATATTTGGTGCCGGCCTGAATTTCGAGGTCGACGCCTTTTTCAAAGGCGCGGAAATAAAGCGGCGTCGCCCATGTGTTGTCCATCAAGACGACCGCATTCCTGTCGTGGGCAATCTTTGCGATGGCCGGAATGTCCTGCATCTCGAAGCTTTGCGATCCGGGGGCCTCGACGAAAACAACCCGCGTATTCGGCTTGAATAGTTTGGCGATGTCGGCGCCGATCGAGAGGATCGTAATAGGTTGTCTCCACGCCGAATCTTTTGAAGACGCCATTGCAGAAATTGCGCGTCGGCCGATAGACGCTGTCCGGAACGAGCACATGATCGCCGGCGCTGGCGGTTGCAAACATGGCGGCAGCTATCGCTGCAAGACCGGAGGGCAGCAGGGCCACACCCGCGCAGGCATCACCATCGATTTCGCGCAGAGCGTTTTCGAGTGCCTCTGACGTCGGCGTGCCGCGGCGACCATAGTTGTAACGCGCGCGATGGGCGACCTGATCTTCCGCGGTCGGATAGAGCAGGGTCGAGGCATGATAGACGGGGGGATTCACGAAACCGTGGTAGGCCTGCGGGTCGCGCCCCGAGGTGACGAGCCGGGTGTCGTTTTTGATGGGGCCTTTGGGCTTCTTCGACATGCGAACGCGGCATCCTGTTGATCGCGAGTTTCGCGCGGCAGACATATACGTCCGCAGAGGACGCAAGCGTCAACCCCTTGACCCGGCAATCCGATCGTTCTGTTATGCCCGAAACAGGGGGCTATCGGGGAGAGAGGGCCACAAACCGATAGTTGTTACTGCCGGTATCCAGTCCGGCAACTGAATTTTGGGCGTCTCAAAAACGACCGCACCTCCCAAGAGTGTTTGAAGGAACAATCACATGAAGCGATTTACTACAGTACTTGCATTGTTGCTTGCCGTTGCAGCGCAGAGCGCGTCCGCGCAGACACTCAAAGCCGTCAAAGATCGCGGCATGCTGAATTGCGGCGCCAACGGTACGCTCGCGGGGTTTGGGCTCCCTGACGCACAGGGGAAATGGACCGGCCTTGATGTGGATTTTTGTCGAGCCATCGCAGCTGCGGTGCTGAACGATGCCGAGAAGGTCAAATACGTTCCGCTGTCGGCCAAAGATCGCTTCACCGCGCTGCAATCCGGCGAAGTGGATGTGCTGGCCCGCAACACGACCTGGACCTCGTCTCGCGATACCTCGCTCGGTCTGAATTTCACCGGCGTGAACTACTACGACGGTCAGGGCTTCATGGTTCGCAAGTCGCTTAAGGTGAACTCGGCGCTGGAGCTCAATGGGGCGTCAGTTTGCGTGCAACAGGGCACGACAACCGAACTAAACCTGGCGGACTTTTTCAGCGCCAACAAGATGCAGCTCAAGTCGGTGACCTTTGCCAGCGCAAATGAGGCCGTGAAGGCTTACGACGCCGGCCGCTGCGACGCCTACACCACCGATGCTTCCGCGCTCTATGCGGAAAGACTGCGCGTCAGCGATCCCAATGACCATATCATTCTTCCGGAAATCATCTCGAAGGAGCCGCTCGGCCCGGCGGTGCGTCACGGCGACGATCAATGGTTCGACATCGTGAAGTGGACACTGTTCGCGATGATGAACGCCGAAGAGCTCAATATTTCGACCAAGAATCTCGATGAGGCGGTGAAATCCACCAATCCGGAAATAAAACGCTTTGTCGGAACCGAAGGTAATTTCGGCGAACAACTTGGCCTGAGCAAGGACTGGGCGGTGCGCATCGTCAAACAGGTCGGCAACTACGGCGAATCGTTCGAGCGGAATGTGGGGCTGGGCTCGCCGCTCAAGATCGAGCGTGGCCTGAACAAGTTGTGGACCAAGGGCGGCATCCAGTACGCGCCGCCAATCCGCTGATCGCAGACCGGGCAGATTGACCGCGGCCGGCCGGCCTGCGGTCATGTTGCTGGGGGAGTTATTGCCGCCGTACGTCGGACGAGGGGGACATGGCAAGTGACCTGCCGGCGTCGGCGCGCCCCGCGCCTGTCATTTTTTACAATGACCCGCGGGTCCGCAGCATTGCCTATCAGTTTGCGCTGTGTGCCGTAGTTGTCTTTCTCGTTTACGGTGCCGCCAGCAATGCGATTGAGAATCTTGCGCGGGCGCGGATTGCTTCGGGCTTCGGATTCTGGGACCAGACCGCAGGCTTCGACATCAGCCAAACTCTGATCGAATATTCATCGCGCGGCTCGACCTATGGGCGCGCGTTCTGGGTCGGGTTACTCAATACGTTGCTGGTGGCCGGGATCGGCATCGTGCTTGCGACTATTCTCGGGTTCGTCATCGGCATATCGCGACTCTCGAACAACTGGCTGCTGGCAAAAGCTGCGGGCTGTTACGTAGAGATCGTTCGTAACCTGCCACTGCTGCTGCAATTGCTGTTCTGGTACAACGCAGTGCTTAAAACGCTGCCGGACATTCGCGACAGTATTTCGGTCGGTGGGCGCGTTTTTCTCAACAATCGTGGTCTGTTTTTGCCGACACCGATTTTCAAAGACGGGTTTGGTGGAGCGGAAATCGCGTTACTCGTCGGGATCTTCGGTGCGATCATCTTTCGCATCTGGGCGCGCAAGCAACAGGAGCGTACCGGGCGACAAGCGCCGGTGTTTTTGGTGACACTGGCGTTGGTCATGGGACTTCCGCTCGTAACCTTCATTCTCTCAGGCTCCCCACTCAGTTTCGAAGTTCCCCAGGCTGGGCGCTTCAACATCACCGGCGGAGCCGAGGTACTGCCGGAATTCGTCGCCTTGCTGTTTGGTTTGTCGATCTACACGGCGGCATTCATCGCTGAAGTGGTTCGTGCCGGCATTCTGGCGGTGTCGCGTGGCCAGACCGAAGCCGCCTTTTCGTTAGGCTTGCGGCCAGGGCCGACCCTTCGCCTGATCGTGGTGCCCCAGGCGATGCGCGTGATCATTCCGCCGTTGACCAGCCAATATCTCAACCTGACTAAAAACTCCTCGCTGGCGGTCGCGATCGGTTATCCCGACCTGGTGCAGGTTTTCACCGGGACCGTACTCAATCAGACCGGCCAGGCGGTCGAAGTCGTTGCCATTACGATGCTGGTCTATCTTGTGATCAGTCTCTCCACATCGTTGCTGATGAATATCTACAACAGCCGCATGGCTCTGAAGGAACGGTGAGGGTCCTTTCATGACCATGTCTGAGGGCGATCTTGCCGTAGCCGAGCTGGCCTTCGTGCGCCACACGACTATCGCGCCGAGACAACCGCCGGCGACGATGACGGGTGCGATCGGCTGGGTGCGCGCAAATCTTCTGTCGTCGCCATTCAACATCGCGCTCACAATCCTCATTGTTGGGTTGTTGGCCTGGGCCATTCCGGAAATCGTCAAATTCCTCTTCATCGACGCGGTGTGGACCGGCAGCGATCGTGACGCCTGCCTCGAATCCGTGCAGCATCGCCAGATCGGGGCTTGCTGGCCGTTCGTCTGGGAGCGCCTGCCTTATTTCATCTACGGCTCTTACCCGATCTCCGAGCGTTGGCGGGTCGACGTGTTTTTCGTGATGCTCGCGGTGGGAATAGTTTGGCTCCTGTGGCTCAACGCGCCCCGGCGCGATCTCGGTGCCATCTATTTTTTCTTAATCCTCCCGGTAACCTCATTCATTCTGCTGACGGGGTGGTCGGCGATCGGTTTGCGCCCCGTGGACACGGTGTTGTGGGGCGGCGTGCTGGTGACCATCGTGGTTGCCGCAGTCGGGATCGTGTGCTCGTTGCCACTGGGCATTCTCCTCGCGCTCGGCAGGCGCTCGCGGATGCCGACCGTGCGGGTTCTCTCGGTGATTTTCATCGAATTTGTGCGCGGCGTTCCGCTCGTGACCGTACTGTTCATGGCGAGTGTGATGCTGCCGTTGTTTATTCCCGAGCAATGGTCGCCGGACAAACTGGTGCGTGCTCTCGTCGGTATCGCGTTGTTTGCTTCTGCCTACATGGCGGAGGTTGTGCGCGCGGGGCTGCAGGCCATTCCCAAAGGTCAGTACGAAGGCGCGATGGCGGTCGGCCTGCGCTACGCGCCGATGATGCGTCTGATTGTCCTGCCGCAGGCGCTGAAAGTGACGATCCCGAACATCGTCAACACGTATATCGGCTTGTTCAAGGACACCACGCTCGTCTTTATCGTCGGTATATTCGATCTGCTACGCACGATCGAGGTTGCGCGGATCGATCCGAAATGGGCGACGCCGGTTACCAGCACAACGGGCTATGCAGTGGCCGCTATGTTCTATCTGGTCTTCTGTTACGGGATGTCGCGATACGCGCGTGCCATGGAAACTCGACTGACGAAAGGCGACCGACGGTGAACGGTACTTCTGAAAGCCATGGATCGCTGCTCAAGCCGGCAAAGCTCAATACAGCCGTTGCCGTCGAGCTCGTCGAGCTGAACAAGTGGTACGGCGACTTTCATGTTTTGCGCGACATCAATCTCAAGGTCATGGGCAAAGAGCGTATCGTCGTTTGCGGGCCATCGGGATCGGGCAAGTCGACGATGATCCGATGCATCAACCGTCTGGAAGAGCATCAGGCCGGCCGCATCTTTATCGATGGTGTGGAATTGACCGCGGACTTGAAAAAGATCGATGAGGTTCGCCGCGAGGTCGGCATGGTGTTCCAGCACTTCAACCTGTTTCCCCATCTGACCGTGTTGGAGAACTGCACGCTCGCTCCGATCTGGGTGCGCAAGATGCCAAAAAAAGAAGCAGAGGAGGTGGCTTCGCACTATCTCAGTCGGGTGAAGATTCCAGAGCAGGCCAATAAATACCCTGGCCAGTTGTCGGGCGGTCAGCAGCAGCGTGTCGCAATAGCTCGCGCGCTATGCATGAACCCGAAGATCATGCTGTTCGACGAACCGACATCGGCGCTCGATCCGGAAATGGTCAAGGAAGTGCTCGATACCATGGTGGAGCTCGCGCACGACGGCATGACCATGCTGGTGGTGACGCACGAAATGGGCTTTGCCCGTCAGGTGGCGGACCGCATTGTGTTCATGGATGAGGGGCAGATCGTCGAGGCCAACGTTCCCGAGGAATTCTTCGCCCACCCACAACACGAGCGGACGAAGCTGTTCCTGAGCCAGATTTTGCACTGACTTGGTGCGTTCAGTCCTTTTCGACCGCGAGATCCGGCCGCGCGCCCCATTCCGACCAGGACCCGTCATAGACACGCGGTAACTTCTTGCCGATGGCGTCGAGGCCCATCGCAAGGATCACAGCGGTGACGCCAGACCCGCAGGTGGTGATGATCGGCTTGTCGGTATCGATGCCAGCTTTCTTGAAAGCAGCGGCAATCTTTTCCGGAGACGCCAGGCGGCCGTTCTCGACGATTTCCGTCGAGGGCACGCTGCGTGCTCCCGGCATGTGACCGGAGCGCAGTCCGGCGCGGGGCTCGGGCTCGGTGCCGGCAAAACGTCCGGCCGATCGTGCATCGACAACCTGGACGCTGCTGTCGTTGAGCGCCATCTGCACGTCACCGAGCATTGCGACCGCGCCCGTGTCCATATTGGCGTTGAAAGTGCGCTTCGGACGTTTGACCTCGCCGGCGTCGACCGGCCGTCCTTCCTGCTTCCAGGCCGGCAGACCACCATCAAGAATGAACACGTTGCGCGCACCAAAAATCTTGAATGTCCACCAGACGCGCGGCGCAGAAAAAAATCCGCTGCTGTCATAGATAACGATCGTGTCGTTTTCCGTGATGCCCAGCTCGCCAACCGCTTTGGCAAACTGATCGGGCCCGGGCAGCATGTGCGGCAAGTCGGTTGAATCGTCCGCAATCGCGTTGATGTCGAAAAATACGGCGCCTGCAATGTGCCCGGCGAGGTACTCAGCCTTCGCATCTCGCTTTTGCGTTGGCAGATAATAGGAACCGTCCACAATCGAGATGCCCGGCTTGCCGAGTTGGCCGGCCAGCCATTCGGTCGATTTGAGCCAGCGGCTTGATGTTGATGTTGCCATTACAAACTCCGTATAACGCAAGCTTGTTCGATCTTGCGCCCGAGTGCAACGATTGAGGCTGCATTTGGGTTGCATGATTGCAACACCGAGGGGCCAGGATGATCGCGAGAATTTGGTACGGCTATACGACCCCGGAGAACGCCGATGCCTATGAGGCCTTGCTCAGGACCGAGATTTTTCCGGGCATTCTCGCGCGCAAAGTCGCCGGATTCCGGCGCATCGAGCTGCTGCGTGGGCCAGTGGGGGATGAAGTCGAGTTTGCAACACTGATGTGGTTCGACTCGCTCGAGTCGGTGAAGGCTTTCGCCGGCGCTGACTATGAGACCGCGGTCGTGCTGCCCAAGGCGCGCGCCGTGCTCAAGCGTTTCGATGCTTTCTCGCGCCACTACGAAGTGCGTGAAGAACACGACGCGCGTTAGGCAAGCGCAAGCCGCACGCGGCGATTTTGCTTGCCCTTCTTTTCGATTTGGGTGACTCGCACAGCACCAATCTCGCCGGTCGCGCGTACGTGTGTGCCTCCGCAAGGTTGCAGGTCAAGGTCCGCGATCTCGATCAAACGGATGCGGCCTGTGCCCATCGGCGGCTTCACCGACATTGTTTTGACAAGACCTGGGTTGGCTTCGAGCTCGGCATCGGTAATCCACCGGCTGCTGACAGCGGCATTGCTTGCAATCATCTCCGCGACCTTCGCAGTAATGGCGTCCTTGTCGAGACCTGCCTCCGGAATGTCGAAATCGAGACGGCTTTCGCTGTCGCCGACCGAACCACCGGTGACCGCATAGGGCAGCACGGCGGAGAGGAGATGCAGTGCCGTGTGCATGCGCATGCGGGCGTAACGTTTGTCCCAATCGATCTCGGCAATGACGCTGTCGCCAACTTTGGGCATGGTGCCGCCCGCGGCCAGCACATGCGCGATCTCGCTCTTGGCAGTGTCGGTGTAGATTGCCGTTTCCACCGGAATGCGCGTGCCGTCCGCAGTCGTAAGCGAACCGGTGTCGCCCGGTTGTCCACCTGATGTCGCATAGAAAACGGTGCGGTCGAGCACGATGCCGCCTTGTTCGGTTACGGCGACGACACGAGCATCGCAGCTCTTGTGGTATGAATCGTCGCGGAACAGGCATTCGGTCGGCATCGTCAGCTCTTTTCGAACGGCGGCTTGATGTTCGATTTTCGCTCAAGCCACTCCGGGACCGGCAATTTCTTCGCGTGCAGGAAATCCGGATTGAATAATTTCGACTGGTAGCGCGAGCCATAGTCGGCGAGAATCGTGACAATCGTCTTGCCGGGCCCGAGATCCTTTGCGAGGCGGATCGCACCGGCGATGTTGATGCCAGAAGAGCCGCCAAGACAGAGGCCTTCGTGTTCGAGCGCATCGAATATGAGAGGCAGCGCTTCTTCGTCAGGAATGAGATAGGCCTTGTCGACTTTGATGTCCTTGATGATCGGGGTTACCCGGCCGAGTCCGATTCCTTCGGTTATGGAGCCGCCTTCGGTCGCTTTGGCCTGACCATCCTTGAAGAGATGATACATGGCGGCGCCGCGCGGATCGGCGACGCCGATCGTGATGTCTTTTTTCTTTTCGCGCAGAAACGACGATGCGCCTGCAATTGTGCCGCCTGTGCCGATCGCGCAGATGAAGCCGTCGATATTGCCTTTGCACTCGTCCCAGATTTCTGGACCGGTCGACACGTAGTGTGCCTTGCGGTTATCGAGATTGTTCCATTGATCGGCAAATATCACGCCGTTCTGTTCGGTTTTCTTCAATTGCTCGGCGAGACGCCGACCAACATGCTGGTAATTGTTCGGGTTGGAATATGGAGCGGCGGGAACCTCTACCAGCTCAGCCCCGCAGAGCCGCAGCATGTCTTTCTTTTCCTGGCTCTGCGTCTCAGGGATGACGATCACCGTGCGGTAGCCGCGCGCATTGGCGACCAAAGCGAGGCCGATGCCAGTGTTACCGGCGGTCGCCTCGACAACCAGCCCACCGGGACGCAATTCGCCACGCTTCTCTGCTTCCATGATCATCTGCCGGCCGGCGCGATCTTTCACCGAGCCGCCAGGGTTCATGAACTCGGCCTTGCCGAGAATGGTGCAACCTGTCGCCTGCGAGGCGCGCTCCAGCTTGATGAGCGGCGTGTTGCCGATGGCTTCGATGATGCCTTGACGGATTTGCATGCCCGGGTCCGGGACTGATGAGGGTATTCGAACCTAGTAGAGGGGCGAGGGCCCTACAAGGCCGCTGAATATCGGCAAATTCCAGCCGGTTAGCGACGATTGTGCGGATTTTGGAAAGGTCTTTGAAACCATAGCGGCGCATAGGCCCGGCTTATAGCGCGGGTATTCACGAGTTCTTTCCGGGAAGGAGCCGAGGATGCAGGCCCGGTTAGAACTGACAATTTCTGGCAATGAACCTCGACCTCCACACGCTATTTCTCGTGACGATTTACGTTGAGGCCATCCTCGGCCTGCTGCTGCTTTTCGTCTGGGCGCAGAATTTGGCGCTTCGCGCTGTCTGCTGGTGGGGCTTCGCGCATTTGTTGCGGTTGGCCTCGATTGCGCTGTTCGGAATGTACGGGCAGATCCCCGATCTGATCAGCGTCGACCTTGCCAACGCCTTGCTCTTCACCGCGTTCGCGGTGACATGGACGGGCGCCCGCGTTTTCGACGGACGTCCTGTCGAGCCGGTTTATCTGGTGACAGGCGCGGTGTTGTGGCTGCTGATCTGTCGCCTTCCGGTCCTGGCAGACGACAATAATCTGCGATCGCTGATCGCTTCGGGAATCATCACCGCCTATACGTGGCTTACGGCTTACGAGTTTTGGCGCGGCCGCGATGAACCATTGGTGTCGCGCTGGCCGGCGGTTCTCATGCTGTTTGCGCAAGGCGCGTTGTTCCTTTTGCGCACCCCGATGCTGGCGTTGCTGCCGGCGTCCTCTGGCGACAGCCTGTTCGGCAGCGTGTGGATGACCGTGCTCAGTTCTGAGTCTCTTCTTCTCACCATCTCGGAAGCCTTCATTCTGCTGGCGATGGCGAAGGAGCGCACCGAATTGCGTCACCGCACGGCGGCGATGGTCGATCCACTCACAGGCATCGCCAACCGCCGGTCCTTCCTGCAGGACGCTGCACTGGCGGCCAAGCGCCATATCGGCAATCCGCGACCTGTTGCCGTTCTCTTGATCGATATCGATCGTTTCAAATCGATCAATGACAGTTTTGGTCACGCGGTCGGCGACCGAGTTCTGGCGATGTTCGCGGAGGCTGCACGAAAATCAATGCGCGGTTCGGATCTGATCGGCCGTTTCGGCGGCGATGAATTCGCCGCGATGCTGGTCGAGACCAACAGGGAGAAGGCTATCGAGGTGGCTGAACGGATCCGCGCGACCTTTGCGCAGATGACGCACGATGTGGACGGCCACCAGGTCAGTGCGACCGTCAGCATCGGTCTCGTCCATTGCCTTGAGCGGACGCTCGATATTCCCGAATTGCTGACACAGGCCGACCACGCACTCTACTGCGCCAAGGAACGCGGCCGTAACCGGGTCGAAGTCGCTTCCCTCGACATGCTGCTTGAGCGGCGCGAGCAAGGGGCAGCCAGGGGATTAGGCGCGGCCGCTGTCGGCGCAAAAAGCGCCGCCTGACCACATCACATCGTTCCCTTGCTTGTCGCGGAGCCGTGACGCGCTGCCGCGCCGATCCCGATTGACCAAAGGCTCCGAACTAGTCCATTTTGGGTGAAAGTGGGCGATAATACCGTTTCCGGAATTAGTGGGATTCCAAACTAATTCAAGGACGTAGGGAGGATAACATGCGTATTGCCAGGTGGCTTGGAACAGCCGCCATTGCTTTCACCGTTGGCGGAATGGCTCAGGCGGAGACCATCAAGATTGGGGTGGTTCTTCCGTTCAGCGGCGCCAATGCCGATCTGGGCCATCAGGTCGACAAAGCCTTCGACCTTTACGTGAAGCTCCACGCCAAGGATATCGAGCCGAACAAAGTCGAGATCATCAAGCGCGACGAAGGCCCGCCGACCGGCGCGCAGGCAAAAACGGTTGCGACCGAGCTCATCACCAATGACAAGGTGCAGATTCTGACCGGGTTTGTGTTTTCCCCGTCGGCAATCGCGCTTGCTCCTGTGGTGACACAGGCGAAGGTGCCCATGATCATTGCCAACGCCGGCACAGCGTGGATCACCAACCTGTCGCCTTACATCGCACGGCTTTCGTTCAGCATGTGGCACCACGCTTACCCGATGGGTGGCTATGCTTTCAACAAGATCGGCTGCAAGACCGCTGCGCTGGCTTACACCGACTTTCCGCCGGGCAAAGACTCGACGGAAGCCTTCAAGACGGGTTTCGAAAAGGCGGGCGGAAAGGTCACCGAATCCATTCCGATGGGAAGCCCGGTGCAGGTGCCGGACTTCACGCCGTTCTTCCAGCGTATCAAGGACGCTAAACCCGACTGCATGTATGTGTTCATTCCATCTGGCGCACACGCGACAGGCGTCACGAAAGCCTATGGCGAGCTCGGGATGCGCAAAGCGGGCGTCAAGCTCATCGGCCCGATGGATCTGATCCCGGATAACAAACTGCAGGACATGGGCGACGCCGCCATCGGTACGGTCGTGATGGGGAACTACGCGGTCGACCTCGACAACGCGGATAACAAGGCTTTCAACAAGGCTTGGCACGAAGCCTACGGCAAGGACTCCTATCCGGACTTCATGTCGGCGGCCGGTTGGGACACCATGCACGCCATCTTTGACGCCATCAAAAAGCTCAATGGCAAAGTCGAAGACGGCTCCCAGGTCATTGACGCCATGAAGGGCTGGACAGGCAATGGTCCGCGCGGCCAGGTTTCCATCGACGCAGCGACGCGCGACATCGTGCAGGATGAGCACGCCATGGAAGTCATTCGAAAGCCGGATGGTAAACTTGGCATCAAGGTTCTCGGCACGACCAAGGCCGTGAAAGACGAATGCAAGGAGCTTAAGGTCGGCCGTTGCGGCTCCTGATTGTCTTCTGATTGACACTCAACAACGCCGCCGCGCATATAGACGCGGCGGCGTTTTCACAATCACGGGGTGGGGCTCGTGCCGCAGGTCGTCAATATCGCCGTCAGTATTCTCTTCGACGGCTTGGCCTATGCCATGTTCCTCTTCATTACCTCCGTAGGCCTCTCGGTCACGATGGGGTTGATGGGGTTCGTGAACCTGGCACACGGCGCGTTTGCCATGGCCGGCGGATACGTCGTCGTCACTTTGACGCGCTCATACGGCGTCGGCTTCGTGCCGTCTCTCATCATTGCTGCAATCGTGGTTGGGGCGGTGAGCGTCGTGTTCGAACGCCTTCTTTATCGCCGGCTCTACAAGTCGACCGATCTCGAGCAGGTTTTGCTGACGATCGGTCTTGCGTTCATGGCGATCGCCACCGCCACTTATCTTTACGGGCCAATCCCCAAATCGGTGCCACTGCCGGATTGGCTACAAGGCGATATCAATCTCGGTTTTCGTCACTTCCCGAGCTATCGGGCGTTCTTGATCGCGCTGGGCACCGTGCTCATCGTCGTCCTCTGGTATGCATTCGAGCGAACAAATATTGGCGCGAAGATCCGCGCCGCCGTTGATAATCGTCGCATGGCTGAATTGGTCGGCATCAATGTCGACCGGCTTTTCACGCTGACTTTTGCCGTCGGATCCGGCCTTGCTGCGCTGGGTGGCGGCCTTGCTATTCAATTGCTTGGCCTCTCGCCAAGTTTTGCGGTGCTCTATCTGGTGCTGTTCCTGATCGTGGTGGCGGTCGGTGGGCTCGGCAGCCTGAAGGGCACCTTGCTTGCGGCATTGGTGCTCGGCATCGTCGATACGGGCGGCAAATACCTGCTGGCCGATGCGGGCGGGTTTTTCGTCTATGCGGTGACAGTTGTCGTTCTCCTCATAAAGCCGGCGGGGCTCTATGGCCGCGAGTGAGACCATGGTTGCCAGCGCCCGCGAACGCGCAGTCGACTATCTGGCGAAGCGGCACCGTTTTCGCATCGCCGAGGCCTTGCCATGGCTGATCGCCATAGCGGTCTTTTTCATATTTCCCACGCGCATGACCTTCGGCAGCCAGGTGCTGGTGATGGTCATGTTCGCGCTTTCCCTCGACTTGATCCTTGGTTACGCGGGAATCGTGACCCTTGGGCATGCCGCCTTTTTCGGTATCGGCGCCTATACGGTCGGACTTGCCGCCGCCCGCCTTGAATGGACGGAACCGATCAGCGGTTTGTTCGCGGCCGCCATAGCTGCCGGATTTGTCGGGTTTATTACCGGATGGTTCCTGCTGCGCTATCGCGGCCTGACATTGCTGATGCTGACTCTCGCGACCGCAATACTCCTGCAAGAGACGGGCAATCTGCGTTCCGATATTTCCGGTGGCTATGACGGATTGCCGGGGCTGACCTTCAAGCCGCTGCTCGGCATTTTCGACTACGACCTCTACGGGCACACTTATTACCTTTATGTGCTCGCCGTGCTTGCGGTCGTATTCTATCTCGTTCGCCGGATCGTTTATTCCCCGTTCGGACAGGCGCTCACCGGGATTAGGGAGAACGTTCGGCGGATGCATGCGATCGGCTCGCCGGTGCATCGGCGATTGGTCACGGTCTATACCATCGCGGCGGCAATCGCGGGCGTCGCAGGTGCGCTTTTCACTCAGACAAATGCTTATGTGACGCTGACGGTCTTTGACTTCGACAATTCCGCAAAAGTGATGGTCATGCTGATCCTAGGCGGGACCGGCCGGCTTTACGGCGCCTTTGTCGGCGCGGCTGTCTACATGGTGCTCGAAGACTATTTTTCGAAATTAAGCCCGACCTTCTGGCAGTTCGGTATCGGCCTGATGCTGGTGCTGGCGGTGCTGTTTGCGCCGCGCGGCATCCTCGGCCTTTTTGAACGCCTGGGCAGCTACCTTGCCGAGAGGAAACGCTCGTGACGGCCGCGCTGCAGGTGGAGAAATTGAACCGCGCTTTCGGCGCCCTGCCGGTTACGCGCGACGTCGATCTTACGCTTGAGCGCGGCGCACGTCGGGCGCTGATCGGCCCCAACGGGGCGGGGAAGACGACCCTGGTCAATTTGATCACCGGCGTGCTCAAGCCGCATTCCGGGCGCGTTCTGCTCAATGGCGAAGACATCACCGCATCGAGCCAGGCGGCTCGCGCGCGACGCGGGCTCGCGCGCACATTCCAGATCAACCAGCTTTTCCGCGGCCTCACCGTGCTTGAAAATCTCTGCATGACCGTGGGCGAGCGCGACGGCCACTGCGATAACTTGTGGCGCTCGGCCGGCTCGAAACGCGAAGTCATCGACGAGGCCATCGGTTATCTCGATTCCCTGCGACTGACCGACGATGCGCTCAAGCTCGTGCGCGAGCTGCCCTATGGCCGTCAGCGCCTCGTGGAAATCGCGATTGCACTCGCGCAAAAACCGCGGGTACTCCTCCTTGATGAGCCGGCCGCCGGTGTGCCGTCGTCCGAAAGCCATCTCATTCTCGATGTGGTTGCGGCGCTCGATCCCGACATCGCCGTGCTCATCATCGAGCACGACATGGATGTCGTGTTCCGCTTTGCCAAAGAGATCACCGTGCTGGTTCAGGGTGCGGTCTTCACGCAAGGCACGCCCGCCGAAATCATGAACAACGAACAGGTGCGGGCGGTCTATCTCGGTCAGGAAGGCCACCGCGGAGGCCATCATGGCTGAACGCGTGTTGGATCTCGATAACGTCCGCGCTGGATATGGCGAAACCGTCGTGCTCGAAGACCTTCGCCTCGCGCTCGGCGCCAGTGAAACCGTGTCCATTATCGGTCGCAACGGCGTGGGCAAGACCACTCTGCTGGCAACGATCATGGGTCACACGACACTGCACAGCGGCAGAATTTCATTGCACGGAAAGGATATCTCCGCGCTGGCGACATATCGGCGTGTCACAGCAGGGCTTGGCTATGTACCGCAGGAACGAGAGATTTTCCCGTCGCTGACGCTGCGCGAAAATCTCGAAGTTGCTGCGAGGCCTGGCGCCTGGACGATGGAGACAGTCTTCGAACTCTTTCCACGCCTTGGCGAGCGCGCCGAGAACCGCGGCAATCAATTATCCGGCGGCGAGCAGCAGATGCTTGCGATTGGTCGCGCGCTGATTGGCAATCCAAGCGTCCTGCTGATGGATGAACCGTCGGAGGGCCTTGCACCTGTGATCGTCGAGGAACTGGCGCGGGCAGTGAAACGCCTGGCCCAAACCAGTCTGGCAATTATTCTGGTCGAGCAGAACTCACGTCTGGCCCTCGATATCTCGCCGCGTGCCCTGGTGATGGACCGCGGCCGGATCGTCTACGACGGGCCAAGCGAAACGTTACGCAACGATCCGGCCAAACTCGAGCAGTTCATCGGGGTCGTAAAAGCGTAAACAGCGGCTCGGCCGTTTGGCCGAAATCGGGGGGCTTTCCCAATCACCATTTCATTGGTGCATGTTGACCATGCATTGCGTTCGCGCTGTTCGGCGTGCATAGAGCGCCCATGAAACGCAGCAGCAATCGTATCCTCACGACGCACGTCGGGAGTCTGATCCGACCGCAATCTTTGCAGGAATTCCTGCGCAGCAAGCAGGCGGGAAAGCCGTATGATGAAAATGCCTATCAGGAATGTCTGATAGCCTCCGTCGCCGACGTCGTACGTGACCAGGCGCAGGCCGGCATTGACGTTGTGAGCGATGGCGAATTCGGCAAGTCGATCAGCTGGGCACAATATGCACTGGAGCGGCTCTCAGGCTTCGAGCGCAGGCCGATCAAGCAGGACACTGCCAATCCGTTCAAACGCGGCGCTGACCGCACCAAATTTTCCGAGTTCTATGCCGAGCTCGACGCGAAGGAAGGCGTGGCGACGACGACCGAAGCGATCTGCGTCGGGCCGATCAAATATACCGGTCAGGCTGAGCTGCAGCGCGACATCGACAATTTCAAAGCGGCGTTGAAAGGCGTGAAGGTGGAGGAAGCCTTCCTGCCAGTGGCTGCGCCGGCAAGCGTGATCCCCGATCGCAAGAACGAATATTACAAGAGCGATGGCGAATTGCAGGCAGCCATCGCCGAAGCAATGCGCACGGAATACAAGATGATTGTCGACAGCGGCTTCCTGCTGCAACTCGACGATGCACGCAGCGCCGTGACTTTCGACAGGATGGTGCCGCCCGCGAGTTTTGCCGATTACCGCAGCTGGTTGGCGAATCAGGTCGATATTCTTAATCACGCCATTGAAGGGCTCCCGGCCGATCGCATCCGTTATCACGTCTGCTGGGGCAGCTGGCCGGGCCCGCATAGCAGCGATGTGCCGCTCAAGGACATCGTGGACCTGATCCTTAAGGTGAAGGTCGGGGCATACGTGATCGAGGGTGCCAATCCGCGCCACGAACACGAGTGGCAGGTCTGGAAGAACGCGAAGCTTTCACCCGGGCAGGTCCTTATCCCGGGTGTTATCAGCCACGCGACCAACGTGATCGAGCATCCCGAACTGGTCGCCGAACGCATCGTGCGGCTCGCCAAGATTGTCGGGCGCGAGAACGTTATCGCCGGCACGGACTGCGGCTTTGCGCAGGGACCCTTCTATCGCCGCGTGCATCCCTCGGTCATGTGGGCAAAACTTGAAGCGCTCAGCGCCGGTGCCCGGCTTGCGAGCAAGGAACTCTGGTCATAATCTCTATTTGTCGTCAGCCGGAGCATCGATCATGAACGTCAACGCGCAGCCTGCGAGCGGACTAGCGATCCCATTCGATCATCATCGTCTCGATCGGCTGATGGAGGAGGCGGGCATTGATGTTGTGCTCGCGACGTCCAAACACAATGTCCAGTATCTGCTTGGCGGCCATCGCGCCGATTTCTTCGACTATATGGATGCAACGGGCGTCACCCGCTATTTGCCGGTCCTGGTCTATCCGAAAGGGGCGCCGGAAAAGGCTGCCTATATCGGTCACCGGCTGGAGAAGTTCCAGCGCGAGGTGAAGCCGATGTGGACGACTGAAACCCAGACGAATACCTGGGGTTCGGTCGACGCAATGCAGAAGGCTGTCGACCATATCCGCAAGATCGGCCTCAAGCCGAAGCGCATCGCGACGGAATTCGGTTTCCTCCCTTACGACGCTTCGCAGGTCCTGCGGGCCGCTTTTCCCGATGCCGAATGGGTCGACGCTCTCTTCGTGCTCGAGCGCCAGCGTGTCAAGAAGTCAGACAAAGAGCTTCAGTTGCTGAAATATGCCTCTGAGGCGGTGATCGAATCCATGCAGGCGGTGATTGCCGCCAGCAAGCCCGGCATTACCAAGGCCGAGGTGGTTGAGGCGCTGCGCCGTGAGGAAACCAACCGCGGGCTGACGTTCGAATATTGCCTGATCACGGCCGGCACAAGCATGAACCGCGCGCCTTCCGATGAAAAATGGGAGAAAGGCGAGATCATGTCCATCGATTCGGGCGGAAATTACGAGGGCTATATCGGCGACGTTTGCCGTATGGCCATTCAGGGCGAGGCTGACGCCGAGCTTGAGGACCTGCTTGGCGAGATCGAGAGCATTCAGCGCGCGGCGATGAAACCGATCCGTGCCGGGCTCAATGGCGGCGAAATCTATGCTGCTGCGGCGCCACTTGTGAAGAAATCGAAACACCACAACCACATGGAATTTCTGGCGCATGGCATGGGCATGGTGAGTCATGAGGCGCCACGCCTCACCGACCGCGGCCCGGTGCCTTATCCGGCCGAATACGCCGCCCAGCCGCTTGAATCGGGAATGGTGGTTTCAGTGGAAACCACGCTGATGCATCCCGCGCGTGGCTTCATCAAGCTCGAGGACACGGTGGTCGTTACCGACCAAGGCCACGAGGTTTATGGCGAAGGCGCGCGCGGCTGGAACAGGGCAGGCGTCCGCTAACGGAATTATTTACGCGTCGCTTTATCAACTTGCGCCGCCAGCGCTTTCAGTTTGTCGGATACGCGGACCGGATATTCCTCGGCCTTGTCAAGTCGTCGGAGAGTGTCAGGTAGCCGCGCGAGTTCGCGCGCAGCACGCTCGCGGATTTGAATCAGGCTCGGCGCTGGAGCGACGCGCTTGCCTTTGCGCATCACCGGCACAATCAGCGTCTCGCCCTCCTGAGTGTCGCTATCGAGAGATAGAACATCCCCGCTCATGCGATCATCGGCGCCATAGCTGCGCCAGACTTGTTTACTTCCGGGCCAGGTGGCTTTGCCCTCGGAAAGTTTGCGGCGCGGTTCGCCGGCGTATTCCTGCAGTTTGTAGGCGCAATCAAGAGACGGCGCATCGATCGACGCATCGAGATTGACGCCGATACCATAGCCGTCGATGGGCGCCTTCGACGTCATCAGCGTTTGCAGCACATCTTCGTTGATGCCACCGCTTACAACGATGAGGACATCGGAGAGTCCACCCGCGTCGAGGATTGTGCGGACCTTCTTCGCCATAGCGCCAAGGTCACCGCTGTCGATGCGCACGCCCCGAATATTGATCCCATCGGCTTTCAATTTTGGCGCCAGCTGTACGACCTTCCGCGCGCCCGCTTCGGTGTCATAGGTGTCGATCAGTAGGACAACGCCCTCCGGCCGCGATCGTGCAAAGTTTTCGAAAGCGGCGCTCTCATCTCCGTGCACTTGTACGAAGGAGTGCGCCATGGTCCCGACAATCGGGATGCCGTAGCGCTCGCCGGCAAGCACGTTGGCGGCATTGGTAAATCCGGCGATGTAGCTGGCGCGCGCGGAGAAAAGGCCGGCCTCCGCACCGTGTGCCGTGCGTAGTCCGAAATCTGAGAGAATCTTTCCGGGTGCCGCAAGGACCATTCGCGCGGCCTTCGAGGCGATCATGGTCTGGAAATGCATGATGTTGATCAATCGCGTCTCGACCAACTGTGCGACGGGAAGCGGGGCGGTAACGCGTACAAGAGGTTCGTTGGGAAAGCAGACTGTGCCTTCCGGGATTGCATGAACGTCGCCTGTGAAGCGGAATTCAGCGAGATAGTCGATCAGGTTGTCGCGAAACCGTCGGGTACTTTTGAGCCAATCGATTTCGGCAGCCGAAAAACGCAGCGCCTCGAGGTAGGCGAGAGTGTCCTCAAGTCCAGCCGCAAGCAGGAAATTGCGCCGCGTCGGCAGTCGCCGCACGAAGAACTCAAATACGGCCGTTTTCTCTTCGCCATGATCCAGGTAGGCCTGGATCATATTGAGTTCGTAAAGGTCAGTGGTGAGCGGGCTGGTCGTTGGCGTCATGTCGACCTTGGACGAGAAAGTGTAAGTCCGCTGTTTTGCCCGGCCTTTGAACACGGGTCAAATGCGCGCGCCGCCTTAAAGCAGCCTCATGCGGATGCAATTTTTGGATTGTGTGAACAGCTGACAGAGCCACGCTTTGACGGCAAATGGAGCGAAGTTGACTCTGGCACAGCAACTAGCCCGCCATAGCGTTGGCGACGACAGCTTCACTGACAAATACGACGTGCGATAAAAAACATCTGCGCGCAATGGGTGGCATGACTTGGCACAACAACTTCAAGTCTGCTAGAGGGGCGACTTAATCTTCTAAGGAAAGGACTGCCATGTCGATTAGACTCTCTGCTTGCTCTGCCCTTGCGGCTGCATTTTTTGGCCTTGCCCTGACGGCAACGACGCCTGCCCACGCCTATGTCGAGGCGGGCATGTTGAGTTGTCGGAGTCAGGGGTCGGCAGGCTTTGTTGTCGTATCGGCTCGTGTTTTCGAGTGCGTCTTCACGCCTGCATCCGGCGCGCCGCGGCAGTACTATCAAGGTAATGTGAGCCGTTTCGGAGCTCAAATCGGCTTCACCAATGATGTTGCCTTGGGTTGGATCGTCCTTGCGGCGACTTCACGCGTGGGCCCCGGTGCGCTGGCCGGTGGTTACATTGGCGTCTCCGGCGGAGCGGCGATCGGCATCGGCGCCGGTGCCAACGGTCTCGTCGGCGGACTCAATAACTCATTCGCTCTCCAGCCTGTGAGCGTCGAGGGTCAGACCGGACTCAACGTCATTGCGACAGTGACGGGACTTGATCTGCAACCCGTTCGGCCGGTCCGTCATCATCGCCGCCACCGCCGCTAAGACATACTCTGACAAATCAAAAAGCCCCGGCATTGTCCGGGGCTTTTTTATGCGCGAACGCAAATGACGAGCGGTGTCAGATTGGCTCCTTGAAGCGCGCGCACCATTTCGGCCGGTATTTTTCTGCAACCTTCGGAGAACAATTGATCCTGCAGGACTCCGTCACGCAGTCCATCAGCTCGCCGGGCGCTTCGTTCACTTCCGCAGGTGCCGCAGCACTTGCAGCGGGCGATAGATTGCTTCTGTTCGGAGACGCCTGCTGTGGAACTGTCCCGGGCACGGGTTGGTTTGCCATCGGCATTGGCTTGGGTTCCTCCTGCTGGAACAACCCTCCCGATGTCGAACATCCGGCTAGGGCAAGCAGGAACAGCAGTTTCGCAAGCTGTCTCATTGGCCTCTTCTCGTCGTTGCCGCGGCGCTCGACAAGCTATGTGCGACATCTCTATGCTCGCACAGTGCGGACGAGAACGCCACCATTGCGGCCATACGATGTCCGCTTTTGACGAGAAGCCCGACGACGACGGTAGAATAGTCGCGCTCAGGAAACGTGCTATGCCCCGATTTGGAATTCCTCGTCGCGATTTCGACGAGCAGGATAGCAACGCTCTGAAAATAAACTGGCGGCGGGGTCTGCTGCGCGTGTGGCTGCTTCTCTCGGCCGCATGGATCATGGGCTGGATCGTTTATCTGATCATCTCTGGGATACAGGGCGGCTTCCAAAGCTCGGGTGATTTTCTTGCGATCCTGGTGCTGCTGATCGGCCCTCCCATCGCACTAATGCTGTTCGGATTGGTCGCCGGCTGGGCATTCCGCGGTTTCAAGCCTGAATAGCGGCATTTCTCCGGTGTTGGACCTCAGGCCAATCGAACCTAAGGCGGTTTCCTGTGAAGCTGTTGTGGGACCTCATCCCGCTATTTCAGCATCAGGAGCACGACCAACATGAGATTCCGATTAATGGGCCTGGCACTGGCCGCCTGGATCGTTCCGGTCGCCGCCAACGCGCAGTTGACTATCGCAATGGCCAACATCCGCTGTGAGCAATATCTCGCGATGACACCGTCCCAATCGAGAGACTTCTCGTCGTGGATGAGCGGATGGTTCAGTTATCAGCTCGGCAAGACGACGATCGATCTCGTCGCGCATCAGAAGAATATCGCGAACGTCAAAGCGTGGTGCCAATACCATCCGCAAGAGACCGTCATGTCCGGTCTGAAAAACGCGACGGGCCAGTAAGGTTTGGGAGAATCACCATGAAACGTATCATTTGTTTAGCATCCGCGATTCTTATCGGTGCCGCCGCGATGCCGGTGTCCGCTCAGGTCAACCTGGATATGAACCAGATCACCTGCGGTGACTGGCTTGGATACGATCCGACCAGCAAGGAGTTCGTGCGGTTCTGGTTGAGCGGCTATTACAATGCAGCGCAGAACAGCAATGTGCTCGATATGAATCGTCTGCAGCGGAATTCGGCGAAGGTCGCCGCTTATTGCAAGAAACACAAATCGCAGTCGCTGCCGACCGCAATAAAGAATGCTGCCAGCTGATCGATTGGGTTGCATTGCAAAGACCAAAGAGCCCGCTTGGGCAGCCCGGAAGCGGGCGCCCGGCGGGCGGTATTTTGTGCAGTTGCGCCAATTTGTCCGACGCATGGTATTGTGGCGGGCCCTTTTGGTATGACCAAGGCTCATTGCTCGCTAGACTGCATTAGGACGGACGATTTCCGGGGCCGCCCATGTTCAAGGACCTGCGTGCGGGAACAAAGTTTCTGATTTTGTGCGGCGTGTCCTTAGCGCTCACGAGCGTCGCGACCTATGCTCTTCTCGCCGAAAAACAGATAGCGATAAGCTTCGCGCACAGCGAACTCGTCGGCAGCAAGTACCTGGCCATGCTCCGCCCGATCTATCGGGCGGTCCTCGAAACTCAGTCCGATGCGAATTCGGCCGGCCGTCAAATCTCGTTACCGACGGATGTCGTGGCGTCGCTATCACGCGCCGACAAAGACACCGGAATGCTGCAAATAGACAATGTTGTGCAGGCACTCGCAGCGTCGCTGCGCGACCTGCAAGCCGGCAGCGCCGCTGGTGGCGCTGCTGACGAGGCCTATCTTTCCGCGCTGAAGAGTTTGCGGGAGCTTGCTGCACGCATCGGCGACGATTCAAAACTGACGCTCGATCCGGTATTGGACACATATCACGTACAGAACACCGTGGTGATACGCCTGCCGGCAGCGCTCGAGGAGATAGGTCAGGCCCAACTCCTGACGAAAACGCAAACGGCTGCAGGCGATCCCGTTGACCGTAAAGCGCGTCTCATCGCGCTCGACACGCTGCTGCGCGCAAACACGGACGCGATCGGGAACGATCTGCGTATCGCGCAGCGCGGAAATCCGGATGCTGAACTGAAACAGACAGTCGAGCCCGCTGCGGCCCGTTTCGGCACGAACACAAATGCGTATCTTGCTGCACTGCTCGCTTTCGTGCAGGCCGGCGCGGGAGCGACCAGGATGCCCGCCTCGACATATGCCGCGGCAGTTAACGGTGGACTTGACGCTTGGGAAACCACGCAGAAGCGTCTCGATCAACTGCTGATGCAGCGCATAGACAATCTGCGCCGTCAGCGTCTGCTCAGTCTCTTGTTGATAGGAGGTCTTGGTCTGCTCGGGCTCCTTGTGGCTTTCTTGACCTACCGGGACATGATCGTGCCGATCAAACGGCTTGCCGAGCTTGCCAATACGATCCGTGAAACCAAAAATTACGACTTGCGTTTCGACTACGGGAGTCGAGACGAAATTGGCCGGCTCGGTGGGGCATTCAACGAAATGCTGGGCGAACTTGCAGTCGCGCGTGATCGCGAAATTATGGGTCAGGCCGAAATCGCCCGGGTCTCGCGACTTGCCACCATGGGCGCAATGGTCGCCTCCATAGCGCACGAGATCAGGCAACCTCTTGCGGCCGTCGTTGCCAATTCACACGCCGGTATGCGTTGGCTCGAAAAAGACCAACCCAACCTGACTGAGGCGCGCGCCGCCCTCAAAAGCATTGGAGAAGATGGGCATCGCGCAAACGAGGTGATCACCAGCATAAGCGCGATGTTCAAGAAGAATGCGAACAAAAGAGTTCCTGTCGACATCAACGATCTCGTGAACGATGTGCTCAATCTGTCGCGCGGCGAGTTGCGTTCGCGGAAGATAGCACTCAACACGAATTTGGCTGCCGATGTGCCGCCAATCTCGGCCGATCCAGTCCAGTTGCGGGAAGTACTCCTCAATCTGATCGTGAATGGCGCCGAAGCCATGAGCACGACCGCCGAAGATCGTCGTGTCATGGCAATCGCATCAAAGCTTGAGGCTGATGAAGTTACGATCACTGTCGAAGATTCTGGCGCTGGGATCGACGCCAAAGACAGCGAGCAAATTTTCGAGGCATTCTTCACCACCAAGCCGACCGGGATGGGAATGGGACTTGCGATCTGCCGATCAATTATCGCGGCGCACAACGGACGTCTCTGGGCGTCTCCAGGGGTCTCACGTGGCACGGTTTTCAATGTTGTCTTGCCGCTCGATGCGGGTGAGACCCGCACGGTCGCGCTAAGAAATACGGGTCGGTATGTGAACTAGGTCACAAGCGTCTTGCGAGATGAAAGCAAATATCCGGATGCAGAGGGCTGTCCGCCCGGAAGGTGAGCCGATTGGATGAAACGGGGAAATCTCTTCGCTGTTGTTGGAGCCTGTATCTGCGCGGCGGCGTTGATGCTGGTCGCGTTTCCTGGCGCGTCGGAGAGCGCACAAGAACCTCCGGCCCAGGGATGCCAAGCCGTCACGAAACAGGAATACGACAGCGCCAAGAAACAACAGCTTCTGCGGACCCGGTACAGCACCTATGTGCGAACGGGCGGAATAGGGCGGCGTCGCTACTGGTATTGCAACGCGTGACGCCTCGATCGTCGCCCTGAACAGAGGGTCGAGCGATGGATGAAATCGGACGCGAACGGACGGATGAAAACGTTCTGCAGTTCGATGTCTGCGACGACGCGTTGGAATCCGCCGCCCGCACTGAAAGGGCCAACACCTTCACCCAATGGGTGTGCACCGCTGTGTATTTTTGTCCGGGGCCGTAATGAGCAATACTCAATGGCCCCGCAACGACCGCCACCTTCTGAGCGGCTCCCCACAACGCTCCCTTCGAAAGGTTCTCGACGTCGTGTGACCGGTTTGCCACGCCGGCCAGGTTCGTCTTTGCCTCTGGCTTTTCGGTATTTTTCTGCCTCCGGGCACCTCGGTTTCTGGCCTATGTCAGGTCCGCGGTGGTGATGAGTTGTTTGTGGCGAGTCAAGGTATGCGTAGAACATTGGTCGCAATTGCGATGGCATTGGCACTCGCTGGATGTGCAAATGGACGGCAAGACCGCGTGCTGGGAGGTGCCCTGATCGGCGGTGGCACCGGCGCGCTGATTGGCGGGCTGGCGGGAAGCACGGCAGGCGCTGCAATTGCTGGCGGTGTGATTGGTGCGGCAGCCGGGGCAATAATCGCTGACGCCACGAGACCCGGATGGTGCTATTATTGGAGGAATCACCGCCGCCACTATGTACGTTGCTGATTCGGACTGAAAAACCGCTTCCGCATACGGCCGCGTGCCAGCTAACGCAGAACAGTGTGAGTGCGACGTAACGAGTGTGACTGAGTGCTATCCGCCTATCCGAGTTTCGCCTAGGAGGAGAAACATGAAGGTCGCCGCACTCGCCGCTCTCGGTGTGCTTATCGCATTTCACGCCGAGGCCGCGCCGCAGCAACGCCAACTCGTCTCGCCGGCCACCACTTGCGACAATGATGGTCACTGCAAGACAGCCAGTGCCGACGGGACACCGTCGGTTCATAGGATTCGTCCGAAAGCTCAAAAGTCGATGGCAGCCGCGGTACAGCCGTTGCCGCAACCGCGTCCCTCGCAGTCCGACGCGAAATCGCAGCAAGAGCAGGCGTCAGAACAGCAATCGCAGGAAACGCCGCAGGCGGACCGATCTCAGGATCCCCAGCAAGCGCAGCAGGAGCCGCAGAAGCGAGAGCAGACTCAACAGATACAGCTGGCGCAACGACCGCCGCAGCCGCAGTCGGAACGACCACACGCGCTTGATGCCAATGGCAATAAGGGAATCATCATTTCTCACAAAACCGGCGCACGTGCTCGCGTCGGCGTCGCATATGCTGCGCGCTTCCAGGCCTACATAGACGATCTGGAAAACAATCATGGCGCGCGCGTGCTGTTCATGAACGGCATTCGGCCAGGACGTTGCTCGCCCGCGAGCGAACATCCGTGCGGGAAGGCCTTGGACGTGTGCCAGCGCCGGCGCGGCGTGGTCGATCCGCGTTGCAATCTGCCGGCGCGGGTCGCTCTTGGTCGTATTGCGACCACGCACGGCCTGTTTGAGGGTGGACGCTGGTGCAATTCAGACTACGGTCACGCGCAGGTCGGAGTGACCGCAGCCGCGTGCAGTGAGCGCTTCCGCCTTGTTCAGCGGCAGAACAGCGTTCCTCCCTTGCCGGGCCCAACTCTATCTGTCGGCAGGCCCGTAATTACGATCCCACCGACCCATAAGTCGCTACCTTCGTATAGGGACCAGGACCCTTTCGTAGGTGTGCAACGCCGCACGTACAATAGGGTCGTTGGGCGCCGTGCACCCATACTCCGCGCGCTCAGATGAGGAGGGTGCCGATGCGTATGCCAATCCTGCGTTATTTCGTGGTCGTCGGATCGGTGCTGCTTGGACTGCTGTATTGGGCAGGCGACAAAGGAGCATCTGAGGGTCCAGGATTGAAGACATCGCAAACCGTTGGCATCCCGAAATCCTTCACGCCGCAAAGGCCGCAGCAGCCCTTGCCTGAAGTCACCACGGTCAATTTTGCCGCCGAGTATGACCAACCGCAGCCGACGGCCGCGAAACCCGTCGAAGCAAAGCCTGCGAAGAGCGTAGAGAGTAAACGCAAGGACAATGCGACCACCGGGTATCGCCCGCCGTGGAATCGGGTCGTCGAATATCCGCACGACAATCTCAGCATTCACTAGAGAACTATTCGCGATTGACGCGCGATGGCTGTGGGAACCGCGCGAGTTCCTGCTCGGAACGATGCTTTGCGACAGACGTTTTGCCTCCGAACCCACTGATGGAGGTGAACATGCGCAAATATTTCGCGCTTTCGGTTGGCTGCTTGCTGACGACAGTGCTCATTTCTGCCGCAACGGCGGCGGATTGGCGTCAACCTTACATTTATCGTGAGACGAGCGGCAGCTGGACCAACGTGGAGTATGACGATGGCACCTGCCACTACTACTATTCGTTCAACGCGTACGACCAGAACATGAAGATCAACCGTTACGGCGACTGCTCGCATGTCGCGATCGGTCCGGACGGCGTCGCCAGGCCGGTGTTTATGGCGCCGGTGGTCGAGCAGCGGGTGAGAGTGCGCTAGGCGCGCCTAATCGTCGCCCAGACTTAATCCGGCGCGCAGGAATTTCTGCGGATCGACCGGCTGGCCGTTGACGCGCGTCTCGTAGTGCAGATGCGGCCCCGTCGATAGGCCGGTCGATCCGATACTGCCGATGATCTCACCGATCCGAACGACCTGCCCGAGTTTCACGCTGATTTCGGACAGGTGACCGAACCGGGTCGCGAGTCCGTTGCCGTGACTGATCTCGACCATGTTGCCGTAGCCACGCTGTCTGCCGGCAATCGTGACCTTGCCCGTGGCCGTTGCACGTACTGGCTCACCGGTATCGCCGCGCAGGTCTACGCCGGTGTGGATCGCCAGACGTTTGAAGATCGGATGTTTGCGCATGCCGAAGGGTGACGTCATATCGGCTTCGCCGATCACCGGGTTACCCAACGGAACTGTCAGAATTGTTTGCTCGATGCGATCGATCTGCGCGCTGCCGGCATTGATGCGATTGAGTTGGGTTTCAAAGGCGCTCGTTTCCGTTTGTCCCGGCTTGACCGGAACGAACGGTCCGCCAGTTGCTCCGGTGCCAGTCGCGCGGCTCCCTTTAACCCCGAGGTCGGCAAGTATGGTCTGCATCCGGCGCGTGCGCAGGTTGATGCGCTCCGCGAGATCGGACAGCGTCGCCGTCTGATTTTGTTCGGCCTTGTCGAGAGACCGTGAGATGCGCGCCTGCCATTGGAGCAGCGCGTTCACGCGTTGTTCGACCTGCTGCTGATCGAGAAGCTTTTGACTCATGACGCGGTCGAGCCGTGACCGCAACTCGGCGATACGGTCTTCGTAGTTGAGTTGCAGTTCGGTTTGGTCATCCATGAGGCGCGTGACGATGTCGCGCTGAAACGTGAAATAGTAGGCGGCCGTCGTGACCAACCAAAGGCCGGCGGCGATCAGGACATGCCGGAAGAGCGGCCTGCGCGGAGGCGTTGTGGTGGCGCGTTTCGACGACCGGCTGCGCTCGCGGGACTTCCGCTGCTGACGGGACGATCGCTGACGCTCAGTTACCGGAGTAGATGAAGCCGACATCAACTCTCCGTGCTGGCCGTGCTTAGTCCTCTTGCGCGCTGGTGGCGATGACGTGGATTGGGGTTGAGCCGCATCGGTCTGCCGGACAATTCGGCTCATTCGTCTGCGTGTATCATCACGTAGGTGGAGCCCACGTCATCGCCGACACCCCTATGACTGAGTCGCTTTCAAATGCCGGGGTAATATTACACGCATCGGCGAAGTATTTGTATTTTTGTTCGTGCAACGAATCATTGACACGCAAGTATTGGCACGAATCACCAAAATCTTGTCGCTAAACAACAAGACAAGTTCGGTCCGACTGCACTAATCGAACGCAAAAATTCGCCAGCAAGTACTCCAGGATATCGGGCGCCTGGTTTTGCGTACTGCGCTCGATAGTTTGCGGGGTCGTCGTCGCTCACCACTGGCGACCCCGTACTTTCTCAGACCGACCATGAGTAACGAACGGGAACTCGTTCTAGTAGCCGCCCGCAAAAGCCGTGGGTCGAATCACTGGGACAAAGACGACTATGACGTCCGGCGCGGGCATATTGAGGGGCCAGTGATCGGGCGCATTTTCCGATCGACCGTGGCTCCAACAACAACGCCTTGGTTCTGGACGATCATCAAGCTCAAGCCCATCAAGCCGACCGAGCGTGGATACGCCATCACGCGCGAGGCCGCGATGTCTGCACTGATGCACGCGGTCGCTGCAACGCAATAAAACTGGCCGCATCTTATGATGCGCATCGTGCTGCCGCTGATCGACTGTTGCGTGCCCGTCATCCTCTGACCAGCGGAGAGCGTTTTACGTCCGCTGGTTGCAGATTTTACATCCGCAAGTCATTTTCCATCCGTAAGCAGTTGGTTCTGTCGATAGGGGACCAACCATGCCTTCTCAAATTGCCACCGACCAAAATATTTCGCGCCGGTACAGCGCGGAGAATGCGATCGCTGCAAACTCCGGAATTGCGGCCGTCTGGCTCATCTTCTATCTCGTAGCGCTTGGCATCGCGATCTCTTCACCCGTGATGTCCGCAGCGATCGAGTTTGCCGCGCTGATCGCGCAGTAGAAGTGCGCGCGATCGTCGCCACAATTTCATCTCGCGCAAAAAAATTCTGAAATTTGAGTTTTTCTTGGCGAGAGTTCCTCGCAACGGTATCTCGCGCCAGCATGAAGGTGTCATCGAACCTTGGTGGCGCCGGGAGAGTCATTGAAAGATCACTTTGCTCACATCGAAAGACCATTTTCGGAAAAGATATTTTTTGCAGCTCGAAATAAACACCAAAATAAGGGGCGGCATCATGAACAAATCCACGCTCGGACATTTCAATATTTTTGACGGCATCAATCAGAGCGACCTCGATAGCCTGCAATCATTTTTTGGTCATCATGGGAATGGGCATTCCCAGCCTCCGAGTTCCCCGCAAAACGCGGTTCATTTTCGGACCATCGACGGCTCCAACAATAATCTTGCAGATCCCACCATGAACCAGACCGGCACCGACTTTGCTCGGGTGGGTCCGGCGAATTTCGCCGATGGGGTCAGTGCAATGACATCGGGGCCGAACCCCCGCGATATCAGCAACATTGTTGTGGCGCAGGCGAATACCGGTGAGGGCGGCCCGCATTTGGTCGACGACAACGGCGTCGCGCTATCAGGCATGATGTATGCGTGGGGCCAGTTCGTCGATCACGATCTGGATCTGGAAAAAGGCGGCACAACGACGGATATCTCGATCACGGTCCCCGCTAATGATCAGTTTCTGCCGCCAGGCAGCACCATTCCCTTGACGCGCGTAGCCATCGATCCCGCGACGGGTGTTCCTGGACATCCGGCGACCGCAATCAACACGATCACGGGTTGGCTCGATGGTTCACAGGTATACGGATCCGACGCCGCCACCGCGGCGAGCCTACGGACTGCCGACGGCCACATGAAAACGTCGGCAGGTGACAACCTGCCGATTGATCCGCAATCCGGAATGTTTATGGCGGGCGACGTACGGGCGCAGGAGAACCCCGACCTGACGGCCTTGCAGACTTTGTTTGTGCGCGAGCACAATTATCAGGTCGATCAACTGCACAAGGAACATCCGAACTGGAGCGGCGACAAGTTGTATGAGATGGCCAAAGCCATCACCACGGGTGAGATGGTCAACATCACCTATACCGAGTTCCTGCCGCATCTGTTGGGCAAGGGCGCGATTGATCCGTACCACGGCTATGATCCTACGGTTGACGCGCGGATCACCGAAGAGTTTGAGGGCGCCGCCTATCGCTTTGGTCACTCCATCGTTTCCGACGAAATCAGTGCAATCAGCAATATAGGTGCCTTCACGTCGGAGCAGACGCTGGCGGAAACGTTTTTTGAAAATCCGGCTGCTTTTGCTGCTACGGGCGCAGATGGTTTACTTCGGCACCTGTCGGGCGATCTGGCGAATCCGCTGGACACCCAGCTTGTCGATGGCTTGCGGAACTTGCTGGTCGATCCTCCGGACGGTGTCGATCTGGCGGCTATCAATATCCAGCGCGGCCATGATCTTGGGCTGGGCACACTGAACCAGACCCGCGAGGCGCTAAAGCTAACGCCATATACCAGCTTCGATCAGATCACCTCTGATCCGGCGACGGCAGCGGCGCTCGAGAAAGCCTATGGGTCCGTCGATGCCATCGATCTGTGGACGGGTGGATTGGCGGAGGATCATGTCGCAGGAGGCGTCATCGGATCAACGTTCGCCAGGATCATCGGCGATCAGTTCACTGCCCTGCGCGACGGCGATCAGTACTATTTTGAGAACCAGGGTTTCGACAAGCAGACCCTCAATGAGATCAAGGGCACGACCCTGTCGGACTTGATCATGCGCGACACTGATACGAGTGCGATGCAGAGCGATGCTTTCGTCGCCACCGAGCGGCACAGCGGCACCGCGGGAGGAATAGACCCGACCGGAGCAGAGGCTGCCGACGGAATGGCGCAACTTGTGGTCGGATCGGCGGGCAAGGATACCCTGACCGGCGGGAATTTAAATGACACGTTGGTTGCGGCCGCCGGAAAACAGACAATGACCGGCGGTGAAGGGGCCGACACATTCGTCATCGGACAAGGTCGGGTCAACGCGACGATTACCGACTTCACGCTCGGCGTCGACAAGCTTCAATTCGAGAATACTGGCAAGTATGGGAACGATCTTCACGTTCGGCGGGATCACGGCAATCTCGTTGTCACGGTCGGTGACGACAAAGTGGTGCTGCAAGGTGTCGACCCACACCATATGAGCCCGCATGAGCTCAACAATCTCCTTGTCTAGCGGGGCAAGGGAGGCGGAATTGGCTGGCAGCTGAACTGGAGGCTTATCGAACGTCAGGATGACTGGCGCCACGACGTGAACCGGAAAGGATCGGTGGGGCAGAATGCGGTCTCTCGAAGGGGACGACCCGGTTGCCGTTCAGTTGCGCGCAAGCGCACGACGTTTGGCGGGCGTGGCTGTATTCAGCGGCGTAGTGAACCTGCTGACGCTTTCCGGTTCGATCTACATGCTGCAGGTCTATGATCGCGTCATCCCGAGCCGCAACATTTCAACGTTGCTCGGGCTGTCGGCGATCATCCTGATAGCCTATTTGCTGCAGGGCTACTTCGATGCGCTGCGGGGCCGCATGCTGGCACGCATCGGTGCGCTGTTCGATGCCGAGTTGCAGCCGCAGATCTACTTCGCGCTGGTTTCGCTTCCGCTGCGGGGAACAAAGCCAATTCTCGCGCAGCAGCCGCTGCGCGATCTCGACCAGGTGCGCGCGTTCCTTTCGGGCTCGGGCCCCACGGCATTTCTCGACATGCCGTGGATACCGTTGTTTTTGATTCCATTGTTTCTCTTTCATCCGGCGATCGGTGTCGTAGCGACCTGCGGGGCGGGAGCAATCATTGCGATGACGCTCGTGACAGAGTGGCAGGCGAGGGGCGCCACAAAAGTATCGACCGAGGGCAATGCGCAACGACAGGTGCTATCGGACGCGCTGCGTCAGAACGCAGATGTTATCCGCGCACTCGGCATGACCGGCCGCCTCGCAGAGCGATGGTCGACTGCAAATGAGCACCACATCCATCACAACACACGGTTGGCCGACGTCCACGCCAATCTGGGCGCCGCGGCCAAGGTCATGCGCTTCATTCTGCAATCCGCCGTGCTCGGCGTTGGCGCCTATCTGGTTGTGATGGAGCAGGCGTCGGGCGGCATCATGATCGCATCCGCCGTCGTTATGGGCCGCGCTCTTGCACCGGTCGAGGTGGCACTGTCGAACTGGAAGCAACTCGTAGCCGCGCGCGAGGGGATTGGCCGGCTGCGTGCCATCCTCAAGGTGACGGCACCACCGACCGCGCCGGCAGTCGTTCTGCAGCGCCCTCATCGCAGCCTGAAGGTCGAAGACCTCAGCGTCATTGTGCCGGGAACGCAAAAGACTGCCATTTCCCAGGTATCGTTTGAGCTCAGAGCAGGGAATGGGCTCGCATTGCTCGGTGCCAGTGCAGCGGGAAAAACATCTCTCGCCAAGGCGCTCGTGGGTGTCTGGCCGGCCGCCGCAGGCGCCGTGCGGCTCGATGGCGCGCCAATCGATCGATGGCATTTTGACGATCTCGGGCGCTACGTCGGCTATTTGCCTCAGGACGTGTCGTTGTTCGACGGGACTGTCGCGACAAACATCGCTCGGTTCGACGAAGAAGCAACGTCAGAGGCAATTCTGGAAGCGGCACGGGTGGCCGGTGCGCACGATATGATCCTGCGCCTGCCCGACGGCTATGACACCCGGCTCGGGGAACGCGGCACTGCATTGTCGGCGGGACAACGACAACGGATCGGTCTGGCGCGAGCCGTCTTCGGCCGCCCGTTCCTCATTGTCCTCGACGAACCCAACGCCAATCTTGACGCTGACGGTGAGAATGCCCTCGTCAGTGCGATCGAAACGCTGCGCAACGAGCAGAGTATCGTCATCGTCATCTCGCACCGACCGAATGCCTTGGCGGCATTGAACATGGCCATGGTCGTACACGGCGGCAGGGCGATCGCTTTCGGGCCGCGCGAGGACGTTTTTGCGCGGGTCGCGCGGTCGGCGGTTCGCGGAGCCGCTGCGAGCCCGCGCAATCGAGTCTCCCGTATGACGGCGGGAGTTGTGCCATGAGCTACGTTTCTTCTCATGGCCAGACCCCCCGCGATGCCGACAATTCTGTGTCGATCGGCGACCAGGAAGCCGCGCTGATTTGGGAGCTGCGGCGCTTGCAAAGATTTCTCGATGAGGAACGCGATCAGCAGCGGTTCACTCATGCAATCGACCTGCAAAGCGAGGATCGGCCGCCCAAACGTCCGCGCGGCCAGCGGCGTCCACCTGCGAAGCAACCCGACAGCAAGGTCGAGCGGCTGCTCGACAGGCTGGGCTTCAATCGGCGCAAACCGGCAACACGGCTACGGCCGCACGGCGATCCGCCGGCAAAGCAACCGACGCACCAGGACGCAAAAGTACTGGTCCATCCGGCAAGCGAACACGCACTCCAGCCGCGCATTCATCAGCCCCCCGAGCTGAAGCGGATTACCAAGCAGGATCGCATTGCAGCTCCGGCGCCGGTCGAACGTAAAGATCCGGTACGGTCAGCTTTGGTGGCGGGACAGGGTCTTGTCCGGTCGCAGCTCACATGGGAGCGCCTGCGCGCAGGCTACGCATTCCTGGTCGGCCGGGCGCCGGCCCTCGCACTGGACGGACCTGAAGCAACGCTCACAAAAAGGCTGACGCGCGCCTTTGAGGGTGAGCTCAAGATTGGTCTTCGCGTGTTGATTATCGGTGTGGGCGTTGTCGGCGGCTGGGCATGCCTTGTGCCGCTTTCCGGCGCAGTCATCGTGCCCGGCACGCTGGTGGTGGAATCGGACGTCAAGAAAATTCAGCACCCAGCGGGCGGCGTTGTGGCGAGCATTCCGGTTCGCGATGGAATGCATGTGCATGCCGGCGATCCGCTTCTTCGCCTCGACGAAACGCAGTTGCGGGCCAATGCCCAGGTTCTGACGCAACAGCTCGATCAGACACGTGTGCGGCTGGCGCGTCTGATGGCGGAGCGCGACGGACTGGATCAACCACAGATGCCGCACGAAATGGCCCGCCGCTCGGATGACGGCGATCTCAGGCGGCTGTGGGCGTCGGAAATTTCCCTGTTCAATAGCCGGACGGCGGCGCGACGCAATTCCAAGGAGCTCTTGAACAGCCATATCAGCCAGCTTGGCGAACAAATTTCGGGTCTTGACGCTCAGGTCAAGTCGAAAGCGGCCCAGCACGAGCTGATCTCCGGTGAACTCGAAGGCGTGGACAGTCTTTTCCAGAAAGGCCTTGTGCCCCTGACGCGAAAGACATCCCTGCAACGCGAGGCCGCGCGTCTTGACGGCGAGCGCGGCCAGGTGGTGGCGGGGATTGCCGAGGCAAAGTCGAAGATCAGCGAGGCTGAGCTCCAGGTCGTCAAAGTCGACCATGATTTTCGCAACGAGGTGATGAAAGACCTGCGCGAAGCTCAGGACAAGGAAGCCGAACTGATCGAGAAGTCGACAGCCGCACAGGATCTGCTCAAGCGAGTTGAGCTGCGGGCGCCGACGAACGGAATAGTTCATCAACTTTCAATTCACACCATCGGTGGGGTGATCACGCCCGGCGAGGTTGTGATGGAAATCGTGCCGGAATCGGATGAGCTGCAGATCGAAGCTCGGCTTCCCCCTCAGGAGGTCGATCACGTTCGCAACGGGCAGCGCGCCTATATCCGGTTTTCCGCGTTCAATCAGCGCACGACGCCGCAGCTCGAAGGGGTCGTGTCCTATGTATCTGCCGATCTCAATCACGACCGGCAGAAAAATCCGAACGCCGCAACTTA
Organism: uncultured Alphaproteobacteria bacterium; assembly: GCA_963831515.1. Taxonomy (GTDB): domain Bacteria; phylum Pseudomonadota; class Alphaproteobacteria; order Rhizobiales; family Xanthobacteraceae; genus Pseudolabrys. The sequence continues at coordinate 166,741 of CAWHQL010000006.1, read as the reverse complement.
CTACACGGTGCGCGTGACGCTTCCGCCCAGCGAGCGCCGGCGGCTCGGCGGCCTCGAGCTTGTCTCCGGAATGCCGGTCGAGGTTTTCCTGCAGACCGGAAGCCGCACGATGATGAGCTATTTGCTCAAGCCCATCACCGACCAGCTGCTGCGCACTTTCAATTAGTCGAACGAGTTGACTCTGATGAGCGCGCGGACTCGTGCGTTTCCGCGGGTTTTGACTGAACGCGCTTCGGCGGAGGCAGGATCGTGTTTTCGTCGAAGACCGTTTTGATCAACGAGTTTTCCGCGAGATATTTATGGTATTGCGTGACGACGGCCTTTGCTTCCTTCAATGTCGCCAGCCTCCATTGGATTTCCAGATTTTCATTGCCGGCGATGCTTTCGACGATCCTGCGCTCTTCGACGAGCAGCTTGAATTCGCTTGGCTGCTCGGCGTCACCATTGCCGTTTAGATTGGTCGCGAAATCGATACGTCCGGTTGGAACCCAATCGCGCTTCACGACACCTTGGTAGGGCGATTTCTTCCAGCTTTTCCAGCCTTTCCAGGTGTCCGGGCTTGTCATGTGTGCCAGGGCGTTAGCCATTTCATGCTCCTTTCTCCGCGCCGGGGGCGGAGCGGATTCGAATCTGCATGGAATTTCCCATCGCTCATAACCGCCGAGCAGGCGAACCGGTTTCCTCGGTCGTGCCACTTTTCCGCTCGCGTGGAACTTTATTTTCAGCGCAGCGCCCGCCAGCTATACTGGGATACCCAAAGGAACCGCTCGCGCTATTATAACCTGCGCGATGCCGAACTCGCGGTACGATGGTCATGGCCCAGGCACAAGTCCAGACACAGTTAACGTCGCAACGTTCCGAGCGCGACTGGCCGTTCAAGGTCAAGCCGCTGCATCCGGTGCTCGGTTGCGAGATCACCGGCATCACGCTGGCGGAAGCGGTCTCGCCGGCGCTTTTCGCCAAGGTGTACGAAGCGTTCCTGGCGTACGAGCTGATCCTTTTCCGTGACGTCGATTTGCCGCCGGCGACCCAGGTCGCCTTTGCACGCAATTTCGGCGAGGTGCAGGTGCACGTGCTCAGCCAGTATCACGGTTACAAGGAGCATCCCGAGATCTACATGCTGTCCAATCTCGACAAGGATGGAAAGCCGAGCGGCAAGCATCCGGATCGCGGCACCCTCTATTGGCACACCGACGGCTCTTGGAAGGAACGCACCGGGCAGGCGACAATGATGTATTCGGAGATCGTGCCCGCAAGCGGCGGCGAAACCGAATTCGCCGACATGTATTCCGCCTACGACCTATTGCCTGCAGCGATAAAAGCAAAGATCGACGGGCGTCGCGCCATCCACAATTTCGATTTCTCGCGCACGCGCCGCCACGGTGAGGATCCGTTGACAGCGGAACAAAAGGCCAAGGTGCCGCCGGTCGCGCATCCGATTGTGCGCACGCATCCGCAGACCGGACGTAAGGCGATCTTTCTCGGCGATCATGCCGAGTCGATCGAAGGCATGGATTACGCGGAAGGCCGGGCGCTGATCGAAGAGCTGAACGAGATGGTCACACCGCACGGACGCGCCTACACGCACCACTGGGCGCCGCGGCAATGTCTCGTGTGGGACAATCGCTGCACGCTGCATCGCGCCACCGGATTCGACGAGGCAAACGAGATCCGCGTGATGCGCCGGTGCACGATCATCGGCGACAAGCCGGTCTGATCGAGCTGGCGAGCAGAGACCCCTACGCCTGCACCGAATATCCACCGTCGACCGGAATGGCGGCGCCGGTGACGAAATTCGAGGCGGATGACGCGAGAAAAACGGCGATGCCGGCAAAATCGTCAGGTGCGCCCCAACGTTGCGCCGGAGTGCGGACAAGGACTCTTTCGTTAAGGCCTTGGACCTGCTCGCGTGCTTTTTGGGTGAGGTCGGTGTCGATCCATCCGGGCAGGATTGCGTTGACCTGGATGTTGTCCTTTGCCCATGCCACCGCCATCGAGCGCGCCAGTTGTACGATGCCACCTTTGCTCGCCGCGTAAGGTGCCGCATACGATGATGCGAAGATCGTCATCATCGATCCGATGTTGATGATCTTGCCGCCGCCGGCGCGCACCATGTGCGGATAGGCGGCCTGCGAGCATAGGAACGCACTCGTCAGGTTCGTATCCATCACCAGACGCCAATCCTGCGCCGTCAGATCTTGTGGCTGTTTGCGGACGGTCGTTCCCGCGTTGTTGACGAGGATGTCGAGCCGTCCGAACCGGTCGGCGGTGCGCTGAACAGCGTCACGACAGGATTGCTCGTCGAGGACATCGAGATCAATAAATTCCGCCTTTGTGCCGAGCGCGCGCAGTTCCGACAGGGCGGATTGAGCTTTGGTCTTGTTGCGACCTGCGATCACGACCGAAGCGCCGGCCGAAGCCAACCCCTTGGCCATGCCAAGTCCGATGCCTCCGTTTCCGCCGGTTACGAACGCGACCCGTTTCTGTAGGTCGAACATTGTCATCGCGATCTCCTGTCCGATGTGTCACTTACTTTGTTCTCAATCAGAACCAAGCTCGTTCTGATTCAAGGCGATTCTGACCTCGCGGGCAAAAGAGACCAGTGAAGCCGTAAACAGGCAGAGCGACAGCGTGAATAGCACCGCAGCGGCCGGCTCATGTCGCGCGCCGATATAGGCTGAAGCAAAGGCAACGATCATGAGAAGGCAGGTTGTGATCCCGCTGCCGACCGCCCAATAAATTGCCCGGATCACCAGGACCGCACGCAACCGCAGTTCGGGTAGCTGAGTTTTCAGCCCGCTCTTTTTTGGATCGTCGTCCGCGATGGCGCTGATCGTGCGCGACCGGTCGACGATGCGGCTCATATGCGTGACGAGGACTGACAGGAAGGACGCCACTGCTCCCAGTAGAAATGCGGGGGCAGCGGCCTGCGAAATGACCAGCGAAAGCTGATCTGCTGTGATTAGCTCTTTCAGCATCACGTTCCTCCGTGGTCTGTTGCGCGGCAAGCCCGTATGCCGGGTTTCCTGCTACCGCAACGTGTTTATTTCGTCTTTATTCCGCGCCAGTTATTGGCCCTAGGGCCAATATCGCCGTGGTGAAACGAAGGTCAAAATTTCTCACGAAAACAAGAAACGCACATGCCGCAGGGGGCGGCCAGCATGCAGGAAATCGGATCGAGCGACCGCTGGGCCGGTCCCGAACGCGTGCGATCTGCAGCTTTCATCGCCATGCCAAAAGCCCGCCTTCACGGCGTGGCTTGACCAATAGTCCCTGAAAAGGAGGTTGTCGTGAACTTGTGCTTTGGAGTCACCAAGTCTGCCGTCATCTTCGCTATCGCCGGCGCCATCGGCTCAGCATCCTTGGCATTCGCTCAGACGACAAGTACCCCACCTCATGTGCCGTTGCAGAAGACAATCGGCCAGGCAAAGCCTGAGGTCGTTCCCTCGCTGATTGTGATGAATTCAAAGGGTGTGGCGCTTCGCGACGGAAAACTTGTTTTGGTCGGTGTTGCTCCGAATTCGATTATTTTCGCTGACCGACCAGTGCGCGCTGCCGGCCACGATCTTACTGCAAATGTTATCGACGACTGGACGAAAGGCACCGACAACTTCGCCAAGGATCCGCCCAACGCGACTGTTTCCGGGTTCACCAAGGACGGGTCGGGTGTGAAGGATGCCGTTGTTGTTCTGAAAAATCCGAAGCTCGAAGGCGATCAGCTGACGTTCGATGTCGACGTGCTGGAAGGCGACCTTAAAGGCGCCGACGGCGCTGCGTCAGTATTCATCGATATCATCGGTCGGCCGTTGACCCCGCTCTCATACGCCGGAGTTGCGCGGCGTACGGCATACCGCGGTGCCTATTACGCCGGCGCAGCTGCCGCTGCGGGCGCCGCCGCTGGCGCGTATTACGCGCCTTATTACCGGCCGCCCGCCTGCGGCTACTACCCATATCCACCCTGCTACTGAGGAAAAAAAGATGCGCAGATTTTTGATCGTTGCGACAACACTCGCCTCGGCACTGTTGGTTTCGGCAGGCAGCCAGGCGCAGTCTCCCCCAGGTCCATGGACTCAGGTTGGAGGACTGAGCTGTCAGCTCGCGCCGTCGATCGGATTGATTGTCATGTCCCAGCAGAAAATGACCTGCGTGTTCACGCCGAACCAGCCAAGTTTCCCGGTTCAACGATACGCGGGCACGATGACCAATCTGGGCATCGATCTTGGCGCGACGGCGGGCGGGGTGCTGGGCTGGGCCGTGTTCTCATCCACGATCGGGCCAGGCTTCGGCGGGCTCGCCGGGACCTATGTTGGCGCCAGTGGTGAAGCGACGATCGGCGTCGGCGCCGGTGCCAACGTGCTGCTCGGCGGTTCGGCCAGGAGCGTGGCGCTGCAGCCGCTTTCATTGCAAGGCACCGTCGGCCTGAACGTTTCGCTCGGCGTTGCCGGTCTCGAACTGATTGCGTTGCCTTGACGGGCGCATCGATAAAATATGAAAGCGCGAGAGGGAGCATCATCGATGCTCCCTCTCATGCATCTATGTGCCATGAAAACTGAACTGGCATTTTGCGCGTTTCTGTCGCTGGCATCTTCAGTTGCAGTCCTTGCACAGCCGGTTGGCGACGAGTTTTCGACCGGTCCAAAGAACGCTGTCATTCTGATCATCCGCCACGCGGAAGATGCGGACAGCGGCAAGGGGTTATCGTCAATGGGCGTCACGCGCGCCGACGGCTATGCAAATTATTTCAAGAACTTCACGACTGACGGAAAACAACTGAAATTGAACTACATTTTCGCTACGCGGGACTCGCGCAACAGCCATCGTCCGCGACTGACAATCGAGCCGACCGCCAAAGAATTCGGCATTGCCATCGACAGCCGCTTTAAAAACAAACAGTTCCTGGAATTGGCCGACGAGATCAAAAAACTTCCGCCGGACTCGAACATTCTCGTCTCATGGCACCACGGAAAAATTCGGCGGCTTCTTCAGGCGCTGGGTGCCGATCCAAAGACGCTCCTTCCAAACGGAAGGTGGCCGGATGAGGTATTCGACTGGGTGATTCAGTTGCGTTACGATGAAAATGGCCGGTTGTTTGAAAGCAAACGTATCGGTTCGTTGCCGGTGTCAGGCGCGATTGTGCCGAAACTGACACTTGCTCGTGCCGTTCGAGAAGGCGGGACTCATTCAGCTCAATTCGGCGAGTGGTGAGAGTTGGAGAACATCATGTCGTATCTGTCTCATGCAAAATTCCACGTCAGACGATCTTTTGAGTCCTTCGTTGTGGTGGCCATTTTCGGTCTCGTTTGGCTGATGCCGCCGGTAGCGCATGCCGCCAATCCCGCTGAAGAAATGTTCAAGGGAGGCAGAACATTTATTGACGGTGGCATAGATCCGCATGGGGATTCCTGGCGATCCATAGCGCACAGTTTGGGACAATTTCTGCATCCTGAATTCATGCTGCGGCTGTTTCTCAGTTTGACCCTGGCGATAGCCTGCTCGTGGATCGTCGCATGGCATCCTCGCTCCACGCGTCTCGCCTCTCTTTCCGATCTCGAGGAGCGTAAGACACTCATCCTGCTCGGGATGGTCGGCGCAGTCGTCGCGGAACTGAGCGGGACCAGCCAGACGCTTGCCTTTGTCATCTTCGGCATTGGTGCGCTGCTTCGCTTCCGCACCGTACTGGACAATCCGAAGCTCACGGTAAAAGCCATTATCGTAGTCATCGTTGGACTCGCCTGCGGGATGGGATCGTGGGTCATGGCGGTGTTCGTCACCATATTCAGCTGGATTCTGATCTTCTTGCTTGAGTCTCGCCTCGCATGCCGTATTCGCATTCGTCTCGACGACGACGATGCGGACCTGGAGCAGGCCTTCAGCACTGTTCAGTCAATGTTGGTATCGCGCGGCTGCAGGTTGCAGAATTCCGCAATTTACAAAGGAAAACAGCAGCTCGAGTTCTTTCTGCACATTCCAGCAGAGCTCGATATGCGAAAACTTGAACTGGATCTGCGCGCGATGCTACCGCATGCGGAAGGTGCTCGAATTGCCATGGACATCGTGTGACGCACTTTCGCAAACGGTGAACCGACCGTGCGTCGTCTGATATTATTTCGACATGCGAAAGCCGCCCCGTCGGGGCGCGGTGGCAGCGAAGACCGCCTGCGTGCATTGGTCGAACGAGGACGGAAGGATTCCATAACAATCGGTGCGCATCTGGCGGCCGATGGGTTCGTTCCGGATCTGGTGCTGGTGTCGCCGGCCGTCCGCACGCAGGAAACTTGGAAATTCAGCGCACGTGAATTTGGCGTGCCAGTTCATGCGGCGACGTCCGAGCAATTATACGACGCGACGCCTGAGGCCATTCTCGCCATTGTCAAAGAGACGCCCGCCAAGGTTCAAAGCCTTCTTGTCATCGCTCATAACCCCGGTCTGCACGAGTTGGCCTTGATGCTTGTTGCCTCGGGCAATGCCAAAGCGCGAGCGCGACTGGAGGAAAATCTGCCCACTGCCGGTGTGGTTATTGTCGATTTTCCCTTCGACGATTGGCACGCGTTGCGTCGCGAATCCGGCCGTCTGGAGCGCTTCGTAACTCCAAAGCTTCTGAGAACAGGCGACCTTGGTAAGGTAAGCACATGAGCTTGTGTAGGGGAGTTTACGATGAACATCGGACAGGGAAATTTACTGGGTGCGCTTCGCGAACGATATAGCGATCCAATGTTGACGGTGCTGACCGCTCTGCTGCTGTTTGTGATGTTCGTTGTTGCACCATTGCAAGCCGTCGGAATTGTCGTTTTCGAGGCGTTCGGTATTTTCGCAGCATTGGCCATGATGAGTGGCGTCTTAATTCTATCTGGCAGTTCGACTGCAGTTATTGCGTTGTTGATTGCGATTTTAATGAATTCCTTCGTCATCATCATGCGTTTGCGTGGGATGCCCACGCCATACGACCTTCACCTTGTCGCGGTCGCCTGGCTGATCTTGTCGATCACCCTTGGTACGGTCGTGGGGCGCGCAGTATTTGCACCGGGTGCAATCAGTTATCACCGCATCGTTGGTGCCGTGCTGCTCTACCTCTTGATTGCCCTGGCATTTGTGGCGCTATTCGTTTTTGTCGGCCTTCTGATTCCGAAGGCCTTCTCGGGACTTGTGCTTGAAGACAACGCCACGTTTGCGAGCAGTGCCGTCTATTTCAGCTTCGTGACACTGACCACGGTCGGTTACGGGGACATCGTGCCAGTCCATCCGATCGCTCGCAGTTTGTGCAACCTCGAAGCGATTTGCGGGCAACTTTATCCTGCAACATTGCTGGCGCGGATTGTGACTTTGGAAGTTGGAAGCCGCGGCTGAGGATTAGCGCACAGGGTTGGAGTACCGACTTTCGGCTGCGAAATTCACCGCATTCGGCCCGGCGTTAATCTCCGACGGAGCCTTATAAGGTGGGGGCAGGCCTGTCGTTTGCGTCACCGGGAGCGGCTTTGGCTCGATCCGGTTGCTGACCAGGGTCAACACGCCGAAGAGGGCGGTCCCGACGATCAGGAAATAAGACAGAACTGGCATCCGCATGGTTTGACTCTCCGGCACGCATCAGTTTTCGGACGGCAATATGGGCCGGAAGGTAATTCCAAATCTGTGCTGTAGATCACATCCGCGACGAATATGCGCGGGGCTAGGTTCCATCGGATTCGAAGGGATTTTGAATAGGTTCGGGCGCAAGGAATGAGGTCATGCGGCGGCCAGACGGCCCTACAATGCCTTCCGCACGACCGTGATCGAGATGATAAAGACCATCGTGGCGAGCAACATCCAATTCTGCACGGTCACGCCCCACACCGTGAACTCGCCGGTTAGCAGATCCGCAAACTCGCTCATGCCGTGTGTTCTACGCGCTCTCGACATTCCTTCGGCGCAAATTTTTCAGGACCGCACGTAAATATCGACTAAAGCACTCTGGTGCGGTTGCCCTTGCGTGCACATAAGACGAAGAGGTCGCGGCATTTGGCTGTGCCGTCCGTTGACGCAATTCGATTTTACATAGTCTTTATTCGACCTCTCCGAGCTCAGAAGCAAAAAGCTTCATGCATCCGTCGGTCGGAGAGGCGCCATGAACAAACAAATCATAAGCCGGACGAAGCTCTCCGACGCGACGGGCAATCGTGCTCCTTCCCCGCTGCCTGAGCTGTGTGCGTGCGCACCCGAGGAAGCCCTCGCGCGTCTGCAGGCAAACAGAAGTGGGCTTACGGAGAGCGAGGTCGAGGCGCGGCGGCAGCAATATGGTGCGAATGCGGTGAGCCATGAAAGGCCGCCGACCTGGTATCAGCAGCTTTTCCATGCATTCCTCACGCCATTTAACGGTGTGCTGTTTGCCGTCAGCGTGGTGTCTCTATTCTCGGATGTCATCTTTGCCGATCCTGACGACCGCTCTTTCAGGACCATAATTGTTCTCCTGACGATGATCCTGTTGAGCACCTTGCTGAGGTTCTGGCAGGAGTTTCGATCCAACAAAGCAGCGGAAGAATTGAAGGCGATGGTCACGTCGACCGCCGCCGTGCTGCGCGCCGGGATGGATCGGCCGCACGAGCTGCCGATCCACGATCTCGTACCGGGCGACATTGTTTATCTCTCCGCGGGAGACATGGTCCCGGCGGATGTCAGGCTCATCGCCACAAAAGATCTGTTCGTCAGCCAGGCAATGCTGACCGGAGAATCGATCCCGCTCGAAAAATACGCCGTGCCACCGGGCAAGCCGGCACCGCGGCCTGATCCTTCGCAGAACGTTTTGGATCGCGAGACTGCCTGTTTCATGGGGACCAACGTTGTCAGCGGTACGGCCGTTGCCGTCGTTGCCGCGACGGGGGATGCCACCTGTTTTGGCGCAATGGCGAAAGATATCCTCGGCGCGAGACCACTCACCAGCTTCGACAAGGGCATCAGCAAGGTCAGCTGGATGCTGATCCGCTTTCTGATGGTGATGACGCCGCTCGTGTTTCTGATCAACGGGCTCGAAAAAGGCGACTGGCTGCAGTCATTGTTGTTTGCAGTGTCCGTTGCAGTCGGGCTGACCCCCGAAATGCTGCCGATGATCGTGACCACGAACCTTGCCAAAGGTGCGGTGACGATGGCGCGGCGTAAGACGATCGTTAAGCGTCTTAATGCCATCCAGAATTTCGGCGCGATGGATGTCCTTTGCACCGACAAGACCGGGACGCTCACTCAGAACAAGATCATTCTTGAGAGGCATCTCGATATTCACGGCCACGACGATTTGCGCGTTCTCGAATACGCCTGGTTGAATAGCAACAATCAAACCGGCTTGAAGAATTCACTCGACGTTGCGGTTCTTGAATTCGCCCTGCAGCACGAACTTGTCGACAAGCTGAAGCACTACCGGAAAATCGACGAGATTCCATTCGATTTCATGCGTCGTCGCATGTCCGTGGTGGTGCGCGATGGTGACAATCGAAATCTCCTGGTTTGCAAAGGCGCAATCGAGGAATTGTTGCCGCTTTGCGTCTCGGCCCATGAGCAGAGCGTCGAGGCGCCCGACGGCGTCGTGCCGTTCACGCCGGATATGCGCAAGGAAGTTCGCCGCATTACACGGAAACTCAATCAGGACGGCCTCCGTGCACTGGCGGTGGCCTATAAATGGCTCCCGCCGGAAGATCGCACTTATACGGTTCAGGACGAAAATGACCTGGTGCTATCCGGCTACATCGCATTCCTTGATCCTCCGAAGGAGTCGGCGCGCCAGGCGGTTGCCGCGCTGAGAGACTATGGGGTCTCCGTCAAGATCATCACCGGCGACAACGAGGTCGTTACCAAAAAGATCTGCAAGGAAGTCGGGCTGCCCATAGAACACGCGATGGTGGGCAAGGACCTCGAAAAATTATCCGAGGCCCAATTGTGTGAAGCGGTCGAGCGAACGACCATTTTCACGAAAATGTCGCCGGTTCAAAAGTCGCGCGTGATCCGCGCACTTCAGAAAAACAATCACACGGTTGGGTATCTGGGCGACGGCATCAACGACGCTGCAGCGCTCAAAGACGCTGACGTGGGTATTTCAGTCGATACTGCCGTCGATATCGCCAAGGAGTCGGCCGATATTATTTTGCTGGAGAAAAGCCTTTTGGTGCTCGAGGAGGCGGTTGTGGAAGGCCGCAGGACCTTCGCCAACATCATCAAATACATCAAGATGACGGCGAGCTCGAATTTCGGCAACGTGTTCAGTGTTCTGATTGCCAGCATCTTCCTGCCGTTCTTGCCGATGCTGCCGATCCAGCTGCTCGTCCAAAATCTGCTATACGACGTGTCGCAGGTGTCGATCCCCTGGGACGATGTCGACCCCGACTATCTCAAGCAACCGCGCAAGTGGGACGCGAGCGGCATCGCGCGTTTCATGGTGTTCATCGGCCCGATCAGTTCCGTCTTCGATGTCGTGACATTTTTGGTTATGTGGAACGTGTTCCACGCCAATACGGTGGCGAAGCAATCGCTCTTCCAATCGGGATGGTTTGTCGTCGGCTTGCTCACCCAGACATTAATCGTTCACATGATCCGCACGCAGCACATCCCGTTCATTCAGAGCCGCGCAGCGACGCCGGTTATCCTGTTGACCGCCAGCATCATGGCGCTCGGCATTTATCTGCCGTTCTCACCAGTCGGCGAGCATCTGGGAATGGTGCCGTTGCCGCCGGCGTATTTCATTTGGCTGGCGGTGATCTTGTCGAGCTACTGTTTGCTCACGCAGGTCGTCAAAACAATCTACATCCGACGCTTCGGACAATGGCTTTGAACTCAACGGCGGGGAGGTACCTCGCTGTGGGTTGCAAAGGTGTCACAAAGGCAACGATTTTTGCAGGCCGATGCCGTTACCTCTGATCATCCATCTGTTGATCTAAGAGTTGAAGCGGGGGCAGCAGTTAGGTTGGCCTGATGAATCGCCGTGGAAGAATCTTGGCTGCATTCTTCCTGCTCGGTGCGATCGGCTCTGCTTCGGCGGCGGACTTGCCGACGAAGGCGCCGGCTTACGCACCCCCGGTCGCCGTGCCGACAAGCTGGTCGGGCTATTACGTTGGCCTCAACGCCGGAGGCGTTTGGTCCGACACCGACATGGACTGGCGTTTGAATCCTGTCGGCTTTGGTCCGTCAGGGGTGCTTGTTGAACAAGCTGCGGCCGGTCATCTGAAAACGTCGGGCTTCACGGGCGGTGGTCAAATCGGTCTCAACAAACAGTTCAACATGCTTGTGTTCGGCATCGAAGGCGACCTGCAGTACACTGGTCTGTCCGGAAGCCGCAGCGGCGGAGCACTCGTTCCTCCCGGTATCTTCGATAGCTTCACGCAGTTGATGGAAAGCAAGTGGCTCGGGACGCTGCGCGGGCGGCTCGGGGTTGCGTTTGGGTCGTGGCTTCCTTACGCGACCGGCGGTCTTGCGGCGGGGCGCGTCAGTTACAGCGACTTCGGTTTCTTTCCATTCCTTCCCTCGAGCAACTCGGCATCTGCGGCGGAGACGCGCGTCGGTTGGACCGTGGGAGGAGGAGTTGAGTGGAAATTTGCCCCACGTTGGAGCGTAAAGGCGGAGTACCTGTACGTGGATTTAGGCTCGACGAGCTATACAAGTCTGAACAGTTCCGTCGGGGCTGACGCCAGCATCATTCACAATCATCATTTAACTGAAAACATCGCGCGCATCGGGTTGAATTACTCGTTCTGGTCGAGTGCGAACTGACTGGGCGCGTATGGCTGGGGCAGCGGCAGAATCAACGCGACGACTCGTCGAACCGATTGCGATCAAGCTTTGCATTGTTCAGGCCAAGGTCCCACCATCCATTTGTGTGAATAATCGAATAAACCCCTAGTAAAATTACTAGGTAGCCACGGTACTCAGGTACGTTCAAAGTTGCATTTTTGGCACAGCGGGCGACGAATACTGGCCGTCCTATACTTGGGTGTAATATTCCCCAAACTTTTGCCGCATTAAAGCATTCATACGGACATACACATCGCGCATCGCTCTGGGCACAGGCGCGAAAGGGGAGAACTCGGAATGCGTAAACACTCTTTGATGCTGCTCGCTGCTGTCATTGGTCTTGCTGCGAGCCAGGCTTCAGCGGCCGACTTGCCACGCAAGGCGCCCGCCTACATCCCGCCTGCGCCGCCACCGGTCACCTGGACCGGGTGCTACATCGGCGCCAACATCGGCGGAGCCTTTGGTGACGCCAGCGTAAATTTCCCCGGCGGCGAAGTTTCGTCGAACGGTTCCGGCTTTGCCGGCGGCGGCCAGATCGGTTGCGATTATCAGTTCAGCGGCGGATGGGTTATCGGCTTCCGCAACATGTTTGACGGCACCAGCAACAGCAAGAGCGGAACGATCGCTACTGGCCCGCTCGCTGGCACCGTCGTCAACTTCAACAATCAATGGTTCGACACTCTGACGGGCCGTCATCGGTTACTCGTTCACGACCGGCTTGGTTGATCTACGGTCAGGGCGGCGGCGCTTGGGCCCATGCCAGCACCAATGCGTCACTTGCAGGTGTCCCGCTCGGTACGACGGGTAACACCCGGTCAGGCTGGACCGCCGGTGGCGGAATCGAATGGATGTTCGCGCCGCACTGGTCGGCCTTCCTCGAAGGCAACTACATGGACTTCGGCACGAACAACAACACCGTATTCGGTGTGGGTGGTTGCGGCGTAGTCGGGTGCGGTCTCAATTCCAAGTTCACCGAGACCACCGTTCTGGTCGGTGTGAACTACCGGTTCTGGTAAGCGTCACTGCTGACCTGATTAGGTCTTCCGAAAACCCCGAGCGAAAGCTCGGGGTTTTTGCTTTTCGTCCATCGAAGATGTCGAGTGAATATTTTCGAGGCAGCACGTCGGTGCTGTCTGACGTTCTACTGGTCTCGTCGCGGTTGGATTTTACCGCGTTTGATTGCGTGGATAACTGCAATTCGGACAAATTCGGGCCAAACCGATGTCCGCAAATTTGCGCGGGTTGATCTGGGGACTGGGGGAGTAAAGTGAGCATCGCGTTTCAACTTCCACGGCGTTTGCCGGTGGGGACGAAGTACGTTGTCGAAATTTGCGGGGAGTTCGTTCGGCGGTTCGTGGAATTGCCCAACGGCGCCAGAATCCCGCTGAGACGCCGAAAGGCCCGGCTGTCAATTAGCAGCAAGCGTCGCCTCAAAGGCGCCGGCTTGCAGGGGCCGCGTTGGCCGAGGCAACCGACGCGGCCCAACCGTCGTCGTAAGTGACGACGTCAGGCCGCGGCGCGCGAAGCAAGCGTGTGACTTTGCTTCGCGTTTGCGTTCGCGTTCCGCGGCGGGCACAGTTAAGTCCTCACGCGCCGCTCAGGCATCGGCGCGCCTCGGTCGTCTGATCGCGGAGGATCCCCATGAGCGAGAATTTCGAAACCTTTCTGCGCTTTTGGGTCGCCGAAAATATTCGTTCTCTTGATCGCACTGAGTCAGGTGATTTGGATGAGATCGTCCGGTCACGCGCTAAAGAGTTGAAGTCAGCCGCGACTACCGCAGGATTTTACGGTGAGCTGGACGAGGCAGCCCATCCCTATGGCGGTGTTGAAGGTCTCGTGCGCGACAAGTTCAAACAGGCGGATAAACGCGCCTAGCTCAAAACTCCGTATTGCATTTGCTTCGTCGCCGGCAGGCTTCAGTCGCGCCCGAGGCCGTTGTAACATCAAACTGACGGCAGGGCGGCTTTCCAACAGACATGGAGTTCTCATGCCTGAAATTCCACTGACGCTGACCGAAATCGAGGGGCGCATGGCGGCTCTCAGGGAAAACATCCGCGAGCTCATTGAGCAGGCGGCTGCATATTCCGGCGCTGCCGATGACGAGCTTGCTTCGCAACGAATTGCCGAACAGGAGGCGCAGCTCGAAATTTTGACGCGCCAACGCGACGAGCTGCTGCAAAGAAAAAAATCGTGACGGCCCGTTCCAGGCGGCGCGCGTCGCGCAACTAGAGCGCCGGTGTGAGATCCTGCCAGTTACGGATTGCGCCGGGAGAACGACACTGCGTATGCGCCGCTGCGGATGCCGATCATGGGGTCATCGGATTCCTCGATCCCATCGGTCAACTGGCTAGGCATATACAGCAATTTCTTCTCGGCCTCTGCGCTGTTTGGCGCTGCCTTATCAATCGTTAGAACCCCGAGATCGACGACCTTTCGGTCGCTAGGCCAAGGCTTCGTCGGGTCCTTCGTGGGATCGCCGGCGACGGCCAATTGCGCCCTGAGGCGGAAGGTTACCGGTCCGCGCTTGAGACGTTCCTGTATCTCGTCCACTAGGAAATTCGGCGGCTTTTGTGCCGCATCAGCGGCAGACAAGTGTACGGTCCGCTCGGGCATCATCTCATAACGGACAGCCTGTTTCGCGCCGGCTGTGTTGACGAATACGAACGCGTTTATGCCGTGGTACTCCTCGGTAGCGAAGCTATCCGGCGTGCTCACAGTCGCATTGGCGGCCCCCACAGCAGGGTGGTTTGCAACGAACTGTTCGAGTTTTGTCGGCTTGGGTGCGTCCGGAGGGCTTGCAGCGACAGCCAAAAGCAGGTCACGGAAATCTTCAGCGGTGGCGACCGGAAAGAATTTGAGCGAGACCATCACCATGTCTGTGTCGCTGCCATCCGGCAGATGAAACTTGATGGCCATGCCGTGCGGATTGGCGTCGCCGGACCCGTCCGGAAGAGTTGGAATTCCGGTCGCATCTGAAAATCGAACGGTCACCGGGATGGCGTTGCCGTTGAACAATACAGCCCGGCTGAGGCCGGCTGCTTCGGGGGAGGCTTTGAAACTGCCTTCGACGACGGTGCCCTTGGCATGATTGGTGCGAAACCCTGGGTAGGCGCCAAATACCTTGGTCAACGCGTCAACGAGTTGTTCCTCAAGAGGCTTGTCCTGTGCGGTCGCAATTCCGGCCCACGTCAATCCGAGCGCAATGAGTACGAGCAGAAGCTTGTGTTTCCGCATCGACGAATTCTCCTTGGATCGCCCGCGGGCGATAATACAGGTGGGCAAAAGTGGGCGCGACATTGATTGAAGCTTTCGCCCCAATTCTCGAAAATGTCAGCCTGGAAATCCAGTTGGACAGAAGTCCAATGCAGTGCTTTCAGTTGCCGGCGGACGCCTATTCGGTGCTGCCGCCCTGAATTTCAGATGCGTGTCGGTCAACCGGCTCCTTGAAATACATGCACCATTTTGGCCTGGCGTCTTTTTTCAGTGCGGGAGAACATTGCATCTTGCAGGCCTCGCTCCCGCATTCCATCAGCGGCGAGCTGTTTGTCACTTTATTTGCCTCCGCTCTGGACGCCTGGGCTTTTGCCGATACCGGCTTATGAGGAGCCGGCGATGTCGGTGCCGGAGTCGGTTGTGCTGGCATCGCAAGCTGGATCGGCTTTTCTCGGTCGAAATTTCCGCTCTCCGCGCATGCAGCGAGAATGAGAGCAAGAGACAAAGCGAATAGCCATTTCATATTTGTCCCCCATCGTGCAGAGCCAGCGTGCATTCTGCCGCAACATGCTCTCGACGAAGGCGGTAAAAGAAATGGACTTAAGAGGAGGGTTGCTGATCTCTTAATTTATGGATGAGGCGGAACGAAACGTCCGCTTTTGGGTCACACGCGATCTTTGGATCCGCGCATCGGCACGCTCGGAAGTTGCCGAGCGTGCGCCCCGCCGTCGATGCGTAATTCAAAGATTGGAAATCTGCAGCAGGTTGCGATCGCCGATCCAGGTTTTGGAAAGGTCAGCCTCAGCCTTGCGCGCCGCAGCAGTGTTTCCGCGTGCCTTATAGAGTTCGGCCAATCCGTAGTACGACCAGCCGTTGGCTGGCGCGCGGGCGAGCGCGCGCTGGAACTGCCGCTCCGCCTCGGCGTAGCGGCCTGCTTGCAGCAAAGCCGCGGCCAGGGACTGGCGGATCGGGTAATACCAATACGGCGGCTCGGTGTAGGGCAGGGCGTCCTGCATCGCGGCGGCGCGCTCGAACCGCACGACGGCGGTACGAGTATCACCATTGGCTTGCGCGACGCGGGCGAGGACCAGTGTCTGCGCGATGCGCAGCACCTCATGCGCCGGAACATTTGACTCCTTGAGCAGCTTGAAGTCGGCGGTACGCTCGATCGTTCCGATTGCGTCAGCCGCCGCAGCTGCGCCGGCGAAGTCACGGCGTTGTGCAAGTGCTACGCCGCGCGCATAAAGCCACATCGCCTTGATATAGGGGATGGCATCGCCGGGATCAGGCAACGCGAGAATGGTTTCAGGCGTGCTGAACTGCGCGTGCGCGAAATAGGGTGCCGCCTTGACGGGCTGTACCATCGCGATTCCGCGCGCGGCTTCATCGGGAATGAGCTGGCGCAGCTTCTCGGCTGCCGCGATTACGGTCTGGCCGTCGCCGGCCAATTGCGCGGACGCCATGACGAAATGCACGTTGTGCGGATAGTAGCCGAGCCGATAGACGCCCATCGGCGCTTTGGCGTCGGCCAAGTACTTTTCGTCGACTTCGACCGCAGTCTTGTTGTCCTTCAGCGCGTCGAGATAGCGACCGACACGATAGTAGATATGGCTCGGCATGTGCACGAGATGGCCGGCACCTGGGATCGCGCCGCGCAGGCGATCGGCGTAGGGCTCGGCGCGCTTTGGCCGATCCGACGCTTCGACGGCGTGGATGTAGTAGTGAATCGCACCGGGATGGTTGGGATTGCGACCCAGCACGCGTTCTAAGGTCGGCACGATCGGTGTACTTTGCGGGTTCGGGTCGTGGCCGCCCGGCTTCCAGTAATCCCAGGGGCTGAGATCCATCACCGCCTCGGCATAGAACGTGGCGATTTCGTCATCGTCGGGAAATTGCTTCGCGACCTTCGCCATTTCGGCCGCGTAGGCTGCGTCGAACGGCGCGCGAGCGGCCTTCGGATCGCTGCCGTAACGCACTGCGAGCGCGCCGATCAGCGCCTGCTCGCGGGGGCTCGCATTGCCTGCAAGTGCTTTGGCCTTCTGCGCGGCAGCGAAGGCGGGCGCGACAGCATCCTCCTGCATCGGAAGATTGATGTTGGGCCCGAGCACTAAAGCCTCACCCCAGAAGCACATGGCGCAGTCGGGATCGAGCTTCTGCGCCATACGAAAGGCACGCTGCGCCTCGCCGTGATTGAACGCGTAGGCAAGACGCAAGCCCTGGTCGAAATAGGTCTGCGCGCGTTCATTTTTGGTTGAAATCTTGTAGGTGACGGAACCGAGACCGGTCCAAAGCGGCGGCTCTGTATCTGCGAATGCGGGCGCGGCGTTGGCGGCGCTCATCTCGGCGCGCGGCACTTCGGTCTGTGCCAGCCGAAACATCATGCTCGGCATGCCTTTTGCGACCGGTGTGTGACAGATCGGAAAATCCGGGCCAACGAACGGCTGCGACGTGTCCGCAGCCGTTTCACTTGCACCCGCAAGGGTGAGAGTGTTTCCGGCCAGTATAGTTACCAGGGTTGCGCTGCCGAGCGCGGCAGCACCCACGGAAGCCAGAAGACCTTGCAATCGCGTGATTGTCGCCATGTCGTCCTCCAAAAATCGAAACGGAGGAAAGTCCGAGCGATCCAGCGGGTCGCATCGGGCGGGCATGAAAAAAGCCCGACTTCCGGGCATTCTGACGCGTTGGGAACCTTTTGCAAGGCAATGGTGACGGCCGGCTGACACCGCAACCGGCCAAAACAGTGTGGGACCGCCGTAAACCCTAACTATTCCGGCGTTTTGCTTGGCGCGAACTGACGCGGCGGACCTTTGAGATCTTCGCCCGTCGCGACCTCAGGCTGATCCTTCGCTTCGGACTCGTCGTGCACGGTTGGGCTCTGACCGGTCGTGGCGTCGCCTTTGGGCTTGTTCGGACTCTGATCGAGAGTTGCGCCACCTGTTTCCGGGTGCGCACCCGTCCAGCCGGTCGAGCCGCGATTCTGTGGCGAGGTGCCGTCGCCGCCCGCTGCATTCTGTGCTGACGCGGCCAATGATGATGCGAGAATGGCTACCGTCACAAGCACGATGGTTCGCATTGTGGTCTCCCATGCGCGGTGTCATGGGCAACTCGGGTTCCGCCGCAATGTTCCGGACTGAACAGAAGATGCCCGATCGCTTTGAATCAGCAAGCGACTTGGCGGACGGCATTCATAGCAGCCGCGCATGAAGCCACGCGGAACTTTCCGCGCGCGCTCATCATTCGATACCGCAGCCCGTTACCACCGACGCGCGCGTGATTCACCATTGCAAATCGTTTGCCTTGTAGTGCGAGCGGAAACGCGCAAGGATTTGTTGGGCAGTAGGGGCGCTTCCACGTGACGATTGTTGCGACGCTTTCAGAACAGAAAGCCGCAGAAGGGCTGACTCTCGCTGCGACCTCGTCGGACATCAACGCCACCGTTGTCGACGACACGATCGTTCAAAAGAACTGCTCCCTGCACATCCGCGGAAATCTTTTGGCCAACCTGACAATCGAGTCGGGTGCGAAGGTCGTCGTCGAAGGAGCTGTCGAAGGAAAAATCATCAACAAAGGCGGCAAGCTCCTCGTCAACAACAAAGCGCATGCGTCATGCATCACGACGAACGGGCCCGCTGAGGCCGAGGCTTGCGGCATTCTCAAGATCGATCTGACGGCCATTGTGTCAAATTGGGAAAGGCTCGCGAAATTCGCTGCGGTTGAGTGCGCCGCCGTGGTCAAAGGTAATGCCTATGGCTGCGGCATCGAACCGATCGCCGGAGCGCTCGCCGGAAATGGCTGCACAACCTTTTTCGTCTCCGATATTCCGGAAGCCAGACGGGTTCGCGCCGTCACGCAAAGCGCGACGATTTACGTGCTCGGTGGCCTGTACTCCGGACCGAGGGAAACCTTCGCGGAGATCAATGCACGGCCCGTGATCTATAGTCCCATCGAAATGGCCGAATGGGATCTGTTTGTCAGTTCGCATCGATGGTCGGGCGGCTGTGCGCTGCACGTTGACACTGGCAGAAACAGGCGCGGTCTTTCGATCGAAGAAGCGGAAGCGTTTGCGCCCAGCTTCCGCAATCACGGCGTCACACTTCTGATAAGCCGCCTCGATAGTCTCGACAAAGCCGCCAGGGCCTCAAACGATCATCAGATCCGTCTATTTTGGGAATTGCGTCGAACTCTACAAGGGAGTGTCGGCCTCGATGGCCAACTCGTCCACCATCTTCGTGGAGCCGAAAGCTCATTTCGATTTCATTCGAGCGGACGCGGCGCTCTACGGTGTCAATCCCACGCCCGGCGCCAACAATCCGATGCTCCCCGTGGTCGAGGTGTATGCCCGCATCGTCCAGATCGTCAGGCTGTTACCCGGCGAAAAAATAGCCCACGGGAACGGCTGGACGGCAAAGCGGCCGACGCGACTGGCTCTGGTGTCGGCCGGATACGCGGATGGCTATCCGCGATGCGAAAGCGTCTATGACAAAAAATTACACGCAATCGTTGGAGGCCGGCCGTGCCCGGTTGTGGGGCAACCGTCCATGGATCTTCTGGCGATCGATGTAACTGACGTTCCAGACCCGGCGCTCGTGCGCCATGGAAAAATGGTCACGCTTGTCGGCCCGGAGACAAGCATCGACGAACTCGCGGTGGCAAGCAATTCGACCGGTTGCGAAGTGCTCAGTCATCTCGGTCACCGTTTCCACCGCATCTACCACGTCACCTAAGCAGTCGAACTTCCATCAGTGTAAACGAGTAGGAGAGCAACATGTTCGGAAAGTCCAAAGACAATGCGGCAGACATCAACCATGACTTCTCGCCGGCGCCGGAGATGAGTCGCTCCACCGCTGGGCACGCGGCGGCGCAAGAAACGACGTCCTCCATCAGCTCGGGGCTTTCGATCGTCGGCAAGATTGTCGGCCAGGGAAAGCTGGCGATCTTCGGTCACGTTGAGGGCGAAGTGCATGCCTCGACCGTCCAGATTGGGGATGGTGCGGAGGTCGAGGGCGACATTGTCGCGGAGGAACTGACGATCGGCGGTAAAGTCAAAGGCACGATCCGCGCCAATCGCGTCAAGCTGAACAGTACAGCCGTGGTTGAGGGCGACATCTATCACCGGTCCCTGGCGATCGAGGAAAACGCCCAATTCGAAGGAATGTCGCGACGACAGGAAAACGTCATCGACACGCCTTCACTGGTTCCGACGAAACGCGCACCCGCTCAGGTCATCAACATGAACGGGCAGGGCAACGGCGCGTCGGATCCATTGAGCCTGTCGTAGACGGAAGGCCGCGCTGATCGATCGCAAGGGGCGGTGCAGCGCCAACTGCAACATTCCAATCCGTGACCAGTGATCACGGATTGGATGCGCTATGCGGCGCTCAAGTCACAGCCGGGTTGCAAGTCGTCGCAGGATTAAAAGCGGAACCACTGCGTGGAATACTGCCCCGCGTAGGGCGACCGCCAATAATTGCGTGGACGATCGTATCGGACTTCGTACTGCGGCGACGAGGGACGTCGGCGCTGCTTGAGGCCGCCCTGTGGCTCGTTGCTCAGGGTGACGATAAAGTCTGTGCTGGTGCCGGTCTCGCCGCTCAACGGTTCGTCTGAAATGATCAGGGCCGATCGGGGCGATATCTTTTCTGCAATAAGAGCGACCGACTCCTGAGGGATTGTGATCCGGTCGAGCGCTGACTTCGCGCTGTCGAGATCGCTCACGGCTCCAGCATCCCGCTCGTTGACCAGAGCTACCATGCTCCATCGTACATGGGCGCCGGAGCGGTCCATGGCGGTGAAGACATAGGTACCGATGGGTCGATCGGCATCCCGAAAGGTGACCGGAACCTCCAGGATGGGCTGGAAGGCCTGGCGGACGTAAAGGCGCTGGTTCTTGCGGCTGATAAAGACTGACACCGGCTCGAGCTCGCGCTTGGCTTTGCGGGCAGCGTCAGCCGCGGCGACGCGTTCGCGATCCGCAGCCACGGCCGCTTCGCGGGTGGTGGTCACAGCATCGACCTTCGGCTGCAGGTCGGATTTTGCCGCTGCCAGTTCGGGCTCAAGTTCGCCGATCCGGGTGGTGATTTTTTCCTTGGCGCTCTCGGCGCGCTCTTTGGCTTCGGGCGAAGACGCCGATGCAATCGCACGCTCGGCGGCAGCCAATTCCGCGTCGGCCCTGAGCTTCAGGGCTTCCGTTTTCCGCACTGTCGCGATTGCAAGCGTGGATTCGCGGTTGGCGGTTACGGCAGCGAGCCTAGCCTGGTCGGCCTTGGCAGTCGCTTCCTCCGCTTTCGCGGCAGCCGCGGCTGCCATGGTGGTCGCATTATCCGCCTTTGGCTGGAATAGGGCCGGGTGCTCAATCGCGACCGGGCCGACGCCGCCGGGCGCCACGATTACGCGCATTCCGATCTTGGTCGTGCCGAATAGGCGCTCGGCAAAGCTATAGGGTAGCCGGATGCAGCCATGCGATGCGGGGTGTCCCGGCAAAGGCCCGCCGTGCAGGGCAATGCCCGACCAGGTGAGGCGTTGCATGTGCGGCATGAAGGCATCGTCATAGAGGTTCGAGTAGTGCTCGGCGTTTTTCGAGAGGACGCTGAAGATGCCGGCCGGCGTCTCACGCCCTTTTTGGCCGCTCGACACTGGGGCGCGCATGATCGGGCCTTTGTCATCGTAGACCGTGATCTGCTGGTCGTGCAGCGAAACAATCGCCATGATCGGCTCGCCCCCCGGCCGCGTGGCCACCAGCGGGTCGTTTCGCACTTTTGCGGCTTGCGAAAGATCACTGGTCGTTACCAAAACGGCCAGGCTGGCAAACGCTGTTACAACGCGGAATCCCGCCTGTTTGTGTTTCCGACTGCAGGCATAAAGTTTCATGTGGCACGCCATCTGTTGAACTGTTTCAACCGCGCCGCGTTCCATGGCCAGTCGTTAAAGGACCTGGTCCGGCCTATTAGCCGTCAGATCCTCGCTCGAAAAAGTGGCGCGATTGGTACGCGTTCGGACATAGTCTAGCACAAACAATCGAACCGCAGATGAAAGGTTGTGCCGGGTACGTTCGGTGTCGATCCGCTCGATCAGGGTATCGACCGGGATATTTTCGCTGTGCGCGATCTCCCGAAGGCAATTCCAGAACGGGTTTTCCAGGGAGATGGACGTCTTGTTTCCTGCGAGCCTGATAGAGCGCTTGAGGACGGGCGAATGGGGGTTGCGGCGCGCCTTACGATCGGGAGTTGATAGACTGATTTCCATGGAACAACTCCTCCAGCAAGGTGAATGCGCCCAATTCTCCGCAATGTGTGTGCCCAAATCGAGTTGGACCCAAGGCCAATGTCCGCTTATGACACAGAGCGGGCACCGCGGCGGGTACCATAGTCATGGCTGGCCGTAGTCTCAGGCCCATCCTATCTACGGGACGTTGAGCATCTCAAGTGCCGAAAATGACGGATCGTCTGCGTCGGAGATTTGCCGTCTGCGTCGTGATCACAATCGGGATTGCGGCATGGACCTCGATTTGTGAAGCCAGGTGGCAGGTCCACGACCACAGCCTTCGTCCCTTCAGGCATGGCCTTCACATCAGACACGGCCTCCATTTCTTTAGAAAGGGTGTGCAACTCCCGTCATTGCACAGCTCTTATCCTTGCAGCGTTCTCGGCCACCGCCCGTGCATCCCTTACGGGACCTATTGCAGCATCTTTAGCCACCAACCCTGCATCCCCGATATCGACTACCCCATCGGTCAGACCCTGCAGCTGACCATCGTCAGTCGGACGGAAGAAGGGCCAGTCGAGGAAAAGCCCGTGGATGGCTCGTCGCACGACCTGAATACCATCCGCGATGTGTTTTCGGCGTTGCGCGCATGCTGGATTCCGCCCGAGAAGGATGCTGCGCGGACCGGAACGCAGATAACGCTGCGGTTTAGCTTCAATAGCCATGGCGGGATCATTTCAGAGCCCAAAACGACCTACGTCACGGCCGACACGCCGTCGGACGTGCGCGAGACTTACTGGAATGCAGCAACGGCCGCGCTCAAACGGTGCACACCGCTGCAGTTCACGGATGGACTCGGGGGTGCCCTGGCCGGGCGTCCATTCGCCATTCGCTTCGTCGACAATCGCTCGTTTTGAGCACGATCGTCGCGGGCGGCTGCGCCGGTCGGACTTGACGCGCCGGCACCAATCCCTGCTCACTGCTTAAACCAAAAAGGATCGAGTTTGATGAGCCGTCCGCCACTGGCTCCATTCACCGCGGAAACCGCAGGACAAAAGGCGCGTCTTGCAGAGGACGCTTGGAATACGCGCGACCCCGCCCGCGTAGCTCAGGCCTATACAACCGACAGCGTTTGGCGAAACCGCGCGGAATTCATTCACGGCCGCGAAGAAATCGAGGCGTTTCTCACACGCAAATGGAATCGTGAGCTCGATTATCGACTGATCAAGGAAGTATGGGCCTTTCGGGATAATCGGATCGCCGTGCGCTTCGCATACGAATGGCACGACGATTCTGGCCATTGGTTCCGCAGCTACGGAAACGAGAATTGGGAGTTCGACACGGAAGGTCTGATGCGCCAGCGTATCGCCAGCATCAATGATCTGCCGATCAAGGACAGTGAGCGTAAATATCATTGGCCACTCGGTCGTCGTCCTGACGATCATCCCTCCCTCAGCGACCTCGGCTTATAGCGCTGGACGATCAAGGTCACTCTCAGAGATATTCGTTACAGGGCAAATCGCGAAACGAAGTCAGACATGGAAAACATTACGGGAATGATTGGCGTCGACAAGATGGGTGCGGAGATTCTGTTTATCGATCCGCAAACCTACGAGGTTGAAAAGACGCTCAAGGGATTTCAGCGCACCGTTCACGAACTTCTTGTGGTGCCGGAGACGGGGACTGCCTACGTTCCGATTTTTGGTGACGGGATCCACGGCCGCAACCCAAATCCAGGACATTTGCTCTGCGTCATCGATCTGAAAAATCGTACGCATGCAGCAGACATCGACCTGCGGCCTTACATCGCGCCCCACACACTGAAGCTTGGCCCCGACGGATTGATTTACATCACCTGCGAAAACAGCGCGGTGGTTGCGATCATTGATCGGTCGACAAACACGGTCGTGGACGCGATCGACTCTGGCTCAACGAATGGTCACCGGCTGATCATCGCACCAGACGGACAGCGGCTTTACACCGAGAACGAGGAAGACAGCACCGTTTCCATCATTGATCTGCCGAAGCGCAAGCTTTTGGGGAAAATTTCCACGCCTCGTGCATTGGCGGGCATAACAATTTCACCCGATGGACGAACGGTTATTGCGGTCGACGATATTGAGCCAACGCTTTTCCTCATTGATGTCGCCGGCGGAAAGGTCGATGCCACGGTGCGGCTTGAAGGTGTGGCGGAGGCGGCACAGATTGCGCGGTTCAGCCCTGACAACAAAGTGCTCGCGGTTACAAGCTTGAAAAGCAACACGATAAGTTTGATCGATCCGTCATTCCGGCAACAGGTCGCCGTGAAAGTCGGCGACCAGCCCATGGACATGGCCTTTCGTGGCAACGAGTTGTTCGTCGCGTGTCAGGGAGATGGATCCGTGCACGTTGTCGACATCACGCAGCGTCGCAACAAGCGCCATTTCAAGGCCGGGAAGGGCTGCGAGTCCGTCGGCTTTTTCTGATCGCATATGGCGGGAAACCTCGCGAGTGACCCGAAGCGGAACCGACGGCGGGTGGACGTCAGTTATTGCCCAGCCCTTTTCAGATGATGGGGTTGAAGGCCGATATCGATTTCGTTGCGATGCCGGGTGGTGGGTGGTGGATCGATGAGCGCGCGGAAAAACCGACTCCATGCCTGAATAAATCTGGTCAGGACCCACAGTGTTCCTACAACGACGCTGGCAAACAGCGCGAACACCGAACCAAAGCACGCAAAATACATCAAAACGTTCATGGCTTTGCAGGTGGGGCTAGTCTTCCTTCAGTCGACATGTCCAAGTTTAGTCGGCTATATAACTACACAAACCGAGAAAGATTGAAACGACGAACGGCCAACGGAAAGAACCCCGTGAAACGGAGACGCCACAATGAAAATCGACGGAGCCTGTCACTGTGGCTTTATTGCCTACGAGGCAGAGGCCGATCCGGAAATGACGGGGATCTGCCACTGTACCGACTGCCAGACTCTGTCGGGTTCGGCATTTCGCAGCGTCGTGCCTTCGCGGCAAGGCTCGTTTAAGCTTCGATCGGGCGAATTGAAAATATACTTGAAAACAGCCGAGAGCGGCACCAAACGGCAACAGTCGTTCTGTCCGAATTGTGGGACGCCAATATTTTCGACAACGGTCGATGACGGACCAAAGATCCATTCCATTCGTGTCGGCACCATCCGTCAGCGCAACGAATTTGTGCCCAAACTGCAGTATTGGGTTCGCTCTGCTCAGAATTGGACCAGTGATCTCGGCTCCCTACCGAAGACCGAGAAGCAGCGCTAATTCGAACGTGCTGCGTCCATAAACAATTCGTGTCGGGGTATCGATCACGGTTATGGACTGGCCGCTATTCGCCCTTAGCGGACATTTCGTTTGCAGTGCGAAAACGTCCGCGTTCGGGGCAAAGCTGATTTGCCGGTGATGTAGGCCTCTCATCGCCGACGAAGTGATCGAATAGGTCGGACGTCCGCCTTGGTCAGGCAGGGCACGTGTATCAGATTGGTGCGCCGCATCATGTCAAAGTGATTAGGTGCGGGGTGTGACGCGGGCTACGATAATTTCGGTTGTCCGCGTTGAGGTTTGCGTCTTGCCACAAACGAATCGTTACGATCTCTCGTCACCGCCGCCGATGGCATCGCGACGGTGCCCTGTATGTGGCGAACCGCTGTTGGTCACCGCCGAGCCAACCGACAAGACGAGCCAGCGCCTGTTCGAATGCTCATCGTGCCCTTACGCCGAAGCGACATCAGTCAGGGTCGGCTAGGCGGCCTTATCCATCCGACGCTATTTCGTGGTGCCTGCTGCACGCTGTAGTCGGGCCGAAGGTCTGCGCGCCGCCAGCCGCAGGCCGTGCAACGGCATCGCTGCGCTATGTCGCGTAACGCGTCATCGGCGTTGAAGCGATCAAGCGGCAGCGTCCCTTCATGATGGCAGGGCCAATCGCCGGTGCGCTTGCCACGGCAATAGACAAGGAGCTGGCGAACGCCGTGCGCGCGAATCGAGGCGATAGTCACCTGCCCAGTCATCGCAATACCTGCGGATTCGTGGCGACTCACTTATAGATGTTGCCGTCGGACAACCTTTCGAACGCAACAAAATGAGCACAGCGACTTTTGTATTTATGATCGCGACCTATTGGGTCGGCGGCTCTGCGCCGATGGAAGGCGGGAAATATCTAGCCAACGGCCAAGTGTACAACAACAAGGAATTCGTCGCTGCTCACCGAACTTTGCCCTTTGGCACTATCCTGAATGTTTGCCTTCGTCGCCAGTGTGTCGCTGTGGTTGTAAAAGATCGCGGCCCATTTTTGCCGAAGATGGACATCGAGCGTCGCATTGATTTGTCCTATGGCGCTGCCAAAGCCCTCGGCATGCTTCACGACGGCCGGCAGAGAGTCCGCGTCAGCGTTCCGATGCCCGCACCGAGGCCGGATATCGAACGGCAGGAAGCGCAAACCACCCAAAATTTGTTGGCGCAATCGTCCAAACGGGATTGATTTTGGATAAAGGCGATTGGACCGGTTGCAGACATCGATTACGATGAATGCACCAAGGGTGCGCGTGTGCATCAGCCACTTAACGACAATACGCCGAATGCGCCGATCGGCAGGCGCCGATGCCCAATTTGCGGGAAGCCGATGCTCTCGTTGACGATAGAGCCAACCGGCCAGGCGCGTCACGACCAGCATACTTACGAATGTTCATTTTGTGCGTATGCCGAGACGACGATAATCAGTTTAGAGCGCTAGGCGGCATGCCTTGCTGCGACACTGCGCAGCTTTTGAACCAAAGCAGACATCCATAACCCCGCTCCACTATGCTAGGTTGAACCCGTCCTGAGTTTCGGGGGCAGCGATGAGACGGCGCGAGTTCGTCACACTACTCGGCGGCACGGTGGCGGCATGGCCGTTGGCGGCTGGCGCGCAAAAGTCCGAGCAGATGCGACGGATCATCGTTCTGGTCGGCCTCGACGAAAAAGACGCTGAAGGGCAAAGGCGCGCCAAGGCATTCCGACTGGGGATGCGCGATCTGGGATGGATCGAAGGACGCAACATTCAGGTCGAAATTCGGTTTACCGAGAGCAATCTAGAGTCAATTAATAAGCATGTGGCCGAGGTTACCAGGCTGGCGCCAGACGTCATTGTTGCAAATAGCACTCCGGTCATTGCCGCGCTGCGCACGACCAAGAGCACCATCCCGATCGTATTCGCGATGGTGAATGATCCGGTGGGTCAAGGATTTATTTCAAGTCTTGCACACCCTGGAGCCAACATTACCGGGTTCTATTTCATCGATTTCGAAATGGTGGGCAAATGGATCAACCTGCTTGGCGACGTCAAACCAAGTCTGTCGCGAGTTGCATTGATATTTAATCCGGATACGTCGGCCTATTTTGACGACTTCCTGCGGTCATTCAAAATGTCGCAGCAATCAACCCCGGTCGAGGTTCAAGCAGTCCACGTTCGGAGTATCGCCGAGATTGAGTTGGCGATCGCAGAACTTGGGCGCGATCCTGGCTGCGGTTTGATCGCCGGATCGGACATCTTCATCGTCGGTGCGCGCAAGACGGTCGTCCAATCGGCACAGGAACATCGTGTGCCGGTCATTTCCCCCTATCGGCAATTCGTTGTTGACGGCAGCCTCATGTCGTATGGGCCAGATACCGCCGATATCTTCCGCCGTTCGACCAGTTACGTCGATCGCATTCTCAAGGGCGAGTTGCCGGCCAATTTACCGGTGCAAGCGCCGAGCAAGTTTGAACTCGTCTTCAATCTGAACACTGCCAAGGCGCTTGGTCTCTCGGTTCGAAGTTCCTTCCTGCAGCTCGCTGACGAAGTAATTGAGTGAAGCGAATCCGGGCGTCGCTTAGGGCTAAACGCACGACACATGAAAGCGTCCGTGGCGACGCTTACACTACGGCGACGTGGTGTCCCGGGGGAGGGGCAGCGCTTAACGTGTCAGCCCTTCCATCGCCCAAACGCGGAACTTGGCGTACTTGTCGCCGATCTTTCTGCCTTCTCTGTATGCGGGCGACGCGAACGCAGCTTGGGCCTTCTCGATATTTTCAAAAGCGAGGATAACGGTTCGCGACTTCGGCGCCTCGCCGTCGATTCCAACATTCTTTCCGCCCCGGGCCAGATACTTTCCCCCGGCCTCGGTGAGGGCCTTACCCGCGATGGGTGAGTACTCCTTCAGGAACGCGTCCTGGTTGGTCACGTCGATCTCAACCACGGCAAACGCGGGTGGTTTTGCTTGGGCGTGTAACGTCTGGATCGCTGCGCCGCCGATTGCGGCACCAGCAACGAGCGCCAAAGCAAGTTTAGAATTTAAGTGCATGAACTGCCCCTTTTGGGTTTGGTACTGACGGGCAAAGCCTATCCGAACCAAAAGTGAGTGGCGACAAACGGGACATAAAAATAGTTGTCCGCCAGACAAAAAACTTGCACCTAGTTTCGCGGTTCGACTGATAGGATCGCCGTCATTTCGGCAAGCTCGCGGTCCCTTCACATCTCCTCGAACCAGGCGAAACATGAAAAGAGCACGCCGCGATTTCCTGCGTCTGGTTGCAAGTGCGGGCGCGATGTCGATGTTGCCGGGCATTGCCTTGGCTCAGAAATATCCTGCGCGGCCGGTGCGGCTTGTCGTCGGCTACGCGGCGGGTGGAGCGGCGGATACGCTGGCGCGGATTGTCGGGCAGGCGCTGTCGGAGCGTCTGGGGCAGGCGTTCGTGGTCGAAAATCGCACGGGAGCAGGCGGCAATATCGCCACTGAAACGGTCCTGCGTGCTCCGGCGGACGGCTATACGTTGCTGGTCAATACAACACCGAACATCGCCAGTGCGCCTCTGGCCGACGGGTTCGATTTGTCGCGCGATACCTTGCCGATCGGGGGCATTTCCCGCGGCCATCTGGTGATGCTGGCGCATCCGTCGTTGCCTGCGAAAAACCTCGCCGAATTCATCGCCTACGCCAAAGCGACGCCGGGAAAAATCACGATGTCGTCTGCGGGCAATGGCACGCCTCCGCATATGGCCGGCGAGCTTTTCAAGATGATGGCCGATGTCGATATCGTCCATGTTCCGTATCGCGGGGGTGGCCCAGCGCTGGCGGATCTGCTCGGCGGACAAGTGCAGGTGATGTTCAGCAATCTCCCGACTGATGAATACGTTGCAACTGGAAAGCTGCGCGCCTTGGCCGTAACGACGGCCCTACGCGCTAAGGCGATGCCGGACGTGCCGACGGTCGGCGAATTCGTTACCGGCTATGAAGCGAGCGTCGCATTCGGCCTGTGTGGTCCGAAAGCATTGCCTGCGGACATCGTGGAGTTGGTCAGTCAGGCTTTGAATGCGAGCCTCGCCGAACCTTCCGTGCAGGCCCAGATTGCTAACCTTGGCGCGCTGCCGTTGATCCTGTCCCCGGCCGGCTTCAAACAATTTCTCGCCGAAGAGACCGCGAAGTGGAACAAGGTCGCGCGGGCGGCCCGTATCCTTCCGAACTAGTCTCAGACTGGCATTGGCTCTGACTCAACAGCCAGTGGCGGCCGGACGCTCGCACTAAAGTTGTACGTCCTCGTGCGGGACTTTGATGTCTGCTGTCGGGGGTGAACCAGACATCTGTTTGAGAGTAGGTACAAGATTCTCATCGAGTTCGTTTGGTGCAAAACGATCCCGAACCCGTTGGGTCCGAAATCTTTTATGACGATGGCGCGAGATTACGTCGCGAACTCCGTACCCGAGGATGAAGCCGGCTGCCAAACTCAAGATACATGACAACATTTACGGGGCGTCCGTTTTGTTTCGAGCGGCGGCGTCTAGATAACCAGCTCGATCAGACTGACAAGACCGAATCCCAAGACTGTTACCCACATTGCGGTCAACCCGATCCCGAACGCCACAATTGCTATCGGCAAATTTTGTTGAATGAACGTGGCTAACCGGGTTCGCATCGCTACTCTTTCACTGACCATTCTAGCGGGTTGATGTGGGTCCGCTGCACTGCAGCATAACATAGAAATTCAACCATCCGAGGGGGTTTAAGACCCACCCAGATCACAAGTATTTGCGAATAAGCGGGGCTTATATTCGGAATAAATAGCAGGCCAGGGACAGTCGATAGCCCGTAGGGGCCGTCGCCAGTCGAGTAAAATTGCAGACAAAAGTGGGGGCCGCCACCGTGGGAACGGATAGCGGCCCCTTGCATGTACTCGCCGCGGGTTGGGCATTGGGGAGATGGGCAACCAGCCTCAGTTTACTAACTCGGGCTCGCCCGGATTCGTCCCTCAGCACCCGGTCGCGGCCGTACTCGTTTGGTTCGTACCGGCAGTCGGGTTTGTAGTCGGGTTATTGGTTGAATTGCCCAAGCCAGTCGTTGCGCTACCGCTGCACGGCTGAGTAAGCGTCGTTGATGGGGAGCGGGTGCCGGGAGTGGCGGTGGCGCCGGTGCCCGGTGTCGCCGAAGGATGGGCACCGCTGCTCGTGCTGCCGCTCATGCCCCCACTCATGCCCCCGCTCGTGGATGCACTGCCGCCACCGCTCCCGCCGCTTCCTTGCGCGAATGCGCTTGTCGCGCTGGCCACAAGCATCGCGGCCGTGACAATCGAAAGAATCTTTCTGTTTCGTGTTCGCATTTGATCGGCTCCTTTGGTGTATGGGAACCAACGTGTGTTCTGTGGCTTGGTTGCGCGAGAGCACGACGACAGAAATGCGACAGATCAACAACTTAAAGTGACTGGCGCGTGTTTGCGATCGCCGATTATCTGTCGCTCGCCGGTAACAGTAAGTGGTGAGTACAAAAATGGACGCATTAACTCCCGATACCCTGAAGGTTTTGCAGTCCGTTTTGAATGATGCTTGGAATTCTCTGAGGCCCGAAGAACGGGCGCGGACAAGCAAGACAGAAGTTGCTGTACGCATTCTCGAAGCGGCTTCCGCAGGAGAGCGAGATCCAGCGCGTTTGAGGATCGAGGCTGTAACCGGAGTTGTTACGTCTTCGCTTTAACGACAGGTCCAAGCAGACGGCGACGGCGCCTCAGTGCGACGTCGGTGTTCCGGACAACTCTTCGCCGAACAAGACTGAAAAGAATCAGCCGTTTCTGAAAGGGCATCACGCACAAGGCCGCACCTGAAGTCGCGGCGAGTTATTTGAATGAAAAGGGCGTCGATCGCCTTTTCTTTTTTGATCGCGGGAACGCTCTTTGTATGATTGCGCCACCTCCGCTTTCTTGAAGCCTCGCTAGACGTTTTTCCAGCGAGCGCCTGGGGACAAACTCAACAGATTGCCGAAAGGCTTTCTTGCCTTTGCGCTGGCTGCGTGTTCGTTCGATGATCAGGACGCGCGGCATGTATCTCCCACCGGCGGCTGAAGGCCGTGGTTCAATCAGTGCGCTGCGACTCAGTAAAAAATCAAGCTCATTTCGATCAAAGGGCGACGAGCTTCGGGCGCGACAATGAGGCAACGCTGATTGATCGTGCTGTGTGGCAGGAGCCCGAAATCCACCGGGCCACTGCGCGGGCATGCGCTCAATCTGTCGCAGCCTGTAGTGCGCTGCAAAACGGCCAGTGGCGATGTCGGGGAAATTTTTGCTCTATCGGGCCCGATTGGGGTGGCTTGTCATTTGCCTGCAATATTATCATGCCGAAAACGCCGAGGCGCCAACTCGTAACCACATACATGTCTCGCGGGGAGGACTATCCATGAGAATCAAGCTCAGTCTCGCCGTTTTTGCGCTCGTCGCTCTGACGCTGCGTAGTCCGGTACAGGCGGCCGACGTGATCTGCTACAACTGTCCGCCGCAATGGGCGGACTGGGCTTCGATGCTCAAGGCCATCAAAGCGGACCTTGGCTACGACATCCCGCATGACAACAAGAATTCCGGACAGACGCTATCGCAGCTGATCGCCGAGAAAAGCAATCCTGTTGCCGATATCGCCTACACGGGCGTCGATGTCGGCTACAAGGCGAAAGAGGCGGGCGTGCTCGAGCCGTACAAGCCGAAGGGCTTTGACGAGATTCCGGCAGACCTGAAGGATCCTGAAGGCTACTGGTACGCGATCCACTACGGCACACTCGGCCTGTTCGTGAACAAGGATGCACTCGGCGGGAAGCCAGTGCCCGCTTGCTGGAAGGACCTGCTCAAGCCCGACTACAAGGGAATGGTCGGCTATCTCGATCCGTCTTCCGCCTCGGTCGGCTTTGTCGGCGCGGTCGCGGTCAATCAGGCGCTCGGCGGCAACGAGAAGAACTTCGACAACGCGATCGAATTCTTCAAGGGTTTGGCGAAGAACGGCGCCATTGTGCCCAAGCAAACGTCGTATGCGCGCGTGGTGTCCGGCGAAATCCCGATCCTGTTCGACTACGATTTCAATGCCTATCGCGGCAAATACACCGAGAACGGCAATTTCGAATTCGTCATTCCGTGCGAGGGCAGCGTGACCTTCCCCTACGTCGAAGGACTGGTGAAGAACGCACCCAACAAAGAGAAGGCCAAAAAGGCGCTCGATTTCCTGCTGTCCGACAAAGGCCAGGCGATCTGGACCAATGCCTATTTGCACCCGGCGCGTAATGTGCCGCTGCCGGATGCAGTGTCGAAGCGCTTCCTGCCGGCAAAGGACTATGAGCGCGCCAAGAGCGTAAACTGGGGCGAGCTATCGGCGGTGCAGAAGGGGTTTGTGGACCGCTATCTCGCCGAAGTGCGATGATGCATCATGGTGCTCCGGCCGACCCGGAGCGCCATTCCTTTCCATGCGACCGAAGACCTTCGTCTGGCTCTGCTTGTTGCCACTCGCTGTCGTGGTGCTGGCGTTCTTCGTGCTGCCGATGCTGCGGCTGATGATCGTCGGCGGCAGCGGGCCGCAGGGCCTTGCTGCCTACGCGGCGATCCTCACAGAGCCGCGGTACCGTGCGACCTTGATCAACACGGTGGTGCTGGCGGCGGCGACTACCGCCGTCTCGCTCGTTGTCGCCACCATTGCCGGCCTGTTCCTGCAGCGCACGCGATTCCCGGGCCGCTCCGTGCTGATAGCGATGCTGACCTTCCCGCTCGCTTTTCCGGGCGTGGTGGTCGGCTTCATGATCATCCTGCTGGCCGGACGCCAGGGGCTGATCGGTGACCTGACGCTGCGGGTTTTGGGTGAAAAGCTTGTGTTCGCCTATACGATCCAGGGCCTGTTTCTCGGCTACCTGTATTTCTCCATTCCGCGCGTGATCCTCACCATCATGGCGGCGGTCGAGAAGCTCGACCCGAGCCTGGAAGAAGCGGCTCGTGCACTCGGCGCGGGGCCATGGGCCGTGCACCGCGACGTCATCCTGCCAGCGCTCGCGCCGGCCTTCGTCGCCTCCGGTGCCATCGCCTTTGCGACCGCGATGGGCGCCTTCGGCACCGCCTTCACGCTCGCTACCAATATCGATGTGCTGCCGATGCTGATCTATACCGAGTTCACATTGTCCGCGAACATCGCGATCGCAGCGGCGCTGTCGGTCGGACTCGGGATCGTCGCCTGGGCGGTGCTCGCTCTGGCGCGGTCGTTCGGCGGCAATTCCGTTGCGGCAGCGGGATAGCGCGATGCGGGATCGCCTGATCTTTGCCGCACAGCTCCTGTTCACGCTGCTGGTTGCGGCGTTCCTTATCGTGCCTGCCGTGCTGTCGATGCTCGCCGGGGTCACGGTAAACTACTTCCGCGGCATCAGTTCGGGCTTCACCCTGCAATGGATCGTGCAGGTCTGGGACCTCTACGCCGACACGATTGGCCGCTCGTTCCTGATCGCCGGTGCGACCTTGGTCGTCACACTGATCATCGGTATCCCGGCAGCCTACGCGCTGCACGTGCGCGGCGGGCGAATGGCGCGCGCGATCGAAGAAATCATCACGCTGCCGCTTGCGATTCCCGGCCTCGCAATCGCATTGGCGCTGCTGCTGACCTACAACGGCTTCTCGGATTTCCGCCGATCCTGGTTGTTCATTCTGACCGGCCACGTCGTGTTCACGCTGCCGTTCATGGTGCGCTCAGTGATGGCGATCTTTTCCGCCATTGACGTGAAGACGCTGGACGAAAGCGCGTCCTCGCTCGGCGCATCGCCCTTGCGGCGCTTTCTCGATGTGATCGTGCCGAATGCGCGCCCCGGAATCCTCGCCGGATCGCTGATGGTCGTGACGCTGTCGCTCGGCGAATTCAACCTCACCTGGATGCTGCACACGCCGCTGACCAAGACACTGCCGGTCGGCCTTGCCGACAGCTACGCCTCGATGCGGCTCGAAGTCGCGTCCGCATATACGCTGGTGTTTTTTGTCATGATCATCCCGCTGCTGATTGCGATGCAGATGTTCGCCAGCTGGGGTGAAGCCGGCGGGGTGCGCAAGTGAGCAGCCGGACGAACGAGCACCACGGCGTAGCCGTGCGGATCGCCGCCTGCGGCAAGACGTTCGGCGACGGCACCCGCGCGCTGGAGCCGGTATCGCTTGACATCGCGCGTGGCGAGACAGTGGTGCTGCTCGGCCCCTCCGGTTGCGGCAAGACAACGCTGCTGCGCAGCGTGGCCGGGCTCGAAACGCCCGACCCGGGCGGGCGGATCTTTTTCAACGATGTCGACGTAACCCATGTGCCGATCGAACAGCGCAATGTCGGCATGGTGTTCCAGTCCTACGCGTTGTTTCCCAACATGAATGTGGCGGAGAACATCGCCTACGGGCTGAAATTTCGTGGTGCGTCGGCGCAGGAGCGCAAGGCGCGGGTCGCCGAGCTGGTCGCGCTCACCGGCATCGAAGGACTTGAGCATCGCCGCATCGACCAGCTTTCCGGCGGGCAACGGCAACGCGTGGCGCTGGCGCGTGCCGTCGCCGTGCGGCCAAGCGTGCTGCTGCTCGACGAACCGCTCACCGCGCTCGACGCGGCGCTGCGTGAGCGGCTGCGCAGCGAGCTCAACCGGTTGCTGCGCACGCTCGGCATCACAGCAATCTACGTCACCCATGACCAGGCCGAAGCGATGGCGCTCGCCGACCGCGTCGTGGTGATGCGCAAGGGCGCGATCGTGCAGGTCGGCGCGCCGCGTGACATCTATTTCGCGCCGGCGAGCCGCTTCGTCGCCGAATTTGTCGGCGCCGCCAACATCCTCGAAGGGGTGAGTGGCGCCGGCGCCCTGACATTGCGCGGTGGCCGACTGGCGATCGCGAAGACGAGCGTCGAAGGGCCGTCGCTCGCGATGGTGCGCCCGGAATTGATCGCCATCGTCGGGGTGGGGGACGCAAGCCTGATCGGCGAGGTGACCAGTGTCAGTTTCGTCGGCGACCGCCAGCGTCTGACCATAAGCGGCGCGTCTGACCGACCGATCATGGTGGACGTTCCCAACACGCTGATGGTGAAGATTGGAGACCGGGTTGGACTCTCGGTCGATCCTTCGGCGATCAGGCTCTTGCCGAAGGACGAAGCATGAGCGCGCCCCTCCTGATCGCCCAGATTTCCGATCTGCACATCAAGCGCGCCGGCGCGCTGGCCTACGGCCAGGTCGACACTGCGGCGGCGCTCAGGCGATGCGTCGCCGCGCTCAACCGCTTAAGGCCGCGGCCGGAGCTGGTCGTGATCTCCGGCGACCTGGCCGATACACCGGAGGCTGAGGAATATGAGCATCTCAAGCGCCTTTTGGCGCCGCTGGAGATCGGCTTTGCCGCCGTTCCCGGCAATCACGACAGCCGCGAACTGATGCGCGCGGCGCTGCCCAAAGGCGGCTACGCGCAACCAAGCGGCGCGCTCAATTCACTACACGCGGTCGGTCCGCTCGATCTCGTGCTGCTCGACTCGAGCGTACCCGGCAAGCCACACGGCGAGCTCGACGGCACAACGCTCGCCTGGCTCGATGCGACGCTCGCTTTATCGTCAACGCGGCCGGTACTGATCTTTCTGCACCACCCGCCCTTCGTCACCGGCATCCGGCACATGGATGTGCAGAACCTGCGCAACGCAGCGGAGCTTGGCGAGATTCTGAGGCGGCATCCACGCGCGCGCCTGGTGGCCGCCGGCCACGTTCACCGCGCGACGCTGACGCAATTCGCTGGATGCGCGGCGACGATCTGCCCGGCGCCGAACCATGCGGTCGCCCTCGACCTCGCAGAAAGCTTGCCCCCTTCGTTCACGCTCGAGCCGCCGGCCTTTCACCTGCACGCCTGGTTTGCCGGTGAACGCTTCGGCGATCTGATCACGCATCACGTGCCGATCGGCGACTTCCCGGGACCGTTTCCGTTTTTCGGAGGGGACGGGCGCCTGCTTTGATGAGCGTCGTGCCGTCCTCCGGCGTGGTTGCATTCGTATCGTCTTGCTAGACTCACGTGAGTAAATCACAGTGTTCAACTCTGACAAGAATCGGGGCTGAACATGTCATCGTGGAAAAGACTGACGGCTATCGACGGCTCAAAGGTGGACATAAATATGGATGGGGTCGCCTACATGGCGCGATACAACGACACAACGGGCGTGGTTTTTGTGGGCGGCAAGAGCGACGGCGGCAGCGTACTTGGTTACGCGGTCAAGGAAACTCCTGACCAAATTCACACGATGAAGCCACTTAAATCGGCATGACGGATGCCAATCAAAGCGGACATCATCGGGCTTCGCTCGGGCGCAAAATCTAACTCGAAGATCACGCAACGGCGCTATTCATACGCAGCTCATAGAGGATCATCGACTCGATATAGAACGAGCGCTCGAAGGCGAGGCGGGCGCGGAAACCAGCCTTGGCGATCAATCGGCCAAGCAAGTCGAGATCGGAATCCGACGACAACATGACGTAAAGACAGCCGCCGGGTTTGAGGCGCTCGCGGGCCTGTTCAAACAAGGGTGCCACGTTCTGATACTGCGGGCCGGCGTGCCAGCCGCTGTCCGCGAGATCGCGGGGCTCGCCCGCGTGCTTGGGCGGGCTCGACAGGATCACGTCAAAGAGCGGCCGAGCCGGAAGTGCGGCGAGAAGATTCATGCAGGCGGCGGTCACGCGATCGCCTAGGCCGTTCGCGTGCGCATTCTCCAGCGCCGAAAGCGCCGCATTGGGATTGATGTCGAGAGCCATGACGTCGCGGGCGCCGGCGCGCGCGGCCGCGAGAGCCAGAATGCCGGACCCGGTGCCGATATCAGCCACGCTCTTGCCGCTGAGGTCGAGCCCGTCGAGGAATTCCGCGAAATACTCGCTGCTGAGAAAGAAGCGCGGATGAAACACTGTCGGGCGCACGCGCAGATTAAAGCGTGCTGCCCGGATCGTCCGGATGCTCCTGCGGCTGAGGATAACGTGATAGGAATAGAAATGAATGAAGGCACGCAGAAAGCGACGCAGCGGCCCGTGCGGCATTCCGCGCCGATCAAGGCCGCCTGCCGGACTGGCTGGCACGTCGATGGCCTTCGAGGGTAAGGTTTGGTCCATCCTGGGAACTCGCGGCAATGATTTTCAAACTGATTGCTAACTGGACCAGACCTCAGTGCCCCACCGATCATTAAAGCTAGCGCCAACACAATCGACTATATCTGTGGAAACTGCGAGCACAAATGTCCGCCTATGCACAAGGCGGACATTCTCTGGCCAAAACGATTGGACCGCAGTCCAATCGATCGTCCTTGCCACTCATTGTAGGTAAACTGAACAATTGCGCTGGGGCCTCGACGGCCCGAGCAAAGTCAATCTAAAGGCAACGTCGACATGGGTTCTTCTCTAGAGACTACGGACAAAATGATGATGGCGCGGTGTATCGAACTATCGCGCATTGCGGTGAGCAAAGGCGAATATCCATTTGCCACCGTCATCGCTCTGGACGGACAAGTCGTGGTGGAAGCGATCAATGGCACCAACCGAGACGGTGACGTGACACGACACGCGGAAATCATCGCGCTGTCGGCGGCGCAGAAAGCGATCGGCCGGAAGCAGCTTGTCCGTAGCACGCTTTATACCAATATCGAGCCGTGTGCGATGTGCTCCTACTGCATTCGCGAAGCGGGGATCGGCCGGGTGGCATATGCACTCGGCTCTCCGGTCATGGGTGGGCTGTCAAAATGGAATATCTTGCGTGACGAAGGAATGTCGGCGCGCATACCGCAGATTTTTGGTGCCGTGCCGGAGGTCCTGAGCGGCATCCTCATGCATGAGGCCCAACAAGTCTGGCGGGACTGGAACCCGTTGGCCTGGCAGATGATCAAATCGCGCGGCCTGCTGATCGAGCCGTGCTTGCAAGAAGGCCACGTTCACGTGCAGCCCGCGCATCGACGGTCACTGTGGCACTATCTGCAAATGCTGTTCGCACAGTCCCGCCAACGGCGAATCAAAGCGAAAACGCCGGACATCAATCTATAAGCGTTGTTGCGATCTGCCCAACTCGCCGATGGGGTAACGAAATTGCAGATGTTTGCTTTTGACCCAAAGCAGACATCGTCGCCGTTCTACACTTCGAGGGCCGGATGAATCATCCGTCCGACGGCGTATCCCGTTGTCGTGAGGTGATAGCGGTAGCGGTTTCGCAAATCGATGGTTATCCAATTGTTGGCGACCGCCTTGTTGATCCCGCGTTGGAAATCACTGTCGCGCACTTCAAAAAAATAATTGCGTTGCAGCGTGCCGGTCGCAGGAATCCGATGATGCATAAAAACGCCGAGGATTTGACGGCTAACATCCTCGTCGGAAGGTCGGTCAAGCATGGATCGACAATAGGGTTCGCCCGCCATCGCTCCTATGGCCGCAGGGCAACAGTGGACAAGATTGCACAACTGATGGGCAACCTTGGCTTTGGCCGCGGGAGGAGCGCTACCAGTCAAATACCGGTTTCGGGGGTAAAGCGGACATCAGTCATCCAATCCGCTTTGTTCATCCAAAGCCGCGCATTGAGGTTCCGGGTTTTTAGGTTGCCTTACTTATCTTGACCACTGATTTCAGCTGGAGCTTACGCGGCGTCGTTATCACCAAACCCGGCGGCCATGTTGTACGCGCGCGAAGCGCATCAACGGTATCTTCGAGAACGCCCGTTTCGGGGTCGGCTTTAACTTTCATGTCATTCGGCAAGCCGGCCAGGGCCAGCTGAAGTTCATCAATGCTTGCCGGGACATTTCGGAATAGTTGTTCTGCTTTCATTTCGAATGGATCTGCAGGCTCGTGTCGCAAGCTGCGCAATACTATCCCGCCGGGCTGAAGCCGCAAATATGCGAGCGAGTGACCATGGGGTTGCGCCATCTTTGCGAATCTGGCCTATAACAACAAAGAAGCGAGGATCGCGTGAACGATCCTCGCCTCCCTGTCAGATCAGAACCTTGATATTGCCGCGAGCCCAGAGGCGCGCGGCGATATTGGGCTTGACCTTAAACACAGACCCGAAAGTTCTTCGAACTCTCGCGCCACGCTGGCGTGAGCCTTACGGATCACGTCTGCGCACCATCAAACGGTTTTCCCGCCGTTTATGACAGCATCGGCCCGCCATCGGCGTTTCATGACCCGTCAATAGCGGTACCCGTTGGCTCCCCGTCGTCTGATGCCTTCGGCTCAAACTCGGGGCGGGTGCGCCGCCCGGGGACCGCAGCTGGCCACCAGCCGCAATCCTTCGGTAGGCGTCCAAATGTTGGGCGCGCACTGCAGGAGAGTCGAGTCATCGGTCGATTAAAGTTGTTGATGAACTTTGACGCCCACCATGCCCCTATCAAAAGAGGCCGCCGGGGGAAGGCGCCGCCACCGGAACATGCCTCACCCGTTGACCTATAATCCTACCGTTCGCACGACACATCGCCGACTTGAAGCGGCGGGATA
This sequence comes from uncultured Alphaproteobacteria bacterium, assembly GCA_963831515.1. Taxonomy (GTDB): domain Bacteria; phylum Pseudomonadota; class Alphaproteobacteria; order Rhizobiales; family Xanthobacteraceae; genus Pseudolabrys. Next base: position 126,838 of record CAWHQL010000006.1, on the reverse strand, counting down.
TTGGTTGTGGCAACGCTCGGAAAACGCTCTCACAGTTGATTTGCATCAAAGTTTCTGCGCCTCGCCCAATAGAAAATGGGTGTGATTTGTGGAAGTTGCCTGACATCGAGCGGCGGAATGACAGCGAATGGCGAACACATCGTGGTGAAATTACTGGCTCTTTTAACGCTCGCTTGCTCGCTGGCGACAACGGCGCGCGCTGAGTCCTTCGCCAAGCGCGTCGACATCGGCAAGGGACGGATGATGTACATAGAGTGTCATGGCAGCGGATCACCCACCGTGCTGCTCATCTCTGGTACGGACACGGCGTCTGACCTGTGGCACGCCGCTGATCAGAAGGGTCCGACGGTCTACGACACCATCCAGAAGACGACGCGGGTGTGCGCCTACGACCGACCCGGTGCGCCGCACCTCGATCAAACCTTCAGCCGTAGCGACCCGGTGCCCCAGCCGACCAGTCCTCAAAACGGGGTCGACGACCTCGTGACCCTGCTGAAGGCGGCCGACGTACCGGGCCCCTACGTCCTTGTCGCGCACTCTTTCGGCGGCACGATCGCACGGGTCTTCGCCGGCCAGCATCCCGACGAAGTCAAAGGCATAGTGTTCGTTGACGTCCTCACGCCCGAGCTTCGCGCGCAGATGACTGCTGAGGAGTGGAAGATCTGGAAGCGCGTCAATGCCCGGCCGGCCAAGGCCCTCGCGGCCTATCCGGATCTGGAACGGCAGGATTTCGACGAGACTCTGGACCAGACGGCCCGCGCGGCAGCGCTAAGGCCCATGCCGGTCGTCGTGCTCACGGCCAGCGACAAGTTTATCGATGTCGTGCCGAAGCTCATCCAGGCCGGTGAGCTGCCACCGGATACACCGCCGGACTTCGGAGCGGTCATCGACCGAACAAACTCGGCTGCCCAGAAACAACTCGCTGCGCTCGTGCCCGGCGCGGTGCACATCACCGACACGCACGCGGGACACAACATCATGATCGACAACGCCCCAGTCGTCATCCAGGCCATCCGAATGGTGGTCGACGCGGTGAGAGCCGGGCAGACCTCGCTCAAGGGGTAATGCGAATGCGGGCTTGATGTTCGAGTAATTAACTCGGGCTCACATCTGCGTCGCAGTGATAAGCCCGCTGACCTGTGGCTCGCTTTCAATCCGCCAAAGGCGGCGCGCCAAGGCATCCACGCGATCGGCGCTGAGATGCTTTCGGGCTAACAGACTGAACTTCTCTTCCATCTCGGCATCCGTCATCGGGTTCTTATAGTGGCCGCGATGGTATTCGACGCGGAAGGTCTTGCGAGCACCGGATTTCAGAACAATCTCCAACTCGCACAAGTTGCTGAGTTCAGGTGTTTCGGCTTCCTCCGAGGGCAGGCATTTGATGCGGCTTACAAGTTCGAGCAGAGCTTTGTCGTGGAGATAGGGATCGTCGTAGTATTCAGGTTCGATGTTTCCGTACTTGAGCACCAAGCCCGCCGCGTACGGTATGCTGTGATCCGCGGTCTCATGCGTCTGCGGCCGCCACTTGTCCGGTCCTTCAGCCATGATCTTGATGGCCGAGCGCGAGACATGGATGTTGATGTCTTGGATGTCGTCAGGGCTCTTGAAGAACGAGCGTGCTTCCATGGCGGCCTGCGCGACAGTTTGGGAGAACTGACCAAGTGGAAAGCGCTTGTTAAAGGTTCGACGAATGCCGAACGGCTCGCCGAGCTGAACAGGCGCTACTGGCTTATGGCCCATCACTTTGAAAAAACCGTAGCGTCCGTCGAAGACTTTATTGGGGCCCGTCATCCCATTCTGGGCGAGCTGAACCGCAAAGAAGGCCTTACGGCAAGCATCTGCAGCCGCATACGCCTTCCAGTTTGAAAGCTCGTCGGCGCGACCTTGGCGCGTCGCCGTGTTGCCACCAACCGTAATGCCGATCGCATGCACCATCTGTTCGGGCGTAAGGCCCATGAGCTGCCCGGCGCCGATGACGGCACCCATGCCGGTGATCGTGGAATGGTCGATGCCATTGCCCAGATAGTCGAAGACATCCGCGATTTTGCAGAACACCTCGTAGGCAAGAACTGTCGCGGTGATAAGATCGCGCCCACTTCGCTGCTTTAGTTCGGCCGCGGTTAGCAGTGCCGCAATGATGTCGCTCGGATGACCGGCGCCATTCGTTTGGCTAACAAAGGCATCGTTGAAGTCTAAATATCGGATCATTACGCCATTGGTAAATACCGCGAGGTCCGGCGTCGTTTTGGTGCCGGTGAATAGAACTGTCGCAGGCTGCGGGGCACTGGCATTTCTCGCGAGCTTCTGGGCGATCTTGCTTGGCTCCGCGGTATAGCCACTGAACGCGCAACCAAATGTGTCCAGAATGGCCCGCTTCGCGAGCCATCTAACATCGTCCGGCAGGTCCTCGTATCTCAGATTAGTTGCATACTGAGCAATGTTCTCGCCGACCGAAGCCCGCCCCTTATCGGTTGATTCCTGGCCTATGGCATCAAATGATGATGTGCCGAATGCCAAGCCAACTGCCGCTGCGGCAAGAAAATCGCGGCGTCGGATCTCCACGGAGCCAGCGGGTTCAATGGGGGGCATTTCAAAGATCGTCCAATCAAACAAGACAATACAATGAGGTCTGACCAGACTTCAGACTTACAAAGATTCTGGCATCCGACAAGCTGTCCGACGTGGTCGAATTATCGACATTCAAGCCCGTTCCATCATTCACCAAGGCATGCTTAAAGCCACCGACTACAGGCATTCAGATAGGAAGGGTCCCACGTCGGGGTACAGCGATGATCCGCACCACGGTACTCCGTGCGCTTGTTCTGACGGCGGCTTTTGCCGCGGCGTTGACGCCGGTCATCTGCGTTGGCCAAATCCCTGATCAAGACGACAAGGAGTTGGCCAAGGACACTAAGAAGTCGCCTCCCAAGTTGCCGGCCAAGGCAACGAAGAAGCTACCGCCCGAGCTGCTCTCGCTGCTTCGGCAAAAAAAGATGCCCGTACATTCACCGATCCTTGTGCGCGTTTTCAAGGAAGAGGCGGAGCTCGAAGTCTGGAAACAAGACACCACCGGCCGTTTCCAGATCCTCAAGACCTATCCGATTTGTCGGTGGTCGGGCGATCTGGGGCCGAAGTTGCGGGAGGGCGATCGTCAGACTCCAGAGGGGTTCTATAGAGTTACGCCCGAGCTGATGAATCCCCACTCTAACTACTATCTTGCAATCAACACCGGCTACCCCAACAACTTCGACAAAGCGAACAACCGCGACGGCAGTTTGCTCATGATCCACGGCGACTGCTGGTCGAGCGGTTGCTATGCCATGACCGACGAACAGATAAGCGAGATCTATTCGCTGGCGCGCGACTCATTCCAGGGCGGCCGTCCGTCATTTCAGGTCCAGAGCTATCCGTTTCGTCTGACGCCGGCGAATCTCGCACGGCATCGAAATAATCCGAACTTGGCCTTCTGGAAGATGCTCAAGATCGGCAATGATCACTTCGAGGCGACGCATCTCGAACCCAAGGTGGACGTGTGCAACCGCCTCTATGTATTCGATGCCCAGCGTCCCCCGAATTCATCGAAACCTCTTGTGTTCAATCCCACCGATGAATGCCCTGCCTTTGTCGTGAATCCGACAATCGCGCGGCCGGCGCTGGAGAAACAACGCGCCGACGAGCTTGAATACGCGCAATTGCTTGAAGACAACGTGCCAGCCGCCCCAATTTACAACGAACTGGACGGCGGAATGAATAAGGTTTTTCTCGCACGGTTTGCGGGCAGAGTGACGCCTTCAAAAAGGCTGGGCCTCGATCTCGTTCAAGGTCTGCTTGTCGGCGAACTGATGTCGATGAATATTTCCTATGCCAAGCGTTTAGAAAATTTCTACTACCGGCCTGGCACCAAGTGGGCCTACGTGATCATGTTTGATCCGAGCCAAGAGAAGAAGAACTATGGCGAACGCGACGAGCGTGCCGACTATGTCTACGAGGCCGTGACCTCGTCGAAGGGCATGGTCAGTACGACCCCTGGCATCGGACAAGCCTATCTTGGGGCTTACAAGGACAAAAACGACAACCGGTTTGATGGCGGCAAAACTTACAAGCTCACCGTCCCACCAAATCCGTCAGCCAAGCAGTTTTGGTCGCTCACGATCAATGACACGTACAACCGCATCGGCATCGACAACAAAACACAGAACACCGACCCCTCGTCGCGCGACGAAGGCTTGCGTAAAAACCCGGATGGGTCAGTGGATCTCTATGTCGGTCCTGAAGCGCCTGCGGGGTACGAGAAAAACTGGCTCCAGACCAATCCGGGGGAGGCGTGGTTTGCCTACTTCCGGCTTTACGGCCCGCTGGAGCCCTATCTCAGCTGGAGCTGGAAGCTGCCGGACTTCGAAGATGTCGCGCAGTCAACCGTTGCGAAATGAGACGTCGCAATTCGTGACGCAAAGCAGACGTCTTGCCGGACAACTTGACGGCGATTTTTATGCTTTGGGATTGATGTAAATCGGATACGATCCGCTGTCCTCGGTCTCAGGGGCGGCAATGAGACGGCGCGACTTTCTCAAAGTCGTTGGAGGCTCGGCAGCGGCTTGGCCGCTTGCATTGCGTGCGCAATCGGCGTCGATGCCCGTGATCGGATATCTCGACGTGGGCTCGCCTGATGGGTCCGCGCCTTTCGTTGCAGCATTCCGCAAAGGTCTCGCTGGAACAGGACACGTCGAAGGCCGGCACTTCGCTATTGTGTATCGCTGGGCAGATGGCCGCGCCGATCGATTGCGAGACCTAGCAGCCGACTTGGTTCGTCAGAAGGTAACCGTAATTGCCACGCCCGGCAGTACGGCTGCTGCGTTGGCTGCGAAAGCGACGACCACGACGATCCCCATCATCTTTGCGATAGGGGCGGACCCCATCGCAGCCGGATTGGTTCCTACTCTGAACCGGCCAGGCGGCAATGTGACGGGAGTTGCTACCCTGAACGCGGAAGTGGGGCCGAAACGAGTAGAGCTGCTTCATCAAGTCATTCCTGCGGTCAATATTTTCGCTCTCCTTATTAATCCCACCAACCCCGTTATTTCGGAGCCTCTGGCGAGGGACGCACAGGCGGCAGCTCGCAAACTCGACATACGGCTCCACGTACTTCGTGCTGGCAACGACGGGGAGATCGAGGCCGCTTTTGTGGCAATGCAAGGGCTGCAAGTCGGCGGGTTGGTGATTGGTTCTGACCAGTTCTTTAATAGCCGGAGCAAACGACTCGCCTCGCTGGCGCTTCAGCAATCACTTCCGACGGTCTACCAATATCGCGAGTTCACTGCCGCTGGCGGGTTGATCAGCTACGGCGCCAGTCTCACTGAGGCATTCCAACTTGCCGGTAATTATGCCGGCCGAATTCTCAACGGCGAAAAACCTGCCGACTTACCGGTCCAGCAGTCGACGAAGGTCGAGATGACCATCAATCTCAAGACGGCCAAAGCGCTCGGCCTCAACATTCCCGACACGCTCATCGGGCGCGCCGACGAGGTGATCGAGTGAAACCAAAATGTCCGCTGTTGGCCCTTAGCGGACGTGTCGTTTGCGTCGGCAAATATCCGCTTTCGGCGACAAAGCGGACGTGGCGCGGTACGTTGGTGCTGAGGCAGCGATACTCTGGCCGAAATCCCCAAGGTCCTGTCTTCAAATCACAAGATGCGAATGCGCCAAGAGAACTATGCGTGGGCGGACGATTGTCCGCGCTGGTCTTGGCAAAAGCCAGCGGGCAACAAGGGCCGCGCTAAGGCAACAACCCAACCGAAGCGCGGCCCTTTGCACATGTGGCTGTGCTCTGGAAAGCCGCGCCGAGATGCCCCACATTGTCACGATGGTGTCGCGCACCTTTCGCGGGCGGCCGCTTCGCGTGCCCGCCAGCTTCATTCATCCGTGCCAGCCGACCGTCGCCGAGAGGCCGCCCTCAGGTCCCGGCTGGGTGCACGAACTCAAGCACGACGGCTACCGGCTGCAGATACACGTCCGCGACGGGCGCGTCCGTCTGTACACGATGAACGGCGCGGACTGGACGGCGCGCTACCCCCGGATCGTCGCCGAGGCGGCGCGACTCCGCTCGCCGCTGATCGTCGACGCCGAGGTGGTGTGTCTCGACCGGAAGGGCGTGCCGGACTTCGACGCGTTGCACGGTCGTGCTGAGGATGACCGCGCCGTCGCGCTCGCGTTCGACCTGCTGCTCGCGGGCGACGACGTCCGGCGTCAACCGCTCATCGAGCGCAAGAAGGAATTGAAGTGGGTGCTCCGCATGTCGGGTGAGGGCGTTCAGTACGTCGAGCACGCCGAGGGCGACGGCGATAAGATGTTCGCGTCGGTGTGCAGGCTCGGCCTGGAGGGCATCGTCAGCAAGCGCGCGACGTCCGTCTACAGGTCGGGGCCGTCGCGAACGTGGATCAAGGTCAAGAACCCCCGGTCGCCGGCCGCCACGCGCGCGAAGGACGGAACGTTCTAACCGGTCGCGCGTCCGCTCTTGGGGGTAAAGCAGACCTAATATTAGCGAAAGTGGACATCAGAAAATGTCCGCTAATGACCCAAAGCGGACATTCCACCGCAGAGACATCAAACCAAAATCAATGTAGCGTCCGTACACGGTCAAGCGCATTGCTTGCCTGAGAGCTGCTCAGAAAAACGGCGACCTACCGAAGTCGCCGCTTCGACAATTAGCAGCCTGGTGCCGTCGGTGGGCACAAAATCGATCTCAAAAAGATCTTGGTTTGGATTTCCGGAGGCCGCCGAGCATTCTGCGGGGTCTTCATGAAAGGGCCCCATGAGACGGCGCGAGTTCATTGCACTAGTTGGAGGTGTGGCTGCGTGGCCGCTTGCAGCGCGCGCACAACAGCCGGCCATGGCGTTGATCGGCCTGCTCAGCAGCGCACAACTAGATGATCGACAGATCGACGCTATCCGGCGGGGCCTCAAGCAGGCTGGCTATATCGAAGGCCGCAATGTCGCAATCAAATATCGCTCGGCCGATTCTCGCTTCGACCGATTGCCGGCATTGGCGGCTGATCTGGTAGCTGATCCTGTAACCGCGATCATTGCGCTCGCGCCAGCAGCTGCAGTGGCTGCCAAAGCCGCGACAGCAACGATACCGATCGTCTTTGCGACGGGCGCCGATCCGGTGGATCTCGGCCTCGTTTCCAATTTCAACCGTCCCGGAGGCAACATCACGGGGGTGACTTTTGTCTCGAACACACTTGGAGCAAAACGGTTAGATCTGTTACGCGAACTTGTTCCTAGTGCGACTATTTTCGGTTTGCTCGTCAACCCCGGGAATCCCACTTCCGAACCCCAAATCCGAGATGCGCAAGCTGCGGCGCGCGCATTGGGCGTCCAGCTCTTGATCCTGAAGGCCAGCAGCGAACGCGAGACCGACGCGGCCTTCGAGAGTGCCGTTCAGCAAAGTGTAAACGCAGTCATCATCGGTGCGGACTCACTCTTCATAAGTCGGCGCGATCAACTCGTTGGGCTCTCGGCACGTTTTGCGATTCCAGCAATCCATTTTGTGCGCGAGTTTGCCGACATTGGCGGACTGGCAAGTTACGGACCAAGCCTAACGGATGCCTATAGTCTCGCCGGCACTTACGCCGCACGGATTCTTAAAGGCGAAAAGCCGGGAGACATGCCGATCCAACGGGCGGCAAAATTCGAGCTTGTTATCAATCTTAAGCCTGCAAAAACGCTCGGCCTGACCGTGCCAATGCACCTTCAGCAGATCGCCGAAATTATCGAATGACGGTGAGATGTCTGCTTCTGGCCCTTAGCGGACATTGCAGAAGCGCAACTGATTGCTTGGAGCAGGCCGCTGCCGCGAGTCATTGTCATCGTCTCTAGCGGGGCCTTCTGCGGCTCTGAACGGCAGGGTTTTGATAAGCAGGATTTCGGATGCAGAAGCCACGATTGCCGGCGAGCACCGTACGGCGACAGGCTTCCTCCGATGCAAAACTGCAATCCTCTTCGATGCGACTAGCCCCGGTATTCACCTGGGAGCACCAAGCGCCGGCGTTCGCCGTTTCCAGGCCCGCGTAAATGGTGGAGACGATCAAAGTACAAATCAGAAGGGAAACGCGCATGCTACTGCCTGCCTTTCATCTGCGGGATGATCCTATCTGACGTTATTCTTGCGCGACAGGCGAGACATTTTGGTGGGCCTTGGTCGGTTCGGCGCCTTTCGTTGCGTACAGGGTATGTCGCAGCGAATTTCTTGATGATATCAATGGCAGCGAGTTGGTTGGTCCTTACCACGCGTTGAAACTTATGGTCGCACCAGGAGATATTTCATTGAAGTTGTTTTGGGCGCTCCTGCTCATACTTTGGACGGTGTATTCCAGTGGCGGAATCTCCGCGGAGGAAAGCTTTCCCTCAGCGGGCTCTCGGTTCCACTGCGATCCCCAACAGAAATTAAACGGATGGAGATGCATCGGGAACGGCATCTGCCCTTGGCAACAAAATTCGAAAGATCCTACCTGCGGCATATACGCATTCGCTCAGTATAATCGGGATCCAACTGAAGCAAATAAATTGCTAATCGTTCGTTCAAAGGTCGTAACCCGAACAGCAAACGGTAATTCAGGCATTGACGAGATAATCGATTCAATTCTGATCGAGAAACAGAAGAACGAGAGTTTTGAGAGCTTATGTGAAGTGAATGGACGTACATTTTTCTGGAGCGTCGTCAATAAAAGGACGCGCACAATTGTCGGCGTAGTTGCCGATGAAAATGGCTTTCAACAAATGTCTCTCAAATATGCGGCCTATCCATGCAGTCCTTAAATGCGCGAAGCCCCTGAGCCGCTTTCGTTGTTTTCGCCTTTGCTGGTTTAACGTCTGCCTTCGCCCTGTATCGAACCCGAGGTGCGAAAGACGTGCATCGGGTGAAGGGCCGCTTGAACCAGTGAACGCCGCGGTCGACCTCGTGCGCCGCCTTGCTGTCTGTGCAGCAACGTCCCACGTCTGCATATCTGATACGTACGGTGTGGCGTCAGTGAGCGGAGGAGGGCTGCTCTCTTTTGTTGTAGTTTCGCGGCGAGACGCAGCAGTTTTGCGCCGACGCTTCCCAACGCTTTTGCTCTTCTTTTCGGCGCCCCTTCGCCATCGTCTGCCGCTCCGGTTGCTGCCCCGAGCGGTGTTCGAGTCTGACTGTTTTTGAAAAGCACTTGATTTTGTTTGGCTCCCGGGGCCGGATTCGAACCAGCGACCAACCGGTTAACAGCCGGTTGCTCTACCACTGAGCTACCCGGGAACAGCCGGTGCTACGGCATGCGGCCTATAACAAAGCCTGACCGCTTTGCAAAGCACCCGTATCCAGCCCGCCTCAGATGGGAAGAATGGAGGCCACGGCCGGAATCGAACCGGCGTGCACGGATTTGCAGTCCGCTGCGTCACCACTCCGCCACGTGGCCAATCGGGAAAAAGGGCGTCAGGTGCCCACGCCCTATATAGGAGCCAAAGCACGACGACAATCGCAACCCGAACCTTGCGTTTTGGCCGTCATTGCAGCAGAAGGAACCGCCTTCCGCGCCATTGATCGAGGACCACAATGACCGATTTTGCCGCCGCACGCCGCAATATGGTGGACGGTCAGGTGCGCACGGCTGATGTGACGGATCTGCGTATCCTGTCCGCGATGCTCGAAATTCCCCGCGAGGATTTCGTGCCGCCGGCGTCTACCGCGCTTGCCTATCTCGACCTTGACCTGCCGGTGGGCGAGAACGGGGCCCGGCGCCTGCTCAAACCGATGGTCCTAGCCAAGCTGATCCACGCGCTTGAGATCGCCTCGAGCGATCGGGTTCTGGATGTCGGATGCGCGAGCGGCTACGGCGCGGCTATTCTGGCCCACGTCGCCGGCCAGGTGACCGCGCTCGAAGAGGATGCCGGGCTTGCCCAGGCGGCAAGTCGGGCTTTGGCGGGTCAGAAAAATGTCAGTGCTGTGACAGGTCCCCTGACGAAAGGCTGGCCGAAAGGGGCCCCTTACGACGCCATTATCCTTGAAGGGGCGACGGAATTCCCGCCCGAGGCTTTTCTGCCCCAGCTTAGCGATGGCGGACGGCTTGCCTGCATTCTGGGCGCAGGACCCGGTGCCAAGGCCATGCTTTATTTCAGGAGTGGCGACGACTTGGGTGGCCGGTCGATATTCGATGCCAACGCCGCCGTATTGCCCGGTTTCGTCAAAACCCCCGCTTTCGCCTTCTAAACACCCCCCATTTCCAAAACGTTGCGGAAATGTCCCAGTCCGCCCCTAAACTGATTAGGTAGCGCGCCGAGGGGTTTAAGCGCTGGGTTCTGACGCCTATTGTTCCGATTCTTTAGCGCGAATCTGACAGCATTGTCGGACGCGTGAAGGGCGGGGTTTGGATGGCCGATCGGGGCCTTGTTACTAGACGCATGCGCAGGCTTGCGGTCGGCACGATCGCATTCGCCGGTGGAGGATTCCTTTTCCTCCCGGCGCTTGCCGACACGCTCGATGGGTCGCTGATCCTCGCCTACATGAACAATCCGACGCTGAATGCGCAGCGTGCAGCCGCGCGCGCGACCGACGAAGGCGTGCCACAGGCGCTGTCGGGCTATCGGCCGCGCGTGAGCTTCAACGGTTCGGTCGGCGCGCAGTACATCGACTCAACGACGCGCAGCACGACCCTTGCGCCGAGCTACACGCAGCTGTCGGGCAACATGACGCCGAGCAATATCGGGCTTACGGCGACGCAGACGCTTTACAACGGCTTTCAGACCTCGAACCGCACGCGCCAGGCGGAGAGCCAGGTGCAGGCGGCGCGCGAACAGTTGCGGGTGAGCGAGCAGGGAATTCTGCTCGCGGCGGCGACGGCCTACATGAACCTTCTGCGTGACGCGGCGATCCTCGATCTGCAGCGGCGCAACGTCGAGGTCTTGCAGGAGCAATTGCGGCAGACGCGCGATCGCTTCAACGTCGGCGAGGTGACACGCACCGACGTTGCGCAATCGGAATCGCGGCTTGCGGCGGGGCGCTCGCAGGTGCTGAGCGCGGAGGCGACTTACAAGGCCTCGGTTGCGACCTACCGGCAGGTGATCGGGGTCGAGCCGGGCAAGCTTGCGGCCGGCTCACCGGTTGACCGCTTTTCGCCGCACACGCTCGCCTCCGCGGTCGGGGTCGGCACGGCGACGCATCCGGCGGTGACGAATGCGCAATACAATGTCGATGCGGCGCTGCTGCAGGTGAAGGTTGCCGAGGGGGCGCTTTATCCGACGCTGGCGTTGCAGGGCAACGTGCAGCAGAGCTACGAGAGCAGCCTTTTGGGTCTGCGGACGTTCAACGCCTCGGTGATCGGGCAACTGACGGTGCCGATCTATCAGGGTGGAGCGGAATATTCGCTGGTGCGGCAGGCGAAGGAGACGCTGGGGCAGCGGCGGCTTGATCTTGATACGGCGCGCGACCAGGTGCGGCAGAACGTCGTGCAGTCGTGGGGCCAGCTCGATGCGGCGAAGGCGAATATCGATGCGACGCAGGCGCAGGTGCAGGCCTCTGAGATCGCGCTCAACGGCGTACGCGAGGAAGCGCGCGTTGGCCAGCGCACCACGCTCGATGTGTTGAACGCGCAGCAGGAACTGGTGAACGCGCGGGTGGCCCTGGTGAGCGCGCAGCGCGACCGGGTGGTTGCCTCCTTCACGCTCTTGTCGGCGGTGGGCGGACTATCGCCGCAGGTGCTGGGCCTGCGGGTACCGGTCTACGACGCCAACGTGCACTACCAGCAGGTACGCGATACCTGGGCCGGCGTGCGTACACCCGACGGACGCTGAGTGCCGAATTGCGGCGTGGTGTCAGGGTCCCGTGTCCACAGTTCGTTGCACGGACACAGCTTTCCATCTGCCACATCCGTCCTGCTCTAGCGTATAAATGGTATATCGACAGTGATTCGCGGTGGCGCTGGCTCAGCCATTGCCACGCGGAGCGCAGGGAGCGTGTCGGGGTTTACGGGTAATGACGCAAGCGGCGAAGGCGCAAGAGCCGTCGATGGAGGAAATCCTGGCCTCCATCCGACGCATCATTGCCGATGACGACGCGACCAAGCCCGCCAAGACGCCTGAAGCTGCGCCGGCGGCAAAACAACAGCCTGCGGTAACGGCGGCTCCGAGCCGTCCCACGCCGCCGCCTCCTGCGCCAGCGAAAACGACGGCGCCGCCGCCCGCGCCAAAACCGGCGCCAGTACCGGCCAATGCGGCGGCCAACAGCCAGGACGACATCGACGCGATGCTGGCAGAACTCGAAGACGCACCCGCGGACGAACAAGCATCGACGCCCGACGTGTTCGATCTGACCGAGTCCATGGCCGCGCCGGCGTCACCGCCACCATCGCCGCCGCTGCCGAAACCAGCGCCGGGCTTCCGCACGATCGACGGCACATCAGATGTGGTGTTCACCACACGGCCCGAACCGCCGCCGCACTTCGATCGCGGACTGATCTCGAATGAGACGGTCGCGGCGGTCGACAGCGCGTTCAATTCGCTCGCGCACACCATCATCGGACAGAACGCGCGCACGCTCGAGGATCTGGTGAAGGAAATGATGCGGCCGATGCTCAAGTCGTGGCTGGACGACAACCTGCCGAGCCTGGTCGAGCGCATCGTGCGCGCCGAGATCGAACGCGTCTCGCGCGGACGATAGTCAATTCCGAAATTTCAGTTGGTCATTCCGGGGCGCGCTGAAAGCGCGAACCCGGAATCCAGAAACAGCTCCGTGCCTTTCGTCTGGATTCCGGGTCCGGCGCTGACGCGCCGTCCCGGAATGACAAACTGGTTAGTGCATTGCCTCTCTACTGTCATGCCCGGCCTTGTGCCGGGCATCCCGATTTATAGGGCACGGCCTTGCCCCTCTAAGCGGGATCACCGGGACGAGCCCGGTGATGACGATCCCGTGTCGCCCCGCCGCCGCAATGCGCGCGCGAACCACAATGCCAATCCGAGCAAGCCCACGGCGCCAGTCGCGAATACCGGTAGCGAACCGAAACGGTCGAACACGACGCCGTTGATGGCGACGCCCAGCGTCTGCCCAAGGTAAAGCGCGGACGAAAAAATCGCCACGGCGGTGCCGCGCGCTTGCGGCGTCATTTGCGTGGCGTTGGTCTGCAGCGTGTTGTGCAACATGTAGTAGCCAAGCCCGATCGCCATGATAGCGAAGGGCGCGACGTAGGCTTGCGGCGTGAGCGCAATTGTCAGGTAGGCGAGGGCGAGCATCACACCGCCGCCGGTGACGAGCCCGATCTGGCCGAGCCGGTTCACGAGCCTGCGCACCGAGAGGCTGTAGATCAATCCGCCGATTGCGAAGGCGCCGACGAAAATCCCGACCATGGCGAAACTGATGCCGAAACGCAGATGCAGGTCGGCGCCGACGAAGGCGAAGGCGCCGAACATGAAGAGAGCCTCGATGAAACCCATAACAATAACCGCACGCGCCCACGGCGAGCGCAGCACGGTGGCGTAGTCTTTCACAAAGCCACGCGAACGCGTGGCCGTGGCGTGGCCTGCGTGCGTGATCGGGTTGCGGAAAAATTCGATCAGCAACGCAACGGTCGCAACGGCAAAGAGCGCGGCGAGGAAAAAGAACACGTTGCGCCAGCCGAACAGATCGCCGAGCACGCCGCCGGCGGCCTGGCCGAACAACTGGCCGAGTATCTGCCCCGACAGGAACGTGCCGAGCACCTGCTGGCGGCGTTCGTAGGGGATGACGTCGCCGAGGAAAGCCATCGCCAGCGGAATGATCCAGCCGGCCGACAGACCGCAGGCGAGGCGCGCGGCGACAAGCGACGACAGCGATCCCGCAAGCCCGCACATCAGCACCAGCACGGTCGACATCGCCGTCGCCGCCGTGACGCAGGCATATTTGCCGAAGCGGTCGCCGACCGGCCCGACGATGAGCTGCACCGAGCCGTGCGCCAGCGCGTAAGCAGTGACCACGATCGAGGCGGCGCCCACGCTGACCCCGAAGTCGGTAGCGATCTGCGGCAACAGCGAATCCGAAACCCGCACCATCGACTGGCTGGCGAAGGAGGCCAACGCCAGCAGCGTGATGGCGGAGGTGGCGCTGCCGCGCGAAACGGGTGTGCCGGGGGACAAAGTTGACTCTCGGTGGCGCGGTAGGCTTTCTAGCGCGCCGACGGTGCTCCAAGCAAAACGATGACGATCGACAAAACCTACCAGCCCTCAGAGGTCGAGGGCCGCATCTACCGGACTTGGGAACAGGCTGGCGCATTCCGCGCCGGCCGGCCCGAACGCGCCGGTGCGAAGGCTTACTCTATCGTCATTCCACCGCCGAACGTGACCGGCTCATTGCATATGGGCCATGCGCTGAACAACACGCTGCAGGACATCCTGTGCCGGTTCGAGCGCATGCGCGGCAAGGACGTGCTGTGGCAGCCGGGGACCGACCACGCAGGCATCGCGACGCAGATGGTGGTCGAGCGCCAACTGATGGAACGCCAGGAAAAGAGCCGCCGCGAGATGGGTCGCGAGGCCTTCCTCAAGCGCGTCTGGGCGTGGAAGGCCGAGAGCGGTGGCACCATCGTCAATCAGCTCAAGCGGCTTGGCGCGTCATGCGATTGGTCGCGCGAGCGCTTCACGATGGACGAGGGGCTATCGCGTGCCGTTCTTAAAGTTTTTGTGGAACTTCATCGTGAAGGGCTCATCTATAAAGACAAGCGGCTGGTCAACTGGGATCCGAAGCTGCTGACGGCGATCTCCGATCTGGAGGTGATCCAGGTCGAAACGAAAGGCCACCTCTGGTATTTGCGGTATCCCATTGAAGGCAAGACCTTCAATCCCGAGGACCGCTCGACATTCATTGTCGTCGCGACGACGCGACCCGAGACCTTGCTCGGCGACGTCGCCGTGGCGGTGCATCCCGATGACGAGCGCTACAAGGCGCTGGTCGGCAAGAACGCGATCCTGCCGCTGGTCGGACGGAAGATTCCGATCATTGCCGATGAGTATTCCGATCCGGAGAAGGGCTCGGGCGCGGTGAAGATCACGCCGGCGCACGACTTCAACGATTTCGAGGTCGGCAAACGGCACAACCTGCCGCAAATCAACATCTTCAGCACGGATGCCAAGCTTCAACTGAAAGATAATGCAGAGTTCGTGGCCGGCGTGCCGGCTTCCGCCGATCTTTCTGCCACGCTGGCGATGAATGGCACCGATCGCTTTGTGGCGCGCAAGGCGATCCTCGCGCGTCTTGAGGACAAGGGCCTCGTCGACAAGATCGAGCCGCAGTCGCACGTCGTGCCGCACGGCGATCGCTCGAACGTGGTCATCGAGCCGTATCTCACGGACCAGTGGTACGTGAACGCAAAAGAGCTGGCGAAGCCCGCGATCGCCGCCGTGCGCAGCGGCAAAACCAAATTCATCCCGAAGAACTGGGAGAAGACCTACTTCGACTGGATGGAAAACATCCAGCCCTGGTGCATCTCCCGTCAACTCTGGTGGGGCCATCAGATCCCGGCCTGGTATGGACCGGACAACAAAGTGTTTGTTGCGCTGACGGAAGCCGAGGCACAGGCGGACGCCGACAAGCACTACGGAAAAGCGACAAAGCTCACTCGCGACGAGGACGTGCTCGATACGTGGTTCTCATCCGCGCTGTGGCCGTTCTCGACGTTGGGCTGGCCTGACGCGACGCCGGAACTCAAACGCTATTACCCGACATCAACGCTGGTCACCGGCTTCGACATCATCTTCTTCTGGGTCGCGCGCATGATGATGATGGGTCTCCATTTCATGAAGGAGATTCCGTTCCACGACGTTTACATCCACGCGCTGGTGCGCGACGCCTCTGGCGCCAAGATGTCGAAGTCGAAAGGCAACGTCATCGATCCTCTGGCACTGATCGATGAATATGGCGCGGACGCGTTGCGTTTCACGCTGGCCGCGATGGCGGCGCAGGGGCGCGACATCAAGCTGTCGACCCAGCGCGTCGAGGGCTACCGGAATTTCGCAACCAAGCTGTGGAACGCCGCACGCTTTGCCGAAATGAACGGTTGCGCGAGCGTTGCTGGTTTCGATCCGAAATCGGCGAAGGAGACGCTTAACCGCTGGATCGCGCACGAAACCGCGAAAGCTGGCGCCGAAATCACCGAGGCGATCGAGGCCTATCGCTTCAACGATGCGGCGACGGCGGTCTATCGTTTCGTCTGGAACATCTACTGCGACTGGTATCTGGAGCTGGCGAAACCGCTGCTCACCGGTCCCGACGGCGCCGCGAAAAGCGAGACGCAGGCGATGGTGGCCTGGGCGCGCGACGAGATCCTCAAGCTGCTGCAGCCCTTCATGCCGTTCATCACCGAGGAATTGTGGGCGGTGACCGGCAAGCATGATGCGCTGCTGGCGCTCGACACCTGGCCGTCGCACACGGGTCTTTCCGACGACAAGGCCGAAGCGGAAATCGGCTGGGTCATCGATCTCGTCACGGCCATCCGTTCGGTCCGCGCGGAAATGAACATCACTGCCGCGATCCCGCTGGTGCTCGCCGGCGCTTCGGCCGAGACCAAGGCGCGTGCCGAACGCTGGTCCGAGTTCATCAAGCGGCTGGCGCGCGTGTCGGACATTTCCTCCGCGGCCGCTCCGCCGCAGGGCTCGGTGCAGCTCGTCGTGCGCGGGGAGACGGCGGCTTTACCGCTCAAGGGCGTCATCGATATCGCGGCCGAGCGGGCGCGGCTCGGCAAGGAGATGCAGAAGGCAGATGCCGACATCGCCCGCGTCGATGCAAAGCTGAACAATCCCAACTTCATGGCGCGGGCGCCGGAAGAGGTGGTTGAAGAAGAAAAAGAAAAGCGCGAGGAGGCGGTCGCGCGCAAAGCCAAGATCGCCGAAGCGATCGAGCGGCTCAAGGGTGCTGTGTGACTTCCCGTCATGGCCGGGCTTGTCCCCGGCCATCCCGATTTATATGGCACGGCTGTGCCCTCCCAAGCGGGATCACCGGGACAAGCCCGGTGATGACAGTGTGTCGGAATTGCGCGCCTACCTGAACGGCTTGCTCAGGAATGGTGAGCCCTTCAGCCCGTAGCGCCAGGGTTTCTTCGCCGCTTTGGTGATGCCGATGCGCACGCCGATTGCGATCTCCGGCTTTTCACTGCGCGCGCGCAACTCGAAGGGCGCGCGGTCGAGCGCAAGGCCATTGTGCTTGTGCGTGACGGCGAGCGCTTCGCACAATTTGCCTGGACCCGAACACAGCGCGCGTTCCTCGCGCAGACCTCTCCGGCGCTGCATCGTCGGTATGCCGTGCGTCGGTTCGAGCGCGCGGATCAGGACGGCGCTGGCGCTGCCTTCCTCTTCGCACACGAAATTCAGGCACCAGTGGATGCCATAGGAGCGGTAGACATAAACGAAGCCGGCGGGGCCGAACATCACCGCATTGCGCTCGGTGGGGCCGTTGAAGGAATGCGCAGCGGGATCGGTGTGGTGATAGGCCTCGAGTTCGACAATCACGCCGCCGACACCATCGACGAGCAGCGTCGCGCCGATCAGATCGGGCGCGACTTTGAGCACGGGACGATCGAAAAAAGAACGGCGAAGGCGAGGGGAAGGCATGGGTGCACGCTACACATTCCGTGCGGATTGTCATTCCGGCGGGCGAACGCCAGTGCATGGCTTCTCCACTCGTCATGGCCGGGCTTGTCCCGGCCATCCACGATTTCTATGGCAGCTGTGCGCTCCTAAGCGGGATCCCGGGACAAGTCCGGTGCATGACGGAATGTGCGCGTTCGTGTCGGCACAGACGTTATCACCGCGTCATTCCGGTGATCGCGCTTGAAGCGCGGCCTCCCGATGAATTCAGGAACGAGCACCGTGCTAGGCGTCCGGATGCACGGCGTCCGGCGTGACGGCCGTGCCCGGCCATGACGGATGTGAGGTTGCGCGACCCACAGCTTGACTTTAATCCTATATGATATTATTCCTAATGCCGTTCGGTCCGCCAGAGGGCGCTCTCATGAGGCGTCATGTGGGTGGGACCGGATGCGGCGCCCGCGGCCGGGAGAGAACGCTTCTCCCGCACCCGGGCGGCGCCGGGAGCTCCGCCCGGCGGCCACTACGAGCCGCCCGCCAGGAGCATGGCCAGCGGGGGCCGACCGCCCGCCGTTTCGCTTCGCCCAAAATGCGAAGGCCGGCGGGAGAAACGGACGGCACCCGTAAAGCGCGGCCCGGCGCTGTAAGGAAGACGCCCGCGATGGCGCGCCATGAGGCGCCCGCGTCTCTCGAGAGGGAGCGCGGCACAGAACAAACAATGGTTGCGCCACCTGGCGCGCCATCTCCCTCGCCTTTGCGTGGGGGAAATTGTGGAAAACGGCGACAGGCCTGCCCAGGGCCTCGACAAACAACATGGGCGATATCACTTGGCTTACAGCGACATAAGGAAGTGTTGCCGCTTACCTACACCTGTGACCACTTTGCAACAGCTTTAGAACATTTAACCCAATTAGGAGGTTAGCCCAAGCCGCGCCGCGATTCGGCCATACCATTCAACCACATCGATGCCCGCCAAGCCGGCCACCTTTGTACTGCCGGCTGGGTCGACCCGGCAGCGATAACCGGGGCTGGGCGACAGGACCGATGGACGCCAAGAGCAGTTTGAAGTCGAGACTTCCGAGCCGGCATGCCACCGAGGGGCCGGATCGGGCACCACATCGCGCTTTCTATTACGCGATGGGTCTGACCACAGAGCAAATCCACCAACCCTTCGTCGGCGTCGCGACGTGCTGGAACGAAGCAGCGCCCTGCAACATCGCGCTGATGCGTCAGGCGCAGGTTGTGAAAAGAGGCGTAGCCGCTGGCGGCGCAACGCCGCGCGAGTTCTGCACCATCACGGTGACGGACGGTATCGCGATGGGCCACGCCGGCATGAAGTCGTCGCTGCCTTCGCGCGAGGTGATCGCCGACAGTGTCGAACTGACCGTGCGCGGCCACGCCTATGACGCGCTGATCGGACTCGCCGGTTGCGACAAGTCACAGCCGGCCATGATGATGGCGATGTGCCGTCTCAACGTGCCGGCGATCTACATCTACGGCGGTTCCATTTTGCCCGGCACGTTCAAGGGCAAGCCTGTCACCATTCAGGACGTGTACGAGGCGGTCGGCAAACATTCCGTCGGGCAGATGTCCGACGATGATCTCGACATCCTCGAGCAGAATGCCTGTCCTTCCGCCGGCGCGTGCGGTGCGCAATTCACCGCGAACACCATGGCGACGGTATCGGAAGCCATCGGTCTCGCGTTGCCATATTCAGCGGGCGCCCCGGCGCCGTACGAAATTCGCGACAAGTTCTGCATGCTCGCGGGTGAGATGATCATGGATCTGATCGTCAAGAACATCCGCCCGCGTGACATCGTGACCCGCAAGGCGCTTGAAAATGCCGCGGCGGTTGTCGCCGCAAGCGGCGGCTCGACCAACGCGGCGCTGCATTTGCCGGCGATCGCGCACGAATGCGGTATCGAGTTCACGCTGTTCGATGTGGCCGAAGTCTTCAAAAAGACTCCTTATGTCGCAGATTTGAAACCGGGCGGCCGCTATGTCGCCAAGGATATGTTCGAAGCTGGTGGTGTGCCGCTCTTGATGAAAACGCTGCTGGATCACGGCTACCTGCACGGCGATTGCCTGACGGTAACGGGGCGTTCCATCGCCGAAAATCTGAAAAACGTGAAATGGAATCCCGACCAGGATGTCATCTATCCGGCCGATAAGCCGTTGACGCCGACTGGAGGCGTGGTCGGGCTTAAAGGCAATCTCGCTCCCGAAGGCGCGATCGTGAAGGTCGCCGGCATGAAAACACTTAAGTTCAGCGGTCCGGCGCGTTGCTTCGACGGCGAGGAAGCCTGCTTCGATGCGGTGAAGTACCGCAAATACAAAGAAGGCGACGTTCTGGTGATCCGCTACGAAGGGCCGCGCGGCGGCCCCGGCATGCGCGAAATGCTGTCGACCACGGCTGCGCTCTATGGCCAAGGCGCCGGCGAAAAGGTTGCGCTGATCACCGACGGACGGTTCTCCGGCGCCACGCGGGGTTTCTGCGTCGGCCATGTCGGGCCGGAGGCGGCGATTGGCGGCCCAATCGGGCTGATCCGCGACGGCGACATCATCGAGATCGACGCGGTGAAGGGTACGCTCGACGTGAAGCTTTCCGCCGAGGAATTCGCCAAGCGCAAGGCGCAATGGAAGCCGCGCGAGAACGAATACAGCTCAGGTTACTTGTGGAAATACGCCCAGCAGGTGGGTCCCGCCGTCAACGGCGCGGTGACGCATCCCGGCGGGGCGGCTGAGAAAGAGTGCTATGCGGACATTTGAGGGCACGATGCGGGCGCTGCTGATTGGCGGCCTTCTGGCTGCTGCGCCCGCGTACGCGCTCGACGGCAGCAAGACCGATCCAAGCGTCGGTCCGCCGCCGATGTCGCCGATGGAAGCGTTCCGTTCGGGCGCGAACTGGCTCAAGGCCGGCGAAACCGTCAAGGCGGTGAACTCGCTCGAATACGCCGCCGAGAAGGGTCACGCGCTCGCGCAGTGGAAACTCGGCCGCATGTATGCGGAAGGTGACGGTGTCGCGCAGAACGATCTCAAGGCGTTCGACTATTTCCGCCGCATCGCCGACAGCCACGCCGATGACAATCCGGATACGCCGCAAGCGCGGTTCGTTGCCAACGCATTTGTCGCGCTCGGGCACTATTACCTCGAAGGCATCCCGAAGACGGAGGTCAAGAGCGATCCACAGCGCGCGCGCGAGATGTTCAACTACGCGGCGTCGTATTTCCGCGATCCGGATGCGCAATATTATCTGGCGCGACTCTATCTCAATGGGAACGGCGCGCCGCGCGATCCGCGCCAGGCGGCGCGATGGTTCGGTCTCTCGGCGCAGAAGGGCCAGTGCGAGGCGCAGGCGATGCTTGGCGCCATGCTGTTCGAAGGCGATCACGTGCCGCGTCAGGCGGCGCGCGGATTGATGTGGCTCGCGCTCGCCAAGGACAACGCGCGTCCCGATCAGGCCTGGATCACGAAACTCTATGACAGCGCCATGCACCAGGCGAGCGAAGACGAGCGCGCACTGGCTGCAGTTTATCTGCGCCACTGGCTGGAGACGCGGCGCGAGTAGGGCGCTTGCCGTTCCTCAGCGGCTTTCTATATCCAGATCGACGTAGACCGGCACATGGTCGGAGGGCTTGTCCCATCCGCGCACGTGGCGGTCGATACCGGCGTCGACCAAACGGTCCGCGGCCTGTGGCGACAGCAACAGGTGATCAATGCGGATACCGTCGTCCTTGGCCCAGGCGCCGGCCTGGTAATCCCAAAAAGTGTAGAGGTCGGATTCATCACTCACTGCACGTATGGCATCGGTCAGTCCGAGATTGACCAGTGCGCGAAATTTTTCCCGAGTCTGCGGCAAGAACAGTGCGTCGTTCTTCCAGGCGTCAGGACGGCGCGCATCGTCGGTGGTCGGGATGACATTGAAATCGCCGGCGAGCAGCATCGGTTCTTCCAGTTTAAGTCGCTCATGCGAAAAATTAATGAGACGCGTCATCCAGCTGAGCTTGTAGGTATATTTGTCAGTGCTCGGCGGATTGCCGTTGGGCAAATAGAGGCTGATCACGCGCAGCGCGCCGGCTTTGGTCGAGATGATCGCTTCGAGAAAGCGCGCTTGCACATCTGCGTCATCACCGATCAATCCCGGGGCGACCTCATCGAACGGCAACTTGGACAAAAGCGCCACGCCGTTGAAAGTCTTCTGGCCGTGTACGGCGACGTTGTAACCGAGCGCCTCCAAAGGCTCGCGCGGGAAGGCCTCGTCGGTACATTTGATCTCCTGCAGGCAGACAATGTCTGGTTGTCGTTCCCTGAGCCAAGCCTCCAGGTTGTCCATGCGCTGGCGGATGGAGTTGACGTTCCAGGTGGCAATTCGCATGGATTTTCGGGGTTCCGGGAGGGCGAATAAGGCTGTATTTGCCGTGTTTATAGAACGCCGCAGGGATATGCACTCAGTAACGTTTATATGCTAGGTAATGCGCTAACGCGGCCAACAAATTGATGTGAAACAAGCGAATCCGCGGATTAGGGAGCGTCCGGGCAGGACCAAATGAGTCCGGACCGAAATTGCCGATGATCAAGCGAAAATGGCTCCTCGCCGGGGCAGTCGTCGCCCTGATTGGTGTTGTTGTGCTTGCCCGCGGCATCTGGTCCACGGACGGCGCCGCCGCCCGCGCGCCCCAGGCCCGTCCCGTTCCAGTCGAGACCGCGGTTGCCGAACGCAAAACCCTGCCGGTCCGCCTGACCGCCCTGGGCAACGTCACCCCCATCGCCAGCGTCGCGATCAAGACGCAAGTCGACACCACCATTACAGCCGTTCATTTCCGCGATGGCGCCAATGTGCAGAAAGGCGACTTGCTGTTCACGCTCGATTGCCGGCAGATCGAATCCGACATGAAGCGAGTGCAAGCCATCATCGATGGCGCGCAGTCCACGCTTGAGCAGGCGCAACGCGACGTCGAGCGCTACACGGATCTCGCCGCTAGAAACGCAACGCCGATCGTCACGCTGAACAACGCGCAAACCGCGGTCAATGTTTCGCGAGCGACCGCGGAATCAAATCGTGCCCAGCTTGAGAACCTGCGAGTGCAGCTCAGCTTCTGCACGATCCGCGCGCCGATTCCCGGCCGCATCAGCATGGCCAACGTCAAGGTCGGAAATTTCGTACGGCAGGCCGATACATCGCCGATGGCAACCATCAACCAGATGGTCCCGGTCTATGTCAGTTTCACCGTGCCGCAGAAAAATCTGCCCGATATCCGCAAGGCCATCGCGGCGGAGACCGCGACGCTTGAAGCGATCGTCCCGGGCGAGCCGAAGCGTGCCAGTGGCCAGGTGACGATGATCGAGAACACCATCGATCCCGCAACCGGCATGGCGATGGTTCGCGCGACCATGCCAAACCAGGATGAGTTGCTCTGGCCTGGCACACTGGTCAGCACCGAGATGACTCTGCGCAACGAGGACGGCGTTGTCGTGCCGGCCAATGCTGTGCAGATCAGCCAGAGTGGCACATTTGTGTTCGTGATCCAGGATGGCGTTGCACAACTGCAGCCGGTCAAAGTCGAACGTCAGGTTGGCAGCGAAAGTGTGATCGCGTCCGGGCTCAATGGCGGCGAAACCGTTGTGACCGAAGGGCAGTTGCTGCTGTCGAAAGGCACCCGCGTTAACGTACGCACGCCGAAGGTCGCGGGCAGCTGATCCATGAACATTTCTGAAACCTGTATTCGCCGCCCGGTTCTGACGACGCTGATGACGGCGTCGTTGATCGTTTTCGGTATCTTTGCCTACCGGCTGCTGCCGGTTGCGGCGCTGCCTGCGGTCGACTTTCCGACCATTCAGATCACGGCACAATTTCCCGGTGCGAGCCCGGAAACCATGGCGGCGTCGGTCGCCTCGCCAATAGAGCGACAGCTCTCGACGATTTCCGGCATCTCGTCGATGAATTCGTCGTCCTCGCTCGGCCTCGCGCAGATCACCATTCAGTTCGATCTTGGCCGCAATATCGACGGCGCTGCGCTCGATGTGCAGACAGCGCTCGCCACAGCCGCACGCCTGCTGCCGATCGAAATGACGATTCCGCCGTCATTTCGCAAGGTGAACCCGGGCGACTTCCCGGTGCTCTATGTGGCCCTGCAGTCGGACACGCTTCCGTTGTCCACGGTCGACGACTATGCCGAGACCGTTCTGGCACCACAGATCTCGCAGCTGCCTGGCGTTGCCCAAGTGCTCGTTTACGGCGCGCAGAAATTCGCTGTTCGTGTTCAGGTCAACCCAACTGAAGCTGCCGCGCGCAATATCTCGCTTGAGGATGTCCGCAGCGTCGTTGCCAAGGCCAACTCGAGCACGCCTGTCGGCGTTCTGACAGGGCCGAAGCAAAGCGTGACCTTGGCGGCCACCAGCGCGATGCCGCATGCGGAAGACTACCGCGACGTGGTCGTCGCCTATCGCAACGGCGCACCGATAAAGCTCAATCAGATCGCGCGCGTCATCGACAGCGTGGAAAACGATAAGGTTGCCACCTGGTTCAACGACGGGCGCGCCATTGTGCTGGCGATCCAGCGCCAGCCCGACGCCAACACCGTGCAGGTGGTTGATCTTGTTCGCCGCAGCTTGCCGGCCATGCGCGCGCAAGTGCCGCCGTCGATCAATATGGAGCCGTTATTCGATCGCTCGCTGTCGATCCGCGCTGCGGTCGTCGATGTGCAGGAAACCCTGGCCATCGCCATTACGCTGGTCATCATGGTGATCTTCCTTTTCCTGCGCAAAGTGTCGGCGACCATTATTCCGGCGCTGGCCGTGCCGGTGTCGCTGGTCGGCACATTCGCGGCGATGTATGCCTTCGGCTTCTCCATCAACAACATGACGCTGCTGGCGCTCACCTTGTCGGTCGGCTTCGTGGTCGACGATGCCATCGTGATGCTGGAGAACATCGTTCGCCACATTGAAGGCGGCATGCGGCCGTTTGAGGCGGCCTTGAAGGGTTCGCGCGAGATCGGCTTCACGATCGTATCGATTACCTGCTCGCTGATCGCCGTTTTTATTCCAGTGCTGCTGATGGGCGGGATGGTCGGTCGGGTATTCCGCGAATTCGCCGTTTCAATCGCGGTCGCGATTGTGGTTTCCGGATTCGTCTCGCTGACGCTCACGCCTATGTTGTGCGCGCGCGTTCTAGGTAGCCACCATGGCAGCAGTGAAAAGCAGTTTTTCGTGCTGCGCTGGTTCGAACGTCTTTTTGAAGGAATGCTGCACACCTACCAATGGACGCTCGACCGGGTGATCGCCTTCAAGTCGATCATGTTGATGGTAACGATTGGCACATTCTTCGCGACAATCGTGCTCTACGTTGTGGCGCCGAAGGGTTTCTTTCCGACGGAAGACACCGGCTATATCATCGGCATAACGGAAGGCGCGACGGACATTTCCTTTCCGGCAATTTCGCAGCTTCAGCGCAAGGTTGCCGAGATCGTGCGCGCGGATCCGGGAGTTCAATATGTGAACTCGACCACCGGGACCGGCGGGCCCAACTCGGTCGGCAACAGCGGACGCATGTTGATCGCGCTGAAGCCACGCAAAGAGCGGGACAGCCTGCAGACGATCATTGCGCGCCTGCGACAGACCGCCAACGTCGTGCCGGGCCTGGCGATCTATTTCCAACCGATTCAGAACATCAACCTCGGCGGCAAGCTCGCCAAGAGCCAGTATCAATACACGCTGCAATCCAACGACACGGCGACGCTCTATCGCGTGACGCCGGAAATGCGCGAGAAGATTTCCCGCATTCCTGGGCTGCTGGATGTAACCACCGACCTCTATGTCACCAATCCGCAGGTATCGATCGAAATTGATCGCGAGAAGTCCGCGGTTTACGGTTTGACCGTCGATCAGGTCCGGCAGGAACTATACAGCGCCTTCGGCGTGCGGCAGGTCGCGACCATCTATAGCCCGGTGAACTATTATCAGGTCATTCTCGAAACGCAGCCGGAGTTTCAAGTCGGTCCGGATGATCTCGCGCGCATCTACCTGAAGACGTCGAGTGGCACGACAGTGCCACTTTCTGCGGTCACACGTTTTGAACGCACCGTCGGCCCCTTGCAGGTCAATCACCAGGGTCAACAGCCGGCGGTAACGATCTCGTTCAATCTCGCGCCCGGGTTCTCGCTCGGTCAGGCCGTTGACGCCATCCAGAAACTCGAACGCGACGACCGGTTGCCCGCGACAATCACCACCGGATTCCAGGGCACAGCCCAAGTGTTTCAGGATTCCTTGCGCGGGCAGGGCATCCTGATTTTGGCTGCCATTTTTGCCGCCTACGTGGTGCTCGGAATTCTGTATGAAAGCTTCATCCATCCGATCACCATCATTTCCGGCCTGCCTTCGGCAGGTATCGGCGCAATCCTGACGTTGATGCTGTTTGGGATGGATCTGTCAGTGATCGCCATGATCGGCATCGTGATGCTGGTCGGCATCGTCAAGAAAAACGCGATCATGATGATCGACTTCGCGATCGAACGGCGGCGCGTAGGATTGTCTGCCGAAGCCGCAATCCGCGAAGCGGCGGTCCTTCGTTTCCGCCCGATCATGATGACCACGTTCGCCGCGATCTTCGGCACGCTGCCGATCGCGCTTGGTACTGGTGCGGGTGCCGAATTGCGCCAGCCGCTCGGTGTGGCGGTGGTCGGCGGCCTTGTGCTCTCGCAGCTGCTAACGCTCTACATTACGCCGGTGATTTACCTCTATCTCGACCGCGTCGACCGGATGTTGAAGCGCCGGCTCGAACCGCAACTCACTGAAGTCGACCAAGCGCCGCCTGCGGTCGCTGCGGAATAGCGTCGGCCCCCACATAACACTATATTCGCGGACGGCATGGATGCAGCCCGGGCCGGGTGGTGTTTATGGCTTGGGCCTTTCAGCCCTCACGCCCAGGGGAGTGCAATATGAATAATATCTCACGTCGGAATTTTGTGCTTTCGGCCACCGCGGCCTCCGCCGCGTTCGGCCTCAATGGCCCGCTTGAGTTCATCGGCTCGGCGCAGGCCCAAAGCTACGCCAACGCCAAGCTCATCGATAAGGGCTTTTACAAGTTCAAGGTTGGCGATGTCGAAGTCACCCAGATCTACGATGGGATCTGGAACCGTGCGTTCGAAGACAATTTTGTGAAGAACGCGCCGCCCGATCAGGTCAAAGGCGCGCTCAAGGCAGCCGGCCTCGCTGACAACATCATACCGATCCCCTTCACGGTCACGGTCGTGAAAATGAAGGGCAAGTATGTGATGTTCGATTCCGGCACCGGCGGGCAGGTCCAGCCGACCGCGGGCCTCCTCGCGGCGAAGAACATGAAAGCTGCCGGCATCGATCCGGCAAAAATCGAGACCATCATTGTCACGCATTTCCATCCGGATCACATCTTCGGTCTGATGGCCAAGGACACCAATGCGCAGACTTTCCCGAACGCGACGATCTATCTGCCGAAGCCGGAGCTTGCCTGGTGGACCGGCCCGTCGGTCCCGCAGCCGGCGCAAGGAATAAGCAACCGGGTCAAGGCGACTTTCCCGGGATGGAAAAACGTTCAGCAAATCGATGGCGACAAGGAAGTTGTCGGGGGCGTTCGTTCGATCGCAACGCCGGGCCACACGCCGGGCCACACCAGCTACCTGGTTGGTTCAGGCAAACAGCAATTGCTGGTGCTCGGCGATATCACCAACATTCCTCTGTTGTTCGTGAAAAATCCGGGCTGGCAGGCGGTGTTCGACGCCGACGGTGCGCTGGCGGAGACCAATCGGCGCAAGATCATGGACCGCGCCATTGCCGACAAGCTGATCGTGGCCGGCTATCACTACAGCATGCCAGGCGCCGGCACCTTCAAGCGCGACGGAAACGGCTACGTTTTCGTTCCGGTAAAAGCTTAATTCTCACGACGTTGATCGGAGGGCGCCGGCAGATGTCGGCGCCTTCTTCTTTTCGGAGTTAGAGCGCGAAGCTGGTGCCGCAGCCACACGAGGCTTTCGCTTGCGGATTATTCACCTTGAAAGAGGCGCCGATCAGATCATCGACAAAATCGATTTCCGATCCGGCCATGTAGTTGACTGAAACCGGGTCGATCAGAACCACAGCGCCATCGCGGTTGATCACGAGATCGTCGCCGGCCTTCGAATGCTCCATATCGAACTTGTATTGAAAACCGGAGCAACCTCCGCCTTCGACGCTGATGCGCAGCATGGTTCCGCTGGGCTCACCTTTCAGGATTTCGCCGATGCGTCGTGCCGCCCGTTCACTGACCGTGATGTTTGCGTTCATTCGTTCGCCTTTGAGGCCTATCCTATTGGCAGATGGCCCAACGGATAGTTAAGTGCGCGGGCTAATGAGGTCAATGCGCAGAATGGTGGTCGATTCCAGGCGCGAACGGGCCGTTTATGCCGCCGATCCGGCGCAAAGCAGGGGCCGTCGCTACGACGAGCCGGCAAGCCCTAGCCGTAATGCCTTCCGGCGGGATTGCGACCGAATCATTCACTCGGCGGCCTTTCGGCGGCTCGCGCACAAGACGCAGGTCTTCGTCTATCACGAGGGCGATCACTATCGCACGCGACTGACGCACACGCTTGAGGTCGCCCAGATTGCACGCTCGCTCGCGCGTGCACTCGGGCTTGACGAGGATCTCGCCGAAGCGCTGGCGCTCGCGCACGATCTCGGCCATCCGCCGTTCGGTCATGCCGGCGAGCGAGCCCTCGATGAGTGCCTCAGCGCATTTGGGGGTTTTGATCACAATGCGCAGGCGTTGCGTATCGTGACGGATCTCGAGCGTCGGTACGCCGCCTTCAATGGGTTGAACCTCTGTTGGGAAACGCTCGAAGGCCTCGTCAAGCACAATGGCCCATTGGTTGACCGGACAGGCGTGGCGGTCGGCCGCTACGCCAGACACGGCGCGCCGGCACCGATCATCGCCTATTCGAAAATTCAGGATCTGGAATTGTGGACCTATGCCAGCGCCGAAGCGCAGGTTGCCGCCTTATCGGACGACATCGCTTACGATGCGCACGACATTGATGATGGTCTGCGCGCGGATCTGTTTACGTTGGAGGATATCTCAGAAGTACCACTTGTCGGAAATATCCTGGGCGAGATAGACGCAAAACATCCAAATATTGAACCGGCGCGGCGGGTACACGAAACGGTCCGGGCGCTCATTACGCGCATGATCGAGGATGTCATCGGGGAAACCGGCCGACGCGTCGCGATGCTCAAGCCGCGCTCGGCGGCAGAGGTGCGCGATGCTCCACGCCCGATTGTGGGATTTTCCCCGGCAATGGAAAAAGCTGACCGCGAGATCAAGGGATTTCTCTATCCGCGCATGTACCGGCACGATCGGGTGATGCGCGTCATGGCCGATGCCGAGCGCGTGGTGCGGGATTTATTCGCGCACTACACGGATGTTCCCGCCGATCTTCCCCAGGAATGGGGTGAGGGCATTGTCGGGAGCGACGCTTCAAAACGCACTCGTCACATTGCCGACTACATTGCGGGCATGACCGACCGATACGCACTTGTCGAGCACGCGAAGTATTTCAAAGAGACGCCGGAATTGCGCTGATGAAAAAACGGGCGACAGAAAATCTGTCGCCCGCGCAAATCTAAATGAGAAGGCTCAAAACCAACCGCCAGCCCAGTCGATTACTTTCCCGATGTCCGACCAGATTTCACCCGCAGCCTCTTTGGTCTCTTTGATCGGGTGTCCTTGGGCCAAACCGACCAATGCGGCGCCAATAGTCAGTCCGACGCCACCAACGGCAGCCGACGGGGCTAACGACGACTGTCGACAAGCTGTTACCGAGCAACCTTGCCAATTCCTTGACGTATCTGCTGGCGAAGCTCCTGGAGGGCCAGCCTGTCGCTCCACCTGTCGGTTTCGCGGGACCGCTCGCCACAGTCGGGTTCGCTGCAACCGTTACATCCCCATTCGGGTGACGTACAAGTTGGATACCGGCGCCGGCCTGAACCGATATGGCGCCAGAAAGATTCATCGTTTCGCCCGGCATCGTCACGCTGTTCGTGCTGTTGGATACGGTAATCGTTCCGGGTGAGGTGGACGTTACCGTCAGTCCCTTGCCGTTAAATATTGCGGACGTTGTAACTCCGTTGGACAGAGTCACTGTTGTATAGGCTGGAGACGGTCCCTTAGCCTGGGGGGGAAGTGTGGGAATTGTGCTGCCGACGGGATTTTTGGAATTCACACCACATTCAGCCGTCGGAACAATGATTTTTCCACAGCCCTTTTTCTTGTCTGCCATCTCTTTCTTTTTCGTGGTGCGCATCACCCTCTTTACATTGGCTGGCTGACCGCTGATCACGAAGTGAGGGCGGTTATTGTTTTGCGCGTTGTTGTTTTGATGGTGATCGCCCCCCTTGGCATTTGCGATCCCTACCGATCCAATCAGTGCAGCGCTTGCCACTAGCACGGCTGTCAGCGCCGCCAGTCTGGAAAGTTTTGTCAGCTTCGTCATTTCTGTGCTCCGATGTTGGCTCTATTACCGCGCTTAGGCCTGTGAAATGCGCGACGCAGATCGAGCGCCGCCGTATTCCCAACTTGGTGCGGCGCCCAT
The DNA here is from genome assembly GCA_963831515.1 of uncultured Alphaproteobacteria bacterium. GTDB lineage: Bacteria > Pseudomonadota > Alphaproteobacteria > Rhizobiales > Xanthobacteraceae > Pseudolabrys. The sequence goes on along the minus strand of CAWHQL010000006.1, from coordinate 96,677 downwards.
GAACTCGGGCTGAACTGGATGTAATCAGGATGACAGCTTCTCGAATCCTCTGCGTCATCCGATCGGGTGAGGACGACGAAGTTAGAGACTGAGAGCGATGACATCGTCGTTAGCGCGTGACATCATCCAAACAGATGATGGGCGATGGCCGGTGCCAATGAGCGTGAATATCGACCCTCCTTCTGAAGTCGACCTGCTCGTCGCTGGCGCGGGTCCGGCCGGCATGGCTGCCGCGTTGGTCGCTTCGCTAGAAGGCCTCGACGTTCTCGTGTGCGAGAAATCAGATCAGGTCGGCGGCACCGGCTCGACCTCGGCCGGCACACTTTGGATTCCCGGCAACAGTCAGAGTCGCGCGGCGGGATACAGTGACAGCGCAGAACAGGCGGACCGATATCTGAGTGCGCTGATCGGCGAGGGGACCAATCGCGAACTGAGGAACGCCTATCTTCGAACTGGGCCAGTGGTGATCGACTATCTTTGTGCTCGATCGGACGTTCAATTCATTCCTTGCGGCAAACATCCGGACTATCGCAGCAACATGCCCGGCGCTGCATTGGCCGGCCGCGCGATTGTGCCTGAACCATTCGACGGTCGGCTACTCGACGGAGATTTTCGACGAATACGTCCACCGGTGCCTGAGTTCATGGTCTTGGGCGGCATGATGGTCGGCAAAGCGGACATTTCTCGATTGATTGGGAGGTTCAAGTCGGTAGCCAATTTCGTCTATTCGACGAAATTGTTTCTGCGATATTTGTCCGACCGTTTGAAATATGCGCGCGGTACGCGGCTGATGATGGGCAACGCGCTCATCGCGCGATTATTTTACAGTTTGCGCAAACGCAACGTGCCGATCTTGTTTGATGCATCAATCGCTGAAGTCGAGGGTGATCGACATGGGGTGAAAGGTGCGCAGCTGAAAATCGGAGACAGAAAAATCCTGGTGAAGGCCCGCAAAGGAGTCGTCCTGGCAACTGGTGGGTACGCGCGCAACAAAAGCTTCCGCGATGCATTTATGCCTCGCCCTGTGCCGGCGTACTCCATGAGCTCGGCCGACAATACTGGTGACGGTGTTGGAATTGGTCGAAGTTTAGGTGCAGCGCTGACGCCCGAACAAAGTACGAGTGGACTTTGGACGCCGGTTTCGCTCGTGCCCCGAAGCGACGGCACCAAAGGCTTGTTTCCACATCTCGTGTTTGATCGTGCCAAGCCCGGAGTCATTGCGGTGAACTCCGCCGGCCGGCGTTTTGTCAATGAAGCGGTCTCTTACCACGACTTCGTCTTGGCCATGTTTGAATGCAACAAGACGACGCCGGCAATCCCTGCCTGGCTAATCTGCGATTCCACGTTTCTGGGGAGATACGGTTTGGGAGTCGTCTATCCCGGTCACCGCAATCCTGCAAAATTTGTCGACAACGGGTACCTCGTCAGCGCGCCCGATCTGGGAGAACTCGCCGGCAAAGTTGGCATTGATGCTGGGCAACTGCGTAACACGGTCACGCGCTACAATGGGTTTGCAGAGACCGGTGTCGACATCGATTTCGGCAAAGGCGAAACCGAATTGAACCGATTCAACGGTGATGCCAATCACGAACCGAACCCTTGCGTAGGGTCGCTGGTCAAGCCGCCCTTCTATGCGCTTGCGGTTTGGCCGGCCGACATCGCGGTCAGTACTGGGCTTGCGACCGATGCGGACGCCCGCGTTCTTGCGAGCGACGGAAAGCCGATCCCAGGTCTCTATGCCTGCGGCAATGACATGGCATCGGTGATGGGTGGCAGTTATCCGGGGCCTGGCACGACACTGGGCCCGGCCATCGTATTTGCCTACCGCGCCGCCATGCATGCAAAGGGATCATCACCTTAGCGCCATTCGTTGGCCGCTCGAGGATCAATAACATCACGCAAAGGAATCTTTCATGGCGCGCCTTGCTGGCAAAGTTGCATTCATCACCGGTGGGGGCGGCGGTATCGGCCGGGCAACCGCGGAACGTTTTGCGGAAGAGGGTGCGAGGGTCGTGATCGCGGAAATTGACGTTTCGCGTGGCGAGGCGGCTGCCGAGTCTGCGCGCGGGCGAGCCAAAAATTCGGGAGGAGATGCTCATTTCATTCGCTGTGATATTCGCGACAAGGCGATGGTCGAGGCGGCTTTCGCGGAAACTGTCGATCGGTTTGGCGGCCTGACGATTCTGCATAACAATGCCGGCGGCTCGACGCTGCAGGATGGCCCAGTGACCGAGGCGCCCGAAGAAGAGTTCTGGCGCGTGATGAAACTCGACCTTTATGGAACGTTTCTCTGCTCGAAGATCGGCATTCCGTACATGGTCAAGTCCGGCGGGGGCGCGATCATCAACATGTCGTCGTCGATCGCACTGAGCGCGGTTCCAGGGCGCGACTGCTACACTGCCGCAAAAGGCGCGATCGCAGCACTGACGCGCTCCATGGCGGTCGAATACGCCAAGCAGAAGATTCGCGTAAATGCGATTGCGCCTTCCGTTACGCTGTCTGACAGGGTCAAGAAACTGTTGGAGGGCTCAAAGGACATCGAGAAGCTTGCTGCCACGCACCTGTTTGGTCTCGGTTTGCCGATTCATATGGCCGATATGGCTGTCTATCTAGCATCCGATGAAGCGGCCATCACGACCGGCCAGATCCTCGTTGTCGATAGTGGGGCAACAATTTGGTAATCCCAACGCCGCGAGTTTTTGACTTGCCCTCCGAATTCCTTTAGCCGCTTCGCTACAATGGCTCCAAAAGAACAACCCCGTCATTTATTTGCGGACGTGCTCGCGCGTGTGCAGACGGCCAGTACTGCCGTCCTGGGGCCGGGTGCAGAGGTAGGGCGGATTGTTGTCGAACCGCCCCGCGATCCGACCCATGGTGACATGGCAACGAATGCGGCAATGGTGCTGGCCAAAGACGCCGGCAAGAAACCGCGCGAATTGGCGGAAAACATCGCAGCCAAATTGCGCAGCGATGACAAAATTGCCTCGGCCGACGTGGCCGGACCCGGGTTCATCAATCTCTCGTTGAGACCGAATGTCTGGAGCGAAGAACTGCTCCTGGTGCTCGCGCAGGGCCCGGATTACGGACGCAGTGACATCGGCAAAGGCGAAAGGGTCAATGTCGAATACGTCTCGGCCAATCCGACTGGACCCATGCATGTCGGTCACGGCCGCGGCGCTGTATTCGGCGACGCGCTCGCCAATCTGCTCTTGTTCGCCGGCTACGATGTTACGCGCGAGTATTACATCAACGACGCTGGCGCGCAGGTGGACGTGTTGGCGCGCTCTGCTTTTTTACGTTACCGCGAGGCGCTCGGAGAGGATGTCGGCCCCATACCCGATGGGCTGTACCCCGGTGACTACCTGAAACCTGTCGGAGGCGAGCTCGCCGCAGAGTACGACACCAAGCTGACCACGCAGAGGGAGAACGAATGGCTTCCAGTCGTACGCGCCAAAGCGATCGACATGATGATGAACGTCATTCGGGACGATCTTGCAGCGCTGAATGTGCATTTCGACGTGTTTTTTTCCGAAAGATCTTTGATCGAAAGCACGCGCGACGAAGTCGGTACAACCATTGAAGACTTACGCAGAAGTGGCGAGGTCTATGAGGGCAGGTTGCCACCACCCAAGGGAGGCAATCTTGAGGATTGGGAAGATCGCGAGCAAACGCTGTTCCGCTCAACGGACTTCGGTGACGACGTCGACCGTCCACTCAAAAAGTCGGATGGCAGTTACACCTACTTTGCCTCCGACATTGCCTATCACCGATCGAAAGTAGACCGTGGATTTTTGAATCTCATCGACGTATGGGGCGCCGATCATGGTGGCTACATCAAGCGCATGCAGGCCGCTGTCAAAGCGGTCAGCGGCGGCAAGGCCAAACTGGATGTGAAGCTCGTACAACTCGTCCGCCTGCTACGCGCGGGCGAGCCGGTGAAAATGTCAAAACGAGCGGGAGAATTTGTCACCTTGCGAGAGGTGGTGGATGAGGTCGGCCGCGACGCTGTTCGCTTCGACATGTTGTACCGAAAGAACGACGCGGCGCTCGATTTCGATCTCGCAAAGGTCATCGAACACACGCGCGAGAATCCAGTCTTCTATGTGCAATATGGACATGCGCGTGGGATGTCCGTGTTCCGCAACGCGCGCGAGGAGTTGCCGGACCTTCCCGCGACCCCCACTGCCCGCAGGGCTTACCTCCGGCAGGCACCATTGAATCGCCTGAGTGATAGCGGCGAGGTCGCCCTGTTGCGCCGTATCGCGCTGTATCCGCGAGTCGTCGAAGCCGCGGCCATGGCCCACGAGCCCCACCGAGTTGCTTTCTATCTCTATGAATTAGCAAGCGAATTTCACGCTTTCTGGACGCGCGGAAAGGACTTGCCTCATTTACGCTTCATTATCCAGAATGATCGAGAAACGACGAAAGCGCGTCTCGCCTTGGTGGAGGGGATAGTCACCATACTCGCCTCGGGTTTAGCATTGCTCGGGGTCAGCGCGCCGGAAGAAATGCGATAAGTCTCGTCCTTGGGGATCTGCTTTTTGGCGCCTTTGAGCGCCAGCGGCTATAAAGCAGAGCGGGGCGAGCTGAGTAACCGGGGACCGAATGGCGGAAGAACAAAGCCGAAGACCTTATCGTGCAAGTGAACCGCCTTTGCGCAGCCACGCGGGGACCTCTAACAATGACCCGCTCGCGGAGCTGGCTCGTCTCATAGGTCAGACTGATCCGTTTGGAGAGTTCGGGCGGGACACCGCGCGCCGTTCGGCGGCGCCGGTTGAGCGCGCCGATTGGAACACGCCGACGCCCAGTTCTCCCTACGCGCCGCGCGACGAGGCTGATTGGCGCGCATCGTCCGCGCAAAGGCCTGATGGCAACGGTTATTACAACGCCCGTGGTGCGGTTGGTGAGCAGTCGGCACCCGCCGACTACGACGACCAGAACTATGGCCGCCAGACATATAGCGGGGCGCAGGAGTTGCCCCGTGACGATCTCTACCAAGCCGACCACGAGGCTCGAGGTTATCCATCGGGTCAGGCCGACTATCAGTACGACACATACGAACAAGATGCGGCCCAGCATCCCGAGGATGAGTACTACGATCAAGCGCCGTCTTCTCGACGACGCTTGGGGGTCATGGCAATTGCTGGCGTAATTGCTTTGGCGTTGATTGGCACCGCCGGTGCGTTTGGCTATCGCGCGTTGTTTGGCTCCTCCGGGTCCACGCAACCGCCGCCCGTTATCAAAGCGGATGCGGGTCCCAGCAAAGTTGTGCCGGCAACAAGCAGCAAGGACGCGCAATCGAGCAAACTGATCACTGAGCGCGTGAATGAGCGCGGCCAAAGCGAAAAATTGGTGTCGCGTGAGGAGCAGCCGATCGATAAACCGACAACGGTTGTGTTGTCACAGGTCGCGCCGCAATCGGCGGTGGGCAGTGGTGTTGTTGGGAGCGAGCCGAAGAAGGTTCGTACAATCGCCATCCGTCCGGACCAGCCGGTTGATGCTCAGGCTGCCGCGTCACTAGCGACACCGGCCGCGGCCCGCGCTCCTCAGGCGCCGACCGCGCCTGCCAAACCGGCCGCGGCACCGGCCCGTCCGGCCGAGAACATATCCGCGGACGCTGATTTCAGAATTCGACGCCGGCACCCGCAGCGCGTTCTGCGCAACCAGTCCGTCAGGCGACGCCTTCTGGCAATACACCATTGTCACTGAACCCGGATGCTTCCCCCGCGCGCGCTCAAGCGCGACCGTCGGCGCCCCAGACTCAGACCGCCGCCGTCGCACCGCAAGCCGCGGCTCCGGCTCCCGCCACCAGCAATATCGGCAGTGGGAGCTTTGTGCAGGTTTCCTCACAGCGCAGCGAGGCCGAGGCCCAATCTGCATTCCGCAGCCTTCAAGCCAAGTTCCCGACCCAGCTCGGTAGTCGTGATCTGCTGGTCCATAGGGCCGATTTGGGATCCAAAGGAACCTACTATCGAGCCATGGTTGGGCCCTTCGCGAACCCCGCAGAGGCCGCCGAACTGTGCTCGAGCCTCAAGGCCGCCGGCGGCCAGTGCCTGATCCAGAAGAACTAGCCGACGAAAACTTGACCCTTGCGCCGGGCACGGGGTAATCCGCGCCGATGACGGCGCGCGCGTTTATTACTGGGGTGGCGGGCTTAAGTGTTTCCGCCGATGAGCGCGCATTCCTGCGCGAGGCCCAACCTTGGGGGCTGATCCTTTTCAAAAGAAACGTGAACACACCGGCGCAAGTGGCTGGTCTTACTGAATCATTTCGAGCCACAATCGGATGGGAGGCGCCCGTTTTCGTCGATCAGGAGGGTGGGCGCGTCCAGCGCCTCGGCCCCCCGCATTGGCCCGCTTATCCCGCCGGGCAACGGTATGGTGACCTCTATGACCGGGAACCGGCGGCCGGGATTGCCGCAGCACGGCTCGCTGGACACTTGATTGCCGCCGATCTCAGGCCGCTCGGCATAGATGCCGACTGCCTGCCACTGGGCGATGTGCCGCTCGAAAGCGGTGATCCGGTCATAGGGGACCGGGCCTATGGTCGTGAGCCGGCGAAGGTTGCGGCTATCGCAAAAGCGATTGCGGACGGCTTGCTGACTGGCGGGGTCCTTCCGGTGCTAAAGCACCTGCCTGGTCACGGCCGGGCTACTGTCGACAGTCACCACAAGCTGCCGGTTGTCGACACGGACTTGGCTACTCTAGAGGCGGTCGATTTTGCGGCGTTCCGGCCTTTGGCGCACTTGCCGCTTGGGATGACTGCGCATGTTGTGTTTAGCGCTATAGACCCAGTCGCGCCCGCCACCACTTCGGTCACAATGGTGAGGCAAGTGATTCGCGGCTTTATCGGATTCCAAGGTCTGTTGATGAGCGACGACATTTCGATGAATGCACTGTCCGGCACTGTGGCCGAGCGAAGTCGAGCCGCTCTGACCGCAGGATGTGACCTAGTCCTCCACTGCAACGGAAATCTAACCGAGATGGTGGCCGTCGCTGCCGAGGCTCCTGTGCTTGCTGGCGAGTCCGCTCGCCGGGCTGATGCGGCGCTGAGCCTGCGAGGGGCGTCCGAGGAGTTCGACACGCATGCCGCGCGCAAGGTATTTGCGCAAATGATGGGTGACGATCGGACGGCACCGCAACGAAAGATCGTCTCATGAGCGGAGAGGAATTCGACACGACGCTCGGCTCCGATCGCGGTACAACCGAACCAGCTATGATCGTGGATGTGGAGGGGTTTGAAGGCCCCCTCGATCTGTTGCTGATGCTTGCGCGTCAACAGAAGGTCGATCTAACAAAGATTTCAATCTTGGCGCTCGCCGACCAATATCTGTCCTTTATCGAGGCGGCGCGACAATTACGCCTTGAGCTCGCGGCGGACTATCTCGTGATGGCGGCGTGGCTCGCATACCTTAAATCCCGACTGTTGCTCCCGGAAGCGGAGCCCGGCGATGGTCCAAGTGCCGAAGACATGGCGTTGGCACTGGCTAACCGTCTCCGCCGACTGGAAGCGATCCGTGATGTTGCGTCGCGCATGATGGAGCGTCCGCAGCTAAACCGGGATATTTTCGCGCGCGGATTGCCTGAGCCCATCGCAGAGATCAAGCAGCCGGAATGGTCGGCGACCCTCTATGACCTTCTTTCGTCCTATGCCACGCAACGATCGCGCAGCGCGCTTTCGCGTGTTCGGTTCAAGCAGCGTACTGTTTGGTCATTGGCAGAGGCCCGCTCTGCACTTGAGCGCCTGATTGGCCAGTCGGCGGATTGGTCGCGCATCGATCAGTTTCTGATCAGCTATGTGGTTGAACCCGCTCTTGCTGCAACAGTCTTTGCTTCTTCGTTTGCGTCCGCGCTCGAAATGGTTCGTGAGGGGCATGCGGAAATCCACCAAAAGGGATCATTCGCACCGATCTATATGCGCAAGCGCGTCGGCGTGAATGGAAATGCAATAACGTATGGCGCACAAGAAAACTCATAAGGGGAAAATTTCCATGCCGGGCGCGGCCAAGAAGCTCGTGGTGGTGCAAAACAATGAGCCGGAGCCGGAGGCTACAGCAGCGCCGGTGGCGCGGCCGGAGGAGTTGCGACTGCTCGAAGCGCTTCTATTCGCGGCGGGTGAACCGCTCGATGAGGCGATGTTGGCGCGCAGACTTCCTAACGACGTCAACGTGAAGGTGGCGCTCGCGCAACTGCGTGATGAATATGCGGCCCGCGGTGTCAATCTGGTCAAGGTCGGCAAAAAGTGGGCATTCCGGACGGCAACCGATCTGTCGTGGTTGCTGACAAAGCAGATTGTAGAAACACGTAAGCTCTCGCGTGCCGCAACCGAGACACTTGCGATTGTTGCATACCATCAACCCGTCACCCGCGCTGAAATCGAAGAAATTCGCGGAGTTGTGACGGCGGCTGGCACGCTCGACGTCCTGCTCAAAACCGGCTGGATCCGGCCGCGTGGCCGCCGCAAAGCGCCAGGCCGTCCGATAACCTATGGGACGTCGGAAGCGTTCCTCTCTCACTTTGGCCTTGAAGAGGTCGGTGACCTGCCGGGCCTCGAGGAGTTGAAGGGCGCCGGCATGCTTGAGGGGAATCTGCCTCCGGGATTTGCTGTGCCGCTCCCATCGGATGATTCAACATTGCGCGAGGACGAAGACCCGCTGGAACCCGGCGACCTCGATTTGGGTTTGGCGCCGCCTTCGCAGTCCGAAAAGTAACGACGCCGAATTAAGGTAAATTCCGCTATTTCAAGGCATTGCGCGGCTCTTTGCCCGGGTGCGAAGTCCTTGTTTTTGCCGCGTGCGAGGCCTAGTTTCTCCTCCAAATCATGGCGGGACGAGCCGAAAAAAGCCCGTCGCTGCGGAGGATTTGTAGATGGGTTCCCTAAGTATATGGCACTGGGTCATCGTCCTGCTGGTCGTGATGGTCCTGTTCGGAGGTCGCGGAAAGATTTCGTCGCTGATGGGTGACTTTGCTCAAGGCATCAAGGCTTTCAAGAAAGGCATGTCCGAGGACGAGAAGACGGCGGACACCAAGAGCGAGCCCGTCAAGACGATTGAGGCGGGCGGCAGTGCGACCAAGACGGAAGCCGAACGGCGCGCCGAGGGTGCGCGATCCTAATCGCTGCGACGACCGGGCGATCGTCGCAACGGCGCGAGTAATCTCGCGCCTTGGAGTTGATTAATCCATGTTCGACATTGGTTGGGGCGAGCTCGTCGTCATCGGCATCGTCGCGCTGATCGCGATCGGGCCGAAAGAGCTGCCGACTGTGTTGCGCACGCTCGGACAGTACATGGCCAAAATCCGGCGCATGGCGACCGACTTCCAAGGTCAATTTCAGGAAGCAATGCGCGAAGCCGAGATGGCTGAGCTGAAAAAGCAGGCCGAGGATCTCAAGAGCTCCGTCAGCGATTTGACCAAGTTCGACCCGCTCGCAAACACGCAGAAGGAAGTCGAGCGCGCGTTCGAGATGCCCGAGATAGGTGAGGCTCCCACCGACAAGCCGTCGACACCGGCGGCCTTGCCGGAACCACAACAACAAGTGGACGCCAGCGTGCCACTGCCCGAGCCGCCATCGCCGGTCAGCGAAAAAGATTTTGCAGCCTCTGAAGCGCCGCCTCCCAAGCAGGCCGGAGGCGCGGCATGACCCATGAGGACATAGAGGCCACTAAAGCCCCTTTGATGGATCATCTGATCGAGTTGCGTTCGCGACTGATCAAGGCGCTGATCGCGTTTGGCGTGATGTTCGCATTCTGCTTTGTGTTCGCCAAAAATATCTACAATATTCTGGTGTGGCCGTTCGTTTGGGTGGCAGGCCCGGAAAATTCGAAATTCATTTACACGGCGCTGCTGGAATATTTTGTCACGCAGCTCAAGCTCGCGATGTTCGGCGCCGCATTTCTTTCATTTCCGATTGTCGCGACGCAAATCTATATGTTCGTCGCGCCTGGCCTCTATCGAAACGAACGCAAAGCTTTCTTGCCTTATCTGATCGCAACACCGATCTTTTTCGCGCTCGGTGCAATGGTGGTCTATTTTCTGGTTCTTCCGATGCTCGTGCGATTTTCGCTCGGCATGCAGCAGATCGGCACAGCCACCGATGCTTCGATCGCATTAATGCCGAAGGTGGGCGAATATCTTTCGTTGATGATGGCTCTCGTCCTTGCCTTCGGCGTGGCGTTCCAATTGCCGGTCATTCTGACGTTGCTCGGTCGTATTGGGATTATCACCGCCGAGCAGCTCAAGGCTAAGCGGCGCTATTTTATCGTCGCCGCGTTCGTCCTTGCCGCCGTGCTGACGCCGCCTGACGTGATCAGCCAGATGTCGCTCGCGATCCCGTTGCTGATCCTTTACGAGGGTTCGATCTGGTCGGTGCGTATAGTGGAGAAAAAGGCGGCTGCGGAGGCTGCCAAGGTGGCTGCAGACGCGGCGTCGGCCACCGCAAAGCCGGCCGAATAGGTAAGTTTCGCTATTGAACTCCCGCATGCTCGGCTTTATGCCGGGCATCCGCGTCTTTGGCTTATTTCGAGTGAAGACGACCCGCCAGGACGGTATAGAAACCCGCCATGTACGATATCAAATGGATTCGCGAGCATCCTGACGCCTTTGACCGGGGGCTGAGGCGGCGGGGACTTGAAACGTTGTCGAATAAGCTCCTGACGCTCGACGAAAAGCGGCGCGCGGCGATTACCAGATTTGAGCAGGCACAGGCCCGGCGCAATGCTGCGTCGAAGGAAATAGGCGACGCCAAGAAGGCGAAGGACGAGGCCAAGTCCAGCAAACTGATGGCCGAAGTTGGCGAACTCAAAACTGCGCTGCCGGCCATGGAGGAGGAGCAGAAATCGCTTGCGGCAGAACTTGAAAGAGAGCTGGCACAGATTCCGAATGCGCCGCTCGACGATGTGCCCGATGGCGACGATGCGAGCGGAAATGTCGAGCATCACGTTTTCGGCAAAAAACGCGACTATTCATTTAAGCCCAAACAGCATTTTGATCTGGGCGAAGCGTTAGGCCAGATGGATTTTGAACTTGCCGCCAAGCTGTCTGGCGCGAGATTTGTCGTCCTGCAGAAAGGCTTGGCACGTCTTGAGCGCGCGCTAGGGCAGTTCATGCTCGATCTGCATACCGGAAAGGACCACAAGTATACGGAGGTCAATCCTCCGATCCTCGTGCGTGACGAAGTGATGTTCGGCACTGCGCAATTGCCAAAATTTGCCGAGGATCAATTTCGGACGACCAATGATTATTGGCTCATTCCAACTGCCGAAGTGCCGCTGACAAATCTGGTGAGAGAGTCGATCGTCGAAGAAGCGCAATTGCCTTTGCGGCTGACCGCTTGCACGCCGTGCTTCCGTGCGGAGGCCGGCGCGGCAGGCAAGGATACACGCGGCATGATTCGCCAGCACCAATTTACAAAGGTCGAGCTGGTCTCGGTGACGACGCCGGAAAAATCAAAAGAGGAGCACGAGCGTATGCTCAGCTGCGCCGAGGAGGTGCTCAAGAAGCTCGATCTGCACTACCGTGTCGTTACACTTTGCACGGGCGACATGGGTTTTGCCGCACAAAAAACATACGACATCGAAGTCTGGCTCCCCGGCCAAAATGCCTATCGCGAGATATCGTCTTGCTCCAACTGCGGAGAATTTCAGGCTCGTCGGATGAATGCGCGCTATCGGGCCAAGGATGGTGTGCGACATGTGCACACGCTGAACGGCTCTGGCGTTGCCGTGGGCCGCGCGTTGATTGCTGTGATGGAGACCTATCAACAGGAGAATGGCTCAATCGCGGTGCCCTCCGTGCTCGCCTCTTACATGGGCGGAATAACGAAGATTGAGCGGGCGTAATGCGTATTCTCATCACCAATGATGACGGCATTCACTCGCCGGGACTTGCTGCCTGCCTGGAAATTGCGCGCACCCTTTCCGACGAAGTGTGGATTGTCGCGCCGGAAATCGACCAGTCAGGCGTCTCGCATTCTCTCTCACTGAACGATCCGCTGCGAATGCGGGAAGTCGGCGAGCGACACTTTGCTGTCAAAGGCACGCCAACCGATTGCGTCATCATGGGTGTACGCCATCTGATGAAAAACAAGCCCGAGCTAATCCTTTCCGGAGTGAATCGGGGGCGCAATTGCGCCGAGGACGTCACTTATTCCGGCACCGTCGCAGGCGCAATGGAAGGCACTGTGCTTGGCATTCCCTCTTTTGCGCTGTCACAGGCGTACGCTTTCACCACGAAGCACCATCCCTATTGGGACACGGCGATCAAACACGCGCCGGGTCTGATCAGGCGCGTACTGAATACCGGTATGCCACGAGACGTCCTCGTCAATGTCAACTTTCCGGACTGCCAGCCCGATCAAGTTGCGGGCGTGGCCGTCACAGTACAGGGCAAGCGCGACCAGGAGCTTTTGCGCATCGATGCGCGCCATGACGGGCGCGGCAATCCTTATTTCTGGATTGCGTTTGAGCGCGGCGGAAATCCAGGTGCGGCGCCAGGGAGCGATCTTGCGGCATTGACGGAGAACCGCATCGCAGTGACGCCACTGCGACTGGATCTTACCGATGAACCATTTATGACGAAGCTCGCGGAGGTGTTCGACTAGGCGAACAGGCCCGCGAGCGTGCTTTTGAGTTGTTCGGCCTGAAATGGCTTCTGCAGGGCAGGGCGTCCGCGATAGGCCTCGGGCAAGCTCCGCTCGCCGTACCCGGTGACGAACACGAAAGGCAGGCCACGTTGAGCGAGAATGTCGGCAACGGGGTATATCTCCTGTCCGTCTAGATTGACGTCCAGAATGGCAGCACTGAATTCGCCATCGGCAGCAATCTTGCGCGCTTCCGAGATGGTGCCAACAGCGGCGGCCACGCCGTAGCCAAGCTCATCCAACATGTCCTCGAGCAACATGCGGATCAAATACTCATCCTCGACCACGAGTACGCGTGGTGCCGTTGTCGAGGTGCTTGTCATTAGTATCTCCCGCCCATCAACTCAGGATGCGCCGCAGAGTTCCAGCTTAGCTCAAGTTCCAGCTAACATGCTAATAACGCCGGTAAAGAGGCCTAAACGTGTCTAGACCGCCCAGCTACCAGCAGGACAACGATCGTATGGAATTCCTGCTGACCTTGCGTCGCCGGGGTATTGCCGACAAGGCAGTGCTTCGGGCGATGGACGAGGTGCCGCGTGAGCGGTTTGTCGATCCAAGTTTTATCGGGAGTGCCTATGCCGACCAGGCCTTACCGATTGAGTGCGGGCAGACGATCAGCCAGCCCTATGTTGTGGCGTATATGACAGAACAGCTCGGCGTGCAGCCTCGCCACCGCGTACTCGAGATCGGAACGGGGTCCGGTTATCAGGCCGCGGTGCTGTCGCGGCTGGCTCGTGAAGTGGTCAGTATCGAACGCTACCGTACTCTGGCCGATCGGGCGCGCGGGCGCCTCAAGTCCCTCGCTTACGACAATGTCGACGTCGTGACCGGCGATGGCTTCGCGGGCGTTCCGGGCGGGGCGCCTTACGATCGCATCATCGTTACCGCCGCAGCTGAGAGGCTTCCCGAGACGCTCCTCGATCAGCTCGCCGACGAGGGTGGGGTCATGATCTTGCCGCTCGGAGCCCAAGACGGCTCACAACATCTGATCAAGCTTACCAAGTTGCAAACGGGAACCCGGCGCGAAAATCTGATCCCCGTGCGTTTCGTGCCGATGTTACCGGGCCAAGCGCAGGAACTGTGACTTTCCTGCGGGCCATCCGCCGCAAGATGCAGCGTAACCCGCGCGTTAATTATTAAAGCCTTGTTTACTCGCGACTGGTTTATTTCAAACTCTACGTTTCATGCGTACGAGTGAGTAACCACATGTCGCCCCCCAAGGTGGATTCTCGCCTTCAATCCTGGCCGCGCGTTGTAGTTCTCGGCCTGGTCGGCATCGCCGTGGCCGGTTGCGCGGATTCAGCACGCTTCCAAGCCAACTCGTACGCCAGTGATCGTCCATCTCCTCCGCAGAGCGTAAGTTCGCTCCCGGCGCCTGCGCCGTACGCCCGCGTTGAGGCTCAACCTTTGAGCCCGCCGGCTACGGTCGCGGCTACAAATTACGGCGCCCAAAGTCCCGCCGCATATCGGTCATCCAGCCGGTATTCCGACGTCACCGGATCAAGCGTGCCGCCGACATCCAGTCATTGGACTCGGAATGGTGGCTCTGCTGTGACCGTGGGTTATGGCGACACTGTCGAGAGCATAGCGCGCCGGCACGGCATTCCTGCATCGGCAATTCTGCAGACAAACGGCATTCGCGACGCTAGCCAAGTCAGACCGGGGCAGCGTCTCGTCATTCCGCGCCACATCACCAGCGCGACACAAACGGCGGCAGCTCCCAAGTCGACGAGCGGTAGCGTTCATATCGTCAGATCCGGCGACACGCTGATGAATGTTGCGCGTCGCAGCGGAGTTACAGTTGCTGCGCTGGCGCGAGCCAACCATCTGCAGACAACCTCACAACTCAGCGTCGGCGATCGGCTGACCATCCCTGGCGGCCATTCTGCCGCGATGGCAAGTGTTGCGCCTGCGCAAAATACACAGCCGCGCACCGCACCGGTGGAGAGAGCTAGTGCTCCGGTGAAGGTTGCAAGCGTGGGACCGGTTCAGACTGCGAGCGTTGCCAAGGAAGAGCCACGGGCGATCGAAACACCGGTCAAGACTGCGGAAGCGATGCCATCGTTCCGCTGGCCTGTCCGTGGTCGCGTCATTGCCGGATTTGGCAGCAAGCCAAATGGAACGCAGAACGACGGGATTAATCTGGCAGTGCCGGAGGGCACCCCGATCAAAGCTGCTGATGACGGCGTTGTTGCTTATGCCGGCAACGAACTCAAGGGTTACGGCAATCTTGTTTTGATCCGCCACTCGAGTGGCTTCGTTTCGGCCTACGCTCACGCGAGCGAATTGATGGTCAAGCGTGGCGATTCAATCAAACGCGGCCAGGTGATTGCGCACGCTGGCCAGACGGGCAGTGTGACCTCGCCGCAGCTCCATTTCGAGATCAGAAAAGGCTCGACGCCCGTCGATCCGACCCAATATCTCGGCGGCGTCTAGTTCTTCAAGGCGACGCCAAGGCGTCCTGCAAGGTCTTGGACGAACTGCCAGGCTACGCGGCCCGATCGGGAGCCGCGTGTGGTCGACCACTCCAGCGCTTCGCGGTGCAAGGAGTCTCCGTGAACGGGAATTTTGTAGTGCGCCACGTAGCCGTCAACCATCGCCAGATATTCGTCCTGACTGCATCGGTGAAAGCCGAGCCACAGTCCGAACCGATCGGATAGTGACACTTTCTCCTCAACCGTCTCACCCGGATTGATCGCGGTGGAGCGCTCGTTCTCCATCATATCGCGCGACATGAGATGACGACGGTTTGAGGTCGCGTAGAAGATCACGTTGTCCGGGCGGCCTTCGATACCGCCCTCTAGGACCGCCTTGAGTGATTTGTAGGTGGTGTCCTCCGCATCGAACGATAGGTCATCGCAGAACACGATAAAGCGGTGTGAAGAGCCGCGTGTGAGAGTCATCAAGGCGGGCAGGCTGTCGATGTCCTCGCGATGAATTTCGATCAATTTGAGGGGTCCGCTTTTCGCGTCGCGTGCGAAAGCCGCATTTACGCCGGCATGCGTGGCCTTCACGAGGGACGATTTACCCATGCCGCGCGCTCCCCATAAAAGCGCGTTGTTGGCTGGCAAGCCTTTCGCAAAACGCTCGGTATTTTCCACGAGAACATCGCGAACCCGGTCGATACCCTTGAGCAGCGACATCTCGACGCGGTTTACGCGCGCGACCAGTGCAAGTCGGCCGTCTGGATGCCACACGAACGCATCTGCCGCGCTGAGATCGGGAAGCGCCTTGCGCTGTGGTGACAACCGCTCGAGGGCGTCGGCAATGCGCTCAAAAACGTCGGCCTGCCCCGAGAGGACGGGTGGCCTTGGGTTTGGGTGCAGAGCGTCGCGGCGATCTGGATTTCGATTTGGCCATTGGTACTCCGGGGAAATCGCGCTGCTCTTAGCGGGGCAGCGTTGTCCCCGCAAGCGGTCTCATCAAGAAAGGGCTGAAAACGGGAGGTTTTTGAGATTAGCCCGACGTTGCAATTGGGCGCCCGACCGCTATAGTCCGCGCGAAATTCAAGCGCCGCCCAGGCGCCACCCAAGGAACACGCTTAGATGTTTATAACGCCTGCGTTTGCGCAAGGGTCTTTGTTCGGCGGCGGTGCAGGCGGCGACGGCGGAATGTTGATGTCGTTGCTGCCCTTCGTGTTGATATTCGTCATCATGTACTTTCTGATTCTGCGGCCGCAGCAGAAACGCGTGAAGCAGCACCAGGAAATGGTCAAGAATGTACGGCGGGGCGACACCGTCGTTACCAATGGCGGCCTTGTCGGAAAGGTCACCAAGGTGATCGATGACGACCAAATCGAGATCGAGATTGCGGACGACGTACGCATTCGCCAGATGCGGCAAATGGTTGCCGACGTCCGCGCCAAAGGCGAACCTGTCAAAGAAGAGGCAGCAGCCGGCTAACGCCGACCGCCTTAGCCCTTAGCCGCAAGTCGGGAAGTCATGCTTTATTTCACGCGGTGGAAGGCGACAGCGATCATACTTACGGCATTCGTCGTCTGCCTGTTCGCCGTTCCTAATTTCTTGCCCGAGAAGATGGTGCAGAGCTGGCCGAAGTGGGCGCAGCGGCACGTGGTGTTGGGCCTCGACCTGCAGGGTGGCTCGCACATCCTGTTGGAAGTGGACACCAACGCTGTTCGCAAGGAAAAGCTTGAGGCGGTGCGCGACGATGTCCGCCGCGTGTTGCGCGATGCTCGCGTCGGCTATACCGGCCTGGTCGTGCGCGGCAACAGCGTCGAAGTCCGCATTCGCGAAGGCAGCAATTTTGATCAAGCGGTCGATAAGCTACGCGAGTTATCTCAGCCCCTTGGTGGAATTCTCGGCAGCAGCACCGGTCAACGCACCCTCGATGTCACAACGGAGGCGGGGAGTTTGGTGAGGCTGACTTTGACAGATCCCGCCATTCTCGAACGGGTCCGTCAGTCGGTCGAACAGTCGATCCAGATCATTGAACGCCGTGTCAACGAACTTGGTACTGTCGAACCACTGATTCAGCGTCAGGGCGTTGACCGTATCCTTGTGCAGGTACCGGGTCTGCAGGATCCGACACGACTAAAGGAATTGCTCGGCAAAACCGCCAAGCTGGATTTTCGTATGGTCGACGTTTCCATACCGGCCGAACAGGCCTTACAGGGTCGTGTACCGCCCGATTCCGAAATCCTCTACGGCACTACGACGCCAAAAACGCCTTATCTGGTCGAAAAGCGCATTCTCGTGTCGGGGAGCGACCTCACCGACGCACAGCCCGGCTTCGACCAGCGCACGAACGAGCCGATCGTGTCGTTTCGCTTCAATACATCTGGAGCGCGCAAATTTGCTCAGGTCACTCAAGAGAATGTCGGCAGACCGTTCGCCATCATCCTCGACAATCAGGTGATCTCCGCGCCCGTAATTCGTGAACCCATCCTTGGCGGTTCGGGCCAGATTTCCGGAAGCTTTACTGTCGAAAGCGCCAACGATCTTGCGATTCTTTTGCGTGCCGGCGCGTTGCCGGCGCCACTCACCATCATCGAGGAACGTACGGTTGGACCGGGGCTGGGCCAGGACTCGATCGCCAAGGGCAAGCTGTCGTCCTACGTTGGGGCGGCCATGGTTATCGCCTTCATGTTGGTGACCTATGGCCTGTTCGGGTTGTTCGCAAACATCGCCGTGGCTATCAACGTCGCGATGATTTTCGGAATATTGTCGCTGCTAAACGCGACGCTGACGTTGCCCGGCATAGCCGGCATCGTGCTTACAGTCGGCATCGCTGTCGATTCCAACGTGCTTATCTACGAGCGCATCCGCGAAGAAGTGCGCGGTGGCCGGACCCCGATCAACGCGATCGACGCGGGGTTCAGTCGGGCGCTCGCAACAATCCTAGATTCGAACATCACCACCTTCATTGCGGCCGCCGTATTGTTTTACATCGGTACAGGACCGGTGCGTGGCTTTGCCGTTACGCTCGGCATCGGCATCATTACAACGGTATTTACCGCCTTCACCCTGACACGCTTGATCGTCGCATACTGGGTGCGTTGGCGGCGCCCGCAACGCGTACCGATCTAAGGAATCCTCTCCGTGCGTCTGCTTCGCATCGTTCCCGATGACACCAAGTTCGACTTCATGCGCTTCCGGCGCATCAGCTTTCCGCTGTCGGCGCTCCTCTCAATTATTGCAATTTCACTTTATTTTTTCCACGGACTGAATTTCGGTATCGACTTTAAGGGTGGCACCTTGATGGAGGTGCAGTCGAAGGTGGGCGCTGCCGACCTTGCAAAGATGCGCGCAACGCTCGGCTCGCTTGGATTGGGCGAAGTGCAACTTCAGCAGTTTGGCGCACCCAACGATGTCCTCATCCGCATCGCCGAGCAACCTGGTGGCGAACTCGCGCAACAACAGGCCGTCAGCAAGGTGCGCGCAGCCCTTGGCAACGATGTAGATTATCGCCGCGTGGAAGTGGTCGGCCCCCGCGTATCGAGCGAGCTGTTGTCTTACGGTGTCGTGGGGCTGATGCTGGCGATCTTCGCGATCTTGATTTACCTGTGGTTCCGATTCGAATGGCAGTTCGCGCTTGGCGCCATGATCGCCAACGTCCACGATATCGTCCTGACCATAGGCTTTATGTCGATCACCCAGATTGATTTTGACCTTACGAGCATTGCCGCGCTGCTCACCATTCTGGGCTATTCGCTGAACGATACGGTCGTCATCTATGACCGCATTCGCGAAATGCTGCGGCGATACCGTAAGCTACCCATGCCCGAACTGCTGAATGCCTCGGTCAACCAGACACTGTCGCGTTCGGTGATTACGCACGTTACGGTTTCGCTCGCGTTGTTGGCCCTTTTGCTGTTCGGTGGACAGGCGATCCATAGCTTTACGGCGACCATGATGTTCGGGGTCGTACTTGTCGGCACCTATACGTCCGTGTTCATTGCCTCGCCAATACTGATCTACCTTGGCGTCGGCACCGGCCGAGATGCACTCACCGGTCCTGAGCGGAAGAAGTAGATGGCAGTCGGCGGCCGCGCCGATGCTCCGCACCTGCCGCGCCCCGCGCCAATCGAGGCTTACGGTGAAGGTGGATTTCGATTTGGCGGAATGTCGCATCGCGGCTCGTTGCTTTGCTTTCCAGATGGCATTTGGGCCTGGCCGGTCATGGGTGTCGCTGACCTGAACGAGACAGTCCTGCGGGCTGTCTTCGACCGAGCGGATCGCCTTGATTTCTTTCTCATCGGTACGGGTCGAGATCCGTGGGCCATGCCTGAAGATCTGCGCCAGAGATTTCACGAATTGTCGCTTTCGGTCGATGCGATGGCGACCGGCGCCGCGGTGCGGACCTATAACATTCTCCTGGCGGAGAACCGGCGTGTCGGAGCGGGTCTCATTGCGGTGACCTGATCCAGGCGCAGATTGGCAAAATGAAAGAGCCTTTCACATATTGCGCCGATCACCTGCGCGAAACCGATCGTGATCGCTATCTTGCGACTTTGTTCGCCCCTGCCGACAAGCGCGACGCTTTATTTGCGCTATATGCGTTTGATGCTGAAATTGTTCGCGTACGTGATCTTGCGCGAGAATTGATGCCTGGCGAAATTCGGTTGCAATGGTGGCGCGAGGTAATTTTAGGGGAGCGCCCAGGCGAAGCCGCGGCAAATCCAGTCGCAGCAGCGGTGACGGAGGTAGTGAGGCGTTGGGATTTTGTTGGTGAACTCCTTGTCGATTTGATCGAGGCGCACCGCTTCGACGTCCACAACGAACCGATGCTAAGCACTGAAGAGTTCCAGTCCTACGCAGCACGCACCGCAGGAACAATCTTTGAATTGGCGGTTCGTCTTTTGGGCGGCGAAGTAGAACCAATGGTCTTTAAGGAGTCAGGGTCCGCGCAGACGATCGCATACATGCTCTCTCAATTTCCTCGGCACGCGGCGCGACGGCAACTTTATGTGCCGTTGGACGTTCTTCGACACTACGGAGCGGATCCCGAAGACGTGTTCGCGATGCGCGCGACGTCGGAATTGCGTGCTGCGGTCGCGGAGTTGCGGCTGCGCGCGCGTCGCAACCTTGCGCATGTCGTGTCGGCCAAAATTCCCGAGATCGCAAAGCCGACCTTTTTGCCGCTGGCACCGCTGCGGCGATGGCTCCTTGATATGGAAAATCCCGGGTACGATCCGTTCCGTCCGCCGGTTGTATCCCCTTGGCGGCGGCAATGGCGTATTTGGCGCGCCGCTAAGTCCTTTCAGAGGATTGGGGGATAGCGGTTCACTCGGCCGCAGCCGCGGGCAGATTTCCTGCAATCCACTGCCCGAGATCGGCGAGGGCGCGTCGGGTCAACGCACTCTTGCGCGCAAACGCCTTCGCAGCCGAGCGCCCCAATTTGCTGTGGCGATCAAACGCCGGCTGCTCTTTTAGTGGCGGAAACAAACCGAAGTTGACGTTCATCGGCTGGAACGATGGGGGACCCGCATCGATCGTCTCGATATGGCCACCGGTTATGTGAGTGAGCAGTGCGCCGTGCGCCGTCGTCGGCGGCGGCAAGGAGACAGGCTCACCTCGTCTTTCGGCCGCAGCAAACCGCCCGACAAGCAAGCCGACAGCGGCCGACTCGACGTAGCCCTCACAACCAGTGATCTGACCGGCGAACCGCCAACGGGTATTCGCCTTGAGCCGCAGGGTCTGATCGAGCAAGACCGGTGAATTAAGGAACGTATTGCGATGGAGGCCGCCCAAGCGCGCAAACTCCGCGTTTTCCAACCCGGGAATGGTGCGGAAAATGCGCGCCTGTTCGGCGTGCTTTAATTTGGTTTGGAAGCCAACCATATTGAACAACGTGCCGAGCTTGTTGTCCTGCCGCAGTTGCACCACGGCGTAGGGTTTGTTTTCCGGTTGACGTGGATTGGTGAGTCCGAACGGTTTCATCGGGCCATGACGCAACGTCTCAATACCACGTTCCGCCATCACCTCGATCGGCAGGCAACCGTCGAAGTAGGGTGTATTTGTCTCCCATTCATGGAAGCTCGTTTTGTCGCCGGCCAACAATGCCGCGACAAATGCGTGATACTGCTCACGCGACAGTGGGCAGTTGATGTAGTCGGCGCCCGAGCCGCCAGGGCCTGACTTGTCGTAGCGGGACTGGAACCAGGCCTGATCGAGGTCGATGCTGTCGCGGTGAACAATCGGTGCGATGGCATCGAAGAACGCGAGCTGCTGCTGGCCCGTCAGTCTGGCGATTGCGGAGGCTAAGTCGGGCGATGTGAGAGGGCCCGTCGCTATGATGACGCTATCCCAGTCTTCGCGAGGGATAGCCTCGCCGCGCTCAAGCGTCACCAGTGGATGGGATTGAAGCGCTGCCGTCACAGCCCCGGAAAACCCATCGCGATCGACGGCGAGGGCGCCACCTGCAGGCACCTGATTTCCGTCCGCCGCTCGCATGATAAGCGAGCCGAGCCGGCGCATTTCTTCATGCAGGAGGCCGACTGCATTGTGTTCGCAATCATCTGAACGAAATGAATTCGAGCAGACGAGCTCCGCGTAGCCATCGGTCTTGTGTACGGGCGTCGCTTGCAACGGCCGCATTTCATGCAGCACGACCGGGACGCCGGCCTGCGCTAGCTGCCACGCGGCTTCTGACCCAGCGAGACCACCGCCGATGACATGTACAGTTTGCAGCTGCCCTTTTTCCATTCGAAGATAACTAGGCCGGCGAATGGGGGGCTGCAACGGTCACGGGGGGCTTTAAAAGCGAAACGCCCGCGACACTTCGCGGGCGTTGTCATGCCTTATAGCTGGCTGTTTGGATTAGCCGCGCTGGGAGGCGTTCCACGCAACGCGAGGAATATCCGAGCGGCTGATGCCAATATCGGCAAGCTCTCGGTCGCCCAGGCGCGACAATTCGTTCAGACTGCGGTTATAGCGCTTCCACTCCTGGATGAAGCGAACGAGTGCGGCAAACATAGTGTCCTTCTTTCCGTAAGATCCGGCGTATGCCGGTCGTTGATTTCCGACTGAAAATAGGGATGTTCCCGCGAATGAAAACCGATAATGTTGCGCTGCAGCTAAGCGAAAAACGCATGACTAGAGTGGCTGTTTGGCAAGGAAAAATTCAGATTTTGATGGATTTCACACAACTTCGTTCGTTTTCGGCCGATGATTTTACGATAGATGCCTCTTTGGCTTCGAATCACGCTTCCACGAGTGCAAATCTAATGGAGTACCGTCCATGAAATCGCATATCTTGGCCCGCATTTTCCTTACGGCTGCGCTGTGCCTTCCCGCGTTAGCCCCAAGTTCCGCAGCCGAGGTCAAGGTTCTGACTGCTGGCGCCTTCAAGCAGGTCGTGCTCGCGCTGATACCCGATTTCGAGAAGCAGACAGGCAACAAGGTCATCGTCGACAACGACACCGCTGGGCGGCCTGCAGAAGCGAATTGAATCCGGCGAGGCCTTCGATGTGGCGATCATCACGCCGGCCATCGTCGATGGCCTGGCTGCTTCCGGCAAGATTGTCCCAAACAGCCGGGTCAATCTGGCAACCGTCTCGATCGGTGTTGTGGTGAAGGAAGGCGCGCCGAAGCCTGACATCAGCACGGTCGAGGCCTTCAAGAATGCGCTGCTTACCGCGAAATCGGTCGCCTACATCGATCCTGCGAGCGGCGGCTCGAGCGGGATTTATGTCGACAAACTGCTCGAGCGCCTCGGCATCGCCGATCAGGTCCGGCCAAAGGCCAAGCTCAAGAAAGGCGGCTATGTCGCCGATCTTATCGTGAGTGGCGAGGCCGAACTTGGCGTGCACCAGATCAGCGAAATCGTACCGGTCAAAGGCGCGGTCCTCGTTGGACCATTGCCGAAGGAAATCCAGAACACGACGACTTACGCGGCCGGACTCAGCGCTGCGGCTCAGAACAAAGACGCCGCGCAGGCCTTGATCAAGACGTTTTCCGGTCCGGCCGCCGCCGCCGTGTTCAAAGCCAAAGGCATGGAGCCCGCCAACTAAGGGATCACGCATTTGGCCGCAGATGCGCGCCCGCTCGATCGCCGCCTCGTCATTACCGCGCTGGGCATCGCGCAAATCCTGGCTTGGGGAACATCGTTCTATTTTCCCGCCGTTTTTGCCGAACCGATTGTCAAAGACACCGGCTGGTCGCTGGGATTCGTCGTCGGCGGAACGTCGATCGGTCTGCTCACCGCAGGCCTGATCTCGCCGCAGGTCGGACGCATCATCGATGTCCACGGCGGACGACCGGTCTTGCTAGCAAGTTCGTTGTTCTATGCGGCAGGCCTCGCGCTGGTCGGTTTCTCCTATGTTTTGCCGGTCTATTTGCTCGCCTGGGTGCTCATTGGTCTCGGAATGGGCACCGGACTTTATGACGCTGTTTTCGCTGCGCTTGGCCGCATGTACGGCAGCGAAGCGCGCGGACCGATCACCAGCCTGACGCTGTTCGGTGGTTTTGCCGGCACGATTTGCTGGCCGCTGAGCGCGTTCATGATTGAGCATCTCGGTTGGCGGAGCGCATGTTTCATTTACGCCGCCATTCATCTGCTCGTGATGTTACCGCTGCAGGTCAGTGTCGTGCGCGCGCCGACCAAAATCGTAACTGGAGCCGACAAGCAGGCTTCGTTCAGTGAAACGTCGCGCATAAGCAATGAAACGCTGATCTTTGGCCTGCTCGCCGTCATACTTTCCGTCGCGGCCGGCATTGGCTCGATCGTGGTTGTGCATCTGTTGATCTTCCTGCAGGCGAGGGGCGTCGATTTTGCAACAGCCGTCACCCTCGGCACCATTTTCGGACCCGCGCAGGTCGGCGCGCGTCTTGTGGAGCGTATTTTCGGCAACCGCTATCATCCGATCTGGACAATGGTTGCATCCTGTTCGCTGATGGCCATAGGCCTGCTGCTGCTATACGGCGCGATCCCGGCTTTGGTGCTGGTCATCCTGCTTTATGGCGCAGGCTATGGAATTTCCTGGGTCGGCCGCGGAACCTTGCCGCTTGCTTTGTTCGGGCCGGTACGCTTTCCACGATTGATGGGAAAACTCGCCTTTCCGAGCCTGATCATTCAGGCATTGGCACCTTCGGCCGGCGCGCTTTTGCTCGAGGCGAAGGGCGCGCAGACGACCATCGGCGTATTGACGATCTTCGCGCTCATCAATGTCGTGTTGATCGGTTTGCTGTGGTGGCTATGTTGCAAACCGGCCACCGACAATTCGCAGGGTTGAAAAATGTTGTCGCTGCAGATGCTTTATTTCGAGGACCTTTCGGTCGGCATGACCGAGATGCTGAGCAAGGTCATCGATGCTTCTGATGTGGTCGGGTTTGCCGAAGTGACCGGCGACCGCAACCCGATCCATCTGTCCGAACACTTTGCCGCGAAAACACCGTTCGGCACGCGCATCGCGCACGGTCTTTATACGGCGAGTCTCATTTCTGCGGTTCTCGGCACGCGATTGCCAGGACCAGGCGCAATCTATATTTCGCAGACCTTGAACTTTCGCGCGCCTGTGAAAATCGGCGACACTGTCGATGTCAGTGTCGCCGTTGCAGAATTGTTGCCGGAAAAATTTCGTGCGCGTTTGACGTGCAAATGTTCCGTCGCAGACGAGGTGGTGCTCGACGGGGAGGCCTGGGTGAAGGTGCCGTCGAAGCAAGCAGGCGGACGTCCGCTGCCAAGGATCTGAATAAAGCCACCCCGGCGCCGGAAGCTGGCGCGTCGCCGTGTCTATCGCAAGGCTCCTACAGTCCCGGCTTCAGACCGAATACGCAGCGCCGTGATCCGTCGGGTCGCCGGCATACCGTGACCTGACCATCGGGCGGTGCAACCGGCATTGCTTCATCGTAGGGAACGAGCTCGCCGTCAATCATCCAGCCGCTCGCCGTCGATGAAATGCGGGTGTAGCTCTTGCAATCGTAGTCGCCGCAGCACCATTCGCCGGCGCCATTTTTGAAGGCGCCGCGATTGACCCAGCTATCATGTGCAAACGCGGACGAAGCGAAGAGAAGTGCAGATAGAAGCACTGAGCGGACCAGAGTTCGCGACATCGGTGGCCTCCATGTAAATCCCCCGGCGCAGCGTTACTGTGGCGTCCTTGGACTGCTCCTCCGTCTCCCGTAAATATTAGCCGCTGATGCTTGTTCCAAGGCGGCAACGTGTTGGTACGCAAGCTTTTGATTGATTGTGACGAATCAAGCCAACCTAAAAATGCTAGCACGGAAGTACATATCCGATTGGTAAATTGTGCGATGCGGCATCTTCGCGGCGTCGTTTGATCGGAAGTGAGGCTTTATGGCGACACCGGTAACGCCGGCATGGCAGTTGTGGCGCGACCGGCGCGGCCGCATATCTGCGTTGCGCGTTGCGACGCTCTTGCTTCTGCTGTTGCCGCTCACCAAAGCCGCATTCGAGGCGAGTGACATCGCGCACGGCGCGCGACCGCTCAACGAATTGATTCACCGCGCCGGATTCTGGGCGCTTGTTTTTCTCGGCGTGACGCTTGCGGTAACGCCGTTCCGCCGCATCTTCCGCTACGGAAATCTGATCGACGTGCGCCGAATGCTCGGCGTCGGCACGTTCTGTTATATCGCGGCGCACCTCGCGCTGTTCTTCGCCGACCAGAGCTACAGTTTCGCAAAATTCATTCACGAAATCACGCATCGCGTTTATCTGATCGTCGGCGCGGTGGCGTGGATCGGGCTTGCGGCGCTCGCCGCAACCTCGACCGACGGCATGGTGCGCCGGCTCGGCGGCATGCGCTGGCGGCGTTTGCATCAGGCGATCTACGCGATCGCACTGCTCGCGCTCATTCACTACTTCCAGCAGACGAAAGCCGACGTCACGGTCCCGACTTTCGCGGCCGGTCTTTTTCTCTGGCTGATCGCCTATCGTGTGCTCGCGTGGTGGCAAGGCAGCAGCGAATTGTCGACGCTGAGCCTGTTCGTGCTGGCAATCGCCGTGTCGGTTGTAACCTTTCTCGGCGAAGCCATCGGCATTGCCATTGCATTTCACGTTTCGCCGATGCGCGTTCTTGGCACGATTTTCGATTTCGACGCCGGCATCAGGCCGGGCTGGCAGGTGCTGGCGGCGGGGCTGGCGGTCACCGCAATCGATGCCGTCATGTCGCGCTGGAAGCCCCGCACCGCGCGCGCTCCGGCGGTGGCGGCCGAATAGGCCGCTCAGATCTTGCGGCTGTCGTAAGCCCAATGCAGCAGCGCTTGCCGCTGCCGCGGCCGGCAGAGCAAATTGCCGGGCTCGCAATGTTTCTGCACCTGGCGCACATGCCGCCGGATCGCTTTCCAGCGCCCGATCTGCCGCCGGTCTTCCTCCGGCATGCGTCGGCCCATGTAATAGCGGCAGTACCACTGGAACCAGCCGCGCGGATCGTCCGGATGGATCCAGCCTTTGCGCTTCCATTCCGAAAGCGGCTGGCTCGCATCCACACCGAAAAAATTGCACGCGGGATCGGCCCCGCGCGGCGAGAGTTTGGCGCGCGCAAACCAGCTTTTCGGGAACTCGCGTCGGCAGTCGGTCATGTACTTGCCGCCGAACACGCCGAGTCGGAGCATCTGCGCGGGCGTGAGCTGCGGTTTGAACTCGGAATCGAAATTGCGCCCCGTCGCTGCGCTTAAGGCGTAGCGATAGCCCTTCTGCATCTTGTCGTTGACGGTGACAGTGCGCCGGCGCATCGGCCCAATTAACTAGGCCTGCTTGCGCTCCGCAACCGGCAGGGCGGGCATGTCCGCAGGCCGCTTCGGCCAGATGTGCCCCGCCGCATTGATGAACGGATCGACCAGTTCCCCTTTCACCGTGTGCGCATCCGCCTGGCCCGGAAAGCCAAACGTAAGGGGCTCGCGCGTCTTCTCCGGCACATAGAGCGTGCCGAACATCCAGTCCCACAGCGCCAGGCACGAGCCGAAGTTCTTGTTGAAGTGCTTCGGATCGGCCGAGTGGTGCACCTGGTGATGCGCTGGGCTGACGAATATGCGCCCGAGCACGCCGCGGAACGCGATCCACATGTGCGAATGCTGGAGATGCACGTAGGCGTGAATGAACAGCACCAGGATGATGTTCGTATCCGACAACGCGTACTGATAGGCCGTTTCGCCGAACATGTAATTGCCGAGACCGTTGGCGACCGCGGCTGAGAACGCAAGAATGTTGGTGAAGACCCAGGTGTAAACCGGATGCACGCGGAAATTCGTGAGCGGGGTCAGCACTTCCGCGTTGTGGTGCACTTTGTGGAATTCCCACAGCAGCGGCACCTTGTGGCTGAGCCAGTGGTTGAACCAGTAGCCGAGCTCGTAGGCGAGAAAGAGCATCACGGTGATGACCGATCGCGTCACGTAGGCCGGCAGCGTCGATGGTGAAACGGGACCGAACAGCGTCACCAGTCCGGAAATGATGCCGTTGGAGATGAACTGGTAGGACAGCACGGCCCAGCCGAACATCACGCCGTAGACGAACACGTTGAAGATCAGATAGCCGATGTCGGCTTCGTTGGAACGGCTGTGCAGAATGCGTCTCGGAAAAAGCGCGCGCAGGATCGTTCGCAGGCGAACGCGCCGGCCGCGCCTCACGCGCTGCCAGACGAAGAACACGGTCGCGATCAGCAACGCTGCGGCGAGCGAGCTCAGTGAAAAATGCGAGCCGATCGAGAGCAGCAGGTTGCCGGTCTGCCGGAAGATGAATGCAATGCCGGGCCAGAAATCCAACGCGGTCTCCTGTCGCAACAGGAGCCAATGTCTTATCGAAGAGTAAAGATTGGGTTAGGTGCGCGCGGAAAAGGCTGTTTTGCGCGCGTTTTAGTTTGGTCATTCCGGGGCCGGCCGCAGGCCGGAACCCGGAATCCAGAACGACGCGCCGAGTCCATGTCTGGATTCCGGGTTCGCTCGCTCCGCGCGCGCCCCGGAATGACGCTGTACCGGACACGCGAAAAAACGTCACTGGCGCAGGTCGGCGTATTCCGGATGCTTCTCAATATAGGCCTTGGCGAAGGGGCACAGCGGGTTGACCTTCAGTCCCTCTTTGCGCGCCGTATCGAGCACGCCGCGGATCAGCGTCGAGCCGATGCCGCGCCCCTCGAGCTCCTTGGGAACCTCGGTGTGCAGCATTGTCAGCACGCCATCCGCACGTTTGTAATTTGCGAAGGCAATGTGACCATCGGCCTCGAGTTCGAAGCGATGACGCTCGGTATTGTCACGAACGGTATTTGTCATGTCACGGTCTCAGCACATTCTTGATTTAATACGTTGGTTCCCGCCGCCAATTTTGCAAGGTGCCTCATGCCCGATCTCACGCTCTATCACGCTTCGCCCTCGCGTTCCTCGATTGCGCTCTGGATGCTCGAGGAAGTCGGCCAGCCTTACGATATCAAGTTGCTGCGGCTGAGTGCTGGCGACAACATGAAGCCGGATTATCTCGCCATCAATCCGATGGGCAAGGTTCCTGCGCTCAAGCACCGCGACACGGTGATCACCGAGCTCGCGGCGATCTGCACTTATCTCGCCGATGAATTTCCCGAAAAGAAACTCAACATACCGGTCGGCGCGCCGAAACGCGGCGTCTATCTGAAGTGGTTGTTCTTCGGTCCCGGCTGCCTCGAACCTGCGGTGATCGATCGCGCCGCGCCGCGCAAGGAAGAAGCAAGACGCGCGATGCTCGGTTATGGCGATTTCGACACCACGATGAACGTGCTCGCCAAAGCGATCGAGAAGGGGCCCTGGCTGATGGGCGATCAGTTCACCGCGGCCGATGTATTGATCGGCGCCAATATCCGCTGGGGCATGATGTTCAAGATGATTCCCGAGCGCAAAGAGTTCACCGATTACGTCGCGCGCATCGTGACGCGTCCGGCCGCGCAACGTGCTGAAGCGAAAGATAAAGAGCTCGGCGCGCAGGCCGCCTGACGTCAGCTTTGCGCTTGCGCGCGTCGATAGCGGACGAGCGAGGCGATCAGTCCCCACACGGTCAGGATCACGGCCGGCCAGAAGGTGAAAAACGCGAGCAGGCCGGGTCCGACCGGATTGGGGTTTGGATCGCTCAGAAGCCCGATCGATGCCGCGAGGATGATTGCGAGCAGGGGGCCTGTGCCGAGAACGAGCAGGCCGATCCCGATCCAGAACATGCGCGTGAGCGTGAAGCGCGGCGGCAAATCCATCGCCGCGCATATTAGCCGCTGCTGAAAGCGATTTCGTTAACGCGCCGGCGTTTGTGGGGCGGCGTGTGCCCTCCCTCTCGCTGTCATGCCCGCACTTGTTGCGGGCATCCACGTCTTTGGCGTTTCGTAAAGGAAGACGTGGATGGCCGGGACAAGCCCGGCCATGACGGAGGAGAGGGTTGCGGCCGACAAGTGCGGGCATGACAACGGAGAGGATCGTGCCCGGGACAGGTCCGGCCATGACCGTGGATGGGATCTTCGGTGCGCAAGAGTCGCCGCCTGGGACAAGCCCGGCCGTGACGATCCCTGCGTTTCGGAAACCCGTCCGCGCGACGCGGCCTACTTCTTCTCCGAAGTCTTGTTGTTGCGCGGGTCGTCGGCCGGATTGACGTAGGTGATGACGAACGGGCCTCTGCCGTGGATCTGGATCACGGTCGGCGCCGAGGTCCATGCGTAGTGCTGCATGTCCTTCTCGGCGCGGAAGTAGCCGCCGACCCGCAGCGTCTCGCCTTTCTTCATGTCGAACTTGTCGCCCATGCCCACGTGGAATGCGCCCGAAAGCACCGTGACGTTCTCGGCTGTCGGATGCGTATGCGGCGGCACCTTGTAGCCCGACGGCAGTTTCGCACGGATAACGAAGGACTGTCGGCGCCCGGATTGCCGCTGAGAACAGAGATTTGCGCGCCTTCCGGCAGCCCGGCGGGGGCGGGAGTCCATTTCAGCGAGCCGGGTTGAACGAGAACATGATCGTCCGCCAGTGCCAACATTGGCAGCGCAGATATGGGCAGCGCGGCAAACAACAGCGCCGCAATGGTGGTCGTTCTCATCCTCGTGCTCCTCGTTTTGTGTCGGGAAACCCTGAATGTTGTGCATCCTAGCGCCGCCTCGGCCTGAAAGCGATTGCCGCAGACCGTCAGGACTGCGCACGAGGCTGCGAGGTTGCGCCGCCTGATTTGAGCTTCAGAAACGGCGCCGACGCCTCTTTCAATTCACGGATTTTTCCGAGCCACTCTTCGTAGGCCTGCATTTCGTAAGGCGCCTTGGCGCGCACCTCGTCGTAGGTGAGGCGGTCGGTCTGGCCGTCGAACATGATCTCGACGGCATCGTGCACGGTCTCGGGCACGAACGGCGCCAGCAGGTTCATGCACATGTCCGGATTGCCGGAACACCTGCGCGTGCGCCGGCAGGTTCCTTTGGGGCAGAGGTGCGGGAAATTCAGCAGGTCCGCGCGCCAGCGCACGATACCAATGCGGGCCCGCTCGATGGTCTCAGGTGTCAGCGACGCAATCTCTCGTTCGATCATCTCGGCTTCGGTTTCGATATCATTCGTCATTGAGTGCAGCCTCCTTCGTTCTCGCGGCGCGTCCTGCGCCCGAGGTTTGTTTCGTTTTCTCTCTTCGTTGCGAAGAGAGGGGACGGCGCGCCAGCCGGCGCGACTAATCCGTATGTGCACGCCTTCTTGCGAAGACGTGGCGCCTTCCGGCGCGCCGTTGCGGCGTTCTCCTTCGGCGTCGGGCCGCGCTTTGCGGAGGCGGTCGTATTCGCCTCCCGCTTCGCCATTTCGGACGAAAGTCGGCGAACGTTCCGGCCCCGGTGGCCATGCTCCTGGCGGGCGGCTCGTATTGGCCGCCGGGCGGAGCCCCGACGCCGCCCGGGTGCGTGGCTTGCTTGCCACGGGCGCGGGCGCCGGTCCGTTCCACACGAGCCGGCGCAACCGGTTCGCGTCCCTCATGGGAGCGGACAACCATAGGTATATTATCCTATAGGA
Organism: uncultured Alphaproteobacteria bacterium; assembly: GCA_963831515.1. Taxonomy (GTDB): domain Bacteria; phylum Pseudomonadota; class Alphaproteobacteria; order Rhizobiales; family Xanthobacteraceae; genus Pseudolabrys. The sequence continues at coordinate 65,649 of CAWHQL010000006.1, read as the reverse complement.
ATATTGTCAAGATGCGCTTTGTGGAAAAGAATGGCGCAGGAGGCATGAAGCAATGCGCTATTGGCACAGAAAAAAATCAAACAGTTCGGAGACGCGCGGACGGCGAAGCACGCCGCGACCCTCGCGTCAGCATGATGCGACGACGTGGCGTCAACGCGTCGGCGCTGCGCTGAAAATCCTGTCGCAGGTCGTGGCCATTCTGGGAACGATCATGGCGATCGTCGACACGCTGCACCGCTGGTGAACGGACCTATCGGTGATGACAGCCTCGTTGCAAAACCGCGGCTCCGCCTGCATCTTCGGCACCCGGGCACACCGATGCGGTTCATTCTAGTCATTCTTCAAATAGTCCTCGCCGGGGTGGCGGTTGCACAGGAACCGCTTCCGGCGCCGCTGCCGGACATTGGCGCCGCACTGAGCGGACAGCAGCCGGTGCCGCCCGCATTGGGCGCCTACCTGAAAACCTGGGTCGAGCCGGCGGAGCCCTTCAGGATCGTGGGGCCGATCTATTATGTCGGCACGAAAGGGCTTGCTGCCTATCTGATCACGACCCCGGCCGGGCACTTTCTGCTCGATGGAGGCATGCCCAACTCCGCCGAAGTCTTCGAAGAATCGATTCACAAACTTGGCTTTGATCCCCGCGACATCAAGTTTCTGCTGATCACCCACGCCCACATCGATCATGCGGGCACGATGGGGCATTTCGTGCGGCTGTCAGGCGGTTCGGCCGTCGTGATGGATCGCGATCTCGAGCTGCTGAAATCCGGCGGAAAGATCGATCCTGTCTATGGAAAACACCCCGCATTTCACTTTCCCCCGGTCACGGCCGAGCGCGTCCTGAAAGATTGGGACGTTCTCACGCTCGGCAACATAAAGATGACGGCCTTGCTCGGCGCCGGTCACACGCGCGGCGCAACGACCTGGGTCACCACCATTGAAGACGGTGGCCGTTCGTACAACGTCGTTTTTCCCTGCTGTACGAGCGTCAATCCCTTGTATCGGCTCGTTGTTCGGCCCTCGTATCCGGGAATTGCCGATGACTATCGCCGGACGTTCCGCATGCTTAAGTCGATGAAACCCGATATCTGGCTTCCCGCCCATACGCAGGTCCCGGGCTTTGCGGAGAAATTGGCGCGCGCGGACAAAGACGGTGTGCAGGGCTGGGTCGATCCGACGGGCTATCGGCGCTGGCTTTCCGACGAGAAGACAAAGTTCGAAGCGGCCCTGGCCAAGGAAAAATAGGGCGCCAAGCGGCGCCGGCGAGCGCGCGGCAAAGAATACCAGCGCCGACCCCATTTTCCGCGTTGCGCAACTGGCATCTTTTTGGCTATATCCGCGCGCTTTCCGGTCGGGGTGAAGCGCCCTTAAAGCGGCCATCCTCGACGCTCCTGGCGCCGGCGGGAGCGTTCGTCCCGCCAGCACAATCTAATCGGGGAAAAAATGGCCACCATGAATATCTTGTGGTTGATCGTCGGCTGTGGGGTGCTCGCGATCCTCTACGGCATCTGGGCGACGCAATCGGTGATGAGCGCCGATTCCGGCAGCAAGCGGATGCAGGAAATTTCCGAGGCCGTGCGCGAAGGCGCGCAGGCCTATCTCAAACGGCAATACACCACCATAGCGATCGTCGGTGTGGTGGTTTTGGTGATCATCGGGTTCACGCTCGGCTGGCTGGTCGCAATCGGCTTCGCTGTCGGCGCGATCCTGTCGGGCGCGACCGGCTTCATCGGCATGAACGTCTCGGTGCGCGCCAACGTACGCGTCGCGCAGGCCGCCACCAAGTCGCTCGCCGGCGGGCTTGAACTCGCGTTCAAGTCGGGTGCGATCACGGGCATGTTGGTCGCGGGCCTCGCACTGCTCGGGGTGACGCTCTATTTCGGCTTTCTCACCGGCACGATGCACAAGGCGCCCAATGACCGCACGGTGATCGATGCCATGGTTGCCCTCGGCTTCGGCGCGTCTCTGATTTCGATCTTCGCCCGTCTCGGCGGCGGCATCTTCACCAAGGGCGCCGACGTTGGCGGCGACCTGGTGGGCAAAGTTGAGGCAGGAATTCCGGAGGACGATCCGCGCAACCCAGCCACGATCGCCGACAACGTGGGTGACAATGTCGGCGACTGCGCCGGTATGGCCGCCGACCTGTTCGAGACCTATGCGGTCACGATCGTTGCCACGATGGTGCTGGCCTCGATCTTCTTCGCCGGCACGCCGCTGTTGACGACCATGATGATCTATCCGCTCGCTATCGGCGGCGCCTGCATCATCACGTCGATCATCGGCACGTTCTTCGTCCGGCTTGGCAAAAGCCAGTCGATCATGGGAGCCCTCTACAAGGGTTTTATCGCCTCCGCGGTGCTCTCGCTGATCGCCATCTATTTCGTGACCGATCATCTCATCGGCATGGGCCCAATCACAGGCGTCCCCTTCACCGGCAAGGCGCTCTACTTGTGCGCGATCGTCGGCCTCGTCGTCACCGGGCTGATCATCTGGATCACGGAGTACTACACCGGCACCAATTTCCGTCCGGTGAAGTCGATTGCCGCGGCATCCGTCACCGGCCACGGCACCAACATCATTCAGGGCCTCGCCATTTCGCTGGAAGCTACGGCGCTCCCGGCGCTGGTGATCATCGCCGGCATTCTGGTTGCTTACGCGCAAGCCGGGCTTTTCGGCATTGCCATCGCGGTGACGTCAATGCTCGCGCTCGCCGGCATGGTCGTCGCCCTCGATGCCTTCGGTCCGGTCACGGACAATGCCGGCGGCATCGCCGAAATGGCGGGCCTGCCGAAGGCCGTGCGCAAGTCGACCGACGCGCTCGACGCGGTCGGCAACACAACCAAGGCCATCACCAAAGGCTACGCCATTGGTTCGGCCGGCCTCGGCGCGCTTGTGCTGTTCGCCGCCTATAACCAGGACCTGAAATTCTTCATCAGCACAGCCGGGCAGCACCCGTACTTCCAGGGCATCCAGCTCGACTTCTCGCTTACCAGTCCGTACGTGGTCGTCGGTCTGTTGTTCGGCGGAATGCTGCCGTATCTGTTCGCTGCGATGGGCATGACCGCCGTCGGTCGCGCAGCCGGCGCGATCGTCGAGGAAGTACGCCGGCAATTCCGCGCCAAGCCCGGAATCATGAAGGGCAAGGACAAGCCGGACTATGGTCGCGCCGTCGATATACTCACCAAGGCGGCGATCAAGGAGATGATCGTCCCGTCGCTGCTTCCGGTGCTCTCGCCGATCGTCTGCTACTTCGCGATCTACTTCATCGCGGGTGGTGGACCGGCCGGCAAATCGGCGGCGTTCTCGGCCGTCGGCGCAATGTTGCTCGGTGTCATCGTCACCGGCCTGTTCGTCGCCATCTCCATGACGTCCGGTGGTGGCGCATGGGACAACGCCAAGAAATACATCGAGGACGGACATTACGGCGGCAAAGGCTCGGACGCGCATAAGGCCGCGGTCACCGGTGATACTGTCGGCGATCCCTACAAGGACACGGCGGGTCCGGCCGTGAACCCGATGATCAAGATCACGAACATCGTCGCGCTCTTGCTGCTCGCGGTTCTCGCTCACTAGGCGCCAGCCAAAAATGAAAAGGGCCCGCATTATGCGGGCCCTTTTTTCGTGGTGCATTTCTTGGCGTGCGCCTAGAGATGGAAACCGACGTTCTTGAAGATGTTGCGCAGATAGCTCAATTCCATGCCGCCGGTCGGCGTCGTCTGCGAATAGAAGTCGAAGACTTTGCCATCCTTGATACCGTAATTGGCGAGCCGAGTGACGCGCCGCCCTTTGTCGAAATAAACCGCGATCACGCGTTGGTCGACGACTTCATGCGGCATGAAGGCGACCGAGCGCGTTGCCTTTTGCGAGATATAATAGAAAGCTTCACCGTTGACGGTTGCGACGGTCGAAGGCGTGCCGAGCACGATCAGGACCTGTTCCTGGGTCGCACCAACGGGAACCTGTTCCAGTGCGCCTTCGGGCAGCACGTAGCCGCGCTGCAGGGTTTCTGTCCCGGTGCAGGCGGCAAGCGCCAAAGCACCGGCGAGCACCAGCGACATGTGCAGAGTGACCCTACGATAGCGCACAGTTTTCGAACCCAAACGCGATAGATCCATTTCGGTCTTGCATCGGGAGGGGCGTTGACGTAACCGCGGCGAACCGCTTTCAGCCCCGAATGAACCGATGATGTTCCCCTTGTTTCGTCGCCGGTCGCGGCAAGATACCATTTCGACCCTGTATGGCACGATCGTGGCACAGGCGCGATTGCCCTGTTTTTATCGCGAATACGGTGTCGCAGATACTGTAAATGGCCGCTTTGACCTGCTTGTGCTGCACCTTGCCATTGTCATCGATCGTCTGGCGGAGGAACCGGACTCCCGGGAGGGCGGACAGGCCTTATTCGACCATTTCTGTCGGGACATGGACCACAATCTGCGGGAGATGGGTATCGGCGACCTGTCGGTGCCGAAAGAGATGCAGCGCATCGGCCAGGCCTTTTACGGCCGGGCACAGGTCTATAGATCAGCGCTGGCGGCGGACGGTAAGGCAGCACTGGTCGAGGCGCTCACCCGGAACGTCTATGAAGGATCGCCGCCGACCCCGGACGCCCCAGCCCATCTTGCGGCCTATGTCCGGGAAGCGGTACGTGATGTCAGGGCCCAGCGGGTCGGCGACCTGTTGGCGGGCAAGCTGCACCTGCCGAAACCCTGAGATTGCTGTTCTTGTTGAGCACAAAGACCGGTCATCAGAAGACTGTTTTTATGGAAAAAATTCGAAGTCCGTGGAGCGTGCCGGTCGCCGTGGATGATATTCCGGAAACCGGTCTGCACCTCGAGATCGACGCGCCCGAAACGGTTCGCGCCGAGCTCGCCACGCTCGCTGGCCTGCGTGAATTGGGTCGCCTGTCCGCCGTATTTGATCTTACGCGGCGCGGCGCCGGTGTTCATGTCACCGGCAATGTCAGCGCGCGCGTCGGTCAGTCCTGCGTCGTCACCCTGGAGCCCATCGAAAGCGATATCGAAGAATTGGTCGATGTGCGGTTCGCACCGCAATCAGCAGTGCCGGCCTCCGCGAAGCCGGAGACCGTTGCGGTGCACACAAGCGACGACGAGCCGCCGGAGCCTCTTTTCGACGGCAAGCTGGATCTGGGTGCGATCGCGACCGAGTTCATGCTCCTCGGCATCGATCCCTATCCGCGCAAGCCTGGCGCCGAATTTGCCCCTGTCGCACCAGTCACGGCGGACGATGGAAGTGCAAAACCCTTTGCGGCCCTGGAAGCGCTGAAAAAGCGCCTCGGCGGCGCTTAGCCGGCAGCGGCGGGTGCGGGGATGGGGCCAACGGAGAACCGGCTTGTTTGCGGCTGCCGAGCGGCTATGGTCGCGGCCATTCGCCCACTTCTCAGGACCGCGTCACTGCCACCCCCGTTAACGCCGAGAGCGATCCATGCCGGATAAGGTTCGCATCGCGCTTGACGCCATGGGCGGCGACCATGGCGCGTCCGTCATATTGCCGGGCGCCGACATTTCACTGACGCGCCATCCGGACATCGAATATCTGCTTTTCGGCAATCGCGCGGCGATCGAACCCGTGCTCGATGGGCTGCCTCGCCTTAAAGCGAAATCGAAAGTCGTGCATACCGAAATCGCCATTCGCATGGACGACAAACCCAGTCAGGCGCTTCGCTATGGCCGCTGGAAGTCTTCGATGTGGCTGGCGATCGACGCAGTGAAGAAAGGTGAAGCCGATGTGATCGTCTCGGCCGGAAATACCGGCGCGCTGATGGCAATGGCACGCTTCAATCTGAAGATGAAGGAAGGGATCGAGCGGCCGGCAATTGCTGCGTTATGGCCGACGTTGAAGGGCGAATCCGTTGTGCTCGATGTCGGCGCTTCCATCGGTGCAGACGAGATGCACCTGGTCAATCTCGCCGCCATGGGCGGGGCGATGGCGCGCGTGCTGTTCGACATCGATCGTCCGACTGTCGGACTACTCAATATCGGCGTCGAGGAAGTCAAAGGACTGGAGCAGGTACGTGACGCGGGCCGCATTCTGCGCGAAGGCGACTTTCCGCATTTCGACTATCATGGGTTTGTCGAAGGCGATGACATCGGCAAAGGTGTCGTCGACGTTGTGGTCACCGAAGGCTTTGCGGGAAACATCGCGCTGAAGACCGCCGAAGGGACGGCACATCAACTCGCCTCGTATCTGCGCGCGGCGATGAACCGCACCTGGGCCGCGCGGCTTGGCTATCTTTTTGCGCGGCAGGCATTTCGAACCTTGCGAGAAAAAATGGATCCAAGAAAATCGAATGGGGGTGTTTTCCTCGGGCTGAATGGTGTCGTCATCAAAAGTCATGGCGGCTCCGACGCGGAAGGCACTGCCGCGGCAATCGACATGGGCTACGACATGGTGCGCTACGAGTTGCTCGCCAAGATCGGCGAGTCGATGGCGCGCGACCTGAAGGCGGGCACCACGGCACGACTTGCGAGCGGAGCAGGTTCGTGACGACGTTGCGTTCTGTCATTCTCGGGTGCGGGAGCTATCTTCCCGCGCGCATCGTCAGCAACGACGAACTGGCGCGTTCGGTTGAAACCACCGACGAATGGATCGTGCAGCGGACCGGCATTCGCGAACGGCATGTTGCCGCGCCGGGCGAGCTCACGTCAGATCTTGCGCTTCACGCAGCGCGCGCGGCGCTGGCGAATGCGCATTGCGAAGCAAGCTCGATCGACCTGATTGTTCTCGCGACCTCGACGCCGGACCAGACGTTTCCGGCAACCGCCGTGTCGGTGCAGGCCGGACTCGGCATCACGCACGGCGCGGCGTTCGACCTGCAGGCGGTTTGCTCGGGTTTCGTCTACGCGCTGCAGGTGACCGATGCCCTGTTGCTGAGCGGAAGCTACAAACGCGCGCTGGTAATCGGGTCGGAAACCTTTTCGCGGATCCTCGACTGGAATGACCGCACGACGTGCGTGCTGTTCGGCGACGGAGCAGGTGCCCTGATACTTGAGGCTCAGCAACAGGCCGGCTCGCGGGAAGACCGGGGGATCCTGACGACCCATCTGCGATCGGACGGGCGCCACAAGGCAAAGCTTTACGTGGACGGAGGTCCATCCTCGACCCAGACCGTGGGTCACCTGCGCATGGAGGGACGGGAAGTTTTCAAGCATGCGGTGGCCATGATCACGGATGTGATCGAGGATGCCTTTAAGGCCACCGGCTATACGGCTGGGGATATCGACTGGTTCGTGCCGCATCAGGCCAACAAACGCATCATTGACGGATCCGCCCACAAGCTGGGCATTGCCCCTGAAAAGGTCGTCGTTACCGTGGACCGGCACGGGAATACGTCCGCTGCCTCTATTCCTCTGGCTTTGGCCGACGCAGTGGCCGACCGCCGCATCAAGCGGGGCAATCTCGTGCTTTTGGAAGCGATGGGCGGGGGGTTTACCTGGGGTTCGGCGCTTTTGCGTTGGTGAGCCCCGGCCGCGGAACCGCTTTTTGATGCTGTGGTTATGGGGACTATTTGATCACAATCTTTAACCGCCCTTGTTGACCCCTTTGGGCGAAGCTAATATCGTCGATAATTCAGCGGGATACCTCGCCGGGGGCAGGGCAGGCGATGACCGGAAAGACAGTGACGCGGGCCGACCTGTGCGAGGCGGTCTACCAAAAAGTGGGCCTCTCACGCACAGAATCCGCAGCATTGGTGGAGTTGGTGCTCAAGGAGATCACCGACTGTCTCGAGCGTGGGGAAACGGTGAAGCTTTCCTCGTTCGGTTCTTTCGTCGTGCGCAAGAAAGGCCAACGCATCGGCCGAAATCCCAAGACCGGCAAGGAAGTGCCAATTTCGCCACGGCGCGTTATGGTGTTCAAGCCGTCGGCGATTCTCAAGCAACGCATCAACAACGGTGCCGCCCCCGCTGAACCAGGCTAAGCCGTCGTTCCTCGGTTGCGTATCCGCGTTAGGATCAAACTCAGGAGTGGCTTGCTTTGGACAACAAGGCGCCTGACGCATTTCGTACCATCAGTGAAGTAGCCGACGATCTCGATCTGCCGCAGCACGTGCTGCGCTTTTGGGAAAGTCGCTTTCACGAAATCAAACCGATGAAGCGCGGCGGTGGTCGGCGCTATTATCGCCCCGATGACATCGACTTACTGCGTGGTATTCGCCACCTGCTTTACGGCGAGGGCTATACCATTCGCGGCGTGCAACGCATTTTGCGTGAGCAGGGTACGAAATTTGTCCAGGTGGTTTGGCTGGACGGGGCTCCGCAGCCACCGCATGGCAGAATAGAAGACGACGAAGAGCAGATTGCCGAAGAGGTTGTCACAGCCGACGACGTCGAGCCGGACGAAGACCGTGGGTTGCGCGGTCGCATTTCCTCGCTCATTGGACGTGATCTCGGTGATCGGCATGACGACGCTGCGACCCGCGTCGAACCGCCCATGACCAGCGCACCGGTTCCACGCGTTGATCCCGCCGACCGTGCGATCCACAGCGTCACCTCGTCCGAACCGGCTATGGCAGAGACGACCTCCGCGCAACCGGCGCCCAGTGTCGCCGGCAATGGCCTCGCCCATGAGGATTTGCACAAGCTGCACACTGCGCTGCACGACCTTGTCGAGTGCCGCAAGCTGATCGATGCAGTGGTTGTCCGGCCACATTAGCGAATTTTCGCACGCTTCCCCAAGATTTCCCGTGAACCTTTCGGGCATGGTGCCCGACATATGGCTATGTAGAATACCTGGGCCCGGAAATCGGGGAGGCTGAGGGGCACAATGCGAGCGTTCGCGAAGGCCGCGGTGCTGGCCGCCGCCATGCTGATTGGCGCGCTCTCGCCGGCGTTCAGCCAAACGACAAATGCTCCTCCGCCTGTCATCGGTCATGGTGGTCCGATCACGCCACTCGGCGGCTTTGTGATCGGGTCAATCGCGTGCGCCGCTGTTTCGCCGATGATCGCTACAGTGGTCCTGGGCCGCGAGCTGACCATCAGCGAGGCCTATCACCTGACCCTGAGCTGCATGTTGGGTCCGGTGGGCTGGCTTCTGGCGGAAGCGATGTTTCCGCCGACTGCCACTGTCACGACCACGACCACCACCAATAACCAGCCGCCACGTGAGCCGCGCAAACCAAAGCGGGTTACGAGCGGACGCAACAACAACATCAATATTCCGCCCTCGGGCGAAACGCGGTTCATCACGAATGAAATCCTGCTGAGGTTTGGGCCCGGGACGTCAGAGCAGTCTCGCTCCTTGATGCTGAACCGGCTGAACCTGACGCCTCTGGAGTTGCAGACCTTCGCCCTCACCGGCCAGACCATCGGGCGCTATCGGATCGACGGTGGGCGTTCGGCGGTGCAGACGCTCAATCTTATCGCGCGCGACTTCCCCGGCGTCGCTGCTGCGCAGGTCAATTTCGTCTACGTCGGCGCACAGGCGGCACAACAGCCGGCCAGGCAGGATCCACCCGCGGGTGATGCGTCCGCGCAATATGTCGTGCGCAAATTGCATCTGCTTGAGGCGCATCGCGTCAACCGCGGCGATGACGTTCTTGTGGCGGTCATCGACTCCAGGATCGACAAAAATCACCCCGATCTTGCCGGCACCATTGCCGATGAGTTCGATGCGGTTGGAACGCCGGCGCAGCCACACCCGCATGGTACGGCGATCGCCGGCGCGATTGCCGCAAACAGCAAACTGGTCGGCGTGGCGCCGAAAGTCAGGCTTCTCGCTGTACGTGCCTTTTCCGGAGCCGGGGAAAGCGCGCAGAGCACGACCTTCAATGTCCTCAAAGGCATCGATTGGGCCGCGGCGAAAAACGCGCGCATCATCAATATGAGCTTCGCAGGCCCTGCCGACCCGATGTTGAAGCAGATGCTTGCCATAGCGAATGCCCGGGGGATCGTCTTGATCGCTGCCGTCGGCAATGGGGGGCCGAAGTCGCCGCCGCTTTATCCGGGTGCGGACGCAGGCGTGATCGGCGTGACCGCAACAGATGCAGACGACAAGTTGATGCCGCAAGCCAATCGCGGCCCGCAGGTCGCCGTAGCCGCGCCCGGGGTTGAAATTCTCGCCGCTGCCCCGGACGGCAAATATCAGATAACCTCAGGGACGTCGGTTGCCGCAGCCCATGTCAGCGGGGTTGCGGCGCTGCTGCTGGCGACGAAACCGAAGCTCACTCCGGCTCAAGTGCGCGACAATCTCGCCCGGTCCGCGCATCGCGTTCCCGGCACGCGCAATGAAGTGGGGGCAGGTGTTGTTGACGCGCTTGCTGTCGTAAACCCAGGCGCCAAATAGCCGGCGTCCGCTTCCTGGTCTCTCGCCAAAAATCGTGTGGATCGTAAATCGTCTGGATTGATTGTCATGGCCGCTCCGGAATCCCTGCTCGTTGAACACCCGACAGAGGACATCGTCGTCTTCAGGATCAATCGTCCGCAGGTCCGCAATGCGCTCAACCTCGATGTACGCGTGCGGCTTGCCGACGAGATCACCCGCTGCGGTGCCGACAGCAAGGTGCGTTGCGTGATTGTGACGGGATCGGACGTTGCCTTTGCGGCCGGCGCCGATATCGGCGAAATGGCCGAAGCGGGGCCGGTCGAGGTCATGTCGCGTAATGTGCAGAAATACTGGCGCGCGATCATGGATTGCCCCAAGCCCGTAATCGCCGCAGTGGAGGGGTTCGCCCTCGGGGGAGGCCTCGAGCTCGCTTTGTGCGCGGACATTATTATAGCGGGTGAGGGTGCAAAACTCGGCCTGCCCGAAGTGAAAGTCGGAATCCTGCCCGGCGGTGGCGGCACGCAAAAGCTGGCGCGGCTCGTCGGCCGTCAGCGGGCAATGCTGCTGATCATGACCGGACGGATGTTCGGTGCGGCCGAAGCCTTGAGCATGGGCGTGATCGGCGAAGTTGCGCCCACCGGCCAGGCACTTCCACGCGCGATCGAGATTGCGCGCGAGATTGCCGCCATGCCGCCGATTTCGATCATGCAGATCAAGGAAATCATCAATGCCGGCGTGAACGCGCCGCTCGATACCGCGCTGATGCTCGAACGCAAGGCCTTCCAATTGCAGTTTGCCACGCGCGATCAGAAAGAAGGAATGCGCGCCTTCATGGAAAAGCGAAAGCCGAAGTTCGAAGGGCAGTGACGCGTGGCGGTGGATCTTTCAAAGCCTGATCTGGTCGTTGCCGTATTCGGCGCCGGCACCATGGGACGCGGCATTGCGCAAGTGTGCGCGCAGGCTGGTGTCACCACGCTGCTTTTCGATTCCCGTGACGGCGCGGTGAAAGAGGCGATTGCGGCGGTCGACAAAGGTCTCGAAGGCCTGGTGGCCAAGCAGCGCATGACGCCCGCGGCCAAAAAAGACCTGCTGGACCGTCTGAAGCCGATCAATTCGCTCGACGACGCGAAGGGAGCCGGCATCGTCATCGAAGCCATCGTCGAAGACCTTGCGGCCAAACGCGAGCTGTTCCGCGCGCTGGAAAAACGCGTGTCGGCTGACTGCGTGCTCGCCACCAATACGTCCTCGTTGTCGGTGACCGAAGTCGCCGCCGGCTGCGATAGGCCGGAGCGTGTCGGCGGCCTGCATTTCTTTAACCCGCCGCCTTTGATGCGTCTGGTCGAGGTGATCGGCGGCCTGCGGGGCGACCCGGCCCTGGTCGCGGCGCTCACTACCTTCGTGAAGCGCATCAACAAGCATCCGGTGGTCGCGGCCGATACGCCGGGGTTCATCGTCAATCACGCAGGGCGCGCCTATGGACCGGAGGCGCTGCGCATCGTGTCGCAAGGCATTGCGAGCGCGCGCGAGGTCGACCTGCTGATGAAGGAAGCGGCCGGATTCAGGATGGGTCCGTTCGAATTGCTCGACCTTGTCGGCGGCGACGTCGCCCACGCCGTCATGGTGAGCATCTTCGAGCAATATTTCGATGACCCGATGTATCAGCCGTCGGCGAACATGGCGGTCCGTGTTGCCGGCGGGCTCCTTGGCCGCAAGACCGGACAAGGTTTCTATAAATATGACAAGCCGGAGGCCTCCGGCCCGCCGACCGTTGCGGTGTCACCGCAAGAGAAACCGAAATCGGCATGGATCGCCGACGAAGGTGGTGGCCGCGAGCTGGCGAATTGGCTGAACGCTGCAGGTATAAAGAGCACACTTGGCGGCAAGCCGCCGTCGAGCGGGCCGTGCTTTGTGACGCCGCTGGGCGAGGATGCCTCGAGCGCTTGCGTTCGCCTCGATCTCGACCCCGCGCGGACGGTTGCCGTCGATATGTTCGGCGCTTTCCAGGGACGACGGACGTTGATGAAAACGCCGCTGACCAGCGCGGAAACGCTTGGCGCTGCAGTCGCCGCGCTAGTGGGTGAGAAAACGCCGGTGACTGTGGTCAACGACAGCCCGGGATTTGTTGTCCAGCGTATGCTGTCAATGATCGTCAACATCGGAACGCGCATCGCCGAGCTGCGCATTGCGGCGCCGGCCGACATCGATACCGCGGTCGAACTGGGGCTGAATTATCCGAAAGGACCGCTGGCATTCGGTGACGCTCTCGGTGGAACACGCGTGCTGGCTGTCCTCGACGGGATGCACGCAATTACGCACGATCCGAAATATCGGGCCACCACTTGGCTGCGCCGTCGTGCGAAGCTTGGGATATCTCTGCTCACGCCAGATTGAAGTTGTCTTGATCCAGGCCGACCCCGATTCAGGTATAGTGCCGCGGCGGCTATCGATACTGATTTGCGAGCGTTCCATGAAAATCGAAATCGAATATTGCGGCCAATGAGGCTACGAGCCGCGCGCCCGTGCGGCGCGGGACATCATTCTGGGATCGCAGCCGTCGGCACAGATCAATCTGCGCCGGTCGAGCGGCGGCGTCTTCGAAATCAAGGTCGACGGCCGGGTTGCTTACTCGAAGAAGGCGACCGGACGATTCCCGACGGATGAAGAGATACGGAGCAGCGTCAAGCGATGACGTTTAATCGGATTCCTGCGCGATGGTTTCAAGCGTGATGTACGCGCAAAGACTGAAGTAGATCGCGCTGAAGATCGGAAACCCAAATCCGGAAATCGCAATAACCAGCGCGACGGCAAACGAGCTCGCAACCCATACGTCCCAAGGAACAACCTTAAGGGCTTTCCACAAGGACACGTGCCTTGCCCTCCGTGACGTGCCCGATGATTCGGGCCGCAGGGTAGCCGGCCGTGATTATTGTCTTGAGGATTTCGTCAGCGCGAGAGGGTTCGCATGCGACAAGAAGTCCGCCTGACGTCTGCGGATCGCACAACAGCTGCCGTTGCCATTCCGGTGTATTGGCGGGAAGCCCGATATTGGTGTCGTAGCTCTTCCAGTTTCGTCCAGACGCGCCCGTAATGAAGCCGTTTTGCGCAAGCGTCGCCGCATCTTTCAGGTACGGCAGGCGCGACGCATCGATGTGCACGGTCTTCTCGGAGCCACGCGCCATTTCCAGCGCGTGACCAAGCAGGCCAAACCCCGTCACATCCGTGATTGCGTGCACGGCAGCATCTTCGCCAAGCCGTGCGCCGATGCGGTTGAGCAGCGTGGTGCTCGCCATGAATTCATCATAGGCCTCGCGGGACAGCGCGCTTTTCTTGAATGCGGCCGAATAAATGCCGACGCCGAGCGCCTTGGTGAGGATCAGCTTGTCGCCAGGCTGGGCATCGCTGTTGCGGCGAATATTGGCCTTCGGCGCCGTGCCGATCACGGCAAGGCCATAGATCGGTTCCGGGGAATCGATGGAATGCCCGCCGGCGACGGGAATGCCGGCCGTGGCACACACGGCAGCCCCGCCCTCGAGAATCCGGCGCACCATTTCGGGCGGGATCTTGTCGACCGGCATGCCGAGGATTGCCAGCGCCATGATCGGCATGCCGCCCATGGCATAAACGTCCGAGATCGCATTGGTCGCGGCGATGCGCCCGAAATCGTGGGGATCGTCGACCATCGGCATGAAAAAATCGGTGGTCGCGATGATGCAGGTGCCGTTGTCGAGTTCCCAGACCGCCGCATCGTCGCCCGTTTCGAGCCCGACCAGCAGCTGCTTGTAGGGCGTTGCGGTCGGATGGCCCGACAGCAGTTGCTGCAGCACTGAGGGCGCCAATTTGCATCCGCAACCACCGCCGTGGGAGAGGTGGCTCAGTCGAATTTGCTGCATGATATTCATCGACGGGCTCTCCTTAATACACGAACGGGCGGCAACTCCTGCGAGGCGTGCCAGGCGCGCGCCAGGCTGGCTGCGGCGGTGTTGGCGTCTTCGATGGTTGTTGCTCGTCCGACCGATAGCCGCACGGTGCCAAGCGCCTGTTCAGGCGGGATGCCGAGCGCCAGCAAGATCGCCGAGGGCTCTTCGCTATCGGCATGGCAGGCCGAGCCGTTTGAAGCGAGCACATCGGGGCACACTTCGAGCAGTTGGCGGCCCGAGACGCCTGGAAACAGGACGTTGAGTGTGTTCGGCAGACGCTCGGTTGGGTGTCCAACGAGAAGGATCCCCGGAACGTCCTTCTGAAGCTTTCGCAAGAGATGATCCGCAACAGACGCCATCTGCCGTGGCGCTTTTTCGAGCGCGATGCGTGCGAGCCTGCAGGCTTCTCCGAGACCAACCGCATAGGCAACGTTTTCCGTGCCGGGACGGCGGCCATGCTCCTGGCCCGCGCCGACGAGCAGGGGAGGCAGTCTGACTCCGTTACGTATATAGAGTGCGCCTATTCCCTTCGGCGCGTAGAGTTTGTGGCCGGCGATCGACAGCAGATCGACACCAAGCGCATCAACATCGACAATGACTTTGCCGACGGATTGCGCCGCATCGGCATGTACCAGCGCGCCAATCTCTCGCGCGTGCCGCGCGACGTCGGCGACAGGCTGCAACGTTCCAATCTCATTCTGCGCGTGGATGATGGTCACCAATGCCGTGTCTTTGCGGACGGAAGATTTCGCGGCGGCCGGATCGATCCGGCCATCGGCCTTTGTGGCAATGCGCCTGACGGGATGGCCCTCGCGCTTTAACAGGGCGCAACAGGCGTCGGTCGCAGGATGCTCGATGTTCGTCGTCACCACCGCGCGGCGCCGGGGTCTCGTCGTGGCGGCACCGCGGATGGCGATGTTAGTCGCTTCTGTTCCGCCGCTCGTAAAGACGATCTCGTCCGGCGATGCGCCGATCAGAGTGGCCACTTCGCTGCGTGCCTGCTCGATCGCATCGCGTGCGCGCCGGCCCAATGCATGCGCCGACGACGGATTGCCGAACTCGGCATGGAGGTAAGGAAGCATCGCATTGACCACGCCGGGGTCGACCGGCGTAGTCGCGTTGTAGTCGAGGTAGATCGGCTGCATGTCGAATGTCAGCGCTGTTTAACGATCCTGAAGATGAAGACGTCGCCCTGGCGCTGCTGCGCGCTGAGGGTGTGACCTGTCTGATTGCAGAAGTGCGGCACGTCGATCATGGTCAGCGGATCGGTGCATTCCAGAATGAGAGTACCGCCAACCGGCACGTTGCGCAGCGCCTTTTTCGCCCGCAGCACGGGTTGCGGACACCGCAACCCGCGCAGATCGAGCGTCGTTTCGTTCGCTGCCATCACATCGGCAACCATAGTATGGCTCAGGCCGAAGTAATCTCCTTCGATGTGATCGTATACTTGAACGTGTCAGGGTCGAGGCAATCGAGCCGGTGCGGACCGCATTCGGCTTGCGGATACATCAGGAATCCGAGCTTGGCCCCGTTCGATCCTGGCAGCGCGACGTCATGGGCGAAATTATAGGCGAGCCAGTTGCCTTCCCACGCGCCAAACAGCGCTTTGCGCGCGTCAGCCACTTTCGCGTCATTTATCGCAAGGTTGCCCGGCGGCTCTTCAAGCACGACTTTGCGCACATCTGCGGGATCGGTCGCGATCCACCCGTGTCCGGCGATGAAAGTTTCCGCACGGCAGTGCTGAGCCTTTGTGATGGTCTCCGACCCGGCCCCGAGGCTTTTGTACCCGAACTTCGAAGGCGCAACCCGGATGCCATAAACGTCGCGGGCAGGGATGCCGGCCGCACGCACGAGACCAACGTACAGCGCGTTGATGTCGGCGCACTTGCCGCTGAGCTTGCCCATCTTGAGCATCAGGGCGATGTCGCCAATGCCGCAACCCGGCACTTTGCCGTCGCGATATGTATTGGTGACGACCCATTCGTAAATGGCGCGGGCCTTTTCGAACTCCGTCGAGGTGCCGGCCGTGATCTTGTCGGAGGTTTCCTTGACGATTCCGTCGACCGGAATCAATGCGGTCCCTCCCGTATATTTTGAGCGGTCGGCGGCCGAGAGTGCTGCGGCGTTGCCGGGCTGCAAAAAATCGACAGCGCGATCGCGTGTTGAAATTCTGCTGGTGACTTCGATGAGCGGTCTTGTTTCACCGTCCTTCCATTCGACGTGAACAAGCTCCGACCCGTATTTCGGATCGCGCACAAGCTCAGCTTTGCCATTTCCGGTCCATTCGCTGCCCAGCGATTTGAACCATTCGGCTTCGTTGACCGCAGGGACCGGCACCCAGGCTTGGGTTTTGCCTTCGGGGTTCGCGATTTCCAGTCGGGTCACGACCTGGAATGTCCGCCACGCACCCGGCTGTGGATTGAACCCGCTTGCGGCCATGGCCCAGCGCGGCATCGCCGCCGCGAGTGGAATTGCTGCGGTGCCTTGTAGAATCGTTCGCCGATCGAACTGCATTTTTTGCCCCTTTACTGTGAGTGCGATGTCTATGTCGTGTTGAATGCGACTGCGACGCAGCAGCCGCGGTGAATGCTCGCGTGAGTTGATTCGTTGCTGTGTGAGTGCGACCGCAGCGAGGCTGCGCGGATGCAAGCTGCCGGCAAGGCGACTGAATATATGCCCCGAAACTCGGGAGCGAACTCATAAGTCACAATTTACTTTGCGACGTGCTGATCCGTCTGGCAACCGGCAAGGAACAGAGTGTGATGAAAATTATTGCAGCGGTATCAAAACGCCGTGTGTGACCTCATAGCCAAAGGCTATGGTTTTGTTTGTATTGACGATTCTCGTGCGGCATTTTCGCCATCTGTTTGACTTGGTAATTATTCAAAAATAGCCTTCGTGCATGCGCGACATCGCGCGTGACGGATACAACCGGAGGGTTGTCATCCGGCCGAAAAGTCCCCCGTCGGGGGCAAGCAGCTCTCAGAGGAGCGCAATCTATGAACATGGAGCTCTCGCGGCGCCAATTTATGAAAGGCGCAAGCGCGGGTATTGCTGGTACGACACTCGGCGCACTTGGCTTCGGGGATATTGAAGAAGCCCTCGCAACTTCCGTTCGTCCGTGGAAACTCGCGAACCTGACCGAGACCCGCAACACCTGTACGTATTGTTCGGTCGCCTGCGGAATCATCATGTATTCCAAAGGTGATCTCAAGAAGGGCGAGAACGCCGAGATCGTGCACATCGAGGGTGATCCGGATCACCCGACCAATCGCGGCACCTTGTGTCCCAAGGGCGCGGGGTTGCTCGACATGGTGCACGCGAAGACTCGCACCCTTTACCCGCAAATTCGCAAAGCCGGTTCGGACACGTTCGAGCGTGTCTCATGGGATGCTGCGCTCGATCGCGTCGCGCGATTGCTCAAAGACGATCGCGACAAGAATTTCATCGCCAAGAACAACGATGGTGTGACGGTCAATCGCTGGCTCACCACAGGCTTCCTGGCGGCGTCAGCGACCACCAACGAGACGGCGTTCGTTACGTACAAGGTCGTACGCAGCGCTGGAATACTGGCATTCGATAACCAAGCAAGAGTCTGACACGGACCGACGGTGGCCAGTCTGGCCCCAACATTCGGTCGCGGTGCGATGACGAATTCGTGGACTGATATAAAGAACACGGATCTCGTCGTAATCATGGGTGGGAACGCCGCGGAGGCGCATCCATGCGGATTCAAGTGGGTCACGGAGGCGAAAGCCAACCGTGGAACCAAGCTGATCGTCGTTGATCCGCGCTTTACCCGCTCGGCGGCGGTTGCAGATTTTTACGCTCCAATTAGGCAAGGCACGGACATCGCGTTCCTGCTCGGCGTGATCAACTACTGCATCGCCAACGACAAGGTGCAGTGGGATTACACGAAGGCGTTCACGAACGCCTCGTACATCGTCAAGGAAGGCTTCACCTACCAGGACGGCCTGTTCACCGGCTATGACGAAGCGCGGCGTGATTACAACCGATCGTCGTGGGATTACGAAATAGGTGCGGATGGTTTCGTCGTTGCCGACGAAACGCTGCAAAATCCACGTTGCGTGTGGAACCTGCTCAAGGCGCATGTCTCGGTTTACACACCCGAGATGGTCGAACGTATCTGCGGCACGCCAAAGGAGTTGTTCGTCAAAGTCGCGCAGATGATCGGCGAGTGCTCCGCGAAGGCCAAGACGATGACTTCAATGTATGCGCTCGGATGGACGCAGCATTCGAAGGGCTCGCAGAACATCCGTGCCATGGCGATGCTTCAGCTCATCCTGGGCAACATCGGCGTGCGCGGCGGCGGCATGAACGCGTTGCGCGGTCACTCCAACATTCAGGGGCTAACCGACCTCGGGCTCATGTCCAACCTGATCCCCGGCTATCTTACGATACCGACCGAACGGGAACCGACACTCGACAGCTACATGTCGACCCGCGGCTTCAAGCCGTTGCGGCCGAACCAGATGAGTTACTGGCAGAACTACAAGAAGTTCTTCGTCAGTTTCCAGAAGTCGATGTGGGGCAACGCGGCGACAGCGGAAAACAACTGGGCATACGACTATCTGCCCAAGCTCGACGTGCCGGGCTACGACGTGCTGCGCGTGTTCGACATGATGCACCAGGGCAAAATCAACGGCTACATTTGCCAGGGCTTCAACCCGCTGCTGTCGTTCCCGAACCGCAAGAAGCTCACCGCGGCTCTGACAAAGCTCAAATTCCTCGTCGTCATGGATCCGCTGCAGACGGAAACTGCACGGTTCTGGCAAAATCACGGTGAGTACAACGACGTCGAAACCTCGAAGATCAACACCGAGGTGATCGAGCTTCCGACCACTTGCTTTGCGGAAGATACCGGCGCGCTCGTCAATTCAGGCCGTTGGCTGCAATGGCATTGGGCTGGCGGCACACCGCCTGGCGAGGCGAAGAGCGACGTCTGGATCATGTCGCAGATCTATCTGCGGCTGAAGGCATTGTACGAGAAGGAAGGTGGGCCGGCCCCCGAGCCGATTACCAACCTCGTTTGGACGTACAAGGATCCGAAAGATCCGACGCCGGATGAGATCGCAAAGGAGATCAACGGCTACGTCGTTGCCGACGTACCAGATCCCAACGATCCGACGAAAATGCTCCTGCAGAAAGGCAAGCAGGTTCCGGCTTTCGCCGCGCTTCGCGACGACGGGTCGACTGCTGCGGGCTGCTGGATCTACACCGGATGCTACACCGAAGCGGGCAACCAGATGGCCCGCCGCGACAACAGCGATCCGGACGACACGGGCGCGTTCTCCAAATGGGCATTCTCGTGGCCGGCCAATCGCCGCATCCTGTACAACCGCGCGTCCGCGGACGTGAGCGGCCAACCCTGGGACCCGACCCGCAAATTGATCTGGTGGGATGGCGCAAAATGGACGGGCTACGACGTGCCCGACATTGCACCAACGGCAAAGCCCGGCGACGTGCAGCCCTTCATCATGAATCCTGAAGGCACCGCCCGTCTCTTCACGCGCGGCCTCATGCGTGACGGTCCATTCCCCGTTCACTATGAGCCGTTCGAGTCACCGATCGCCAATCCGTTGGCGCCGAAGGTGCGCGGCAATCCTGTGGCCCGTGTGTTCAAGGGCGACATGGAGCAATTCGGCGACGCGAAGGAGTTCCCCTATGCGGCGACCTCCTACCGGCTCACCGAGCACTTCCACTTCTGGACCAAGCACTCTCACACGAACGCCGTGATGCAGCCGGAGTTCTTCGTCGAAATCGGCGAAGATCTCGCGAAGGAAAAGGGCATCAAGTCGGGCGGGTGGGTCCGCGTCTGGTCAAAGCGTGGATCGGTGAAAGCAAAAGCGGTGGTCACCAAGCGCATCTTCCCCATCAAGTGCGACGGCAAGCCGGTCCACATCGTCGGCATTCCGCTGCACTGGGGATTTATGGGAGCGACGAGGAAGGGCTTCGGCCCGAATTCGCTGACGCCCTATGTCGGTGACGCCAATATCGAGACGCCGGAGTACAAGGCGTTCCTGGTCGACATCGAGCCCATTTCCGGGCCGGTAGCATAAGGAAGGGAGGGAACGATGGCTAATTTCGAATACGTTCTTCCCCCCGCGCCCACCACCAACGTGAAGGTGGCGTTCGGCCAGGAAGATCTCGTGCGGCGCTCAGCGTCGAATATTTCTCCACCGGCAAAACAGCTCACGCCGGTGGCGAAGCTTATCGACGTCTCGAAGTGCATCGGCTGCAAGGCATGCCAGGTTGCGTGCCTTGAATGGAATAACATGCAAGAGGAGGTCGGATACAACCACGGTGTCTATGACAATCCGCTCGACCTCACGCCCGCGTCGTTCACGGTCATGCGGTACACCGAATGGGTCAATCCGGAGAGCAAGAATCTCGAATGGCTGATCCGCAAGGACGGCTGCATGCATTGCGCGGATCCGGGCTGCCTGAAGGCCTGCCCGGCGCCGGGTGCCATTGTCCAATACTCCAATGGCATCGTGGACTTCGACCACGATAAATGCATCGGCTGCGGCTATTGCATTAAGGGATGCCCATTCAACATCCCGCGCATCTCCAAGGTCGACAACAAGGCGTACAAGTGCACGCTCTGTTCAGATCGCGTGGCGGTTGGCCAGGGGCCTGCTTGTGCGAAGTCGTGCCCGACGCACGCCATCGTGTTCGGCACCAAAGATGAAATGAAGCAGCACGCGGAGGCCCGCATCAAGGACCTCAAGTCGCGCGGCTTTGCGAATGCCGGGCTGTACGATCCACCCGGCGTTGGCGGTACCCACGTGATGTATGTCCTGCAACACGCGGACAAGCCGGAGCTTTACGCCAACCTGCCGAAGGATCCGCGGATCAGTCCAATCGTCGAATTGTGGAAGGGCATGACAAAATATGCCGGCCTTGCCGCAATGGGCGCGTTCGCAGTCATTGGGCTCCTCCATCACGTCGTAACCGGCGCGAACCGCGTCTCGCCAGAGGACGAGGAAAACGCCAGGCGACTGGCTGGAGGGCGTAGATGAGTGCATATGACGTCGAGGAGGGCGATCAGGTTCATCCCGGTAATCCGGTCACGGTCGACCGCTACACGGGGGGAGCGCGCATCAATCACTGGATAACGGCAACGTCCCTGGTGTTGCTGGCGCTCTCCGGCCTCGCGTTGTTTCATCCGAGCCTCTTCTTCCTCACCGGGCTGTTCGGTGGCGGACAAACGACGCGCGCGATCCATCCATGGATCGGCGTTGTCTTGTTCTTCAGTTTTGCCGGCCTGTTCATTCGTTTCTGGAGGGCAAATCTGTGGAGGGCCGAGGACGGGACGTGGTTGGCGAGACTGCGTGATGTTTTGGGCGGCCACGAAGAGCGATTGCCGGAGGTCGGTAAATACAACGCCGGCCAGAAGGTTGTCTTCTGGTCCATGTCGATCCTGATCATCGTCCTGATCTGCAGCGGCCTTCTGATCTGGGACCAGTATTTCTCCGACTTTTCGACCGTCGAGACGAAACGCTTTGCCGTACTAATCCACGCACTGGCCGCCGTGACGATCATATGCGTGTGGATCGTGCACGTGTATGCCGCGATCTGGGTGCGTGGGACCATCGGCGCCATGACGAAGGGACGAGTGACTGGCGGATGGGCCTGGCGGCATCATCGCAAGTGGTTGCGGGAACTTGTCGGCAAACAATAGTGTGCTAAAGGGAACGGCGTCCTGTTGAACGGACGCCGTTCCAGTGACCACGTGACCCGGAGGGTTCGTGAATTATGAGTAGCGTTGGCGCACCACGGCATGATCCGGTCCCGATTGGGGTCACCGCCGAGCCGCCTTTTGCAAAAACCCCCGATCCCGCAACTTTATTTGCCTCACGAGCGGAACGCTTGCGTGCGCTTGCGGAGGGGCACGTTCTCGCGCCCTACCTGCGGTTTCTCGCAAGCCTGAGCGACGTTCAGCATCGCCTGCAGGATGGTCTTGCGCAGCCCGATATGCCCGCCGAAGGCGACGTAAAGCGCGCGCGGGAATTCGGCATGCCGCCGCTCGATCGCGGCCGCTTCACCTCCGATGCGGCCTTCGAAGCCACGCTTGAACGGCTGCTCACGCTTGCCGAAAGCATCGACATGCCGGAGCCGGCACGCGCTGCACTTGCGCGCACGAAAGCGGCTGATGACGCGGCGCGCAACGTCATGGTGCGCGCGGTGCTCGAAGACGCCATACCGGTTGAAAATCTCGCGGACCATCTGTTCGTTGCGGCGGCACTACAGGTCCATTTTGCGCGCCAGGCTGCGCATCTGAACGCCAAGGATCTTGTGCCGGTCGGCAATGGCGTTTGTCCGGCCTGCGGTGCGCCCCCGGTCGCCTCGATGGTCGTAGGCTGGCAGGGCGCGCTCAACACGCGCTTCTGTGCGTGCTCCTTGTGTTCAACCCAGTGGAACTACGTGCGCATCAAATGCACCTTGTGCGGTTCGACCGATGGGATCAGCTACAAGCAAGTTGAAGACGGCGACAAACTGGTCAGGGCTGAAACGTGCGACAGCTGCCGCTGCTATGTGAAAATCCTTCAGCAGCTCGAGAATCCGGCGATCGATCCGGTTGCTGACGATGCCGCAAGCCTTGCGCTTGATCTGCTCGTACGCGAATTGGGGTACCGGCGCGGCGCCGTCAATCCGTTTCTGGTGGGCTACTGAGCATGGAAAAGGCCGTGGCTGCCGCGTTGCGCAAGCTGCCCTCAGTCGACGAGATGATGCGGCACGCCACATTGGTTCAGGCAAAGGACCGTTTCGGGCGTACTGCTGTCGTGGCGACCGTACGCAAGGTGCTCGCAGAAGCGCGCAAGAGCGGCAATTTTGCCAACAACGACGATTTCGCCGCTCGTGTGATCGCGCGCCTTGAAGATGAGGCGCGACCGAACCTGCGTCCCGTCTTTAACCTGACCGGAACCGTGCTGCATACGAACCTGGGCAGGGCGATCGTGGCCGAGGCCGCAGTCGAAGCGGCGATGGTCGCCATGCGTAATGCGGTTGCGCTCGAGTTTGATCTGGGAGGAGGCCGCCGCGGCGAACGCGATGGGCTCGTGCGTGATCTACTGTGCGAGCTGACTGGCGCGGAGGATGCGACCGTTGTCAATAACAATGCTGCCGCGGTGCTGCTTGTCCTCAATACGCTTTCGCGTGGGCGCGAAGCCATCGTCTCGCGGGGCGAACTGATCGAGATCGGCGGCGCCTTTCGCATGCCGGAAATCATGAGCCGAGCTGGGGCGAAACTTGCCGAGGTCGGCACTACCAATCGTACGCACAAGAAGGATTATCTGGGTGCGCTCGGACCGAAAACCGGCCTGATCCTTAAAGTGCACACCTCGAACTACCGGATTGAGGGCTTCACCACGGAGGTGGGTGCCCGTGAGCTCGCCGCTCTGGCCCAAAAGCACAAGGTGCCGCTGGTCAATGATCTCGGCTCGGGAACACTCGTCGATCTGTCACGCTTCGGTATTGCACACGAGCCGACAGTTGCTGAGGCGGTCGCCGAAGGCGCTGACCTCGTCACGTTTTCCGGAGACAAGCTGCTCGGCGGACCGCAGGCCGGTTTCGTCGTTGGCCGTAAGGAATTGATCGAAAAACTGAACAAGAACCCGATGAAACGTGCACTACGGGTCGACAAAATCAGGTTGGCGGCGATCGAAGCGACATTGCGTCTCTATCGCGATCCGGACCGCCTCGCGCAGAATATTCCGACCTACCGGCTGCTTGCGCGATCATCGAAGGAAATGTTGGAGGTTTCGCATCGCGTTCTGCCCGCGCTGCAGGCAAAGTTTGGTGCGGCGTGGGAAATGAAAACCGCTCCTTGCACCAGTCAGGTTGGTTCCGGCGCTTTGCCGGTCGAAGCGCTGGCAAGCCTTGGTATTTCGATCGTGCCAATGCGGGGACGCGCGAGCGGTCGCCTGTTGAATGCTGCGGCGGCTGCGCTGCGCGACCTCCCGCTGCCGGTGATCGGCCGCATCGAAAATGGTGCGCTCATGTTGGATCTGCGGTGTCTTGTCGACGTCGACGCTTTCATGGCCAATCTCGCAACGCTTGCGCCTCCGGAGTCATCCGATGGGCTGGCTTGACCTGCTGGCACGAAAACCATCGACCGACACCTCGGTGGCGGACCACATGAGCAGTGCTTACGACGCCGCATCGCGCGGCGACTACAAGACCGCGCTTGCGATATGGACGCAACTCGCCCATGCAGGCGTAGCTCGCGCGCAAAGCAATATAGGTGCCTGCTTTTCCGAAGGCCTCGGCGTCGAGCGCGACACGAAACTCGCCGAACGCTGGTTGTTGCTCGCTTCCGAAGGTGGCGACGCTATTGGACAGCGCAATCTTGCAACGCTGTACTTCAAGGGCGAGGGCGTCGTGCAGGACAACGCCCGGGCGGCGGCGCTTTATCGGGCCGCAGCCGAGCAAGGCGATGCCCAGGCGCAGGACATGTTGAGCTGGATGCTGCTCGAAGGCGACGGGATCGCCGTCGACTACGCCGAATCCCGACGGTGGGCGGAAGCCGCAGGCGCTCAGGGCGTCGCCGCCTCGATGACACGGCTCGGGATGATTTTTCATAACGCTCTTGGCGTCGAACGTAATGCCGGGGAAGCCGCGAAGTGGTGGGAACGCGGCGCAGCGGCCGGCGATGCCGATGCTCAGGCCATGTTGGGCGCTGCGTGTCACCTCGGCAGCGGTGTCCGGCACGATCCGATTGCGGCCATGGTCTGGCTTCTGCGGGCTCGTGCGGGAGGCAGCCCGCTGGCCAATCAGTTTTTTAGCGTGGCGCGTGCAGCTCTTGGCTCAGACCAATTTGCCGAAGCTGAACGCCGCGCCGCCGTGCCGCTGGGGTCCGCACCATGATTATCGGGACGGCTGGACATATCGATCACGGCAAAACGTCGCTTGTGCGTGCACTCACGGGCGTTGATACCGATCGCCTGAAGGAAGAGAAGGCACGAGGCATCTCGATCGATCTCGGGTTCGCCTATTTGCCGGCGTCCGACGGCTCGATACTTGGGTTTGTCGATGTGCCAGGGCACGAGAAATTCGTGCACAATATGCTGGCCGGTGCCACCGGGATTGATTTCGTCCTCCTGGTGATCGCGGCCGACGATGGCGTGATGCCGCAGACGCGCGAGCATCTCGCAATCGTGGATTTGCTCGGCATCGAGCGCGGTCTTGTCGCGCTCACCAAGATCGACCTGGTGCCTCCATCCCGGCGCGCCGAGGTGATCAACGAAATCAAACAGGAGCTGGATGCGACCGGGCTTGCGCGCGCCGATATCATCCCGGTTTCGACCGTAACCGGCGAAGGCATTGATGACCTGCGGCAGCACATCGTCGACGCGGCGCGGTCGGTTCAGGCTCGGAATGGGCGCGGCCGGTTTCGTCTGGCGGTCGATCGCTCCTTCACGCTTGCGGGCACCGGAACGGTGGTAACCGGGACGGTGCTCTCGGGCTCGGTTGCCGTCGACGATCAGGTGATGATTACGCCATCCGGTCTGAAAGCACGCGTTCGTTCAATCCACGCGCAGAACCGTTCGGCGGAGTCGGGGCAGGCGGGCGATCGTTGCGCACTCAATCTTGCGGGTGACGGGATTACCAAGGACGTTGTTGCGCGCGGTGACTTGATCTCGGATCCCGCTTTGCATGCTCCTTCTGACCGGATCGATGCGACGCTCAAGCTCCTTGCAACTGAAACAAAGCCCGTCAGCCAATGGATGCCTGTGCGGCTGCATCATGCCGCCGCGGAGACTGGCGCGCGCATCGTCCTTCTCGGCGATGGACCGATCCCGCCGGGTGGTGAAGGGTTGATTCAGTTGGTGCTTGATCAGCCGACGGCAACGGCCGCCGGAGACCGCTTTATCCTGCGCGATACGACGGCGCAGCGCACGATTGGCGGCGGCAAATTCCTCGACCTGCGTGCTCCGGCGCGCAAGCGCCGCACACCCGAACGGCTTGCCCAGCTGGCAGCACATGCGCTCGCCGAGCCGCAAGCGGCATTCTCAGCGCTGCTTGAGCAACCGCCGTTTTTTGTCGATCTCTCGGCATTTGCGCGCGATCGCGCGCTCTCGGCCGAAGATACCGCAGGCCTGCTGGAGCGTTGCAATGCGCTCAAGTTGCAAACCGCGAACGCCGTCCTGGCGATGTCGGCAACGCAGTGGCTCACTCTGAAGCGTGCCTTGCTGGGGACTTTGGACAAATTTCACAACGAACATCCTGATCTTCCCGGCATCGGGCTTGAACCACTGCGAATGCAGTTGCAAAGACGCCTGATCACGCCTGGCTTTCTGTCTTTCCTTCAAAGTATTGCAAAATCTGGAGAAATAGCCCTCGACGGCGCCTGGGTGCGACTGTCGAAACACTCGGTCAGGCTAACGGATGCGGACGAAAGACTTTGGGCAAGGATCGCCCCGCTGATTGGGGGGGGCGAAAGGTTTCGCCCGCCGCGAATCCGCGACATGGCCGGCGTGCTGGACGCCCGCGAAGGCGACGTACGAAGGTTATTGAAGCTGCTTGGCCGGATGGGAAAGGTCGACGAGATCGCGCACGACCATTTCTTTCTGCGCAGCACTGTCGCGGAAATGGTCGACATTATCGTCGACGTCAGCGCAAACGCGACCGAAGGCCAGTTCAGTGCGGCGCAATTTCGCGATCGCGTCGACAACGGGCGCAAGGTTGCGATCCAGATCCTCGAATTCTTCGACAGACACGGCGTGACCTTGCGCCGCGGTGACGTTCGGCGCATCAACAAGCATCGCCTCGACCTTTTCAGGCGCGAGGGCCATACGGCCAATACCGAAAAATCCGTTTCAGGAAGAGAATCGTCCCCGGTGGGGCGTCCGGACTTCAAATCCGGGAGGGGCCGCGAGTCGGTCCTTGGTGGGTTCGAACTCCCTCTCTCTTCCGCCAAATTCAAGAAGAGCGCAATGACACCCGCATCATCCTTCCTCGATGGTCTCAAAGTTGCGGCAGAACAGGCCGAGCGCGCAGAGAACGAGTTTCGTCGTGAGGTCTCCCAGCGCGCAAAGGAATTGGATCGGGAGCGTGCTTTTGCTCACCGTCGTCTGAATTTCATGCGCGCGATTGCCGAAGCGATTGCGACAGCGGAGGGCGAGGAGGTCGCGGTGGCCGCGGCGATGGCGGTCATGAGAACGAAGCTCGGCTGGTCGAACGACAGCGACGCCCGAACGGAAGTGCTGTCACGCTTCTCACCGGTTGCACAGGAGCTCTATGCGAGCCTCGCACCCGATACGAGCGAGGGCCCCGGCTCGGGCGACGTCGGCGGCGCGCTCGACGCGTTCGAGACATGGTACCGAACCACACATCCGAATGCGTTCTGGGTGCTTTTTGAGCAATACATGCCGGAGACCCCACTTGTCGATTTCTAGAAAACCTACATGCGATTTCGAAGAGTGGATTGTGCGTGAATACGCAGACGGGGGGTCGTTCACCGCGCTGATCGTTCTGGTCCACATTGCCGAGACCAAAGTCGCGCCGCTGTGCTCGACCTATCTCAATGTAATCGGCGAAGAGGTCGAATGGAGCGAAATGACGGTTTTGTTTGCGGGCGCCGGTGCCGACTGGAGCGGTGCGGCCTTTTTTCCCGTGCGAGGGTCCGACGGCAGCCCGCTCGACAACCCGACCGCTCGTCTGCGCCTGCAGGAGCTTGAGGGGAGGGTCAATGAAAGCAAGCTCGTATTCAATGAGGGACACTTCTTCGACAAATGGGGACGCCGGCTCAAGATCGAGGAAGTCGAGCTGCAATGAGAATCGTGAGGTAGAGGTGTGACACGTCGGCTTATCGTTGTTTTGCTGAACACCGATCCGCGCAACGTCGAGGAGCTCGCCGCACCGTTCTACTACGCCGCGGTTGCGGCAGCGATGGATCAGGAAGTTGATGTCCTGTGCACGGCGACCGCGGGCAAGCTGCTGTTCAAAGGCGTTGCCGACAAACTGCACGTAAAGCCGGGAGATCCAAAAACGGTCTATGACTGGATCAAGGAAGCGCACGATCACGGTGCGCGTTTCTGGGCCTGTCCGGCGAACCTCGAACTTTTTGACAAGGACGACCAAGACCTCATTGCCGAATGCAGCGGCATGATGGGAGCGGCAACCATGATCCAGACGATCATGGACGAGGACTGCCGCGTCCTGACCTTCTGAAAGTTAAATTCATGGTGTCTATCCAGGGTCACGACTTTCCCGACAATCTGCACTACGACGTGGAAAATCAGGTCTGGTACGCGGCCCTTTCCGACGGGACTTTGCGTGCGGGCTTCACCCCCTGGGCCGCTGCGCTCATGGGAGAGGTTCTCGTCTTTACGCCAAAGCGCCTCAATCACGGCTTCGAAAAGAACCGCTGGTTTGCCATGGTTGAAGGCGGCAAATGGGTCGGCGCAGCGCGCGCCGCGTTTAATGGCGTCGTGATTGCGCACAACGAAAAGCTTGTCGCGCGACCGGAACTGTTGATGGCCGATGCCTATGGCGAGGGCTGGATGCTGATTGTGCGTCCAGACGCACCGGACTGGCGCGCCGGCCTCGTGACCGGCGCGGCAGTGAAAGAAACGATCGAGGCGTGGATCGCCGGCGGGTCCTACAAGGAACGCGCCGACTGATCCGACCGATCAGAGCCTCGGTTCGTCGTGGATCACCAATCGACGACGCGCGCTGGATCGAGTCCGAAGGTGCTCTTCCCAGAGTCTGAGCCGTAGATTGGATTTGTCTTGATCGTGTCTTGTTGCCGCGTATCAGAATCAAAGATGCGCTGAGTGGCCAATTGTTCCGACGGACGAGATTGAAGCTTCGCATCCGCCAGAATGACTGCGGACGTCGCGATCGCGACAAACGCAACATATGTCCATGCACGAGAGGTAGCCATGATTGATCTCCCTTGGTGCTTTGGGAGAGTAGACACCCGGCAAGTCACGAGGCTGTGTGAGGCGGGCCACAGAAACGCCAAAGACCTCAGGAGGTATCGCGGACACGAAAAGGCGGCAATGTCCCGCCATAGCCCGAATGGAAGCCGCGCATGTGCGCTGAAAAGTCCACTTACCGGTCGCGATCGCTTGATCTAAGGATGCAGCCCATTAAGATTCGTGTTTCGATTCTCTGGCACCGGCAGGAGGGCTAGTGCGGATTGCGAATCGCTCCCGGTTTTTGGCGGCAATCGGACTTTGCGGGCTCGGCTATCTGGTCGCGCTCCCGTTCGAAGTCGGTAGTCTGAGCTTTATTTCGTTGGCGTCAGGTCAGCCCGCCACGCTTACGAAAGCACAGTCGGAAGCGCTCGACGCTTACAACAAGACCGTTCAGGACTTCAAAGCGGTTCTGGCGGAGCGGCGCGCGCAGATCAACGCAAAACAAAAGTTACCCGATCTACCGGGGCAGGCGCTCTACCTTGCGCGTGTCGCCATGATGGGTGCGTACAAAGATCTTACCGACGCGATTCCGTCCAGAATCGGAAGGCCGAACAAATATAAGATTCCGCCGGCATATTTCGATGCCGCCAACGAGCCGCTGATCGACGAGTACAAAAGTCTTCAGGGCATCATGCAGGCGCCGCCTGCCAATGCGCAGAAATCCGATACGCCATTCAAAGACGTTGTTGATCTCGGCACGGCGATTGCGCGGGTCAAGGGTCTCGATCAGGCGCATGCCGAAGTCGCGGGCCGCATCAGCCTTGCCGTTTTCTATGCCGAGACCGATGGCAATCAGAACATCGGCAACGCACGCTCGAATTCTTACAAGGGAAGTTTTCAGACCGGGGTGTCTGAGGACAAGATCGGCCAGAAGAAATGGGAAGCGATCAAGAAATCCATCGCTGCTCTTGATCCCAAGCTGAATGCTCGCGACGACAAAGAACAAGCACGGGTTGGTAATTCAGATCCTCGCTACAATCACTGGACCGCCGTGCGGAACGGCCTGACGAACGCGCACGCGGATCTGTTTCCGCGCATACCGGCGATCATGAAAGCGTTGCCGAATCCGATCGATCAAATGAGATTCTTCGAATTGATCCAGATCATCCCGAGTCCGGCCAAGACCGCGCTCAATTCCGGCAACTTGGTTAATTACCGGATTTCCGAACCGCAAATCATGGGATATTTGCGGAATAACAGCATGTTTGCCTACGGTAAGACTGACCGGGCCAAGACATCAGCCACGATGCGCGAGATTTTAGATTCGATGTGGATGTTCAATGATATATTTGATCGAGCGCTTGCCAAGTTCAACGAGATCAAGGCTCAGCAAGGCTAAGCGTCGGGGCAACAACTGATCAGGGGGCCGATGTCACTCGTATCGCGAAGGACATTCACCAAAGGGCTGCTGGCCAGCACTTTGGTGCCGGGAAACCTCGCGTTCGGACAACCGAACGATGCGGGAAGTGTTGCCGTTATCGACACGCCGCATAATGCGGCAAAGTATGCGTCGAAGCTGGCAGCCCAGAATGTGAAAGTTGTTGTGCGATTTTTCGCGCGCAAGCCACAGCCGGGGCTGCGCGAAAAAATCATGGCGTCAGACGGCAACATGATCGACGGCGTGCGAGAGCCGACCATTCTGATAAGGAACGGCCTGTCGATCCTGTCCCTTTACCAGTATCGCAACAACCTTCCCGAAAAATTCATGAAGGGATTGGAAGATACCGGTTCAGCAAAGGCTGAAATTGCCGCCGATGCAAAAGCCGCGTTGGAGCAGGCGAAGCTGGTGGGACAGCCCGAAGGGTCCGCGGTCTATTTCGGCGTCGACTTCAATCTGACCAAATGCAAATGCGATGGCGCCGGGCAAGTTGTTCGGACCAACAACGGCGATACGGTGCCGAACAGCAGCATGGTGGACGCCGTTCTCGAATACTTCCGCTTCATGAATCAGACGGTCGGCGCGCGCTATGCGATCGGCGTCTACGGGAACGGGCTGGTCAACCGCATCCTTCGCGAGGAAAAGCTCGTCGCGTTCAACTGGATTTCCGCATCGCGGGCACACGAAAAGACCGTCGATTTTTATAACGGCGGACAATGGCATCTGTTTCAGAACCAGGTCGATCGCCGTTGGTTCGGGCCGCAAGGCCGATGCGCGGAGGGGCTCGACGTCGACACCAATCTGCAGAACCCGAAGGTGTCGAGCATCGGCGCGTGGGGAGCGGGAGAAGTCGACAAAGATCGAAACCAGAGAATTTTCGACCAACGCCGCTTTGCGGTCAGGGCAACATCAGTCGTTCAGGAAAGCAGTGCAGGGGGCTGCAAGTCCGACAGCCGTGTGCCGAAAAACGCCAACGTCAGAGTTCTCGCGCAATCCGGCGAGTGGTCCAGCGTGGACGTGGATGAAGACGGCAATCCCGACGGCCGGATCAAGCTTTCTGATCTGACGGCCAGCCTCGCGACGATGCCTCCCTGGGGTCCGTCGGCATAAGACAGAGACGAATGCCGTCGAGCGGTTCAGCGCGGCGACGCTAGCCGCGCCACTATCGGGGGACATATGCAGGGTTGCGCGTGCAGAAACCACGATTGCCGCTGATCACTGGGCGGCGACAAGCCTCGAACGAGTCAAAGATACAATTTTTTCGAACCCGACTAGCCCCCGTATTAGCCTGAGCACACCAGGCCTTGTCATGCCCGCGCGCGCGAGCGTTTGCCGGTTCTGAACCCGTGCAAAAGATAAAAATAAACGCGCCACCAATGACACAAAGCAGGCGTCGCTCAGCCACCGATCCCTCCAGGGTCACCACGTTATAACGTCAATGGCTCATCGCGACTAATCGGCCGCAGGAAAATTGGGGCGTTGGGAGCGTCTGGATTCAACGTACTTCACACAATCATCGTATTGCTGGCTGCCTGCGTAAAATCCGTATTCGTTGCAGGCAAGATTGTTCTTGTCTTTCTCGTTCATCGGACCCCAGGCTTGGCCACCGCCGCCACAGCCGGACAAAAATAAAGCGAATACGATAATGCCGACACCCCGTCTTAGCCACGCGACGGCAAATAGAAAAAAGCGTTCAGCCATCAGTCCCCCTTAGTCTCCGGCTACGATTGAAATTAGCTTTTGCCGGCAATTGTCGCGCGCCTCTGCGCACTCGCGTTGGCCAATTGCTGCATGGTTAGGCCCAGCGCCCCGGCATTTGAAGCTTCGGCATCGCCGCGTGCATGCCTTTCCAGTTCCTCTTTGAAAACTTCGTCAATACGCTGCTCTGTTTCGGCCAACTCCGCCTCGCTGCCAGCTTTGTGCAGTTGATCCTTCAACGCGTACAGGCGCATGAGGGGGTGAGACTCGGGACCCTCTTCTTTTTTCGTCATGAATTTCCAGGCCCCTGCAAAAATGGAGGCCAAAGACCCAAGAATCATGGACCCGTAGGTGAGTTGGTCGCCATATCTCTCGAGAAATGTTTTCTGCGTACCATCAAAATACGCGGCAGCGCCGGGATGTATTGGAATAAACGTATCCTTATCGTCGTCCTTGTCGGTGTTCGGCGCGCTGATCTGCTTCAGTAAAGGATATTCCCCGATCAGATCGCGACGCGTCTCCATAATTGATTTCGTCAGGGTGCTGACGACGTCGTCGGACAATGTTTTTTTGGCGACGAGGTAGAAGGGCACGCGGAGGGTTGTCAGATCGTCATCCGGGATGGCGGGCGAGCCTTGGACCGTGCCCTTCGGCAGATCGTAGCTTTCATAATATCCCGTGACAGAGGCAATCGCTCCGGCTGACTCGATTGGTATCAGGGTCAGATTTGATTTTCCGTTTCGCGGAAAAAGATTGCGCAACATCGCCAGATATTTCTCTGAAATTGGCATAACAACGAGCAGGGCGCTTACTTGTTTGGATTTCAGAGCCTGCGGAATGTCCGCGATAGACAAATCCTTGAACTGTACCTTCGCTCGCTCGAGGTCGTATTCCTGTTTCAAGGCGTCGACGACTTTGTGATTCATCACGCCGCCGACAACGCCAATCGTCTTCCCTTTGAGATCGTCCATTTCGGCGACGGAAATTCCGGGAGGCACGACGATCAGCACGACGCCGCGCGTGAAAACAACCACGGTCTGCGCCGCAGATAAATCTGCGGCATCCGCTCTTACGACCGCCAAATCAACGTCGCCCGCCGAAAACGCCTTTGCGGCTTCCGCTGCCGTTCCTTTATCGACGACCTTGAGGCGAATGCCGGCATCGGTGGAAGACATGCGGCTCGCCAGGGCCGCCATAAAGCGAGGCACGTCGCCATCCAATGAGCCAGCGGCAACAGTCAGTGTGGTGGGATTTGTAACGGACCTATAGGCGAATAGACCGGCGCCCCCAGCCAAGGCCACAAGAGCAACAACAAGTGTGGCCCGTAGCCAGCGCGGTAGCCGCCCGGTAGAGATCGCAGCCACCACGGCCAAAAGACCGGCTCCAATCGCGACCTGCTGATAGCGCTCTCGTTGCACTCGTTACTCCTTCAATCAATAAGCGCGCGGGCCACAGGCTGCACCAATTCACTCATAGATCAATTTTGGCGCGCGGCTGGAAAAATACGCGAATGAGATTTCGTTCGCCGACCGCTTCACCGAGCACGCGAAAGGCAAAGAACGGAATTAATATTAGGAGCCCGATGATGCTGGTAGCAACAAGCTGATCGAGACTACCACCTCCCATTGTGGCCAAGGAATCTTCAGTTTTCCGGCCATGCATAAGGCCCACGACGGTCTCCTCGAGAGCGTTCAGAATGAGAAGCAAAAGAAAAAAGGCAAATGACTTGTACAGCGTCGGCCAAATGAGCGGCAAGTTCTTAAACCGCTCCCCGACACGAAAAGCGCGCCCAATCAATACAAATTTTGCGCAGATGAGCGCCTTCACCGCGGCGAATCCAAATGGGGCAAATGCTATGCCTTGGTCCTTCAGGATGGTCGCTTTGAAATAGAAGATCGCGGTAAAGCAGACGCACAAGTATGCCGCGATGACAGCAAACTCGATGAGTTCATCAGTTACTCTTTTGCTGATGGGTACTTTCGACGACTCAGCGCCGGTCATGCGCGCCTCCCAGGTGAACTCGGCCTTCGGTAAATGCACTAAACCTTGGCTCGCTTCTCCAGCTCTTCAGCCAATATTGGCACGCCGAGATTGCTCGCTTGAACGCCTTGCGCCACGCAAAGCCTCATCACCTCTATGATTTCCTCCATGGTGGCGCCAGCCTTGAGCGAGGCTTTGATATGGCGCCGCGTGCCCGGCGTCCCTTAAACAAGCGAAAGCCGAGAAAGCAGGACGGCAAACGCCACAGCAATGCGGCGGATAAAATCCGCGCGCACGACATGACAGCCACCGCGCATGTCACGAATGCGCGCGCGGTCGCTTACGCGTTCCCGGTGACCTTTTTGACCGCCGGCGGTTTCCACGTTCCATTGATGATGGAGGGTGGTTTTTCGTTCGGCCAGTACATGCGCAACATCAAGATGAACTTGTCTTTTGGAGCAGGGAGCCAGTTGCTTTTCTTGTCCGCGCCGGGTGACTGGTTCTGGACGTAAAGGTCGATCGAGCCGTCCGGATTGGCTTTCAGGCTCTGGCGAGCGCTGATCGAATACCGGTTGATCGGATTCGCGACGAAGAAATAATTCGCGTCGTACATGGTCACCGACCAAAACCCGCGCACAGGCGGCAATTGCCCTTTCGGAATGTGGATGACGTATTTATTGGCGCCGTCGTAAGCCTTGCCCTCGGCATCCTTCGGCGACGTCGGATAGACGGCGTCTTGTATGCGGTTTGCACCGAGACCAATGGCAGTGATGAAGGCGCGATTAAGGTAATCCGTTCCATAAACGCCGGCTTCGGAATCGTACATCCAGCCATTGATGTTCTTGATAGTTTTGCCGACCTTGAATTGAAGCATGATGCGGTCAAAGGCGACTTGTGGAATGCGCTTTACAAAATCCGCATCGAGCTTGCTCGCGTCGAAGTCTTTCCCGGCAACCAAGCCGATCTTTGCAAACTTTGCGAGCTCTGGTGCGTCTGCAGCCGCAGGCGGATTGGCCTTCATCAGTTGCGCCAGCAAATTGAAATACGAAACCGCATCCATCCGGTTAACTTGCTCGCGGACGGCGGTCTTCATGTCGATCGAAGGATCAACCGTTCCCGCAGGCGGCGAATACGGTTTTCCGTAGGAGCTGAGCGGTACCAGCGCGAACTGATCCTGCAGCGCATGAACTGCGGCGTAATCCTCCGGCGTTCCGGTGCAGTAGATGCGCCCAAGGATCCAAACGATGCTGGTCGGCGATTTGTATTCCTTGACGCCAGGTGGAAGAGTGCCTTTCCAGCCCGGGCCTGTGATCGCGTAAGTCTGTGCGCCGGTGCCTGTGGTGCGCTTGCCGGGGACCTGGAACACGTTGGTCCAGCCGTCGAGCATTGGCATCAGAAAGTAGCGATCCTTCATGTCGGGAATGCTGAGAACCCAGGGTTCCTTGCCGACATCGACAAATGCAGTCGTATAGAGGGTATCGGCGTTCGGTGCCGTCACATCGCGGAACGAGGCATCCGGATATTGCCGAAGTTTTATGAGCTGTCCCATTGGGCCACGTGTGCCCGCTACAGACGCAACGTTGGTAACCACGCGACGTGTCGTCTCCATTGTGACGAGTGGATAACCGTAGATGTACGCGTCGGTCGCGAGCCAAAACTCCTCGCCGCCCTCAACCGCTCTCGACAGCGGTCCGTCAAATTCCGCGTGTAACGAAGAGAGCCCCAAGGTGGAAAAGGCACCACCGAGACCGGCGGCCAACGCATGACGACGTGTGACGTTCATAACGACGCTCCAATGGTGTCAATGAGAAGAAGGGCTATCAAAAAAGCGTACGACCGCGCTTTGATTTACTTCATCTAGTTGATTGCCCTCGGCTGATAACCGCAACCTACCAGCCGTGCAACCGTGCACGTTATGCAGAATCTGACTCCACGACGTGCAGCGGTAGCAAAATTAAACGGCGGGGCGGTACTGAAATAATCCCACAGCTGCCGCGTGCAGACTCGAAAGTGCATGGCAGGAATGTCGATTCAAATTAATTGCTGATTTTTTCCAGCACATCGGCATCGGGATACACCGACTTGAGTTGAACGGAGATTTGTCGAGCCGTTTTGAGTCGTAAAGCACCACGCCTGATTGGAACAAACAAAAATACAACTCGCATAGCAGTATCGATGTAGTCCAACCGCAACAATGTGATGGCGAGTTAGATTTTGCATAACGCGCTCGATTGCGCCCTGATAACTTCCAGCTATCGGGGTTGGGGCCATCTGATGATTTCTCTATCGACAATCGCTGCGATGACGATCTAACTGCGCGCCGATAGGCGGCCTGTCGACCAACCGACAGCTCAACATGAAATCTCACGAAATGAAAACGGAGGCGTCGGCGTGCATAAAATTGTTTCGGCATTCACCGCTGCTGTAGCTTTGGTTGCGCTTGGTCAGTCGGTAAAGGCGGCGGACCTGCCGCAGCGGCCCGTTGCAGCGCCGCTTTTGGCACCTACGCCAGTCTATAACTGGACAGGAATCTATTTCGGAATCAACGGAGGCGGCGGCTGGGGCCGTCAAGATCCGCTTAATCTGATCTCAGATCGCTTCGATGGAAAGTCGATCGATTTCTCAGGTGGGTTATTCGGCGGAACAGCTGGCGCGCAAATTCAGTCGGGTCATGTGGTGATTGGTCTGGAAGCCGACATCGACTGGGCCAACATGAAAGGGTCCGCGACCTACATTCCGACCGTGGGCGGCGTGCCAATTACTCCTGCCGCGATCAGCGCGACGACCAACATTGATTGGGAAGCCACCGCGCGAGCGCGCATCGGATACGCCGAACAGAATTGGCTTTTATACGCGACGGCTGGCTTGGCAATTCTGGGCGCCAAAACTAACGTTGTTCTTCCTCTGGGGTTGACGTGCGGCAGTTCACTTCAAATCAGTTGCTCGGGGACCAACAAACAAGTTGGCGCTGCGCTCGGAGGGGGCATCGAATACGGATTCACCCAGAACATCAGTGCAAAGCTTGAATACCTCTATCTCACCGCAGCATCTCTCGATATCTCGCATCACAGCGAGATAAGGGCAGGTCTGAACTATCGCTTCGGCGGAATGTAAGTGTCCTTTCAGTGAGGTGAATCAACATGCGTAAGAGTCTTTTGCTGACAGTCGCGTTTCTTGCCGTGGCGAATTCGGCCGCTCGCAGCCAAGTCGACCTTAGTGCCTATACCGATGCCAATGGCTTCATCGACGTACAAGCGCTCACTTGCGCACAGCTCGCCAACACCTGGCAGGAAGATGCTGACAAACTCGCGACCTGGTACAGCGGTTGGTACAATGGCCTTGCCAAAAAACACTACATGGACGTCAGAAAAGGCAAGGAAGCGGAACATGAGGTGATCGTCTACTGCAAGGCCCATCCCGAATTGAAAATCATCCAAGCCATGGATGTCGTTTTCAAGGGCATGAGGGAGAGGCTGGGCATTGAGGTGAAGCAATAAAAAATCCGCACGCGCCAAAGAGGTGATCATGGGACGATCGAATCAGAGTGCTTTGCTCCGCCTTGGAGCGCTCACCCTTGGGATTCTGTTTGCGTCCGGCGTTGCACACTCTGTGGCGCAGACCAATGCGCCACAGCAATTGCCGCCGAAGATAGAGCCCAAAGCGGTCAATATCTTGCGTGCCGCCTGTGACACATTGAGTCGTGCGCAGACGATGGGATTTACCGCGGTGGACACTTACGAACGTGCCGCGCGCAATGGGCAACCGCTGTATTACACCGAATTGAGCCGCGTGACATTGCAGCGACCTGACAAGTTGCGAGTGATCAAGCTGGGCGACGGAATTCCCGACGAGTTTTACTATGACGGCAAGACGATAAGCGCTTACGTACCCTCGACCGAACTGGTCGCGATTGCTGACGCGCCGCCCACGGTAGACCAGATGCTTGATGCCGCGTGGCACGTCGGCGCGATTTACTTCCCCTTTGGAGACGTCATTGCTTCAAAACCTTGCGCTGTGTTCGACAAGTTGACCTCTGCATTCTATGTCGGCCAATCAATTGTTGTGGGCGGCACGAAGACCGATATGGTTGCGGTTGCTGCAGATGGTGTGCAGGCGGAATTGTGGATTGGTGCCGATGATCATCTGCCGCGGATGATCCGCGTCGTTTACACCAACGAACCTGCGCACGCTCACTACCAGACCGAATACATGGATTGGCGGCTAAACACACCGGCGGATGCCACAGCCTTCCGTTCCAGCAAAGCTTCAGCCGCGAAGCGCATCAGCTTTACGCCGCCTGGAGCCGTACCGCCACCGCGCGCGACGGCGTCTACCGGACAAACGCCCGACAAGAAGCCGTAACAACGAGTTTGATTGTGATTAAACGCCAGCGTTGCGAAGCCCGGAGGCATGCAATGATCCGAACGATGCTTGTCGCGACCACCGCAGTTCTTTTGACGGTCGTTTCGACCCAATCAAGTTTGGCCTGGATGCGTGGGGGCGGGGGAGCGGCCGGGGGATTCCACGGCGCGGGAGGTGCCGGCTGGCAGAGGGATGCTGGTGGCGGCGTCACGCACTCGGGCGACATGGGTGGCGCTCAGCACTCCACGACTTTCAGTTCGCAGGGTGTGTCACACGAGAGCGACATGGGCGGCTTTGCGCATGGGACCACCGCGAATTCTCAAGGAGTGGCTCACGCAAGCGACGCCGGAGGTTACGAACACGGCACTGAAGCCAACGGGTCCGGCGTTTATCACTCGAGCGATTACGGCGGCTACTATCATAGTACGACGGCTTCCGGAGGCACTGTCTCGCACACCGGGTACAATGGGACGACGACAAAATCCTATGGCGCCTATTATCATCAGCCTGCAACCGTGGGCTACTATGGCGCTGGGTGCTACGGATGTGGCGCAGTCGGCTGGGGAGCCGCAGCCGCCGTGGGAACGGCCGCGGTCGTCGGTACTGCAGCTGCCATTGGCACCGCAGCCGTAGTTTCGGCGAATACCGCAGCCGCGGCTTCGGCCAACACCGCAGCCGCTTACAATGCTGGAGTGGCAGCTGGCTCTGCCAACACTGCCGCGGCGTATTCCGCTGGAGCCCTTCCGGCAGCCCCGGCAACATTCGCCGCGCTACCCGATGGTTGCGCATTCAGGCCCAGCGGAGACACGGCTTATTACTTCTGCGCGGCAGCGGTCTTTGGTTGATGCCCGCCTATGGCGCCAACGGCCTTTATTATCGCGCGGTGGCAGCGCCTTAAAATCAGTTCAACGTTAGTGGCAATGCGAAGGAGCAGAAACCAATGTTCAAGGTTGCTTTAGCTGCAGGTGTTCTCATTTCGCTATCGGCGTCAGGAGCATTCGCTCAGAAGTCCTGCCGCAAGAGCCGTGTTGACGTCGTGTAAGCCGGACATTGCGCGGTTCTGCAGCGCCGTTGTCCCTGGCGGCGGCCGCATCAAAGGGTGCATGAAGCAGCACCTCCCTGAGTTATCAGAACCTTGTAAAGAGGCGCTCTTCCAGGCGTGGCTCAAGCAGTAATTTCGAGAACGTTCATCGGCTTTTCACAAGGCTCCGTCGCTTGCGCGGCGACGAAAACTTTTGGCTAAGCCACTGCCTTCGTACTGTTCGATGCTGCTCTACGTAACGTTTCGGACGGCAGCTCGTCGAACAGACGTTTGTAATCATTTGCGAAGCGGCCAAACTCGGTTACTCCGAAATCAGCCATAATATCCGTAGCGGACGACCCTTCTTGTGCGTTCAAGGCCCGACGCACAAGATTGAGTTGCCGCAACTTCAAATAACGTTTGGGGGTTGTCTGCAGGTAACGCTGGAACGCCCGGAGCAAAGTCCGATACTCGACCTGGGCGGCATTGGTGAGATCTTCGACCTGGATGTTGTTCGCCTCTTCTCGTTGAACATATGTCAGCGCATCGCGGATTATTTTTTCGGCTGACAACACGGAATTGTGCGGTCGACTCTGCACAGCCGCTACTCCCATCATTGCCGTCAATTGTGAGAGCAG
Source organism: uncultured Alphaproteobacteria bacterium (assembly GCA_963831515.1). Lineage (GTDB taxonomy): Bacteria > Pseudomonadota > Alphaproteobacteria > Rhizobiales > Xanthobacteraceae > Pseudolabrys. Next base: position 25,432 of record CAWHQL010000006.1, on the reverse strand, counting down.
GGCCGCTTCAATTTCGTTCTTGTCTTGGTCGTTCGATCGGGCATGGTTAGCCAACTTCACAAGTTGATGCATCGACAATTCGGGCACTCTGGCAGTCAGCCTGCCATCCCCCGATGCATTGCCGGTATTGCTTAGCAATTTCTCGGCAATCGGTGTCGGCACTGACACCGCAATCCAGCTGACGGGGACGTTGACCGCAAACGTAAAGTGATGGTTCGGCGGAAGGACCACCAGCTCGAACCAATCAATTAAATGACCGTCTAGATTGACGACATTTGCAAGTTCCGTGCTCTGAAATATGAAAACCCAATCTCCGGCCGACATCGTCCCGTGAACAATTCGAGCGCTGCCGTCTGAGCCAAATTGGAGGTTAATGTTGGTGAGGGGGCACCACGCGTGAGCCCACGTGGATTGCGTTGGGCCCGTCTTCAGGTAAACGACCTGCGCAACTCGAATCGCATCGATATACGCGTCGAAAGTTAGCTCGCTCACCTCAGCGTCCTCATTGCCGCTTTGCGCCGTTCCAACCGTTATCCTATAGGCTCGAGAAACGAAATTGGAAGCGCTCGCTCAGGTCCACTTTAGGTGAATAGCGGACATTCTGGGCTGCGGAACAATGTTCACGCAACCATCGAGAGCGGGCATTCGGATACGGGAAGTTTACGCCGCCGTCGCCAGCTGTCCCTGATCGCGCGCAACTTTAAGGGCCTTCGTCCCCCAGGCCAGCTGGTATCGAAGTGAAAGTCCACTAAGGCCGAAAGGAGGCATGCCTTATTCGATGACTTCGTCGGCGAGCGCCAGCACCTGCGGCGGAAACTCGATGCCGAGCGCTTTTGCGGTTCGCAGGTTGATGACCAATTCGAACTTCGCTGACTGCACCACCGGCAAGTCTGCCGGTTTCTCTCCCTTCAGAATCCGCGCGGTGTAGGCGCCGATCTGACGGTACGCGGCGGCGAGGTCTTCGCCATAGCTGACGAGGCCGCCCGCAGTCGCGTACGGGCGCCGATCGTAAACTGCCGGAACCCTATCGCGCGCAGCCAGTGCGACGATCTGTTCACGGCGGCTGAAGAGATAGCCGTCAATACTGACAATTAGCGCCCCGGCGCGTCGTCGGTTGACCTCTGCAAGAGCGGCGTCGATCTGTTCGGGATTGCTGGCTTTGACGACAACAAGCTCCTGCTTGAGTCCCTGTGCGATTGCTTCAATCTCCTGCAAATATCGCGGCCCTTCGGGAGCAAGCGGATTCATGAGATAGGCGAGGGGCGCGTCTTTTGGCATGAGCTGGCGCGCGACTGCGACCCGCTTTGCGGCCAGCTCCGTTGTCAGCAAGCTAACTCCGGTCGAATTGCCCGCTGGCTTATTCAAACTTGCAACAAATCCCAGCTTTACCGGATCGTCCTGACTAAGAAAGATATGTGGAATTGTGGACGTCGCGCCCTTCGCGGCGAGCCCAGAGCCGACGCCGGTGGAAATTATGGCCGCGACCGGACGCCGCACGAGATCGCTGGCAAGCTTTGGAAGTTCGTCGAACCGACCAGCGGCAAACGCGTAGGCGAACTCAAAGTTCTGACCTTCGATAAATCCGAAATCCTTGAGGCCCAGACGGGTTGCAGCCAGAAGATCGACAAAACCGCCGCGCTCGCCGGCACCGATAACACCGATCACCGGTACAGATTGCTGCGCGCGCGCCAACATCGGCCATGCCGTTGCTGCACCACATACAAGACCGATAAATTCACGGCGCCTCATCTGTCGCCTCACGCTGAGTAACTGGTCGGCGTCAATCTAGCATGGAGGAGGTAGCCTGTGTCCGCTTTGGGTCATCGGCGGGCATTTGCACCGCAACAAGCAATGTCCGTTAAAAATCTGTCGTGTTATCCACATCACCCTGCAGTCGTGCGCTGCCGAATCGGATAATCGGATTGAACGTCGGGCTTGCCGGCCGCTCGAAATGGCCGAACCGGCAGGGAGCGTCGATGTCTTCTTCGGTAACACGCCGTCGTCAACCAAGCCGCACGCCACGCCCGTCGCAAGGGTCGGGCCTTCGCAGGTCAATTGTCTGGTCCGTGCTGATCGTCACGACCGTGTGCTCGATCGCCGCGGCCGCCTATTTTGGGTTACGCAAAGACGACACCCAGCAGATGGCTGGAATGCAAGCGAGTTATGAGAAGCGAATTGCTGACTTGCGCGCGGAGTTCGACCGCACCACGAACCAGCAGGTTCTCGAGCAGAAGCGGATCCAAGACCAGGTCGAAGCGCTCCTGCAACGGCAAGTGACGCTGGAGCAACACAAGTCGACGATCTCGGACGATCAACTGGCGACCGGATCGATTAGCGCAAAAGAACCAGTTGCGATCGGCCTTGCGAGCGTACCGCCCGCTGCGGAACCTCCTCGCGCCCCGGCGGTCACCAAATCGGCGAGTGTTCGTCATCGTCACAGCCTGCGCGCCCAACGTCGGCCGGCAGCGCGGCCACAGCAGAATGGTGCAGCACAAGTCCCGCCGCCCACTGCTCAAGTGGATCTCAGCCACCGCAGCTATGCGCCTGAGTAATCACCCGTTTGCGACGTGAGATTGTAGTAGCGCGACAAAGCGCAGAATTTGTTGGGGTCTGTTTGGTCGGGGCGGCGGGATTTGAACCCACGACCCCTTGTCCCCCAGACAAGTGCGCTAACCGGGCTGCGCCACGCCCCGACCGGAACGGCGCGGACTATAGGGACGCGCTTGTCGGGACGCAACCTTCGCCTCCGGTTCATCGGAACGGACGTTTCTCGCCACAGCTTTGCAAAGATTTCTCAATATAGCTCACCAATAGTAAGTTGACTGGCGTGCGTCGGGGAGCTTCGCAAAGTTGAAGAAGACGATTATCCGCAGCGGGCTGGAGACGCTTTACTTCAGCGGCATGCACCATTGGATGCGTCCGCTGGTCGGCGGCGTTGGTGCAATCCTGACGCTGCATCATGTGCGGCCCCAGCGTTCCTCGGCGTTTCAGCCGAACCGGCACCTGGAAGTCACCCCCGAATTTCTCGGCCGGCTTCTGCGACGTCTTGCCCGCGCACGCATCGATGTCATTTCCCTCAATGAGATGCATCGGCGTTTCATCGAGGACGATTTCAAACGACGGTTCGTCTGCCTGACATTTGAAGATGGCTACAAGGATTTCCTGCGCTGGGCTTATCCGCTTGCTGCGAAAATATGAACTGCCGTTCGCGATGTATGTCGCGACCGGCTTTCCGGATCGCATCGGCGAATTGTGGTGGATCGCGCTGGAAACGGTGATCGCACAGAACACCCGGGTCGGCATGGTGATCAACGGCAAGGACCAGTATTTCGAAAGTGCGACAATCGGCGAGAAGAGGGAACTCTACGACGCGGTATACCGCTATCTGCTCAGTATGAAGACGGACGAGGAGATACGGCGCGCAGTGCGCGATTTATGTGCGACCTATAGCCTCGATCTTGCGGATTTGTGCCGCGAGCTGTGCATGGACTGGTCGGAGCTTGCTGATCTTGCGGCCAATCCGCTTTGCACGATCGGTGCGCACACCGTCAATCACATGATCCTCAAGAAAGTGCCGAGCGAGAAAACCGTCCGCGCCGAAATGGAAATGAGCCGGGCGGTCATTGAGGCCGCGCTGGGACAGCGGCCGGAACATCTGGCCTATCCCGTGGGCGACCCGGCCTCTACCGGTCCGCGCGAATTTCGGATTGCGGCTGAGCTTGGCTTCAAGACCGCCGTGACAACGCGGCCTGGCGTACTCTTCAAGGCGCATCTCGATCATCTGACCGCGCTGCCGAGAATTCCCGTGAGCGGCGAATACCAGCAGCAGCGTTACCTCAAGGTCTCTGATGTCGGGGGCAGGGACGGCCTTCGCGAACCGGTTCCGGCGCGTCAACGCGGCCTAGGTTCCCGGGTTATCCGGCCGCGCCATCCAGCTGATGAGAGGCATTGCCGGCAGCACCCAGCCAAGGCCTGCCACAATATAAAAGAGCGTTGCCACAAACCCGTTGATGTTGGTCAACACCGATTGCGCAAGGGCCATTGCCAGCAAGGCCCACACGGACACGAGAACGAGCAGGGCGATCGTGCCGATAAATTTACGCGCGCGAATAGACATGGTCGCCCTTCGTCGCTCTCAATTGCGAATGCAGGCCCATAACTATATGGTCCGCGCCAATCCCTGCAAGCAGACACTTATGCACGAGCCGGCCAAAGCGTCCGAAATCCAACTGCGCGCAGTGCGGCTGTGGCTGCTGGCGGCGGCCGCGATGATCTTTCTCACCCTGATTGTCGGCGGCGCAACGCGATTGACCGAATCCGGTCTGTCGATTGTCGAGTGGAAACCGATCACCGGCGTATTGCCTCCGCTTTCCGAAGACGAATGGCGCACCGAATTCGGCAAATACCAAACCATTCCGCAATATCGGGAGCTCAACCGCGGCATGAGCCTTGAGGCCTTCAAGACGATCTACTGGTGGGAATGGTCGCATCGGGTTCTGGCGAGACTGACGGGCGCGGTTTTCCTCCTGCCGTTTCTCGTGTTCCTGGCGCGCGGCACAATTCCACCGAGATTGCGCGTCCGGTTGTGGAGCATTTTTGCCGCGGGCGCAGCGCTCGGTGCGGTTGGCTGGTGGATGGTGTCCTCAGGACTAGCGCAAGGCGTAAGTGTCTCGCAATACCGTCTGGCATTTCACCTTACGCTCGCCACCGCGATCTATGGGGCGATCGTCTGGACCGCGCAGCAACTGGTGCCGTGGGCGTCAATCGGGGTGCCGGCGCGAGTACGCTTGGCTGCATCGGCGATAGCGTTTCTGCTGCTGTTTCAGATCTATCTCGGCGCGCTGGTTGCCGGTCTCGATGCGGGTCTCGTCTACAACACGTGGCCGACGATCGATGGGTCCTTCGTACCGTCTCGCGCAACGGCTGTGGTTCATCGAACCAGCCTGGCGCAATCTTTTCGAAAACACGCTCACCGTGCAGTTTCAGCACCGCATGGTCGCTTATGTCATTTGGCTGCTGGCGATATTGCACGCCTACGATGCCTGGCGCGCGAAGCGCGCATTCGCCGGCGCCGTGGTGCTTGCCGGCGCGGTGACGCTGCAAGCCGGTCTCGGTATTGTCACGCTTCTGCATCAGGCGCCAATTCCTCTGGCGCTCGCGCATCAGGTACTGGCAATCATCGTTTTCACGATCGCGGTGGTGCATGCTGAAGGCCTGTCGCACCGATTGACGTTTCTGTTGCCTCGATCGAGCCCGGCGGAGCAAAGCGCATGATCAAAAGCGATACCGTTGACGGAATTGCCGTGCTGACGCTGACCCATGGCAAAGCCAACGCGCTCGATATCGAGTTTTGCGATGCGCTGGCCACGCGTTTTAAGGAGCTGCGCACGTCCGGCGAAAAGGCGGTCGTTCTCACCGGCCAAGGCAAGATTTTCAGCGCCGGCGTCGATCTTAAGCGACTGGCCGGCGGGGGCGCTGACTATATTCGCAAGTTTTTGCCTGCGCTTCATCGCCTCTATGAGGCGGTATTTTTCCATCCAAAACCGGTGGTCGCGGCCATCAATGGTCACGCGATCGCGGGCGGCTGTGTGCTCGCATGTTGTGCCGATCGACGGATCATGGCGCGGGAGGCAGGCCGCATCGGCGTGACGGAAATTCTCGTCGGCGTGCCATTCCCTGCATTGGCTTTTGAGATCGTGCGCTCGGCCGTTCCACCCCGGTATTTGCCGGAGTTCACGCTGTCAGGCGCGACCTATGCGACGGATGAAGCCTTGAAGCGCGGTTGGGTCGATGAATTGGCCGAGCCGGCAGACCTCATGGACGATGCAATGGCGGTGGCGCAGGAGCTGGCTTTGCTATCGCCGGCGGCCTTCGCGCAGACGAAAATGCAAATTCGTCAGCCGGTGGTCGAGCGCCTGCAAAAAAGCGGCAAGACGACCGACGACGCGGTTACCGAAATCTGGGCCGCGCCGGCGACGCTTGCCTATATTCGTGACTATGTGACCCGAACGCTCGGCAAGGGGTAAACGTCTTACTTTGCCTTCAGACCGTGTTCGAGGTCGGCAATGATGTCCTCCGGATCCTCGAGACCTATCGACAGTCGCACAACGTCCGGTCCCGCACCCGCTTGCACCTTTTGCGCGTCGGACAACTGACGATGCGTTGTCGAGGCGGGATGAATGATCAAAGAGCGCGTATCGCCGATGTTCGCCAGATGCGAGAAAAGCTTGACGTTGGACACGAGTCTTACACCCGCGTCGTAGCCGCCCTTTAGTCCGAAGGTGAAGACCGCTCCCGCGCCTTTCGGCGAATATTTCTTCGCGAGCTTGTGATACTTGTCGCCGGGCAGCCCCGGATAACTGACCCATGCGACCTCGGAACGCTTGGACAGCCATTCGGCAACGACCAGCGCGTTGTCGCAATGGCGCTGCATGCGCAATGGCAGGGTCTCGATGCCGGTGATCACCAGGAAGGCGTTGAATGGCGACAAAGCCGGACCGAGGTCGCGCAGCCCGAGCACGCGACAGGCGATCGCAAAAGCGAAGTTGCCGAAAGTCTCGTGCAGGATGATGCCTTGATATTCAGGCCGCGGTTCCGAAAGCATCGGATATCTCTTGTCGCGTGACCAATTGAAGGTGCCACCATCGACGATAAGCCCGCCGATCGAATTGCCGTGGCCGCCAAGAAACTTGGTGAGCGAATGCACGATGATGTCGGCGCCGTAGTCGATCGGTTTGCACAAGTAGGGCGTCGCCAGCGTGTTATCGACGATCAGCGGCACGCCCGCCTTGCGCGCGATTTTTGCGATGGCCTCGATATCGGTAATGACACCACCCGGGTTGGCGATCAACTCGATAAAGATGCATTTTGTTTTTGCTGTAACGGCCTTCTCGAATGAGGAGAGATCATCGGGGTCGGCCCAGACAACGTTCCAGCCGAAATTCTTGAACGAGTGATTGAACTGGTTGATCGAGCCGCCATAAAGTTTTTTCGATGCGATGAGTTCGTCACCGGGCGTCATCAACGCATGCATCACGATCACCTGCGACGCGTGCCCGGAGGCGACGGCAAGGCCGGCGGTGCCGCCCTCAAGCGCTGCCACTCGCTCTTCAAGTACGGCGCAGGTCGGATTGCCAATGCGCGTATAGATGTTGCCGAAGGTCTGCAGACCGAACAGGGCCGCGGCATGATCGACGTCGTCGAATACGAACGACGTCGTCTGGTAGATCGGCGTCACGCGGGCGCCTGTGGTCGGATCGGGTTTGGCGCCGGCGTGGATCGACAGTGTCGCAAAGCCCGGAGTGCGTTCGGCGTCTGGCATAGGTCACCCGAATGTCAAAAGCGGGCATTCGATGCCCGCGCCTAAGTTGTGATGATTAGAGAGGGCCGATAGCGGCGCCGTCAAGGCGCGCCGGTTGCTCTAATTGTCGCCCTTTTTATTCGTTTCACCGAGGCTCATGCGCTGGACTCCAGTGCCCAGGTTTTGGGCGCGTTTTGAGGAAAGCGTCCGCGAATTCACGCCTAGCCATGAAATCTCGGATGACAGGCGGCCGTATTCGATCTTCGGGCAGCGGTCCATGACGACTTTCAGCCCCGCAGCCTCGGCGAGCCGGGCGGCTTCGTCGTTTCGTATCGTGAGTTGCATCCAGATGACCTGCGGCTTTGGCCTGAGCGTCAGAGCCTCCTCAACGACGGGCAGGACGTGTTCGGAGGCACGAAAAATATCGACCATGTCGACCGGCTCGGGAATGTCGGACAGCCTTCCGTAGACCTTTTGGTTGAGGATCGACTTGCCGGTCTGCCCCGGATTGACCGGGATCATGTGGTAGCCGCGCTCAAGCAGATATTTGAATGCGAAATAGCTCGGCCTGTTCTCCTTCGGTGAAATGCCGACCATGGCAATGGTCTTCACCGTGTTGAGAATGCCGCGGATGAAATTGTCGGGATAGGTGTCGTGGTTCATTCAGACGACGAAGCCGGTTGTTTGGCGAGGGCGGCGCGCAGACCTGCGTTTTCCGTCTCCAGTTCGGCGATCTTGTCCCGCACCGCGGCAAAGGCCTCCTCGATCTCGTCTTCGGTAAAGCGTGTCACGATGTGGGCGGAGCAGTTCACGTCCCAGGCTTCAATCGTGAACAGGATAACGCGCTCGGGGCGCGCCTTATAGCCTTCGTCGAAAAGACGCTCAATAAGGGCAGGATCGTTTTCAACCACGCGGGCGCGGCCCCAGAGTTTTATGCGCTGGCGTCGCGCGGGGTCGAGCAAGAACAGAAAGGCCCGGTCGTTCTCGGAGAGATTGGCGAGCGTAATGTATTGCCGGTTGCCTCGGTAATCGGCAAAGCCGAGCGTTCTGTCGTCGATCACCTTGATGAAGCCCTTCGGTCCCCCGCGGTGCTGAAGATATGGCGCGCCTTCGGCGGTCGCGGTGGCGAGGAAAGCGGTATCCTGTTCGGCGATAAACTTGGCGAGCTCTGCCGTCACGCGATCGGGGAAGCCCTCAGCTATGCGCCGCTCGTATGCCTTGGACGATCCGCGTTCGGCTTGTGCCTGCTGCGCAGCCGGCGTGAAGACTCGCGTTGCGTTGTTCATCGGACTTTCGTCGATCAGCCTGTTCGTAATCTTCGTCTCCGGAACAAAGATAGCGTCTCGCTGTTGCTCACGGTAGGGCCGCGTTTGATTTGGGCAGGATTGCGGTCGCAGTCGACATAAGAAGGTCACGCTGCTTTGCTGCGATCCAGAAAGCTGAGGGGCGCCGCCTAGGTTGTGCACAAACAGGAGGCGTTCTATGTGTGACTACAGTCTGCACGATGTAGCGTCCCGACCGGCGAAGGTCGGTGACAAACTGGTCTCGACACAATTCCCCAATGCCATCACGCGCGGCTTCGCAGATCCGAGTCAGCCGCGCGTTGCCGTATGTCTCCTTCCCGGGACAGAGGTCGCATTCGAAAAAGAGGTCGAGTGCGACGCCTCGTTCCGTTTCTTGCCCACCCGGAAATCCCCTCACAAGGTTGCCCGCTTTCGGCAGGTCAATATGAACCGTCCGGCGGCGCATCACGATGCGCTCGAGTTTCCGGATGGAAAGATCGTGCTGGTGACCGATCTTTGTGAAGGGCAGCACGCGACCGTGCTGCAATTGCCGAGCACTGGGCGGCCTGCGGAGAGGCCAGACGAAATCGAAGTTCGCGAAAACGTATCGTTTATCGCCTGAAACGGCGGCATAGACTGCGACCAAAAGAACAAGAGAGCCATCGGGACGCCGATGGCTCTCGGTCGATCTCCCATATTGACCGGCCTAGCGGTCTTCCCATTTAGGTTCGCGCTTGTCGATGAAGGCTTTCAGGCCTTCCTCCGCGTCGCGTGCCATCAGATTTTCAACCATCACTTCGGACACATATTCGTAGGCGCGAGCGAGGCTCATTTCCGCCTGCCGGTAAAAGCCCTCTTTGCCTATTTTTACGGTGTGGCTCGATTTGCTGGCGATCTTGCGGGCGAAGGCCAAGGCTTCGTCACGTTCTTTCCCGGATGGAACGACGCGATTGACGAGGCCCATACGATAAGCGTCATCGGCGGAAGCGGCGTCCCCGGTCAGAAGCATCTCCATCGCATGCTTGCGCGAGACGTTGCGCGACAGGGCCACCATCGGAGTTGAACAGAACAGGCCAATGTCGACTCCAGGCGTTGCAAATTTCGCATCGACGGAAGCGACGGCCAGGTCGCAGCTCGCCACAAGCTGACATCCTGCCGCGGTCGCCATGCCTTGCACGGCCGCAATGGCCGGCTGCGGCAAATTCACGACCTGCTGCATCATCGCGCTGCACATCGTCATGATGTAGCGAAAGTAAGCGCGCCCGCCATCCGCGTCGCGGCGACGGCTGGTGAGTTCCTTGAGATCGTGACCGGCGCAGAAAGTCGGGCCATTTGCTGCAACGACGACGGTCCGAACTGTTCTGTCTGCCGCAATGTCGGTTAGCGCGGCGGACAGCGCGGTCAGCATTTCCTCGGTGAGGCTGTTGCGCGTTTGCGGGCGATTGAGAACGAGGATCGCAACATCCTTGTCACGCTCGCGCAAGAGCGCGGGTCCTTCGGTCGTCACGTTGGCTTTCGGAACATTCATGGGCATTTCAAGGTCAATTCCGATCGAACCTTAATCCCACACCAAGCCCATGCAAGGCTAGGAAAAGAGCTCCGCGCCTTCACGGCAAGGCTTGACCTGCTGGGTTGACGTCGGAGCGGTGCCGTCTAAGACCAAGGCGCCGGATCGACCGGCAGGGAGGCACCGTATGCCGGCTCCGGCGATGAATGCCGATGAAATCGGGCAGCTGCTTCGCGATGAATTTCCTCAGTTCTTTCATCCTGGCCGCGGGCTCTCCATCGAGCGCGTCGACTACGGAAATATCCGCGTAAAGCGGCACTTTCAGGAGGACTCCGTCCGGCCGGGCGGCACCATTTCGGGGCCGACCATGATGGAGCTTGCCGATTTCGCGATGTATGTCGCGGTCTTCTCCGTGGCCGGTCCCATTCCGATGGCGGTCACGACAAATCTCAACATCAATTTCCTGCGCAAGCCGGGAAGGGGAGATCTGATCGCCGAATGCAAACTACTGAAGGTGGGAAAGCGGCTGGTCGTTGGTGAGGTCGCCATTTACTCGGACGGCGAGGGTGACCCGGTGGCCCACGTCACGTCGACCTATTCCATCCCGTCGATTTAGCTGCGGGTAACTAATTACCATAAATGTAAGTATCTGATTTATCAGAGATTATTATTCAAGCAAGAGCGTTGACCGGAGCGAACTGCGTCGGCTACATAGCGAGCGATTTCGCGGCTGGGACACGCTCGATTTCTCAGGGAAAGATCATGAACACTTACTCGGCCAAGGCTGCCGACATTGAAAAGAAATGGGTGACCATCGACGCCACCGGGCTCGTGGTCGGCCGCCTTGCATCCATCGTGGCGCTGCGCCTGCGTGGAAAGCACAAGCCATCATATACGCCGCATGTCGACGACGGGGACAATGTCATCGTCATCAATGCCGCCAAGGCCGTGTTGACTGGGCGGAAGCGTGAGAAGAAGGTCTATCACCACCACACCGGCTACATCGGCGGCATCAAAGAACGCACGGCGAAAGCGATCTTGGAGGGGCGTTTCCCCGAGCGCATCGTCGAGAAGGCGGTTGAACGCATGCTGCCGCGTGGGCCGCTGGGCCGGGTTCAGTTTGGAAACTTGCGCGTCTATCCGGGTGCGGAACATCCGCACGAGGCGCAGAAGCCAGAAAAGCTCGATGTTGCAGCGATAAATCGCAAGAACGTGAGGAGTGTCTGACCGTGGCCGAGACAATGCAATCGCTTGAAGGTTTGGCGACCCTCAAACCGGCCGCTCCGGAAGCGCCGAAATACGAGAAGAAGGTCGACCCTCAGGGCCGCGCTTATGCGACCGGCAAGCGCAAAAACGCTGTGGCGCGCGTCTGGATAAAGCCCGGCTCGGGAAAGATCCTCGTCAACACTAAAGCGGTGGAAGTGTTCTTCGCGCGGCCTGTGCTGCGCATGCTGATCCAGCAGCCGCTGATCGCGGCCAATCGCGGCGGGCAATATGACGTCACTTGCACGGTCTCCGGCGGCGGCCTGTCGGGCCAGGCCGGAGCGGTACGCCACGGTTTGGCAAAGGCCCTGACGTATTTCGAGCCTGAATTGCGCAGCGCACTCAAGCGCGGCGGGTTCCTGACCCGAGAACTCGCGCGTGGTCGAACGCAAAAAGTACGGCCGGGCAAAGGCGCGGCGCTCGTTCCAGTTCTCGAAGCGCTAGCTGTACTCATTCTACACATTGTAAAAGGCGCGCCGTTTGGCGCGCCTTTCTTGTTTGCGCCGTTGCGATTGCTTCAAATTTTATCGAATTCGCTAACCGTGAAACTGCCTGCGCTTGGCGGCTGCGGCGCGGGTGATCCTCAACATTGATTTCGCCAGTTGATTACAATTCGAGGAAGTCTTTCGTCGAAGCCTGCTGAATTGCGCAACGGATTCCTACAGTCATAGCGCTATGTTGCGGCATACGGACCGGTGCGATGCGCGCGCCGGCCGGCGAGCAAGAGTGGGCTTTATGGTCCTGGCGGTTAACGTGCAAACGTCCAATCTGGATTTGCCGACGCTGTCGTTGGTGGCCGTCTGCATTGCCGGCTTGCTTGGCGTTTTTCTTATTATCGACTGGATGCAGCAACGCAATGTCCGTGCGCTGGCCTGGTGGGGCTCTGCCTATCTGATCGGCGCTTCGGGAATGGCGCTGGCCAGCATGCCGACACCGTTAATCGAATTGCCGCCGGTCGTGCCAGGTGCGTTGATTTTTCTCGCCTGCGGAATGGTCTGGAACGGCGTGCGATTGTTTCAAGGCCGGCGCGTTCTGCCCGCCGCGACGTTCATTGGCGCAGCTCTCTGGTTGGGCATCGGTCAAATTCCGGGCGTTCTGGAAAATGGAAATGGGCAGATCGTCGGCGCCCTGATCGTACCGGTCTACACGTTTTTCATCGCGTTCGAGCTCTGGCGCGAGCGGCGCAGGACGCGATATTCGCGCGCTGCAGCCGTTGTCGTGCCGTGCCTGCACGCGGGAATCTTTCTCGTGCCGCTGGCCATGCATGCCTTCTTGCCGGTCGATCACAATGCTGCGTGGCTCACGGTGTTTACGCTTGAAGCGATCATCTATGCAGTGGGCACTGCCTTCATCGTGATGCTGATGGTCAAGGACCATCATGTGCATGTTTACCGTACTGCTGCGTGCACCGATCACCTGACCGGCCTGTTCAACCGTGGCGCCTTCTTCGAAAACGCGCTCGCGCTGTGCGCGCTGCAAGCCAAGCATAACGAGCCGGTGGCGATGCTGATGTTCGATCTCGATCACTTCAAGTCGATCAATGATAGCTTTGGCCATACCGCAGGCGACGAGATCCTGCGTCTGTTCGGCCAGGTGGTGCGGGCAAGTACGCGCGCCGACGACATCATTGGCCGTTTCGGCGGCGAGGAATTCGTCGCGATCGTCCCGGGTGGCCTCGAGAGCGCAACCAAGATCGCCGAACGTGTGCGCTCCAGCTTTGAGGCGGCCGGCGCGATCGTCGCGTCGCACGCGATCGGTGCCACGGTCAGCATCGGGGCAGCGGTTTCGCACGAGCCGGTCACGGCAATCGATGGTCTCATCGCGCGGACCGACGCAGCTCTCTACCGCGCCAAGCACGCCGGTCGGAACACGGTCCACATCGCCGACGAGGATATCGCCAACGACCGCACGCGCATGATTGCCGCAGTGCGGCGTGCGCGTCAGGTGTCGCCGGAGGGCCTCCTTCCGCTATCGCAGCGCAATACCGCTGCCTGAAGAAGTCGGCGTCTGACGGCCTACTGGCCGCGATCGCAACCTCTCATTTACTGTGTCGGCGTTAACATGCGCCGATGTGGCGTTCTCAGATTCATCCCGATCCGCTCTCGCTTGAGGTCTGTGCCGAGCGGGCGGGTGCAGCATTGGCCTGCGAGTACGCGAATTCGGCCGAATTTGACGCTGCCCTGATCGCCGCCCGCCGTGCCGCCGGCGTTTACGGGCCCAAACGGCGCCGCAGGCACATGCTGGTCACCGCGGCGGGTATCGCCGCCGGCCTTGCCGTCGTTGCCTTCCTGATCGTCTGACCAATTCCCGGCGAGAAAAAAGGGCGCCCTTGCGGGGCGCCCTAAGTTGCATCGCAGACTTGCGCGATGGCTTGGAGGAATTCCTTACGATGAGTAGTACATCTCGAATTCGATCGGATGCGGGGTGTGCTCGAAGCGGATCACTTCCTGCATCTTGAGGTCTATGTAGGAGTCGATGAAATCGTCATCGAAGACTCCGCCGGCCTTCAGGAACTCACGATCCTTGTCCAATTCGCCAAGGGCCTGGCGCAGGGAGCCGCACACCGTCGGGATCTTCTTCAGTTCCGCCGCCGGCAGATCGTAGAGGTCCTTGTCGATCGCGGCGCCCGGATCAAGCTTGTTCTTGACCCCGTCGAGACCGGCCATGAGCATCGCCGCAAACGCGAGATACGGATTGGCAAGCGGGTCCGGAAAGCGCACTTCGACGCGCTTGGCCTTGGGATTGGTCGTGTAGGGGATGCGGCACGAGGCCGAACGGTTGCGTGCGGAGTATGCGAGCAACACCGGCGCTTCGAAGCCCGGCACCAACCGCTTGTATGAGTTGGTGGTCGGATTCGTGAAGGCGTTGATGGCCTTCGCGTGCTTGATGATACCTGCGATGTAGGACAGGCAGATTTCCGACAGGTCGGCGTACTTATTGCCTGCGAATATCGGCTTGCCGCTCTTCCAGATTGATTGGTGGCAGTGCATCCCGGAGCCGTTATCGCCGTAGACCGGCTTAGGCATGAACGTTGCGGTCTTGCCGTAGATCTGCGCGACCTGCTGGATGCAGTACTTGTAGATCATCATCTGGTCGGCCATCTGCACGAGCGGCGAGAACTTCATGCCGAGCTCATGCTGGGCGGAGGCCACTTCGTGATGGTGTTTCTCGACCTTGACGCCCATCTTGGCCATCGCCGCGAGCATCTCGCTGCGCATGTCCTGCGCCGAGTCCTGCGGCGGCACCGGGAAGTAACCTTTCTTGATTCCGATACGGTGGCCGAGATTGCCGCCTTCGTATTCGGTCGACGAATTGGTCGGCAGCTCGATCGAGTCGAGCCGGAAACCCGTGTTGTAGGGTTCGGCCGCGTATTTGACGTCGTCGAACACGAAGAATTCGGCTTCCGGACCGAAGAAGATGGTATCGCCGACGCCCGACGCCTTGACCATGCCTTCGGCCTTCTTGGCGATGCCGCGCGGGTCACGGTTGTACGGCTCGCCGGTTGTCGGCTCGAGCACGTCGCAGACCAGCGATAGCGTCGTCTCTGCAAAGAACGGATCGATACAGGCTGTTGCCGGGTCCGGCATCAAATTCATGTCCAACTCGTTGATCGCCTTCCATCCGGAGATTGATGAGCCGTCGAACATCTGGCCTTCGGCAAAGGTGTCTTCTTCGATCATCGTGACGTCGAAGGTGACGTGCTGCCACTTGCCGCGCGGGTCGGTAAATCGGAAATCGACGTATTTCACGTCGTTGTCCTTAATCATCTTCATGACTTCTTTAGCTGTCGTCATGGGACTGCATTCCCCCTTGTTTTCATGAAATTACCCGCGTGGCCTTTTGCCCGCGGGTCAGATTGCATCAATTCCGGATTCCCCGGTCCTGATCCGAATGGCTTCTTCGATGTTGGAAACGAAAATTTTCCCGTCACCAATCCGGCCAGTTTGAGCCGCGCGCCGGATCGCATCGATCGCTTTTTCAACCATGTCGTCGCCGAGAACGATTTCGATTTTTACTTTGGGGAGAAAATCGACCACGTATTCGGCGCCGCGGTATAGCTCGGTGTGTCCTTTCTGTCGCCCGAAGCCCTTGGCCTCGGTTACGGTTATCCCCTGTAGACCTACCTCCTGCAGCGCTTCCTTCACCTCGTCGAGCTTGAAGGGTTTGATGATGGCTTCGATTTTTTTCATTGAATGTCCTTGCCCCCAGCTCTCCGGGACTGATCGGTCGAGCCGCGCTAGCGGTTTGCAGGACCCATGCCAAGCCAAGGCCGCACAAAAATCCCATTAAACACAATGGTTTAATGGACAGGTACAGGTTGGTCAGGACCTTGCCTAATGTTCGACGCCTACAACTTAAGCAGACTGACTAGATTTTAACCAGACGCCAACAGCAAGTGCCGCGCGCTGATGGCTTCGAATTGTTTGGCGCAAGAGCGGCCGTTAGGTTCCGTGGCGATGCTCGAATTGCTCACGACTGACGAGATGTCCGAGGCGGACAGCCTGACGATCGGCGCCGGCACTCCCGGCATGACGCTCATGGAAAATGCCGGGCGGGCCGTGGCCGAAGCGACCGCCCGGCTGCAGGTGCCGCGCATCGTCGTCGTGGCAGGCCCGGGCAATAACGGTGGTGACGGATTTGTCGCCGCCCGCCATCTCGTCGAGCGCGGTCACAAGGTGCGTCTCTGTTTCGCTGGCGATCGCACGAAACTGAAGGGCGACGCGGCGCAGGCAGCAGGTCGCTGGAGCGGCCCGGTCGAAGAAGGCTTGCCGGGGTCTCTGTCGAACTGCGATGCCGTCGTCGATGCGTTGTTCGGGGCGGGTCTCGACCGGGAGGTCGAAGGGCTGCCACGGGCAGCGATTGAAGCGATGAATGCTTCGGGCGTGCCGATTGTCGCCGTCGATCTGCCGAGCGGGGTCAACGGAACGACCGGCGCGATCATGAGCGTCGCCGTGACCGCTTCGCTCACGGTGACGTTCTTCCGCCGCAAGACCGGTCATCTCCTGCTCCCTGGGCGCCTGCAGTGCGGAATTGTCGAGGTTGCGGACATCGGAATTCCGGAAAGTGTGCTCGACAAGATCAAGCCGCAGACCTTTGCCAATGCGCCGGCGTTTTGGGGCGAGGCTTTCCCCCGTCCTGACTCGCAGGGTCACAAATATTCACGCGGTCACACGGTGGTCGTTTCGGGCGGGGCGTCGACGACAGGCGCGGCGCGCCTGGCGGCACGGGGCGCGTTGCGCGCGGGCGCGGGCCTGGTGACCATTGCCAGCCCACGAGAGGCCCTTGCCATCAATGCTGCCGAAAGCCTGGCCGTAATGGTTCGTCCGGTCGATGGTGCGGCCGAACTGGGTGAGTTTTTGGGAGACAGGCGCCGAAATGCGGTCGTTCTCGGCCCCGGGGGTGGCGTTGGGCCCCAGATGCGGGAGCAGGTCCTGGCGGCCCTCGCCAGCCACGCTGCCGTGGTGCTGGACGCCGATGCGCTCACGAGCTTTGCCGACCATGCGGACGGCCTGGCCGATGCCATCCGGAAGCGCCGAGGGAATGTTGTTCTGACGCCCCACGAAGGCGAATTTTCACGTCTTTTCAGAAAGATATATGAAGATCATAAATCTAATTCGAAGCTTGAGAAAACGCGCCTAGCCGCCGAATTTTGTGGGGCTGTCGTCGTCTATAAAGGCGCTGATACGGTCGTGGCAGCACCTGACCGGAGGGCCACCATCGCTGAAAACGGCCCGCCCAGTTTGGCGACCGCAGGCTCGGGGGACGTCCTCGCAGGCATTATTGGCGGCCTGATCGCGCAGGGCATGCCAGCGTTCGGGGCGGCCAGTGCGGGCGTCTGGCTGCATGGGGATGCGGCGGCCGAATTCGGTCCGGGGCTGATCGCCGAGGATCTGCCCGACATGCTCCCGCGCGTTTACAGGCGCCTGCTGGCGGGGCGCGGGGTCGGAGCTGCGCCACTGACGCCGAAGGCTTAACTACAGCGGTGCCAGTGAGATAGCTGGCGGTTAAGTCTTGCCTTGGCGGGTACCGTCGCGTTAAGCCGTGCCGGGATTGCGGCGCGAACCGTCCGTAATTTTGACCTCTGCGGGCGTGGCGGAATTGGTAGACGCAGCAGGTTTAGGTCCTGCCGCCGCAAGGTGTGGGGGTTCGAGTCCCTCCGCCCGCACCAACAAAGAGGCCGATGCGATTAGGGAAAAGTGCGGGTCCGCCCGTATTCCGACACAAGCGGCGCGTTCGGTTCATGGTGAACCGCTGCGACGTGAGTGCAAGCAGAGAAAAAAGTGTGTCCGATGCAAGTAACTGAAACGCTGTCCGAAGGCCTGAAGCGCGAATACAAGGTCGTCGTTCCTGCCGCCGAACTGGATGCCAAGGTCAACGCGCGCCTTGATGAGTTGAAGGACCGAGTCCGCATCAACGGATTCCGTCCCGGCAAGGTGCCGGTCACGCACCTCAAGCGCATGTATGGCCGATCGGCGATGGCCGAGGTGATCGAGGCGACCGTTCGCGACACGAACAGCCAGATTGTCAGCGAGCACGGCTTCAAGCTCGCCGCCGACCCGAAGGTCACGCTCCCGACAGAGGAAAGCGCGATCGAACAACTGATCGCTGGCAAGACTGATCTCAACTACACGATGGCACTCGAAATCGTGCCGCCGATCGCGCTCGGCGATTTTAAAACCATCAAACTGACGAAACTGACCGCGGATGTCACCGACACCGAAGTCGACCAGGCGCTCGAGCGCATCGTCCAGCAGAACAGGCCCTATACGATGCGTGCATCGGGCGAGCAGGCAGCGAAGGACGATCGTGTGATGATCTCCTTTGCGGGCACGATCGACGGCGCGCCGTTCGAAGGCGGTTCGGGCGACGACGCAGCTGTGCTGATCGGATCAAACACGTTTATTCCGGGCTTCGAGGATCAGCTCATCGGGGTCACCAGCGGGGAGACCCGCACGCTGAAGGTCACTTTTCCCAAGCACTACATGAAGCAGGAACTCGCCGGCAAAGATGCAGAGTTCGTGGTCACTGCGAAGTCCGTCGAAACGCCAGGCACGGTTGTTGCGGATGACGCCTTTGCGCAATCGCTTGGTCTCGAATCGCTCGCAAAGCTCCGCGATGCGGTGAAAGACAACATCGCACGCGAGCATACGGGCATGTCACGCCAGAAGCTTAAGCGCGGTTTGCTCGATGATCTCGACAAGATGCACAAATTCGAGCCTCCGCCGACGCTCGTCGAGGAAGAGTTCGACCGGGTCTGGAAGTCGGTGCTCTCCGAACTGGAAACCGAGCACAAGACTTTCGCGGACGAGGGCACGACCGAGGAGAAAGCCAAGGCGGAATACCGCGCGATCGCGGAACGCCGGGTCAGGTTAGGTCTGGTACTTGCCGAAATCGGCGAGAAGAACAACATATCTGTGACTGAGGAAGAGCTGAGCCGCGCCGTGATGGAGCGTGCGCGTCAGTTTGCCGGTCAGGAGCAGCGCGTGTGGGACTATTACCGCCAGAATCCACAGGCGGTTGCCGCCCTGCGAGCGCCGATCTTCGAGGAAAAGGTGGTTGATTTCCTGCTCGAGCTTGCCGGCGTGACCGAAAGCAAGGTCTCACGGGAAGAACTCTACAAGGACGATGATTCGGCGAGCTGACGTGCGGGGGCATTGCGCAACGGCCTTTGCGAAAATAGATCACCGGACGCACCGGCACGGCTAGTCTTACCGGTACGATTCGCGTCAAGGAGACGAAATGAGAGATCCCCACGATACCTACATGAACTATCTGGTGCCCATGGTGGTGGAGCAAACCAATCGTGGCGAGCGGGCCTATGACATTTACTCGCGGCTCCTGAAGGAGAGAATCATCTTCATCACCGGTCCGATCGAGGACGGCGTGGCCACTCTGGTGGTGGCGCAACTGCTGTTTCTTGAGGCCGAGAATCCGAAAAAAGAAATCTCGATGTACATCAACTCGCCGGGTGGCGTGGTGACCTCCGGTATGGCGATCTATGACACCATGCAATTCGTTCGGCCGCCGGTGTCGACGCTCTGCGTGGGGCAGGCCGCCTCAATGGGCTCGCTGCTGCTGGCGGCCGGCGCCAAGGATCAACGTTTTGCGCTGCCGAATGCCCGTATCATGGTGCACCAGCCGTCGGGCGGGTTCCAGGGGCAGGCCACCGACATCATGCTGCACGCGCAGGAGATTTTGAACCTGAAGAAGCGCCTGAACGAAATTTACGTGAAGCATACCGGCCAGTCGCTGAAGAAGATCGAAGATGCGCTCGAGCGTGACTATTTTCTCACAGCCGAAGCCGCCAGGGACTTCGGCCTGGTCGACAAGGTGATCGATAAGCGCCCCGAGGAGATGCCACCCAAGCCCGCCTGAACGGTCCTGCAGGCGGTTCCAGACCGTCCTTGAATTTGACTCGAAGCGGGCGCTTTCGCGGCTGTGAGTGCGGCATTATCGTTAATAGAATCTTGATTATCACGTCGTTAGCATGCTTCGCTTAAGGTGCTGGGGGAGTAACGGAGTGCAGGCCCTCCGAGGTAAGGCCCGCCGTGCTGGAAATCCGGTGCGAAAATTGCTTGGTTGCTGGAAGACTACGGAAGCGTGACGGAGAATTGAATGAGCAAAGTCGGCGGCAGCGATTCCAAGAACACTCTCTACTGCTCGTTCTGCGGCAAGAGCCAGCACGAAGTGCGCAAGCTCATTGCCGGGCCGACCGTTTTCATCTGCGACGAATGCGTTGAACTCTGCATGGACATCATCCGCGAGGAGAATAAATCCTCGTTGGTGAAGTCGCGCGACGGAATTCCGACGCCGAAGGAAATCCGCAAGGTTCTCGACGATTACGTGATCGGCCAGGATCACGCAAAGAAGGTTTTGTCCGTCGCGGTTCACAACCACTACAAGCGCCTCAACCATCAGGCCAAGCACAACGACGTCGAACTTGCGAAGTCGAATATCCTGCTGATCGGTCCGACCGGTTCGGGCAAGACGCTGCTGGCGCAGACGCTCGCGCGCATCCTCGATGTGCCGTTCACGATGGCGGATGCGACGACTTTGACCGAAGCCGGCTATGTCGGCGAGGACGTCGAAAATATCATTCTGAAGTTGCTGCAGGCGGCCGACTACAACGTCGAGCGCGCGCAACGTGGCATCGTTTACATCGACGAAATCGACAAGATTTCGCGCAAATCCGACAACCCCTCGATCACCCGCGACGTTTCGGGCGAGGGCGTGCAGCAGGCGCTCTTGAAGATCATGGAAGGCACAATCGCATCTGTGCCTCCGCAGGGCGGCCGCAAGCATCCGCAGCAGGAGTTCCTGCAGGTCGACACGACGAACATCCTGTTCGTGTGCGGCGGCGCGTTCGCGGGTCTCGAGAAGATCATTTCCGCGCGCGGCCGGTCCACCTCGATCGGGTTCGGCGCCAAGGTCGTGGCTCCGGAAGACCGCAAGCAAGGCGAAATCTTCCGCGAGGTCGAGCCCGAAGACCTGCTGAAGTATGGGTTGATCCCGGAATTCGTGGGTCGTCTGCCGGTCGTCGCGACGCTCGAGGATCTCGATGAGGCGTCGCTGAAGAAGATTCTGGTCGAGCCGAAGAACGCGCTGGTCAAGCAATACCAGCGGCTGTTCGAGATGGAATCGATCGATCTGACGCTTGCCGAGGAAGCGCTGGGCGCCATCGCCCGCAAGGCGATCGACCGCAAGACGGGCGCGCGCGGCCTGCGCTCCATCATGGAAGGCATCCTGCTCGACACCATGTTCGATTTGCCGAGCCTGGAAGGGGTCGAGGAGGTCGTGATCTCCAAGGAGGTCGTCGAAGGAACAGCCCGGCCGCTCTATATCTATGCGGATCGAAGCGACAGGACGGCTGAGGCCGGTGGCGCGAGCGCCTGATCCCAGTACCCGCGGGCGTAAATTTTCCCGGAATTGGCTACTGATTCCCCCCAATTGTGGGGTTGTTACCTGCGTGGGACTCGCTTTAACTGGAAAAAAGCGGGGCTTCTTGCGCAGGGTTTACCCTCGCCATACGTATAGTGTCCGAAGAGAAGTGACGTACGAAACGTCGTATCTGACTACCGACTGGGCGAGAGTTCTTCGATTTTAACTTAAGACACGCGGGGCATCCCGCCTTGCGTCTCCTCGGTCCTCCTACCGGCACTGCCGCGCGATGCCGCACCAGCGGGTCAATCGGCAGGGGCACAACAAAAGGACAATGGCAATGACGAACAAACCACGACCCCAGCTGCAACCTGGCGAAACCCGGGCCTACCCGGTTTTGCCGCTGCGCGACATCGTGGTGTTTCCGCACATGATCGTTCCGCTCTTCGTCGGCCGTGAAAAGTCGATCAAGGCGCTGGAAGAGGTGATGCGGTCCGACACCTTCATACTGCTTGCGACGCAAAAGAATGCCTCAGACGACGATCCGGCAACCGACGCGATCTTCGAAGTCGGGACCCTGGCGAGCGTACTGCAGCTGCTGAAGCTGCCCGACGGTACCGTGAAGGTGCTGGTCGAAGGCGCTACGCGCGCGAAGGTTCTCAAATATACGGATCGGGTCGACTACTACGAAGCCGACGCCACCGCGATTGCCGACGACACGGGAGACCGCGTCGAGGCGGAAGCCATGGCGCGTTCGGTCGTCAACGAATTCGAAAACTATGTGAAGCTCAACAAGAAAGTGTCGCCCGAAGTGGTCGGCGTGATCCAGCAGATCGAGGACTACGCCAAACTCGCCGACACGGTCGCTTCGCATCTCGCCGTCAAGATTTCCGACAAGCAGGAGATCCTGGAGACGCCGTCCGTTACCCAGCGCCTTGAAAAGGTGCTCGGGCTGATGGAAAGCGAAATTTCCGTCCTGCAGGTGGAAAAGCGCATCCGCACCCGCGTGAAGCGGCAAATGGAGAAGACTCAGCGCGAGTACTACCTCAACGAACAGATGAAGGCGATCCAGAAGGAGCTCGGCGACGAGGAAGGTCGCGACGAACTCCAGGAGCTGGAAGACAAGATCAAGAAGACCAAGCTCTCGAAGGAAGCTCGGGAGAAGGCCACGCACGAACTCAAGAAGCTGCGTCAGATGTCGCCGATGTCTGCCGAGGCAACGGTCGTGCGCAACTATCTCGACTGGCTTGTTTCGATTCCGTGGAACAAGAAGAGCAAGGTCAAAAAGGACCTGAATCTGGCCGAGCAGATTCTCGACGCCGATCACTATGGCCTGGAGAAGGTCAAGGAACGCATCGTCGAGTATCTCGCGGTCCAGCAGCGGGCCAACAAGTTGACCGGACCGATCCTCTGTCTCGTCGGGCCTCCCGGCGTGGGCAAGACCTCGCTCGGCAAGTCGATCGCCAAGGCGACCGGCCGCGAATTCGTTCGCGTATCGCTCGGTGGTGTTCGTGACGAGGCGGAGATCCGCGGTCACCGACGCACCTATATCGGCTCGATGCCCGGAAAGGTCATCCAGTCGATGCGCAAGGCCAAGACCTCGAACCCGCTTTTCCTGCTGGACGAGGTTGACAAGATGGGCGCCGATTTCCGTGGCGACCCGTCGTCGGCTTTGCTCGAGGTGCTGGACCCTGAGCAGAACCACACGTTCAACGATCACTATCTCGAGGTCGACTACGATCTCTCCAACGTGATGTTCATCACCACGGCGAATACGCTCAACATTCCGCCGCCCTTGATGGACCGCATGGAGATCATTCGTATCGCCGGCTACACCGAGGACGAAAAGGTCGAGATCGCGCGCAAGCACCTGATACCGCATGCGATCGCGAAACACGGCCTCAAGCCCGAGGAATGGTCGATCGACAACGAGGCCCTGCTGACCATGATCCGCCGTTACACGCGGGAAGCAGGCGTGCGCAATCTCGAGCGCGAGCTCTCCACGTTGATCCGCAAGGCGGTGAAGGAGCTGATGACTTCGAAGAAGAAGTCGATCGCAGTTACCGCCACGAGCCTCGGCGACTACCTGGGTGTGCCCAAGTATCGCTATGGCGAGATCGAAGCGGAGGACCTGGTTGGCGTCGTGACCGGACTGGCATGGACCGACGTGGGCGGCGAGTTGCTGACCATTGAAGGCGCCATGATGCCGGGCAAGGGCAGAATGACCGTCACGGGCAATCTGCGCGACGTCATGAAGGAATCGATCTCTGCGGCGGCGTCGTACGTGCGCTCGCGGGCGGTCGCTTTCGGCATCGAGCCTCCGTGGTTCGACAAGCGCGACATCCACGTGCACGTGCCGGAAGGCGCGACGCCGAAGGATGGGCCTTCCGCCGGCGTGGCGATGGTCACGGCAATCGTCTCGGTGATGACCGGCATTCCGGTGCGTCGCGACGTTGCAATGACCGGTGAAATCACGTTGCGCGGCCGTGTGCTGCCGATCGGTGGCCTCAAGGAGAAGCTGCTGGCTGCGGCGCGCGGCGGCATGAAAACCGTGCTGATCCCCGAGGAGAACGCCAAGGATCTGGTGGAAATCTCCGACACGATCAAAAAGGGCCTGGAGATTGTTCCGGTGACCCGCATGGACGAGGTGCTTGAGCGCGCTCTTGTGCGCAAGCCCGAGCCGATCGAGTGGGATGAGGCGAGTGCGAAGCTGGCGGCCGACGCGGCCGCCGCCGAGCCGGCGGCCGACGAGGACGGCTCCGGACTGACCGCGCACTAGCGCGCTAAAACAGGATAGAAAACGGCGCCGAAAGGCGCCGTTTTCGCATGGGCCTGCGGAAAGTTTTGCGACGCTTGCGTCGCGGCCTTGGTTAGCGATAAACGAGCGGTGAGGGCGGTTAGCTCAGTTGGTAGAGCGCCTGCTTTACACGCAGGATGTCGGCGGTTCGAGTCCGTCACCGCCCACCATCTCAAACGCCATTTCTGATCTGTCTAACTTGCGTCCAGCGAAGCTGTGCTGGTTTCTGGCCCTTAGCGGACATCCGTGAATGTCTGCTTTCGGGGGTAAAGCGGACATTTGACAGGGGAGGATCGACCCGCTTGATTATTAGGTGACGTTGTTTTTTTGTGGTGGGGCGACCATGAAAAAGTATCTTCTTTCGGTCTTCTTTGGCTGTATTGCGTTGGGAATGACTACATGGCCGGCTGCTGCGTCCACCGTTGAGCTGCAATTTTCCGACAATTTATCCAATAACTTTGGCGACAGTATCGATATCCTAATTACAACGACCAGCGCTCCCGGTCCTTATCCTTCAAGCGGGACATTGATCACCGACATTACTGGGACAGGGTTCCTTTCGTATAATTTTGGACCACCAGTCGGTTTGTTTAAATATCCAGTGAGTTTGACCGGTTTGCCCGTTGGTTTCGGCGCGGACAACCTTCTTTTTTCGACATTCCCCTTCATCGACGAGAATGGAATCCGTCTGCACACGGATTCGTTGCTGGGGATTTTTACAGATTTCACATTGCGAGCGGTACCAGTGGGCAACGGCTTCAGATTTGATCTTTGCACGTCCGACTGTATATCCAACAATGTCCAAACGCTTAGCTTTACACTGACACCAGTGTTGGACACCGCCGAAACACCTCTCCCGACAGCACTCCCACTTTTTGCAACCGGCCTCGGCGCATTAGGTCTGCTGGGATGGCGCCGGAAGCGCAAGCAGGCAACCGTTTAACTTTGTGCGCGGACAACCGCCTTATGCGCGGTGCATCACCGTTCTAGCTCTCATCGTCTTGGTTTTCATATTCGCTCTAAGTCTCGACGTTCTCGCGAGATGAAGGGTCAACCAACAAACGTTTAGAGCGTTAGTCTAGCGCGGGTCTTAGCTCCGACTTTCGGTACCCGCTCTATTTCGACCTTGCGCGCATAAATCTCGACAGCACAACGCCCGCAATGATGGCGCCCGCGATCACCAAAATCGTCGTGAGATCAAGGTTCATCGATTATCCCTTCTTCGTTAGCCCGTACGAAATTTCTAACATGGGCTAGGGTCGCGCAATGATTGAGCCGTAAACTGCGTTCGACCGTCAGTATATCCCCCTCATGGTCTCGCGTGTTGCAGGAAAACGAAAACTCGCGAACGGCTGATCAAAAGAGGAGACCAATGAAAGCAATAACCAGTCTTCGGTTGAGCC